>PABH01000043.1 GCA_002702705.1 Anaerolineaceae bacterium
ACTCGACCTTGGGTTATCTTTCACCAGGCACTTTCGAAAAGCGGTACAATCAATCTCTTAATTCCATGTCCATTTAAGTAGGTACAGTCCAATCAGGTGGCCGAAGTTGACTTAAGATGATTGGATCGGTGATGGTTTCATCCCTTGCCAACAGCAATACCTTTGAAAGGATGATAGCGCTGACCATGTCCTTATCAACAAAAGGCAGATATAAATTTGAATTTTTAACTTTTGGATCAGGAATGATACATACATAATTTCCGGGTAATTGGTGAACCGATCCGCTTCCCAAATGCACCTTATAATTGCCCAATCTACCCGATATCCAGGCAAAACCGTCTTCGGTTTTAACATTTTTGATATTGAGCAGCCGGCAAGTTTCATTGATCAATAACGCACGACTTTCTTTGGTCGTGGTAGATTGTTCCCATGATGTTTCACCAACGTATGCTTTACTGACCACCAGATCAATATCGCGCATGGTTTCACTGAAAATGATCGCCGGTATTTCTTGCAGCGGTATTTTTTTGTTTTTATAATCTACGAAGTAGATATTTTCAAAAGTGGTTTCTTCTGTGGTTGCCAGATATAAATAAAGGACAGTATCAGATTTTGCTTCAAATCCATGGCCATCAAAATATTTGGAGGCATAAGAGACTTTATCAAAATCTGCCTCAATCTTCCATCCTCGCGCTCTGAACAAGCCTACTGCATTGCCCGCTTCAATGGGCAAATTAGAAAAACGCAAAGATTCGGCTTCTTCATTCATTTCAGCTTCGGTTACTGTATAAACTTCACGGAAGATTTGTTTAAATGGCTGTACACGTTCTTGGGCAAAACACTCCGCTTGCCAACGATGCCAATCTCCCCGCTTTAACATTTCACATGGGTGTGTAATTTGGAGTACATCCTCTTCTTGAAGCGCCACTTCTTGCCCATCCAATAGTAACAATGCTTTGCATTCATTAACTGGATACCCCATCAGACGAGCATTGTGAAAAACAACCTGTTCCAACAAAATTTTCAAAACCGGATTTTCACAAAATGAATTTAAAGCCTGGGGAGAAAATTTTCTTTCACTACACATGGAATTTTCCAAAAAACGCCGCAGGCGTGTTGTCATTTTTTTGATTTGTTTAACCCGCTCTTTAAGATGGTTCACCTGTGGGTCATCTTTCAAGGCCTTTGGTAAACTGCGTTTTATAACGCCATCTTTAAAAACCTCAAAAACAGGTTCACCAACTGGGTTTAAAGATAATCGCAAGAGATATTCATCAAGTGTGACTTCTACGGCTCCGTCTTTTAAATCCTTAACAATTTCCTTTTCCATAAAAAACTGGAAAGTCTCCAGATCAGAAAAACCGGCTTCTTCCACAAGCATCAGAATGGATTCCTGAATACAATTCTTATCATTTTCATTGTTACCAGCAGCGCGAAAAATATCTTGAAAACATTGGTACCGGTAAAGCAGTTCCTCCTGCCGATTGTTCCCTTTTGGTAAAGGAACAGTACCTAAATAATAAAATAGTTTTCTCCTGGTTGTATAATCAATACGGGAAATTTCTTTAAGTCTTTCCAAAAAAGTGTCAAACGTGAGATTACCTAAAAAAATATCCGTAAGCACTGAAAGTTGACTTTCAGGGTTTTGTGAATCAATTTTTAGCAATTGTTGCCATCTCTCTTCCCCCAATAGTTGATAGACTTCATTAAATTGATTACGCTTTTCGAATGGGTTATCAAACCACTCCATCGCATTCAAGTACCCTTTCCAATCCAAAACGTAATCGATATATTCCCGCCATTGTTCTGCAAAAAAACCAAGTTCTAACAAGCGTTCTTCAGAAAGCTGCATTTCAAGTGCATGCTTTTGAAAGACTTCTTTCGTATCAGTACCTAAAGGTTTGCAATTATAAATTTTTTGACTAAATCTGGCGGGGAAATTATCTGCGGAACTATGGACCAGTTTGTGTTTTCCTAATCCGTCCAGTAATAGAAATAAATTTTCAATACCGTTCACATCTTTCTGGTCTAATAAAACCATTGGTGATGTAATCCCCAACAGGTGTTTTTCAATATCCAGAAGATTGGTTCTTTTTTTGTATTGTGTTTGAAGTTCATCACATAATTCGCTTAAACGATTTTTCTGTTTACATTTTTGCATCAATTCCAGAGCAGTTAAACGTTTTTTTCTTGTTTTGGCATTAATGAAGCGTTTTAATAAGTTTGCCAATTCATCGTCGTCCAGTTGAAGGTAAATGTCCAGTACCACCGGATCTTGATGTTTTTTGTCCACCAGAAGATTATCTTCTATCATCAAGATATCTTTTTCTTCAAATTTACAATGGGTTAATGATTCGAGAATAAAATAGTCATTTTCGAAATTAAGACAGGACAAGAGAAATTGAGTTTCAGCCTTTGAATAACAAGGTTTATGGTTGTGAATTAATTTTTCCAAAACCAAATAATACTTAAACTCAAAACTCATGTCAGGCAAATAAGGCACAATACGCTTAAAAGGACGTGAACCATGTAGCACTGCCAACCAGTTGGAGATAACGGTTTTGCATGGATCCAATGGTTCATTTGATTCTTCTCTCCCCCTAAAAACATCGGGGTAATCATCAGCAATTGGATATAATGCTTCCAGACGTTCAAAAAGAATACTCTCGTATAAGCTTCTGGGAAGATTTTCATAATAATAAATGTTCCGATAAGTATACATATCCCA
Source organism: Anaerolineaceae bacterium (assembly GCA_002702705.1). Classification (GTDB taxonomy): domain Bacteria; phylum Chloroflexota; class Anaerolineae; order Anaerolineales; family Anaerolineaceae; genus UBA6170. The sequence goes on from PABH01000043.1 coordinate 2,729, forward strand.
TAAAGAATTAGAATAGAAAATACTTTTTAAACAATCGAAAAGTTCTTCCAGGGAGGAATTTTCATTTTGAATTATAGGTAAAATTTTATTCATATCTAAATCGACCATAATTATCAACCTCCTACTAGGGGAATAACGCGAATAAAAACTATGTGACAATTTGGGTTCATAATAATTTCATCATTAAGTGCTTTGATTTGCTCTCCATTTACAAAAACATAATAAGAACCATTTTCAAAAGCCTCGATTGCTTTGATTACTTCTTTTTCTGGTTCAATATCTTTTCTTTTCTCCTTAAAGTCAAACTTTCCAGCTAAATATCCATTTTCAAATTCTTCAAAAGACAATACAGGATACAATCTCCTTTTTTGATTGGATAAATTCCAGGTATTTACTTCCTCCCGAACTAATTCAGTAACCAGATCCTTAAGAGTTAAAATAATCTCTGGGTTAACAATTATCATTTCCCAGCATCTTTCATGTTGCTGGTTTTTTCCAATTACATTCGTTTCGATATTAATTGTTAAATCCAAACTAACCTCACATTATTACATCATTGAAATAAAACCATTTGATCATGAGTTGATTTCTATAATATCCAACTTTCCATGAGCGTCTAAAAAGCATAATTTTGTTACAACTTTCTCGCCTAGGAAACCTGTTACAACACTGGTATACTTTCGTGCCTGTTTGGCATATTGAGATATCAATTCAGATTGTTGGGTCGTGTTCTGAATTGAATCCGTCTTAAAATCAATAATTTCCCAGCCTCTTGGGGAACGATACAACAAATCGATATATCCGTTTTCAACATTTTTACCATCCATCCTAGAATAAGGCAGTTCATGGTACCGTTGTGAAGCTGCTTCAATTTCATTTTTTATTGGATGTGCATGGAATCGTGTCAGTAATTCTATTGCACGATTGGTTGCGAATGTAATTTGGGATAATTGTGCCAATCCTGCATTTTTTGCAGTCGTTTCAAGCAATGTAATCAATCTTGGATTATCTGGAAAGCACCAAAGTTCGATCGCTTTATGAACCATATTGCCAATCACTGTTGGAGGAATTTCAGAAACACTCCCGGTAGCACGCCATGAGCGTAACTCCCTTACCTCGTCTTCTGGCGAAGTCTCTTTTTCATCAATTAACAAAGAGCCATAAATTGGCATCTCATCTTGATTTGTTATGTGGTTAATTAAACCTGATGTGTCAGTACTAATCACTCGGTTCTTTGGGATGTTTACCCAAGCTCGAATAGTTTCCCCAGTTGTGGTCTGATAAAAATCCGCTTCTCCTGATTTGTTTACTAATGAATTTAAATCAATTTGAGCAGAATCACATAATTCTGTTAACCAAGCGTTTGTATTCCATAAAGCTTTACTGTTTGGCGTTGTAAACCCACTAATGATGAGTTTTTCTTGGGTACGTGTTAACCCAACATACAATACACGCAGCGTCTCTGCTTCCGTTTCAATCTTGTCCTGCTTTTTAGCAAAGCGGAACATAAGTGGTTCCGGATCTAGTTTGCAAGTTAATCCGAATTGAGGAAGCAAATAAGCCAACGCCCCTCCACCTCTTGGTTCCCGATTTGTATCGGCCAAAACCACAATTGGAAACTGCAATCCTTTGGATTTATGAATCGTCATCAACCTTACCGAACCTAGTGATTCTGCAGAAGCTTCGCCTTCCCGTGCGCCAACATCATTAAGAGTAACCAGATAATCAAGAAAATCTCGGACATTCACTTTTCCACTCTGATGGGCATCCAAAATTAATTTATCCAAATTACGCCACAATCGCCCCCCATTTCCATTGGTATCTCCAATTGCGAGGATTGTTCTGTAATCTGTTTCATCAACAATTTTCTTTAATAATTCAGCAATAGGGATCTTGTCCACGGAAGGCAAAAGTTTTTTGATAATACTAAGTGCTCGTTTTGCACGTTTCTGATTAACATCATCCAAACCAGAGAGATCCCCATTTAATATGTCCCAGAAATGTAAAGCCGTTTCATTTTGCCAACGCAGATGATACAATGCTGCATCAGTCAAACCGAATGCAGGTGAACGGAGTAATCCTGACATGGTTAAATCATCCGTAAGGTCAGTCAATGCACGTAAGATATTTAAAATATCGCGGATTTCTGGACGATCATAAAATCCCCTTCCAGAAACAGTAACAAAAGGTATATTTGCTTCTTCAAATGCATTTTCATAAAAAGGAAATCCGGTCGATGCTCGAAACAATAAAGTTACATCATCCCAGCTCTTTATTTGGCCTTCTCTTTTTAGTTCAATCAAACGGGTCGCTAGAGCAGCAGCAGCTTCAGGTCTGGAATCTTTGGCTTTATCACCAGCCCCAAAAACAAATTCAATAAAAGGTTTAGAAATTCCTTTACGTGGATCATTCCGATTTGAAATAAGCGCTTGATACGATACATAAAACGGCTGTGAAGGAATATCTTTCTCTCCCATAATGTCTTTTAATAAATCGCCCATACCATTAATTACTGACTTATGTGCTCGGAATGTTTCATCGAGATCAATGACTAAACCGCCTTGGGCTTTTACTTTATCTCTGATATTACGAAAAACGGTAACATCTGCCCGTCTGAAACGATAGATACTTTGTTTTAAATCCCCAACAACAAACAACCTACCCTTTTTTCCTGACAGGGCTTCAACGATCTGCCGTTGGCGCTCATTTGTATCCTGAAATTCATCAACCAGAAGTGCTTGGATCTCATTTTGCCAACGTTTTTTGATCTCTGGTTGTTTGATAATTTCAGAGGCACCTTTTTCAAGGTCATCAAAATCAAGGTATCCGTTTTTGTTTAAATTATCCTTATAGTCATTGTATAACATTTCAAAAACGGGTTTAATTAATTGCAAAAACACAATGCTATTGGTTTCGGTTTCATTGCTTGGTGGTGGTTCTTTCGAATCTTTTCCACCACAAATAGGGTCTATGATTTCATCATAAAGTTTCTGCAGCTCTCTTAACATCTCTTTAGCTATACTTGTTTTGTAGCCTGCACGGAGTCCCATTGATTCTCTACGGGCTTGATACAAATAACTCGAACATCCAATAATATCACCTGCTGCGTGCGCGGTTTCTGCTTTTCCCCATACCACTAATAATAATTTGATCTGTTCAGCAAGTTTATCACCCGCATCTTTTTTCAGTTCCAGTGTTCCCATACTACGCAAATTATCGATAATGTTTACGATTTCTTTATCAAAAAGCATAGCTTCAAAACTGCTCTGAATCACTTGATCAATATCTATTTTTTTCTCAAATGATTCCTGTACTTCCAATCGTTTATTCAGTAGAAATGTTAATAGTCTTGATAAATCAGCTATTTTTAACATCTGAAACAAAGGCAAAAATTTATTTAATTTTACTAACTTTATCATTGTTTCCTCAACGATTTGTTGCTTTAATGCCGCTGCAAGTCCCTCGTCAAGGATATTAAATTTTGGATCAATACCAGCCTCAGCCGGATGTTCTCTTAAGATTTCAGAACAAAAACTGTGAATTGTTGCAATTCGCGCCGAATCCATTTCAGCATTTAAATTTTCCCATTTTTGACGGTCTACTTTAGAAGTAGATTGATTTGCCAAATTTGCTAAGGTCTGCCGAACCCGAGAGCGCATTTCACGGGCTGCTTTCTCGGTAAAGGTAATTGCCACAACACTTCGCAGTGGATATCCATCTGCTAAAAGAGTAACAAAACGAGCAACCAACGTACTGGTTTTCCCACTGCCAGCTCCTGCAGTAACAACGACATCTTTTTCGCGCTCGAGCACAGCCATTTTTTGGTTATCGGTTAGCCTAAAAGCGCCAAGCACCTGATTTTTTAAATCTTGATTCATTCATCACCATCCTGGTTCATAACGCCAGCACCACTGAGCCGCTGGGCAGTAAGAGGGGCAGCCATCTTCCGGTGCAGCAGGGGGGAATTCACCTGAACGGATATTATGGAGTATTCGACTGATATGGGATAAAGCAATGTCGATTGTTGCTTGAACGCCTGAAGAGGCATCGTTTGAAAATTTTCCCAGCTTTAATGAACCTGGTTCAGCAGCAAGAATCTTCCAATACATTCCATCCATTGGTTCTCCCAAACCAAGCGCATCCCTAGCCGCAAGTGCGTAAATGGGTAATTGCAACCGCAATCCATTTACTAGATCTTTTATAGATAAATGTGAACCTCCGGTTTTATAATCAATTATGCGAAGTTGGCCAGATGCATTTTTATCCACACGATCAATCACCCCCTTGAGCAGGATACTTTCTCCATTCAAATTTATCTCCAGTGGCAAAGTTTCTTTAATACCAAATTTAGCTTCATACTTAAACGGTATCCATGTACTGTCTTCAGCTAAAGCGGTAACTGATTGTTCCAATATTCCATAAAGTTGTTCTTGCTCAATACTCCATAAAAGAGAAGGGCGAAAACCAAAAGTCCGAGGGGCGTTCAAGAATTGTTTGCGCGATTCTTTTTTAAGAGATTCTATAACCGATGTCAAATTATCTGGATCAGGGATATTCTTATAGGTTTCTTCCAAAATTTTATGAAGTAAACTACCTCGTTGTTTTGCATCCATATCCAAACTGGGTAATATTCGTTCTTCCAATTCAAGCATCGTCTTAACATAAAACTGAAATGGACAAGTGCTGTACGTTTCAAGTCGGGAAGCACTCCAAACGGTGTTTGGAGAAAATTTTTCATTTATTTCACGTTTTATGGTCTCGGTAAAGCCTTCAAAATGCCCAACCGGGACTTTAGATCTTCTAGCTTTTAATACATCACGTGCTTGTTGTAGATTTTGCCAACGCTCAAGCAAGAAATCATACTTTTGCGGAAGACTTTTTAAACGAACAGCCTCAAATAATAATTCTTGTGTTGAAGCCGCATTAGTAAGGTTAAGCCCCTTATCAGGATTAATTTTTATCAATGCTGACGGGTCAAACAACTTTTTAACTGCGGTCCAAAATATTGATTCTTCCCATTGTTCACCGTCTTCCGACATATAAGGACGTGTTATCAAAAGATATTGATCCGAACGAGTAAGAGCCTGGTAGAACAATCCAGCTTGTTCTCGCTGTAAACGAGGTTCTAAACCTAATTCCGCACGAATTTCCTCATTTAGAAATGGATCGGGTCTTTCATTGATCGGAAACGATCCTTCCGACAAGCCTAAAATGGCAACTGCTTTAAAACGAATTCCTCTCGCCTCCGTCATTCTAGCGACAAGTAAAGCTGGTTGTTTACTAATCCCAAGCTCACGGAATCTCTCCCCTTGTAAAGTGCCAAGTAAATCCACCAAAAACTGTTGGTAATCAACTTGGCGCTCTCCTACAACTACTTCACTTGATACAAGTGATCGCAGCACCTCCCGAAACATTTCTGACGCAGACAAATCGCGTTCATTATCGGTTCTTTCATAAAACTTCAAATTATCCAAGAGATTTTCCAACCAGTTGATCCAACTGGTTTGGGAAGAACGCTGTATAGGGGGTGAGATCATTTGGAACACTGCATCCAGAATATGTTTTAATTTAATTGCATCCTCCCCCCTTGGTAATTTCGGTGCGTTGCGTTCGTCATCAAGTTCATTCCAATTTTGATCAACAGTAGAAGTTAGACGATCCCATGCTTCTTGCCATTGATCCCGACCCTCAACAATTTGTGCTACTCTACTTACCATTTCAAAAGTATCTACGATTTCCGAATCCATTAAAAATTCAAAATAAGGGGATCTCAAGACATTTATTAATAATCTAGAATTAAAATTTTTCACTGGAAGGTTAAGCAAATTGATTAACGCTGAAATTGCGGGTGATTTTTCTAATGATTCATCCAATGTAAAGGTTACCGGAATTCCAAATTCATCAGCATAAAGCCTTAATAATGGATGGTAAACTGATGGATTGGGTGTAAAGATAATACAGCTTTTTAAAGGCAGCTTTTTACGAATAACCAATTTTTTTATCCACCGTAAAGCTTCTCGTACTTCATCTGCCGGAGACCGGGTTTCCATTAATATTGGTTGTGCCACAGACATAACACTTGGTATTTCTTGATTAAAAATATGTTTTTCAATATGTCGGATTTCATCAGGTAAGTAAATAGAATAATTCTTTTCAGATATGGTTGGAGCAAGCAACTCCTTTAGTTTTATAAAATCATCCATAAAGCGGTGATGAGCAAAACGTTCAGAATCTGACTCACCAGGAAATGTAATCAGAATTTCATTAGCTCCTTCAGATAATAATTTTAAGAATTGAAATTGAGCTCCATTAAATGAATCAAACCCATCTACAACTATTAATCGAGTATCGGAAACGCAGATGGGGTTATTTTTTAATGAGGAGATAGCAAGCCAATTGATATCCTCTGGGTCCGCCCAATTTAAAGATTTCAATCGTGTAAGGTACCGCTGATACAAAGTCCCAAGATCTTTCTGCGCAGGGGTACCAGATTGGGTAATTTCTATAAAACTTTCCGAATCAATAAATGCCCGCTTTAGTTCTGCAAAACTATTTTGCAGGGCGAGAATAAATCCAGGAAAGCCTGATATCGATTGATAATAAGGCAGATCACCCTCATTAACAGCATCATTAACAATTTCCTGAATAAGCCGGTGAAGCAATGGTGAAGATGCTAGAGGCATATCGTTTCCGGATTTTTGAAGGATGCTGTAATATAGGTCTGTGAACCTACCAACTTGAGTACCTAAAGAACCACCAGCAATTGCCAATCTTTTCCGAAAGGCTGCTGCTTGTACACGATCCGGAACTACTACTCGTATTTTTGCCAATGGGTGTTCTTTTTGAATCGTTTTAATTCTTTGGATGCAGGATTCCGTTTTTCCGGATGCAGGGGGAGAGATTAATAATTCAACTGCCAAAGCATTCTCCTATTTTGGTATTTTAATCTGTTGTTTTTGTATGAATGTGAAAATTATTTAGTAATCTATTTTTTAAGTCAATTCGATGATTGTGGCTTAATTTTTTTTTACAAAAAACACTTCACCCAATCTATGAAATTTGCTTTCATTTTATAGTGGAAATAAATGTATTTGATAAATGGATTGATTCTTTAGAAAAATTAAGGATATTTAATAAAATTACAATACTTTGAAAATTTCTATTTCGGATTTAATCTTTTTGGCGAAAATCAATAAATTCGATCTGGCGATAGATATTGTGGTAATTGGGAACTCACGAAACATATTATTGGCAATTTAGAAAAAATTCAATCCAGACCATTGATTACATACCCACCCTCATCGTCATCAGCATACCGCATTTCTTCTTCAATAAACTCAACTTGTTTTCCACTCTCATAGATGACTTTTTGCCAAATACCATCATCATATGCCTTAACAACTAATTCAATTCGGAGGGTTGGGAATTTTTTCGATAAAATTTTTAATTCGTCATAAGGTGCAATCCATTCAGTTTCTACATCAAAGTAATAAACATCATCTGTAAAATTAATTTGTGGTTTCTCGTCCTCCGAATATTGAGTAGAAGGGTCATCGGTGATTTTCTCTAGATCAAAATCATAATCTTCAGATTTTACGAACTGGGCTAAGTCGTTTAAGATTTTATTTTCACCGGTTATTTTAATTTCACTAACAACAACATTTGCCATTCTTATACTCCTTTAAATCCTTTTATTTTTAATTTACAAGTTCACAATAAATACTTGTTGAGAGAGAGAAAGAATAATTAAAATATTTTTTTAACTTTTAAACTTACACAAAATCCTTTACCCAACTTGCAAATTCATCTTTCATCTCATCCGGAATTGCATCATTTTTCGGTTCTTCCTCTTCATCGTCCTGAATTTCCTCCCAGTATCTTTCTCGGAGATCTTTCGCAAATTGATTTTCCGATGTTCTCAAATCATCATAGATACCCCACCATTCAATCACCAAAAAAGTCGGTGAGAGCGCTTCGTTCATTTTGAGACGGGTCTGTTCTAGAGTTAATTGCCCAGATTGATATAGGTCAACAATTGGGTTTACTTCATCCCAAACCTGATGATTGTTTTCAGGATTCTGAATATCGACAAAAAAGTAGGGTAAATAACGTGCTAACTCAATAAATGTCTCTTTTTCTTTAACCCATATGAAGCCACCATTTCCGCCACAAGGATGGTGGGAATCCATGTAGACCGCGGCACCATAACAATTTCCACTCAGGTCAAACCCTCCCCCTTTATGGATGATTTCGCTCAGTTTATCGTCTCGTTGTTGGGCAATTTGCATTTGGTAAACTCCTGTTTTTTTATTTTTTTATAAGGAAAACTATGTCCGAACCCTGTATTCACTATTTCGCATTGATTTTAGGTTTTATTTAATCAAAACTTGTTCGGTTAAAGAGCCTTTATCATAATGGCTTTTGATAGATACGGATTTGAAGTTTTTTCCTTGTAAACTCCCCACTGATCGATGGAATTTTTTGTAAATTTATCCTGTTTAAACTATACCAGAATTATGGGAGATCAAGGAAAATTTTCCGGATTTTTTATGGAATTTTTATTTAACGGGGCGTGTCATTTCACAGCTTCAAAGTCTCCTGCAAGCATACATTTTTAAGCATAACTTCCTCCGGATTAAGTGAAGGACGGCATATATTCGTCGATGTAAAGTCAGAACTGAATTTACCAATATCCCTACTATTAATCACACCCTGTTGGATGGTATTCTTTGCCCAAACCGGTAATTGTTTCCAGGTTTCAATCGGCAATATTTGCTGTAGTCGTTCAAAGACCTTGTTTTCAGATGATATCTCTGTCCACTCTAAAGAATCCTCGGAATCAGCATTCTCCGTTCCTGGCACCAGGTGAAAAAGATCCAAAGCATCACTCACATTGTTTACCGTTTTTAAATCCAATCCTTGTTCCACCATCCAGAACCGGGCAATTTCAGTTCGCCATTCAAACATGTCCCCTTCCAACATGTTGGTCTCACATGTTGGAAGAATATCACTGAGTAACCCCAAGACAAAACGAGATGTAAACCCTGTGAAATAAGCATCATCCAAAATCAGTATTTTCTCAGGAAACTTGCCAGACAACGTTGATAAGATTTTTTGTCTTAATTCGTGCTGCCAATCCGTTTGTTGGCTCGACCATGCCAGGAAATACCCGTTTTCCTCCAGTCCAGCATAGTCCGGGGTATAAGGAAATGTATGCGCACAAGACAGGCTTTCTCGAGCGATATTGTATCGATCCATCTTTTCCCGACCGATATTCACAATCAAAACCGGTGGAAAAGGCGTTTGATAGAAATGTTCCCACAATGCTTGCGCCGCCCAAAGAAATCCCCAGCCACCATGCGCCAAAACAAGTACCAAATCGGGTTTGAACATTTTGATTTCACTACACGCAGTAATCCCCAGGTGGTAAAAATTTTTTATTGTTTCATCACAATCTTGTCGGATTTTTCGGGTTATGTCCATTAGCCTCGTTTGTCCATTTTTATAGGTGTAATCGTTTTTTAAGGTTTGAAATATTGAAACTTCCAAAGCCATTATCATTAAAACGTATTCGGGAGTTGGGCCGGTGTTTTACCACCGGCCGGATCCCAGAGAGACCAATCCCCTGATGTTGGTGCCCTCACCGATTTCAAGCGTGGATATATTGTATTGCTCAATGGTAAAATATTCGTCCGAAGTCCTTATGAACCCCTTCATAACTAATTGTGAAAAAAGGACCCAACAAAAATGTTGAATCCTTCTTATAAAAAACAAGAATGTATTTTCTGATTAGTTCAAATCGGGATAACGCCCAAACAATTGAACGATATCACTTTCGTGAAATTCTTTTCCGGCGTTATACCATTTCTCTTCACATTTTCGCAAAATCGCGCGGCGGTGAGAGTCAATCGTCGCCGGTGAAAGGTTAAGCCGTGTCGCAATCTCTTTGCGTTCATATCCTGCGGCGTATTCCTTTAATACGTCTTTTTGCCTGGCCGTAAGGTCCTGCAGAACCAGTCTACAGAGTTCCGTTTCATCATCATCCAACCAGCCGTAACGGCTGGTTCTTAATTCCGCGTTCGATCGATCAAAAAATTGATCCAGTCCCGGAATCAGCGAAACCCAGGGCACAAAAGGCACCTCAATTAAGTGCACACCATCCTCAGGAGCGGCATGCATGATCCTCCCGCCTCTGGCACGTTCCTGCATTTCGTCCGGGGTATAAATATGCCAGATATGATCATCCAGCTTAAACAACTGCATGGCCACCGTAATGGCGACAAAAGCAAGAATTCGCCGGCCGCCGGACACACCCAAATGAATGGTATGCCGGTTTCCTTTGAGGTCTTCAAAAAGGTTTTTAAATGTATTTCGAACAATTTCGACCTCAGCAGGAGCATAAACCTGGCCTAACGGAATGGAACCCAAATTAATATTAATATAACGAAAGCGAATCGGGCGATTATTGTATCTATTTCCTTCGAATTCTTTGGATAGTGTCTTAAGGGCTTTTTGATTGTCTTCACTTTCCGGTAAAACAATCACAACCACCTCTTGAATAGGTTCTTTTTTTTCCAACAACATATCCAGTAAATAGGTGACGACCTGTGGCTGCCCACCTAACGTAACCACTAACGTTGTTTTTTGCTCCATTAAACCATCCTAAATTTAATTCTATTCAATATCAATAATATTTATTCGATTATCTTTCCATCCAATATTTATTTTTGTACTATATTTATTATGAGTCAAATGTTTGATAATAGGCTTTGAGATATATTTATCGTACCTTCGATGAAACTCCGTGATATCTCGAGATGATCCCCATAAATAATCAAACATGAAAATTAAATCATCGTCAATAAAACTTAACTCAACATTAAATCGATTGACCAAATCCTCTTTTGATTTATTTAGATATAATTCATGCAGCTCCTTCATTTTTTCTTTAGGAAGGGGCTGGAAATGAAAAACAAAATCAACCGCATTAACGATATTTGACAATTCAAAATTATTATTTATGATATTTTCTATTAATTTTGGAGAGTCAGTTTCTTTTTTAAATAACTTTAAATAGGGATCATCCGTTAAATTCGTATGATCTCGAACTGTAATGATAAACAGATAATTACCAAAATGAGCTTTTCTACCATGGTTATCTGTAGCACGGCCATCTTTTATGATATTTAATAAATAGCTTTGGATTTCCGGATGCGCTCGGTCCAAATTATCCAATACGATTACACCTTGGGAATATGTCTCTATAAACTCAAACAAAACACCTTGCTTTTCATGCCCGATTAAACCCGGAGCTGCACCAATAATGTGAGAAATATCATACGAATTTTTTAAATGCTCCAATTGGATAGTCATTAAAGAAATGGGTGATTCAGGATAAAGGGCCGAAGCAATAATTTGAGCAACCGTTGTTTTACCGGTTGCATTCGCACCATAGAATAAAAATGAAGCAATTGGCCTGGAAGATTTTCGATTAATTTCTAAAGAAATTTCCTCAAAGGTTTCAGAGAGTTGTTGTATTAATTTTTCTTGGCCAACTATATTTCTTTTTAATGCAATTTCAATTTTGTTGGGATCAAACAATTGTGAAAAATCTAGTTCAATCCCTACCGTTTCTTGAAGTACGTCCCAAATATCATTTTCATTAATAACCAATTTGTTACCATCATCAATAATTTGATAAATGCTTTGACATTTAAACTTTTTGTTAGCAGCCGTTGTATCCAATAAATCAATTGCCTTGTCGGGTAAGTACCTCGAAGGGATATATTGTATAGACCATTCTACTGCTTTTTCTACTGCCATCTGTGTAAACTCTACTTGAAGTTTTTCTTTTTCCTTAATAGCCCATGCCTTACAAATTGCTATTGCGTTTTCCTTTCCAGGCTCATTTATATTAATTTTCATAAACCGTCTTTGGAATGCATTATCTTTTTTAAGATAACGCTCATACTCAGTTTGAGTAGTGGCACCAATAACCCTCACTTCGCCCCGAGATAAAACTGGTTTCATGATATTTGCAATATCTAATGACGAATCACCCACACTTCCCGAATTAACCATTAAATGAATTTCATCAAAAAATAAAATGATATTTGGATCAGATTGAGCAACTTTTATAATTTTATTTAAACGTTCCTCCATTACTCCCCGATAAGAAGTTCCAGCTATTATGGAAGATATATTAATTTGGATGATTTTCCAGTCTTTCATATAGTAAGGACAATCAGGTGAAACGATTTTTCCCGCCAAACCCTCTATAATCGCTGTTTTGCCAACACCAGCTGGACCAACTAAGATGGCATTTCTTTTTGTGGTTCGAATTAAAATCTGAATTAATTGGTTAATCTCATCTTCTCGTCCAAAAAATGGTGGTAGTTTATTTTCTTTCGCAAGAAGTGTTAAATCAATCCCAATCTCATTAATCTGTGAGTGGTCAGTGTTTTTTGGGCTCAAGGAAGAGGAAATTAATTTTTTTGCTGTTTTGGATTTTTTTGTTTCAAATTCCAATTTGTCTTTAATGGTAACAAGATCTATTTTTCCTAATATCCCTAAAAGTGTTTTTTCATTAGGAGGTAAATCAGTTATTAAATTTTCAACCTCAGCTGAACTTGGTAATGTGATAGATTCTTGAACCTCATTGATATAAAGTTTTTTAACCAATGTTCGACGATATTTTGTGATCTCTCGATCAGTCATCGTTAAATATTTAGAGCCTGCCCCTGCGTATTGATTAAGTTTCTCAACCGAGTGCCTATATTGATAATAAGACTCTTGCTCAAGATTAATTGCACCGTCTAATATCCTTAATATTGCCAAAAACAGATGCTCAAGCTCGATGGTTTCTGCGCCACAAGCTTGAGCTTCACGGTTTGCCAAAAACAGCATTAATTCTAATTCTTGATTAATCTTTATGCTCATTTTTACTCGAGGAAAGAAATGATAATCATTACGGTTCTGTTTTTATACTGGTTTTCAAGCGTATCATTGGGATACGGGGCTTTTAATGATCCGGCAGGTTGGATTCGAAAACTTTCCATTGGTATTCTTGAATACTCAGAAAGGATCTGAACGGCGGTTTTTGCTCTGTCAATTGAGAGACGATCTTTGTCTTCTATATTATCAGTATACCCAATAATTGTTATTTGATAAGACCCTGGAATTAAATCGGTTAAGTGATCCGCGATTAATATTAAATTTTCTCGACCATATTCACTTAATATTCCTTCATAAAGAAAAACCGGTTCCGGAAAAATTATGCTGATTTTTCCTTCACTATCCTGATCAATGGTCAGAGAATCTCCCCACCCTTTAAAATAATCAACCGAAATGATGTTGGGTTGCGATGGTGTTTTTAGATTTTTAATCAACATTGTGTTTTCGTTAGTATTATCTTGTAAGGTTTCTATTTGTGATTCTATTTTTTTAAATTCTCCAGCAAACTGCTCTTGTAATGGCTGTACCGCGTTCAGGATATCATCTACAGAAATTTCATCGTTTGACGGTACGGTCATTTGCAGCATATCTAAATCCGTCTGAATCGCAGTGATACCATTTGTAAAGCCTGAGATCTTTTTATTTTGCGTGTTCAACAAAACCATAATCCCAATCATCAAGATAACAAAGAGAATTAATAAAAAGAAACCGATTGTTTCAAGTGGTCTTTTGCGAACCGATTGTTTTTTGATCGTATGGATTCTTGCAAGCCCTGCAATACAGTCTGGACAATTTTTTTGATAGGATAATGCCTGCTTCCAGTATTCTTCAGCCTGTTGAAGATTACCCGATTGGGCTTCAACACGTGCTAAAAGGTCCAAAACATCATGCCCCGGATTCAGCTTAATCCGTTTTTCCAAAATATCTCTGCTTTTATTAAGGTCACCTTCCAATGCGTAATTAACTGCAATTTCAACTTCCTCATCTTGCAGGTATTTTTTTTGTTCCTTGACTATCAGTTCTAATTCACTGATCATTTTAGAAATTTGTGCATCCATGATTACTTTAAACTCCTAACGCATGACTGTAGACCCATAACCACTCTTTAGTTTAATGAGTTCATCTTCATCAAAATATCGGTATGCTTTTCCTATTAATCGATCTACTCGATCCAATTCCCGGTTAGCTAATTGTTCTTTTGCCTGATTAATTATATTTTGAACGGCTTGAGGATCTCTAGCATTTTGAATATCTTCTTCAATAATTTGAATAATGTATGCTAAAAATTCCGGGTCTGTTCGCAAAAGGGTAAATTTTAAGTGCGTAAGATCATTTAACTTAATTTCGAGTCTTTCAACATCATTATTCTTGATGGCCTCGTTAATTTCCGCGCATAGTCCAGCATAATAATTTTTACCCTTTTCGTTGGCCAATTGGTTAACAACATTCCCGCAATATCCTATTTCTTCTTCTGCCTCTTTAATTAAAACAGGCCATTTTATTTCATCTTCAATTTTATCTATTTCCAACTTTAATTCATTGATTTCTTTCGGAAGGTTTGTGCTTTTTCCCTCATCGGACTGAATCATTTTTATATTATTCTCAATTTTTATTGTCCTTTCAGGAATGCCCGATTTCATAACTTTATTTTTTAATTCGATATGTTCATTTTCTTCCAATTGTTGTGTTAATCTCTGATATCGTAATTGTTGAAGTCTCAGCTCTTCTTCTGATTCTTTTTCATTAAAAATATTTGACTGCAAATTTAATTTCGCATCAAATTCTTCATCAAGGATGGGTAAATACGCAGTGGCAACAAGCAGACGACTTTCATCAATATTTATGGATACCTCAACTTCACTGCCAGCGGGAATATCCCTTTGGATGTCTTTTGCGAAAATAAATAAATTTCCAATTTGTGAATTTCGATCAGCCCGTTTATGCTCACCTTCTATCAAGGGGATGTTAATTAGGTCAGTTTCCATTCCTTTTTCAACGTACTGTGTCGTTCTTAAAACTTTCAATTGCCTAGCGGGTAAAGTCTTCCCTTTTTCAACAAAAACCAATGTTTCATTATTCGCCAAAGCAACACCCAAACTATGAATAACCGGGGGATTACTTGGAGTATTTGCGATCATATAGGTGATTTTTTCAGGATTGACAGGAATCAAATCTCCTTTTTCATCATATAATCTAATTATAAATTCGTTCCGAATCCCCTCTTCGGCGAACAAAGTAGCCATGAAGTTGCCTTTACCATCCAATGGAATTCTAGGACTTATCCATTGCTGCAAAGTGTTTTCTCTGGAAAATTCAATTTGATAATTGGATAATTCCTTTTCACTTGTTAATAATGTAACAGTACCTCCAACGAAGGGTTCATTATCAATTCCTACCGGCGAATATGAAAACGCGATTTTTGCTGTCTCGTTACTGTCTTGATCAGTCTCCTCTTTGACCTGGGTCTGAATTGTTGAAGCATATAAAGCCGCTCCCTGCGCTACAACAGTTATAGGATCTTGGGAATATTCTAATGGAATCGCTAAACCATAGGTTTTATCAGTTAATCGCTCCCTTAAATAAGGAGCTAAAGTAGGCCCACCTACCAGGATCAATTTCTCTATCTTTGATTCTGGTACACCAGCATTCTTAATCACAGTTTTACAATAATTAATTGTTTTATCGATGTCCTCCAGATGTAATGCAGCGATTTGTTCTTGTCGAATATCCATATCTAAAACATAATCTTTATCCTTGAACAAATCATCTACAAATAAGGTTGCAGTCTTCCGCTGAGACAATTCGATTTTAATCCGCTCTGCTTCCGCCTTTAACTTTGCCAGAATGACCTTATTTGCTTTATTAGAAAGGATAATCATGGGATCCTCAATCCCCAAATCCTCACAAATTTTCGGAAGAATAATTTCCTGAACAATCATTTCATCAAGATTTTTTCCACCGAGGGCATTATCTCCACCATGTTCAATTAAATGGAATTGGCCATCTCGCATTTGAATTAAAGCCGCATCAAATGTGCCGCCGCCCAAATCATACACCAGCCAAAACTTATTATCATCTTTATTTGTAAAACCATAAGCTAACGCCGCTGCAAAAGGTTCTTGAATAATGATCGCCTGTTCAAAACCAGACAAACTTGCGGCTTTTTTGGTAGCCTCAATTTGCGGATACTCAAAAGCGGCTGGAACAGTGATCACAACAGAGCGAATCGTTTCCCCTTTTCTTTGTAAGACATCGTTTTTTAATGATTTTAAGATTTCAGCAGATAATTCTTCCGGCAACATTGATTTTCCTGAAGAAAAAGTCACACTCATCGAAGTTCCCATCTTACGTTTAAATTCAACCTGAACATCTTCTGGGTTTTTTAAAATCCTTCGTTTGGCTTGCTGACCAATATAAATTCTTTCCTTTGCATCAATCCAGATGGCACTGGGTGTGAAATCCAGATTATCATTATTTTTTATGACTTCAGATTCTGTATTATTCACCACAGCGATCGCGCTGTTGGTTGTTCCCAAATCAATTCCGTAATCAATTGTTGTCCGCTTCATTATACATTTCCTCCATCAAGGTCTTTTTTAACTGGTGTTCCAACGATAATCTCTGCTTGTTGTATCATTTCTTTTTTATAATAAATCGCCGGCCGAATTGTTTCAATAACAGTTTCTCGTCTTAAATCATCCCGAGAATCGAAAGCTAAAACTTTATCCGGCGTACCGGGCATATATGGTTTCCCTGTTGAATCAATCAATTCAACACCAGCAGATTCCAGCGATGACATACTCACCTCCAGGTGACGATACACACGACGATACTCATCCAAAGGCTCACCTGTTGTTTTTGACACCATTTTTTGCTGCGCTCTCCAAATTCCGGTAATCAAAATTGGGATCAGCGATAATACCTTTGAAAAATCTTCATTCACAATTTCTGTTGTATCGCTTTTCTTAACTAAAGATAAAGAAATTAACTCCTTTAAAAAATTTTGAATCAATACCTCGTTCTTTATAAAGCCATCATCAAGCACTTGGTTTTGCGTTATTCGAAACTCTGGTAGGATATTTTTTTGATCATGTTGAGCCAATCTTTTTTCTTTTTTCGATTTATGTCGATTACGTTTTCCCATTTTTTCCTCTTATCGTATTGCCAAAGCTGCAATAATACTAAATAAACAAATCAAAACACCCAAGCCAATGAGCCAAATTGCCGAAGGAAAAGCCCAAATTTTTTTATTATCGGATTGAGGTTTCTTTTGATTTTCTGTTGAAGGTTTAGCGATTTCTTGAACTGTTTTTATTGGGTCAACTTTAGGTTTTTCGGGATCTTTCTTAATCACTGGCTTTTCAACAGTAATACCAGTATTTTTATCTATCTCGTATTTTTTCTCACCTGATAATCGTTCAGTAGAAACAATAGGAGGTTGATCTGATTTTTTGAGCCTTTCTTCTTCAGGAAACAAGTTTAATTTTTTTATAGCTGGATTTGGCACCGTTATCGACCAAAAGCTGGCTTCTTTTGTAATGAAGTCCAAATTGTTTTTAATAGTTATACTCATGGGATTCAATAAGTAGGCTTCTTTACTTAAACTGAAACAATGTCGAACAACCTCTTTGATTTCCCTCTTCTCTCGGATTAGCTGATTCTGATGTCTATTAAAGCAAAAAACACAAAAAATTACAAGGATGTCTTTTTCTTCAACAACAACGTGATCATCATATGCTCCTAAAGAATCTCCACAACTTTGGCAATATAAATAACCTGCTTCCTTGACATAATCTATTTCTCCATTTCTTGCAGCTTTCAGTAGTGCTTCAAAATATTCTTCATTGTTTTCGTAATTCCGTAAAACATTTAGTATTTGATCGGTAGGGTTTTTCATCTTTTCCGTTAGGATATTAAAGGTCCGGCTGGCAAGATGATTTAAACTAAAAGCCAGGGCTGTATAAATTGCTTTCACTTCGTGTCGAAATAAGGTGTGCTGCGTTTTTTGAAAAAATTCCCTCAAAACAGTTTGCGATTGTTCAAATTCAGTTTCATTTACCAGTTTGGAAGCGTTTTCAATGACCTTTTTAACTTCCGGTGGTAATTCTTGATGATAACTGGTTAAAAAATGATGATTAGTCGCTAGTCTTTCTTCAAATTCGGTTTTATAGTTTGCGATTTCTTCTTCCCATTCCGGAAAGAATTTTTTTAATTTGTCGAGGACATTTACAATGACGTCCCATCTTTCTGTCGCATTATCATAAGCCTGAATACAATACTTTGATAAGTAAAACAAATCTTTGTCGATCTCATTCGTTATTTCTTTAATTTCTGTTGCAGCCAAAGGATTTATATCAAAAAACCATTGGCTGTTTCGGAGTAATTCTTTTAAATATTTTAGTCCTTCCGCACCATTTTTATTGGAAAAGCCATAGGTTTGTTGAATAACCAATGAAAAACGTTCTTTTTGCAGGTTTAGCATATTGCGAATAACTTCCCACCCCTGCGGGAACTGGTGGGCATGCCATTGCATACTTTGGAATAATTCACGTGCAAACTCAAAACGCTTCTGTTCTATTGCATTTAGATAACATCTTGCCTGGCTTAGAAACAATATCTTAACCAAATTATTTCTAATCTTTCTTGAAAACCCTGTCTTTAATCGCACATCATCAATTTCACGAATTGACCGATTTACCTCTAACCATATTTCTTCACGCTCAATCATGGTTCCCCAGGTATCATAAATAAGATGCCAAAGTTGAATAATTTGCTTCATCTGATTATGATCCATCGCTTCCAACTTTAGGCAGCGGTCTAACACAATTAGATGGTAATATATGGCCAGGTTGTGGATAGCCGTGAAATTGTTATTTTTCTTTTGCTGCACCCATAAATTCTTAATTGTTTCATGATCCCCATCGGAAAATTTATCCAAAAAAATATCATTATCTCCCTCCGGCCAGAACCAGAAGAATTTTTGCAGCAATAAAAATTCAGGCCGCTTTGATTTTTCAAATATATCTAACAGTTCTTGAGCTGTTTCATTTTTGCTTTGAAACCCAGACCACTGCATTTTTCCAACAGGTATTTCTGCGCCAATATTTTTAGCAACTGTGATTTGTTGATATCGCCGGTGTATTTCACGATTGGTTGCCATTGGATGCAGCTGAAATGCCAAATAAAGATTATTCTGATACATATTCACATCAGAAAATTCTTCAAATAAGGTCTCCACATCGATCGAATTTTCATTAATACTCGTTTTTGATTCCAATTCCATAATGTTATTCCATGATTGATATTCTTTTACTAAATCTCACTCAATTCCCCAATTGGATTTGATGCATAATTGAATCTTGAAAACTTGAGTTTTACAGCGATTATGAGGTATTTGCAAATTAAATTTAAAAACACACTTAAAATAATTATAGGTATTTATTTATTCTCTGTCATCATACATATCTGCTAAATAATTATAGAAGTCCTCCTGATCGATAAAAATATATGGCTTTTCACTTTCAGTTTCCGCATTCATAGGTTGATTGGTTAGTGGTGACCGGAACGATCGGTCTTTTTTTCGTTGTTTATAATCAATCAAATAAGCCATTCCGGATATTAGAAGGAGTATTGAAAAAATAAAACTGCCCACTATTCTTTATCCATCTTCCTCTACCTTTAAATAGGTAACTTCAAAAGTCCGGCAGCTGCGGAACTGCTGCAGCCGATTGCTGATTGCAAATGCGTCGTTCATGTCATACGGTTGGTAAATATCCAAACCACGATCCATTAATATTTTCCAACCGTGATCCGTAATGATATGGCGGGCATGGATCGACGAAGCGTGCTCAAACTTCCACGTAAAACGCACACCAGCCGGTGCACAGGTTTTTTGAATTTTTACAAACTGATCTTCTTGTTCCTCAACACGATATTCATCTTGCGACGTTACTAAATGGATTGCCACCTCATCTTCCAGTGGTTTTATTTGTACAACCATTTCAATAAATTCCATCAAATTGCGGATCTGGAAAAATTTTCGAATATAAGCATCGGTAAGTGTGATTTTTTGGGCACCTTTTAAGTAATCTCCAAACAGGTTTTCGTATGTAACACCAGTCTGGTTTTCTTGAATCGTCTGATGTTTTTCTTGCAAGGTTTCAACTTTTTCTACAACAGTTTGCGTATTTACCGCAATCTGGGGCAATTCCATATCCGTTTGGGGTCTATTTAAATCACTGTTCGGGAAATACTGCGGGTACTGTTCTTCTTCCAATGTCCGCATTTTCTTTTCTGTTTTGGTCTCTCGAACAGTATATGTAAAGTTAACATCAGGATATGTGGAATCGATGCGCATTAACTGGTCTTTGACCCGTTTGCGACCTTCCATCGCGAACCGCAGCACCCACTCAATTTCTTCCGGGGTCGCTTCCTGATGCGGGAAAAGAATCTTCATTAATCCGGAAAAGGTCTTGTGAATTCCATCCCGGTCACGGGTGGAAATATCACTTGAAATTTCTATATTGTTTTCATACAAACGCGAATAATCCCGGTCTCGCATGTTTCTTAAGATCTCAGCCAAATAATCTACCACAAAACCATACCCATCTGAGAACATCTCCCCGCGAATAATATCCACTTCCCAACCAGGGATATAAAAATGAAGCCGGTCTAAAAACGCGGAGTCATAATATTGTTCGGGGAGTTCATCAAACAAATCGGTATGTTTTAACATATATGGCAAATTATGTTGGGTATTGCCGATAAAGACCATCGAAGCCTGTGCCCCTAAGGTTTCTACACCCCGGGAAAAAGATTTGTTGGCCATATAATTTTTCATGATGTCAACCAGGGCTTTATCAACCCGCTTCTTTTTACCGGCAAATTCATCAAAGGCAACCGTATCCCAATACCCTACCAGGCCAATTCTGCCGTTCGCGTTATTTACAAACAGTTTAGGAACAGAAACTTCCCCACCGGAAATTAAAATGCCGTGGGGCGAAAACTCGGAGTATATATGCGATTTTCCCGTCCCTTTTGGACCCAGTTCGATCAAATTATAGTTGCGTTCACAGTATGGAATCAGCCGAACCAGCTGCATCAACTTGCTGCGTTTTCCAAATTGTTCGGGATCAAAGCCGATGCTCTGAATCAGCAGATCAATCCATTCATCGGTGGAAAATTGACGGCGTTTATTTATATATGAGTCAAAATCAAAATGAGAAAGCTGGATCGGTTTTAATCCGGTTAAGATATAGGGTGTGGTTTGCCCATCATCAAAATGTTCATATTCCAAATCCGCAATACACCACACACCGCCCACCAGCAATTTCGGATGGCGCCGGACAGTATCGCTGTCAATTAATATCTTTTTTTGGTCCAAATTACTGAAGCTGGCTTCATAGACATCGTGTTTTTCATTTAAGACCACACTGACTTTATCAATAATCTTGTGCCGTCCGCGTTCCCGGATGGTGGATTTTACCAGGTTCGCCTCATTTCGATGCACGTAATGTTTCCGTAAGATCTCTTTTACGCTTTCAATTCCGGTTTGAATGCTGGCCTCATCATTGGTGGCACAATATTGCCCCAATAAATATTCTAAAACATATGAAGGTACAATCGCATTGCCCTTAACAATCTTAACCAAATCTTTGCGTACGACCAACCCTGCAAATACATCATTAATTTTCTGGTCTAACCCATTCATCTACTGTACCTCCGGTTAAAAATCAAAATCACTGGTAAATGAGCGCTGCAGTCGGTAAGCCACACTGGTATATAAAGCATAATGAGAGGTTTCCCCCGCCCGCTCTTCCAAACGCAGCTCTATTTCCTGTCCATTGTAATCATTCGCCTGGTGAGAAAGCAAAAACCGGACGGTTTGTTCCCAATCCCGTTTGTTTTCACTTTCCGCATTAAACCATAACTCTTCCGCATTCGAGAGCAACACCCCATCCAGAGAATAAAAACCAACCCGTAGTTTACGCCCCAAACATGTGGGGGTTACCGCTTCGGATTGATAAAATGATACCGCAACCTGACCGGATGTGATCACCCGTTTACTGGTTCCCATCATCACATCCACATCCACTGAACGTACGGTGTCAATCCGCTTTTTCTGTACTTCAATCACCGGTAAAACCACTTCCTGCAAACTGATGCCGCCATGTACATAACGGGCCCCAGCGCCTTTGACCCGTAATCGATTTACCGCTTTGGGGAATTGGAATACGGTATCCCCCGCCAGATTAAGGGCCTGGGCGGTAAAAGTAGTTAACCCCTCCTGATTGTCCAAACCCTTACCCACAACAAAGCGCCGGTTGATACCCCAAACCGCCTCACCGCTGGGAGAAATTGGCGAAAAATCACTTTCCTGCAGCTCTCCTAGTTGGAATAAAAAGCCGTGATCACTGGTGATTAAAAAATGGGTGGCATTGGCAGAGGCCAGTTTGCGCACAATTTGAATCACTTCATCCAACGTGGTCTCTACCGCCTCAAAGGTGCGTTCTTCACTTTCGCGTTTATCACCGGTTTGATCAATATGGTTATGGTAAACATACAACACATCATGATCACTGAATAATTTACGGCTCGATTCGGCATTGAGTAATTTTAAGTCTTCCCAACGTACTGCCTTTGCCCGTTCACCCACCGCATTCATTAAAATCTTTTGTCGGTTTTCTGTTCCCTGGGCGGGAAGACCATCCACGGAGACCTGCAAACCACCCGGAATCACGGCCAGTTCCTGGTTTGGTAAAAGGGCAGCCATACCTAACTGAGTATAACTGGGCAGCATCGATAACATCACCGATAGACGGGCTTCAAAACGGTTCAGAGCCAACAGCCGATCCCGTAATTCTTTTCCAACCTCATAACGCAGCGCGTCAGAAATAATTACCACCACATGGGTTTTATTGTCTGCAAAGGGGGCCACTTTTTCCGCATAAAATCGGTCCTGACGTAATATGGGTGCGGCATCCCAGGTTTCACTGTGATCAATGGCTTCCTGCCAGGCCGTATTTAATGGTAATAAATACTGGTTCTGATAATACAACTCAACTTGTTTAAAGAGTGGTTCATAAAAGGTGGTCCGGCCAGATTTACGCATTTCCGTGATAAAACGACGGTAAAACTGGTCCAGTTCATACCAGGTCTGGCTGTATTTCTGAATTCCGTCCGGCATGGAAGATGCGAAAAAGGAGAGATTTGGCAGGCTTAATAAAAAGCTGGCCGCATTTTTAACAGCCAGATAATCGGATTGGTAATCAGCAAACCAAAAACGGCTGGAACGTTCGCGAATGACGGCATGTACCCGTTCCAAACTTACGGTGCGGTTTAATACCCCTTTCACCAAATCGGATAAAACTTTCTGATCAATAAGGCTGAAGGTATCCAGGGGTAAACAAAATTCCAGGTCGCGTTGACTTAAGTCACCCTCAATCCCCAAAACCTGTGCCGCCTGAAAAGATAAGGTCCGGAAATCAGCGGCATAACGATTACTATCCTGCCAATGTTTTAAGAAAACCAGCGCGTTTTGGTTTAAAGGAGCGTATTTTTCAACCACGCCAAAATAAGCGTACCTTAACAAGGCAAACACAAAATCAATAACGCCGGGGTTTTCACTTTGATATTGGTATAAACTGGCGGCTTCAGCCCATAAAAACGATTCCAAACCGCAGCGCTGCACCAAACTATATTTTTCCGTACTGTCCTGTGCGCTTTCGGATATCAGACTTAACAAGATGGATGCCAGGTCTGGTTGTGCGTTCACACAAATTGCCAGCAAGGTTAACTGCAGTTCTTTTGGGGTTAAATTCTGCGGCTGATAAGCTTTTAACGCCTCCCGGCGTTTTTCCGCTTTAAAGAACTCCGTATGCGGGGTGATGATAAAGCGGTATTCCGGGCCTAAGCCCAGGTCACTTAACCACAACGATTCCTGATCCGTTCGAAAAACAGCGTTCGCCAGCTGCAGGCCCAATAACCAGTTTTCAGCATCCGGGGGTTCGGCTTGGGCCATATACAGCAGAAATTTTTGTTTGGGTTCTTCTCTTAAAACACGGTAATTAACCGCATATTGGTTATTTTCTACCGGCAGCACCTCAATCCCTGGTAAACGCATCTCATGGATTACGCTCGAAAATTCCTGTTTGGTATCGTACCAAAAAACAATACGGTGTTTTTCAAACAAACGTTCCAATGCTGTTTTAATTTGTGTTTCCATACCAAAAACCCTTCTTCAGCAGCCCTTAGATTTTCTTTAACGCCTTACCGAATTTTTCATAATTAATTTTCACGCCATCATCCAGATCCAGTTCAATCTGCCGGGCAGCCAGGGGATAGAGGGTCTCCCGTTCGTATTCATCCAATTCCAGGATGATTTTTTGCAAGTCTTCACGCTGTTTGATGGCAAGGGCTTTTTCTTTTTCTGAAGCACCATGGCTGAGCATCTGCTCCAAACCGGCCTGGTGGGCAGCCAGTTTATCACGGTAGGTGCGCAAACTGTTCAAAACCAACGAAACCGTATCTTTTCGGTAGCGGTGGAGATAAATCAGCGCGTTAAAACTGCCCTTTGGGCTGCTGAACAACCAGTAGATGGGGCGTTTTTTATAGGTTTGCACGTGGTCCGCATAAAATTCTTTCAGGAAATAATCCTCAATCGAACGCCCCAAACTCGTTTCCAAAAAGCTCAGGTTGGATTCAAACTGCGCTTCCCCAAACGTGGTTTTAAGGAACCGTTTAAATAAAGCCGGGGCATCTTCGGCAAACCAGTCCCCCGCCACAATCGGGAGTACGTTTTCACTGAGTGGCAAAAAGGACGGCTGCGGAATTTGTTTTTGATAATCCTTTATCCCTTCTCCGGCATTTGCCAACACCAGGCCGGGCTGATCGAGGGAATAACGGCCAAACATGCAGCCCACCGCGTAGGAGACCAATTCCTTAAGGGTATCTTCCAGCAGGCGCTGCTCCAACCTTTCGGGGCTGCTGTTCCCGCCGTAGCGGTAGGCCGGGTTACAGGTCAGGGTGATTTCTTCCAGCGGCACTTCCGGGGTGAGTTCCTCCTGCAGGCCATAGGCTTCAATAAAGATACGGTTGTTTTCTTCTTCCAGACGCTGCATCTCTAGGGTGGTTTCCAGCCATTCCTGCCGTAAAGCCGTGTAGGCTTCCTTTAATAAGGGATAGTGTTCCGCTTTTTCCACCAGGGGCTGGCTGCTGAAATCCCAGGAGGTTTCATAACTATCCCAGTCTTTTTTTGATTTTATATATATTGCGTGAAAATTATAATTATCGATTTTTTTAATAGGAAGTCGTCGAATTTCACCAGCTTGAAAATTTAATGTTGGACTTAATATTTCAACAAAAAATGCAACTAATTTTGTTGATAAAAAACATTGCAAAAACTCTAAGGTGTCTCGTGGCGCAAATATTGAAGGACAAGCGGAATTAAAAACAAAACCATGTTCTGTAAATCTTGTCGCGAATTTGCTTGATGAAACCCTAGTCCAAGTAACATTCTCTAAAAAATAATACTGTCTTGATGGAAGCTTATTTCCTGATTTACTTAATTTATCATAGTTGCTTTTATCAAATTTTAGTACATAATCATAATTTCCGTACCATTTTCTGAAATCCCCACCTTTTGTGTGGGGAACATATTTATAAGATTTTGATAAAAATTCTGAATGGTTAATGGTGTTCTGGCCAATAAACATATATTCCACTTCAAACCATAATCTTAAAAATTGATCATTATTCCCAGTGTCTAAACCAACACGTGGTTCAGCAATTGCTTCAAGAATACTCATTTCTTCAAACACCTCCCTGACCCGGTCACTGACCCAATACGCGATCGGTGATCCGGGAATTTTTTGGAAGTCTTTGGCGTTAGCCCTGAAGAACCATCCACAATCCGGATACTTGATCGCTTCCAAGGTTTTGGGGGCTTGGTTTTTTGCCCCCCGGAAATCCGACAGGCGAATATATCCGCCATAATAGTTCTTTTGATTTCCATTTTCTAATGTAAAAGTACAAATAGGGACAGTTGCCCCATCAAAACCCGAATATTCTAACTGAATGAGGCTGGTTATATTTTTTTGACCAATTATTTTTTTTCTTAATTTTTCATAGGATGAGATAAACATCCAAACAAAAGGAGTCATAAAACCAAGCTGGCCCTTTGGCAATGCCAAATCCAAATTTCGTTCAATAAACATGGCAAACAGGTCGGATTTGCTGTCCGGGTAAAAATCTTTGGCAAAATCCTTTAACTCGGCATTCATCCCTTTGCTGCCCATATAGGGCGGGTTGGCGACCACCACCTGGTAACGCTGCGAGAGGTAAAGCGCCATATCCAACACCTGCTGCACTTTGACATTAATGCCGTGCAGCAGCAGATCGTCAAAGACGCCTTTTGTTTTTAAAGCGGTTTGCAGGGTACTCAAGTCTTTGGCGGCCGGGCGCACCAGCGAACCAACCGTTTTTACGTCCTCAAACTGCTGCAGCAGCGCCCACAGGTCCTGGGTGAAGAGGTCGTCCCCCACCGCTTTGCGGTAATCGACCAGTTCCCCTGGCGTAAAACTGACATTTTCCAATACGCAAATATTTGGTTTCACCTGTCTGGTAAAAAAGCGCCGGTCTTTGGCACGCGCTTTCATCATCAGCGCAAACCCGGCCAGCATCCCGGCCCGTTCATCAATCTCAATCCCATACAGGTTTTTTTCCAGGATCAATTTCGGAATGGACTGGCTGTCGTACCCGGCTTCGCTGTAGATCTCATACAGCAGGTCAAAAGCGTAGGTCAAAATATGCCCGCTGCCGCAGGCCGGGTCACACAGGCGGATCTCTTCAGGTGAGGAAAGTCGGATAAACCCCTCACCCTTGTGCCCCTCTCCTTGCGCAGGGGTGATGGAGGGTGGAATATAATATTCCATCTTCTCTACCAGGGAAGACTGCGGGTTATTTAACATCCACAACCGCCCCAGGGAATTTTCCACCATATAACGCACAATCCAATGCGGAGTGAAAAGCTGGGTCACGGCCGGGATATCTGCGGTGGGGACCGCGGATCTACGCGCCATGACGGCGTCTTTTTTCTCGGAAATATAGTATTGGTATAACCAACCAATCACTTCCACATCCCGGCAGGTGGTTTCATCCAGGGCTTCCCGTGTCTTTTGTAAAATCGACCGTTCTGACAGCAGGTCTTCCGGCATTAACAAGGCGCTGTAATTGTTAATCCCTTCAAACAAAAAGGGCATCTCTTTATGATAGGCATTACAGACCCCCACCAACAACAACCGGTACACTTCCTGCTGTGGATTCACTGAGGGCACCACCCCATTCAACAGGTCCATCACCTGTTTTTCGTTCACAAATGGTTTGAGTTCATCCACAATCAGCCCCTGTTTGGCTTCTTTCAAAATTTCCGGCTGGGTTTCCCCTTCCCCTGCTGAAACGATACCCTGGCTGGTGAAGTGATTCACATCCATATAACGCAGCGCACAAAAACGGTTAAACCAGGTATAGGCTACCTTTTCGATGACCGCTTTTTTGGAGGTTTTATTGATCTCCATTCGGAGGCTGTTCACCGCCTGCTGCTGTTCACGCAAATAAGCGGAATCCATTTCGAATACCTGCTCCAGCCGTGCACCCACTTGTTTTTCCAACAGCAGGCGCGCTTCCTGTGCAAATGTTTTCAGTTGATTGGTGTTGATGGTTTGTTCGCTCATAAAATCTCCTAAATGGATGGATGGCTGTGTCCAATCAGAATACAGGCCGCACTGGTATCTGATTAAATTTGAATCTTGGTGCCCTGATTGATTTCTTCCAACAAAGCGGTTTTTAAACCCGAAATATAATTTTCCACATCATCCGCGGATTGCAGTAAAGGTTTCCCCACCGGCAGGAAAATTTGAGAAATTTGTTTAATGACGGGTTTGGGTTTTGAACCACCATCTTCGTCCTCTGTGTCAGTTACCGCCGGTTTGGTGTTTTCAGCCGCCTGTTGAACCACCCTTTCCAAAATTTGTTGATAAAGCGCGGTTTCAAACTGGTTATACTGCATCGTCACGGAAGTAATATCAGCCGCCGTTTGAATGGAAGAAACCACCTTCTCAAATACCTGTTTTATTTTTTCTTGTTGGCTGCCATCCAGTTGGGCAAATTCCTGCATGCCCAGAACCTGATTTTGTTTTTCGCGTACCAGGTTTATTTTTTCGGTTTGTTCAGCAGCGCACCTGGTGGATATCATTTCACTTAACTGGTCCTGCTGTTTTGCCAGGTTAATCAGCTCATTTCCTTTAAAGATGGTGGGGCTGGATAATGCCGCCTGAAAAGTTTCGAACTCGTTTCCGGATAAATAAAAGGCATCTTTTTCAAATTTCCGCAAAAAATTGACGGCTCCATCATAGATATTTTTCCGCTCACCATCCATAAAATCAAAGATCGGCTGCAGGGTGTTTTCCTTCATTAAAAACAACACTTCTTCCTGCTGCTTCAGTTTGGTCAAGTAAAAATCGTATGATTCTTTTTCCAGGCTGCGTAATGTTTCCAATGGGCCTGCTAACTGATCCAAGAAGCCATATGAACCGGAGGCCATCAACTTAGCGGATACCTGGTCTACCAGATCTTTAAACGCGGTTTTGGTTTCTTTGGCCAAAGCACGCGGATCTGTGGAACCGGCTGGTTTGTTAAAAAAGTTCTTATAAAAATCTTTTAACCAGCGCACTTGGGAAGGCGGGTACTCAACTTGCGGAACCAGAATCAGGTTTTGAAATTTGCCTGTGTTTTTGAGGGCCTGTTCCAGGGCTGTTCCTTCCAGCAAAACCCCATCTTCAGAGATCTCCAGTTTTCCACGGGCAATGATTTTGGCAGCGATGCACTGCACAGCGGCTAAGGGCCAACCATAAGGTTTTTTCTCGAATTTTTTGCTCAGGCTGTCCATTGTCGTCCGGATGCCGCTTAATTTATCGCGGTTAACCACCGATAACATTTCATTTTCCGCCTCACTCAATGTGGTGGTGTCATTACCAAACAAGGTGGCGCTGCGTTCCCGCAGCATCCGTCCAACCTCCTCCGTTTGGTATTCAATACCACGCAGCATTTGTAGGTTAGGATATGTGCGTTTTACCAATGCTTCAAACCCATTCAGAATGCGTGTTTTGGGGTCACTGCTGGTCAAATCCAGCACCTCACCGGATATGATCAAATCCGCATCCTTAACCGCTTCCGACAACATCGTTTTTAACTGGGCAGCGCGCTCCTTATTTAACATCGCCTTTTCTGATAAAATCCGCTGCCGAGTCGATTCAACGGTGGTATTGTTTTGTTTAACAAATTTATCCGTTTTTTTATACATCAACAGTTCTTCCATCAAACGGGCCTGGGTTGGCAAAACCACAACCAATCGATCCAGATCCATGGAATGGGCTTTGATTGTCGTCAGATTGCCAGCATTCGGGTTAAAAGGGGATATCAACTGGATGGTCAATTCTGAAGGCCGACTGAAATCGATCTCATCGACCCGCTGGGTAAAGGGGAAGTCTTGTTTGCTGTTAAGCACCCGCAGTTTTCGGTCACCGACGATATTGGTAAAGAATAAATCTCGAAATTCATCCAATAAATCTGTTGTTTCTACATTAACTGCTTTAATCTCCGCTTCTATATCCCGTTCTTCATTGGTTAAGAACTCAAAAATATCTCCGTTCCGTTGAATATAATTTTGGTTGACCAATTCCTGAAGGGCTTCATCAATCTTTCCGCGCAGCTGCAGTGGATCACCCCGAAAACCATCCAGTAATAAAACGGTCAGGTTATGTAAATCGGATTTAAATTCTTTAACATATTTCACCAAAAATAACACTTTTAAAACCCGTACGGCAAAGTCATTTTCCAAATGGGCTTCTGCCGTCAAAATGGCCTGTTGGATGTGGGTTTTTAAAGCAGATCGGATCCCTTCATACATCAAATCAAAGGTAGCAATTTTTCCAATCTCTTCTTTCGCAATTGTTTTCACAACTTCCTGGAAAACACCCAACATGGATCGTTCCCCCACGGAACTATGTCTGCCTTCAAAGGCATTGTGTTCCGAAAGGTTTTTAATTACGGTTTGGAATAAAGGGAACTGGTAAGGAACAAAGGGGTAAACATTTACAAAATCTTCCTCCGTGCGGAAATTACGGTATGTTTGTGAACCTGCACTGAGGGAAAATAAGGTTTTAAAATTGTTCTTTTCCTGGGCATACAACCGTTCCAAAATCGGTTCGCCCGCCGTATTTTTTTTCAAGAGCCGCTTTTGAATAACTTCATCCACATTTTTACCAGTTAACTTCATACGGGTCGAAAAGCGGGCCATAATTTTAGAAAAATCATTGGCTTGTTGGTTATTCATTTCTCCCAACACCTTATCCATATCTTCCTGTGCGGTTACAATGATCCACGCCCGTCCTTTACATCGGGTTGCCAGGCTTTCCGAAATGGTTTGTAAATTGGTCATTAATTTGATATTGTCAGCGACATATTGGCCAACTTCATCCACAAAAAAGTTCAGGCGGAAGTTTTCTCCCTGAGTCTGAATATAGTCATTTACTTTTTCTGCAAAGTCTTCGATAGATACCTGGTAAGTATCCTTATATTTATCCAAAATTCCTTTAGCAGCTGATTCGGAAGCGCCGCTCACCTGGCGGTAAGCTGCATCCACATTATCATATTCCAAAAAGGCCAGTTCGCGCCCCTCTTCCCAAGGGATCTTGGCAATCGAAGCATAAACCTCCCGAAAGCTATTTAACAATCCGCGTTGGTCCAGGTCGCGTTCAAACTGGGCAATATAAGCTTGTTTTCCGTAATATCCACAGGCTTCATCAAACACTTTTAAGAAAACCGATAGGACAGCATCAGCCTGGTTCCTATTAACCACATCCGCTTTTTGATCGATATTAAATAAAATACTGTGAGAGGGAATGCTGGCGGCTTTTTGCATGGCACCTTTTAATATCCCATTCTCTTCACATTTTTCGATAAACAGGTTCAAAATTTCATTTTTATTAATAGTGCGGTTTTCCAATAACAATGCCAGCATTTTTAATAAATGGGATTTACCGGAACCAAAAAAACCGGAGATCCAAACACCAACTGCTTCTCGCTCTCCGTTGTAAACCTCAAAAAATGTTTCCAGATGTTTGGAAACCTCATTGGTCAGCACATATTCTTCAGCTTCTGTTAATAAACCAGATTCATCATCTGCTTTGATCACGCCTTCGATATAGCGGTGGATATCCTTTGAAAAAATATTCAATATTTGCATAAAAAATTCTCCCTGCGGAATGGATAACGGATATTAAACCAAATAATGGGCCAGGTTAAAGGCACGATAGTAACGATCATCTTGTAAACGGCCGAACAATTCTAAAGAGGCTCCTTTTGCCATGGAATGCACATATCGCCCCGGGAACATTAAGACAGTCGGTTTTTCTTTTGCAGTACTTTGTAAATTATTTAACACTGTATGTGAACGGATATAGGGGTAAACTTCACCAATGCCATAAAGTAACAAAATATCAAATGGCGATTCCTGCATTTTTTGAGCAATAGCAGGGACCAGGTGTTTTTCCGTATCCAATACACTACGTAAAAGGTTGTTAAAATCGGTTTTTTTGACGTTCGGTTCTGAGGAAAGAACCCTGTCCCAAATGCCGCGTTTTTGGATGATCTCAATCGATAGATCATATAAATTAATTGGCAAAATCACTACGCCGGATTTTTTTAACTGGATCTCCAGAGAAGAAACAAGCCCATTGATGATGTTCTGTTCTTTGGGGTGATAGGGATAGATAAAAAAAGGAACTTCATTCCCAATTCCCATTTTTAACAAAAAACGCTGGCTACATAAAACCGTCGATAAAAAATCAAAATGATCTTTTTCAGACTTACGCTGCATATCATCCATGGCCTACCCTCCGGTTAATTTCCGCTTCTGTTATTGGGAAAATATGAAACGCTTCCAAATTAACCCTACCCATCGTTTTAATAAAAACATCACTGATCAAAACAGGTTGAATTATTTTTTGTTTATTCAAAATATCGACTTCTTCCAACATATTAAACAACACGGAGCGATTCTTTTTTCGAGTTAATTCGGTTAAATCGTCCAGTTTCGGACTCCACAACGCTTTTTTATCAAAAAATTGGTCAAAATCTTCAAAAGTTAATAAATAATCAAATCTTAAAAACTTTTCTCGCACAACTTCCACTGCAAACTCTTTCACAAAATCATAATAACAGCAGCAAGCCCACCACAAAATCTGCCCCTGTTCCGCACGGGAACCGTTAAGTAACAAATCTAACTGCTGGTTCGATAAAGTTTTTAATCGTTCGATCATTTCACGCACCAAACGAACCGATGCCGTTCGAGTGCGCGTTTGCAGGGTATTATTTTTTAAAACATAAGCCCGTACTTTCACCCAATCTTTATGTTCCATAAATAGTTTTGTTAAAACAACCGATTCCTGGGTAAAAAGACCACCGGATGTAAATGACATTCTATAATCACGATCAGACATAAACTTCCAATCTTAACAATAATGGGTTGTGGGGTGATAGGATGATCCCCTTTGTGAATTAAAATTATATCATCGAAAAAAAAGATTAACGACACAGATTGATTTGAAATCCCTTTTTTTACTCAGATTTTATTTCCAATACCTTCTATTCTCTCTTAATAAAAGAGGTACGTTGATTTTAAAAAAGAGTTGTCTGCGGCGGGGTTTTTACAATTAATAAACTGGCAATTTTAATAATCCAAATCCTTATATGAATTGCTGTTAAGCGGAGATGTTTTATGTAAGTTTATGCTTTTCTCCATCTTCTGAATTGATAACAATCAGGGATTCATAACCATATCGACAGCATTTTTTACATCCGCTGCAAAAACTTCGTAAAACCTAACCATCATCACCGCAGCCCAGCTGCGCAAATCAGCTAATGTTTCCTTCGAATCCGTAATTTGTCCGTTATGGTAAATCGCAATTCTGGAAGCTCTTTTATCATTGATCCGTTCCCAGCTTATTTCACCAAGTTCTTTTTCATACTTTTCTTTATTTTTTTGTAGGATATCAAAAACCTTTTTGCTTGATTTTTGCTCATAGGTGTCGATATACAATTCAACCCGAAATTGTTTATTTCTACTAAATGAAAAAGTAAATGAAGCAAAACCCTGTCCATTGGAAGGTAAAATGGAAACAACCATCCAATTTGTGCCATCCGGTGAAACAGTTCTTAACGGAAAACCAGTATTTTTTGACAACTCCTTAAGAAGTTCACTAAAGAAATTGATATAAGCTTTTTCACGGTCTTTTATACGCACAAAAGTAACATGTTTTTCAGACAAGTTCACATAACTTGTTCGCCAGCCTACCTCCAGCCAACTATTCGCTTGTGTATGACCAATCGCATCATTTGCCCACCAGGTTCGATGATGGTACGCGGATGCTGGTAATGCTCCACCAATAATCACTTCTATCTCGTCAAAACTTAACTTAAGTCGATCAATACTACCGGGTTGTTCTAATAAATAATCTGCCAAGAGATCATATCGACTACTTAACCTGGAATCAGATTTTTGTTCTGTTTTACTCTCTTGATTAATTAATTCTGAAAAAAGAAGTGCTTCGCGAGAATTTTCCCATTCTTCTAAATGATCCGATAACCAAGCAGAACAGTGAATCAATTTATCCTGCTGTTCAATAGTTATCTCATTCCTAAAATGAGCTAGATCATTGCGAGTTTTTCGAACACTGTCTAATAAATTACGAAGAAATCGATTGGACTTATTAAAAACAGGTTCTAAGACATTCCAGGTTTTATGATATAGAAACAAATTGATATAATCACTGAGCGTTAATTCTTCAAACGATAGGGTTTTTGCGCCATTTAACTTATATTTACATATATGGATAATCGCGGAATTTAACGCTTCTACGTCCAATTCGTTTTTCGAATCAGAAAAAGCCAAACGGATGAACTCCTTAATCATCGTTTCAATATCTTCAACCCGCATTATATTTTCTGTTCGCTCACGAAAATATTCGGTTGTATCATAACTGGTAACGATATCTGTTAAACAATAAGCCGGATCAACGATTAACACAGCATTCTTAAGCTTTAATTGATCCAATAAATCAAACAAATCATCTTCTAAATTAAACGTGGGCACATTAATCTTAACATCACGGACACTTAATTCTTCTATCCGGACATCAAAATTCCGCATTCCTCGTAAAATACTTTCATACGTTACCATACCTAAGGGATGATCGTCTTGGTCAACGATAGGCAATTGACTGTAATCATGTTCTGTCATTAAACCAAATGCCTTCGATGCAGGATCATCCATTTTTACACTTACTATTTTTCTTTGGCCATCAAATAATTGTTCTACCGGAAATGGCATAAATTCACCCTTTGCTTTTTTCCTACCCTAAATCAATATTCACATATATCATAACAATTTGAATGGGTTTCAGCAAGGAAATAATTCCAAAGATCTTTGGAATTATTTCACAACATTTTAACGATACAAAGTAAATTAATTAAGCTAAAATAATATGGATGATTTTAACGGGGACAAACAAACGTCCTAAAAAACTCTTCTTTTAAGTTTATTTTTTAATAGGCTTCTGTATACCACCGTGTTTTAATTAACCTAATTTTATATGTAGCAGGGGAAGTATTGAATGTCAGATTTTTATCAGGTATTAAAAGAAACCAATGTCAGTGACTTACCAATTTCCAGCGAACAAGCCCAAAAATTAATAAACAATAAAATAATTAGCGGCTACGATCTCCACAAAAAATTGATGGCAATGGCAGTTTTAGGGGAAACCAAAGCTTTTCCAGGTTTTGATAACACTGAAATTGAATCGATAAAAAAGTGTTTGGATGATTTTAAAAAAAAGAAAAATTTACTGCCAAAAAAGAATAAAAATAATGGTACCTCATCCGTTAAATCAACTATTCCAACCCAATCACCACCATCAAAGCCTGCCTCAAAAACACGCGCTGTTTCTTCGCAGCGAACAAACCAAGTCCCCACTGCATCCAATTCCCAGAACCGTGAAAATAACAAGGCTATGTTCCATAAATTTGAACAAGGTAACTATCCAATAAACCAAATCCAACGCTTAAACCAAGTCGATCTAACCAATATCATGTTAGAACGAGAAAAACATTTTGCCACAGAACTAAGTAAAGTTCGCTTGGTTGGAGAATTCCCTATTTCCAAAGATTTAGTCCGGGAAATCGCAAAAGATTTTCGCACTTTATTTCAAATAGGAATTCGTACTGATATCTTACATATGTTAAGAATTGATTTCCCTTACACCTTTTTGATTTTTTTGGTGGGGATGGGCATTTACGAATATGATCATGAAGCGTTCTGGGCTGATGTTTACCAGTTATTAGAAATCTCACAACAAAATGATTTTGGTCCTATTTTTGAAGAAATCATTAACCACTATGGATTTCCACGTTTTGAGAAATTACAGAATATTTCGCTTCGATATTTAATGCCGTTGTTAATGCACGGCGGAATTCCAAAATATTGTTTGAGTGATTTTTTTGAAAATATCATTATCCCGTCATTAAGAAAACCGGATCTGGTTGGTTTGCAGGGTATGGAATTAATCGATGAGGTTTTAAGTCGGAATTCAATTGTTAGTTCCACTTACAAGCCAGTAATCTATTTCTTGACCTATGGCGGACAGACAGCTTCAGATTTTTTAAGTCGTTCACGATTGATGGTACGAACCTGGATGGAAAGCAAAACACAGTTTTCTGCTCAAGAAGCTGGATTACCAGGCCATATTGTGGATCATTTTTACAATTTTGCGATTGAAAATCCCGGATTAATTCTTGAAAACAGAACATCTTCAGAAACAAACAACCGGGTACACAAACCAGAATTATGTTTAGATCCATGGGGAATGGGTGTTTTTATCCGGTTACCACAGCAGATTCTTGGCTTTCGAGAAAATATGGACGTGGTTTGGAAAATTGAATTGGATAATAACCAAAGCGACATTCTTCCTGCCAACATCCGTAGAATCAATGGACAACAAATTGCGACGGAAATTCTGTTTCGTATTAATAAAATCAGTTCTTTTTATAAAATTTCTTTAACGCTTGGTGAACGTTCTTTCCAATGGAATCTTCCCGGAATAAATCCCCAACGCCCTGTATTGGCATTTAATCCGGAAGCAGATCCGGCGTTTGTTATGAAAGAGATTTTTGAACAGGAAACCTGGCTGCTTTTCCCGAAAAATTATCATATTGCGTGTGAACAGGACAATATTTTCGCAATTGAAGAATTCCCGGAATTGCTGGGCACTTTTCATAATTACAAAGTGGAATGTTGGGATTTGACAGGTTGTAAAGGACTAAACCTGATTGATGAAGAAAAACAAAACATCCCGATCCCAATTCGTTTCATGGAGAAAATTCCACAACCAGCTTTATTAGGTAAACCCACCCTCATTGATGAAAGTAAACAAGATAAAATTCCACTTTTTACAGGCACCATTCCTCAACTCTTCATTCCAATTGGCTATTTTCCGGATCAGAAATCGCGCTGGGAGATTCGTTTTGAGGCTAGCGAAGAAAACACACTTGGCGAAACCATCATAAAACGTTGGGATGACATTCCCGCAGCGGCAATTAAGCCCATTGATGAACACGGAGCCATGGTTGGTCTGGATCACGAGAGTCTTTTAGGAAAACAGCCTTTTGGAAAACACATCATCCACGTGCGCGGTCCAATGGGAATGGATGCAGATTTTGAATTCTTGGTCATCAGTGGATTTACGATCCATGGATTAAACCGGATTCACCTGACCGAATTAGAACATGGCTCCCCCCCTGTAGAAATCATTACAAACATTCGGGGTGACGATTATTTAGAACTCAAACAACCGAAACAAAATCACCTGATTCAACGAAAAAATAATTTACAGACCTGTATCATATTTCCTCCAAACATCACTCAGCATGATGTTGTTTACGTGCACAAAGTCTCGGAAAATGAGTCTCTTCGAATTCCATTTAATCTACAAATCAACCGCTTAAGATGGCGAATTGTTAAACAGAATCAAGTGGATGAAAATTGGTCTGAAGACCCGATTACAATCCCTGTCCACACCTTCTGGGAGGCTGAATCTCCATTTTTAATGCTTGATTTACCGATTCAAGAAGATGAAAATCCGTATTTAGTTTTTCGATGTTTAGATCTTAATGGAAATGAAATCGCAGAACCACGTCAATTACGCGAAGCGCAAACCACCAAACGATCCAAACGGTTTTGGCGTTTTGACTTGAGTTTTTTGTCCGACATCATTCGTTTTGTTAAAACACCAGTGGTTCGGGTTCTGCTGGAAATTAATAATTTGCCAGGTTATGCACAAACAAAACGCGTGCCCATTATGCGAATTACTAAAAATGTGGATATGCAGATAAACCACATTTTTTGTCGAACAGAATCCGGTCAAATGACATTAACCGCAAGTTGGACTTCTGACGGAACCTATGTACATCGGATGCTTTATCTTTGGCCAAAATTTCGACCCTGGGAAGATCCAATAAAATTTTCCATCCCGGATGAGGCAGTTAATCAGTGTACATTTTCCATCGCAGAAGATATTCCCTTCAGTAGTTTATATTTTGCCAAACTGGAAATTGAAGATCCCTGGGTTCCCAATTTAAATACACGCGAATTATTTACAGATCCAAATGAGGATCTAAAAGAATGTTTAATCCATGACCCTTATAAAAGACTTGCTGAACTTAAACAATCTCCAGAAACAAACCATTCGTTTTATAACCATTTAGAAATTTATTTAACCAGGCTGCATTTAGGATTATCTGGAGAAAATGATCAAAATCTGCTTTGGTGTATCGAGAATCAAACAATGGCAGATTTTAACAGTCATTCTGTATTGGAAAGTCATATTAGGGATATAACCTTAAAACAAATTTTTTCGGAACAATTGCTCAAGCCCGATCTATTAAAAATTTTGATTCAATGGTTAACCCAAGACGAAAATCATTATGATTATATATATAACTTGTTAAATCAATTACCTAATGAAGATGAATGGTCAATAACAACATGTTCGATACTTCTGGAATTCCCGGTTGCAAGAATTCAACAGAAGGCATTAAAAAAATTGATTAAATTAAGTCCGGAAAGTGCAACCAAAGCAGTTATTAAAGCATGGGAAAATGAATGGGTATCAATTTCAGATATTATGCCGTTTTTATTTGAAGAGAAAACTCGTATCTTAAATACACTCCAACAATCACAAAGTAAAACACACCAAAAGCTTACAAAATATCTTCTTGATTACAATCCATTCAATGGGTTTAAGGAAGTAAAACTTGGTATTTGGGTAAAAACCAACGCTGGTTGGGGCATCATCAAACATATTGAAGATCTGCAAAACCATGATGAAGTAGAATCTTTTTATGTTGATGAAGGATTTTTTAGATTATCGCTGGACATGCACGTTCACAATTACCTCTCTGCGCCATCATATATGGGTTCTGGCGAGATGGCAAAAGTGGATATGAAAAAGAAAACGATAACCTTCCTAGGCAAAGGCAATGTATTTCAATGTCCTTGTTGTGATCATTTTTTGTCAATCAATCGAAATATTGTAGTCGGTCACATTAGAAGTGAACACGGTGAGTTTTCCAAAACCCCAGTAGTGGTTCGTGAACATAAAATCCCATTGAAGTTTTATGAGTTTGATTTTAAGAATAAGGATACCAACAATCATGACAATTAATCAATCTTTGAATCCAATTAATGCGACCAATTTAATTAAAAATAATTACTTACGGTATTTACGCACCTTATATCCTATTCAAGATGAAAGATTAAAAGCAGACTATTGGCGCGTTTTGGAACAAGAAGATACGTTAGTTAAAGGACCGCTTTTAGAAGCAACGCCTGAATTCAAAAAAGGTCGTTCAATTGAGGACTTGATCCTAAATAATATTTTAGAACCGGAATTTCGAAATCTTTGCAGTAGTGCACTACCGCTCGACCGAAAATTGTATTTACATCAAGATCAGGCCATCGAAAAAATTTGCAAAAATAAACGAAATGTAGTTGTCACAACAGGTACTGGGTCTGGTAAAACAGAGACATTTTTAATTCCGATCCTAAATCATTTACTAAAAGAAAAACGAGCGGGAACTTTAGACCAGCCTGGAGTGCGCGCCTTGTTATTGTATCCAATGAATGCCTTGGCGAACGACCAAATGAAACGATTAAGAAAGGTGCTTGAATCTTATCCGGATATAAAATTCGGTAGATATATCGGTGATACAGAGCAAACGCAGTATTATGCGAAGAAAAAATTTGAACGACAATTTCATGAGGATCCATTAAAAAATGAATTAATTAGTCGGGATGAAATGCAAGCAGAACCACCACATATTTTGCTTACAAATTATGCCATGCTTGAATTCTTAATGCTGCGACCCAAAGATCATACATTCTTTGACGGAGACACTGCGAATTTTTGGAAATTTATTGTGGTGGATGAAGCGCATATCTACAATGGTGCGATGGGTATGGAAATCGCAATGTTGTTGCGCAGGGTAAAAGACCGGGTCGTTCAATCACAAAAAGGGATTTTACAAACCATAGCAACCAGCGCGACACTTGGCCGCGGAGAAGAGGATTTTCCAGAAATCATAAACTTTGCCAATACACTTTTCAGTGAAACCTTTGAGTGGATTCCGGAAGATTCTACAAGGCAGGATATTGTTTTAAGCACTCGTATTCCTGTTCAGTCAAAAATAACAGCTTGGAAAGAGTCATCTCCCCAGCTTTTTTGTGAATTAGATAATGTTTTAGCAGAAGATTTGGAGAGTCATGAACAGTTTCAGAAAATCCAAAAAATTTGTTCAAGGTTTGAAGTTCCAAAAGAGGTCCTAATTCATGCATTGTCTTTTATGGAAAGATTAGAAAAAAAAGATGCCCTTAATGGATTCCTTTATGAGTTATTCAAAGAGAATCAGTCCCTAATTTCATTGCGTGAATTACTTTCTGATAAACCAAACTTTCTTAATTCAATATCAGACAAAATATTTAATAATCTTGATCAATCACAAAACTATTTGGTTTCTTTAGTTAATTTGGCGGTACGCGCAAGACCAGAACCTAATAGTGCTTCTTTATTGCCCGCGCGTTATCATGTTTTTGCACGCGCTTTAGAGGGAGGCTTTGTTTGTTTGAATGAATCCATGCATGAACATACATCAAGATTTTTCCTGAAACGACATGAAACCTGCCCGGATTGTGGTTCTCCCGTTTATGAAGTACTCTCTTGTATGAATTGTGGAGCACTCTATTTAATTGGTGATATTGATGAGCCTGAGAATAAATTAGTCAGCAGTAATATGCGGTTACAAGATGAACTTAATACAAAAATGCATTTTTATTATGTTGGATCCAAAGTTGCCGAAGAAAATGAAGATATCGCAATTGAACTTGGTGAGGAGTTGGAAGATCAAACCTCTTCAGAAGAATACACTCTATGTGTTGGCTGTGGATCAATCACAATCAAAGGGGACACAGCAGTCCAATGTAGTTGTCCGGAAAAATCATCAAAAATAGTTGTGTCCCAAGTAGATGTGCCACAAAATTCTCATACATTAACCAAATGTGTTTCATGCAGTTCACGTAATAATAATGGTATTGTTTATCGTTTTATCACGGGTCAGGACGCACCTGTATCTGTTTTAGCTTCGGCGTTATACCAAATGTTACCAGGAAATTCCGCTGAGGAATTTGAGGAAAAACCAGGTCAAGGGAGAAAATTATTAACATTTTCTGATAGCCGGCAGGATGCAGCTTTTTTTGCACCGTACTTGGATCAGAGTTATCAGCGACTTTTACGGCGAAGATTGATATTAAAATCGCTCCTGGAAGATGAAGATTCTTATTTAGGTGAATTTAATATTGATGATGTTGTTAGGAGATTAATCCCGCAGGTTAACCAAATTCAATATTTTCATGAAGAAGCAAGTTTTGATACAAAGAAACAAACGGTTTTAACTTGGTTAATGCAAGAGCTTGTTTCACTCGATAAAAAAAATAATCTGGAAGGTGTCGGTCTAATCAAATTTCGATTTAAGGTTCCGTCAAAATGGAAAGCACCAGAAATTTTCAAGTCTGCTCCATGGAATCTTACAGATGAACAAGCAAAAAATGTATATGTTCTTTTAATTGAGACATTAAGACAACAAGGCGTTATTCGATTTCCGGATTATATATCTCCTCAGGATGACGCGTTTGCCCCCAGAAATTTTGCTTTTTTTGTTAATGAATCTGATCCTGATGCTAAAAAACACATTTTTTCATGGATACCAAAACGAGGTTCAAATAGAAGACTAAATATTCTGGAAAAATTACTTCAAGTTAAAAACCCTGAAATGCCATCAGAGATGGTTCGTTCAATTTCTTTGGAAGCTTTAAAAGGAATATGGCGTAGTTTAACCACAGACCCTGTCTGGGAAAAAACAATCGTGGCAGCTACTAAGAAAGATCCATACCAGGTGAAATATACCGCTTGGCAAATGATGCCCGTTATCAATCAAAAGGATCATCCAATATATCGTTGTTCCAAATGTGCAAATGTATCTCCAATTAACGTGGAAAATATCTGTCCTATTTATAATTGTGATGGTCAATTAAACCCATTTGACAGAAATCTCCTCGTTGAGAGTGAAAATCATTATCTAAATTTATATAAAAATTTGATTCCAATTCCCTTAAGTACTTCGGAGCATACAGCCCAATGGAACCAAGATTCAGCATTAAGCAAACAACAGGATTTTATTAATGGAGATATTAATATACTGAGCTGCTCAACTACATTCGAACTGGGTGTGGATGTGGGTGAGTTACAGGCAGTATTAATGCGTAATATGCCGCCGACAACCGCAAATTACGTGCAAAGAGCCGGCCGTGCAGGTCGCCGCACTGATTCCGCCGCATTTTCACTAACTTTTTGCCAAAGACGATCTCATGATTTGATGTATTATGAAAATCCCGTCAAGATGGTGGCAGGTTTGATGCCACCACCCATTATCAGTTTACATAATGAAAAAATTATTCGAAGGCATGTACATTCAGTTTTATTTTCCGCTTTTTTTCGCTGGGCGGTTGATCAATCACAGGTTGACTTTAGAAAAGTATGGCAGTTCTTTTTTGGAGAAAAGTACAGCAAATCAATTGAATTTGTACCTTTGGGTTTGGATTTGTTAAAGGAATATCTTGGTAAACAACCAAAAGAAATATCTAACGCTTTAACTCGAATTATTCCAGAAGATTTACAAGAAAGATTTTTAATAAAATCATGGGGCTGGATTGATCAACTTTATATATCAAAATTTACCGAAGAATTTAATACTGATTTCGAAGAACCCCCATTAAATAGAACAATTGACGAACTGACAAACGATTTTGAGATAATTAAAAACACAATAGAAAAATATAGTGAAAATAAAGACCATTTTTCAGCTGGTCGCCTACAAATGACACTTAATACTCTAGAAGATCAAGATTTATTAGGTTTTCTGGGTTCGCGAAATATTTTACCGAAATATGGATTTCCAACCGATGTTGTCCCTTTACGAACGAACCATATCCAACTGGATGAAGCCAAACAAATTCAATTGGATCGTGACTTGCGGATGGCAATTGGAGAATATGCACCTGGCAATAGTGTAACAGCTGCAAAAAAGGTTTGGGAAAGTGGTGGTTTATATAAACCTTTAGGAAAAATGTGGGACACATTTAATTATGCAGAATGTCCTGGATGTCATCAATTTTTCTTATCCAGAACGGATCAATTTGATGTTTGCCCAAAATGTAACGAAGGGTTTAATGTTGCACACAAACGGAATAAAGGTAGATTTGTCATTCCGCAATTTGGGTTTTTAGCAAAAAATGATACCGGCAGAAAGTCGGGTGAAAGTCGCCCTATTCGGAATTATGCTTCGGTCACTCACTTCGCAGAATACAGCATTCCCGGCAAACAGGCCATGTTAGATTTGCCATTAATACCGTACTTATCCTTCGAGAACAGCGATTTAGAAATACACCATTGTTATTCGCGTTATGGATGGATGGCTGTAATCAATAAAGGAACGATGAATATGGGGTATCAAATTTGTAGTGTGTGTGGTTTTGCAAAACCTGCATATCCTCCATCAAAATCCTCTCCCCATAAAAATATAATTTCCGGCAACATTTGCAAGGGTAAATTAGAGAATTATTCATTGGGTCACCGGTATATGACCGATGTATTGGAATTACAATTTGTTTCAAAAAATCATGAAATCTTTGATGAAAATACATCGAGATCAGTTATGTATGCTTTGTTAGAAGGGGCAAGTTCTGCTTTAGGTATTCGGCGTGACGATATTAATGGCACTTTACATTACCGGGAAAATTATGGTAATCCATCAATCATATTATTTGATGATGTTCCTGGTGGAGCGGGCCATGTGGAAAGAATTAGCGAACACCTTGAAGAAACAATTCGTGAATCCTATGAAAGAGTACACCATGAATGCTGTGGTCCTGAAACTAGTTGTTATGAATGTTTAAGGAATTACCGTAATCAGCCTTATCATGATATTTTAAAACGAGGATTAGCAGAAAATTTTCTTGGACAATACTATTTTAGAATAACTTAAAACAATTTTTACTCCTATCCCTATGCTAACCCCGATTCCAATCTCGACGGATGTTAAAGAAGCATATGGAGCAGGTTTACCATTACATAAATTCAATAACAAGGTTCCAGCAACAATAGCCTACATCGAACTTAGAAAATCTGTTATCAGAAAAAATCGACAGCTAAAAGGTCAAGCAAGTGATGAAAGGAGTTAAGTAATGGCGAAGCAGCGTGTTGAAAAAGAATTTTCAACTGGTAATTTTAGAAAAGAAACGTACTTTGCTGGGTCGAATCCAATCGAAGAATTCGACAGCCACGCCGATAAAAAAGATATGCTCTACACTGTACAAGCTATCTCCCTTGAATTGATCGATATTGATTATTTTAAGAGAAAAGGAGGTGTGTTACCAAGGGTTTTAGGAGAGCGTGTTTTGTCTGGGCAGATGAGTCCAGCCGAAGCGATAACAAACTGGGAGGATATGGTTCTTGCCAACGAAAATAGAAAGCTGAAAACCACATTCAAAAAGCTGGTTATGCTTGCAGAACACATTAAAAGCACAGGTTTGCTTCACCCCATACATATTTTCCCAAAATCTGAGGATATTGGTAGGTATCAGATCATAGAGGGTGAGAGACGATATTGGGCTCATTGGTTGCTAAGAAAACGCGGATTTGAGGATTATGCAGTTATACCGTCTGTCATTCAAGACGGTCCTTCTGATTTAATTCAATTCTCGGAAAATGAGGATTCCTCCCCGCTAACCACGTTAGGAATAACAAGGCAAGCAGCATTAGCATATTTACATAAACTAGAAATTTTCCCAGAAGAAGAGTCATTCAAAGAAACGTCTTATTGGAGCTACTATAAATTAGCAGCTCAATCCGTAGAAGCACTAACTGGAATGAAGAGACTTCCAAATAATTTTTGGGAGGATATTCAACGCGATACCGGGAAAAGCCGTCCGC
Source organism: Anaerolineaceae bacterium (assembly GCA_002702705.1). Taxonomy (GTDB): domain Bacteria; phylum Chloroflexota; class Anaerolineae; order Anaerolineales; family Anaerolineaceae; genus UBA6170. The sequence continues at coordinate 47,392 of PABH01000043.1, forward strand.
AAATATTGAGATATCTTAGTCTACTCACGTTGTCGAATGAGGCACTCGAAATTGCTGATCAATGGAACTTAGGTATAAATGTTTTGATTTCCATCATAGAGGCAGATGATAATTTTCAAAACGAATTAGTAGAATTAGCTGCTTCTTACTTACTCCCAAAGAGTGATATCGAGCGTCTAGTGAGACTTAGCCGATTACCAAACAAGGCAACGTACAGACAAGCTGTGGATACCATTAAAAATCCAAAACGGGATTCAAAAAAGAATAAGGTTTATTCAAGAAGCTCATCCATTGAATCAAGTTCATTGAAAGTATTGGAATCTATATCTAGATTAAAAAAAGTTACAAGTGGAGATTTTACTAGTTTCGCCAGGAGAATAATCGGAAATGTTCATCCGGATCAAGTCTCTGAGTTGATTGCAGATTTTCAATCAATACTTGAATCGCTAATCTACGAATATGAACAAGCATTTAAAAGCGATAGTGAAAACGTAAATTCAAAAACTTATTTTTAGATTGGGGCTAAAACCGAACTCAATTATTCTTTCCAATATTAACTCGTCACCTGGTGACGAGTTTTAAATTTGCAATAGTTTTTCAGGACGCCTTCTTACTTGATCTATTTTGAGATCAAAAGTCGACGTCAAACCTAGACCATCAATTAACTTGCACATAAAGTGCGGGCTTGTGATTCTGAAATAGTTTTTTAGAAGGGATGGCTGAGATCATGGATTTGTTTTGTCGCTAAAAATAAAAATGGACATTGTTCAAAGTGTTAATTTCAATAATAGGGAAAACAAAATAAAAATATCGGATCAATTGCTTGATGGGAGAGTTGTCACTTCTTCACCGGCAATAATTTCGTGCTCAACCAATAGCACCAGTCGGCTTGACGTGCATACGCTTGCGATTCTTAATGAAAAAACTGGCTAAAAGCATCCAACCTTCAAGGAGATGAGAAATTAATCATCCAGGATAGCTTTCGTGAGCCCATGTTTGTAAGAGTCCCATTCCCACCCTGGACGAAGCGCCCAGGTGAAGTACGGCTTAAAAAATAAAATAACCATTAAGGTAAGAAGGAGAATTCGCTGTAATTATATTATTTTTTGATTGGGCACTCGATGTGATTGGAGTAATTGATTATAATAATAAAAAATTAAATGAGATGTATACATCTGTGAACATGGATGATAATGAAAATCAGGACATCTGAATTTTTAACTTACGATTTCAGAAATGAGTGGCTTACATAATCAATGATGATACTTAAATCACTTACAAATGATAATCACATATTTAAGGGAACCTCATTTAGCTAAAAAAAATTTTGCAAATTCCTTTGGCAAGTTTAATAAATTTTCATAAACTTTTTCATCATCCAACGCTAATAACCAAGGTGCATCATCTTTGTGCTCAATCTGATCTCCAACTGGAATTACTCCGACGATAAGGCGATCATACATACAATTTGAGGTTTCGTAAAAACCCCATGATTCTCTAACACACCACCAGGAACATTGATCACATTGGAATAAGATCGTAAATTCATGTACCGGAATTAATGAATCCCATTTCATATCCTCAGCAACAACTTTGGAAAAGTGCATCTCTTTTGAACAAAGTATATGACCACAGTGAAAACATGTTTTAATATGCCCTGGCATAATTGAAAAATACGATCTGAGATCATAGGATTCATATTGGATATATTTTGTCATTTGACCTGCTCCTTTTTACGTACCTTACCTTATGTACGTCCAATCTGTGAAAAAAGAATAAGTTTTATAATTAGGGATGCATTTGCAAGTGGTCTGTAACCAAGTGCAATATGTAGTCTAATGGTATCGTAATGAACACGCCACAATTCTATGATTATTCGAGCTTCCTTGATTGAGTAAAATGTTTCAGATAAGTCCAACCAGGAAATAAATGAATTTATCATTTTTACAATCCCAACCTAAATATGAACATTCTTTATCTTACAATATCCGGAAAAATATTACCAATAATTTTTACCGAGGAACCAATTAAAGTCTTAACTATCTTCCAAGCCCAGATAATTTTAAAACTTTTTTATAGAACTAAATTTTTTACTGATACATATTGTTTCCATCACATTGCGATCAGACCACTTAATACACTTGATTAAAGATCACTAGCATCTGACCGTCTAATGATTAAACCAATCTGTGGATAAATCAGAGTCGCATCGTGTCCTGTTTGTGGATAAGTCAGAGTCGCATCGTGTCCTGTTTGTGGATAAGTCAGAGTCGCATCGTGTCCTGCTTGTGGATGAAAAGGTGTAACATTTTATCCAACACTGTCTTATATGTTTCGGACCAACGCATTCTTTACTTTGCAAGTGGATGCTACCCTGCACCGCTCAACACACTGTATTTAGAGCCGGATTTTGTCTGAACGATAAACCACCTATTTTGGATATTGCTCTTTTTTGATCAGTCAATTGCTCAAGATAATTCCTGGATTGAACATATTGGGGATAACTTGATAGTGCGCTCTGACCCGTTTTCGTCCCTGATTACGCCTATTACCGGTTGTCCAACTTTTGGCGTTTCAGTAGTTAAGATACGTATCTCAATTTTCAAATATACTTTTTCGTGTTGAAAACAAAAAACCCCATGGTTTTTTGTACCGTGGGCTTTTAAAAGCAAAGCTACCTCCGTGGAATTAATTTTTTTCGTATTTTTTGAGGCATCGTTTAATGTATTAGGTTTTTGAATTTATATAATAAATATTTTATAGCACATGTTTCGTGTTAATGCAAAAGATTTTTTGAGAATATCTTAGATTCTTGTGTGACGTATTCGTGAAATGTTCTTGCAACTCGTTAATTATTTCAGCCCCGAATCGAAGAAATAATTAATTTCTTCTTCCCATAATGTTTGGCACGAGGGTGATTTTTAAAATTCAGATATTGAATTTTAAATTTCCTCATTAGAGGCGCATCTTCCTTCTACTTAATGTAATCGGAAAAAAACTCGTAAAAAATAGCCAGTATGATATTGTATATATATATTATTTAGGTATTTAACCTGGTGATTAACGTATCTTGTTTTTCTCGGTTTACACTCAAAATGAGTCTGGCTGGATACACTGTTTGAAATAAATGGATATATATGATTTCAATCAAACAGTGCGTTGGCGAAGAGGATTTATAGCAATGATAACTATGGATAAGTTGACTGCTTGTGATCTGTTAATGTCGAATATAGATTTGTTTTTTGGTATTCCTAAATGGAATAATGTTTGTCACCAATTCACCTGGAATTTTCTGGTCGACGAAAAGAAATTTTGTTTTTTAGTGATCTGGGTGGCTGTCCATGAGTAGGTTACCTCAAATGTTTTTGAAATCTCGTTTCGTGATCATCAAGATTTTTTGGATCGATCAACAGCCAAGGGTAATTTCATTTGACAAAGAACTGGCAGAGAGTCTTCCAAAAGGATCTGTAGTATCCATTCTTGCAGATACTGCTTGCTATCCAATCTCTTGATAGAGTTATTTCGGATACAGTATCTCAAAAAGGACTTTTTGACCGGCATATAATTGATACAGAATCTCTGGAAGTTTCCGGACACAGATATTAAGTCGGTCCATATAGAGCTTTTGCTGAAATTCCAGCTAGTGGCGAACCTGTGGCCAAAGTTACTTCTGTTCTCGAAGATGCACACGCAAATCATGTTGACCTCAAATCATAGGTTCGTGAGGCATATAGAATTGTTTCACCTAAGTCCATTCAATTCCAGTAAGGCATTTTTATGGTCGATTTGGTAGGCAGGAAAAGTTGTTGGTGGTCAAAAGTCTGCATGCATGAACTACCCCACAGCAAACTGTGGAGTTTCCAGCTTCGACGTCCCTGCCTGATTGTGTAAATATTGCACTTCAGGTCTTACTTGAACTCCACTGGCGTTACTTCCCGTAGCCCCTACGGTAGTTTGTTTTAAGATATTCTTGGCCGCATTGACATCTCGATTATGTTCAATTTGGCATTGAGGACATTTCCATACACGTACATTCAGCGGCATTTCTTTCATCACATATCCACACTCAGAGCAGGTTTTTGATGATGGATACCATCGATCTATCATTTGGGTGTGACATCCATACCATTCTCCTTTATATTTCAACTGACGCACAAATTCACCCCAACTCGCATCCTGGATATGTTTCGCCAATCTTTTGTTTCTCACCATGCCTTTGATATGTAGATCCTCTACTGCCAACAAGCTGTGTTCGTCGACTAAGGCTCTGCTCAGTTTGTGGTGGTGATCCAGCCTGGTGTTTTGCACAACTTCGTGCAAGATAGCTACTTTTTGTTTTTG
>PABH01000044.1 GCA_002702705.1 Anaerolineaceae bacterium
CAAGCTGTGTTCGTCGACTAAGGCTCTGCTCAGTTTGTGGTGGTGATCCAGCCTGGTGTTTTGCACAACTTCGTGCAAGATAGCTACTTTTTGTTTTTGCTTCTGCCATCTTTGGCTGCCTTGTTTCCTGCGCGATAGTTTCCGTTGATATCTCCGCAGCTGCTTCTCTTTCTTTTGCAAATGCCAAGAATTTTCATAGGTCTGCCCGTCAGACAAAACAACAAATGTTTGGATTCCCAAATCGATCCCGTTTTCTTTCCCTTTGTATTCCGGTTCTTCTTTTTCCATCTCTACCTGAAAGGATGCGAAATATTTTCCGCTCTTGGTTTTCGAAACGGTAACATTTTTTACCACCCCTTCGATTTCTTGATGGAATTTGGTTTTTAGCCAACCTACTTTGGGAAGATAGGTGCGCTTGTTTTCCAGGTTTACCTTGACCCGCTGGGGGTAGCGGATGCTCTGTTTTCCTTTCCTGCTCTTGAATTTGGGGTATCCACTTCGTTTGCTGAAAAAGTTCTGAAAAGCTCGTTCCTGATCCTTTAATCCTTGCTGCATGGCCTGGCTGTCCCCTTCTTTCAACCATGTGGTTGCCTCTTGGTATTTAAGTTCGGTTAGCTGCCTTGCGATTTCGTAATAGTTCAGTCCTTTCCCTGTTTCACGATAGGTTGTGATCCTCTGATCCAGAAAGTGGTTGTAGACAAAGCGCACGATCCCGAATTGTTTTGCCAATGCTTTCATTTGGGTCTGATTTGGGTAGATCCTGAATTTGTAGGCTTTTCTGATCTTCATATTTATTATTATAGCTTGTTTGTTCTATATTGAGTGTGCAATTTTTCATCCCACCGCAAACTACGAGGTTTTCAATTTGCTTTGGGATAAAATCATAAAATCCCTTTGTGGGGCCTGTCAATCCTATTACCATTAATACTGGGGCTAGGAATGGGGTGAACACAAAAACCCCATACAAAATTACGAATCCGTATAACCAATAACGACTTAACCAAAGGGGAAACTGATCGATTCTATTTTTATTTTAAATGATTCTTTATTAACTAAAGTCATAGGCAATGCTCCGGTCTATTTATCTTAAACGGAATGAATCAGAGCAGTAAGGGCCGAATTGCGCCTGTTAATATGGGTAATTATGCCTATTCAATAGAAAAAATTTCACGAGCTGGCAAACGAATAAATATGGTTGTGCCTCTACCTGGTTTTGATTTAATCGATAATTCTGCGTTTATTAACTCAGCACGCTCTTGTAAACCCAACAAACCAAAATGTCCTTTTTTAGGAAATTCTGCGGAATTTTTGGGCATAATGAAACCTATACCATCATCTTGAATGGTAAGTTCCACTCCGTCCTCGGCAAATGTCAGTGTAACAGAGGATTGTTTCGCATCCGAATGGTGCAGCACGTTATTTAAGGATTCCTGAACCATCCGGTAAAAAGACATTTCGACCTGTGGGGTAAAACGTCTTTCGTCACCCACGACGTTGAATTTAATAGGTATTTGTGCAGATTGTTCCATTTCCCGTACCAACATATCCAGGGAGGCGGCTAAACCTAAATCCTCCAGATAAATTGGTCTTAAGCCACGAATCATTCGCCGTAAGTTTTCCATGGTCTGTCTCATTAAATCCAATAATGTTACTAAATCGTCTTTTTGGTCTTCTGAAGCGTTCATCATCAGAATTTGAATACGTTGATTAAGCGCGATCAGAGACTGAATGGTATCGTCGTGTATTTCCCGTGCCAAACTGCGCCGTTCATTTTCAATCCCTTCTGTCATCGCTCCAATATAACTTCGCAAATTTTGTTGTGCTTCTTTAAGCCTTGTTGCCATTTCCTTTAATTCAGCTTGTACTGTTTGAATTTCTTCAATTCCACCCACCGGCTGCTGGATCGCCTCAAAATCACCGCCCGCTAAACTGGCTGCTTGTTTTTCCAATTTTTGCAATGGGCTGACAATACGGCTTGCGCCAAACCAGATAACAAGTAAGGAGAGTAAGAATACCGGCACGATCACTAACGGCGCGTATTGGGTTGTGCTTAAATTAGGACTGGTTATGTTTTCCCAAGGTTCTTCACCAATTATTCCCCAACCTAAAGAGGGAATTGGGGCAAAAGCAATCACATGCTCACCATCTTCTGTTTGGAAAAAATCAGTTCCACTTGTGCCGTTTAATGATTCACGTATTCCTGGATGATCAAACTCAAATTCCGCTGTCTCAAAACTGCGGGATTGGTAAATTGGTATATATGATTTACCTTCATCAATTGGAGCTACAATTACAATTGTCGTGTTTCCCGGATAGACCAAAGCACCAACGGTTTTTTGGATCAGTTGAGCAGTGGAAAATGCTCCCACCAACACATGACCATTTTCTGTGGTTTTACCAACCAAAATATACCGATTGGAATCATTACCTAAAATAGTTTGATCGGAATAAAAATACGGTTTTTTCGTATCGACTATATTTTTTAACAAAAAATGAATTTCAGGTGAGTTTATCGTCCAATCAATTTCAGTGGACAATGAGTTGGTAAGTATTCCATCAAGCGTGTATAAAGCCAGCCCTCCATCAAATATTGAAGTGATCTCAACCGGAGAAAGAATCAAAGCGGACAGGTCAACGTTTGACTTCAAATCACGGGATAAAATCTCTAGTGTGTTAGTAAAATCGAAAATTTGTTGTTCAATAGAAGTTGCAGCAACCTGAACTGTTCTTAAATCACGTTCTCCCACCATGTTGCGCATTGCCTGACGATGCAGAGATTGGCTGCCAAAAGCGACAAGCAGCAGTAAAGCCGCCACCGGAATGGTGATGACCATAAATAATTGGAGGGAAAAACCTTTCCACTTAAATTTATTTTGGCGATCAGAAATTTTTTTTGACAACACACACCTTTTTTACCACCTGATGGAAAATTACGCCGCTTTCTTTAAAACCATTTATTCAATATCATCAAAGAACGCTGAAATTAATCCTAAGGAAACACCACGCATGACCGCTTCCGTACGGCTTTCAACGTTCATCTTTTGGAAGATATTTGCTAAATGATTTTGTACAGTGCGGTCGCTGATACTTAACTGAACCCCAATTGCCTTATTCGTAAATCCTTTTGCGGTCAGGGATAAAACTTGCAGTTCGCGCGGAGTGAGCGTTTCAGCCATCTCGTTTTCTGTTTTTCCAGCCAGATTCGCCATTAATTTATGGGTGAGACTTGAATCCAAAACAGATTTTCCGTGATAAACATCCCGAACTGCCTGTACAATTTCAACCGGTTCAGCGTTTTTTAACACATATCCATTGGCACCAGCTTGTAAAACAGCTCGCACATAGGGTTCATCCTCATAGGCAGTCAAAATTAATACTCCCATTGATAATTGCTGTGAACGAATCCACCGGGTTACTTCAATGCCGCTTTTTAATGGCATTTGGATATCCAAAACCACCACATCGGGTTTATGGGACTCGATCAATTCACATGCCTCTTGACCATTGGATGCCTCAGCGATCACTTTAATATCAGGGCTTTGTTCTAAAAATTGTCGAATACCAGCCCGCACCACAATGTGATCATCTGCTAACAGGGTGGAAATTTCTGGTAAAGGGATCATAAACCATATTATACCCACAGCCTGAACAGTTTAACAACTATAGTTAAATAGCCTTGTTAAATATCCTACCAAGCAAAAGTATAAATATAACTTACCAAGGCATTAATTTGTTCTTCCGTAAAAATTGGACCCCAATACGGCATACCGGTACCCATTCCTCCGCGAATTATCTTTCCAGAAAATAAAGCAGGGCTAGCCCCTAACACATGATTCGCGTCGGTAAAATCATGTGGACGGATCAATCCGCCCATACCCGATTCAGAATGGGGGTCATTCGTACTGTGCTCATCGGAATCGTGTTTTGGGAGATCACGGACCATTATCCCATCACCTTTCCCCGTTTCACCGTGGCAAGCCGCACAATTCTCAGCATAAAGCGTCTGTCCGGTTTCAATCATGGACGGAGAAGTGTTTTTCTGCCAAATCCAGGCGACCACATCCCAAACTTCCTGATCACTTAACTCGGATAAAGTTGGTTCTGCTCGTAATCGCATCCATATTTTTGCAGGACTATTCGAAAAATAGGTCTCCTGATCCAAAACGTAACTCGGTAGATCATCTGCAAATAATGATCCTGTTTGGGGAGAAACATCAGTAGCTGGAATAACTTCGGCTTCATGCTCTGTATCAATATCAATTCCTAACTGAAGGTAAGCTGGTGGCGGATTGGTTACTAAAGGTCCCTCACCACGCACATCAATCGTACCACGCATGCGCCAATGATTTACGCCGCACCAACGAGTGCAGTAGAATGTGTATGTTCCGGGTTTGTCAAACAACAAAGTAGTCTCCACAAATTCACCCGGAAAAATATCAACTGCCGGATGATTTGTTTTTCCTATTGCAAAACCATGAACCACATCATCACTGGTTAATTTCAAGTGAATGGGCTGGTTTGTTTCAGCATTAATAGAAGTAACGCTCCATCCCCCATTTTCCGGCATGCGTGCATGAATTTGAATACTATCTGCATTTAGATTCTGGTTTTTTAACCACCCAACAACAAAAATTAGAACTGCAATGAAAACAAATAAAACCACCAAGACCCGGGCAATACGTTCCTTTTTTACCAATTTTTTATCCTATCAATAACCATAACATACCTGCCGAAAACAAACACGAAAAAGTGATGATCGGAAAGGCTTGTTTTGATGTTTCACTTATTTGGTTTGCAACTCTGCTCGCCCAAAACAATCCCACACATAAAAGCAAGATTTGAATCCAAATACTGAATGGTGTCGATTGTCCTACTTGCGCTTTACCGGTAAAACCAATCAAATTCCAGCCCCAACCAAATGGATCCGAAATGACAGGTAAAACATACGAAAACTTTACAAAAGCAAATGAAACAGTAAAGGCGATCCATGCCATCAAGCCTAACGGTACCAATACCTGACCGTAATTCATAAGCGTTTTCCGAAAGGTGGTTTTTGCCGAACCTAGTTTGGTTGCTGCCCAAACAGCTGTAGAAAATAGACTTGGCAGTACACCAAAAGAAACAAAAAGAAACAAGCCAGCAAAACCCAGCCAGGATAGGCTGCCGATTTCATAAGCTGCGGTTTTTAACTGTCCCCACGGACCTAAAAATACAGCCGAATCTACAAGAACACTTGCCAGCATCACCAATCCGAGGAAAACTTCATCAAGTGATTGTTTTGATTTTGGACCAAGATCACTACCCCAAGGACGGAGATTAACTGCAATATTATCGGATGGACATACCCGCAAACATTCCATGCACAATCCGCAATCCGCACTCGATTTTAATGCTAGTGGATACTGTCCCCATGGGCAGGCGGTATAACAGGTTTTTTCGCTATGTTCGGCACAAACCTGTTTTTCTTTTACACGCACCTCAACTGGACCAGCCTGAGCATATAAACCTGTAAAGCCGCCAATCGGGCATAAGTAATTACAAAAAGAACGCCGTTCAAAAACCAGACTAAGTACAAAAGCCAAGATGATGATAAATAACAAGATCAAGGCAGTTACCCGAGCAGAAGTCAGTGTGACTGCCCCAAATAATCCAATCAAAAGAAAACCACCTGCCTGGAGCCAATTACCGCGTAATTTTTTTGGCCATCGTTTGCCCAAACCAAAACCTTTTCCGGAAGGTGAAAATAAACCACCTTTTTGCATCCATTCTCCGGGCATTGGAATGGGGCAAATACTACACCAGGATCGTCCACCAAATGGAATAAAAAACAACTTAAGGGCACTCCACCAAGCAATCCAAACAAAAATTATGGCGAAATTATGGCTGCCGACCACGGAACCAAATAAACCAGCTAAAATGGTGAAGACAAATCCCGCCAATGTAACTGCTCGAAGTAAAAACTGAGGCCAGCGGCTGCGCAATAAAGCACTCGTTTTAGGAAAACGGGTTAGATCTACACGATTCATGATACCGTGCTTTTTTGGATATGGGATGACTGACGAAAGGATAAAAAAGCAGCAAACACAGCTAGTACACCCAAAATAATGCCGCGAACCAAAACCCAATTCGGGCCAACTTGAAGTTTTCCAATCATAAATGGATGCATATTTCCACAAGCAATGGAACAGCGAAAACGGAAAACACCTGTTTTATTGGCAATAAAAGTAGCCGTTTGTGACTGACCCGGATCAGCAATTAATTCAAAATCATAACCATCGATTGAAAGCCCGTGAACGACATCTGTTGAAATCAACTCCAAGGTAATCCGGTCACCTTGGTTAACTTGTATTCTACCCGGTATAAATTGGAACATACTCGCCTCAACCTGAAAATGGCGGTCTGCTGCATCATTCTGGGATTGAGGTAGAGGAATAAAAATAATCAGTAGGGCTAAAAGCACGATGAGAGATATCCACCAATTTTTTTTCACGAGATTTTTTAAAACGCTGTCAGATTTCATTAAACGCAGTCTAATCAACAGGGATCATATTGGATGGACCATATTGGGAATAGGTCAAATCGATAAAGGTCCTGATTTCAGGAGATGATTTCCCCTCCCGAGTCATCTTCATCACATCTTGTGAAATATCAACACAAATCGAACAACCCAAGGCATGATCATCAAAGACAATTTCACCCGATGGTTTGATATCCTGAACATAACAATCGTAATTAGAAGTATGTCCCATTGCATTACAGCCACAATAACATGGAACATTTTTTAAGGCATCTGGATTCGAGAGCGCGAATTGATATGATTCACGCACCGTAACCGGAGATTGTTGCATTTCAACCGGCAAATCAGAGAGGGGTGCCAAATTTAGTGAATCCTTTTCGATAGGATTAACATTTGCACAAGCACTCAATAAACCGGACAAGAGTACAAAAAGGCCGAAAAATAAGACATAGCTGCGAACACTAGAAATAATATTAAAAAATTTGTAGTTTTTCATAGTCACCTATTAATCAAAGTTACCGTTTTAAAAATTTAAAACTGGAATATGATCCATTTGGGATAGAAGAATGATCGAACTTTCGTTTTTGGCTTAGGGAAAATTTTTCAATCACTACGGAACCCAGTTAGACAGCACAGTTAATGACAAATCTTGTTTGGAGGGATCGTTGTTGGGTAAGTGGAGACGAAAATCATGTGGGCCTCCCATATTACCATGCATCATAAATTGCATTGTGACTGTAGTGGATTCACCTGGTTTGAGGGTCATCGAACCGATGACAGGAGTAGGCGGTCAACACCCCTCCTTAACTTCTACATACGGCTTTTGGGTGAATCGGAGCTCTTGATCACCCACATTACTGATTTTAAAAGAGGTTTGTACCGTTTTTCCAAGTTGAACATCACCAAGATCAACCAATTCTTCATCTACCTGTAAGCTGGGTGAACCTGAAACTTCAGGAGTATATTTTTCCGGTTTATTATTAAAGACGAGTAAGGAGGCAATCAGTAAAACGAGAATCCCACCTGCTATAAGGAATAAAGGGTTTTTGTTCTGTTTAGCCTGTGAGCGTTTTGAAATCACCTTGTTTTTTTTCTTTGTTGGCATCACTGCCCCTCCTACAATTGGATTAAATTTAAATAATTGTAAAGGGCAGAAAATATTTCCACAATAGGCATATTTGCCTGTTAAGCGTATCAAAAACAGCCTATTTAATCAGTTAAGAAACTTGTTTTGAGAATGCGAGGTGAGAAACAATAGTGAACTAAAAAAACAGTTTCTTAAAATTTAATGAAGGTTTATTGTTTATTTATGGGGAATACGGCGTTTGTGGCAAGTACATGTAAGTGATTCTCCTTATTTCAGTAATCTTTTCCCGACCCTATAATTAAAAAAGGGGAAATAATTGCAAATTGAAAAGGATTATCATGAAAGAAAAAAATTTTATATTTGGCACAGCCCTCCTGGTTTTGATCGCAATGATTCTGGTGGGATGTAATGCTTTAAACCGCCAACAGTCCAGGCAATCAGGTAAGGAACTCTCTGTTACCGAAAATGGAGAGCGGATTTACTTCACCGGTGTAGATCGAAATGGAGATCGTATACCATATTCCGGTGGGCCAAATTTTGGCGGTATGATGATGGGTTCTTACCTGACCTGTGCAGCTTGTCATGGGCCCCAGGCACAAGGTGGCGAACATATGATGATGATGCAAATTATGAGTGCCCCACCTATTAACGGAGAAGCTTTAAATGAAATGATGCTGGAAGAATCCGATGAAACCGATCCAGAGTCAGAGTACAGTCTGGACAGTTTTCGGTCCGCTGTGGTCGAAGGCAAACATCCGGACGGCGACATCCTCAATACTCAGATGCCACGCTGGCAGATCAATGATCAGGACCTGGCTGACCTATTTTCATTTTTAAATACGCTTCCAAAATAACAGGGTGAAATTAAACTATTTTAATGGATCTCCCTAGAGAGTTTATATAAACCATTAAATATCCCTCTCACAAAACCTATCTTGATTGAGCTAAGTGATAGACATTCTTATCGTTCAATATCCTTAAGAAGTTGCTGATATTCGTCTCGACTAATTTCACCTCTGGCATAACGGATCTGGGCGATTTCCTTTGCGGACTGTCCGGAAACACTTCTACTCCCAGAGGAATCTGAATTCTGACTTATCCGTCGAACAGCCCATACAACCATAAAAACAAAACCAACGATTAAAGCAACCACAAAAATTAAACTGATGATCATTCCAATCCAACCATATCCACCATATCCCATCATGATACTTACCTTCCTTTCTTATTCTTATTACGGTTTGTATATGAAATAATCATAACACTTCGATGTAACGGAATATAAAAGCAATTGTAAAGCTATTATAAGGATTAAATAATTTTCACCTTAAGTTGTAAAATAAATTGAGGATAAAAATATGTCAAAAACTTTATTTAATAAAAAACCGATCTGGCTCACGACCCTGATCCTTTTGTTTCTAATTTCCGCCTGTCAGCTCTCAACCCCAACGCCCACTCCAACTACAACGATTCCTACTTTACCCCCCACTGTGGAAATCATCCCTACCAACACAGTGGAAGTTACCGATACACCAACCACTGCACCCACCGCTACTACCGAACCCAGTCCTACGATTACAAACACACCGGAGCCAACCATTCCTTCTTATCTGGATGATCGCAGCACGGCGACCGGTTTAATGGACTCATTTTTTAACGCCATCAACCGCGCCGAGTATTTACGTGCATACAACTATTGGCGCGATCCAGCTGCACAACTTGGAAATTTTAATGATTTTGCAGCCGGTTACGATACCACTTCGAATGTAGAAGTCACCTATGGACAAATCGGTGGGGATGCCGGCGCAGGTCAGATGTATTACAGCGTACCGCTTATTTTAACCGTAACAAACACCGATTCAAGCATACAATATTATTCCGCCTGTTATATTTTAAGACTTTCACAACCCGCTGTTCAAGCCACCCCGCCATTCAAACCACTGGGCATTGAGCGCGCCATTGCGGTCACTTTATCTTCCGATGCGGATCTACCTAACGTTTTAGAAACTGCCTGCACTGCTTATGATTTCCCGGTAGGTGCGCCGCTGCCCACGAACCCGGTCACTAACCATGAGGTGTATACTGCCGATAACTATCTTGATGAACGTAGTGAACCGATTCTAGTAATCCGTTCATTTTACAACGCACTTAACCGGCACGAATTCTTACGAGCTTACAGTTATTGGAAAAACCCGGTTGAAACGATTGGCAGTTATTCTGATTTTCTCTTATCACATCAGAACATCGATTCTGTTGAGTTTGTATCGGGTGAAACCACGGTGGATGCCGGCGCAGGTCAGCGCTACTACCAGGTTCCTGTGGCAGTACGTTTGACCCAAACTGGCGGCAGTATACAAACCCTCCAGGGTTGTTATACCCTACATCTTTCGCTGCCAGGTATTCAGGCCACACCTCCCTTCGAACCAATCGGCATCCGGGAAAGAAATCTCACAGCCGCTGATAATACCACGTCATTAATGGACATCCTCAACACGGTCAGTTGCGGATTCTGAAACCTTTGCTTTGTATGAAAACCTCACCGCAAAGAACTTCATTATGGTGAGGTTTTTTGAATTTAAGTGCAGGTTTAATTCTACAAGGTAAAACAACTGTTCAAAAATCATTATTTATTATCAGATGACCTGCAAAAGATAAGTAATTCTAGTATCAAACAACCAATTAAAAGAGATAGAAGCGGATGTACATCCATCTCCATCTAAAGATGGAGAAATATCTCATCCCTCGAAGAGTAAAAAAATCCCCTTTTTCCATGATTGCATCATGCAATTATTTTTTGCATGATTAAACAGGAGGGATTATTTTGGCAGGGATTAACAAGCCAATTCGGGTAATGATCGTTGATGATCACAAGAAGATTCGTGATAGCTTACAGCTCTTTCTTTCTACTTATGATGATCTTGAATATGTCGGTGAAGCTGAAGATGGAGAGGAGGCACTTTCAACTTGCGATGACGTTAAACCGAATGTGATTTTAATGGATATTCTAATGCCGAAAATGAACGGAATAGAAGCTACACGTTCATTACAAAAAAAATTTCCAACAGTAAAAATAATTGCTCTAACAAGTTTTAAGGATGAAGGACTGATTTCAGAAATTTTATCAGCTGGCGCTACTGGCGCATTACTCAAGAATGCCCCGATTGATGCAATTGCAAACGCAATCCGATCTGCTTATTTTGGTACACAAATTCTCCCAAAAATATACGATCAATCGAAACAAAATCCCTTGAACAAAAAAACAAATTTTAATAATGATTAATTCTTACGAATGGATATTGTGGAGGTGAGTTAATGAATAAAGAAAATAGTGCAAGTAGAAATTTCATTCTTACAGCAGTTTTGTGGCTGCTCATAGGCGTATTAATGGGATTAACATTGGCACTCTTATTTGTATTCCCAGATATGTTCCGTGGAGTCCCCTGGTTGGTTTTTGGCCGATTACGGCAGGCGCATGTAAATACGGTTATGTTCGCATGGCTTTCCGGCGGTATGATGGGCTTGTGGTTATATATTGTTCCGAGGTTAACGGGAAGAAAACTATGGAGTGAATTTCTCGGTAATATATGTGTAATTTTATGGAACATTGCGCTGCTGGTGGGAATTGTTGGCATTTTAAATGCTTACACCCAGAGTCGTGAGTATGCAGAAATGATCTGGGTTATTGATATAGCCGTGATGGTCGTTTTAATCCTAAACCTGATTAACATCTACATGACCATTGCAAACCGGACAGAACCAAAACTTTACGTTTCATTATGGTATATCACAGGTACATTAGTCTGGATGCCGTTACTTTATTTTCTTGGCAATGTCATGTGGAATCCCCCAACAGGTGCATTGACAGGTATCAACGATGCAATTTTTAACTGGTTCTACGGCCATAATGTCTTAGGGTTATGGTTTACAACCGGCTTACTACCAGTCATTTATTACATTGTCCCCAAAGAAACGAGAACACCTTTATACAGTCATTTTCTTTCCATGGTCGCTTTTTGGGGAATTATATTGTTTTACACTGGCGTAGGCGCACACCATCTCGAATGGGCACCAATTCCATATTGGTTGAAAACAATTGCTGTAGCTGAAAGCATCGGAATGATCCTGCCTGTCATTGCTTTTATGATGAACATATTTCTAACAATGCGGGGAAACTGGAATCGCTTTATGACCAGTATACCTTTACGTTATATCATTACAGGTTGGGCTGCCTACATTCTCGTTTCCTATCAGGGTTCTCATCAAGCCTTAAGAAGTATCAATTTGATTACGCACTTTACACAATACGTGCCTGGTCATGCTCATTTAGCACTATTGTTTTTTGCAGCTTCAACCATTATAGGCGCAGCATATTATATTATTCCTAGAATCTATAAATGCCGTATATACAGCAGGACATTGGCGAATGTTCAATACAGCCTGTATGTAATCGGGTTTACGGCATTCTTTGGTGGATTCCTTCTAACCGGCTTGGTACAGGGCTCAAACTGGTTGCATCAGGGTCTTCCGGTTTGGAGTGTTCTACCAGGGATTAGGCCTTACATGGCACTGCGAGCCAGCGGCGGGATTTTATTAGTCATTAGCTTTGGTTTGTTCGCATACAATATTTTCGCAACCGTGATCAGCCAGAAAGAGGATATTCAACCATCCTTCCATGTTAAACACGTTGAAAGTAGAGCAACCGGAACAGCAGACTGAAACGGAGAGAATAAAATGAAAATGACATTTAAAGTAATTTTAATTGGCGGGTTAATCGTTTTTTTTGCCGTGGTAATTGTTGCTGTATTTACGCCTGCCTTAGTCTGGAAACCACAGCAAACTACGATAGCTATTCCTTACAGTGACAACCGAGAAGCTGGAAGAGAAATTTTTTATTCGAATGGTTGTAATTACTGTCACACCCAATATGTGCGTGAAGAAGATACGGCAATGGGCGCAGTTTCATTGGGAGGAAATTATGTTTTTGACGATCCATTGATACTTGGTTCAGAACGAACTGGTCCGGACCTTTCCTACGTTGGTGCAAAACGCAGCCACAGCTGGGAAGTAGATCACTTAAAAGATCCAAGAAAATATTCCCCACTCTCAATTATGCCTAGTTTTGATTTTTTGCCTGACGAAGACCTTAATTTGATTGCAGATTATTTATTTGGCCTAGGAGACCGGGTGGCACTCGAGCGAATGATTTCCCCGCCGGATGTTTATAAAAATCTAACCAATCCAATCTCTGATCCAATGGTTTCATCCGATTCACAGGCAAATGGTTGGGATCTTTGGAACGCCACTCAATTACAGGCTGGCAAAGAATTATATACGGATAAATGCCTTACCTGTCATGGTTGTTCAGGAAATGGACTCGGCAGTTACGGCGGTACGTTGGCTGTAACCCCTGCGAATTTCAAACAAGAACCATTCAGAAGTATGCCGGATAATGAATACTTCTGGCACATCTCTGAAGGCATCCCAGGCACAATCATGCCAACCTGGAAGGTTAGTCTAAGCGAAAATGAACGTTGGCAAGTTGTTCAATATATCCAGACGATTTTTGCAAAACCAAATATGCATGATCCTTCCGAAGGTGACCCCAGCGGCAGTTATGCTGGATTAACCAATGCTGTCCCATTGAATGACCAAACTTTGCAAGAAGGAAAAGAGATTTTCATTCGTGAATGCATGGTTTGTCACGGTGATGCAGGTCGAGGACATGGTCCGTACCACCAGATAATCCAACCAGGACCACCAGACTTTGGCGACGGAGGTTATGGCGATTACACTGATGCGGATTATTTCTGGCGCATCAGTGAAGGGGTGCCATGGTCTGCCATGCCGGCCTGGAAAATGGAATATAATGAAGAAGATCGCTGGAAAATCGTTCATTATATCCGCACGATTTTCACTCAAACCGAAGATCCCCTGGAACCAAAAGGATCTGCCCCAGAACATCCAGCCATTTATGATGAACAAAGAATTCCTGAGAGTGCTTCGTTTGAACGAGGTCGGAAAGTATTCCTTGAAAATTGTGTTCACTGCCATGGTTTGACCGGAAACGGTCAGGGATGGGATGGACAGTATCTTAATCCCACGCCAGCAAACTTCCAGGGTATGGCGGGTAAACAAATGACACCTAAAGCACAAGGAGAGCACCTTGTAAAGGTTTCCTTTGGCATTCAAAATACAGCTATGCCTACCTGGGGTCAGTGGATGCCACAAGAAGAACGCTGGGATGCCATAAAATATCTAATGGCTGTTTTTATGCAAGGCAAGCCAGTAACCACAAGTGTGTATAACAATGGGGAAATAGCAAATAACTATGCTTTATTGAGCAGCGATGTTTACATATCAGAGGGACACTCCATTAATCCGGATCATGGTGGTGAATTATATACCCAGTATTGTGCAGACTGTCACGCCGAAGACGGTCAGGGCAATGGACCTGGTACGAAAGATAGTGCCAGCAAAGGACCGGCAGCCTTTCCGAATAATATGAGTGAAGCCTACATTTACTGGCGTATTATGGAAGGTGTACCGGATAGCATGATGTATGCTTTTCAAGGAACACTAACGGATAACGATGCCTGGGATATAACCATCAACCTAATAAACAAATTGGGAGGTGGCAAATGATGCCAATAGGAATGTGGGTTGTGGTTGGCTGGATGGCATTTGTAATCTTAACTGGTGTAATCCTATTCATTTGGGGTATGAAACGTGGTCAATTTAAGGATATTGAAGAAGCAAAATATAAAATGTTAGAAGATCACGAACCTCAAGATTGGCCTAAAGGAGAGAAAAAATGACAGTAAGCAGTATTTCGCTTTGGTCTGAAATATTTGGTGTCGTTATAGGCGCTTTAGTGTTATTCATTTTCGGATTAACATTAGGTTTACCGCAAAAACCTGGCACAAACCCTGGCAGTAAAGGACATAGACCTGAGGGTGAATCCGGAGAAACTGAAGAAATCCGACCGGATGGTTATATCGACAGTTTTGCAAAAGACATTGAAGAAGCTGGTGGAGGTTTGCCACCAATCTTAAAAATAGCATTACCGGGTGTTTTAATTTGGTGGTTGCTTTACCTAATCTTGTTCTGGACCCAAAGATAGGAGGCAAATCATGGCATACATTTTTCAAGTAAGCTTTAATATTTCCGCTTCTGAAATAAGTAAATTGGAAATTGGCGGGTCAATCGAGAGAACGCTTGGATACCTAAAAACACTTCTGCCGAGCCAAACCGGATTTATTGATACACGTGTACTTTACTCCCTGGACGATGAGGAAAAAACTTATGTCGTTGTCGTAAGCGAATGGAATAACTGGGAGGATTTGCAAAACCATCGCAATTCTTCATTGTCGGAAGACAAGGTATTAGAAGAATTTCAACCTCATATCAAACCGGAGGATCTCATCATCCGAGTCTATGGTGAGGTCCAGTAGTCCCTTCCTTTTAGGGTCACGGGAAACTAAAAAAATTTCCGTGACCCAGGTTTTATTCAAATAATTTAGTTTTTGGAGTAATATGCGTATCAGAAATTATTTTTTGTTTTTAGTTTTTTTAGGTTTGTTATTCCTTACGGGTTGTAGTGAAAAATCTAATAATTTATTAATCAGTCAGGACAATGGCGTTACCGCAACATTAACCATTGAACCATCCACTCCAGTTTCCATGGAAAATACCAGGTTTATGATTACCTTGATGGAAGGTGATCAACCTGTAAAAGGCGCAGACATGATTCTCAATTTGACCATGCCAGGTATGAAAATGCCAGAGAATAAAATTAATGCTGTAGAAAAAGAACCAGGCTCTTATTCAAACACCACGCTCTTATCTATGGCTGGTGACTGGCATTTACAAGCTGATGTGACTCATAACGCAAAAGTTTATACGTTTGATTTTGATTTTAAAGCCAAATAATTTATGAACATAAGCATTCTCAGCGCCTTATTCATAAGCGGTTTATTAGGAAGCTTTGGACATTGTTTGGGTATGTGTGGACCATTAATTCTTATGGTTAGTGCTCAAATAAAAAAGACAGGGAAACAAGCAGCCCCTCTTTGGTTCTTGTATCATGGATCAAGGATATTCGTTTATATCGTTTTGGGCTCGATTGTAGGAGGACTTGGATCATTAATCGGTTTTGGTTCATCCTTAAGTAAAGTCGCTGGTGCCTTTAGTATTTTATTGGGATTAGGAATTATTTTATTTGGTTTTAGTTATCTGGGATGGATTCCATTTGGAAAATTGAAAGGTTTTGGGTGGTGGTGGGGTAATACGATAAATAAAGTTATGGAAATTGGGGGATGGCGAGGAGTAATAATTTTGGGTTTTATGAACGGAATTTTACCTTGTGGGTTGGTTTATAGCGCACTTCTGGCTGCAGCAGCCTCCGGAAGTATATCCGGTGGTGCTGCTGCAATGTTTTCATTCGGGGCAGGCACTGTGCCGGTATTATTAGTTTTAGCGATGGGTGCGAGTTCAATCCGTCAGAGAGCAAAACTGAGGTCAACATTAACC
Source organism: Anaerolineaceae bacterium (assembly GCA_002702705.1). Taxonomy (GTDB): domain Bacteria; phylum Chloroflexota; class Anaerolineae; order Anaerolineales; family Anaerolineaceae; genus UBA6170. Next base: position 16,134 of record PABH01000044.1, read on the forward strand.
AAAATCGCCGGTATATTCATGTTACTCATTGGAACACAAATAATTCTTCGTGGTTTATCAGCTCTCCACCTTGTTTCAGGATTTAAAATAGGAAAGGTAGTACTTTGGTGAAAAATATTAAAGAAAAACAAGTATGCGACTTATGTGGACTTGATATTGAAGGGCAGCCAATCACTGAAGAATATGATGGGGAAGAAAAAAATTTTTGCTGCCAAGGATGTAAACAGGTATATAAAGCAGCCTATGATAATAATATGTTGGATGAAGTATGCCCAAAGCCGATTAAACAACCAAGTTTTAAACCATCTTTTGTGTTGGACAGCGGTGAAACCACCTACTTTTCAATGAGCGGTATGTGGTGTGCTGGATGTGCTACAGCTGCAGAACAAATCTTGCTTCACCAGTCCGGAATTAAAAAAGCCGATATCAGTTTTGCCGCGGAAAAAGGCAGAATCCAATACGACCCGAAGACTATCAAACCCCAGGAAGTTTTGGACAAACTCTCAAAGTTAGGCTACCATGCCCAGGTAATTGGTGATGAAGAAGAAAAACAAAAAAATAAACAACAACAAAAAACACTGATTCAATTATTGGTTGCGGTCGGTTTTGGCATGCAAATTATGATCCTCTACCTTGTTCAACTTTATCCTTTATACGCTCAAGGAGACTTCAACAGCACCAATGTCAGGAATATCCAATACATCGTTTTGGTTTTGGCAACACCGGTAATGTTTTATGGAGGAAGTTCGTTCTTACGTGGCGCCTGGAGAGCAATAAAATCTACTACTGCAACGATGGATACATTGGTCGCACTTGGTACTCTCTCAGCCTATGGCTATAGCACATATATTACATTTACCGGAAACCGTGAGGTGTATTTTGACTCGGTTGTGATGATTACAACTTTTATTATGCTCGGAAGGTATATCGAATCGCTTGGAGGCAGTGAAGCACGCAAAGACATCCACAAACTTCTTAATCTGCGTCCAAAAACAGCTTGGAAAAAAGTAGACGATGAATGGAAGCAAGTAAAAGCGCATGAATTAAAACCAGGGGATTTGATTCTTATCAAACCTGGTGAAAGTGTTCCAGCTGATTCTGTCGTCATTAGTGGAGAAGCAACGATTAATGAATCCATGTTAACTGGAGAATCGAAACCGGTCGCGATCGAAAATGGCAGCCACGTTTATGCCGGTACAGTATCATATGATGGTGCTATAAATGCCCATGTAGAAAAACCATTAATGGACTCTCGCTTCACTCAAATTGTAGATCTTGTAGAACAAACCCTTACCGCAAAACCACCCATTCAGCGTCTGGCAGATAAAGTATCGGTTTATTTTGCCTTTGGTATTATTGGGATTGCAATCATTACCCTGATCGTGCGCCTTTCATTTGGTGAAGGATTCTCGACTTCAATCCTTACCGCTATTGCTGTACTCGTTGTAGCGTGTCCCTGTGCATTGGGTCTGGCGACACCTTTAGCCCTGGTTGTTACACTGGGTCAGACAACAAAAGCTGGTTTGTATGTACGTAAACCTGCCGCACTGGAAACTGCCGCGAAAATCAACCGGGTGGTTTTTGATAAAACAGGCACAATTACGCAAGGAAAATTATCTGTTGAAAAGACCTATGTAAACCCGGCAATACAAATTTCTGAAAATGAACTTTTATGCCGGGCTGCATCTGTAGAAAAATATTCGGAACATCCAATTGGAACAGCAATTATTAGTGCTTGCCCAGGTAAAATCCAGGATGTTGAACAATTCAAATCGATAAAAGGATTAGGTGCCAGTGCTACTTACAATGACGTTCGAATTTTAGTAGGATCATCAGAATTTTTATCGGTTGACGAAAACTCTGAAATCGCTAAAGCAGCAGAGAAATATTTGGCAAAAGGGGAATCAGTAGTATGGGTTGGCTGGGAAAACAAAATTGGCGGTTTCATTGTCCTTAGTGATCAGCCCAATAAAACTGCATCTGGTGCTCTGGAACAGCTTTCCAAAATGGAAATTGATTCCGTTTTACTTTCTGGTGATAATCCAATAACAACCAATGCGATTGCTAAAACTTTAAATCTTAACGATTTTGAGGGAAGCTGTTCACCCATTGAAAAATCTAACCGGATCAAAAAATGGCAGGAATCCGGAATGAATGTTGCGATGGTTGGCGACGGGATCAATGACGCACCTGCATTAGCCCAGGCCAACCTGAGTTTTACTGTAGCAGGCGGAACAGATATTGCCGGTGAAACTTCCGATGTTGTTTTGGTCGTTAACGATTTATCATTGGTTCCATGGTTCATAAAACGTTCCCAAAAAACCCGAAAAATTATCATGGAAAATCTGGGATGGGCATTTGCTTACAATTTGTTTGCGGTGCCTCTAGCTGCATTCGGACTGATTTCCCCAGTAATCGCAGCTGCCTCAATGGCAACCAGCAGTCTACTTGTCGTTGGAAATTCATTACGTTTAAGAAAGAGTTAACACTCCGACAACAAAATCAATAATAGGGGGGTATAAATGGAATTTTTACTACCCTTATATAGGAAAACATGTGGGGAAAACATCTACAATAGACTCACTTTTTATTACATTTTTGTTAATATACAATTATTATTTGTAATAATGACAAATAAATTCCATTATGAGTTAGATAGTTTTATAAAAACTATGCTATTATGAATTTACGCGAAATAATTTACAGAATTATTTCATTAATTAACTATGAAACTAGAGCAAGAAATTTTAGAAATTCAAGACCAACTCAAAAAAATTTCAGGATCACTCAACTTAGATAAAAAGCACAATAAAAGAGATCCCGCATATTTACAATTAACAAATAAACTTTACGATATCTCAGAACAATTAATTGAAATTTCAAAAATTAAACAAAGCACTTCTGCTAATGCAGATATCAAAAAGCAGGAATCCGAATTATTTCCAAAAGATAGCCAAATTAGCGATCATGCTTTTCCCAATGCCATTATCGAGAATACACATGTCCAATTAGCCTATCTAGATAAAAACCTGACTTATCTTTTTGTGAATGAAGCGTACATTAAAGGATGTAGAATATCCGAAAAAGAATTAATTGGCAAGAATCACTTTCATTTCTTCCCAAATGAAAATAATGAAAAAAAATTTCATAATGTGATTCAAACCGGTAAACCGGTTTTTTTTCATGCCCACCCCTTTACCAGTTCAGATTTTTCAGAATCAGAAACATTATATTGGGATTGGTCTCTCGTTCCAACCAGAGATAAAAATGGAACAGTTAGTGGATTGGTTTTATCTTTGGTTGATGTGCCTAATTCGGAACGAATCAATATGCAATTGGAAGAGATACAAGACCGCTGGGATATCGATCTTAGAAATATCCCTACCGGTGTAATAATTATTGATGAGTTTAATAAACAAATAAAAATCAATGATACCGGTAAAGAAATTATAAACAGATTTACAAAAAATAAAATTAGAAGTGATATCAATTATCCTTTCAATTCAGCGTTGGGCTCCAGAATCCTTAGCGCAATAACAACATTAACTCAGGACATCAAAGAAGGCGACATAATAAAAAACAGTCTGATGAAATTCAAGGATAATGATCAGGTTGAGATTACTCTTTCAGTCCATATTGTACTTCTGGTTAACAATCAAACAGAAATTTCCGGAAGTATTTGCACATTTCATGACATAACAGAAATGTTGTTTTTAGAAAAAAAGATGAATAAAAGGAATTTTGACCTGTCCTTATTACATAACCTTAGTAGAAACGTAATCATTTCGTTAAATTTCGACGATGTAATCAACAATTTAATAAGTGCTATTAAAGAACTCATCCATTGTTCCGGATGTATTGTCTGGACCGTGGATGAGCAGTACTCTGATTTGCTGGTATGTGCTGGTTCTTTCATTTCAGAAAATGTCAATCTACCCAAACAAAAAATTTCTTTCAATGAAAATTTGACTGGATGGGTTGCCAAGCATGGCGAAAGCGTTTTGGTAAATAATGTTCTTGAAGAAAGTCGTCTTCCTGCTCATTTTTCAAAAACAATTAATTTTCCAATCCATTCATTAATCGCAGTTCCTCTTCAGCATCTTGACAAGAACTTTGGGGTTTTAGAAGTCTTCAACGATACATTCGATACATTTAATAACCAAGACAAGGTTATGTTGGAAATGCTGGCTAATACGGCTGTTATCGCAATCAAGAATGCCGCATTTTACGAGCACGTGCAAGAAGTGGCAGCAATAGAAGAACGTGCACATCTGGCTCGGGAACTGCATGATGCAGTCAGCCAAACCTTGTTTTCAACAAGTATCATCGCTGAATCATTACCGCGATTGTGGGAAAAGAAACCAGAACTTATTCTCCAGGGTCTGGATCAATTACAAATATTGACCAAAAGCGCCTTAGCCGAAATGCGCACTTTATTATTAGAGTTGCGCCCTCAATTTTTAAGTGAAACGAATTTAAATGAGCTATTGATTCAGTTAACCGAATCATTTCAGAATAGAAGCAACATACAAATCATTTATAAAAACAACCGCCAGCCAAAACTTCCAAAAAACGTTCAGATTGTCTTATACCGCATTGCACAGGAAGCTATGCAAAATGTTCTTAAACACTCGTATGCTGACAAAGTTGAATTGATTTTGAACTACAGCCCTTCGAAAACAATCCTTCAAATTAAAGACAATGGAAGGGGCTTTCAACCTGATCAAAAACTGGCTGGGCATTTGGGTGTTGAAATCATGCGAGAAAGAGCAAAAAGTGCTAATATTATTTTAGATATTGAATCATCTCCTGGAAAGGGCTCGAATATAACTGCCATTTGGGAAAATTCAAGCGACGAGGTGGGGAATGATTGATCAGAAAAAAACCAGTGTGTTTATAGTAGATGATCATGATATGGTGCGTGCAGGATTAACCTATTTTCTGCAAAGTTTTGATGACCTTGAACTAATCGGGGAAACAAATAATGGAAACAAAGCATTAGAAATGATACAGATGCTTAATCCTGATGTGGTGCTGATGGATCTTGTTATGCCTGGAATAAGCGGTATAGAAATTATTAAGGCGGTCCACCAATCTTGCACTGCGACTAAGATTCTGGCATTGACAAGTTTTAATGATAAACAATTGATTTTTGATGCCATGCACGCTGGAGCAATCGGATATATTTTAAAAAATGTTTCAATTGACGAACTTGCCAATGCAATACGATCTGCTGCTGAAGGAAAACCTACAGTGAATGCAGACGTTCTTCAAGTATTGATCGAATTTCCTCTAAAAGAGGATAAAACCGATGCTGACGATTTTCAGCTTACGAACAGAGAACATGAAGTTCTATCTTTGATAGTAAACGGTCTTACGAACCAAAAAATTGCGGAAACCTTAATGATCGAAACTTCAACCGTAAAATCCCATGTGAGCAATATACTCAAAAAACTTGATGCAAGCAGCCGTACAGAAGCAGCTGCGTTGGCAACTCAACTTCACTTAATAAAAGAGAAACCGGACGGATATCCATCTCCATCTTAAGATGGAGAAAAATTTCATCCCGAAAAGCGTAAAAAATCCCCTGCTTGCACGATGCAAACAGGGGATTTTTTTTGGATTAATAAAAAGGAGGGATTATTTTGGTAAATAATGAATTGCCGAATTGTACAATTCCCGGAACAAAGAAAAAGCGCAAGCGATCTTCTTCCAACTTTACCGACAGGAACGGTGGAAAACACGCTCATCAAAACCATTATGATGCTTCCAAAATTGGATTGCATTAAGTAAGAATGGGTGACAAAGTGGTCAATTTCATAAACTTGTCTCAACCCATTAGCTTGTTGTGAAAATAAATTCATGTCACAGCTGCCTTGGTTTTAGAGATATCATTTGCTCACCCATTCTGTAACCTGTTTCTCACTGTGTTAAATATTATGCAATGATGGAAAAGATATAAACAAAAAACGGATCGCGCATAACTAACAAAACCTGTGAATTAAAAACTGAAGGAGATAATTCGTGATGGAAACTAATCCGAACCCACCGAAAGCTTCTGAACTGAAACCAAACGAAAAAGCAGATCTAAAATCTCTATCCCTAAACGAATTAGAGAAAAAACTGGAATCATCACCAAACGGACTAAGTCAATCTGAGGCTCAAAAAAGGTTGGATCAATATGGTCCAAATGAGATTGAAGAAAAGAAAACCAATCCGATTTTGAAATTTCTCACCTATTTTTGGGGACCTATTCCCTGGATGATCGAAATAGCGGTGATTCTCTCGGCGATAGTCCAACATTGGCCAGATTTTTTTATCATTCTCATTCTCCTTCTTTCCAATGCCGTGGTCGGATTCTGGGAGGAACACCAAGCAAGCAACGCCATCGAAGCGTTAAAGGGCAAGTTAGCCGTTAATGCTAAAGTTAAACGGGATGGAAAGTGGACGACAGTGGCTTCGCGTGAGCTTGTACCTGGTGACATCATCCGCGTACGCTTGGGAGATATCGTACCAGCGGATGCACGCTTGCTAACAGGAGATTCGGTGAAGGTGGATCAATCTGCTTTGACAGGTGAATCTTTACCAGTCACTCGCAAAACCAGTGAAGCCGTGTATTCTGGCTCAATTATTCGACAAGGAGAGATTGATGCCATGGTTTATGCGACTGGTGGGCATACCTACTTCGGAAAAACAGCTCAACTGGTGCAGGAAGCGCATACTGATAGCCATTTCCAACGCGCTGTGCTAAAAATTGGTGACTATCTGATCATCCTCGCTGTGTTTCTGGTGGCAGTAATTATTATTATCTCTCTCTTCCGGGGCGACCCTTTTCTTACCACGTTGCAGTTTTCCCTTGTACTGACCGTCGCTGCAATACCCGTTGCAATGCCGACTGTGTTATCAATAACGATGGCAGTTGGAGCTCGATTACTGGCCAAAAAAGATGTCATTGTGACCCGTTTGGCAGCCATTGAAGAATTGGCAGGTGTAGACGTGCTTTGCTCAGACAAGACGGGTACACTGACCCAAAATAAACTGACTTTGGGTGACCCTTTTTGCATGAACGAAATCCCTGCTAGTCAGGTTATTCTTTGGGCCGCACTGGCTTCACGTGCAGAAGACAAAGACACCATCGACTTAGCCGTAATTGAGAGTCTAAAAAACGATCAGAACTTAAAAGATTATGTGGTTTTACATTTCATGTCGTTTGACCCGGTGCACAAACGCACCGAAGCCACGGTCAAAAACTCGGATGGGAAACAATTCTGGGTAACGAAAGGAGCACCACAAGTCATCTTAGCATTATCGGATAATATGGAAGAGATCAAAACCTCAGTTGAGAAGGCAGTCGACGAATTTGCGGTTCACGGGTTCCGTTCGTTGGGCGTAGCCTGGGCAGATCAGGAAGGTAAGTGGCAGTTTGCGGGTGTGTTACCCCTTTATGACCCACCGCGTGAAGGTGCCAAAGAGACAATAACCACAGCCCGACAGATGGGTGTCAACGTTAAAATGGTAACAGGCGATCAAATAGCCATCGCTTGCGAAACCGCTCGAAAATTAGGATTGGGGACAAATATCCTTGATGCCAGTGCTTTCGGCGCTACGAAGGCTCATGAAACAGCACAGTTGGTCGAGTCCATCGAAAAAGCAGACGGATTTGCAGAGGTGTTCCCCGAACACAAATTCCATATTGTAGATGTCCTGCAGAAACGTGATCACATCGTAGGTATGACCGGTGATGGAGTAAACGATGCCCCAGCCCTTAAAAAAGCTGACTGCGGCATCTCCGTTTCGGGAGCGACGGATGCAGCGCGTGCTGCCGCATCTATCGTACTGCTGACACCTGGTCTGTCCGTAATAATTGACGCAATCAAAGAGAGCCGGAAAATTTTCCATCGGATGAACAGCTATGCGATTTATCGCATCTCCGAAACGGTACGCGTTTTATTTTTCATGACACTGGCGATTCTGGTATTTAACTTCTATCCGGTCACTGCAGTAATGATTGTAATGTTGGCATTGCTTAACGATGGTGCTATTCTGGCCATTGCCTATGATAATGTCCATTATAAGGATAAGCCGGAAGCGTGGAATATGCGTTTGGTCTTGGGCATTTCCACGGTACTGGGCATTACAGGGGTCGTGGCTGCTTTTGGTTTGTTTTATCTTGGAGAACGCGTCTTTAATCTTGACCAGGCACAAATTCAGACACTGATGTATTTAAAACTTTCCGTAGCAGGACATCTGACAATTTTCCTAACACGTACACGTGGCCCATTTTATTCCATACGCCCTGCCAAGATATTATGGATGGCCGTACTTGGAACACAAATTGTGGCAACTTTGATTGCTGTGTATGGATTGTTTATGACTCCTCTTGGCTGGGGTTGGGCGTTGTTTGTTTGGGGTTATTCGCTGGCATGGTTCCTCATAAATGACCGCGTAAAATTATTCGCGTATCGAATTTTTGATCCCACTCAATCATCTCTATTAAATAGGAAACCGTTCAATCCCAAATCTTAATTTGTTTCCCGGATTTGGGAACTAAACGATGATTGTTGTTATTATGTTAAGCTTACGACCAAAGATACGAATAGGCAGAGAAGGAGTTTCACAAGAGGACCTCCCAAAAAAGCAGATATAAAAATCAAATTAGAAACTGATTTTTTGTATTGTATAAACTCCTTTCCAAAGCAGGTATTCTGTGAAATATCAATCGTTTATAATATTAAAATGTGCAGCCCGCTTTTTAGCTCCAGTTCAATAAAGTTCTCAAATGGTGTTTGAATGAACTGATTGATTTAAAAGCCCTGTGCCAAAAAAATTCTTTTTTCATTTGGGATTTCGAAAATCATGTTGATAAAAACCGAACATGGATCATCAAAAATCAATCTTGCCTAAGAACACAGAATGGCAAAAACGATTCTTCAACCAAATTAAACTTCCGGATAAAAACCCGATAGCCTCTCTGACATCAATGATAAACGATATTATCGAGGCAAGACACCTACACAAAAGAGTGGAATTATGAATGAAGATACCAATCTTAAGAAAATCGAATGGCAGAATGGTGTTGGTCTTGCTGCCAAACAGCTTTGTTCACTGATTTATGTCTCCCAACTCGCCCCTACGCAGGCACAGTCGCTCTATATCGATCCGCTCCTTAATCGCTTAAATCAAGAGATCACTGTGTTTTATGATCCCTCCCAAAGAAGTGTTACCGTTACCAGTCATGGTTTATATTGTGCGACTGCACAAATGCGAGATGGGGTTGGGTGCACCATCACAACCAGATTACCAAAAACCTCAACTTTACCCGAAGTCAATTTACCAAAAATTCAAGATAAACCATTGCTGAATGCTTTTCCAGAGGAAATAGAAAAAAGTTTTGATCAAACATTTCTTACTGAAGCGCTTAACACAGCCTTTACACCAAGCCACAATTCTTTGGCGATTGCCATTTTACATAAAGGGAAACTGGTTGCCGAAAAATATGCTGCTGGAATCAAATCCACAACACCTTTACCCGGATGGTCCATGGCAAAAAGCCTTACGGCTACGTTCGTGGGACTACTTGTAAAAGAAGGAAAACTTGATATCAATAAACCAGGTATCGTACCGGCGTGGCGCGATCGGATGGATGGCAGTGAACAGGTCACCATGGACCACCTTTTACGGATGACCAGCGGACTGGACGTTTTAGAAGACCAATCTGGTGCTGACCCAAATTCCCGCATGATTTTTGAAGAACCAGATGCTTCCGCATTTGCAGCCAATCGAGGAATCAAACAACAACCCGGAACCCATTGGGAATATATGAGCGGTAATACGATTCTGGCTTGTAGAGCAATCTTTGAAGCAGTTAGTGGAACATTGGAAAACAGTCAAAGATTTTACCGCGAAAGTTTTATGAAACCTTTGGGTGCAGCCAGTTTTGTTTTTGAAACCGATGCCGCCGGGACATTTATTGGTTCATCCTATGCAATTGCCAATCCGCACGACTGGGCTAAATTTGGTCAACTCTATCTGGATAATGGTGTTTGGGAAAACGAAAGAATTTTACCTGATGGTTGGGTAAATTATGTAACAAGCCACACACCACAAAGTGGCAGCAACAGTTATGGCGCTGGCTTCTGGACCGTAGAAAAGAGTGACCTTGAGTTTTTGCCAAAAGATACTTTTTATGCAAATGGTTTTCAAGGTCAATACGTGATTGTGATTCCGTCTCATTCGTTAGTGATTGTGAGACTTGGTGCCAGCCTTGGTCCGGATGGCATCTGGCAATTGGTAAAGGACGTAGTCGCTGCCAAACGATAATCTTTTTGGTTTTGTTTTAATTAAAAAAACCACCAACCTATGAGGTTAAGCTGTTGTTTGCTTAAATGGATTCGAACACATTGGGTTCACACTAATAACCTCCGGGTTATGAGTCAAAATCCTGAATCCGTGTCATTTGTCCGGCGGGCTCTGCAAAACAGCTAACCTGACGAACTCTGGTCCACGCTTGCCGGGCACGCTGCGATAGCTAATCGATGTTCGTATAGTATCTGTTTTACATGGGTTCGTCAAGTACTTAATTTTTTTTAAACTTTAATACACAACTACTGCTCTTTCTGTACGTCCTTTGATCCTCCAAACAAAGACTCTGTGTGCCTTATATTTAATTGGATACCCCGTAGGATCATATTTGTCCAACACGAAATATGCAAAAAGTATAGATACCGATTCCTCGAATCGAAAATGTATATTTATCATCCAATGTCAGGGAATAATTACGCGTTTTGTGTTGATAACTATCGATCAAGATAATAAAAATAATTTTAACCTCGGTTGCGGATGATCCACTCTCTCGTATAATAATAACTGAAATTAACTTTGATCAGTTTATACATTACCTGTTTTTCATCATCAATATAAATTTGAGAAAATGTGGTCCGTCTGTCAATAAAAACGGCGCTTCTTAAAAATCAAAGAACTGATCATACAATTACGGTCCATTAGCAGTTTTAATATAGTCATTCACCATGCCCCCTTTCCACTTTTCAATTTTGATTCATTATGAACTTCATATAGGAATACGGGGTTATGTTACTTCTTCATTATTTTTAATTTGACCCGCAAGAGAATAAATAGGTATCTCCCATTGCTCTTTGTCTATCTCACCTCAACAAATAAAGCTGAATTCTAATTTACATGTCATTTCATTTGCAATGAGGTTATCATAAACATTAAATTAAGATTTTCAATTATATATGGATGAATTTTTATATTGTTAAGATTCAATTACCTCAACCATCGTTCCCCCCGGCATACCCACAGTTAAATCTCCAGGATCATACATAACAATTGGATTTGTCCATCGAAAAATCCATTTTGCATCTTCAGGGGCACAATTTACACATCCATGAGACATTTCTTCTCCGAAATTATTGTGCCAATAAGTTGAATGAATTGCCACACCATTTCCTTCAAACAAACTTGTCCAACTTACACCCGGTAGATCGTACCCGCCACCTGTTGAACCGCCTGACATATGAACGGAAATTAATTTTCGCCATATCGGACGCACACCCAAAGGCGTTTCCCATTGTTCTGTCCGATTCCCATTCATATCTGCACGAATCCCTGTAGAGACAAGTGTAAAATAAACTTCTTCTTTCCCTTCAAAACAGGATAAGGTTTGGTGGCCAATATGAACGACAATTCTTTTGTTTTCATGTTCTGGATTGATAGGTGATACGTCTTCCTCTTTTAAAGGTCGAAAAGCTTCAGCTTTTACCCAAAAAAGATCACCGTACCCGTACCGTTCATTAACACGATACCAGGTTTGCCCTGCTTCATCCCGTTTAATTTGATCAATCCAAAGCACTTGCGAATAGTATAATCGTGGCGTTTGATCCTCTTTTAACCAAGGTGAACGCGCTGGGGGATTGGATAAAATCAGGTCGACATAAGGTATTGTAACTTCTGCCCAAAACCCCGCCCCCAAACTGGTTTCTGGCAATGAATTTACTGGCAAGTTTGGTCTATTCTTTACAGGCTGAAGGTATGCAGACCAGATGAAACCATCTGGGGTTTCGACCCATCGTTGATTATTACGGAAAGGCCGCCGACCAACGATCTCTCTCAGCCATGGCACCACTGAATCTTCATAAATTTTGGAAACTGTAGCGCTGTCCTGGTCTGGTTTTGCCTTGATTTCTACCATCCCTACCGTTACCCTACCCAATCGTTCTGATTCTGGGAATTGGACCAAAGGTATTCGACTTATAGCAGGAAGAAACACAAAAGATGTTATCCCAAAAACAGTTTTTTTTATTAAATCTCGCCGTGTAAGCCTGTAATCCATTTCGTTTAAATCCCACGATCCTGAAAGAAGGTTTCAACCCATTTCAATATGCCAGTCTTTTTTATTTTCAATAATAGGTGTAATTTCATTTGTATTGGTTGTTATTTCTTATCACCAAATTGGTGTTACTCAAAAATTTATTATTGCAAAACAGACAAAATTTTTTGAGGTCAAAAGAAAAATGAAAACCTGTAATCAAGGAATCGATCATCTTGAGGATAAAAAGCCTGGTCTTAAAAATGGCGACTTTGTTTTATCGAGAAAGATTCTTTTTAAATCGATTTCTTCAATTTAAGCGTAAATTCACATCGAATTGCAACGACCGTCCTATTTATTAATCTGCCAGGAAAAAATACGAGAAGGCGCATCAACATCACGAATTGTTAATGTTACGCTTTTCGCATCTGTCAAAATGTTTTCGCCATCTACAATCGTTTGAAAAACCAATTGACCGCTTACATGATGTCCGCCTTTAGGTCCATCCCATTGCATTCCTTTCACAGATTTTCCAGTATCCGTTGATAGTTCAGATAATTGAGCTAGATCCATATCTAAACTGACCGAATGAGTATTCATTGAAACTTCAAAAATCAAAGCATCGTTAGAACTATTAAGATCCGATGGGGTAATCTCAAAGGTAACAGCACCCTGTTCATCCACGCGAACCAGATCTGATTGTGTGTCAAATACTGGTATTGGTGCAGTCGGAAAAGCATTTGGTTCAACCGATTCTGTCTTTTCATCCTCAACACTTGTATCCGTCAAATTTACGGCTGGTGAAGATTGTTCACTCGCATTTTTTTTCGTTTCATTAGCAGCGGTACATGCTGTTAATAAAAATATGAACAATATCATAAAAATGAGTGCACTTTTTATTTTCATTTTTTTCTCCTGGTTTAAATTGGAAAGTAATATAAACCATTCGTTTCCAAATAAATTTTTTCCAATGCTATGAATCATACAAACTGAGTTTGCAATTGTCATGGGCTGTGTTGCTTAATTTTTTTTAAGCAAAAACGCCTATAAGACAATGTCATCTTTTGGGAATTTTGAGGGTTCTCTTCTAAAATTTAGAATCCGGTATCAGCGTTATTTCTCGATTCCATTTAAAAGCACTAAGTGGGGCACAAGAAATTGCATGAACAGGTCATTAATACCTCCTTTTATACAGGAAATCCCATAACCATAACTTGCCAAATGAAAACCTTTACAAAAGCTTTAGAAATGCTTCACCATTACTTTACCTTCACCTTGTAAACTTCAATTATTCATAAAGAAATTAGATACTAGATAGGAGATTAAAAAATGAATAAAACATTAACGATTGTGTTAATTGTGATCGCGGGTATTGTGTTGAGCGCTTTGGTTTTTGGCGCAGGTATGTTTTTGGGACATGCGAATTATGGATTTACAAATTTCTCACCAGCCGGAATGATGGGCTGGCGCTCAAATTATAATAACACCGGACCTGGCATGATGGGCAATAGCTACAGTGGCATGATGGGCAACGGCTACGGTGGCATGATGGGCAATGGCTACGGTGGTATGATGGGCAATGGCTACGGTGGTATGATGGGCAATGGCTACGGTGGTATGATGGGCAACGGCTACGGTGGTATGATGGGCAACGGCTACGGTGGTATGATGGGCAACGGCTACGGTGGCATGATGGGTGGTTATCCATCCAATTCGAATCCCAATACCAAACCTCTTACGCTTGATCAAGCAAAACAAGCTTTTGAAGGATATTTGAAAGATTTAAACAATTCAGATCTTGAAATCAAAGAAATAATGGTTTTCGATAATAATGGTTACGCTATTATTAATGAAAAGAGCACTGGTATTGGTGCAATGGAACTTCTGGTAGACCCTGAGAGTCTTTCCGTATTCCCTGAATATGGTCCTAATATGATGTGGAATCTGAAGTACGGGCACATGAATGGTGCCGGTATGATGGGAGGTTTCGGCATGATGGGCAATCGTTACGCTTCTCCTGATGCTTCAACGTCAACAATGTCAGTCTCGCCAGATGAAGCCGCTGCTATCGCTCAACAATATTTAGATCAACAATTCCCTGGATCTAAGACATCTGAGGATGTAAATACATTTTATGGTTATTACACAATTGATATACTCAATAATGGTAGCCCAACCGGAATGCTTAGTGTGAATGGTTTTAGTGGTCAGGTGTTCTTACACACATGGCATGGTAACTTTATTGACATGGTTGAATAATAATATTAACCATTTTCATGATGCAGGGATCGGTGTAAACACCGATCCCTGCTTTATTGCAAAAATATATATATATATAATTAAAATGGAAACACTGGAAGGAATTTTTAATGCCTGTTGGTAAAATCCTCATAATCGATGATGAAACTGCCATCCATACCATCGTAAGTGCTTATCTGAAAGCAGAAGGTTATGAATATTTTTCTGCAATGAATGGGCTGGATGGATTAGCCGCATCCAGAACTTTCAAGCCAGATATTATTGTTCTTGATGTCATGCTTCCAGGAATGGATGGTATTGAGCTACTAGCGAATTTGCGGCGCGAATCGAACGTATATGTGATTATGCTCACAGCCCGCTCAGAGGAAACCGATAAAATTGTCGGACTCTCAGTAGGCGCAGATGACTATTTGACCAAACCTTTCAGTCCTCGCGAATTGATTGCCAGAATCAAAGCTGCTCTTAGGCGTATGCAAAGTGATACCACTCCGCTGGAAAAATCTTCACAACTAGTTTTTTCACATATACGAATTGATCCCTCTCAACGCCGTATCTGGTTTGATGGTCAAATAATAGACCTCACAACGGTGGAATTCGATCTTATCCTTGCGTTGGCAAACCATCACGGCATGGTTCTTAGTCGTGATCAATTATTGGAAAAAGCATGGGGGTACGATTATTATGGTGATACGCGCGTGGTTGATGTGCACATTGGTCACATCCGACAAAAATTAGGTAGCGACCGTTTTATCGAAACTATTCGTGGGGTGGGTTACCGTTTTGAAGATAAATAGGTGAAATCATGTTTACTTTTATCCGCTCTCACTTAGCCTGGAAGTTATTTCTTTCGTATGTTATTGTCATAGTAATTGGAGTCGCAGTTCTTTCGACAGCTACCAGTTTATCGATTCCAGCAGCATTTGATCGTCACATGGCTGGAATGAGTGCTATGATGGGGGGCTCACAAACCATGGAAATGGATTTATTTTCCAATTACCAGGCGGCTGTTGTTGAATCTCTTTCCTTAGCGACCATAACAGCTTTAATCGCTGCGGTTTTGGCTAGTTTTTTCATAAGCCGTCAGGTTGTTAACCCTGTAAAAAAAATGATGGCAATTAGCCATCGAATTGCGGATGGTGAATATCACGAAAGACTTAAAATATCTGGAAATTTACATTTGAATCAACTGGATGAACTCGATCAATTAGCGCTTACATTCAATCAGATGACTGATAAACTTGAAAAAATAGAAATCATGCGCAGACAGCTAATTGGGGACGTTTCTCATGAATTGCGAACACCTCTTTCAGCCATTAAAGGATATATGGAAGGCTTAATCGACGGAATTCTTCCCACCACCCCTGAAACTTTTGAACAAATTTACAGTGAGGCAGATCGTTTACAAAGATTGGTAAATGACCTTCAAGAACTAAGCCGTGTCGAAGCCGGAGCTTATCAACTCGAATTGAAATCAATATCGCCTTTTGACCTTGTCGAATCCGTAATCAATCATTTAAGTTTACAATTTGAAGAGAAGAAGATTAATCTTGAAAAAAAGGTTGATAGGCAACTTCCAAATGTGTTAGCAGATAAAGATCGAATGCTGCAGGTGCTGACCAATTTAATTGGCAATGCTTTACAATATACGCCAGAAGGTGGAAAAATAAGGATTTCGGCATCACTTGTAAAATCTGAAATTATTTTTTCCATAAAAGATACCGGAATAGGTATTTCAGCGGATCATTTGCCATTAATATTTAATCGCTTTTACCGTACTGATAAATCTAGGGCTCGTTTGAGTGGGGGCAGTGGAATTGGCTTAACGATCGCTCATGCACTTGTTAAAGCGCACCAAGGACGCATATGGGCAGAAAGTAATGGAGAAGGAAAAGGCAGCACCTTTTCCTTTTCGCTGCCAGTCGTAATTCACAAACAATGATTTCCCTGGGATATCTTTACTAAAACTTTACATTTACTTCAAAGTACCTTTATCTTTCTGCATTATCATCAGTTTATAAGTTTCAAATTGATAATAAACGACGGTATATCGTCTAAGAAAGGTAGGATAGTAATATGATGGGTGGCTTTGGTAGCTTTGGGGGATTTGGTTGGATCGGTATGGTTTTGAATTTGATCATATCGATTGCGGTCATCATTGGTCTGATTTTGTTGGTAGTGTGGGCAGTTCGTCGATTCAGCGGCAGTAACTATCAATCAGGGATTCAGAGTCCTGGAAGTCAATCGGCAAAAGAAATCGCCCAGGCCAGATATGCAAGAGGTGAAATCAGCAGAGAAGAATACCAACAAATTTTGTCAGATTTGATACACTAGAGAAGGTATAAAATGATGGTGTTTGGGATGATTGGCGGTATGTTGATATTCTGGATTATACTGATTGGGTTATCGATTTTAGTGGTTCGCAGCTTATTTCATGCTGGTCAATCCACAGAATTGAAAAAACCATTGTCTGCACAAAAGATATTGGAAGAGCGCTATGCCAGAGGTGAAATTAACCAAGAACAATACAAATTAATGTTGAAAGATATTCAATAGTCTAGAAAAAAAAGAGCAATCCAACAAAGTTATGGGTTGCTCTTTTCATTATTAATTCTCAAAAACCATACAATTTCATAAAAATACTTATTCAACTCTTTTGCAAAAAACCTTTTACAATTATCCGCTGATTATCAACCAAATAAGGGTAACAAGAAATCAAAGTAATGCTTTCATAAGATGTTGGGTCCATTACTTCGACTTGAAACGGTTCTACCAAAGTCCAATCGGCAACGATATAGGTAAATGAACGCGTAAATGTATAAATGATGATCTTATCGCCTGATTTCAGGCGATCCAAATATCGAAAAACTTCACCATACGTATCGTTGTGACCTGAAAGAACCAAATTACCAATTTCTCCAGGATTAGCCGATCCTAAGTGCTGGCCAACGCCTTTCTTAAGTTGTTCCAATTCATCCCCCAGCACAATCGGAGCATCAATATTTAGAGCTGGGATTTGTATACGAATAGCTTGTTGTACCGTAGGTGTAGGAATGGAAACTTTTAGGCTTGATTGAATTACTGGTTGCAAATGAGTCGGAATACCTTTAATGTTTTTTTGTGATTCTAAAGAATAATCCTTTGAAGCACTTCCCCCTGGCAAAATGAGCGATTGGATAAGAGGGGTCGCTGTCAAAGTAGGTGAAACCCAATCCAATTTGGACGCTTTATTCAAATTGGACATTAATATACCACCATATCCAATCATAGCTATTAACACGATTAAGATTACTCCTTCCACGAAACGTAATATCTGATTGAACATTTTTACCTGATCTTTTTTGGATGTATGAATTAAACTGAAAAAGCCAAAATTTGTTTTCTAAATCACCAAATTTGTTATAACTGAACTTTTGTTTCGAATATTATCAAGGTAAAAAATTTGCAGGGTTAAGGAAACCACCACCTTCTATACGAATTCGAAAATCGAGGTGATCACCGGTCGAATTGCCAGTACTCCCGGATTCTGCAATTTGCTGACCTTGCAACACACCATCTCCTGCTGCTACAAGATTATAAGAATTATGGGCATAATATGTCCAATATCCATTCCCATGATCAACGATGATCAAGTTACCATACCCTGTTGTTGACCACCCGGAAAAGATCACGGTCCCGTTATCGGACGCAAAAACAGGTTGTCGATAATATGTATCAATGTCAATTGCAGGATGCCCACCCCAATACGGCTGCGTAATAACAACTGGAAACACTGGCCACGCAAAATAACCAGTACCAATATATTTAGCCGGTCCTGCATAATAACCTGGCGAACCTCGCCCCTTACCCGGCACCAGCTGAGGGCCTGGCTCTACCCAGGTAACCTGATTCTGTCCACCTGGAATAATAATTTTTTGTCCGACCGAAAGATTGAACGGAGGGTTCGCGGGGAAATCATTGCCAATAAATCCGACAATATCTTCTATCGAAGTACCATGTAAAAGTTGTAAACGCTCCAGCGTATCACCATCCTTTACCGTATGCAGCACCCCATTGACTGGAAGAATATTGATCTCATCACCAATTTGCAAACTGCCTGCGTCTGCACTCATACCTTCATTTCCCCATAAAATTGTTTCAATGGATATGTCAAATTTTTCTGCGATGGACCACGCCGTGTCACCCTTTTGTATTGTATAACGATAGACCTTAAACCTCGGCCGTTCCGGTTTTTGGGTGTGAATCTCTACCAGCCTAGTAATTGCCTTTTTCTGGGAAATATTTTTAAAATCCGGTAAAGATATGTTTGGTGATTTGTCACTAATAATTGTCGGTGTAGCGGTATTGATTTCTGAAACTGCTTGAACGCTTTCCCAACGATTTATATTAACGAAAATTAAAGCGCCTAATACTGCTGGTATAAAAAACAAAATCCACTGGTATTTTTTCAGAAAACTATTTGACATACAATCTCCTACCTCAACAATCCGGAATATCGTAACAAACGATTGTTTTCTGCGTCTGCCAGCCATATGGTGGCATCCAACCCACTGGAAATACCATTTGTTATCCCAAAAGACCCTTCATCAACACCGTTTTGCCCAAAAACAGATAACGGCTTCCCTTCACCAGAAAACACGAGCACCCGGTATCCTTCTGGATCTGTTATATAAATATTACCCTGATAGTCACTAGTAAGAAAAGGTTTGTTATCTATCGACATACTTTCCCACCCTTGAATAGGAAAACTTGCGACATACGATCCATCCTGTGTAAAAATCGCTACTCGCATGTTCCAGGTGTCTGCTATATATACCTTTTCATCCTTCCCTAATGTGATTCCTACTGGCTCATCTAATTTGGATTCACCTTCTTTTTCGAATTCAAACAAAGCCTTACCTTCTGAAGAATAAGCTACAACACGTTTATTGCCTGTATCTGTAACAAAAATTCTTCCATCGGGAGAAACTGCTATTCCACGAGGACCCCACAACCGGTCTAATCCTTCTTCCGCAAGTCCAGACTTACCCCATTGAATCAAAAAATTTCCTTGGGAATCAAATTTTTGAATACGATGATTCCAGGTGTCTGCCACATAAACATTGTTTTCACTATCTATCGTTATTCCCCACGGTTCATTAAACGTTCCCGGCAATGGAGGATTTTGATTTTCCAAAGTTTGTCTTCCCCAACTATTTACCAGATCCCCATTCTGGTTATATTTAACTACGCGCGAATTACCAGTGTCTAAAACGTACAAGCTGCCATCTGGACCAACAGAAATATTTCTGGGATTATTTAATCCACCAGATGAAATTGTTAAATCTGCGTTTATATTTTTCCAAATGCCGGCGTAAAGATCTGTTTTTTCAGATTTTTCCTCAAGCATTGTATTTCCCAAACTCATTCTTAACATTTCCAAAGCGATATCTTTTTTTACATAAACACGCATTTTTTCTGCCAGTGACCAGTTTGAAGGAGGGTAAAGAGAAGAACCGGTCAAGCTTGCATAACGAGTGTAGTCTCTCGCCCAAAAGATATCCCAAAGGGCGGCACGCATATCAGCATCAGAAATCGCACTTTGAATGCGCTCCCAGGTCAGATTCTTGTAATCCTCAATAGGCCACCACAAGCGAACAACCTCAAATCGATGATACTTTGAACCCAGAAAAGCATCTAACTTATTCCAATTTTTAGGACCGGCAATCACAACCGGTGCATCAAAAGCTTCTCGGCCTGATTCTTTTCCAAACAACACCCTGTTTGGATAATCCTTTAGGTACCAACTCATCGGCCACGAAACCTCATCGTCATATGCAATCTTCAAATCTTTGCCAATACCTGTATGATTGGCAATAGCCTGAAGTTCATTCATGACCCATTTAACACCTGGGGCACCATGGGCATAATCAATAAACTCCGTAACATAATCAAAATTAACATAATTCACCAAAAAAGAAGTTCGGACTGTAAGTAAAAACAATATACTAATGGCAACAAAACCAATTCTTTTTAATATCCTTACCCACTTCGGGGAAGAAATATTTACACCTCGGTTTCTTTCTACGATTTGTCCTATCCACCATGCAGTTAATAAAAGAAATGGCACTGTGATATGTGTAGAAAGCCATGGCATTTTCTCACCGGCTAATGAGAGAGCGATAAAAATAAATATTGCCCACCACAACACAAACGGTATGAATATATTGGACAATTTTGGTAGTTCTTTGCGGTTTTTCAAATAATACACAGCCGCGCAAAACCCGCCAATCACCGTAAAGTATTCATACATCGGCATCACGATCAAATAATAGTACAGGGGTTGACCGCCTCGTGCGATCTGCTGCTGAGACAACCAGTAACCCAACGACCCGATAAAACCACTAGCGAAACCGGAAAAGTTTGTAAAGAAGGTTGTATATAGCAAAACCGTAATTGTCAGAAATATCGAGAATAATTTAAGCCACCGGAATTTTCCCCAAACATAACCCAGAACAAATGAAATTGCCGCGAATATGAAAAAAAGTAGCCATAATCGTTCACCTGTTTCACCCAGAGTCCATTCCATCCCCTGGCTTCCCAAAACAGACAGATTGATAAATGGAACGCCCGCTATCTGAACAAACAATGGATTCAGAACCAGCAATATAATTGGGGAGGAAAAGAGTAAACCCAAAGTAATCATTAATATTAAAAGATCAAACTCTGCAGAGGCTCGCAGCGCTTTCCACTGCAAACCATGTTCTGAAATCATCCGAACCAATAAAAAACCGGCAAAAATTGCCAGATATATAAATGTGATCTCCATTGAAGAAAACATTAATGCCAATGCAGCAGCAAACAGCACTAAATACCGATCATTTCGGGTAAACAGGTAACCCATAATCGAAAAAACCAACAGTAACATCCACGCAATAATCAGCATATCGTGCCGAATATAGCGAGAATAATACAGCATGTAGGGTGAAATCAAAAACAATGTCGATCCAACCAATGCACCCAATCTTCCGATCCATGGTTTGAGAAGTTGGGGGATTCCAATCGTAATAAAAACTCCAAGGATGGTAGGAAGTAACCGTGATGTAAAATCATTAGCGCCAAACAAAAAATTTAACAGTGCAGTTAGCTCAAATAATAATGGACCATGCATCATTGGAGTATGTACAAAACCATTTCCTGTTGAAAGCAACCATGAAAAATAAACGTGTAAACTTTCATCATGGCTCATTACCCTTGCACTTAAACCTAAAAATCGGGAAAGTATAGCAAAAGTAGTAAGTGCAAATAATAAAACTTGCTCCCAATTAAGCGAAGCAGAACGATTGAGCCAGGAAATTATTTTTGAACTACTGATTAATTCAAACTTTATTTTTTTATGAATCGCTGTCGATTCTTGTATTGTTTCCAAAAAAAAGTGATCTCCTATACGTAAAGAAATTATCAAAATTCTGAGATATACCGGATACTTCATTTTATATCGCCCCGATAGACTACAAAATAAGCTCTTATACCTGTTTTAAATAAGGCATTTAAGCTTACCCTTCCCCCGTGACAGCAGCCAGTTTCAAGGATATGATGTTAACAACATGGAGAATTCAATATGCAAAAACATTCATTTCTCTACAAACGCAAGTTAAATCCTTTACCTTATGTTTTATTTGCAGGATTATTCATCGGATTAATTTCAAGCTGGTTCATATTTTCGAATCAAAATCCAGTGAAAGAATTAATCCTTTCAGAAACACCTATATCTTCACCAACCGCGACCCTCAATTCTCCAACCCGGTCAAAAATTGTTGAAACCACCACACCCCAAATAAGCGTGCCAGAAACTGCAGAAATTGGAAAACCGGCTCCTGATTTCATCTTAAAGACGATTAACGGAAAAGAAGTTAAACTATCCAATTTTGTAGGTAAAGCGGTTCTGATAAATATTTGGGCAAGCTGGTGTCCACCATGTCGATATGAAATGCCTGCGATTCAGAAGGCTTATGAGAAATACGAAAAAGACAAATTGATCGTTTTAGGAATAAACTTTACAGCACAGGATAATATTAAAGATGTTGAATCCTTTGTAAAAGAGTTTTCGCTTACCTTCCCTATTTTGCTCGATGAAACCGGTGAAGTTAGTTCAAAATTGTATGGAATGCGTGGATTACCTACCAGCTATTTCATAAACCAAGACGGCATTCTTAAACGCATACAAGTAGGCGCCATGCAGCCGGAAGAGTTAGAAGATTACCTAGCTGAAATCATACAGTAATCAAAATTTTTTCTCAGCTTTTGTCAGGTTGTTTTTACAGCCTTTCCACTCAGATAACCCACATAAGCTGGGACAAGCGGCAAAACACAGGGAGAAAGAAAAGAAAGCAGCCCTGCCGCCACGGCAATTATGTAAGTTGGTGTTGCTGTACTCCCAAGCGGTAAATCAATAAAATAACCATTCTGCAATGCCCATATTGCAATCACTGTCATACGATCAAAAACCATCATTAATCCGATGATAATCAACATTCCGCCGCTAACAATCTCAACCCAGCGCACATAATGCCGAAAACGTGAGATAAAACGCACCGCCTGCCCCATACCAAGACTT
This sequence comes from Anaerolineaceae bacterium, assembly GCA_002702705.1. GTDB lineage: Bacteria > Chloroflexota > Anaerolineae > Anaerolineales > Anaerolineaceae > UBA6170. The sequence continues at coordinate 39,314 of PABH01000044.1, forward strand.
ATCGCCAAAAAAGGTATACCTAATCCTAGCGCATATCCACTAGAAAGAATCATAGCCTGAAGAGATGTTTGCTGGCTCAAACCAAGGGTAAGAATAGCGCCTAACGTTGTTCCGATGCAAGGCGTCCAACCTGCGGCAAAAAACACTCCCATCATCACAGAAGATAATAATGTCCCTCCTTTTCCCGGGTTCCAATGGATTCTCATTTCATTATTTAACCAGGGGATTTTGATAATCTTTAATGTGAAGAGCCCTAATAATATTACGACAATCCCACCAATTCTGCCTAAAATTGATTTGTAATTTCCAAAAACTTGTCCAATAACAGTTGCTGCCCCGCCCCAGCCAACAATAAATACGATTGAAAAACCCAATACAAATAATATTGCATGTAAAAATGTATTGATACGGATATTGATATTTTTTTTCATGAGAACTTTTCCCGCGTCCTTGAATGCCAATTTTTTTCTTTCATTTTATAAAGTGAATTGCCATTAATGAAATATAGTTTCCACCTGTGTTTCCTCCAAGTAGTGAAAACAAACGAGATGGCGTTCGAATAAATATGAATCTGTTCATATTAGTAAGCACAATTTGATTCAATTGATCATAACAGCGTCTTTTGTGATCATCCATGCGCCAAATTGCCGGCAATTTAACAGGCAAATATGCCTATTGCCCATCATTTCTATGCCTTTTACAATTTATACAGCTTCATAATATTAAAAAGGAGGGGCAGGAATGCCAAGACCAAAGAAAATTCCATCAAAACTTAGAAATCAAAAACCCCAATCAAAAAAAAATATCATGCCGATTTTTTTAATTATCGGTGGATTATTAGTACTGATTGCAGCTTTTTTCGCATTTCAAAAAAAACCGGTTCAATATACTCCAGAAGTTGTTGGAAATCCCAGTTTACGCGTAGATAAAGAAAAAATAGATATGGGTAATGTAAGATTAGGGAATACCGTTCAAGCCTCTTTTGAGATTACTAATGTTGGTGATAAACCACTGAAATTTTCTAAGGAACCTTATGTAGAAGTCAAACAAGGGTGTTGACCGCCCACCCCTGTCATCGGTTCGATGACTCTCAAACCTGGCGAATCAACAACAGTGTCAATGCAATTTATGATGCACGGAAATATGGGCGGCTTTCATGACTTTAGAGTCCACCTTCCTAACAATGACCCAGAAAATAAAGATATCACGCTCGTCGTTCTCTCAAACTGGGTACCATAATTATTCAGTGATCTTTGAAATTTAGTGTACAAATAGGGTTCAAGGCAGGCATAATGCCTGCCTTGGATTCATTAAATAGTCAATCAATTTTTATAGGCAATTATGCCTATTGTTAACCATGTGCTTTAACTCTCATAAATTAGCTTATTACACAATATACTTCAATATAAGAAAAGTCCTCTAACACAACAAAGGTGCACATGAAACATACTATTTTTTCTCGATTTACTTCTCACAGCCTCCAACTGGCCCTAATAATCATTCTTTTAGTTTCAGCCCTTCTCCTGACTGGCTGCGGCGCATCAACAACAAACAATGATCAAATTGAAATGGCATCTATGTCCAGTATGCCTGCTGAAGTTCAAAATGCTCCCTCTATAGTGCGCGAAGCTTACCAATTTGCGGTAGCAAATCCGGAAGCACTAAAAAACGTACCTTGTTACTGTGGTTGCAATGCAGTAGGGCACACATCAAATTATTCTTGTTATGTAAAAGAAGTCAAAGAAACGGGTGAAATCATTTTTGATCAACATGCTCTCGGATGTTCGATTTGTGTAGATATTGCACAAGATGTGATTAAGATGACAAAAGATGGAAAAACGCCATCCGAAATTCGGACAATCATTGATAGCACTTATGCTCAATTTGGGCCATCAAACATGCCTCCTGTTCAATAAACAATCATGATGCGTCAATCGCCAAACATTTTAAAACAAAATAAATTGAAACAGTGGACAAGAATCACAATACTGCTTCTATTATGTCTGGTAATTCTTTTCGTGCCTTTTCCCATTCCTGATGCTCCTCCAACAGATAGACATATCCGTATTGAAGCCAGCATGTTTCAATTCACACCGAGTGAAATAAAGATTAATAAAGGTGACCATGTAACGGTCGATCTTGTTTCAACTGATGTAGTGCACGGTTTTTCATTGGATGGTTACAACTTTGAACTAAAAGCTGATCCAGGACAAACAAGCAGCGGCTCATTTATCGCAAATCGAACAGGTGTTTTCCGTTTTCGATGTTCCGTTGCTTGTGGAAATCTTCATCCGTTCATGATCGGAAAGCTTCAAATTGGTCCAAACCTTTTATTATTCAGAGGAATTATCCTCGGATTTTTGGCAATCATCGTGGCTTTACTTTCTATAAAAACAAAAAAATAAATGAAAACCAGGTTTATAAATGACTCGTCTTGATTTAACACAATTTCCAATAATTCAAAAAATACTTTATAGTCGTTGGCCGCAGTTTCTTGTACGTGCAATTACATTAGCTGGTTTTATTTTCACCATCTTAGCCGGCATTTTGGGATCGATTGTAGGCAGCCACAATTTTGCCATCATTTTTGTTTGGATTGCCTGGTGGACCGCCTTAAAACTTTTTTTCATACCATTTGGCGGCCGGTCGTGGTGTTCGATCTGTCCAATTCCAATGCCTGGCGAGTGGCTGCAGAATGGCGGCATACTACAACCCTCTGGTAAAGGCATCGGGCTGCGAAAAAAATGGCCTAAAGTTCTTCGTGGAAACTGGCTGCAAGCAGGCGGATTCTTAATGGTTGGATTGTTTGGCGCATTAACTTTGACATCTGCTCGAATAACCGCAATTATTTTATTGGCGATAATCGTTCTGGCTCTTTTGCTCAGTCTGATCTACGAACGCCGGTCTTTTTGTAATTACCTTTGCCCCATAGGTGGTTTTACAGGGTTATATGCTCAGGCAGGACCGGTGGAAGTTCGTGTTAAAAATGCGAAAGTCTGTGCCGAACACGCTGAAAAAACCTGCTACAATGCATGCCCATGGGGTCAGTATCCTCTGGCGTTAAAATCAAGTGCAAACTGCGGATTGTGCATGGAATGTTTACGTGTATGCCCCACCGATAATATTGCAGTAAACATGCGTCCTTGGGGCAGTGATTTTGGTCCGAAAACTAAACATCGTCTGGATGAAGCGTTTCTTGGGTTGGTGATGTTGGCAAGCGTTCTAGTGGATTCCGCAGTTTTTCTCGGACCTTGGGGACAGCTCAAGACTGCGGCCTACGAAATAGGCAGTATTCCATGGTTTATCTTTGCCGGTATTTTTCTTTTTGGAGCTTTGGTCGTTCTACCTGGTTTTTATGCGGCATCGGTATGGGTCGCGAATCGAATGGGCAATATACAGAACTCTTTTCGTAAATCCCTGTCCCATTTTAGCCAGGTTCTCGTCCCGCTGGGATTAATCGCCTGGATTGCTTTTACAGTTTCTTTTGCATTTGTTAAATTCACCTACATATTACCAGTGATTTCCGATCCTTTTGGGTGGGGATGGAACCTGATTGGGAATTCCAACACTGCCTGGGTAGGAGAAACGACCACTTTTAGTTTATTTTTTCAGGTAATTCTCCTGTCGCTTGGTTTGTTTTGGGCAAGTCGTGTAGCAAGGCAAATTAGCGATTCGACGAAACAGGCGCTACCTTTAATCGCATTTTGTGCTGTATTTAACCTCAGCCTCTTATGGCTATTGATTGGATAAGAACGGTATGAAAAAAGAATTATTAGCTCGTTTGATAATAATATTGTTTATTTCGTTAGCCATTGCGATTCCAGTCATAGGTCGCCTTAAATTATCGGTTAACCATAACAATGTTGTTGAATTACATGCTCGAATGCCAGAAAATGGCGGATGGAGTTTGAGCACAATCGAAGTTAAAGCCGGAAAACCATTAAAACTGCACATCACAAGCGATGATGTTATGCATGGATTTTCAATCGGCAAATCCGATCAACCAGCATTGGAAATTACCCCTGGAGAATTCGTAGACACCACCCTTATTTTTGATACGCCTGGAAGATATACTTTTTACTGTGATCGTTGGTGTGGACCAAACCACTGGCGAATGCGTGGAACTATTGTGGTGACCGGTGACAACCAAACCAGTCAACCAGAGCCACAACCATTATTTCTCAAATTAGGCATTGACATTGATTCACCCTCTGATGCCGAAACAATCCCTTCCAAGCCGGTTTCTGCCGAAAATGGAGCAAAGTTCCAACATTTGTTACCCGAATACGCCCTGCAGCGTGATACTTACAACGCAACCAGTCCAGCAAAATTGTGGATGCGATTACGTAAAGAATCCACTTTAGCCAATCTACCAGACAGCGATTTATGGGATATCATTGCATGGATCTGGCAGCAAAATACCACAAACGACCAAGTAATAAACGGGCAAGAAATTTTTGCTAAAAATTGTGCAGCTTGCCATGGAGAAACAGGAGAAGGAGATGGCGTAATGGTGCGCGGGTTACCTGTTTGGGATCCGGGAAACCATAATTCCGGTAATGTTATGCATGAAGCAACCGGTGAAGGATTAGTCAGACCGCCTGATTTCACAGATCCTATCCATCTTTTAGGGGTCAGCCCGGCGTTACTTGAAGGTAAAATTATTCGCGGAGGTATGGGAACCGGGATGCCTTATTGGGGACCAATTTTCACCAATCAACAAATTGACTCACTGATAAGTTATCTATATACTTTTGCATGGAACACCAGGGCAAAAAATTCAAATTAATTAATCATGGAATTGTATAATAATATTGCTATGAAACCACAACCACAACCACAACCACAACAAATTATCCATGTTTTACTTGCTGACGATCATATCATCGTTCGTGCTGGCATTCGCCAGTTTTTGGAACAAACACAGGACATTCAAGTCATTGCTGAGGCATCAAATGGTCAAGAAGCATGTGAGCTTCTCGAACAACTTAAACCGGATGTCGCCGTATTAGATATACAGATGCCTCTAATGAGCGGAATTGAAGTTACCCGGTGGATACGTGCCAATCGATTACCCATAGGAATATTGGTATTAACCGCCTATGATGATGAGCCTTACGTCCAGGCCGTCCTTCAGGCCGGAGCTAATGGATATGTTCTTAAAACGGCTGAACCTCAAGAGATCATTCAAGGGGTGAGAGATGTTTTTCAAGGTAAATCTGTTTTAGATGTAAGCCTCGCACAAAAATTAATTGCGAGATTAGCCGGTAATGAAGACACCATGACCGTTGAACCGCTCACAGATCGCGAACTACAAGTTCTCACATTAACTGCAAAAGGATTTACCAATAAATCTATCGGCGTACAGCTTGGCATAAGCGATCGAACCGTACAGAATCATTTGGCAAATATATTTCAAAAAATGAATGCTGAAAGCCGCACTGAAGCAGTTATGCGTGCAGTTACACTCGGGTTGATTCCTGCAAACATTGACGAAATATCTTGAAAACCCTACAAACAAGAGTAAAACTTGTTTTCAGACATCTGTGAAAGGTGCATTTTGTCTAAAAAAGAACCTGGGTATAAGAAAAAATTTAATTGGAGGGGATTTACCCTCCAATCATTTTTAATTACAATATTACCTTTGACAGTGTTGCTAATGGTTGTTGCTTTTGGCAGCCAGACATTACATCACAAAGCTATGCGCAGTTTGGTGGGAGATAGAGATTTAAGAACTGTTCGCGCTGCTTCCAGTTCTTTGGAACGCGATATTTTTCATCTCATCGATACGCTCACAATATTATCGCGTGACCTGAACGACAATTCAGATTTTTCTTCTCTGATACTCCACCCAGAAGAAATATCTTCAGTTTTTGATGGCGGAATTGCTTTATACACAGCCAACGGACAGTTGATTCATTCCACAACCAATCTGGTTAATTGGCAAACACTCCCTTCATTGATACCTGATACCTTCAAAACGTTGATCCAAAACAATCACCAACCAATTTTTTCCGACTTGATTTCATTTGGAAGTTCCAAATCTTATATGATTATTGGTTTGTCCACAAATAAAGATGAAGTCTTATTAGGTGCATTTTCTCCAAAACGGCTCATCACGAATTCAATCAGCGATCTGATCAGTTCAGGAGGAACAACCGTTTTTGTCATAAGTTCCACGAAAGAAAAAGGGCAATATGACGAACTTTTTCAATCAGGAATTAGTATCAATGAAAACAGCACGATACACCCTGGAATTAGCGATGCATTAAATGGGGAAAGCGGAATAAATTATTATCAGAGTGGTGAGGGCGAACATGTCATAGCATTTGCCCCAATCTTACCAGTTGGATGGGGCTTAATTATTGAAGAAACATGGGAAGAAATCGCTAATCCCTACTTAAATACAACTCAATCTGCGCCATTGGTTTTTGTTCCTGCATTCTTATTAGCTTTAATTGCTATATGGTTTGGAGTCAGCCGCATAGTTAAACCTTTACAAAAATTAGAAAAACAAGCAAACAGCTTAGCCGCGGGAAATTTTGAAGAAATTCGTCATTCGGTCGGTGGCATTGAAGAAATTCAAAATCTCCAATCAGAATTGATTGAAATGGCTGAAAAGCTGAAAGGTGCTCAACAAAACTTGCGAAGTTATATTGGGGCAATCACAGCCGGTATAGAAAATGAACGCCGCAGTCTTGCTCGTGATATGCATGATGATACGATTCAGGCATTAATTGCTCTCAACCAACAAATACAAATCATTTTGATGAAATCTCCTGAAAAACAAAAAAATGAATTGAGCGAACTACAATCTTTAGTAAAACAAATTATGAGTAACCTTCGACGCATGATCCGCGGTTTGAGACCAATTTACCTGGAAGATCTAGGGCTGGTTGCCTCTTTAGAAATGTTAGTTCGTGAAATGGAACAAACATCAAATCTCTCAATCTTTTTCAATGCTATTGGTGTTGAAAATCGATTTACCCCTCAAGTCGAGATGTCTCTGTATCGAATGGTCCAGGAATCGCTTAACAATGTAATTCACCACGCAGAAGCGAAGCATGCCTGGGTAGAAATAAAATTTACCAATCAAAATTTTTCTGCCCAGATTCGTGATGACGGAAAAGGGTTCATGGTTCCAGATAATTCGGCAGAATTCCCTCAAAAAGGACATTTCGGTTTATTAGGTTTAAAAGAACGGTCGGAACTGATTAATGCTGAATTAGAAATCAAATCCTTGTTAAACAAGGGTACAACCATTTCAATTCGATTTAAAAATTCGAGCAGTTAACACGGTATTATCTTTTTTTGAAAAATACTTTTTTCTTGAATTAATAAAATCAACTTACTTATTGGCTAAGATTTTGTTAGGAGAAAATGCACCGGACCTTTCGGATAGTGTCCAGAAATTTTCTGACCAATAATTAAAGTTAAGGGGGGTAAGCAATAGAACCATTCAACTTCTTTGACTAACTTTCATATAGGCAATTTTACTTGGCATTGTTACAGCAACATGGCGCTTTTCATTGGTTAATTAGCGTCATATACTGAAGTTATCAGTAAATGATTGGATAATCAATCAAGATAAGTGAATGAAAGGAGAAAAAATGATTAAAGATCCAGTTTGTGGTATGGAGGTTGATCCTAAAACAGCTGCTGTCAAAACAGATTATCAAGGGAAAACTTACTATTTTTGCTCAAATGGTTGCAAAAAAGCCTTTGAAAAAGAACCGCAGAAATACGTAGGAAAATCTGAAGATAGCCACACTAGCCATCATCACTAGTCCCCTCTCCCTCCTTCCCCGTTTCGCTCTATCGCAAACGGGGAAGGTTATTATTAATTTTTATTAGAAGGAATCATGATAAAAATTTCTATTAATCCAATAATTTTTTCAATTGGTCATTTCCATTTACGTTGGTACAGCTTGATTGTTACATCTGCTATTGCTATTGCTATATGGTTAGTGATTCGTGAATCTAACCGAAAAGGTTTTGATGTAGAAGAAGTCTACAATAGCGCAATCTGGATGGTCATTGCTGGCTTAATTGGAGCACGTTTATTCCACGTTCTTGACCACTGGGCCGATGTATTTGCTGCGAATCCCATTCGCGCATTCTATATTTGGGAAGGTGGTCTCGCAATTTGGGGTGGCGTGATTGGCGGTTTGATAGCAGCGATTATCCTTGCTCGCACTAAACATTGGAAGTTGTCACAATTTTTAGATACCCTGGTTCCCGGTGTTGTACTTGGACAGGCTGTTGGTAGACTTGCATGCATCATTACAGGGGATTCAATTGGAAAGCCAACTAGCGGCCCTTTTGGATTTGCTTATAACAACCCAAACGCAATGGTGCCAAAACTCGGCGTTTACTATACGCCTACACCCGTATATGAAATTATGATGAATCTGGCAATTTTTGCTTTATTGTGGAGTTTGCGAAAGAAAAATATGCCAGATGGAGTCTTAACACTCATATATTTCATCTCATATTCCGCTATTCGTTTTTTTATTGCATTTACCAGTTCTTACAAAATTATCGCATTCAATCTCAATCAAGCCCAGCTAATCAGTATCGCAATTTTTACTGTTAGTGTTCCGCTTCTATTTTTTGCCTTAAATAGGTCACGGCAGCATTCGTAATTGTTTATTTTAGGAATAAATTGAAATATGGATGAATCCCAAAACAATCCACATCCTCCAACTAGAATTCAAAAAACAGCCTTTTACCTGTTGGTAATAATTTTTTTTGTTTTTGGAATTTATACATTCATCGAAGGAATTTTTCAATTCTTTCAATAAAGGACTACTTCAATGAATAAGAACAAGAATCTTAAAAAAACGACCAAACATAATCACAATGCATCTAAAAAACGCAATAAACTGGTTTTCATCGGCATCATACTGGCTACTTTAGGGATGGCAGGCGTATTACTGACAAATGCTTTTTTCAAACCCGCTTTGCCAACAGCCGATAATGTCATTGATATTTCTGCAGATATGGGCGGGTTTGACAAACAAGAAATTAAAGTGAAAGTTGGTGAACCAGTCACAATACGCCTACGCAGCCAGGACAACTCCCATCACACGGATGGGGGAGGAAAACATCAATGGGCGGTGGATGAATTCAATGTAAGTGTAATAGCGCAACCTTTAAGTGCTGCTACAACCACTTTCACGCCAAATAAACCCGGAACTTACATTTTTTACTGCGATATTTGCTGCGGTGGTCGTGCTAATCCCTCTATGAGCGGCAAATTAATTGTTGAAGGATAGCCTTTATGCGGTCTTCCACTATTCGTCGTAATCTCATTTTATTGGCATTGGGGACTTTAGCAATAGCTGCTGTTGGAATGGCTGGTTTTTGGCATCCTAACGCCCCTGATATTGCCATGCAGCATTATTTACCTGTCATCACGCTCCCTACGGTCATAATCGCTGGTGTAGTGGATGGTATAAACCCATGCGCATTTACTGTTTTATTATTATTTATTACCGCATTGTTAACGACACTTAAAGCAGGAGAGCAAAACACCGTGTCAACGCGGGCACGACTGATTGGCATGGGTACAATTTATATAAGTGCAATTTTCTTAACTTACCTTTCAATCGGGGTAGGCATACTAAAAACAGCCGATATTTTTACACGCCAACATCTTCCCGCTCGTCTGGGCGCTTTAATTGCCATTTTAATTGGTTTATGGATGATGAAGGATTATTTTCTGCCAGATTTGGGGTGGAAACTACAAGCACCTGGTAAAGTCGCTGAAATTGCAAGGATTTCTGCAAAAAAAGCGACTATCCCGGCACTTATCTTAGGCGGTTTCTTGATCGGTTTGTGCACCATACCTTGCAGTGGCGCAGTTTATCTCAGCATTCTCAGTCTCCTTGCATTGCAACCAACGGCTTTGCTTGGATACAGTTATCTGGTACTTTACAATATTGTCTTTGTTTTACCACTGGTCATAATCTTGATTCTGGCTTCATCCCGGCCAACACTCAATCAGTTAGCCCATTGGAATTTACACCATAAAGAATGGGTTCGCCTGGCTTTAGGAATTGGCGTCGTTATAATGGGATTGATTATCCTGGCCACAGTCTGAAATTTTTAAAAAGCTTGCCAACATGCAGATTTTCAGTTCTGAAGATTGATCATTAAACTATATTCAAGTTTTATGTAAATAAAATTGTGAGTATTTTCAACACCTGAGAGTAATTATCCGGATTAAATGCAATTTCTTAAGAATGAAACATAAATCCGGATAATCAACCTCTTGCTCTACGCTTAGATCTCAAAATTTTTTCTCACAGGCTCTTTTAGCCGTAAAACAAGATTTTTTTACTTGAGTCACGCCTAGATTTCATTTTTACCTGAAAAAAATTATCATTCTTTTTTGTTCTTTTCTCCAAATATGATTTAATCGCAAGGCAAAAACACACATTCTCCTTATTATAAAAAGTGAATTCGCTGCGTTGTTTCATTTAATACTTAATAATTAAAAAATAAAGGCAGCGTTGCAAATCATTAACAGGAAACATTTTTAGCATTCGATTTCTTGGATGGATAATCAATCTTGAAAAGATAACCATTTTTTGGGAGAATTGCATGCAAAACAACAGGTAGCCTGGTCAATAGGTGTGATCTGAACGTTGTCATGGTCTTGAACCATGTTAGGTGCCTATTTTGCTTGTTAACAGTTGCTGTTCTATTAATACATTTTCTTGTCAAAAGAAACCATCAAACTATCAGTGAAAAAAATAAGAAGTAACAAAACACTCGATTTTTTCTGAAGTAGGCAAAATCACTTATGGTTGTATCCGTTATTTTACGCTATTCAACATAATCTAGACCTCTTATACTAAAACTATGAACACAGGAAAACAGCCCATATTAATATTGAATCAAGATTGCAATTGCTCTGTTACTAAAGTTACGGATCAATTACATGAAGCTGGTTTCTCAGTTGTACGGTCATTTGATTTACTTTCTGCCCGTGGCAATTTACGAAATTGTATCTGTCAAAAGGTCATTTTATTAGTATACGAACAAGAAGGACCGCCGGTAACGCTCATTTTTGATGGGAATGCCATCAGTACTTCCATTTTTTTGGAAAATTTTCAAAGTCACAGCACACGTTCTCGCGTTACCAATCTTTTATCACAATTATCACCAGTAGATCAAACCTTGGACAATAATCAATTGAATGGTAGTGATGAAAAATCAAATCCTCTCATGCCGCCTTGTGAATAATTTTGAGGAAAACAATGAAAAGCGATGAGAATCATTATGTGGGATTAAGACAATTAATCATTCTATCCCTGAAAATTAGCGATGATTACAAATCATCTATATTAGGTTAGGAATAGCTGCTTTGAATAGATATCAATACCCCGTTTAGAATGAAATGCTCCAACATTATGCTGATTCAGCCCCCAATAAAAACCACCACAAAGCAAACTAAATGTTTTTCTTTGATGAAATGATTTGTATCCTGCCGTATATTTACCCAGTAATGTAATAATTGTTGAGAATGAAATTTTTAAACCACTATGGATAACCAAAATTTTCTACTAATTGTGAAAAAAAATTGATACCAATATTTTTCACATTCAATATGGCACCGCAATATCTTTATGATTGTCTATAACGTTATTAGTTTTGAAATAAATTTATCCTCTGCAAATATTGAAGATTCGCACACCGTTGTTACCTGGCTTTTAGATTTTTCAGAGCAGAAGGGAAAAAATTTTTATGACCTCTTTGGTTTGGCCTTCAAACACAACCATCAGTAAAAGCGATCAAATAATCCTTTGGTTAAGCCGCCATTGGATCTTAGTTTTCGGCGTCTTATTTGGTTTATATGTTTTGATGCCTTTTGTGGCGCCGGCATTAATGGCAATCGGGCTCTCTAAATTTGGAAAGGCAATTTATTTCGTTTATTCTTTTCTTTGTCACCAATTACCAGAACGATCCTACTTTTTATTTGGCCAAAAGATTTCCTACACATTGCCAGAGATACAATCGGTATGGAAAAACACGAACAATATCGTTATCTTACGCCAATTTATTGGAAACACGCATATGGGTTGGAAAGTTGCCTGGTCGGACCGTATGGTGTCTCTGTACACAAGTATCTGGTTATTCGGCATGGCCTGGGGAATAAAAAAGAACAAACATAAACCAATTCCTTGGTGGGGTCTTGTTTTATTAATATTACCAATGGCAATTGATGGTACAACGCATATGGTTAGTGACTTTGCAGGCATTGGGAAAGGTTTCCGAGACACAAATGTATGGCTGGCAAACCTGACCAACTATAAACTTCCTTTTGATTTTTATGCTGGTGATGCCTGGGGTTCATTCAATGCCTGGATGCGCTTAATAACTGGTGTATTATTTGGTTTGGGAATGGTTGGATTTGGTTTTCCTTATTTAAATGAATCCTTTATCTATTCATCTAAAAGTATTACCTATAAATTGCAGCACCGAACTTTATTGGAAAAAGAAAAAGAGCGATTAAGGAAATTAGCAGCGTCAAAGGTGGATTACCACAAAGAGTCTTTTGATATAAACGAATTTGAAATTGAAGGCAAAAATGAAAAAAATCAATAATCCAGGTAATCCTGTAATTAGAGTTGTTTTAGCTGACGATCATGCAGTTGTGAGAGCCGGAATACGCAAGTTTATTGAACAACCCGGGGATATTCAAGTAGTGGGAGAAGCGATTGATGGTGAAATGGCTTTGGAAATGATTGAAGAAAAGAAACCGGATGTAATCGTTTTGGATATTCAGATGCCGAAAGCAACAGGAATTGAAGTGTCTCGTGAAATTAGAGCACGCCGCTGGACAATTGGCGTTCTTATCCTGACATCTTACGATGACGATCCCTATATTTCAGCAGTCTTAAAAACTGGGGCAAATGGTTATGTACTTAAGACTGCTTCCCCAGAAGAAATTGTCAATGCTGTCCGTGATGTTTACCAGGGAAAATCAGTGCTTGATGCTACAATCTTGCCAAAAGTTATGGCACAAATAGCAAACCCAAACAGCTCACCATCATTTGAACCATTAACCGATCGAGAAGTTGAAATTCTAACCCAGGTTGCCAAAGGGCTTACGAACAAAGTGGTTGGCATCAATCTACAAATAAGTGACCGCACGGTTCAAGGACATATCGCTCGCATCTTTGAAAAATTGCAGGTCAGCAGCCGCACAGAAGCAGTTATGCGTGGAATTTCTTTAGGTTATATTAGCCTTCCCGAATCAACAAATGATGAATTTGCTTCCTATGAAATTTAGTGATGACCCAGTTTTGCCGATGACCACACAATTTTTACGACCATTTTTTGTTTTTCCTTAATGCGGCTTTCTTATAAGCAATTTCGCCTATTTTTATGAGGGGATATCAGCTTAGTTTTTTCCTCGCAATTTGACGCTTTTTTTTAAATCTTCGTTTGTTATCATAGTATTATATTTTGAAATATTTTTTACAAAGAGGTGTTAAATGGTTAAAGATCCAATTTGTGGAATGGAGATAAATCCTGAAGAAGCCTTTGCTTCCAGAGAACACATGGGGCAAACGTTTTACTTTTGTTCAGAGAATTGTGTCACCACTTTCGATAACAATCCGCATCAATTTGCTCACCAACAAGAAAAAACCGTTGGTTCAGCATCAACCGGATATAATCCAAATTCGCAGCTGCTCCAAATTGAACTGCCCGTCTTGAATTTATCAAAGGAAGGGCAATCTGGCAGAACAATAATTCAATCCGCCCTCAAGAAAGCGGCTGGAATTGAAAAAGTAATTGCTAATCCGGTTGAAGGTATGGTTGTGATCGACTATGACCCAAAGATAATCCAAGTTCTGGATATCGTTCATTTAATCAAAAACACAGGATACCAGGTAGGCGGTGCTCAAAAACGGATTGGCATTGAAAATATTCGTTGTTCATCTTGTGTTGGATTTATTGAAAATGAATTAATGTCCACACCAGGTGTTTTACATGCATCTGTTAATTTGGCAACACAGGAAGCAACGATAGATTACTTGCCAGAGCAAACAAATCAAGCCCAAATAAATAAAGCAATTGAAAATTGGGGATATAAAACTCATGCTGCAACCACTGAAGAACCTGTAGATAAACAGCAATTAGCCCATGAGAAAGAATATAAACGTTTAATGAGACGTTTTTGGTTTGCTGCATTCATATCCATTCCAGTATTGATCACGGCTTACCCAAAATTTCTTCCGATAATCCGGGACTGGTCGGCAGAAACACTTCGCTTAGCCTGGTTAGGAACCGCGGTTTTAACTTTACCTGTACTCATCTGGTCTGGCAGCGATTTTTTCACTGGTGCATGGTCTGCAATTAAACATCGAGCAGCAAACATGAATACTTTGATTACGCTAGGCACAGGTGCAGCCTGGTTATATTCAACATTTGCCATTCTTTTTCCGCAAGTATTTCCGGAAGGCACATCAGAACCATTTTTTGATGTAGTTGCAGTGGTAATCGCATTAGTAGTGCTTGGGCAAGCTTTGGAGCTTCGCGCAAAAGGGCGTACAAGTGAAGCGATCAAGAAATTAATGGGGCTGCAGGCAAAAACAGCTCGTGTAATAAGAAATGACGTTGAAATCGACATTCCTGTGGAAGAAGTTCTGGTTGGTGATATTGTCCAGGTACGCCCAGGTGAAAAAGTGCCAGTTGATGGTGTTATTTTAGAAGGCAGCTCAGCAGTGGATGAATCGATGCTGACAGGTGAAAGTCTTCCAGTTTCAAAGAAAGTGGGTGACGATGTAATTGGAGCTACACTTAACAAAACTGGGGCATTCAAATTTCGTACAACAAAGGTTGGAAAAGATACTGCTTTAGCCCAGATCGTCAAAATGGTTCAGGATGCGCAGAATAGCAAAGCACCCATTGCACGTTTAGCGGATACGATTTCAGGTTTTTTTGTACCGGTTGTGATGATTTTAGCTATCCTCACATTTGTGATATGGTTTGATTTCGGTCCTCAACCCCAACTTGTTTACGCGCTAGTCACCGCTGTTTCGGTTCTTATTATCGCTTGCCCATGTGCATTAGGGTTAGCCACGCCAATGAGTCTGATGGTTGGAATCGGTAAAGGTGCTGAAAATGGCATTTTAATCCGCTCTGGTGAGGCCTTACAAACCGCTCAGGCAATCAAAACAGTGGTTTTAGATAAAACCGGCACCATTACAAAGGGTAAGCCAGAATTAACAGACATCGTCGTTGCAAAACAACAAAAAGACATGACCGAAGACGAATTATTAAAATTAGCCGCATCTGTAGAGACAATCAGTGAACACCCGCTAGCCGAAGCGATTGTTGTAGGAGCAAAAGAAAAAGGCTTAACATTACTCAAACCTGAAGCTTTTGAAGCCATACCTGGACACGGGGTAGTAGCGACAATAGATAATCGCAACATTGCGCTGGGAAATCTAAAAATGATGAATCGCCAAAACATCGCGCTTGGGGATCTTCAAACTCAATCAGAAACATTAGCAAGTAATGGCAAAACACCAATGTTCATTGCGGTTGATGGTAATGCAGCCGGAATTATTGCGGTAGCAGACACAGTAAAAGAAGATTCAAAAGAAGCCATCTCAGCTTTGCACAAGATGGGAATCGAGGTAGTTATGATCACCGGTGACAATCGCCGTACGGCTGAAGCAATTGCCAGACAGGTAGGGGTGGACCGGGTTCTCGCAGAAGTACTGCCGGAAGATAAAGCCCACAATATACACCTTCTTCAAGCAGAAGGCAAGAAAGTTGCCATGGTCGGCGATGGAATTAACGATGCCCCAGCACTCGCTCAAGCTGATGTCGGTCTTGCAATTGGCACTGGTACCGATGTTGCCATTGAGGCTTCGGATATTACATTGATTAAGGGTAGTCTGAAAGGGGTTGTCACTGCTATCGAAGTAAGCCGTGCGACTATGCGCAATATCAGACAGAACCTTTTAGGTGCGTTTATTTATAACTCTTTAGGCGTCCCCATTGCTATGGGTTTATTATTCCCCTTCTTTGGGTTATTGTTAAGCCCGATGTTGGCAGGTGCTGCTATGGCATTTTCATCTGTTACAGTTGTAACGAACGCGAATCGGTTACGCGGCTTTCGTCCAAAGTTAAGCGCAAAATGAAATAAAAAAAGCGAAAAACAACAGCATTAAATTTCTTGAACTAGAAAATAATTAAGGAAAACATAAAATGAACACAATACAAATTGCAGTTACAATCGGTGGCCTGGTTCTCAGTCTTTTTATCGTCTGGTTTTTCTGGTTGGCACCCAAAGGGCAAACCCGTGCGTCAACCGACCATGGCGGTATTCAGGAAGTAGCTATCACAGTAAAAGGCGGTTATACTCCTGATATAATCGTGGTAAAAGCTGGGTATCCATTGCGGATGCGCTTTACCCGTCAGGAAAGTTCCACCTGCTCCGAGATGGTGCTTTTTCCGGAATTGAATCAAAGTGCAAAACTTCCCGAAGGACAAGAGGTATCCATTGAATTTACACCTGAAAAGCCAGGAGAATATGGTTTTCAATGCCAGATGGGAATGCTTCGCGGAAAATTGATTGTTGAATAAAAAATTTATTTCCAATTTTTGAATAAAATCGTCTCTTCCCCCTTCTTATAAAAAAGATAGCGGGGAAGTTTTTTTAAATACAAATAAGTCTGAATACAATTTTTTTGTACTATTTACACATGCAATATTAATCCATTGAATCTTTAGGCAAAATTGCCTAAAAATTATTCAGCAAGTTTGCGCATCTATGATTTACGAAAACCAATTAAAATAACAATATTGATGAAAAGAAAATTCTGATTATAGTTTTATGGATGGAAGAAATATGATTATGGTTATTGAAAAAAAGAGTAATTGCACCTGTATTCGGCGGGAACTGTTTCTTCCGCCGCAGTAATAGTTCGTATTATTAAAAAGACCAACTGCCGCAGGCGGCAAACAGTTACCCGCTCGATCGCAATTATCGAAAGGCTACATTGTTTGCCGTTTTTTTATTGCAGTTGGTCTTTTTTTATAAGGAAAATATGATGCTTACCACAATATCAAATAAGAATATAGAAATTCGAGATCGCCAAATGAATGTAAACAATACAATTTTAGAAACAATCGGATACACACCTTTAGTACGTCTCAATCATGTAATTTCGAGCCATGTGATTGCTAACATTTATGCCAAAGTTGAATTTTTTAATCCGGCAGGTTCAATTAAAGATCGAATTGGTCTTTCAATCATCGAAAACGCTGAAAAAGAAGGGCTTCTGAAACCGGGTGGAACAATTGTTGAAGCGACATCAGGAAACACTGGAGCTGGTTTGATTTTGGCAGCTAATGTTAAAGGTTATAAATGTGTTTTTGTCATGCCAGATAAAATGAGTGAAGAAAAAGTGCAATTTCTTCGAGCGTTTGGTGCACGAGTTGTGATTACCCCAACAGCAGTTGCTCCGGATGATCCAAGAAGTTATTACAGTGTCGCCGAAAGAATTGTACGGGAAACTCCTAACAGCATTCTTGCTAATCAATACCACAACCCAGCCAATCCTGAGGCACATTACCGTTTCACGGGTCCAGAAATATGGGAACAAACAGCAGGAAAAATTGATGTGTTTGTCGCCGGTATGGGAACCGGGGGAACAATCAGTGGAACTGCCCGTTTTTTAAAACAACAAAACCCGGATATAAAAGTAGTAGGTGTTGATATTAAGGGCTCGCTGCTTTATGAAACCTGGAAAAATGGATTTGTACCCCCTGACGCACATCCAAAAACTTATAAAATTGAAGGCATTGGAGAAGATTTTCTTCCATCAACTTTAGATCTATCTTTAATTGATGAAGTTGTCCAGGTTGATGATCGCGAATCATTCCTTATGGCTCGTCGATTGGTAAGGGAAGAAGGCATATTTTCTGGAGGATCATCCGGTTCTGCGGTGGCTGGTTTATTAAAATCCGAGATTATCCGGTCATTAGATCCTGAAAAAAATGTAGTTGTGATTTTCCCCGATTCTGGAAACCGTTATTTATCAAAAATATATGATGATAATTGGATGCGAGAAAATGGATTTTGGACAAATAACCAGATTACGGATTCAATTCTCGCCGTTCTCAAAACAAATGCCCAGATTCCTCTGGTTGTTGCCCATGCTGCCGAAGAAATGAAGAGTGTCGTAAAAAAAATGAATAAGTATGACATATCGCAATTACCAGTTGTTAATGAATTAAACAAATTAATTGGCATTGTCAGCGAAACAGACATACTCGATCACCTTCTAAATTCAAATCATACACATGATCCGTTTGAAACAATAGAAACAATTATTAACCCAAACGTATTAACTGCAGATCAAGAATCAAATATACAAAGCCTGTTTCCAGCCTTTGAACGTGGAAAAGTTGTCATTGTCGTTGATTCTAACAATCAGCCAGTTGGCATGTTAACCAAAATTGATTTGATAGATTACCTGACAGGAAAAATTGGGTGATATTATAAAAACGGCAGGCCCTTTATTTTTTAGAGGTGCCTGCCGCTAACTATAATACTAAAAAGTTGCGTAGTTTTTAGTTACAAAGTACTTAAAGCCTGATCTAAATCCGCTATTAGATCATCGACACTTTCGATTCCGACCGAAAGCCTCACTAAACCAGCAGGCACTTCCAACGGGCTGCCTGCAACGGATGCATGCGTCATTACGGCGGGTATCTCAATTAAGGACTCAACCCCACCCAGACTCTCGGCCAAAGAAAAAATCCGGGTAGCCTCAACCATTTTTCTTGCTGCATTCTCCCCACCTTTAAGAATTATGGATACCATTCCCCCAAACATTTTCATTTGTTTTTTCGCCACAAGATGTCCAGCGTGATTGACCAATCCCGGATAAATTACGTGATCCACAGCCGGATGTTCATTAAGAAATTTTGAGACTTTAGCTGCATTTTCTGAATGCCGTTCCATGCGCAATGCAAGCGTTTTTATTCCCCGCAAAGTTAACCAGCAATCCATTATACCTGGTACTGCGCCGATGGAATTTTGTAAGAACTTTAATTGTTCATAGTGTTTTGCTTCTTTACTGATGATAGCACCGCCAATAACATCAGAATGTCCGCCAATATACTTTGTTGTTGAATGGATTACAAAATCTGCCCCTTGTGCAAGCGGTTGTTGCAAATAAGGTGATGCAAAGGTATTGTCTACAGCGACAAGAATCTGCGGCGAAAATAATTTCACCCGTCTTAAAATTTCAGCGATGTCTGCGATTTTTAACAAAGGATTAGTGGGTGTTTCTAACCAAACCAAACGAGTCTCTTCACGTAAGTTTTTTTCTACCTGGTTCGGATCGCCTATATCTACATAGGAAAATAGTATTCCAAATTCTTTTAAAACTCGCTCAAACAACCGATACGTTCCCCCATAAACGTCATTCGATACCAATACATGTTCACCGGGTTTAATCAAACGTAATAACGTATCAATCGCTGCCATTCCTGAAGAAAAAGCCAATCCATAGGTTGGTTGATCCAGTTCAAGCCCTTCCAAAGCCGCCAAACATTGTTCTAAAGCCAGGCGCGTAGGGTTTGCTGTACGACTATAATCAAATCCTTTTAGAACACCAACTTCTGATTGGATATACGTCGATGTTTGATAAATAGGTGTGATCACAGCCCCCGTAGCCGAATCAGGCTCTTGTCCGGCGTGAATCGCCAATGTTTCGATATGAGATTTATAGGTCATCTTAAAATTACTCCTTGACTGATCATTAAAGCATTCCGTTTCTTTTGTATAAAAACCGACGTGTTGTTGAATTTCAGGATACCATGCATAATACAACTCTGGAATAAGCAATTATGCTCTATGGATTATCAGCTAATTAGCGCTTAAGTATTCAAAAATTTCGATTTACAATTTGAACGGGAAAAAACTCCATTGAATTTATCTTTGTGAATAGGAGTCTTGTAATATATGTTAGACGAAAAATTTGACGACAATCAATATGAATCTACAATCGATTATATAGATACTACTGCGATCCAGATGTTTCCGCAGACCAGAAGCAAAAAACATCTTATTCTAAGAATATTTCTTATTATCCTAATTTTTAGTTCGGGTCTTGGAAGTGGTTACTTTTTATGGGGTAGAGAATCCATGACCCACAATAACACAAATGAGCTCACATCATTAGTTAATTCAATATTTCCAAAAGAAGGCATCAATCTCAAAATTCGATACGGAAATATTGGTCCCGCATTAATTGATTCTGGCACTATCGATCTAAAAACTTTTGTAGAACTTTACGAACAATCTGGTCAGCCGCTTTCCGACCAGGAAATCGAAATTCTAACAAAAGGCAGCCAAAACGAAATTGTAATAACACGTGAAAATGCCCATTTTCTCCTCAATTACTTTTGGGCATTAGGGTTAACGAATAAAAATCCATTGTTAGACAATGGTCCAATTCAACAAGCCAGTAACGGACAAATTGACCGTTTTGCGTCTACTGGTGGTTGGACGATAGGAACAAAACCCGTTAAAGAGCTTTTTTCAAGCGCAGAAATCGTTACTTTGTCACCTGAACAACAGGCATTCGTCCAGGAAGTCTCTCAGGCAGTCTACCGCCCTTGCTGTGATAACCCCACCCATTTTCCGGATTGCAACCATGGTATGGCAATGCTTGGCTTACTTGAATTAATGGCTTCTCAGAATGCCACTGAAGAGGAAATGTTCAAAACTGCTAAATATGCCAACGCTTTCTGGTTTCCACAACAAACATTAGAACAAGCAATGTATTTCAAAGCCACGCAAAAAGAAAATTATAAAAATATTGACGCAAAACAGATTGTTGGATATCAATATTCTTCTGGTAGCGGTTTCCAAAACATTCACCAGTGGCTTTCACAAAATGGTCTTTTGGAAAAAGCACAAAATAGTGGAAGCAATTGCGGCGTGTAATTGATTCTTAACATCAAACCTCAAAATCAATCTGTATTTTCACAAAACATCAACCGATAATTCGAAAATCGAAAATAGCCACGATCTTACGTGGCTATTTTTATGCCGATATGTTCAGCAGCAAGTGATCGGATTTTGGGTTTACAATTGGAAAATAAACAATCAATCCTTACCCGGAATAAGGCAATTGAACGCCCAAAAACACACAAAAGAAGTCTATTAAGCAAATGCGCTAACAACAGGGGGGGTGGGAAACAATAAACCACAAACTTCTTGTTTCCAATTTCGCAAAACAGGTATAAATTGAACAGACATGGTATCCTCTATACCATGTCTGTTCATTATTTTTTTCTAACAACATTCGAACGATCCAACTTTATCATCCAAATTGCTTTTGCTCGAAAATTAGATGTCGAAAAAGCTTATCATTTGTAGCTGTGTAAAAACATGCAAGTATGTCACAAACTAATGTTTAAAAAAACCTATTAATCTTCCTTGCCAGATTTCGCAGCCTTTGCCATTTGCTGCAATTCCAACCTTCGATTCACATAATCATCATTCTCAATTTCACCACGGTCAAACGCATAATCCAAAACAGCAATCTCTGTTATTAAATCATCAAAACTTTTCGTGATAGGCAAATCTTTTTTTCCCGGATGTTTGCTAATCCACCACCCCACAAAAAGCAGTGCTATACCTAAAATCAATCCCGCTAAACCAATACCTACATCAAAATTGCGAGATTCACTATCAGGAAATTTCTTATTACCCAAATCACCGTCAATTTTTAGTAATAGCTGCAAACTTTCACCCGCCTTAAGCGCATCATGAGAATAGACAGAAAAATTTTCCCCATTTTGCATAGGCCACACACCAGATAATGCTACACCTTCTCCTTCAAGAGATACGCCTGAATCTTTTGGAAGTAGAAAGCTCATACTTCCAATTGGTATAGGTGCACGGTAGGAAAAAGAATGATTTGTCTTTTCAGGTAATAAAAAAGTGACCATCACGCGGCTTCGTTGTTCACCGGGAACAAGCGGTGCGGTATCCGCAAATCCATTTGGAAATTGCAAGAATCTTCCACCATTGTCACCTTTGAAAGACACATTTGTTGCGTCTTCAGGTAACGGAAATTTCACTGTGACATTTGTGCCGTCTTCTAATTGCAGAGCATCTTTAATGGTCTTATCTCCCAGATTCGATAAAACGTAAACCTCGGAAACCTCCACTCCATACTGGTCATTATAAAACAAAACATGAAGCTGATCTATTTGCGCGTTAGAAAGATCGTTCGTCTCCTCATATATTGGAATGTCCAACTGTATCGATGTTTGTCCAGAAACAGCTTGTTTAGACTCAGAAAAATACATCGCATCATTGTAATTTGCCATTACCGCGTAAATCAATCCGGGCTCAAAAGAAACATCCTCAAACGAATATGTGCCATCCGAAGTGGATTTCCCATGCAGCATAAGTTTATCCGTATTGTGTTCATCCCAGGCATGAAGCATCAACTCTAAATTATCGGGAACATTCGCTCCAGCAGTTTCATTAATGATTGCACCGAGCACTTTGCCGTTCCACGATTCATTTCCCTGAGGCGGTGTTGGCGTTTGTGCAGAACTGATGGATGTGGGGATAAATAACACGATAAACAGCAATAATAATATTGGTAATTTTCTTATTTTCATCAATCATATTCCTCAAAGCTCTAGTTTCAGTCTGTTGAAAATTTATTGGTGGCGTATATCAAAAGTTTTCCGCATTTCGAACAAAAATGTGCTTCCAATTCAGTTGCAGCGCCGCAATTCGGACAAAATTTAGTCACAGGATGTTGCTTATCTGAATTATTACCAACAGCGCCGCAATTTGGACAAAAATTATCAGTCCCATTTAGGTCTGTGCCGCATTTTTCGCATTTGGTCTTTTTGCCAATTTCTTCACGGCGTTTTCGGATTAAATTCTCCAAATCGCCAGAAACATTTTGATCTGAAAAAAGTGTTCCTGCCTGGTTTAGGAGCTGCACACGCATGATTCGATGGTCATCTTCTGTTATTTTTCCAGTTTGAAAATCGAAATCCAAATCGCTTAGCGCATATAAAACCTCTTGATAATCGATATTATTATTTGCCCGGTTGGCGCCTTTTTTTTCATTCCCTGAATTTATCGATAAAGACGGTTGGTTTTTCAAAAAAGGTTTTAATAGCACTGGTAGACAAAATATTAGTACGGCGAATCCAATTAATAATGAGCCAATATCCATTCAATCGATCTCCTGCAATTCTTTTTCCAATTTTGCTAACACATCGGGGGTAATAGAAGGTATGGGTGGCGCATCAGAAACTTGATGGTTTCGTCGATTACGCCAACTTTTCAAAAGTAGGCTGACAAAACCCAGACCGATGATCAATACGATTACCGGCAGCATCCACACAAGAGACGTGAAGCCAGAACGCTGCGGTTCTGCTAACACTTTTTCGCCATATTGTGTCACAAAATAATCCAATATTTGTTGTTCATTCCAACCCGATGTAAGTTGATCTTTAATTTGTGCGCGCCAATCTTTACACGCTTGCGTTTCGCAAACATCTAAAGGTGTATTCGGGCAAACAGGGCAATAAAGTTTTTTGGCTATTGCATTTACATCATCATCCGTTGGAAAAACAGGATTACTTTGTTGTGCATATACAACAGTCACCGCCGTAAATAAACTTAGCAGCACAACGAACACGGTAAAAAAGAATTTCCTGAGCATGAATTAATCTCCTAAGAATGATTCAAAATACAAAGGATTGGACTTCATAACATAAGTAACCCGACGTTTGCTTTTTTTTGAAGGACATACAGCGATCAATATGCCAAGAATTAAAACCATTCCTCCAGTCCACACCCAATTTATTAATGAATTGACATAAATCTTTAGTGTTACTGATTGGGTTGGTTGAGTTTCCCATCCAACCAACATGGTGTAAACATCAACATTCAGAGAAGAATACACGCCTGCTACGGTTACAGGTTGTTGTTGAACAACGAAAAAATCGCGCCTTGGTGTTAATTCGCGAATGAACTGGTCATTTTTATAAAGCATCGTTTTTGCTTCAACGATATCACGGCCATCGGACCCCGGAAACCCTTGCAATCCGTCAAAACGAAGGCTGTATGCACCAATTTTTAACGCTTCACCAACTTTTAATGTACCCTGAGTCTCTTGTTTAAAATATGTATCTCCAATTACACCAAGAGCGATCATGATTACTCCCAAATGGATGATATAACCACCGTATCTTCGCTGGTTTCGGCGAAACAATTTGAATAACGCAATCAAGGGATTCTCACCACGGGAAGCCATGCGAACACGAATACCTCTCCAAAATTCAGTAATAATTGCAAAAAACACAAAAGAAACCAGCCACAAACCAAATATCGAAAACGGATGAGTGCGATGCACGTATCCCCAAACCGCTGTTGCTCCTAAGGAAATTAGGAAGGGAGTCAGGAGCACCTTTTTCACTTTAGCCAACGATTGTTTCCGCCAGGAGGAAAACGGTGCGACCCCCATCAAAAGAATTAATGCAAAGAATAGGGGACCGGTTACTTTCTTAAAATATGGTGGTCCTACCGTTATCTTCGAACCGGTGATAAGTTCTGAAATCAACGGAAAAACCGTTCCCCAAAACACTGCAAACGCAATTGCTAAGAAAAGCATATTTTGTAAAACAAAAACCGCCTCGCGTGATGTGAAACTTTCTAATTGATGTTCAGATTTCAATGTGTCCCAGCGAGTAAAAAGTAAAGTTAATGAACTGACAAATGTGATACCGATGAAAGCAAAAAAGGCTGGTCCTAAAGCTGATTTTGAAAAAGCATGTACTGAACTAATTATGCCGGTGCGCGTAATAAAAGTTCCAAAAATAGTAAGCGCATAGGTAAGAATGATCAATATCATATTCCACTTTTTAAGCATGCCGCGTTTTTCAGTCATCATCACAGAATGCAAAAAAGCGGTACCAGTTAACCATGGCATAAACATGGCATTTTCTACCGGATCCCAACCCCAAAAACCGCCCCAACCCAACACATCGTAAGCCCACCGGCCGCCTAAAACCAAACCGATAGAAAGGAAAATCCACGCCAATAGAGTCCACCGGCGAGTAGTTCGAATCCAACCGTCCTCGCCTGACTTTCCTGTGACTAATGCAGCAATCGCAAATGAGAATGGGATAACAAAACCTGTAAAGCCGATATATGTCGTAGGTGGATGCCCAATCATTCCAAAATGACGCAGCAAGGGATTTAACCCTCTCCCGTCTACTGGAAAATATTGAACGGCACCGACCGGTTGGAAAACTGTTTTAATAAGATCTTCTGCGCCGGGAATGTACCACAGCTTAGAGAAAGGATTTGTAATAAAAACTACTACCGCTATAAAAAAGGTTGTGGTGAGCATTGATGTAGTGATCACATACGGCATTAATGCTCGATTTTCTTCCCATTTTCGCAGCAAAACGATCATCACAAATGCAGACATGATCCATGCCCAAAAAAGCACTGATCCCTGCTGCCCGCCCCAAAGTGCTGTCAATCGCAAAAAAGGTGACATCGCAGTACTGGAAACATCGTACACGTAGGCAAGCGAAAAATCCATAACGTATAAAGAATACAATAATACGATAATAGAAAACGAAAGAAGCGGAAAAACTAACAAGGATGCGTTACGGGCACTTTCCACCCAGGCGTTTTTATTCTTCACGCCTCCATAGACAGATGAAAGCGTTGCGAAAAGAGAAAGAAGAAAAGCGATGAATAGAATCACTAACCCGATATTTGCGAGCATTGACAACTCCTATGATATTTTTTTATCAACGAAACCACCACCAAATTTATGGATAAGTTTCTGCTAATAACTCTTCTATCTTGAGATCAAGTTCTGGGGATTGCAAGGGTCCAACTTTAACACCGCGCAGTTGACCATTTTTCGCGACATAAAATGTCTCTGGAACACCTTGAATGTTATAAGCCTGAGAAATTCTGGTTCCAATATCTGGCCCATTAAAATACGTTACCTTGAACTCGTTTATATAGGCGAGCGCCTCTTTTTCAGTATCCACATAATCTACTCCAATAAAAACCACACCTCGATCTTTGTATTTTTCCCAGGTTTGCTCAAGGTATGCGGCTTCTTCCCTGCAAGGAGGACACCAGGATGCCCAGAAGTTGATAATTATTACCTGCCCTCTCAAGTCACTTAATGTCAGCGCATTTCCATTAAAATCTTTCAATGTAAAATTTGGAGCTTCACCAGAATGAACTTGACCTCTTTGAACCTTGGCTAATCCCCATGCCAGTAATCCGAGTAAAGCAAAAAGCAAAAAATATGTCACTATACGGCCGCTGGTTTTCCACATTGTACTGTGTTTCTCGATCGAAGCTTCTTCGGGATGTTCTTGCGAATCAACATTCACTGTGGCCTCCTCCATCAATTCTCTGCCCTGACTGATGCTTGAGTCCATATTTCAAATTGAGAATTATTGGGATCGTTGTTTTCAATGACCACTCCCCGCCTTACAGTCGTTCCAGCGGCCTCTTTATGAAAACCGGCATCAAAAACCAACGTTAACCGCGCAGCCTTACCGGGAGGAATTATGGTAGCAGAAAGATCCGCTGTGGTACATCCGCATGTTGTATAAGCGCGGCTGATTGTTAAAGGTGCCTCACCATCGTTGTAAATTACAAATTCATGTTGGACAATTTCGGAAGCATTAACTTTTCCAAAATTGTAAAAACTCTCTGAAGCATATATATGGGGCTGCGGACCGCCTTGGGGTAAATATGGAATCGAATTTGGGTCGAAAGGTTCCATCTCGTGAATTATATGAACAGGTTGATCAGTTACTATTTCAGAAATTTTTGAATTTTTTGCCACGCCAGATGACATAGAGCTAATGATTAAAAAAGCGCCAAAAATTACAAGCGATATACCAACAAACATTAAAATCATCGGAAAAATTTGTTGCCGGAAAAACCATTTTTTTTCACCAAATTCTTCTTTATTTTGTTCCATATTTACTCCTTTGCTTAATTTTTTTCAGTCTCATGATTTACTGCGGATTTCTGGGGCTGGGAGGTTTCTGATGTTGCATGGGTATGATGCTCATCATGAGGCATAAACTTCATCATTAAAAAGTGTGACAAAGGGCAAATCAATATGATGCCAAATAAAGTCAATGAATTTAATGGAACTTTGAACAAAAAAACCATTCCAAGCAAAACAATTGGAATCAAGCAGCACGCTATCATGACAATCCACATATAGTTCTTTTTCATAGGAAAATTCTCCTTACTCAAATTTGAAAAATGCCATTTTTAAAATAAACTTTTGCAAAATATTTTTCTTCCAGGGACATAGTTACTTTTTAAGGGAAAAAACTCAAAGTTTGAGTTAAAGCTTGCTCAGCCATTGGCTCTCCCACGGCAAGCCAAATTACCAGGTTCTTTGATTGAAAGTAAAAATGTTTTTTTCCCATGCCCTCAACTTCATAAATAAACCGTTTTCCTTCCTTTCGTTCATTAACTGGAGTGAATGGCGATTTGCCTATGCCGATTTGTTTTTTCATTGAATTCAAAATAATTGCAGCTTTTTTCTCGTTTGAAAAACCAGACACCCAAAGGTTAATCTGACTTTCAGAACCATAAATACCAGAAGCCGCAGAAATTATTGGAAATTGGTTCCCATGCAAGCGTTCTATCTCAGATGCGGCTTGAGGACCGGTGGAATGACGATATAGCGAATTTCCGGCGAGCTGCATTGGCAAAGCGGCAGGTGCAGGTTCTGCGTGGAATAAAGAAAACAACAAAAACCCAATCGAACCAAAGATCAATATAAGTCCTGATGAAATTGCAAAATAAGATGAAAATCGTTTCATTTTAGTTATTCATTTATTCCAGATAACATAAACTCATGGCAATATAAATAATTTTTGAAAAGTTCTGTATTTAAGTAGAGGTTATTCTCATATACAGTATTCGATCGCTTGCCTGTAAAATTGCCTTTGAACTCATTCCTAAACCAGTAGAGCCAATTTGTCTGTACAGTTTTTCCGGGAGCTGAATTAGTGATCTCATAACCGTCATGTAAAAAAGAAATTTCGCAATCTGCAATTCCAAATTCGACTTAAAAGCTGACGCACAAATTGAATAAACCAAACTTTTTATAAAAACCTTTGTTTCAAGAGATTTTCGTTGATCAATTCTTGAGAAGGTATTCGCCTTAAAATTTGCCGTATTTGCGACCACCTTACATTTGGTATTCACAGCAGACCGCCTTTTAATTTGAAGCAAACAAGCAACTAGCTCAATCCCAAATGTGGTTTGAGAATTTGAAAATGCATTATTAAAACGGTTTACCGGAAATTGCAAAACTGCCGCTTGAGGCTTCATGGTATTTCCTTATTCAGGACAAATTGCTGCATCGCTTTGCGACGTTCTCGAAATAGAATGATAAGCATCACAATAATCCCTATCGAAGTTATTCCAAGTCCAACAATCATGAATAGCATTTGATATTCTGCGAGGAAAGTTGCGGCTGCGGTTAACCCCAAAATCGGTAAGACGTCAGCAACGTGATGCGCGCAACATGCCACCATGGCAACAGTAGATGTAGATCCCCCTACACCAGCGAGGGCACCTGAAGGTCCAATATTGTCAACCGGAATAAACAGTCTTTTTTTCAGAATGACATATAATGCCATCTGGATGCCGAAACCCAAGATAAGCGGAAAAACGACCCACCGGTCTTGCCAAAACAGATCAAGGGCATGCTGCCAGCTTTCAGCAAGGGTTACGATGCCAAAATATAAAGCTGTCAACATAAAAATTCCGGCCAATCCTGAGCCAAGCGGCCATAAAATTCTTTTTTGAGTAATCATACAAAATCCTCGTTCGAAAGTGCTAATTCATCATATTCGAACGAGTAACCATTGTCATGCGCCATCATGCGTGATAATTATTAAGCAATTATGCTCAATAAGGTTAATTCCTTAAAAAGGGTTATTTAAAGAAAAATTCACCGGTCAGTGAATGCTCGATAGATAAGATCAGTAGTTTAACAACGAATTACCTTACTCGTTATGAAAATTTTTTATACTTAAAGGAAAGCGTGTTTAAAAACAAGGCATAGAATTGAAGGACCGAACTTACCAATTCTTGTGAACTTGCCGAGGCGCTCCGCAATACTTGCAGTGCTTATCTGTAATTGAAAGTTGCTGACCACAATATGCGCATGGAGTAGGTTTTAGCGGTGAACCACAAACTGGACACCATGTGTAACTTTTTTCTATCCTGGAATTACAATTCGGACAGGTCATTAAGTTGTGACTAACAGGTTCTTGCACTTGCGTCCTAAAACCGCCTGCTTCTGCCAGAAGCGGTAATAGTATTTTATTAATATTGATATTACGACCACCACACATTTTTTCCTCTTTTCAATCATTTGAGTATAACCAACAAACGTAAAGAAAATGTAAAGCCATGGTAAAGATTGTTTAAACTAATCAGAAAAAGTGTGATCTGGCTTTCGATTAAATCAAGTTCAATTTACGGTGAGAAATTTAATAAGCTAAATCCTATTCCGAACAAAATCACAACAATAAGATTTGCCTAATTGAATAAGATGCTACACAGCGATAGGAAAAAGGTATTGAACAGGTGGGGTAAGGCTTTTCCCATCATTTTTTGCGTTAAATATCTACGGAAATTAAGAATTTTTGATTCATTGATCATAATCTAAATCATCTATTCCGCGATTCTTTTTTAGTTAAAAAAATTCACTTCAGAATAAATTTATACACAATAAAGAAAGTTTTTTAAGTACCTTCTATCTTTTTTCTCAAAAAACAGGCAAAAATGCTTACTTTCAAAAGGCTATTCTGCTGAAGCTTCATTCAGCGGCAAATGCTACAATCCGAATGTAACAATCCAAAATCGATGAGGTCAAAATGTTTCTCGCACACCGCAACTTAATTCAAAATAAAACACGATTGTTATTAAGCGTGGGGGGTGTATCTCTTGCAATAATGCTGATTCTTTTGCTCAATGGGTTTTTGGCAGGCATGAATCGACAAATAACTTCTTATATAGATAATTCAACCGGTTCACTAATCATTGCTCAAAAAGGTGTTGATAATTTGCTCGGAGCCACATCTCTGCTATCCGTAAACGCACTTGAGGATGTTAAAAAGGTGAATGGAGTCAACGACGTGGTTCCCATTCTTTCACAATTCGTCATTTTCGATCTGCGTGGTAAAAAATTACCTGCGTATTTGATCGGATATGACCCGAATCAAGGTGGAGGTCCTTGGAAAATTCGCGAAGGACGCGAACCAATGACCGATACAGAAATGGTATTTGATGATGTGCTTGCCAAACGGAATGACCTGCAAATTGGTGATAAATTCGAAATTTTAGGACAGGATTTCACAATTGTTGGCCTCTCAGAAAATACGACATCCTGGATGACAAGTTTCTTCTTCATCAGAATTTCCGCTGCTAAAAAGTTACTTCGCAACCCTGGTGCGATAAGTTTTCTACTGATTACACCAGAAAAAAACATTGAAACAGGAAACCTATTAAAAAATTTGAATCGAATATCTGGTATCAACGCTATCACCAAAAATGAAATCGCCGACAACGATATCAGGCTTTTTGCTAAAGTATTTTCGGCACCAATCAAGTTAATGGTTTTCATATCGTTTTTGGTTGGAACGATGATTGTCGGACTGATAATTTATACCGCCACCGTAGAACGCCAACGCGAGTATGGTGTCCTTAAAGCTATTGGTGCAGCAAACCAAATTTTATACAAGGTTGTAATAACACAAGCTTTTGTCACATCATTAATAGGTGCCTTGTTAAGCATATTATTGGCTTTTAGTGTTGGCAATTGGATCATGGCAATTCGACCACAATTCCTTATCCTCTTTGATCCATTAGACGTCTTGTGGGCGATTTTGGCTGGTGTTGGCATGGCTTTGTTTGCAGCATTTATACCAACCCGTGTTTTAGCCAAATTAGCTCCTGCTGAGGTATTTCAAAAATGATTCGTTTAGCATTTCACAACCTTTTTCAAAATAAAATTCGTTTCATAATCTCGGTTGGCGGAGTAGCCCTGGCAATGACGTTAATACTTTCATTAGATGCTGTTTTTACTGGTGTTGAGCGGCAGATTACTGCGTATATTGACAACAGCGGGGCAGATATTTTCGTTTCGCAAAAAAGTGTTCGCAATATGCACATGACTACCTCATCTATGTCGCGTAGCGTTATCACGGATGTTGAAGAAATACCTGGAATTGAGAAAGTAACGCCTATTCTTTATCTTACTAATATGGTTGTGAGTGGAAAAGAACGCAACCTTGCATACATAATTGGTTTGCCAGAAAATGCCCCAATGGGTGGACCTTGGAAACTATTTGAAGGTCGTAGTTACCCTAGAACCGGCGAAACAATTATTGATCGGAACATCGCTCAAAAATCCAAAATTGGGATAGGTGATGACGTTGAAATTCTTGGTCGAAAATTTAAAGTAGTAGGTCTATCTGAAGAAACCACTAACCTGGTAAATTCTGTGGCATTTATTTCGATATCCGATTTTATTAAGCTCTGGGGCAATTCCAATTCAATCAGCTACTTGCTAATAAAAATCAACCCTGAAAAATCTTCCTCGGATATAGCAGCACAGATCGAGGCAAATGTTAAAAATGTAACAGCCCAGGTTACAGCCGATTTTTCTTCCCAGGAACGCCGTGTAGTAAAAGACATGAGTACCGAAGTGATAACGATGATGAACTTTATCGGATTCCTCATAGGGTTGGCAGTAATGGCTTTAACCGTTTACACTTCCACATTGGCTCACAGGTCTGAATATGGTGTGCTTAAAGCATTAGGGGCTCATAACAAACACCTTTACCAAACAGTAATATCTTACTCGCTTTTAAGTGTTTTGATCGGGCTTGCGCTGGGAATCATGATTACTTTTCTGCTTTCAATCATCCTAACCTACCTGAGATTGAACTTGACTTTAGCTATCAGTGGTGTTTCACTGCTAAAAGTGAGCAGCGCTTCACTCGTCATAGCAGCTATTTCTGCCATATTACCTATCAAGCAAATCGCAGGACTAGATCCAGCGATGGTTTTTCGAGGAAAATAAAATGACATCTTCTACATTGCGTGTTTCACACGTAACCAAACGATACGGCAAGGGAATAACTGAAATTAATGCAGTTCGCGATGTGTCGCTCTCTGTGGCACCAGGTGAAATCGTGCTAATAATGGGACCATCAGGATCAGGAAAAACAACACTGCTTTCAATGCTGGGAGCAATCCTCAAGCCAACTGAAGGTGAGATCCGTCTTAATGGTGATGTAATCAGCGCTTTTGCTGAAGACCATTTACCCGAAATACGTTTGCGGCAGTTCGGTTTCATTTTTCAAGATTTCAATCTTCTTTCCGCATTGACTATTTTGGAAAACGTTGCGATTGTAGCAGAGTTGGCGGGAATGAAAAGAAATTTTGCTCGTAAAAAGGGCATCGATTTGCTTAACGGTCTCGGACTCGGTGAACGCCTTTATTTTCATCCCCGTAAGCTATCTGGAGGGGAAAAACAACGTGTAGCAATAGCAAGAGCACTCATCAATGACCCGGCATTGATTTTAGCTGATGAGCCGACGGCTAACCTCGATTCAAAGATCGGCCACGAAATCATGAAACTCTTACGTAATATTGCAAAAGAACAAAATCGTAGCGTCATAATAGTTTCTCACGATCAAAGAATCAAAGACATTGCCGACCGTATACTTTGGTTGGAGGATGGACAATTTAAAGAAATGATGTCTATGGCGATTGATCCTATTTGCGGTATGTCAGTCGAACGCGAGAAGGCGCCAGCCACTTTGGAACATGAAGGCGCAACTTATTATTTTTGTGCAAAAGGTTGCAGGGATGAATTTGCAGACAATCTCAAAAAAAATGGTGTAGTTGGAAGTATGATTTTTTAAAATCAAATCTGAATACTGAAAATGTTTTTAGAAAATTTGTTTGAGCAACCAGTAAGTTGTTGATGATCAGCATCTTACTGGTGAAACATCAATTGATAATCTACCAATCCTCCTGTTTGTCTTGAAAGTTGAGAAACGCAGAAAAACACTCCTGCATATTGTTTTCCCCGACAACCAATCCCGAAAATGAGTGTTTCTCATTTCAAAGTTCTTGAATTGAGGGGTGATACTGAGTAAGCAAATAGAACACCTTGTCATATTCTGTCGGCTTTCAGGCGTAACCTCAACAAGATACACCTATGTTAGGCTAACAAAGTGGGTTTCCAAAGTAACCAAAGGATTGACCGAGCTTGACCCGGCTGTTTTGAACACAAAGGTGGCAGATACTTTAAGAGCATTTATATGGAAATAGTCTGAAATTTTGTCCTGCTTCTGGGAAATGCGGTTTATACCCAAAGTTATAAGCGAACAAAAAAACTTCCAAGAATCTTTTGTGAACCACTGCAAAAGAATGCGACGTAGGTTGAGTGGGTAGATTGTGTACCGCCCATTTACAGTTTGCGGGGTATCATTCCCCACCCACATGATCAAAACTTTTTTTCGGTCTCTTCCCTTAATCAACTCCAGTCGCCTGGCACAATCGTGGCTTTACGTGTAATTTCCATCAATGAGCAAGTCGTCTTTATCATCCAAAAGAAGCCAAACACGCCAATGATAATAAATCAGTCTACTGTGAAATATTGAGTTCCCGTTTCAATTTAATTATTGATTCTTCATCTTCGTTGAAGTAATAGCCACAAGTTGAACCAAACCGCTATAAAAGAAAATAGAGATTTTCCAGAACTTGAACAAAAGGTATTAACCTGAAAAAACGGAGAGACTTTTTTCTCAACGCGCCAGAAAAATGTTTGACGTTTAATTGATATTAATATGCCATTTAAACAAATCAAAAGTGGTTATTAATTATTCCCTTAGGTTTTTCGTATTTTACCTATCGAAATTGATAGATTGTCTTCGGATTCTTGCACTGATATTCTTGTAGTAAATGAATAGATAAAGGAAATCGCGAAGGGAAAAATATAAATTAACCATATCAGGTCGTTTGGATACAGTAACAAGGGCAGGTCGATCTACTTGGTAGACAATTGTTCAGGCATCATCTTAGCAAATTGCACACAAAGTTAGGAGCATATTCGAAACATTTGTTCACTTGCGTAACTAAGTGTTTTGAAGTTAGCCTATTGCTGGCAGCGACTGTTTATCGATGTTTGTAATATTTGTATATGTGGATTAGGCAAATCCTAATTTCAATTTCAAAACACAATCGCTCCAGTTTAATGGGCTCAAATCTTTATTGGCTTAATTGGTGTTTTCTATCCGAAAAACCAATAATTCTCTTTAAATACCGTGTGAAATTTTCATTCTTGGACAGTTCACTATCTTTATAAACCTGCATATGACCTGTGGCAATTCTTATCCTTTGCCCACCAATTTGAACACCTGTTTATCAACATTGCACCTTGAAATTCTGGAGTGTCATTGAAGATGTCGGATAAAAATTTTGATTATTTATTACCTCAATCAAGAGCAAACCAAATTGAACATAGAGGTTATGTTTGGAAAGTAATTGTGGATCCAACTCGTGATAACGATGATCCAGGTATATTCTTCGGAAGATTATTTCGAATGATCGATATCCGCCTCAACCGGGACGAGAAATCAACCTGGCCGGAAGGGATCTCATTTGAACACATTACCTCAGGATGCCGCCTTACTTATAAAGATGGTTTGTTGATGGATCTGACAAATTCCAAAGTCATTCAGAAAAAGCCAAGAATCCGTGATCGCAGCCGGCGGACAGGTTGTAGAAACCAAGCTAAAGGTGAAAGTATGGTTCGAAAACCAAATCAAATTTCTTCAAACAGTCAGATGCGTCGATTTGTGTTGATTCGAGTGGAGGATCTCACCGGAGTTTCAGGGACTGGTGAGGTAGCAGAAGGAACTGTATTTAGCAGTGGCTTGGCAGTCATTCACTGGCTCAGGGAACCTTATGCCATGGGTGTTTATCAGACTCTCGAAGATGTCATTTCTGTCCATGGTCATGAAGGCCGAACACAGCTGCAATTTATCGATTAAGGAGAAATCAAATGACCACAAAAATCATCACCATTTCGAACCAGAAAGGCGGGGTAGGAAAGACAACCACCGCCGTAAATTTGGCACATGCTCTCACGCTGAAAAATAAACAAGTATTGTTGATCGACCTTGATCCACAAGGACAGTGCGCTACCAAGTTGGGTATGGATAGCCAAATGGGAACGTATTATTTCCTGACAACCCAACCAGGCTCTCCAAGTGAAATAACATTTATCCGCCAATGGGTCCGTGATACAGGTCGTGATTTCTTACAGTTGCTTCCAGGCAACTCAATGACTTCCGCTGCGCAAATGATGTTGAGTGTCCAGGATCAACCGATCTCCTACATAAAAGGGCTGCTGAAAACATTCACTAAAGATCGGTTTGACTACATTATTTTTGATACGTCCCCATCTGTGGGTGGCTTACAGGAGCGTGCAATCTGGGCGGCTGACCTGGTGATTGTTCCTACGGCAACTGAATTCGCATCATTAGATTCGTTAGCGAAAACCGTTACGACCATCCAAACCTTGAGGGATAAAAAGAATTGGCAAGGGGGATTGCTGGGGATATTACCCACCTTTTTTGATAGTACCAATGAGTCACGCGACTCATTTAAGGATCTGCAGGCAACATTCAGCGACAAGGTGCTTTCCCCCATTCATCGGGCTACTGTCTTACGTGAATGTTGGTCTGAGGCAAAGACCATTTTTGAGCATGCGCCAGAAACGCGGGCTGCCGAGGAATATAAAGCTTTGGCAACTCTTGTATTGAAATATTAGAGGTCACGATGGCAAGGCGAGATGCATTTACAGGTCTACGTGATCCTAATTCAATAACCGAGGTTGAGGAGAATCAACAGCAAGAATCCACGATGATCCAACGACAGCCCTTGGATTTAATTCCCACGGCAGATCTCAGGAAGAAAAGATCCCGTAAGTGGGAACAAATTCATCGGCTTGAAACTGTAACGTACCGGGGAATACCTCAGCATGTTGTGGATTTGATTATCAAAGATGCTCAGTCTCTTTCGGTTCCTAGAGATGAAGTTGTTAGGGCGTTTCTGGAATATGGCGCAAGGCTTTACCGCAATGGAGAGATCAAACTTTTAGCGTACCCCAAAGCGCAGAGAATGACCTTGTACTCTGAAGGCAATGAAGGAAGCACCATCTTTCCTGCTCAAAAACCGGCAAACCATAAATGGCTAGCTGATGCATTCCCAGTTCCGGAAAAGAAAGCTGGTGGAACCAAAAAGAAAAAAATCAGGAAAGACCAAGAAGCCATCCCCCAATGGGAAGTAAGAGCGACATTCAGAATTCCAGCTTCATTAAAGGAAGAAGTTCGGTCGATCGCACGGGAGCATACTTTACCGGTCGGAGAAGTTGTCTATTTCTTCGTTATAGAAGGTTCACAGGCTTTTCACAATGGAAGCTTAATCCTGCAACCGTCTCCTAAGACAATAGGGAAGACTTTATTTCTGGAGTGATGCTAATGGCTTCTAACCGTTCCTGGAAAATCAACAATTTCATTTTCACTCCAAAGATCACGTCTGCGTCCATGCTGACGTGCCGCAGACGTGCTGCTGACATGCCGCAGACGTTGACGCAGACGGAGTTGCTGACGTTGAAACCACAGGAAGCCCGTAAAGGGGTCTTTTTTGAAAGGAATGGGATAACTACCGTTCTTCCAACAAAGGCTGTAAATGTGCCTTTATTTCGCTTTATTCGAGATTGATTTTTTTATCAATAGGGATTTCTTTTATGAATGCAGTCGTTGAATTTTCACCGGAGAAAGCTTGGCAAGCGGCAATTGCTAACCTCGAAATGGATATGTCGCGGGCGGTTTTTAGTACATGGGTGAAGCCAACCCATCTGGTGGAATTTTCAGATGACACCTTTGTAATCGGCTGCATGAATTCCTATGGCCGTGAGTGGTTAGAAAACCGATTAACGACCACCCTGCAGCGATTCCTAATGGGGGTGATGAACAGAGGGGTTAAGGTTCGTTTCGTTGTTTGTGACCAGGAAATTGATGATGGGGATGATCTCACTCAGGAAGTTGATCCAGACCAGGAAGATTCTCAGGACAGTCCCATTGAGTTGAATATCCATTACAGCTCCATCCGGAATTACCTAATTGAGCCAAGCCGGGTAGTTCGCTTACCTGTATATTACCTGCGCTGGCTGCCATACGTCGGATCACAAATAATTTTCTTGATCATGGCATTGTGGCAGGAATATTACCTGGCGAGCGGTGGAAAGGCTCGAAAAGGGAGCTGCAAAGTTGCCGTTCGCGCTGAGCGTATTTGCCAATGGGCTGGGATCAGCCGGGCTCAGTTCTTTCGCTTGTTACAACCCGGTAGCAGTCTGGGATGGTTTGCGAGAAAGATTGACACCGATCATGAAGTGGATAAGCGCTCAGGGAGAGCCAAAAAGTCCTCCAACAAATATGAACTATTCGAATCCCCGCTGACACCTGGGGATGCAGAAGACTTGAAAACTTTCTTACTGGCTCATGGTATCCAGGATTCCCCTCAGTCTGCTTTGCAATTGGCTATAAACGCGAATCCAAAGGACATCTTGCATTATCCGGCGCGGCTTCCTCAAGAAGAATTCGATAAAATGATTCCACATTATCATACCTTTCAGGATGTCATCCGGGAATTGATTGGTCACCGGCTCGACGGAGAACTTGGGACCCTGGCAGATCAGCTTGCTGACCGATTGTTAGGTCAGGGGGATTTCATCCTGGTCACGTGGTATTTCCTCAGAAACTGGTTACCGGTTCTCGGAACAGATGCTGCCATGTTTGTCCTGGTTTTGCGCAATCTGTGCTACTTCAATGATGAGACAGGTGAGATCAGAGATGCAGTCTGGATTGAGGGTGGATATCAAGCTATCGCAAATCGTCTAGGGATTAATAACGCTCGCGTTGTGGCGAACTGGCTTCCAGCCTGGATTGAGAGAGGAAAACGTAAGGATGAATTAAGTGATCGTACCGTTGATGAATTTTCTCGCCGGCAACGTCTCCAGGATCTATTAGCCCTTTTTGTTGAGCGCATCGATCATCGGATCAATTCTGAGGGCAGCTATAGTTGGAAATTCAAGGTACAGAGGATTGATCCACTCACTCCACAACACCAAGCCATCCAACAGGCTGTTTCGTCCCTTCTTGTGAAATCAGAAAGTCAAGGTGTTCAGGATGAATTAGATTTTTGGATCAGAAATATAGGCAATGATTGTTCTGAGACTGTCAATATAGAACCAAAGGTTGTTTTGAGACTCTCAGATTTAACCAAGGATTGTTCTGAGACTCTCAAGGGTATCCTCAATGATTGTTTTGCGACGCTCGACCCGGAAGCCAAGGGTTGTTTTGAGACCCTTTTAAAGATTCTCAAAAGCTTTAAAGATTTCCCAAAAGAAAAAGATACCTCCTCTACCCAAGATACATCGATTTTGCTGAACGATCCAACCAGTCAATCGGTGGCGGTAGTGACTGATTCGAGTGGAAATTGGTCATTGGATAAATTGTTGGCACGCGCAGACAAGAAAAATCGGCAAGCTTTACTCGATCAAGAAAAGAACGCTTTACCTTTTGTATCCTGGATCATTCATGGCGCTTCCCAACCCAACATCCAGAATCCATACAGCCTGGCCATCGCCAAGCTAAAAGAGAACCCCAGAATCGGAGCCGGCGGAGCGAGTGAACGCCTGGCTGAATTACAGCCGCGAAATCTTGCCCGCCTGATAGAGCAGTCGTTCACTTTTTATTCCCCAACAGATCAAAATTGGCGACGGCTTTTTGCAGAGGTGAAAAGGGATCGTATCCGGCTTTTAGCAGATGCGCTGGGATTGGTTCTGGATTTCGAGGAGGCACCAGGCTGGATGAGCAATTAAACCAGACGCACTTTGTGGACTATCGAATTCAAACAAACATTCATAAAAGGAGACAACAAATTATGGCGCAAGGAAATCTTACGTGGCAACGGGGCGACATCACCGGGGATATCTATTTTGATTATCTGCGTCCCCAGAATCAGGACCCTATCCCTTATGTTCGCCTGTACCTGATGATCGACG
Organism: Anaerolineaceae bacterium; assembly: GCA_002702705.1. Classification (GTDB taxonomy): domain Bacteria; phylum Chloroflexota; class Anaerolineae; order Anaerolineales; family Anaerolineaceae; genus UBA6170. Next base: position 78,574 of record PABH01000044.1, read on the forward strand.
GCAGCCCGGAATCAAAACCGGTGAAGGGGTTAAGAGTGCTGGTTTATGGCACCCTGGCTGAATTGGTGTACGGACATGTTCAGAAAGGCAGCCGGATTGGTGTTGAAGGGCATATTCAACTACGCTACCGGCCAAACACGACGACTCCTGTTTTTGAAGTCGTTGCCGAACGAGTTGAATTTATCCGCAATATTGATTATGAACGCGGAAAACAAGTGATCGCAGATTTAAAACAACGTGGAAAACGAAATTCCGTAACCGATCTGGAAATCATCACACAGATCCTTGAAGTTGGAGAATTAGGTCATGACAGTGAATAATCCTACTGAACCGGAAATCCAGATTTCTGAAGAACAACTGCAAAAGCTTGGTTGGATACTGTTCGGTCTTGCGGTGTTTTTTACCATTATTGGTGCGTTCGTTTCCCCATTGGATGACCAGGGGAAACCGGTACTTCTCTTGCCGGAGGTCAAAGCAGTTGAAGATTACAGAAAGTCCGCACAATCATGGATATCTGAGTTGAACACATTAGATGGCGAGATCGCTCACATTATTGCTGCTGACCAACAAGGCGATCTCTTTTCACAGTCCAGATCTGCCCAACAGACCCTCCAACATGCTGTTGAACTTGCTCAACAGGTTGATCGGACCCGAGTACCTCCAATTGGCATGGGGATGCATGAGCAAATGCTCTCAACAACGCTGAGTTATCTTGAAGCTGCTCGAAGCGCTCTACAGTGGGTCAGCGCGCCAGAGCAAGAAAATCAGGACCAGGCTATCCAATTACTTGAAGATGCTCGGCAGATGAAATCGGAATTGGAGAAAAACAAGTGGTTGATCTCACGTTAGAAGAATTCCAACGCAATCAGTCCACTCGAATCTCCAGAGAAATCATCGGGCAAAGCGAGGAGCACGAGCAAAAAATGCAAGCAAATGCTCAGAAATTATGGGAAAATGCCCATAAACATCTTGTCGCACTTTTAAGGCTTCTGGATCAGGATTACGATGAATCCTGCGAAAAAGCGACCCGACCATTGGAATCATTTAGCGATGATGACCTGGCATATTTGATTCATGTCCGGCTGCGTGCTATGCAGGGTAATGCTTCAAAAATGAAAAAGCCAGACGGAACCATTGATATAAAACAGAGCTTGAAAGAACTCAGTCAGAAATATGCTGATCTGGAACAAACGTTATTGGCCTCACAAGATTTAAACAAGAAATTACAGTCTGAGAAATCTGCCTTAGAAGCCCACTTAGCTGCCCTTCGGCAGATTCAGAAGGATGATGTGTCCCAGAACATTCAACCCCAAAAAACAGATACTGAAGAATCGAGTGGCCTTACGCCTGTTCCGGATTGGGTAAAAACCTGGCAGTCGTCCAAGAACTTTGAAAAAACATCAGCGGCAATTCTTGTGATGGGTGAAATGGGGATTGCTTTACGACCATCCATCATAAAGCAGATGGCAAATCGCCTTTCCTTATCAGCTGCAAACAAAAACCTGGATGAAGCCTTGAATTGGTTAATGTCACCGGAAGGAAATGAAGTCCCAATCCTGGTTGAACAGATAAATGGCGTTGTTGAGCAAGGATCCAGTTCTGGTGGAAATCAGCCTGCAGTGCTGCATTTGACTCGCGATGGTCAAGCTGCATACCAGGTATTAACTGGAAAAATTCCTAAGGAGAATGAATTTGATGCCCTAATAAGACACCATTCTTCACCGGAGCATACCATTCTGAATATTCAGGCCGGGGAAATCCTGGTATATGAAGGTTATAAAATCCGAGGACGGGCACAAACTATTAATTTATCCAATGGTGAAACTTATATCCCAGATATTATTGCTGTGGATCCAAAAACAGGAGAGGTAATATTCGTCGAAGTAGAACGGGATGTGAGTAAGGATCAAATATCCCGAAAAACGAAATGGATGAAGTTTTATGAAGCTTCAAATGGAAACCTGTATGTATTTTGCGACAACTTGAATTGCCAGAGAGCAATTCAGGGAGAAATCAATCTTGCTTTAAGTGGGTTAAGTTACAACTCTTTCCTGACGAATCTCCACGGATTACGAAATGGGAAGCGCGCAGGAAAGGATGGAAGCATCTGGTTTTCTCAACGGAGAGGAAATGAAAAATAGAACGGTGTGCGCTCCGTTCTATCTGCATCGTTCCTCTAGAGTCTTAAGGGGGAAGAGTGTGTTGAATGGAAATTTAGACCAAATAGGAACGCCAATCTGTGGGGAATCCATAATCCCGTAAATCAAAAAATGGCCTGATTTTCTCAGCATCAGAAATATTCTGAATAAAAGTAAGCCATAAGTTGCGATCTGATAATCGTCGCATTACAAGAAACAGCGCAAAGAGTTGGTTGTCTTGGGTTGGATCCCATTTGAAGGATTTAGCTATGATTGGCCTAATGGGATACTCCCGCCGAAATAAATAACCATAATGAGCACAAATATTCCTTTGAATACTCAATACATGCAACCATTGTCCAAATAAGTAATCATTCGCATTGTAAAGGCCTTGTGCAATGATTTTTTTATCTGGCTCTAAAAGGTTTTTGTAAAGCTTGGAGAGAGTGTTGAATGAGAAAAACTCAACCACAACCCAAATAGGAAAAACCCCCGCATACTTTTTTTGATGATGAACAATTACTGGATCTTTCTTATTACGCGCAATTTCAACCGAGAAATTATCAAAAATTTCCTGGTATTTCACGCTGTCTTTGAAGATCTTTGCTTGATAAAACGCATCTGATCCGTATGTCAGCGCTAAATGATGCGATATCTGAGTTCTTGTGTTAATTTCGATGGGCTCGAGTACCGATAAGATTTTGTTCCGTAACCACCTATCATTTTCATAAACAGCAATTATCTGTGAAAATTTGAAATCATCTTGGTAATGATCTGGTGAAGCCATAAATTTGTGAAAATAAATATTCAAACGATAGTAGTGATTGGACTGAAGAAAAGCGGTGGCTTTTTTCTCATCATCAATCGTCATTCCTCGTTGACGCAATAATTCTATTTGGTCATGAACAGACAGAGCTGGTTTTAAAGCCATATAGATTAAGCATCCTTAAATAAATGACCCACCTCGGTGCGCATGCTAAGCAGAGGCGTGGTGGGTTCTGTTGACAGTATTATACCCAATTCCATCATTATTACAAGGGAGAAATTTGCATAAGTTACAGTAACAAATTCCCATAGAAAAGGATTGAAAAAAGAGAGAGTTCCAGTCACTATTGAAGTTGGAGACAACAACAAGAAAGGAACTCTCAATGACAGACGAAGCTGTCCTAATCAGTATAACAATAAGAGTTGCAAAAAGAGAACAGAAAATTGAAAGAAAAATGAATATCAAGGATCTAGAAGAAACAATACAGGGAATTGCAATTGAAACCGGCCAAGAAGCACTCGGAATGGGGATCAAAGAATTGGATGACAGGATATCTGAAAGGGTACCTAAAGGCTGGCATAATGTGGGAACAGAAGAACGCTGGTTGGTAAGCAGCATCGGAGCAATGAGATACAAGAGGCGGATCTATCTGGATGATAAAAGGAAACGCAGAAAACCGGTGGATGAATTGTTGGGAATTGAGAAATATGGCCGCATGAGTGGACGAGTTCAAGAAATGGGAGCCTCGTTGGCTTGCAAGGGAACTTATCGGCTGGCAGCGAGTCAGTTGAGTTATTTGATCAAGACTCCCATCAGCCACAGCGCAGTTCAGCGGATGGCATGGAATACTGGGAATCGAATAGCCGATGGTGAAGAAGCCGAACGGAGACGAGTGTTTGAACATGGAAAACTCGTTGAAGGAGGTAAGATCAAAGCGCCAGTACTGTATGGTGAGAGTGATGGAGTTTGGGTACATCTGCAACGAGAACAACGTAGGTCGGCAGAGGTTCGGGTGGCAACCATCAGCACAGGTCGGAAACAGATCGGAAAAGATCGATATAGATTGGAAAACAAGCGCTGTATTACTGCAATCGGGTTGAATTCAGAGCAGTGGCAAGAGCAGATTGTTCGAGAATCACATCTTTATTATGATCTCAGTGAGACAAAGATGCTGATCAGTGGTGGAGATGGCAATCAATGGGTGCGACACAGCTTTGATCGCATGGAGATATCGCAAGAGTTCATTCTGGATCGGTTTCATCTGCGCAGGGCAGCCAGACGCACTTTCCATGACCAGGCTGAAGCTGCCCAAATTGTTTCACGGCTAAGACACGAAGGATTCTCTTCGGTAACACAAGATTTGAGTCAACGTATTGAACTGTCTGAAGGCAGAGAAAAACAAAAGCTCAAAGAATTCTTTAGCTACGTCCACAACAATCAAGATGGTTTACTCGATCTGGAACATCGCGGAATTGATCTTCCAGCCTATCTGGGAGGTATTGAGGGCAACGTAGATAAACTGGTAGTTCACCGCATGAAAGGCAGAGGTTGTTCCTGGCGGTTGCGAGGTCTACGAGCTATGTTAGCCTTATGCCGCAATTGTGAGGCTCTTAAACAACATTCTTACCAGTATTTTCCATTGACGATTCCTCACAAAAACAATCACGTTGTTCAGAAACTCGATGTAGAATATTCGGAGGTGCTTTACAAAACTATGCCTATCCTGCACGGTCCTGACCACGATAAACCTTGGGTAAACGACCTACGCAAGATCATTCATGGCCGTGACTCTCTCTTTTCCAGATCTATGGACTTTTGATACAGTAACTTTGCATAAGTTTTCAAATCAACCTTTCGAAGAGCTATCTTGCCTTTTACCATAAGTGATGGCAGCACAATCGTCCCTATCATCATAATCTAGTTTATTAAATACCAGAGGTTAGCTTTTTGATAACTACAAAGGAGCTTACCAATCATCTTTTTGTCCCAGGGGCTCATTTACCCACAATAGACTTAATACAGCATCATAATTTGGCATCCCAATGGACAATTCTCTAATCGTATCCCCCCGATCAAAGGCATCTCTATTCTCTCGAAACCACTCTGCAGCTCGAACTTCGTGCCATTGGCGAGATACTTCTTTCCTATTGAATAACATCCTCGCACCCGTATTCAAACCTACCGGATGATTGACATCCGGAAATACTCCAAGTTCCATGAATTCAGAAGAAGGTTGGAAGTACTGGATTTTGCCTTGAAAGGAATAAACGACAGCAACAGGCTCAAGTGAGAAGCGTGTGAATCGGAGGGCAGTCGCAGTCAGGGATGTTTGGAGCTTTTCAGACCATTCAGAAATAAGTTCGAAGGAGGGCGCACTTTCCGCAAAGGGACGCTCAACGAATCGTGCAGGGATTAAAAAGGCCGATGCAAATTGATTAGCTTCTTGTTCTGCATCGACTGAGTTTCCAGCTGGCATTTCCTGAATATCCAGTTTTGTGCAAGATCGCATTAAACCGTTACCTCGGTGCATTTCAAGGTGACCTAACTCATGCACAATACTAAACCGACGTCGATAGGGGTTGATGTAATTAGAAGTTGAAACCGAAATAATTGGTTTACCAGGACCAATCAGAAGGCGAGCTTCTGCGCCTTCCATAGAGCATTCGTGAATAAAAGCTCCTCGTGCATTAACAATTTCGTCCAGAAGGAGAAGATCCTCTTCGATTCTAATATTAAGCCTATCAAGAACATGATTAGCAATATCTTCAGGTCGACTCATTGTATTGTTAATCCAGATCCGTTGTAATGCCATTTTGGTGAGCTGTATACTCTAGTTCTTGAAGGATTGTAATTAAATCCGAATCCGATAACCTATCTAGATTACGGAAAGCAAGAGTTGGTTGTGTTCCAGTCGTACCAAGTGCAATGGTTATTTTTTTTATCGCTGAGGTTATCTGGTCGCGGTTCCATCCTTTCCTTAATGGTACTGCGTTTATCTCTTCAGTGACGTCATGCATATCTTGGATATTAGCAAATCGCCAATTACTTGCAATCAGGTCTCTGACAAATATTGCACCAGCAGTTTTCAATTTCTCTACATCATAATTCGCTTCTTCCAGGAATGCCCTTATTTCTTCTTCAGTATTCGGTTCTGGAATTTCGTCGAATAAACGATCAAATTCAGACGCAATATCTACATCTGTGCGTTTTGACTTATTATCGTTCATTTCGAACCTCCGATCTGATTTTCTCTGATTTGCGACGTAACGTCCGCAGGTTTTGGTAAATCTCCTCCACGGGTTTGCCTAATATCTGGGCTAATTCCCGTGGTTTTGGACCACATTTCCCATCTAGGATTGTGTAGACAATTTCCTCAAGCTCTGGGTAACCTGAACTTGCTTCTAGAAGGGCGTCGATTTTTGATTTTGCATCTATTATCCTCAATTCCTCAGTTTCTGCATTTATAACGATTTCTTCTGGAGAGGTGATGAAAAATTCTTGCGCAGAGGATTGCGCTTGCTTGAATTCCGGCTCATCATCCTTAGAGTCGCTACCGTCATCGGGATCAAGGGGAACCTCGAGTCTATTAGTTATAGATTCAGCCAAATGGCTAATCTCACTTTTTATTACATACTTAAGCCACATGAGGAGGTCGCCTTCTTCAGGTTTCCAATTCCGTTCTTCACTAAATGTTTTGGCAATAGCTTCTTGAATGATAGATTCTGCAGTGTGTCCCATAGGCACGACACCCGAATTCCATCGCATGCCTTGAATACGCCACTCAGCAAAGGCAACGAGTTTTGGATAACACTCACCCCAAGGAAAATCAAGTAATAGCTGTTTCTTATATGCGTTCACGAAACCTCCCTCTACGCGGTCGATTCACTATTTCTGAGAAGGAAAAAATCTCTGCATAATTTTACGTCAAACTGATGTGAACAACCATATAGAGAGGTGCTTAATTTGTTAATACCGATATATTTGCTTTTTAGTAAAAATGGCAAAAAACTGTCAGATGTCGGTATTAACTGATTGACGCAATAATACTATACAAGAGCAACAGCAACTTTGATGCTCACCAAATATTAAAAGGAAAAAATAAAATGGAAAAAGCAAAAAAGATAGTCACAATTATAGTCAATGGTCGGCAGAACGAGTGGACAGAGAAGGAAATCTCCTATGCCCAGGTCGTAGCCTTGGCCTTTGAACACCCACACATGGAGGACACCTACCTTTATCTCGTCGACTATTCCAGGGCTGAGGGCAACAAGAAGGGCAGCTTGGAAGCCGGTGACACCGTAAAAGTAAAGGATGGCATGGTATTCAATGTCTCAGAAACTCATCGATCATAGTCCAGACCTCAAGCGGCTGCGTGATGAAGGATATGCTCTTAAAATCAATCCGGGCTTTCTCGTTCTTGAGCAAATTCCTTATGTGAATAACAATAAGGAAATCAAGTATGGGACTCTTGTGATGGGGTTAAACCAGGCGGGGAATAAAGCTGCCAAACCTCCCGATCACACCGCTTGGTTTGCCGGGGAACACCCTTGCGATCACATCGGGAAACCCATCACCCAGATTGTCAACAATTCCCAGAACCAGGTTGTAGGTGGTATAGCAATCAACTACTATTTCTCGTGTTGCCCAACCGAGCCATATAAGGATTACTACGAGAAGGTCAAAACTTACGAAACCGCCCTTTCCGGGCCTGCCCAGCATCTAGAGTCCAACGTGACCGCAAGAGTTTACCCGGTCATGCTTCCCGAGGAAGAGGACGGATCGGTGTTCAATTATTACGACACCGCCTCCAGCCGAGCGGGAATCAGTGAGGTCTCTGATAAATTAGCAGTAAACCGGGTGGCGATTGTTGGTGTAGGTGGAACTGGGTCGTATGTTTTGGACTTACTGGCAAAAACTCCTGTCAAGGAGATTCACATATTTGATGGTGATAAATTTTTAAACCATAACGCCTTTCGCTCCCCGGGAGCACCAGCTGTCGAGGACCTGGAAAAGCAAATGACGAAGGTAGACTATTTTGCAAGCCAGTATTCCCAAATGCACCGTCACATTATTCCTCACCCAGATTTCATCACTCTGGAAAATGTGGCGTTGTTGCAGGGAATGGATTTTGTCTTTCTCTGTATGGATAGAGGTCTCGACAAGCGGGGGATCGTGGACAAATTAGTGGAGTGGGGGATGGCATTTATCGATGTGGGTATGAGTTTATATTTGGTAGATAATCAACTTCTTGGAATGTTACGGGTGACGGCTAGTACCAATGACAAACGGGATCACATCAAGAAAAAAATACCCTTTGTCAACGGCAACGAAAACGATGATTATGCCCAGAATATTCAGGTAGCAGATCTGAACGCCCTTAATGCCGCCCTAGCCGTTCACAAGTGGAAAAAGTTATGCGGCTTCTACCAAGATTTAGAGCGTGAAAACCATACTACTTATGATATCAATGTCAATCAGCTGAACAGCCAAGATCAACTATGAAGCGTAATCAGCACCTTACCCACGAATTTGTCGAGTTTATTCCCGACCATCACCAACTTCAAGATGGCATAGTTTATGTTTCCATTCAATACGCAACAGCAGTCCATAAATGCTGCTGCGGCTGTGGTGAAGAGGTAGTAACTCCACTATCACCTACCAGCTGGCAGATGACATTTGATGGGGAGACCATTTCTCTTTACCCATCCATTGGTAATTGGAACCTTCCCTGTCGATCCCATTACTGGATCAGGCAAGACCGTGTCCAATGGGCACCGAGGTGGTCTCAAAAAGAGATCAATTTGCAAAAAACATATGAGACTCAGATGCATAAACAGCACTATCGCGGGGATGAATTACCGGTTGAGAAAAGTATAAACCCAACCTCGGCTAGCCCTATGGAGAATAAGTCTGAGCAGAATTTCTGGGCAAGATTAATCAAACAATTATTCAAGGGTGAATGAACACATAGCACACAGAGCAACGATAGAATAATTTTTTGAAATTCATCCGCCTATTTCACTGGCCTAAACTTACACCCATACGTTGCCGGCTTACCCACCATCGTCCAGGATAACCTTTCAACCGTATTCCACCAAATCTCTGGCACTTCATACCACTTCGCACCGGCTACATCCTTTGGGATATCTGGATCAGGGGCAGTGGCTCGCGCAAGAGCTCCATCCGGGTGGATACCAACTTCGGTATAAACAAATGAATAAATTGGCCCCAGAGTGGCTAAAGATAACATCATGCCCCACCCGCACCGGGAAGGTTTAACCGTTTTTGCGGCTTAGGATGCACAGCGTAAAAAAGAATGCATAGAATAGAATTGACAATGCAAGAAAAGCAAGATAAACTTTCTCAACACTATGGTTACACCAGTCCAACGATCCCTGTTAATCATGCTATTAATACTAACCGCCATTAATCTGGCTGGCCATATCTCAGCGCCAACCCAATGCTGTACTGTACAGGAAAACACGAGCTCTGCCGGAGATACCGATTGCTTGGCGTGCACACTACAAGTGGGCACATGGGTGCCCCATTCTTTGATAGTCGAAATGGCATCAAAGCCAAGTTGTTCTTCGCCAGGTAATCCGGCTTTGGCACTTAGTCTTGTATTTGATATACTACACCCCCCAATTGCTTAATACAACTGAATAGTTAACGTTTAAAATCCTCGTTTGAATTTTCATCGAGGCTTGTGGTTACGTTAACGTACACCACCAGTTACCAGAACTTTTGTTGTTCGATACTGGTGGCTGTACATTTGGATTCTCAATCGGGAAAAAGATCTTATGAAAAAACGACCTGTTTTACCACTTCTAACAATAGGGATAGGTACTGTGCTCATTTTATCAGCGATATATATCAACACCAATCTTAGAACCGTATCCCAAGCTCCACAGCCATTGACTTCCGAGGAAGAGACTTTCCCAGAAATTCCACGGGTTACCCTAAAAGATGCCTTTACAGCTTTCCAGGGTGGGGCAGCCGTGTTCATTGATGTCCGCGACGCTGACTCTTACACTAACTCACACATTCTAGGAGCAAAATCATTCCCCCTAGCTCAGCTAGAAGATCAAATGAAAAAAATTGGCACTGAGACCTGGATCATTACCTACTGTACCTGACCGGCCGAAGAATCGAGCGCCCGTGCGGCGCGCATGTTGTTAGACAACGGTTTCAAGAAGGTTACTCCCATTTTGGGCGGTTATCGAGCCTGGGAAAAAGCCGGTTATCCAGTGGAAACCAGCCCTTAGCCTATAAAGGATTTCTGAATGCATATTATGCAAATTAAACTATCTCGTTTGCGACCGATTCTGTGCCTGCTGGTGCTCCTCGTCGCAGGTCTTCTTTCATCCTGTAGCAATAAGGCTCCGAAGATCAACATCGAGCCACCTCTGCAGGATTTAGGGACTCAACCTCAGCAACTGATCGATCTTGTTTTTGAAGTGAGGAACACTGGCAACGCAGATCTTGTTATTGAAAAAGTAAGCGTTTCGTGCGAGTGTACGACAGCCGAGTTGGAAAAAAGCACTATCCCGCCCGGTGAATCGGCTGAATTACGGGTTAAATTTGACCCGGCTGAAGACAACTTGTTTGGCGAAATCCAACGCATCATTTATCTGCGCAGCAATGATCCGAACCAACCAGAGGCTGAAGCAGAATTTCGCGTTACCATCCAAAAGCCAGAAGGATAATCGAATGCTCAAAAAATGGCTGATGAAGTTAAGTGGCGGAAACACCCTTTATTACCCAGGGTGCGTTACCCGCTACGCTCTGCCCGAGGTACAAGAGCGTTACGAACGATTGCTGCGGCAAGCGAAAATCGATTTCATCGTTCTTCCTGGTGAACTACAGTGCTGTGGCAGTCCAGTCCGGCGGGCGGGCTATAAACAGGATTTTGACCAGTTAAAAGCCAAAAACCTGGAGACATTTGCTCGCTTCAGCGTCAACAAGATCATCACCAACTGCCCTGGCTGTTATCACACATTGAAATACGAATACCAGCTCGATGTATATCACACGACGCAGGTTTTGTCTGAAAAGGGTTGGAAACCACCCGATCAATTCAAACCGGATGAAAAGCTATCGCTCACCTACCACGACCCCTGTCATCTCGGTCGATGGTCAGATATTTATGAGGAACCACGCCGGCTCCTTGATCAGGCTGGCTGGCAGGTAGTTGAACTGGCCGATAACCGGACCATGAGCTTATGCTGCGGTGCAGGCGGCGGGGTGAAATCAAATTACCCGGCGCTCGCCAACGCGATCGCACAAGCCCGTCTGGCCCAGGTGGAAAATAGCCGGTTATGTACGGCTTGCCCCCTATGTTATGCACACTTCAAAGAAAATGCTGGCGATATTCATGTGATGGAATTCAGCGAAGCTTTAATATCAAACCAGGAGGAGAGACGTTAACCGATGGAACACCTTGTATCTTTATTCCAACCAGGTCAGGTGTCAACTCGCGAAGAAACCCGGATTGCCTACAGCCGAGATGCATCAAGGATACAGGGGGGGTGCCAGGCAGTCGTCTGGCCAGAAACAGTTACCGATGTTGTTCGTCTGGCTCAATGGGCTGCAGAAACTGGAATTGACTTGGTACCACGAGGTGCCGGTACAGGCTTGTGTGGTGGAGCAACACCGCAAAACTCGGTTGTCGTCGATTCCGCACACTTACGGCACTTGGGCCCCGTTGACATTCAAACAAAACAAATCGTTGTAGATGCCGGCATACCCTTAGATCACCTAAACCGCACCCTGCACTCTGAAGGGTTATTTTTACCGGTTATTCCTGGAAGTCACCGCTCAGCAACGATTGGTGGAATGATCGCGACAAATGCTGCAGGACTGCATGCAGTTCGCTATGGCAGGATGGCTGATTGGGTTGAGGATGTTGTTATAGTAAATGGGAAAGGGCAGGTTCAATGCTTGTCTGGCAGCTCGCGGAGCAATTCTACAGGATGGGAAGGCATAACGGGGATGATCGTGCAAGCGACACTCCGCCTGACAGAACGCCCTGGCAACCGCTCGCTCACCTTACTGCCACTTGAAAACCTTAGGGAATTGTTAGATCAAATTGACTCTCTGAAAACCAATCCAGCTCTTTCTGCAATGGAATACATCAATCCGAATGCAGCGGTCAAGGTTGGTTGGGCGGCAAAACACACTTTATTGGTTGAGTATCAAAGCGCAGATGGAGAGATCAAAGATCCGGAAGAGATGGCAATTATCTGGGGAGCGCGGGAAAGTTTATCTGCACGCTTAACCCAAGCCGGTTACCCGATCTCTGAAGATCCTCAAATCCCTCCCGAAGCCCAAGAAAACATATTGAGCTGGCTGACTGCTCAGAATATTCCCGTCTTTGGCCATATAGGAGTTGGAATCCTGCACCCCCGATTTTTACCGGATGATCCGCGAATTCCTCAACTTTACCGACGAGTATTTGCGGCAAGAGGTCGGATCAGTGGCGAACATGGAATTGGATTGAAAAAGCGACAATGGATTAGTGTTGAAATGAAGGCCGAAGTTCAGATATTAAAAAAACGTTTCGATCCAGATTGCGTTTTTAACCGAGGCAAATTATGCTAATCGGCCTTGCTGAAAACCCCACCTGCACTGAATGCGGCCTTTGTCGTGAGGTTTGCCCTGTCTTCCAGATCCAGAGCCAGGAAGAATACAGTCCGCGTGGCCGTGCAATGCTGCATTCCGCTGGCCTACAGACATTGGTCTTTTACCAATGCACCTTATGCCGGACCTGCCGGGTCGTGTGCCCGATTGGGCATGATCCTAATGGAGAAATATTGCGATCCGGATTAATTGAGGCTGGCATCGAAACGCCGGCCAATCAGACGATGATCATCAATATCCGGTTATATGGCAATCCCTTTGGACCACTCGCCGACGGCGAGTTGCCTAAAGTGTTAACTTGCTGCTAATGATCATCCATTGGAGTAATTAAAAATGAAAAAAATCATCATATTTACGTTAACAATATTCACCCTCATCTTTTCTGTGTTTCCTGTGAATGCTGAGAATACCAGGCGACAGGCTGTGGTCTATTACAACGAAGCTTGTGATGAATGCGCCACCTATATCAATGGGGAATTGCAGGAAATCTTCCTTGTCAATAATGTGGAGATGATTCGAAAGGACTACATCAACCAGCGCGAAAACAGGGCTGAATTGAATCAAAAGAACGATTCCCTGGGAGTGCCACTTGAGCTACAAAGTCACCTGGTCACCTTCATCGACAATGGACAAATAATTTTGCAGGGTGAGCCACCCCGTAAAGTGGTCGAGGACTTATTGTCTGCTCAAGAACTGCCGGAGAAGGTCCTGATTTACAGCGAGGAAGGCGAGGGGGATGGGTATAAAGCCTGGGCATTCGTCGGCCCAGTGCAGTCATATGAAGCCAATGAACCTATCACGACTTACCTGACCTGGTTTGAGGCTAACCAGGCATCTTTTGAAAACACAACCATCGTCGGCACCAAAAGCAAGCTGCTTCCGGCTGTTCTGTTGACTGGGCTTATAGACGGGATCAACCCCTGCGCGATGGCGATTCTGCTCTTTTTCATCACATTTTTGTTTACAATCCGAAAAAGGCGGGCAGCCATTGCCCGCATGGGGCTTGTCTATATTGCCTGCGTTTACATCGTTTATTTTCTAGTAGGGCTGGGGTTACTTCGCGCGACCTCACTTGTGCAGGGTCATTGGCTGGGTCAATTGGGGGCAGCTCTGCTGATCCTATTTGGAGTAACAAACCTGCTTGGTGCTGTGTTTCCAAAATTCCCAATTCGGTTGGAAGTGCCCGAAATTGGTAAAGAGGGGCTGAAAAATTGGATGTACCGGGCGACCTTGCCTGCTACCATTGTGCTAGGAACTTTGATGGGACTGGAAAGTTTTCCTTGCTCGGGGGGACCGTATGTTGCCATTTTAGGGTTGCTTGGCAGCCAGACGAGTTTCTGGCAAGGCTTTGGTTACCTGGCGCTCTATAACCTGATGTTTATTATGCCGCTGGTTATCATCTTGATTCTTGCCTTAAACCCGGTTATGGGAGCAAAGATTCAAGCATGGGAACGTGCCTCTTCTCATAAGGTTCGCGGGATCACGGGTGGGGTGATGGCGCTCATTGGGTTAGCACTTTTGATCTGGGTTCTATAAAATTGACTAAAGAAGGAGCTGTAATGTCTAGAAAATATTTAAAAACAACCAATCGCTCGAAAAAATCACCAAAGAGGATAAACTGGTGGATTCTTGGTGTCTTGAGCATAATCCTTGTAGTGGTTATTGCCAGAATCGTGATTCAACAAAACCAGAATAATATTGATCCAGTAGCAATTGCACCGATTGAAGTCAGCCAAGATAAAAGCACAGGAAGTGCAGACGCTCCGGTTGTTGTCGTTGAGTATGGGGACTACCAGTGCCCAGCATGCGGGCGGTTCGCAGAGACAGTCAAACCTCAAATTGTAGAAGAATTCGTAAATTCAGGGCAGGTTCGTTTCGTTTTCCGGAGTTTCCAATTCATTGGGGAAGAATCACAGTGGGCGGCTGAGGCGGCGGAATGCGCTAATGAACAAGGAAAGTTCTGGGATTATTACGAAAAATTGTATTCGTCACAAGTTGGTGAGAACGCTGGAGCATTCAATAAGGAGAACCTGGAAGGATTTGCAGCCGAGTTAGGTTTGCAGACTGAGCAATTCAACCAATGTCTGGCATCGGATAAATACACCGAAAAAGTAAAATCAGAAACCTTGGAGGCGCAAAACCTTGGACTTCGCGGGACGCCTGCGCTGCTAGTGAACGGAATATTTGTGGAAGGCGGCAGTCAATATGATATTCTAAGCCAAAGTATAATAGAGGCGCTCTCTAAATCCAAGTAAACCTTGATTTACACCGGGTACTCTAGTCCTGGGTGGTTTTCAAGCCTTTGAGGTATCAAGCAGTTGGCAATTTTCTGCTTCAGAAGGTAGATTATACCCAGGACTGTTCTTTGTCATTTTTGTACTTTACGAGCTGATATTTGGTTTCTTCAGCAGGATTGCTCGATATTGCCCATGAAGCATTGCGGATTCATCGATCACTATAATCGCTTCAGGGATAATCTTCGCCATTTCTCCGAATCTTCGGTTAGGATCGGTTCCCAATTGACGGATTAGCCCACCCAGCAAGCCGCGGGAGAATGTCAGCCTTGAGTGATCGGGAAGAAATTTGTCGAATATAGCGATTCGTCCGCTTGGGCGCAACACTCGCCAGGCCTCCTGCAGGCATTTTTTCCCATCCGGTACAACCGAGAGGATCAGGTTCAGCAAAACCGCATTAAAGGAACTGTCTGGAAATTGCAGCGTTTGAGCATCCATTTCCATCAATTTCAGCCCTTCATACGATTACCTTTTTGCTTCTGAAAGCATCGCCGGGCTGATATCGGTACCGGTCACTTGTACGCCAGCGGAGATATGAGCGAGATCTAGCCCTGTTCCAATACCTGGAATAAGAAGATAATCCCCTGGCTGGAGACTAAGGAGGTCTACGGAACGTTGGCGGGCTTTCTTCATCACGGTACCTAATAACCGATCATATATCGGGGCGTATATTGGATACACGGATTGATTGACTGGATTGCTCATGTCACTTCCCTTGGTTCGATGCAAAACTTATGAAAGGTCTTATCGTACATAGGTCACCTGTAAAAATCCGACTAATTTAATCTATTAGTTGCGAATCTGGTATCTCAACAAGCGTAATGCGTTTATCACAACCAAGATCGTACTTCCCTCATGCGCCACCACCGCCCAACTGAGTTGTACCAATCCGGAGACCGAGGTGACTATCAATAGGGCAATGACTCCCAATGAAATGGCCAGGTTCTGTTTAATAATCATCCGACTGGCACGGCTTAAGCCTACAGCAAATGGCAGCTTACCCAAATCGTCAGCCATTAAGGCAACATCCGCTGTTTCAAGAGCAACAGCTGTCCCCGCTCCTCCCATAGCAATTCCAACCGTAGCTGTTGCAAGCGCGGGCGCATCATTTACCCCGTCACCGATCATGGCAACTGCCCCATACTCTTTTTGCAATCGTTGGATAGTTCCCAGCTTATCTTCTGGCAGCAAATCTGCTTCAATGTTGGTGACTCCAACTTCTTGTGCAATTTGTTGTGCTACTTTTTGATTATCTCCGGTGAGCATAATTAGGTGCTTCACGCCAACGTTTCGCAGCCGTGATAATACCGCGGCAACTCCAGGACGTGCAACATCTGATAATCCCAAAACCCCAAGAAACATACCATCTCGGCTGACGGTCATTGTAGTCCGGCCTGTGTTTTCCAGCTGAGTCACTGTTTGCTGAATAGTTTTATCAATAACTTTTCCAGCTTTATCTTCAAATAGTTTGAGTGAGCCAATCCATACCGGCTGACCTTCCACTTGGCTGCGTACACCACGACCTGGAATATTCTCTAATCCATTCGCTAAAGGAAGGGTCAGATTTCGTTCTTTTGCTGCTCTCACAATCGCTAATGCTAATGGATGACTGGACTGCTGTTCAACAGCCCCTGCCAAACGCAGGACATCATCTGGTTTTGACCCATTGAAGGGAATGACATCGGTAACCTGAAATTTGCCCTCTGTGAGGGTTCCAGTTTTGTCAAAGGCTATTGCGTTCAATCGCCCTAGATTTTCAAGATGGACTCCACCTTTTATTAACACGCCGTTGCGTGCTGCCTGTGCAATCCCGGCTAGCACTGTGGCTGGTGTACCGATAGCCAAAGCACAGGGTGAAGCCGCGACCAGAAGAAGCATGGCTCGATAAAAACTTTCGGAAAATGGCATCCAACCCACAATAGGTGGAATAACTGCAACGAGCACGACCAAAACTAATACAATTGGAACAAAACGGGCGGTAAATCGATCAGTGAACTGCTGTGTTGGGCTTTGCTGACCTTGCGCCTCTGATACCATTTTCATGACTCGGCTTAAAGTATTATCTTTTGCAAGCCGAGTGATTTTCACTTCCAGCGCAGCTTCCTGGTTAATTGTTCCGGTAAAAACTTCATCACCAATGCTCTTCTGTACAGGGACAGATTCTCCAGTGATGGGGCTTTGATCGACGGCACTCTCACCCAGAGAAATTACCCCGTCCACCGGAATACGGTCGCCAGGTCGGATGACAACCATGTCACCAATGATAAGTTGGTCAACTGGTTCTTCCATAATTTGGTCTCCACGCCGGACACGCGCTGTCTTGGGCATCAGTTCACCCAGAGCATTGATCGCATTACGAGCTCGACCCAAGGCGTAATGTTCACCGGCATGCCCTAATCCAAACAGAAAGAGCAGGAAGGCTCCTTCAGCCCAGGCTCCGAGAAAAGCTGCCCCTAATGCTGCCGCTAACATAAGTACATCCGTGTCAAACTTACCTCGGAGAAGGGCGGGGACAGCATGATGAGCTATATCGTAAGCGCTGGCGATATAAGAAAGAAGGAAAAGAATAAGCGCGAAGTTTGCCGACAGTCCCAGGAATTGCTCGCCAACCCAACCCACGAGAAGAAAAATGCCCCCAGCACCTATTAAGACCATTGCCCATCGTTCCTGTACCCAGTGAGGTAGAAAGGTTGGTGCGCTGCCATGGTCATGCTCGTGGTCATGCTCATGCGCTTCCCCTTCCTCTTTGACCATTGCTTGGGTTACAGGTCGAGCCCCTAAACGGCGCATGGTTCGTTTGATTGAGTCAAGAGAAAGGATTTTTGTATCAAAAGCGACAATAACCAGCCCTGATGCATAACTCACGCTGGCATGCAGCATCCCTTCCAGGTTTTCAAGTTCTTTGGTGATCATGGTGGCTGAATCAGCGCTATCAAGTCCACTAAAGGGAATCTGCTCGTGGTGATAACCATTGCGTAATTCCGATCCAGCCTCCTCAGCGATACGTTTGACCGCAGCCAAAGAAATCAAGTTTGGATCATAATGAATGCATAGATCCATTGGATCATGATCCAAATGCAAGTGTGTTTGGAGAATACCTCTTTGGGCTTGCAAGCGGGTCTGCAATCGCTCCACACAATGGTCACAAGCATCCTGGTTTTCTGGCAGCAACAAAGGCAGTGAGATTTCCACCGTTTTTTCTATCATTGGTTTGTCCTTAATAAATCGTTCATATTGAAAATTGAAAGCATAAATAAAACCAGCCACGCAAATAAGCGCCTGTTCGTCACTTGATTGGGAGTTTTGTTATCGAATGGGAGGAGGTACGAAAACTGAAAGTATTCTTGTTTGGGGGAATTGCCAACAGGTAGGTTCAATCTTTACAAGTAATGCAATGAGAAACATTGCAGGGATCACACCCGTAAAAATTCCGTAATGAATGGCTCCATTACACGAGCCTGAACTAATTCCCAAGATGTCTGAATGTCCAGGTTGTAAATCGTGGAGAAAATGAACACCAACGCTAAAAGTAATCAGTAGTAATAGAAGGATAATAACAAGATTGTGAGGTATTCGAATATTATTCATGGCAGACGTGGTCCAGACCACGTTTGAACAACTCGCTGATATGTTCATCGTCTAAGGAGACAAATACCTGCCTGCCTTTTTTCCTTGCGCGTATTACGCGCTTGTCGCGCAAACCCCGGAGTTGATGTGAAATAGCGGATTTACTCAATCCCATGGCTTGGACGAGATCACCAACATTTACCTCACTGGCAACCAGTGCCGAAATGATCCTTACACGAGTTGGATCGCTCAAAGACTCAAATAGGCTGGCTACTCGTTCTGCTGTTTGTTCATCCACGCTGGTAATATCACAATTATCTATCATAAGAATCTTATTATTGAATGGTTGCTCAACTATTGTTTAGTTTATTACAAAAAGGACTGAATGTCAAGTATAGATATTGAGGTGTAAAAAAATACCAAAGCCCATGTTATCAATACTTCCAACTGTTCTTGACAAATTCAAACATTTCGAATAATATATCATCATATTATGATATATAAATATAAGATATCAGGAGTCTTGGAATGCTAAATGTTACGAACGTAGGAGAAGGAGTTCGGTTGCAGGCAAAGCTGTTTCGTGGTTTTGGCGACCCGGCGCGACTGAACATCTTGCAAGCGCTGCGCAACGGCCCAGTGACGGTGACTGAAATTGTGGACGCAACAGGTATGAGCCAGTCCAATACATCCAATCATCTGCGCTGCTTGCGCGAATGCGGTCTGGTTACCGCTGAACAACGGGGCAAGTTCGCTCTGTATCGCCTGAGTGATGACAGGGTGGGAGATCTGTTAGCAATCGGCGAATCCTTGTTGGCCGATGTCGCCCGGGGTGTCTATGAATGCACCCGCTACAACCTCCCACAGGGTCGAAGCCAGGAACAAAAGTAAATGAAAACAGGTCTGCGGATCTTCATTCCCTTTCTGATTGCTCTTCTTCTTGATGGGCTGACCAAGGCTTGGGCCGAACAGGCATTATCTTCACCCATACCCATCCTCGGTAATTTTTCCCGTCTGACCCTTGGTTACAACACAGGCGTAGCATTCGGGCTTTTTGCGAACGGCGGGATATTCCCGCTGATCGTCACAGGCGTCATCATTTCGGTTCTGGCAGCATGGCTCGTTTATGCGATTCGGTCCGGTGATCTTTCCTCTGTCGCAGTATGGCCGGTAGGTTTGATCCTCGGCGGTGCGGTAGGGAATTTCGCCGACCGCATGGTGGATGGAAGGGTGACGGATTTCCTCGATTTTGGATTGGGTACGGCACGTTGGCCGACTTTCAACCTGGCGGATAGTTTTATCGTGGTTGGTGCCCTTTTACTTTTACTCATTATTCCGAAGGTTAAATCCGATGAAAAGGAGCAGACGGCATGAAAGCTCTGAAGGTGCTTGTGAAATCTTTGCTGATCCTGGTTAGTATTGGCCTGATCTGGCGTTGGCTGAGTCGCAATCGCTCTTTACCCTGCCCGACCTGGTTGGCGAGTTTACTGGACAGCCGCTGGTCGGATAGGCTGCTTGGCACGCAGATAACCCTTGATCGCATTGGACTTCGGCCAGGTCAATGTGTATTAGAGATCGGCCCAGGCCCGGGTCGATTGCTGATACCTGCCGCAACGCGCGTGCTGCCCGGCGGCGAAGTCTTTGGGCTGGATATCCAGTCGGGGATGATTGAGCGGCTCAAAGCGCGTTCGGTGCAAGCCGGCGTATCGAATTTGACGACAATTGTGGGTGATGCGACTCAGCCGAACTTCCCACCGGAGAATTTTGATGTGATCTTCTTTTGCACTGTGCTGGGTGAAATCCCGGGTCGGGCAGCAGCGCTGCGCCAGTGCTACGCCGCTCTCAAGCCGGGTGGTTTGCTTTCGATCACAGAAATGTTTCCCGACCCGCACTACCAATCCTGCGCGCCCTTGCGGCAAATGGCTGAGGCAGAAGGATTTCGCCTGCAAATTACGCACGGTCCCTGGTATTTTTTCACTGCGAACTTCATAAAAGCGTAAAGGAGAGTCGCAATGGTTACTATAGGACGCTGTACGATGAGTTGGCTGGCTATCGATAGTATCCCAGGCCAAGATCGGATTCGCTTGATCCCAGGAATTTGGTGAGACACGACTAAAGGAGTGATGATGACACGGACAGCTTGTGGTGGGCGTTGCTTTCCAAAATTACTCGATTGCTCTCCGAACCCAAACTCGGCCACGTCACCGATGAACGTGCCGCAGATCCACCAACGCAGGCTACGGCGGCAAGAACCGCGATGACATTCCGCTTAGGTAAATGGGTGAAATTTATGAATGCTGAACCGACACTTTGAAAAGAGCACTCGAGCGACAGCGACCGCGCACAAGCAATAAGCACTAAATTGTGGCTGATTTAATCATGTCGTTCGAAAAACGAGACTTTATGAGGAGAAAAGAATCATGGAAAATTTTGATTACACAGTGGAAACCACCAAAAGCGTGGACGAAGCAGTCGCCGCCATCGAGGCCAAAGCACAAGAAAAAGGCTTTCGAGTGCTGCACGTTCACGATGTTCAGGCAACGCTCGCCGCGAAGGGCTTTGAAACCGAACCGATGAAGATCGTCGAGGTGTGCAACGCCAAATTCGCCAGCCAGGTGCTGGTGAAAGACAAGAAAATATCGCTGATGCTGCCATGCCCGATCAGTGTTTTTGTAGAGGCAGGTAAGACTTATATCAGCGCCCTCAAGCCACGGGTTTTGTCCGATTATTATCCGGACATAGGCATCGATGAGATTGCCGTAGAGGTTGAAAAAGTGATCATCAGTCTGGTTGACGAAACCAGATAATTTACATTGAATGGAGAACCTATGGAATCGACAAAAATTGAAGTACGGGTCAGTAATTTGGACTGCGAACATGATGCAGCCAACATCGAACGAGGATTGGAAGGCTTTGCAGGCCTGGTAGGTTTGAAGGTCTATCCGAAATCTGCCAAAGTCGCTTTGACTTTTAATCCCGACCAAACCAATCCGGGCGCATTGAAACAAAAACTGGAGACACTGGGTTTCCCACCCCAAAAAGGGATGGAAATGGCCGAACAGCCCAAACCCTGGAAGAACCCCAAAGTGTTGACCGCGTTTGCTTCAGGTGTTTTGCTTCTGGTCGGTTGGCTCATCGGTCTGGCCGGCGCGCCGGCGCTTATCTCGACGATTATATTTATTGCCGCCATCTTGATCGGTGGCTATTACTTTGGCCGCGAGGCTATCGAAGAATTGATCTTCGAGCGTCGGATCGGCATCGAGTTATTGATGAGCGTTGCTGCAGTGGTTGCTTCCGTGATGGGCGAGACGTTGGAGGGTGCTATGCTGGTCTTCCTCTACTCCATCAGCGAAGCTGCGGAAGGCTATACCGAGGAGAAAACGCGCGCCGCAATCAAGGCTTTGATGAACCTGGCGCCCAAGGTAGCGTTGGTCCGCCGGAACGGTCGCGAGCAGGAAATCCCGGTTGAAGAACTGGTGGTCGGGGACGTGTTCATCGTCATGCCAGGCCAATCCATGGCTACCGATGGTGAAGTGCTGGTTGGATCCTCCAGCGTAAACCAGGCCCCGGTGACAGGTGAAAGCGTTCCGGTAGAAAAGCAAGTGGGCAATCCGGTCTTTGCTGGCAGCATCAACGGCGAAGGCGCGCTGGAAATCCGCGCCACCAAAACCTTTGCCGATAACACCATCGCCCGCATTATCACCATGGTCGAAGAAGCCCAGGAAAAGAAAGGCAAAAGCCAGCGCTTTATCGAGCGCTTCGGCGTCCGCTACAGCCCCATCGTTTTGCTCGTCGGCATCCTCATTGCGCTTGTTCCGCCGCTATTTTTTGGCGCTGACTGGGTGATGTGGATTACCCGTGCAACGGTCTTCATTGTTGCCGCGGCACCCTGCGCACTGGTCATTTCCATCCCGATTACCCTGGTGGCCTCGCTGGGCACCGGCGCGCGCAATGGCGTGCTGATCAAAGGTGGAGTCTATGTGGAGGAACTGGCGAAGGTGAAAGTCGTAGCAATGGATAAAACCGGCACCCTGACCCGCGGCGAGCCGGAAGTGACCGACATCATCTTGATCCATCAGGATCCGGATCAGCTGGCGAATTCAAAGCAGGAATTTTTAGCGGCGGCAGCCGGGATTGAACGGCGTAGCGGCCACCCTCTGGCACAGGCGATCGTCCGGTACGTAGAAGCGCAAGGCATTCAACCCATCGAGCTGACCGAATTTCGCTCCATGACCGGGGCAGGAGCTTCCGCCTGTCTGGATGGGCGCACGATCTACGTGGGCAGCCCGGACCTGTTTCACTCCAAGCTTGGCGTCTCATTGGAGCATGAATGGGGAGACATCAATCATCTCCAGGGCGAAGGGAAAACCGTGGTGTTGTTGGGCGATGAACAAGCACCCTGGGGAATGATTGCCATCCGTGACAATATTCGACCCAATGCCCAAAAGGCGATCGATGCCCTGCACGCCGCCGGAATTGACAAAGTGGTGATGCTGACCGGCGACAATGAGCGCACCGCCCAGGCAATTGCGAAGGAATTGGGGATCGATGAGGTATATGCAGACTTAAAACCGGAGGATAAGGCGATCAAGGTCCGTGAGCTGACCTCCCGTTATGGGCACGTGGCCATGGTCGGAGATGGAGTCAACGATGCCCCTGCGTTGGCTGAAGCAACCGTGGGTGTCGCCATGGGAGCAGCGGGAACGGATGTAGCCCTGGAAACCGCTGATGTAGCCCTGATGGCCGACGACCTGGAGAAACTGGCCTATGCTCTGCGCCTGGCAAAGCGAAATCAATCTGTCGTCAATCAGAACCTGGCCCTTTCTGCGATTGTCATTAGTGTATTGATCATCGGTGCAGTGGGTGGCTGGTTCACCTTGCCGATCGCCGTACTGGCGCACGAGATCAGCGAATTTGTGGTTATCGGTAGCGGGCTGCGTATGCTGCGATCGTAATTTCTTACGATAGTCTCCCTCCAGCAGGGGGTTGGCCCCCTGCCGGAGGAGAAAGGGATTTCATGGGAGAAGAGATGCTCAGCATTAAGGAGGGGCTACACTTTGACGTTTCCCGGGCTGCGAATGAAATTGAGCAGTTCATTCGCAGTGAAGTTAATCGTTTGGGCAAACGAGGTGTTGTCCTGGGATTATGCGGCGGCCTGGATTCGTCGACCTGCGCAATTCTGTGCGTTCGCGCCCTGGGAAGATCACGTGTGTTGACTTTGCTGCTCCCTGAGCGAGATACCAACATGCAAAATATGGCAGACGCCAGGTTGGTAGCTCAAATGCTCGATCTGCAGCCGATCCATATCGATATTTCACCTCTATTAGCGACGATTGGCGTGTATAACCTGGTTTCTGGTGAACAAGCTGGCAATCGCCCCATGATTGAAAGCGGTATTCGCTGGATTAACCATTTATCATCTGCCCCTTCTGCTTTTAGCGAAGGAATGGCAATGCTTTACAATATCAAGGCTAATCTCTGGCTACGCCTGGTTCGCCGGCTGCTCTGGAGACCATTAGGACGCATCCATGCTTTTGCGATCACAAAAGTGCGCCAGCGCATGGTTACGCTGTACTTCCACGCCATGCTAAACAATTGTTTGGTGGTTGGCACCACCGACCGGTCGGAGTGGAGCGTCGGCTTCTATGATCCATATGGCGATGGCGCAAGTGATGTTCAGCTACTTCGCCATTTATACAAGACGCAGATCCGAGAACTGGCAAAACACCTGGGTGTGCCTGAAAAGATCCTCAATAAGCCCTCTTCTGGCGATTTGGCAGCCGGGTTACCGAACGAAAGCGCGATCGGGTTGACCTATGAACAACTGGACTCGATTCTATGGGGGCTTGACCATAGCCTGACCGAGAAAGAGATCGTGGTTCAAACCAGGGTTGCACCTGCTGCTATAGCTGCTGTTCAAAAAGCGATGTCGATTGCCCGTTTGCGCGAGAGATTGCCTTCTATGCTGCCCTTATTGCCTTGATGGATATGAATTGGGCGCTTGCATGAATAAACCTTTGAAGCGAAAGATCCGCCTATTTATCATCTGCTCTCAGCTGTTGGCGCGAGAAGGATTGATCCTTCTTACCCAGCAGGATGAAGATATAAAGGTCATCGGAGATGCCGCCGATGATGAAGCTGGCGTAACTGGCATTGACACGCTGCAACCCGACGTGGTAATTGTCGCGGACGGTTGGGGCGGAGAAGATTGTTCCTGCGCGGATACCGTCAAGAAAATCAAGGCGTATCATCCTCATATCCCAATCCTGGTGGTTTCTCCCCACGTGGAAAATGCACGTGTACAAATGGCTCTCGCGGCAGGCGCGAACGGCTATTTACCAATGGGGATTGACATAGATGAGCTGGTCCGGGTTCTCTACACGGTCAATCGTGGAGAGCTGACCCTTCACCCCTCCTTGTTGCCTGCAATTCTTCAACAGTTAGAAGCCGAAACTGGCGGTAAATCGACTGCAACCAACCCGGATGATCTGACGAAGCGAGAGAGTGACATCTTGTCCGCCCTTTCTCGCGGTTTGACCGATCGCGAGATTGCCCAGCAGCTGTCTATCAGCGTCCGTACGGTGCAATCTCACCTGGCCCACATCTATGAAAAGCTCCACGTTCACAGCCGGACCGAGGCAGCCTTAATTGCCGTGCAACATAAGCATGAATAAATTTCCCTGATCCTAATTGTTTATCCGCCTTATCCGTAAGCCTACTGATATCCTGAATCCGTAGGATTTTTTTATGCGTAGTTTTGCTGGGATGAAGTTCAGCAGCCCTACGCTTTCCGTAAAGGATCTGGCGGGCTATCCTGAGATTGTGATTACCACTCAGCCAAACGATCAATCCACCAGCCGGGTAGCAGTATTGGGCGTTTTAGCCGACCTGCATGGCGAGGCGGTCCAATACGACCTGAAGCCTCTGCGCAAGTTGATTTTGGCGATCCAGCCGGATCTGATCTGTGTGGAAATCCAGTGGGTAGATTGGCTGTCTGGAAATCTAGCAGCTGCCCCTCGCGCCATTCGGGAAACGATTGTGCCGCTATGCCGGCGCACGGATATGGTCATCATCCCGGTGGGCGGCGTGGCATCCATGGAATTTGGGGCAACCGAGGCGGATCGTTTCATCAAGATACGGCTGATCCGCGTCCTGAATGGCTTGCAGCGGATTTCTTGGGCGGTCGTCAACCAACCGGCCGCGGTCAACTCGGACGTTTACTCGTTTTGCTGCAATCTGACCTGCGCCTTGGAACTGAACTTGTATGGAAAAACAGCCAAAAATTTTTGGCAGGAGGTCAATGACACAATATTGAAAAATATTCTGGAAACACTCACGCGTGATCCAGGAAGGCGGGTGCTGGTCACCATAGACTGCCGCAGGCGGCAGTGGCTCGTCAAACAGCTCGCTCAAACGCCAATGGTCGATCTGGTGCATTACAACGAGCTTTAGTATTTTGGATCTGCCAAAAGTATTTGTGGATGATCCGCCTTCCATCGTAATCCAAATTATTTGATTTTGAAAAAGGAGACAACCATGTATTGGACCATCGTCATTCTCAGCGTCATCCTAGGCATCGCACCTTTTGTATTTGGTTTCAGCGGCGTTGGCGCCGCATTGTGGACCGCCCTGATCTCAGGTGTTGCGCTGCTGGTCACGGGTATCGCCAAGTGGTATAAGGCGGCCTTTATCCTGGGCATCTGGGTCTTCGTTGCGCCGTTCATCTTGGACTTCAGCTCCACCCCGGCTGCGTTGTGGACCTCGCTGGTCGTTGGAACCGTGATCGCGGTCTGGACCGGGATCAAGTGGTTTGGAGCAAAGTCGCCTCAATCAGCGGTTGCCCACTAGCTCATTCCCCCTGAAAGCCATAGTGGATGTCGATATTGTCCAGATAAAGGAGTTTCGAGAACACTCCCGCGTTTACGGGCTATGGCTTACGAGTTCGGCAACTGGAAGAACAATTGTATAGGGGCCCGGTTTCGAAAGAGACCAACCACTTGAGTAGACCGGGCCCAGTTGAAAAGACATCAAGAAGTACATGGAGGAGAGAGCGATGAACGACTCGGCACAAGGCTTAAATGCAACCTTCGGACCTATCGCCAATTTACTGGCGCAGTCTGGACCAAAATTGATTCAGAACAAACCCTTACGGAAAATGATCGTTAAGCGCCTGAAGCATGAGCTGTTTGAGGATCTGAAACAGAAACGGCAGGAAGGCAGCCCTGTCCCTGGTGTGGATGATGATAAAACTGCGTTCGGGTTATCCATCATTGACACACTGGACCGGGCCTTAGAAGGCCGCTACTTTTCTGACAAAGCGATCCACACGATATTCAATATTGTTGCCAAGGATTTGTTCCTGAAGCAAGGCGAAAATATGCGCGCTGCAGATCGGTTCCGCACGGATACGGGAAACAATGCGCCAACTTTTTTGGTCATCAGCCCGGGAAAAGCTTGTAACCTGCAATGCACTGGCTGTTACGCAAACGCAGGGATCATGACCAATGAAAATTTGAGTTGGGAAACCTTTGATCGAATCATCACGGAAGCAAAAACATTGTGGGGTGTTCGTTTTTTCGTCATTAGCGGCGGCGAACCTATGGCTTACCGATCGGATGGCAAGGATTTGTTGGACATGGTCGAAAAACATGATGACTGCTTTTTTATGATGTATACCAATGGCACACTGATCAACGAAAAAGCCACTGAACGCCTCGCGCGGATTGGTAACCTGACCCCGGCTTTTTCCCTGGAGGGTTGGCGTGAACGAACGGATGCCCGCCGCGGCAAAGGAGTATTCGATAAAGTCTTGGCCGGGATGGACCGCCTGCGGAAGGCTGGGGTGCCGTATGGCATGTCGCTTACCGCTACCAGCGAAAACGCTGAAGAAATTCTGTCCGATGAATTCATGGACTATTTTTATAAAGAACAAGGCGTCATTTATAGCTGGATATTTCATTACATGCCGATTGGCCGGGCGGTCTCACTTGACCTGATGCCAACCCCGCAGCAGCGCCTCTGGATGTGGCATCAATCCTGGAAGCTGATCCGGGATAAGAGTTACTTCCTGGCCGATTTCTGGAACCACGGCACGGTCTGTGACGGATGCCTCTCCGCCGGGAGTGATACCGGGGGCGGTTATTTCTACATCGATTGGAATGGCACGGTCAGTCCCTGCGTATTTATGCCTTATTCCCCGATCAACATAAACGATGCCTATCAACGCGGTGAGACACTGAATGACGTGTGGAAGGATCCGTTCTTTGCATCACTGCGAAATTGGCAGAAATCATATAAGCAGAAGGATGGCAACTGGCTTATGCCGTGTCCCATCCGTGATCATCATGCTGACCTGCGCAAGATGATTGCCGAATATGAACCAGAACCGTCCGACGAGAGTGCCAGAGAAGCGCTCCTCGATACCGATTATGCAGATGGTATGGACCGCTATGATCAAGAGTACCAATTCTTATCAGACTTAGTCTGGCAGTTGCATTACCTCCGGCCATCCGATCGGGACGACTTTCTAATCAGGGACCTTCCAGATATCTCATCCCTGCTTGAAAAAAAGGAAACTCTGCCTGCTGCTGACCTCGTTTGAAAGGAATGCCGGCGCATAGAAAATGGAAGGGTAAAACGATGGAAGAAAGACGATTAGCGTTTGTGCTCAGCGGCGGTGGCGCCCGGGGGGCATTTCAAGCAGGTGCCCTGAGAGCCTTGTTCGAGAACAATATCCATCCCGAAATTCTGGTAGGCACCTCCATCGGGGCCATGAATGCCGCTTTCCTGGCTGTCCACGGATTTAATTCATCCAGCATTGACCTATTGATCCGGACCTGGCTGGATTCAGCCAAAAAGGAAATCTTACCCACGAATATTAATTGGCTTGCCCTGCGGACCATCCTCAAAACACCCGATTTCCGCTGTTATAAAAAGGTGCAAACCTTCCTCGAATCCAACGGGATTGGGCCAGACTTGCGTTTCAGAGATATTCGTGAGGTCCAGCTCTATCTGGTGGCTGTCGACCTGTACACCGGGCAACTGGTTTTATACGGGCAGGACCCTAACCAATCGGTCTTAGAAGGCGTACTGGCATCCAGCGCCCTGCCGCCTTTCTTTCCACTGTTCGAGCGCGATGGCAAACTACTGATGGACGGTGGGATGGTGAGCAACTTGCCGGTCGAAGCTGCCGTTTCAGAGGGCGCAACGGAAATTCTGGCCCTGGATGTGACGGATCTGCGAAAAGCCGCTAAAGGGGCGACCAATCTGAAAGCGTATCTCCGCAAATTAGTGAATGCCTCCGAACAACGCCATATAGCATTGGAAATTGCGCTCGCAAGAGAGAAAGGAATTCCGGTCCACCATATCCCCCTGCATGGACCAGATTCGGTCTCGGTAGCGGACTTCGGCGCTGCTAAAGCGTCAATCCAGATCGGATATGACATCACGAACCAATGGGTAGAACAATGGAACGCCACCTACGGAAACCATCAGCCGATTGAAGTTCAGCTAGATCAAGCCGTATCTCTATGGTCACGATAATCACCCACAGCACCGCGTACTTAAGCCCGGACCAGGTGTCATAGTCCCATAAAAAATGATTGATGCGTATCTGCGAGAGGTATTTCCATCCCGTCCGGTGACTGCAAGCCCTTTCAAGCCTTGCAAGCTGGTTCAACTCCGGTTTGGGATGACCAGATTGGAATCGTCCATTTGAAACAATCGCTCAAGGAGACAAAATGTCACACTTTACCATGAACACAAAGGAGCAGGTAGTCGAGCAGTCTATAACGCTCCTGGATCATATTTTCCCATCTCCCCGCAGCTTCACCATTCGCTTGTGGAATCAGGAAGAGATACCAGCCGAATTGGATTCTACTTTTGTCCTTGTATTGAAACACCCCGGAACGCTGCGCCGCATGTTTACACCTCCGATCGAACTGGCCCTGGGTGAAGCGTATATTTATCAAGATTTTGATATCGAAGGTGACTTATATGCCGCCTTTGGACTGATCGATACCTTGAGCAGGCGGATTTTCAGCCCAACGGATGTGGCGGCCCTGATCAAAGAGGTTCAAAGCCTGCCCAAAACCGGCATAGAGCGTTCAACCACGCGGAAACCGTTCGATTTAAAAGGTGAGCTTCACTCTCCCAAAAGAGATTGTGATGCTGTTCGCTTCCATTACGACGTAGGCAACGATTTCTACGCTTTATGGCTGGACCGCCAGATGCAGTACTCCTGCGGCTATTTTCCGACCGGCATGGAAGATCTCGATACAGCCCAGGACAAAAAAATCGAGCATATCTGCCGTAAACTGCGCTTTAAACCCGGCGAGCGTCTGCTGGATATTGGCTGTGGTTGGGGTGGCCTGGTGATGGCGGCTGCACAGCGATATGGTGTCAGCGTGCTGGGCGTTACACTCAGCGAACGCCAGGCCGAGTATGGAGCCGAACAATCTGCTCGCCTGGGGTTAAGCGGCCAGGTACGGGTCGAGATGCGTGATTATCGAGATTTGGAAAAGGAGTCGTTCGACAAGATCGTCAGCGTGGGCATGTTCGAGCACGTTGGCCGAAATCACCTGCCAGAATACTTCTCACAAGTGTATCAGCTGCTCAAACCCGGCGGTCTGTTTCTCAATCACGGCATCTCTCGCCGGAGCCAGCCGGCCGACCTGGCTTTGCTTCAAGGATTCAACGGACATGGAAAGTCCGCCGCAAATGGACCGAGCTTCTTTGAACGGAAAGTGCTCGGCGCGGGTTCTTTCTCCCAGCGGTATATTTTTCCAGACGGCGAGTTGGTCCCGGTCAGTGAGGCGAATTTCATCGCCGAGACAGCGGGTTTTGAAGTACGCGATGTCGAGAATTTGCGCGAGCATTATGCCCTTACCCTGCGTCATTGGGTGCGGCGGTTGGAAGACCAGCACGAGGAGGCAGTACAACTGGTAGGCGAATCAGTGTATCGGACATGGCGGTTGTATATGAGTTTCTGCGTGCTCGGTTTTGAGACTGGCCAGACAAACATCAACCAGTCCCTATTGGCAAAACCAGTCAACGGTAAGGTCAATCTGCCAATGAGCCGGGCCTACCTGTACAAATGAAAACGGCCCTTACAGCCAATTCGGAAAAATCACAAGGGCCGATTGGCAACTGGAATGCCCTTTCTCGTATTCTTTATCGAAAGGACTTAAAAATGAATCCTGTCATGATTGTCACTGATAGTAGTGCTTATCTGCCTCCCAATTTGGTCGCCGCTCAACCGATTCGCGTCATCCCGCTCGCGTTGAACTGGGATAGGCAGACCTATCGAGATGGCGTTGATATCCAGGCAACCGAATTCTATAACCGCCTGTTGAAATCCTCCAGCCTGCCGAGCACGAGCCAGATCCCACCGGGCGATTTTGAAAACATCATCAAAGAACTTCTGGCTGCAGATTATGATGTGCTACTGCTGCCAATCTCCAGCGGCATCTCCGGTTCCTACCAATCAGCCGCCTCCGTGGTAAACAATTTTCCACCTGGCCGTGTAGTTTTGCTGGACACGAAACTGGTTTCCATGGCCCTGGGTTTCCAGGTATTGGCGGCGGCGCGCGCCGCCGCTGCCGGGGCAAACCTGACAGAATGCAAGCAGACCGCACAGCAGGCATACGGGCATATCGGTGTGTTCTTTACTGTCGATACGCTCAAATACCTGGCCGCCGGCGGGCGGATCAACAGCGCCAAACGGTTGTTAGGAGCAGCTCTGGACATAAAACCCATTCTCGAGATCCGTGACGGTAAAATTGAACTTGTCAATAGTGTCAGAACGCGTAATAAAGCGATTGATAGGATGCTCCAGATGGTAGAAAAGGAAATTGGCGGACGCTCCCCAGTGCGCATTTCAGTTTTCCACGCCCTGGCGCCCGAAACTGCCGAAGAATTGTTGGAAACCGCCCGATTGCGCTTTTCACCGATAGAATACTTCCTGTCAGAAATCAGCCCGGTGGTCGGTTCACACGTCGGGCCGAGTACGGTCGCTATCGCATATCATGCCGGAGGGTAAGATTGAACAGACACACTAGGTAGGCAATACCCGAAGGTACAAGGTTCATGAACACCGGCCATTATTAGAACTTGAAACTCAGCTGGTTGACCGATAAAGGAAAGCAATTTAGAAATATTTTCTTCTGAAAGTTCTGAGGTGGATGTATTCGGTATCACGAATGTATGTTACCGTAGAATAATTCTCTATGTGCATTTCTTGAACTATCATAGATTCTTCATGTGAAGCTCATCATAAAGTAATTGATTCAGAAATTTTGGTTGCTTAATGATTCGTCTAGCACATACCCAGAACAGGTAAATCACGGATCTGGGTATATTTGTACCCGAACTTGCCTAAATTTACATCCATACGCTGCCGGCTTACCCACCATCGTCCAGGATAATCTTTCAACCGTATTCCACCAAATACCAGGCACTTCATACCACTTCGCACCGGCTACATCCTTTGGGATATCTGGATCAGAGGAAGTGCCACGAGCAAGAAATCCGTCTGGGTGGATTCCAACTTCGGTATAAACGAATGAATAGATGGGACCCAGAGCGACCAGTGATAGCATCATCCCCCAACCACACCGGGAGGGCTCAACTGTTTTTGCAGCATCAATCCGGTCGGCAATAAAATCGAAATAGGTCATCCCCTTTGGAGCCTGGGGAACCTGCATGGGTTGGTTACCCTTGTAAGCAATAAACAAGATGCTGGAGCAAATCGCCAGGATAACCGCAGTCTTAATAACACTCCCAATCAACTTAAGAAACATTCCGATGAATTTCATTTTCTCCTTCATTTCCTTTATCTATCTGATACTGATCTTCTGGTCGGGCTCCCTCTCGTAGGACCCGGTTATAACGAATTTCCTCCCGATACATTCGGTCCAGTGCCACTTCAATCACATCGCTTTCACTCCGTCCCATTACGCTTGCCATCGCTCTTAATTGACTCACGCCTTCTGGGCTTATTCGAAAAGATCGTACTGGTTTACTCGCAGAATTTGTTTTCGGCATTTTTAACCTCCTCTAACAAATAGTAATACTAGAGTATACTATTGTCAATCATAAACACATAGATCTTGTCAGGAACCAAAGGGGAGTCCATAATTGGAATAATCTCTTTGTCCCTTTTGCCAAATTTTTCCGAATTACTTATAGAGCTCAAAAATAAATATTCCCTGCAGGATGTTGTTGAAGTGATAAGAGGAGAAATTTATGGCAGAAAGCAGTATGGAATTGACGTCAGAAAAAATTGATCGAATGACAGATGAAATAAGGATAATAAAAGCCGCGAGACAGGACCCCAAGGTATTTGGAGAATTGTATAAGTTGTATGTTGAACAAGTCTTCCGATACCTTTTCAGCAGGATAGGTAATGTGCATGAAGCAGAAGATGTTACAGCTCAGACATTTCTTGCGGCTTTTGAATCCTTTGATAAATTTCGACAGGATGGGCACTTTGCTTCCTGGTTATTTGGAATTGCTCGTAATAAAGCAATGGACCATTTCCGCCGACGGGATCGTTCGTCACATGTGGATGAATTCAATGAATTACCTGTGGAAGACTATGCCTTAGTCAGGATGATAAAGACAGAACAGGAAGAAGCATTGTCAAAACTCATCCAGACTTTGCCCGAAGAAGACCGCGAACTACTCCGTCTCCGTTTCTTGGCAGATATGAGTTACCCAGAAATCGCTCGTTTTCTTCATCGTAATGAAGACGCTGTTAAAAAAACTACATACCGGTTACTGGCACGGTTGCATAGCCAGTTGGAGGTTTCAAATGAATGAAAAGTATTCAACCCCTCAGTTTGAGGAGAGTATTCGTAAGTCCTTTGGAGTACCTGAGATCCGCTCCATATTTGTTGATGAGGTGTATAGCAATTTGATGCAACAAGCGGCGACAAAATCTAAAAAACCACATCCGTTCTTAGGTCTGCGACCTGCATGGACCGTTACTTTCGCTATTCTTGCTCTGATGATCATTGGTACCTTAGTTATTGGTCCACAGCGAGTCTACGCAGCCGTCCTTCAGCTCTTTGGTTATATACCAGGTGTCGGAATTGTGGACCAAAACAGTCCTATCCGTTTGTTGGCTGAACCAGTGAGTATCACACGTGATGGGATTACAGTTTCTGTAAATCAGGTGGTACTTACCGGAACCGAAACGCGCCTAGATTTTGGCGTCTCTGGTGTTCCCCTATCTGCTTACCCAAAGGCGGAATCTGTATCGGGATGCGTAGAGCGAGAATATCTGCGTTTGCCTGACGGCACAAGAATTGATGTAAACGCCCCCATACCGACCAATGTGAATGAAGCTACCTTTGTTCTTCCCTGTATTTTCAACACTCTTCCAGGCACGGTCCCTATCGATTGGGAATTGCCAATCCATTTTGTTGCTACTTCGTCAGACCTCACAATTCTGCCTGTCTTAGATGTGACTCCTTCAGTTTCACCAACGGATCAAAAACTTGGTCTGGATATTGAAACTACTCCAACGACAACCTCAAACGAATCAACGCAAGTTAACGTTTCAATAGATAAAGTCATCGAAACTGAGGGAGGTTATATTCTGCTGGGATCTGTACGTCCCAATATTCCAGCAGGAAGCTGGCTGCAAATCACTGGTCCTGCAATAATTAAGGACGCGAATGGTAAAAATGTGAATTACACCTTCCCTAATGACGTTCAGCCATTAGATGACGCCAGTCTTGGTCAAGGCGGGTACTCATGGGTAATGCAAATCAATGGTACAGGAGTTAAGTTCCCCATATCCATCAGTTTTTCTGGGGTAATCATTTCTCAGGTAGACACGGAAGCATTTGCTAAAACCACAATTTATGTGGGCTCGAATCCGCAGACTGAACAAATTTGGGAAGTTAATCAGGATGTTCAAATTGCCGGTAATACAATTCGGTTGATATCTATAACAGCCCAGACAGACGGGTATTCCTTCAGAATCGATCCGGGGATGAACTTAAGTAGTGTAAGTGTTCAAATCGAAGGACATCATCCAGATGGCGCTGGAGGCGGCGAAGGCACAACCAATGGCAAGGTGTTCAATACAAGCCTCATTTATAGTGAATTACCAAAAGGTGATTTGACGGTTCTATTCTCCAATCCGCGTTTAGCCAGTCCCACTTCCACCTGGCAGGCGGTATGGCAGCCGGAGACCATACGTAACTTTTCATCGATCGATGGACCGTCAACAACCTGCTTGAACGCGGACACAATTCAAAATATTAATCCACTACCATCGGGATTGAATGGCGAAGTCGTGTTAACCCAACTGAACCCTCAGCTTCAAATCATACTTGCTGGGATGGATGGTAGCGAATTAAAAGTACTTGCTGCTGGTAACGGCCGGGCAGCTCTCACGCAAGATGGTACACGCTTGGCTTATACTACCGATGCTGGAATCAGAATCCAGAATCTAAGGAGTGGAGAGTTCACTGAGATAGCTGGCGTTTTTGGACGAGATCTTCATTGGTCTCCTGATGGAAGCCAACTCGCATATGTGAACTCGGGTGATTTATATGGCGTGTTCTTGATCAATAGTGATGGTAAGAATCCAAGGCAGCTTTCCAACCTGGGATATGAAACGATTGCGGATTGGTCACCAGAGGGATCCATTCTTTATTATGCAATTCCTGGCTCGACTGGAGATGGTTTCCTGTTGCGATCGGTAGATGTAAGTACAGGAAATACCAAAGATCTGTTCGTGTTGGAAAACTCATCCCTCAAAGCACCAATGCCGGCTGTGTCTCCGGATGGAAAGTGGATTGCTTATCGGGCCAGCGATAACAGCAGTCTATTTATCAAAGGAATGGATGGAAGCCCAGCACGATTGTTGCTAGACGACCCGGCTAATGCGATAAACGGCATTGCTTGGGATAAAGAGAGTCTCTTGCTGGGCGTGAGCTTGATCACCCCTGAATATCCGGATGGTGAGATTTTTTTAATCGCGCCTGATACTTGCGAAACATATCGACTTCCTGGCTTGAGTGGCGAACTAAATGGGATATTAATCCCATAAACCGCTTGACAAGCACGTACTCAAAAATGTGAAGAGAAGGAGGGTTGCCATAGCTGCCCTCCTTCCACCATCCAATGAGGAAAATTATGAAATTTCGTTTGAATAGTTTATCAGTGTGGTTGATTGTAGTAATCATCCTTTCAGGGTGTACTCAATTATTAACAGTTGAAACACAACCAATTGCAACAGCAATTCTGCTTACTGCAACACCTTTTCCAACTACTACCAATATACCGGCAACTTTCACACCACTTCCATCGCCAATTTTTACCTCTACACCTCCTGCCACACCAAAGAGGTCAGCCCAAGACATCACCGTTATCTTCATTGGCGAAACCATCCCAGATGGAACTAATTTTCAACCTGGACAAGCCTTCCAAAAGACTTGGACAATTAAAAATGGTGGTATAGAGGACTGGAATAAGAATTTTGAACTGGTAAGCACCTCTTCTAATCCAGTTAACGAATTGCTTGGTAGCTCGGAACATATTCCTCTCACGCAAGATGTAAAACCCGGAGAGACAATCCAAATAAAGGTTGATCTGGTTGCTCCTAAACAAGACGGTCAGTATACAGTTTTTTACGAACTCCGGGATGGGACCGGCACATCAGTGCCTAATAGCCAGATATGGGTAACTATAACGGTTGGAAATATTCCCGTTTCAAATTCGATGGGAGTGAATGCACAACGATTAACCGCTTACATGGAAAATTCGGAATTTACTGTGGATTTTTGTATGCAGCTTCCAGACGAGCGTCAATGGTATCCGTGGAATGTTTTACTTCTAGTTAATCAACAAGATTATTCTCCAAGTGGCAGCCGTATCGATCCGGTCGGAGCTACTACTTCAAATAAGTGTTTCAGTTTTAGTTTTCCGGTTTGGATAACTTCAGGGACAACTTATCAGCTATTCATTGGAAAAGTTGAACTACCACCGGAGGTGCATCAAGCTGAAAATTGTGCTTATGCACAAACAACATTAAGAGCATCCTACCCGGGATTAGATTTCAAATGTGCTGGCCCTGGTGCTTGGTATACCAACTTGGTTTTGCCATCTGGTATGACGAAAGAACAAGCAGATCAATTGATTCTCGATGCGATGTCCAGTTCAATTTATGGTCCATGGACATTAAGCGGTATTACTCCCTGACCCATCTTATTATGTTACAGGTTATATGAAAAAGTGAGAAGGATACTTAAAATTTCCAATTTTTTTACCCCCTAGGATGGGTGCTTTCTTCTTGCTATGATTATAGTCACAACCAAATATCTATTCGGTCGCTGATAATCATCAGCTGTTCCAAAAAATCCTTGGAGCGACCATCAGCTTCTCCCCTGTTTACGCAACTTGAGTGCGTGTAAATAGGTGTTGAGATCTGAATGGTCGCTTTTGTTTTAACTTACTTTCGAATCCGTTAACCGGAAAAGGAGAAAAAATTGAAAGAAATTCCAGTCTCAAAACGAAATCTAATCATTGCCGTCATCCTGGCAGTCTTCATTGCTATAGGTATCCTGGTGATCGAAAACTGGCCACTTCGTATGGAACAAGGTTCAGCACCATCAACCAATGAAGATAGTCTGGTTTCTACTGCAGCGGTCAATGCCATCGAGCAGGTCTTCCAGGTGAATTATCAGGAAGGAAAAGAAGCCTGGCTTGAGCGTATCTGCGAGGTAAGCACTCCCGCTGGATGCGAGCTGTTTTCGGCCGGCGCAGACCGTATGTGGGAAAAATATGTGGATGCCAAATCTGTGGTCACAGCTGCCTCTCAGGCAGCGGAAAAAGTAGCAGACAATGGTTCCGAGCAAGTCTGGCAGATGACCATCACGCTATCTTCTCCCTTACCGGGTAGCAATAAAACCCAGGACACGGCGTATGTTGTTCTCGTGAAAACGGAAAGTGGTTGGAAGTTTGATCGTTTCCTGATGGAAGAAGAAATCAATGCCATTCTCGCTCGGGGAAAAACTCCCACCACAACTGTAGAAGAAGGAATGAAGTAGTGAAAAGATTTTTCCTGATCATTGTCGTCTTGACCATGCTCATACCATCTGCTGTTTATGCTCAGGGCACTGATCCCTGGTCAGAAATTTTTCAGCCGGATGGAAATCTGAATCCTGATTTGATTGATCTGGGAGTTACCACAGCTCACCCCGATTGGATGTCAATTGAACTGCCCTTTGGTCAGTCCATTGATCTTGATGCAAATTATCACCACTATCAAACGCCAAGTGGGAATATCGTTGTCTTACCCTCCGCCTCGACATTATTTTTTATGGCCATGAACCCCCAAGAAAGTGGATTGACCGGCTCTTATGGATCGCTGGGAAATGGTTACGGCAGCCTGATCTCTTTTCTTGGGCTTGTTGCCGGCGACAATCTGGATTGGAGCAGAGTACAGGCAGAACATCCAGAGTACACCAGCCCGGATCAATTCTGGGGAGCGGTTCTCAATGGACAACAAGATGTGTGGACCTATTTCTCCGGGTGGGGATTCATCACAACCCTGCTTCAAATGACGTGGAATGATGGTGCTCTCCGCTCGTTGTATCTGTTGTATTTGAATGGTTCACAAAACTGTGCGGCCATTCCAGGAGGATGCTCAGGGATCGTTACCCCACCTCCTCCCCCAAGGGAGTGTCCTGATCCAACCGTTTCTATGCAACAACCTATCCTCGTCATTCAGAAAATCGCACCGAACAATCCCCTAGTTGTGGGACAAGATACTGAAAATCGCCGCGGTGCAGATATCCATGTCAGGGTGACAGTCCCTCCAGTGATCTTCACCTGGTATGAGCCAATTTATGAAGAAAGAGATGTTTGCCGCTCAGTCAATTTCGGAGAAACCGCCAATTGCAATACCGGAGCTGGATCAGCTATCAATGATGGTGTCTCAGATACAGAAATGGTATTCAAGGAATGCCGGACACATGTAGAACATTTACCGGATGCGGTAGCTTCTCTGCAAGCTACTGCAGAATTAGATGCCGCCAGCCAGGATTGGATCACAGGTAGATTAGGTCAAACCCATTATGAAGCCTTCGTCCACCAGGCAAATTTCACCCTAATTCCCGGAATTGGTTCATGGACATGCGGATGTGATGGTGGCGGCACCTGTACTGCCACTGGCCAGGCACTCCGTGTTCCATTTGCAGATCCAGGAACCTTCAACTTGCGAATGGACGTAGTGACCACGGGCACTCGCTTCCGCGGAGTTCCAATCACCCAA
Organism: Anaerolineaceae bacterium; assembly: GCA_002702705.1. Classification (GTDB taxonomy): domain Bacteria; phylum Chloroflexota; class Anaerolineae; order Anaerolineales; family Anaerolineaceae; genus UBA6170. Next base: position 117,268 of record PABH01000044.1, read on the forward strand.
CCGAGGCGAGTAGGGATTGATGGAACGATGCAAGTATATGTGGCTCTTCCGGCATTGGTGCCATAAAAGGTCAAAGTGCAGATTTTATCGATTACGGTCGGTGTGTTGTTGACAGTCGTCCTGGGTTTCATGGCCGTCATCTATTTACTACTGGTGATTGGGTTGTGGTGTCCACGAAACGATTATGACAAGTAAGGAGACATTGGTTCATGACAGATTATTTCGTCATCTTTGGAGATTTTCTCGCTGCTCTGCCTACTTACCTGTTGAACGGTGTTCTCGCAACCGTTTACTGGCTTGGCGAATCTGGAGCTGCTCTGGTAAGTATTCTTTGTGCAGGGTTGATCATCCGTTTTGTGGATCAACGTGTGCAATCCAGAGCAGCTTTCCGACCTGGACGAAGTGGGCGGGAAGCAACTACTCCGGATTTATACACAGCTCAAATCACGACGGCGATTATTCTGGTGCTGTGGTTAATTAGCCAATGGGGGATGGGAGCACCGGTCCCCTGGCTGGGTGCAGCGATGTGGATCGCTGGCACAATCATCCTCTTACTGGTGCACATGCAGGAACATACCCTTTTGTGGAATATGAAATCGGGAATTGCGATTTATTCCCTGGCCGTCATCGGAAGCCGGCTTTACCTGGCATACACCGCTCAATTATCAGCAGATCAATGGGCTGCACTGATAGGGACATCTGAAAGCGCATCAGCTGTGATTGCGAATACACGCGGAAATGTAACTACGATTATTCTTTGGGCTTTATGGTTGGTGATCCCGTTAGGTTATTTTGCCATGTTGCTGCAGCAAGTTCTGATCAACCCGATGTCGTTGGTCAATCCATTGGCAGGCGCCAGCGAGTTGATCAATCGCTATCGAACCAGAAGATAGGGTGATAGATGAAACCAGCACACAAAATCGTGGGCTTGCTTGATTTATTACTCTACCTTTTTAGGTGAGAGTCTTATGAACGTCGGAAATTCTTGATTAACGCCAGATTCTATTTCAACGATTGGAGGTCAATATGTCACAACTGATGGATTTGCTGCGCGGACCTGCTTTAGGCGTGATCGTCATGATCATCCTGATGGCAGGCGTCCTCATCATCACTGCATTTGCGGCGCTAATTGCCCAGATGAGTCTCTTGTTCCGGCTTCGACCTTGGAATACTTCCGAAAAGAGAAGTGAAAAAGGGAATGAAGGTTACCCACAAGAAACATTTGAGCAACGTTCCGCAACTCGTGAAGACCAGCGAGCATCATCTCCCCATCGCCAGCGTTCACCACAGGTGGTGGTTGTCGAACCAAATACGAATGAGGTGGTTGATGCAATCTGGTGGGAAACAGTGAAGCAATAGCAATCCAGGGCTTCTTTTGCGCAAGCAAAAGCAGCCTCATGAATTTACCAGCTGATCTGGTTGGCGAATTGATGAGGCAGAACGCCAAGTACGGAGATAAGAGAACGATGATTATTGGAAAACTGACCGAAAAAATACCCTGGCTGAGAACGAAGGACTCTCTATCCATTCCAAATGACCTGGAAGTGGAAGGCACAGAGCTACATTTCAACGACCGAAATGAGCTGGACTATCTGGTCTTTCGTGTCACAGAGCGGGAAGGTGCGCGGGAATATCAGGGATACCGGGCGGTCCGGCTGCTGCAATTACGCTACATCTCTTTGGAAGCTCGCCGGGATGCTGGGCTGCTACAGAAGATGCGTACGGTCTTGCGTGGTTTGTATGGCGCTCAAGTAGATCTGGTTTATTTGGCTGCTGGTGTTTTTAAGAATCCCAATGTTGGAATTGTTCAATGCTATGGAGTTGCTGCGTTTTCGCCAAAGAAAGATGAAGCTATTGAGCGTTCTTTACGCGATCTATCTGCCTTACGAGCCGGATTGGTTGGCGCTTACCGTCAAATCCGCCTTGAACCACTTTCAACTGAAGTGGCTCAATGGTTAGCGCGTGCTCTGGAGCAGATGCCTTATGCTATTGTGGCTGTCGGGCATCCAGATCCACGTGAAAACGCCCGCGGTGGAGATTCTTCGATGCGTGATCCATTAGTGTCTGGAAGTCAGGGTACACAACAATATTCCATTCAACAGAATGAACTGCTCTTTCGCGGTATGAGCAGCCTGGAAGAAGAGTTCTTGTTGATGCTGCTCACAAATCATGTTCGCCTTGAAGATATTACCCGCATGTTGGCTGGTATGTTGGAAGATACCTCCGTTTACGCTTCCCGTCAGTTGGGAACCCGGGCTGCTTCGTTTGGAATCAGCCTGCCGGCCATTTTGACTGGGGGACTCGCTGAAAACGCATCCCGATCTTATGGCACAAACCATTCGAGCGGCGTCACCCAGGGTGAAGCTGCCACAGATGGCGTCGCAAATTCAGAAGGCCAGGCGCACACCACGGGTCATGCCAGCACTCGCGGTTGGGCGCACACGGTTGGAATCTCCGAAACCAATACGATTGGTTCGTCTTCCACGGTTGGAACTGCAGTCAGTCAAGGGACAGCTCATACCGAAGGAACAGCAGTAACCGATGGAACGTCCCACTCTGATTCGTCCGGTGTAGCGAACTCTCATACGGATAGCGCTTCCTATGGCGTAAATGGTGATGTGGGTGGGAGCATTGCTCCGGCCGGCGTAGGTTTATCGGCTAACGTAGGCGGCAATGCCAACTGGGGTTCAGCAGATGGTGTGGTCGTCAGTAGCGGATCATCCGACTCAAGCATGCATTCGGTCACACACAGCCAGGCAGACACCGTTTCGCAAAGTACTACTCAGAGTCAATCGAATACAACCTCCCAAAGTCATTCGACGACGCAATCAGAAGCTTGGACTACCTCTGGAGCTGAGACAGATTCAGTAGCCGACACGACCAGCACATCTACCACCCAGAGCCATGCAGATACAAAAAGCACAGCCCGATCTGAGACAGATGGTGTTGGCTTGGGGCAAAGTATTGGACGCGGAATAAGCGCCGGGATGAGTGTTGGTGTAGCTCCTTCTTTCTCGCTTTCAAACGCTTATCAATGGCAGGATGATCCTAATATCCTCCTCACGGATATCATGCGCACTCAACGCAAGTTGTTGGATATAGCCAGTCGGGAAGGTGCTTTTTATACAGATTTGTATGCTTTGTCCACCAGCGAACAAGGCATTCAGGCGATGATGGGGCTCATCCCAGAAGCATTTCATGGCACCGAGGATGTCGTCGCAGGTGTGCAAACCCGTTCGTTAACCGATCCGGAACAAGCTTATATCGGCTTACATGCCCGAGCGTTCACCTCATCGACCCGCATCGAGACGATCCCAGAGGCAATGAGTGGGTATGCAGATTCAACGTTACTCACCATGCTTCAGGTGGCAGCTTACACTGCGCCAGGCATGTTCGAGCAGGGATCAGGGCTCACCACCCAGGAGGAAACCCCTGCATTTGCTTTTTATCCGGATATGCCTGGGAATATCACCCTCGCCCGGCAGTGGTCGAGCGAAACAGGTTTATTAACAGATACTTTTTTGAAGTTATCTCCAGACCGCCATTTTCATACTGCATTTGTCGGAGATACTGGTTTTGGAAAATCGATTGCAGCAGAACGCCTGGCTTATGAGACGACTCGTTTCTGGCATTACCGCACCATTGTTTTGGATTTCGGCCAGGGTTGGCGTAAAGCGTTGAACTGGCCGGGGGTGGGTCCGAAGGGTTCAGAAGATAGTCTTGGACATGTGGATATCCGTCAACTCTATCCTGGTTCCCCACGCCCTCTCCGGTGGAATATCCTGCAAGTACCGAAAAGGATAGAACCTGGCCGCTACCGCAGCATGGTGGCTGAACTATTTGCGAACGCTGGCAGGATGGGAGCCAGACAGTTAGGCTTCATGCGCCGTGCGCTAACCGAATTGTATTATGAGGCAGGCGTTCTGACCGGTGACCCAAAGCTGCAGAATGGTCCCTTAGGACATCTTCAGGATGAACATGAAGTGGAGTTAATCCGCTATGAGCGTCAGAGTCTTGGTGAGGATCTGAATGATCTTCATCCTGGAACCTTATTAGAAAGTCTCTCGCCGTCCGAACTACAGGCTCTAGCGGTCTTTCGTAGCCGGAAATTGGATGTTTCCAAATGGGTTGATCGTCTGCGGGCCTACAAAGAGAAGCTTGAACGTGATCAAGTAAGTCGTACCAGTCTGGAGGGTGTTCTTCTTCGATTGGAGCAGTTCTCCGAAGGACATATGGCAAAGCAATATGGCTCTTCAGCCAGTGGAACCGGTGTGGAAGATTTGGGATTGATGGGCAGCGCTGATAATCCCTGGGGCGTCATTGTCATCGAAGGTGGCGCTGAAATGGATGAATACTCCAAAGCAGCATTGCTTTCATTATTGGCCAGCATATTGTATTCGGATGCGGTCACCCGCCGTCGCGAAGCCTTGGGCGGCAAACATTTTCCACCCATGCAAATCTTCTTTGAAGAAGCGAATAAAGTCCTAACGGGTGTATCAGGTGGAGCTGCTTCTGATCAGGGATCAGGAGAGTCGGGTAACCCGGTCAGCCATCTTTTTCAAACGATGTGGCGTGACGGAAGAAAATACAACGTTTTTCTGCATCTGATGGCTCAAACCGTAAGCGAGTTACCCTCAGGCATCCTATCCTCCTGTGCGAATGTATTTGTGTTCCAAACCAAAGATCCTAAAGATCGGGATTTGATCTTGCCGCATTTAGGCCGCTCCGAAAAAGGGCTGGTCAATACCGAATACAAGCGCTACCTGGCGCGCATTCCACGTACGTATGCGATTGCCAAGTTGGGTTACAGCGATGATGTGTTCTGGCTGGAACCAGTGTTAGTCCGCCCAATGATCATCCGTAGTAATGAACCCTCTGACCTCGAGATTACCCAGGAATTGGGTGCTGTTTCCCTGGAACGGACAGCTTCTGACATCCTGGCAACCAATCGATCCCATTGACGCTTCGCGTCGGGGCATACTGAATCCAATGATTTATAAAAAGGAGAAAGAATAATTCATGCAAACAAAAAAACGTTCCCCCATTGCCGCAATTGTACTTGCCGTTGTCATCGGTTTGCTTGTGATCGCCCTTTTGAACGGGGTGATCCGTCCAACTCAGGTGGTGGTCGCCAAAGTCGCCATCACCCCTGGAACTGTTCTAACTGACCAATTGGTTGAGCTGCGTACCATTCCGATGGGAGCTAAACCTGCGGATGCTACTTCAAAAATTGAAGATGTGACCGGGAAGATCCTGGCTGTTGGACGAGCTCCGGGGGATCTGATCGTTACCTCCGTTTTGGGAGAGATTGCCAGTGCAGGTATTCCTGCTGAACTTCCAGAAAGGCATGTTGCTCTGGCGATCCATGTCGACCTGGCTAGCGGAGTGGCTGGTTTACTTCGTCCAGGACAGACCGTTACGGTGATTGGTATGATTTCTCCGGATATTCTCAAGGCGAGTACCACCTCTGTGTTTACTGCACCGATTGCGGAATTTACTTCACCCATTGTTTCACTCACTCCTGGTGTGAGCGCAACACCTACCCCAACTCCTACCCCCGCTCCGCCGGCTTCTCCTCTCGCTCGGTTGGCAATCACAGGTGTGCGAGTTCTCTTAGTGCCTCAATCCTTTCGTTATGAAGAGGTTCCAGCCGGTGCCAGTGAAGAAGAATTGTTTTCCTCTGCTCGAACAAGCATGTCAGCTCAGGAAGGTAGTGTGATCGTTCTGGATGTTCCCACGGGGTTGATCGAGGTAACTCCAGGATTCAAGGTTGATCCGGCAACCTTGCTGGCTGCTCTCGACCAATATGGCATTATTCACCTTGCTTTGGAACCAACCTCAGGGTTGGCGTTGGATGTTGCGGACGTGATTACCCTCAATCTGGGTGAGTTATATAACGAGATGAACGATTATCGAAAGAAATAGGTCACAATGAGCGATAACGCTTACCAAACCAATAAAATCACCGTCATGCTGGCAGGAGCCGGTCATGATGTTGTTTACTACCAGATGCAACAGCCGATCCTGGCAGACCAACGCTTTATGATCTCAGGTCACGCCGCTCAATGGTCCATGTTCGAGACGAACTTGAACAACCTGCGGCCGGATCTGGTGATCGTCCAAACAGATATCGCCCCTGATCCGGATACCTTAATTCGAACCCTACAGAAAATTTCAGCCTGGCGTGGAATTGCGATTGTAGTACTGCCTTTGGCCCAAAAGGATTTTCAGGGAGCTTTTACCAAAGTGGATACTGTGCGTGGAGTTTTCGTCGCGCCGGTAAACTGGACTGAGATCATCCAGGCAGCTTATGGTGCTGCAATGACAGCCCGGGCAAGCCTGACTCAAGCTGCACCCATGCAGCAAGGGGTATCCGGCTATTCCAACAGCGGAACATCTGCGTACATCACCGGCACGAAAAGGATCGCTGTCCTATCGCACGCAGGTGGGTCTGGTTGCTCAACCATTGCTGAAAACCTGGCTTATGAATTGTCTGTCCGGCTTAGTGTGAAAACGTTGTTGGTGTCCATGGGGTTGCCACCAGCTGCTGCGCCACATTTAGGGTTACGATATGTCCCTAATTTAACCGAATACTTTGATCGTCCGGGCAAGGCAGCTTTTCAGGCTGCAATCCAACGCAAGGAAAATTTGGAGATCTTGCTTGCGCCAGAATCTTCCCTGGAATACATGCACATTCTGGAAAACTCAAGTAAAGGAACCGGGGAAGGCAGCATCAATGGGATGTTGATTGACTCGGAAGATGGTCGCTATGCCGCTATTGTCATGGATGTGCCAACCACAGAAGATTTGTGGATGATGCATTCAATCATCTTTGCCAATTATGCCTTGATTGTTGCCCGACCTACTCTGGCTGACTTAACTGCGATTCGACATACCCTCACCTTATTGTTGACCGGCTTAAAGAGTGAGAAACGCCTGGCCCGAGATTCGATTTACCTGGTTCTAAACCAAACTTCTGATCGAAGCAGCTTTACCCCCCGATTATTCCAGGAAGAACTTTCCAAATCCTTGGGGTGGGCTCCACCCATCGCAGCCATTGTACCTTTTGATCCAGGGGTTCCTCAGGCACAAGATGATGGCTTGATGCCGGTGACGCGAGGGGATGAGTTTGCCAAAGGGATCCGCGCCATCATCAACACTCTATTTCCCTTGGTGGAAAACAATCTTGCTCGTGCGGATGGGAAAAAGGGTATTTTGCGACTACCCAAAATACGATTTACGTAGAATAAAATTTTTGTCTCTTGAGTAGTGTCAATAGCCTGGTTATTTTTACCACCCATAGTCGGGTAATGTTTACCAGTCATAGTCGGGTGGATGTTTACCACCAGAACAACAAAAATTGGTTAA
>PABH01000045.1 GCA_002702705.1 Anaerolineaceae bacterium
AAATGATTGCAACCACCGTAAATACCCCAATTATCATTGTTAACAAATCCACTGTACCCGTAGGCACAGGCGATTGGGTCCAAGACATTGTATTAAAATGCAGAGAAGGGAATCATTTAGAGTTTAGTGTTGTTTCCAATCCTGAATTTTTACGAGAAGGTTCTGCAATTAATGATTTCATGGATCCGGACCGTGTTGTTCTCGGTTCTGAAAATCAAGAAGCAGCCCAAAAAGTAGCTAAATTGTACGCCCCACTTCGCTGCCCAATCCAAATTACCGATATTCGTACAGCAGAAATGATTAAGTATGCCTCGAATGCTTTCCTGGCAACTCGAATCTCATTTATTAACGAGATTGCGAATATGTGTGAAGAGCTGGGTGCAGACGTAAAGGAAGTCGCTTTTGGTATGGGTTTGGATAAACGAATTGGTCACTCGTTCTTGGATGCCGGATTAGGATGGGGCGGTTCTTGTTTCCCCAAAGATGTGAAAGCACTTGCCCATATGGCTGTTCTGCACGGCACGCATCCCCAATTATTGCAAGCCGTGATGGAAATTAATCGAAATCAACGTCGTCGTGTCGTCGTTAAACTGCGAAAAGCTTTAGGTGGTCTGAATGACAAAGTGATCGGCGTTTTAGGGCTTTCTTTTAAACCAAATACGGATGATATTCGAGAAGCACCCGCGATTGAAGTGATTCACTTGCTACAAAATGAAGGTGCGATTATTCAAGCTTATGACCCACAAGCAATGGAAAATGTAAATGAAGAACTTCATCGGGTCAACTTATGCGACAACGCCTATGATGTTGCCAAAAATGCTGATGCGCTCTTATTAGCAACAGAGTGGAACGAATTTAAACAACTTGATTTTGACCGCATTAAAACCTTAATGAATACACCTGTTATCATGGATAGCCGAAATTTGTGGGACCCTGACCGTTTGACAGAATTAGGGTTCACCTATTTTGCCGTCGGTCGTGCTGCAAAAAATAATAAAAACGGACAATAAAGAAATCTTATAGAAAAACAGCCTGGAAAATGTTATCCAGGCTGTTTTTATTTTAATCACTACTCATTACAAGTACTTTCTCCGGATGGTGCAAAGCAATATATTCTTTTAGGTAGATTCCGGTATACGAATTCGGATTTTCACATACTTCCTCTGGTGTTCCGGTTGCAATCAGCTGACCACCTCGATCTCCTCCTTCGGGACCGAGATCAATCAGATAATCTGCGACTTTAATGATATCTAAATTATGTTCAATGATCAAAACCGTGTTTCCGGCATCAACCAATCTTTGTAACACCTCAATCAGTCTATGAACATCTGCTGCATGTAAACCCACGGAAGGTTCATCCAACACATACAGTGTTTTTCCGGTTGATCGTTTTGATAATTCTTTTGCCAATTTGACACGCTGCGCTTCTCCTCCGGATAATGTGGGCGCAGGCTGGCCAATTTTGATATATCCTAAACCCACATCCATTAAGGTTTCCAATCTTTTTGTGATCGACGGAAAAGCATCAAATAATTCCAAACCATTTTCAATGGTCGTATCCAACACATCGGCGATACTATAACCTTTAAATTTGACTTGTAATGTTTCTCTATTAAACCGTGATCCCTTACATACATCACAAGGCACATATACATCCGGCAAAAATTGCATTTCAATTCGCAGTTGACCTTGGCCCTGGCAGGCTTCACAACGTCCTCCATGGACATTAAAGGAAAAACGACCTACCTTATAACCACGCATTTTACTTTCTGGCAATTCTGCAAATAGTTTCCGAATGTCATCAAACATACCGGTATATGTTCCTGGATTAGATCGGGGGGTACGGCCAATCGGAGACTGATCAATATTGATTACCTTATCCAATTCTTCGATACCATCAATACGTTCATGTGCACCTGGTACCGTACGAGCACCCATAATATCGCGTGCCAGCGCATTATATAAAATATCATTCATTAAAGTCGATTTACCTGATCCGGAAACACCGGTAATACAAACCAATCTCCCTAAGGGAAATTTAACATCGATATTTTTTAAATTATTTTCCCTGGCTCCCACCACGGTTAATGTTTTTCCATTCCCATTTTTTCTTTTTTCCGGTAAAGGGACCTGTCTTTTTCCTGTCAAATACAAACCCGTTAAAGAGGTTTCAGAGGCTAGGATTTGTTCCAGTGGTCCATTTTCAACGACCTCACCACCATGTTCGCCTGCACCAGGACCCAAATCAACGATCCAATCTGCGGTTCGAATGGTATCTTCATCATGTTCAACTACCAAAACGGTATTTCCTAAATCGCGTAACCCCTCTAAGGTGTGTAATAATCGTGAATTATCGCGAGGATGTAAACCAATCGATGGTTCATCTAAAACATATAAAACACCCATTAAACGTGAACCAATTTGGGTAGCCAGGCGAATCCGTTGGGCTTCACCACCGGATAATGTAGCAGCAGAACGCTGTAGGGTTAGGTAGTCTAATCCAACATCAACCAAAAAACCAAGCCTGGCTTGGATTTCTTTCAGAATTCGGCCAGCAATCATCTGATCACGATTAGAAAGTGGTGTATCTTCACTAGCCAAATAATTGGTCCATTCCAAGATTTTTAAAACATGCCAATTGGTAATATCCAAAATACTATGTCCGGCTACAGTAACAGCGATCGCTTCTTTATTTAATCGAGCACCTTTACAACTTGGGCAGGGACGATCTCCCATTAAGGCACCAATCTTATCCCGAATATAGTTAGAGTTTGTTTCTTTAAATCGCCGCTGCAGATTATTAATCACACCTTCAAAATTGGCCTGATAACTCACCATCCGGTCATTTTTACCCTTCATCTCAACCGTAAATGATTCATCACCGGTTCCATACAATACCAAATGTAATTCTTTTTCAGTTAATTCGTTAACTGGTTTATCCAAATTGATACCATATGATTCCGCCATTGATTTTAACATTGCCCAATAATAACCACCCTGGTCTTTCGGTCCACCCCACTCAGTTGTGACAATTGCGCCATCTTTTAAGGACTTGCGTTTATCCGGAATAAGAATATCGGGATCAATTTCCATTTTTGTCCCTAATCCCTGGCAATCCGGACAGGCGCCGTGTGGGGTATTAAAGGAAAATGTTCTGGGCTCAATTTCAGGTACAGTAGAGCCATGTTCCGGACAGGCTAAATGTTCAGAAAAATAATAATCAACAGCAGGCTCAACGGATAAATTTTGAATAGTGACATATCCTTCGCCAACTTTTAATGCGGTTTCAATTGAATCTGTTAATCGTGATCTCGCTGCAACCTGTTCTTCTTGGGTCTCATGCGCTCGTAATACAAGCCGATCAACGACTGCTTCAATGGTGTGGATTTTGTACCGGTCAATTTTAATCTCATCGTCCAGGTTAAAAACCTCTCCATCTACCCGCACACGGGCAAAACCCGCTTTTCGAATTTCTTCAAAAACAGCCTGGTAGGTGCCTTTTCGTGCACGAACAACTGGAGCTAATATCATCAATCTGGAATCTTCCGGTAATCGTTCCACCGCATCCACAATTTCTTGAGCAGATTGTTTGCTTACCTCTCTGCCGCATATTGGGCAGTGAGGAACACCGGCTCTGGCAAAAAGAAGACGTAAATAATCATAAACCTCCGTCACAGTACCAACGGTGGACCGTGGATTTCGTGAGGTAGCCTTTTGATCGATTGACACGGCCGGGGATAAACCTTCGATTGTATCCACATCAGGTTTATCCATCTGACCTAAAAATTGTCGGGCATATGCTGATAATGATTCAACATATCTTCTTTGCCCTTCTGCAAATATGGTGTCAAATGCCAGTGAACTTTTTCCGGAACCGGATAACCCGGTGATTACAACGAGTTTATCGCGTGGAATTTCAACAGTGATATTCTTTAAATTATGTGCTCGCGCACCAACCACCCGTATATGATTCATAATACCTTACCTTAACTGTTACTATAATCTCAACAAATAATTATAGCACAAATGTTTTATAATTTCTATTTTTATCGTACCCCCAATTATAACAAGCCTATACCTCATCTAAGTTATTTTGCAAAACCTGGATAAATTTAATCAAATCATAACATTGTATTATTTGATACCATGTATAATTTTATTCATACTCCACAACCGATAGGAATCCCATATGAAAACAAACGAACATAAACGCGCAATCACTGCCTGGACCATGTACGACTGGGCAAACTCTGCATTTGCCACTACCATTATGGCAGCCGTTTTACCGGTATATTATTCTTCCGTTGCATCGGAGGGATTAGCAGCAAGTAAAGCAACCGCCAATTGGGCTTTTACAACCACCATCGCTCTAATTATTGTGGCCGTTATGGGTCCAATTTTAGGAGCAATGGCAGATTTTAGTGGAGCCAAAAAAAAATACCTGACCATTTTTGTTATCGCAGGTGTAACCGGCACAGCCTTATTATATTTTGTTCGGGCTGGTGATTGGTTAATGGCTTCTTTATTCTTTATCATTGGTTCAATTGGATTTTCTGGTGCAAATGTATTTTATGATTCCTTACTTCCTCACGTAGCACATGACGATGAAATCGATCAGGTATCTTCAAGAGGTTATGCGATGGGATATGCAGGTGGTGGTATTTTATTAGCAATTAACCTCGCTATGATCATGCTCTCTCCTGACAATCTAACGGAAATTATGACGCGATTATCTTTCTTATCCGTGGCATTATGGTGGCTGGTCTTTACCATTCCATTATGGAAGTGGGTGAAAGAACCAACAAGACGAATTTTAGCCAGTGAAGCTGGTTTTAATCCACTAAAAGCCAGTTTATCCCGCTTGAGCTCAACCTTTAAAGAAATCCGAAAATACAAAGAATTATCAAAGTTTATTGTATCGTTTTGGTTATATAACAATGGCATTGGCACCATCATTGTGATGGCAACCATTTATGGTACTGAATTAGGTTTTTCTGCGACTACTACGATTGGTACATTATTAATGGTTCAATTTGTTGCGGTCCCATTTGCATTTTTATTTGGTTGGTTGGCAAAAAAAATCGGCACCAAAACCGCAATATTTGTTTGTTTGGGAATTTATACTTTAATTGCAATTGCTGGTTACTTTTTGTACAGCGAAATCCATTTTTGGATTTTAGGGTTTATGGTGGCAACCGTTCAAGGCGGTAGTCAAGCGCTTAGTCGTTCCTTATGTGGACGGATGATGCCCCGTTCCAAATCAGCGGAATTTTTCAGTTTCTTCAGTGTTAGTGAAAAAATCGCCGGCACGGTGGGTCCTTTGGTATTTGGACTGGTCAGCACCTTTATGGGCGGTAGTCGATTATCCATTGTTTCATTAATCATTTTCTTTGCCTTGGGTGGCATTTTATTATTGAATGTAAACGTAAAAGAAGGCATTCGTGTCGCCGATGAGGAAGAAAAAGATATTCTCTCTGCTGCGTTTACAATGTAAAAAATATTCTTGAATAATTTATAATCCCCTTTAAAAAGAACACCTCATGTGAAAGAATATAAAACACATGAGGTGTTTTTTATTTATATAATTTGATATAACTCTACCAACACCCCGTTGGTACTTTTCGGGTGTATAAAAGCCATTTTCCTGCCGGGTAATTCCAATGCGGTTTCGTTAATCAATCGCACATTTTTTGCTTTTAATTCAGACAACATTTCATCAATATCATCTACTTCAAAACATAAATGATGCATACCGCCACCATTTTTTTCAATAAACTTAGCTACTCCCGTATCTGCACTGGTTGGGTTAACTAGCTCAACCTCGCTGTCTCCAACAGGCATAAAAACCACTTTTGATTTTTGACTGGGGACATCTTCGATATGATCTACTTTTAAACCAAGGGCGTCTCGCCAAAAACCCAACGACGAATCAATATCACTGACAGCAATTGCAATGTGATTAATTTTTTTAATATGAGCCATTATTCCTCCAATATTAAATCCAGGCTGGGGGCTGATATTCACCCCACACCTGACGTAAAACGCCATTAATTTCACCTAAGGTAATATCGTTTTCGACACATTCAATAAATAAAGGCATTAAGTTATTTTCGGATTTGGCAGATTGTTCTAGCCGAGTTAATAATTCACTAACCTTACCAGCATCACGCCTTGCCCGTAATTTGGTTAATCGTTCAACCTGATTTTTCTCGATAGCCGGATCAACCGTTAATCGTTCCAATTCCATTTTCTCGTCCACTTCAAATGCATTAACACCAACGACGATATTTTCTTTATTTTCAATCGCTTGCTGGAATCTGTAGGCTGCGTCTTGAATTTCATTCTGCAAATAACCGTTTTCAATCGCTTTTAAAGCCCCGCCCAGGTCATCAATCTTCTGAATATATTCCATCGCCTGCCGTTCAATTTCATCGGTTAGCTGCTCAATCACATATGAACCGGCAAACGGATCAATCGTATCTGCTACACCGGATTCATATCCAATGATCTGTTGAGTCCGTAAAGCGACTCGTACCGACTTTTCGGTGGGAAGCCATAATGCTTCATCCATACTGTTGGTGTGTAAGGATTGAGTTCCACCCATAACCGCTGCCAACGCCTGAATCGTTACCCGCACAACATTGGTCTCCGGCTGCTGGGCTGTAAGTGTGGAGCCGCCAGTCTGAGTATGAAAACGCAACATCCATGAGCGGGGATCCTTCGCTTGGAACCTTTCTTTCATTATTCTTGCCCACAAGCGCCGAGCTGCTCTAAATTTGGCAACTTCTTCCAAAAAATTATTATGTGCTGCAAAAAAGAAAGAGAGTTGATTCGCAAATTCGTCCACTTCGAGTCCGGATTGGATAGCTGCATTAACATAAGCAATTGCATCGGCTAAAGTAAATGCTACTTCTTGAACGGCAGTAGATCCGGCTTCCCGGATGTGATAACCCGAAATGCTAATCGTATTCCAACGGGGAATGTTTTCTTTGCAAAACTTAAACGTATCCGTAATTAAACGCATGGAAGGGAGAGGTGGATATATGTAAGTTCCCCTCGCCACAAATTCTTTTAAGATATCATTTTGTATGGTGCCACGCAATTTTTTCGGATCAACACCCTGGCGTTTGGCAACCGCGATATACATTGCTAATAAAACAGAAGCAGGGGCATTGATGGTCATACTGGTTGATACCCGTTCCAATGGAATATCACGAAATAGGGTTTCCATATCATCCAAAGAAGAAATAGAAACACCGACTTTGCCTACCTCGCCCGTCGCCATTGGATCATCTGCGTCATATCCAATTTGGGTGGGTAAATCAAAAGCGACTGATAAACCAGTCTGGCCCTGTGCTAATAAATAGCGATACCTGGCATTTGATTCTTCCGCTGTTGCAAATCCGGCATACTGCCGCATCGTCCAAAAACGACCTCGGTACATGGTTGGCTGCACACCACGGGTGTATGGATATTCACCGGGGAAACCGAGTTTTTCCATATAATCAAATTCTTGTGGAATAGCCACGTTAGGTAAGGGTATATGTGAAGGGGTTAAAAATTCCTGTTTCCGTTCTGGATATTTATTGGTTAATGGATGCAGGGTATTTTCTTCCCATCGATTCTTTTGTTCATTTAAATCCATAAATTCCTCTGTACTTTTTCGGATTAGGTCCAGTATACTAATTACACAATAATTTGTTCAGTGATTTATTATATGGTATCTTTCGACATATATCCTGATTTAGTGAGGAGTTAAACCACATCTATGACCACATTTTTGCAGTTGGCCATTGTACTAGCCATCTTGTTGTTTTCCGCGAAAGCTGCCGGATATCTGACAACAAAAATCGGACAGCCCTCCGTTTTGGGTGAATTATTGGTAGGGGTGATTCTTGGACCATCCTTAATTAATATCATTCACCTTCCATTTATAACAAGTCATGAAATCGGTTCTGTTGTTAAAGAACTAGGTGAAATTGGGGTATTGTTATTAATGTTTTTGGCAGGGTTAGAACTGCACCTCAATGAATTGGCACAAAACAAAAAAGCTTCCGCTTTGGGTGGTGTTTTTGGAGTGGCTTTGCCAATCTTGTTCGGATTTTTAATTGGCACTTTTTATGATTACGGTATCGAACAATCTATGTTTTTAGGGCTGACACTCGGCGCAACGAGTGTGAGTATCAGTGCCCAAACATTGATTGAATTAAAAGCTTTAAGAAGCCGAGTTGGCCTTGGTTTATTAGGCGCTGCAGTAATCGATGACATGTTGGTTATTTTGGTTCTATCCACATTCTTAGCCTTGCAAAGTGGAGGCAATGCCCTGCAAATTGTTGTTGTCTTCATAAAAATGATTGCCTTTTTGGCTGGTTCGGTTGCTTTTGGTCTCTGGATTCTCCCTCGCATATCGAGATATGTTTCCCGCCTCCCCATCAGTCAGGGACTGGTCACTTTAGCATTGATCATTATGTTGGTTTATGGCGTTTCTGCTGAACTATTTGGCGGAATGGCTGCCATAACAGGTGCTTTTATTGCAGGCCTCATGTTCTCCCGCACAAGAGAAAAAGTTGAGATAGAACGCGGTCTGCGTGCTGTAGCCTATAGTTTTTTTGTGCCAATCTTTTTTGTCAATATTGGCTTAAGTGTAAATATCAGGGATCTGGATATTAGTGCATTGGTCATTATGCTCGTTATTTCAGTTGCAGCCATCCTAGGAAAATTGATTGGTTCAGGTCTAGGGGCAAAATTGGGAGATTTTACCTGGCGAGAATCCATCCAATTAGGAATCGGGATGATCAGCCGTGGTGAGGTTGGACTGATTGTTGCTGCTGTCGGTCTAGAAGCAGGTTTGATCAGCCCTAATTTATTTTCAGCCATAATCGGGATGGTGTTAATTACAACGCTGGTAACCCCGCCCATGCTGCGGGCATCATTTGCGAAACCAGTAACACCCCATCAACCACCTGCAAATATTGCATAACAAAATTTTAACTTGGAGACACCATGAAATACTTCGTTTTATTTGTCCTGAATGATACAAGTAAATGTGATGAATTGTTAGATAGTTGGGAAAGAGCCGGTGTAAAAGGAATAACCATTTTAGCCAGCACTGGTTTAGGACGAATTCGTCAAAAAATCGCCCTCCGGGATGATTTCCCAATCTTCCCAAGCTTAAGTGACATTATGGAACATACGGAAACTTTAAGCCGGACATTTTTTACTATTGTGGAAGGCGATGAAATGGTCGAAACAATTCATAAAAATACGGAAACCGTTGTTGGCAACCTTAATTTGCCCAATACGGGTATTTTATTCGCCTTACCTGTCGCAAAAGCGTATGGATTAAACAAAATCAATTCGGACTGATTGACACAGACCTTATGGTTTGGTAAAATCCAGCCGATGTGAACGTAGTACCCTTCGTTCTAAAACCTATTTGAAAGGGCTTGTTAAAAATGAAAGTTTTACTCTTAAAAGACGTCTATAAATTAGGACGCGCCGGTGATGTTAAAAAAGTTGCAAATGGATATGGCAGAAATTTCCTTATCCCGCAAGGTTTAGCTACATTGGCAACCCCTGGATCATTAAAACAAATTGAAATGATCCAAAAACGTGCTGCTGAACAACGTGCCATATTAAACAACGAAATGAGCGGTGTTGCAGAAAAATTAGCACAATTAACGGTTACATTCGCCAGCAAAGCAGGCGAAACAGGGAAATTGTATGGTTCCATTACAACCCAGATGATTGCAGATGCGATTAATGAAAAATTGGGTTTGAATATTGACCGCCGCGATGTCGAAACCCAGCCAATCCGTTTATTGGGCGAACACAAAGCACTGGTTCGCTTAACTGTGGATCTCGTCCCTGAAATCAAAATTTTAGTCCATCGCGAAGGCGAAGCTGTATCAAGCCTTTATGAAGCTGTAACTGAAGTTCCTGTTGTGGAAGAAGTTGTAGTCGATGAAGAAGCTGAAGTTGCTTCTGAAGAATAATTCTTAATTCGCGAAAAGTAAACAGGCCGTCTTTGTGTAAAAAGACGGCCTGTTTTTTATTAAGTGTTAGAAATTAATCAAAAAATTTTACTTCACCGGTACTTACGTCGTACATTCCCCCTGATATTCCAATTTTTCCATTATCAAACATTTCCTTTAATACCGGACTGTTTTGTTTGATCTGTTCAATCGTCTGGTGTACGTTTTCTTCCGCGATCTGATCTATATCGATTTCCATCCAACCTGAGGAAGCATCCCTTACAACCTGGACAGCTGGCTTTATTTTTTCGACCAGACCTGTTAAATTTCCCAGTTTGACATCATCATAAGCACCCTGAATTGCTCCACAGCTGGTATGTCCTAGAACCAGAATATGTTTTGAGCCAACAACATTACAGGCAAACTCCATGCTGCCTAAAATATCCTCATTCACAATATTTCCAGCTATTCGAATGCTGAAAATATCACCTACACCCTTATCAAAAACCAACTCTGGTGAAACACGAGAATCAACACATCCTAATACAACAGCAAATGGATATTGCCCTTCACTAGAATCTTGGATTTGCTGTTGAAAATTCTTCTCATTAAGTTTTCCTTTGACAAACCGTTGATTCCCTTCTTTTAACAACGCTAATGCTTTTGCAGGGCTTATCAAATCTAATGTATCCTTCGATTTGTTTTTCATTTTATCCTCCATTGATCTATTTATTCTAATTAATTTATTTTTGTTTATTTTTTTCTTCTGTAACCAGGGTCTGTTTTACCCATTGAATACTTTCTTCAAATGTTTGAAATAATTGATGTTCTGGAACCAAATCAGGAATAATGTCAATCCTGCGGAACATATCACATGGCTGATCATTCAATCCGGTAAACACAACCAGCACACCTTTTCTCCGCAACTCCAGAATAACTTCTTCCATTGCATATAAACCAGACTGGTCTATATGTGGTACACGATCCATTCGAATGATCAGCACCCGGATTTTCTGATCCAGTTTTTTAACCAAATCCTGGAAATAAGATGTAAATCCAAAGAACATGGGCCCATACAAATGTTTAATATAAATACGATCCTTAAATTCCTCGTATAGGTTGATTTCATCATCCCAGGGCTTCTCTGCGACTACACCGGATAGGGTTAAGACGGATGTACCTTTTTCTGCCAAATCACTGGATCGTTTCATGAAAAGCAACGACGCCAACAAAACACCCACACCAACCGCCTGGATCAGGCTGCCAAATGTAGTAATCAATAATACGGCAATTAAAACAACCGCATCTGCTTTTGGAACATGACGTAAGTGTTTCAACCCCTTGGTGTCAACAATTGCAAAACCAATCGGGATTAGAATTCCTGCTAACACAGATAGCGGGATGAAAGCAGCTAGTTGACCAGCCCCTAACAGCACCAACAATAAAAATAAGCCATGAATGGTACCTGATAAGCGAGTTTTGCCGCCGGCATTAATATTTACCACCGTGCCTTTGGTTGCCCCAGCCCCAGGAATACCACCAAAAATAGCTGAGACAAAGTTAGCAATGCCCTGACCAATTAACTCACGATTACTGTTATGTTTGGTTTTGGTAATATTATCTGCAATAACAGATGTAAGCAGCGAATCGATTGAACCAAGTACAGCCAACACTACAGCATATTCTAGAATTAAGAAGTAAACCTGAGGGTCAATAGAGAATATTCCACTAACCTGCAGTGTGGGTAAGCCTGATGGAATATCACCAATTAATGGGACGTCTAATCGTAAAAAAATAACTTACTAAGGTCGCTGATATGAGCGCAACTAATGAGCTAGGTACGAGTTTTGTTACCTTTGGGAAAAGATAATAAACAATAACTGTGAAAATCCCTAATCCCAATGCTGCCAGATTTAATTCTCCAAATAATCGCGGCAGCTCTGTAAAAACATTGATCGTATTTTTAGGAGCTGAAACGCCAGCAAAAGGATAAATTTGAAGCAGCACGATAATGATTCCAACACCACTCATAAAACCGGAAATTACGGGATATGGAAAATATTTTATATATCGTGCTATGTTCAAGAAACCAAAGACTATTTGAAGCAAGCCACCTAACATAAAAGTTACCACAATGATGCTCATCGCACTTTCAACACTGCCTGCAAAATCAATTGCTGCAGCCACCAATGTTGCGGAAACAACTGTCATTGGGCCTGTAGGTCCACTGGCCTGGGTTGCGGTTCCACCAAAAATTGCAGCTAAAATACCAATAGCAATCGCCCCATACAACCCCGCTATTGCTCCCAATCCAGACTGTACACCAAATGCAAGTGCTAAAGGTAATGCAATCACACCAGCTACCAATCCACCTGTCAGGTCACCACGCAAATTTTTAATATCATAAATTTTTGTTTTCATAATTTTTTCCATTTTTTTGATTTGTGGAGAGTAAAATAAAAGTATCAGTAATCTTTTTGTTTTTTATTTTATTTATAAAAATTATAAATAATTTCCGAACCAAAACAAAACTACAAAAACCCTGTTGTATAATGTTTGTATATTCTTTGCAGAATTTATGAATAGAACCCACATTGGGGAAAATTATTTGAAAAAAAACTCATAAATACACATTTTTTACCAGCATGATTAAAAACCTTGCCCTGATGCATGTCGTTTGTTAAACTTATGTCCATCATGCAGCAAACTTTAGGTACATATTTAAAAAAAATTAGAAAATCCAGGAATCTTTCTTTAGAGGAAGTATCTTTTTCAACAAAAATTAAAATCCATTATCTCGAAGCTTTGGAAGAAGATGAGCATTCGGTCTTACCTTCACGCGTCCAGGGAAAAGGTTTCTTAAGACTTTACGCAGACTTCTTAAACCTTGATGAAAAAAGGGTTATCACCGCTTGGGAAGCACCGGATTTACTGATGCCAGGGGAAAAAGAAGTGCCATCTGAAGATTGGGAAAGCAAACAACAAACCAAGATTTCCGAACAACCACCAAAACAATCTGAAAATTTTCCTCTGCCACAACCACCAGAGTCGGATTTAATTCATATTGAAGAGGATGAAGAAACAACAGTAACAGAAGAAAAATACATCCACTTCGATCAAAAAACAGAACATAAAGACCAATTATCTTTCGAGGAAGATCAATCTCAACAAATGGTTACGGAATCAAAAGCCATTTTTATTGAAATTGGTCAAATTCTTCAGGAAAACCGCCAATCCCTACATCTAACTTTAGAAGAGATTGAACAATATACCAATATTCGTGTGCACTATTTAAAAGCTTTGGAAAGCGGCAACCTCGAATCTTTACCATCTCCTGTGCAGGGACGAGGTATGTTAAGTAACTATGCAAAATTCCTTAATCTTAACCATGAAGAGTTGTTATTAAAATTCGCAAACGGCCTCCAGCTCCGGCGAACAGAACAATTATCACCCGAACAGCGGGAAACCAAAACCAAACAGGACAAGTCTCCTTCTTCCCAGATTACAATACTTGCAAAAAAATATTTATCCTTGGACTTTATTTTAACCATTGTATTAATTATCGGTGTTTTTGGTATTATTATTTTCGCTGCCGCTCAAATAGCATCTCCCGCTTTGTCACCTGAAACCACTTCGCCGCCCTCAATTTCGGACGTATTATTAGAATCAACCGAAATGACGGCAGAAACAACACCCACGCCAACCCTCGCCCTAACCAGTTTGGCTGTTGTACCGGTGGAAAATGGCACGGAAGAAACAGGAGAAGAAACACCAATTCCAGAAGGAGACTTACCGCTGCAGTTGTATGTAATCTCAAGACAAAGAGCTTTTTTACGTATCACCGCAGATGATGAAATAGTGTTTGATGGCAGAACGATTCCAGGAAACGCTTATGAATTTTCTGCAGAAAATCAAATTGAATTATTAACCGGTAATGCGGGTGCATTGGAAGTTTATTTTAATCAAGAATCATTGGGCAGTTTGGGTTCTGACAGCGAGGTGGTATCGTTGTTATTTACCCTCGATCAAGGTTTTGTGACACCAACCCCCAGGGTCAGCCCGACACCGACCAACACCCAAGTACCCACTGCCACAATTACCCCAACGCCAACCCCAACTCAGACCATTGTCGTACCCACACCCACGGTGACCCCGTTTATCCCTTAAATTATGATGAAAAAAAACAACTTTTACCTACTATCGTTAGGCTGTGCAAAAAACCTGGTTGATTCCGAATCAATTGCAGGCTTGTTGGATCAATCCGGATTTATCAGTACAGATAAACCGGATCAAGCAGAGATTTTGATTGTTAATACCTGTGGTTTCATTAAACCCGCAGTCGATGAATCGATCGCGGAATTACGCAATCTGGCTGAACAAAAAAAGAAAGGGCAAATGCTGATTGCCGCCGGTTGTTTGACTGAACGGTATCGTCACCATGTTGCTGAACAGGTGCCCGGTTTAGACGGTATCATTGGAACCCGTCGATGGATGGATATTATCGATTTAATCCATGAAATCAGAAAAACACCCAATCAACCACGATATCACCTGCCGGAAGTTGCAACAATTGGTACCGATGAAAAAGGTATTTTGCGTGCGGCCGTTCAAGGTGCTTCTGCTTACTTAAAAATTGCTGATGGCTGCCGCCGAACCTGTTCTTATTGTGCTATTCCAGCTATTAAAGGAACACAAGTCAGCCGCCCGGTGGATACCATTTTACAAGAAGCAAGTCTCTTAGATCAGGCTGGCATCAACGAACTGATTCTTATTTCACAAGATACCACCGATTATGGACATGATCTGGGTGTAAAAGATGGCCTGGCAAAATTACTTAAACAATTAGTGCAAACCGTTCCAGAAATGCCCTGGATTCGGCTTTTGTATGCTTATCCTGGATATGTAACCAATCAATTGATTGACGTTATGGCCACGCACTCACAAATTCTGCCCTATCTCGATATACCTTTGCAGCATGCCCATCCGGATGTTTTACGCAGCATGCGCCGCCCATCCAATATTGATTGGGTTTATTCAACGATTGATAAAATGCGAACTGCGATGCCTGATCTGGCAATCCGCACAACATTTATTGTCGGTTACCCTGGTGAAACCGAAACCGAATTTCAGACTCTACTAGACTTTTTACGAGATTTAAAATTTGATCATGTGGGTGCTTTTGCCTATTTCCAAGAAAAGGGTACCCGCGCAGATCCTCTCGGTGATCCCGTTCCCGAAGAAGAAAAACAAGACCGCTTAGACCGGCTAATGCAATTACAGGCTGATATTTCGTTACAAAAAAATCAGTCTTTCATTGGTAAAACTTTGGATATTCTGGTAGAAGGATTTAATGAAGGGATTTCGGTTGGGCGCTCCTACCGTGATGCACCGGAAATCGATGGTTTGGTATTTGTGGAAGGAGAATTGCCAATCGGCACCTTAAGCTCGGTGAAAATTACGGATGCTTTAGTACATGACCTGGTAGGCACATCTGTTTAAAATCAATGTCCCGATATGACCGGCTAGCCCTGCTTTTAACAGCGATATGTCTGATTTTGTCCAGTTGGGTTTCTTTACAAATATTTGAAGGAATCCCCCATCTGGAAGATGAAATCGCTTATGTTTGGCAAGCAAAAACGATCACCCATAATGATCTCAGCATCGAGTCTCCACCTTGCCCAACCTGTTTTTTGGTACCTTTTGTAGTCGATTACCAGGGGATTCGTTTTAGCAAATACCCTCCAGGCTGGCCGGCTGTTCTTTCTTTAGGATTGCGTTTGGATATCCGCCCGTATGTAAATCCGATTCTGGCAGCATTTTCCGCCTGGCTGATTTATTTATTAATAAAAAAAATAACAGACGAAAAAACCGCATTGCTGGCGGTTTTTTTGTTAATCATCAGTCCTTTCTTTTTATTAAATGCGGGGTCCTTATTATCCCATATCTGGTCCTTGTGGTTATTCTTCGTTTTCCTTCATGCCTGGTTTGATACATTTTATTTTTTTCCAAAACAAATTCCCGGCTGGTTAACCGCCTTGCTCGCCGGTCTGGCTTTAGGTCTGCTGGTATTAACCCGACCTTTAACCGCTGTTGGATTGGCTCTTCCATTCATTCTTCATGGATTGTTTTTGTTGTTTACAGCATCACCCGCTTTAAAAAAGCTGGCTTTATTAAGCGCAGGCAGTGCAGCATTACTGGCTGGTTTTATTCTGATTTGGCAGTTAGCCCTGACTGGAGAATTATCGGTCTCAACTTACCAGCTTTGGTGGCCTTATGACAAGGTTGGGTTTGGTTCTGATATTGGTTTACAGCCTGGTGGTTATCAATGGAAATATGCCAAAGCCAATGCGAAATTCAGCCTACGAGCAGGATACGCCGATCTTTTCGGGTGGTTCCGTTATTCATGGATCTTTATTCCCTTTGGTTTGATTGCACTGCGAAAGAACATCAAAGCCTGGCTTATCAGCCTAACCATCCCCGCACTCGTAGGGGTTTATCTTTTTTATTGGATTGGATCCTGGTTGTTTGGACCTCGTTATTATTTTGAAGCAATTCTGGCTGCCGTGCTGTTGACCGCGGCTGGTTTTGTTTGGTTATTCCGTTTATTATCCGCACCTGCTTTTCAGACAAAAAAATGGATGTGGGTACGGCGGCTTGGCTTTTTTCTGCTTTTCCTGGTAAGTACCAGCCTGGTGGTATTTAATCTGGTTTATTATTTACCGCAGCGGTTAGGAAATATGAAAGGGTTATATGGTGCCACCCGCAGCCAATTGGACCCGTTCCTGACCGAATCGGCAATGGATTTAACCCCAGCCATTATCGTAGTCCACATTCCGAACCACTGGATTGAATACGCAACCCTCTTAGAACTTTCATCCCCCTATCAAGATACACCTTTTATTTTCACCTTCACGCGCGGACCAATCATAGATTATGATATGGCAAAGAACTTCCCTGAACGCAGCATGTGGTATTACTATCCAGAGGAACCCTATAAATTTTATTCAAATCCAAGGCAGTAAATTTACATCACCGAACGTGCCAGGGCTGTAAACAACAAGACCAATATCGATAAAACGATATTGATTCGATTGATGGTAATTTCACTGCGTTCCAATTTTGAACGTTCGATGGGGTCTACTGCTTTACCCAGATTTTGAGCCATCGCCAGGCGTTTTAGCTTCGGTAAGGTAATCCAAGTCATTATGCCCATAAAAACAACCAAAATTACAACGAGAATATGTTTTACAAACAGTGCAACCGCCCAATTGTTATGAATGCTTAAAAAACCTTCATACAAAGGGTGCTCACTCATCTGAAACATACCCGTCGCTCCTAGAACAACAAGTGATAACCAGCCCACCGGCTGGAATTTTTGCTGCAAACCACTCAGAAATGATATCCGCTGTTCAGGTGTTAAATTCTTTTTTACATACGGCATTATTAAAACGGACAAAACAAACATACCGCCAATCCAAACAACCGTCGCCAACATATGCAGCCAATAAGCTAAAGAAAGCACCCAATACGGAATTTCGGACATAAAACCTACAAATCTGGCGCTGGGGTTGCCGTGGCGGGTGGTGGTTCCGATCCTTGTGTCGGCGCAGGAGTAGGCTCGGTTCCCTCTGTAGGGGCAGGAGGAGTCGTCTCTCCAATGGTTGGCTCTACGGAAGGCGGTGGTGTCGGCGTAGCTTGCTGTGGTTTTTTGGTAGGTTCTTCTTCCGGTTTATGACATTCTTCGTACGCTTTAGTCGCTTTCGGGACAACGTTTTGATCATTCATCACAGCAAGCGCCATTTCGTATTTTTCGGATGCCAGACAAAATTCTTCACTCAAGTTTAATAAATCACCCCAGTTTATCAGACCGACCCGATACCGTTCTGTTGTTGTCATACCGGAACTATCCCGAAGATAGGGCAAATAAGTATACAGATCACCAAAAATTGCAACAACCTGTGACCAATCCAAAGCCCAGTAACTGGCTCCATTTAAGTAATTTCTAGCCCACATACGGTAATTTTTTGCTTCCAAATCTAGCGGTGCAAAGGTTTCTGCTAAAGATAAGTCATAAATTCCTGGTTCCAAACTTCCTTCGTTTAATATTAATTCAACACCTCGATTCCGAAGTGCTAAATAATATAATCCATCAACATCCACCGTGCGATAATCTAGGTTTAATTCCCGTAATGAATCCAATGTAGCCATTGCATCTTGCCAATTTTCCTCTCGGACATAAACCATGGCCTGTTCAAACAGTTCCTCTTCACCACGCAAATCGGGAGTAGGCGTTAATGTTGGTGTTGGAGCTAAAGTTGGGGTAGCAACCTGTGCTTTTGCCAGCATTACCTCCGTTAATTTTTCTTGGGCGCCGGGAAAGTTTGGCATAATTTGGATAACATATTCAAACCGTTTTTGGGCATTCTCATATTGTTTATTTGCTAACTCACTAACACCCAATTCAAATTGAACTGTAGCAGCATTAACAACACTTTTATCTTGTTCCTGTAAACGCAGTTGTTTGGCTTTTTCCAGGCCAAAATATCCTCCGATCGCGCTGCCAATCAGCACAATCAAAATACCTATTAATACCCAACGACCGCGGCGCGGTTTGGGCGATTTTTTTTGTTCCAAGTTTTCTTCATTTTGGAGTGGTTGTGTATTTTCTGTTGATTCCATAGCGGCAATTATACACATTTTAGGGCAGAATAACCAGACCATTTGATACAATATGAAGTGGAATGAAATTCTGAATAAACGCAAAGGGAAATCAATGACCAATTGGATCAACCAAGACTGGCTAAAAATCCTTCAAGAAAAAGGTTTTCGAATTACGAAACCTTTAAGAATTATTACGGACATTCTGGCATCGTCCAATCATATTTTGAATCCGACACAGGTCTATCTGGAAGCCCGGGAGGAATATCCAAAAATCGGTTTAGTGACCGTTTATCGTACAATGGAAAAGCTGGAAGAAGCCGGATTAATTGAACGGGTTCACATGCCTGATGGCTGCCAATCTTTCTTCCAGGCTGCTGCGGGTCACCAACACCTGTTAATTTGTACCAAGTGCTCCAAAGCAGAATATTTTGAGGGTGATAACCTAGGCACATTATTTAACCGAACCGGCCAATCATTCGGATATGAGATTACCAACCATTGGCTGCAGTTATTTGGTCTTTGCCAAGACTGTCAGTTAAAACATACCAACAACCCAACTTAAAAGGCAAATAAATGGACTTCAACCCTGTTTTATATATTGTTTCTACCCCGATCGGCAATTGGGAAGATATTACACTACGCGCATTAAATATATTAAAAGAAATTGATGTGCTGATATGCGAGGAATTCCGCCCAGCCAGCACTTTATTAAAAAAACTAGATCTGCCAAAAAAAGAAATGATCTCCTTAAACGAACACAATGAGAAAGAAGTAGCCAACGATATCATTCAACGTATCATATTGGGTGAAAAAATGGCACTCATTTCCGACTGCGGTACCCCCGTTTTTGCCGATCCCGGTCATTATTTGATAAATCAGGCGGCTGAGTTTGGCATCAAGGTTATTCCAATTCCTGGCGCATCCTCTCTAATGGCAACCTTATCTATCCTCGATTTTAAACTGGAGCAGTTTTATTTTGCTGGTTTTTTACCACGTGAAAAACAAGACCGAGCTAAGGCGCTGCTTGCCTTGAAAGGATATAATGTTCCCATCGTGTTAATGGATACACCCTATCGGCTGGAAAAACTGCTGACAGAGGTGGGAAAAACATTCGGGCCAAATCGCAAAGCTACTCTGGCGATCAACATTACCCAAGAAAATGAACAATATCTCCGGGGCAGTTTAAAAGACCTTCAAAGGCAGGTACAAGGTAGGAAAGCCGAGTTTATGCTGGTCGTCCACGCCGTAGATCGTTGATTTATAATACATCCTTTGGTTTTAACCAACCCAGCCGTTTATATAATATCAAAGGCTGATCGTCTACATCAAGCATTGGTTTTGGCGGGTCAGATTTTTGTGTTAAGATCGAGACCGCAACCAATACCAATAGGGAGATGAAAAAACCAGGCACGGAGCCCATATAAGCCGCATCCCATAGGGCAGTTTCCAGGTCACCAGGGTTAGCAGGCATGGTAGTCTGGTAAAAAATAAACATACAGACCAACCAACCGACAAATCCTGCCAGATATCCCCACAAAGCACCTTTTTGGTTGGCTTTTTTCCAATAAATACCCAAGACAAACGGAGCCACCTGCCCTACCAGCAAAACTGTCCAGGCAAAGATGGCCAATTTATAAATGGTGGCTGCAAACAATGCCAACCCCAGACTGAACAATCCGATTACAACCACCATCCCACGTGTCCAAAAGAGTTTTTGTTTTTCAGTTAAATTTTTACGAACGGAAGGCAGAATGTTCTCCGTTACGATAGAAGCCCCCGCCAGAATGGAACTATCTGACGTACTCATTAAAGCCGAGGCTAGAGCCGCCACAAATAATGCTGCTAAAAGAGGATTCAAATAATTTACCGCTGCTGAAACAATCAGATATTCCGTTTGTTGTGGTCCCAGTCCGGGAAGTAAATGATACATGGCGATTCCAACCAGCGGAGAGAGTATTCCAAATCCCCCATATAAAATAGCCGCTAAATAAGTGCCGTGGACAGCGGTAGCTTCGTTTTTCGCGGACATCGATCGCTGCATCAAGTCCTGTGCCGGTAAACTGCCCAAACCAATCGAGAATATGGCTGCTACCCAATAGATCCATCCATGAAAACCTTCGTAGCCTAAAAATCCCGAATCCGCGCTGGGCATTAATTGGAAAGGGTTGTCCACAAAAGCGGTCGAAGCGGTAGAG
The DNA here is from genome assembly GCA_002702705.1 of Anaerolineaceae bacterium. Lineage (GTDB taxonomy): Bacteria > Chloroflexota > Anaerolineae > Anaerolineales > Anaerolineaceae > UBA6170. The sequence goes on from PABH01000045.1 coordinate 20,831, forward strand.
ACAAAGACATCCCATCCGCCCACCTGACGCATTACAGCAAAAAAGATTAATAATATCCCCGCGGCACTGAAAAACATCTGCATAAAATCCAGCAGGGTATCAGCCCACATTCCACCCATTAAGGTATACAAAACCACCACCGTGGTCACAAATATCATCCCCCAGTAAATAGGGATTCCCAATAAGGCATGCACAATGGCACCCCCAGCCACAATCTGAGCAGCCGTCCAACCAAAATACGCAATAATTTGAGCAATTGCGCCGGCCACTGCCATTTTTTTACCAAAACGTTTTTCGAAAAAATCAATGGCAGTCATATACCTGGCGCGCCTTAAAATACGGATGAAAAAAAATCCAGATAAAAACAAACAGATAACCGCACCAAATGGATCGAACAAAACCCCTTGAAAACCCCATTGATAAGCGGTAGCAGAGGCACCCATCAGCGTTTCTGCGGCAAACCAGGTTGCCATAATTGAGGCACCGGTTAAATAAATCGGTAACCGTCTGCCTGCCACCACATAATCAGCAGCAGTTTGTACTTTCCGGGAAGCATAATAACCTACTGCCAACCGCACCATAAAAAATAAAATTACGACAAGAATAATTAACCAAAGATAGGGATAATCCGAAAAATTCATGAGGTTCTTTCGATAATGCCGGTACTCAGGAATAAAATCCCGAGTACCGAATTTAATTATTTACACTGTTGTTGGGTAATACAATGAATATTACCACCGCCTAATAAGATTTCTCGGGCTTTTACCGGCACAACTTCCCGATCCGGAAATAACGACCGAACCTTACGAATGGCTTCTTCATCATTTGGGTCGTCAAACACTGGTAGAATAATTCCACCATTGGCCATATAAAAATTAATATAAGAACCAGCCATACGATCACCTGCTTCACGTGGTAAGGTGCCATCCACTGCATCCACCCCTTCGCTTTCCTCCTGAGTCAGGTAAATCGGGCCGGGCTGGATTATTTTATGAATTTCTAATTTTCTGCCTTTGGCATCAATTGCTTCACTTAATCTGCGGTAGGCATCTTGAGAAATTTCATATTGGGGGTCATCTTTATCCTCTGTCCAGGTTAAAGCAACCACCCCAGGCCGAATAAAGCAGCAAATATTATCGACATGCCCATTGGTTTCGTCATTATAAACACCTTGACCCAGCCAAATGATCTTTTCGATGTTCAGGTATTCCCGCATGTAGTTTTCGATCTCTTCTTTGCTTAATGCCGGGTTTCGGTTCGCGTTTAACAAACACTCTTCCGTGGTTAATAAAGTGCCTTCGCCATCAACATGAATGGACCCACCTTCTAATACCAACGGAGCTTTATATCGATCTAGATTTTCAATATTGATCACTTTTTGCGCCACCAGATCATCCAGATCCCAGGGGAAGTACAAACCGCTCTCTAAACCGCCCCAGGCATTAAAATCCCAATCAATACCGCGAACTTCACCTTCTCCATTTTTAATAAAAGTAGGGCCGCAATCACGCATCCAGGAATCGTTAGAAGACATTTCAACCACACGAACCTGACTGGGCAATAGATGACGGGCGTTCAAGAACTGTCCGAGGGAAACACACATCGTAACGGGTTCAAATTTTGCGATAGCGGTCGCTACATCCACAAACGCTTTCTGAGCTGGTTTTGCCCCTAAACGCCAATTATCCGTTCGTTCCGGCCAGATCATCCAGGTTCCCGCATGGGGCTCAAATTCGCCCGGCATCCAAAACCCATCTTTTTTTGGCGTACTATCGATTGTTTTTGTCATACTGTACCTCACTATTGTGTAAAGGGGATCAGGCTGCAAAACCCAATCCCCTTTTAACAATCCGCTTTTTATTTCTGTTTATTCTTTTCAGCAACTTTTAATAAAACTTCGCCAACAATTAAGGTGAGAACCACACCAATCAAAACCGGTGCTGCATAAGCCCAATCAATCGGTTCACCTGGTACCCACACAAAAAACACAATGGCTTGCACAATAAACACCATACAAATTACAACCATCGCTGTCGCCAAACCATGACCACCAGGCACACGATAAGGGCGTACACGATCAGGATCAATTTTCCGCAGTTTTAAGAAAGCCGGGAATAATCCCAGGTAAGGCAGCAAAAAGACCATCGAGCTAAATGCGAACAATGTCCAGAACAAATCTTCAGCATTTCCAGCCATAAATCCGTACAAAATAATGACAACCGTAGAAACCACACCAGTGATAACGAATGCACTAACCGGGGTCTTATTTACAGGATGGAGTTTTCCAAACACAGCCGGAAGCTCACCATCATCAGCCGCTTCAGCAGCAGTCCGGTTTGCGCCCATTGTCCAGGTAACCATATTTGCCAAGAAACTATACAATGCGCCAATGCCTAAGATCATCACCACCGCACCGCCAAATCCGCTGTCGCCAATCAGAATGCGGAGGGTGTCAATAATCCCTTCCACCAAACCCAGGTCTTCCAACGGCAAAGCCATTAACATCCCAACGGTACCGAGCAAATAAAAGACGGTGATTAAAAGACCGGCAGTAATAATCGAACGTGGAATATCTTTACCGGGATTTTGCATTTCGTCACCCGCTCCGGACATGAGTTCAAAACCCATAAAGTTATACACAATCACAGGCAGGAAGAACAAACCGGCATCCCAGGTGGGTAATAAATTGGCAAAAGACAGATCATTTGCCACGCCATTTTTCCCAGCGTAAACAAAAGCAGCGATACCAATCACAACCATAATTAAGGCTTTCAGAATTGCGCCAATATTGGGAACCCATTTGGATGTTTCCAGAGAAACCACGCCAATCCAAACCGTTATCCAGGTCATTACTACACCGATAATGATTTGCCCCCATAATCCCATTTCGGGGAAAAATAATTGGGAGAACATACCGGCAAACAATACATAGACTGCCGGCATCCACAAAGCAACGTTGATCCAATATAACCATGTCGTACGGGCAGCCCATTTTTCACCAAAGGCTCGTTTCACCCAAATATACAAACCACCTTGTTCAGGGTAAGTTGTGCCTAATTCAGCAGTGATCAAACCGTACGGAATAAAAAACAAAACCAAAGTGATCAACCACCAAGAAATGGAAGATGGTCCAATAGCAGCAGATGGAGCTAATGTATCAATTACAAGAATTGCACATACAGTGAAGAGGGTCATATCCAACCCGCGCATCACTTTTTTGAATCCTTTTTGTTTTGGAGCAATTGCAGCTGTTCCAGCCATTTTTACTTTCTCCTCTGTTTATCGTTTTTCGTTTAAAAATGCTTCAATTTTGCCCTGATGATAGGCCTGTAAAGCCTGGGAAGGCCGTTTCAAATTGGGATAAACGAACCAAACCAAAAGCCCCTTTTCCGTGTGCAGCCGGTTTTCCGCCTGGTCAAAAATTATGGATTGGGGAGAGTCTAACACTTCATCCGTTGCTTCCACACCCCGTGAGGCGGGTAAACAGTGCATAACCTTACAATTCGCTGGGGCTTTCGATAATAAATCCATTGTGACCTGATAATTCGGCATAAAGGCAGCCCGGCGTTCCGGAATTTCGTCTTCCTGGTCAACCCACCACCATAAATCGGTGTAAACAAAGTCCGCATTTTTAACAGCCTCGACCGGATCATCAGTAACACGCACGGTTCCACCGGAAACCTTACAATTTTCTTCAGCCATCTTTAACCAATCCGGTTTGGCCTGATATTTCTTGGGTGCAGCGTGGGTAAAGTTCATTCCCAGTTTGGTGCAGATAAACATCAGTGAACTCAATACATTGGTGGCATCCCCTACAAAGGTTACGTTCAGATCACTGAGAGATTTTCCAGCCGGCAAATGTTCGGACATGGTAAATACATCACATACAACCTGCGTGGGATGGTTAAAATCGGTTAATCCATTAATCACAGGAACAGTGGCATATTCCGCAAAACTGGTGACGGTATGATGTTTTAAAGCCCGGATCATAACTACATCGGTCATGCGTGATAACACCTGAGCTGTATCCCCAATCGATTCCCGAACACCGAGATGGATTTCCCCGGGTTTGAGATACAGGGCATGGCCGCCTAGTTCTGTCATTGCCACTTCAAAAGAGACCCGTGTTCGTGTGGAAGGTTCTTCAAAGATCATTGCCAAAGAAGCGCCGTCCAAAAGTTTTGGTGTGCAGCCTTGTTTATCAGCATCTTTAATCATTTTAATAGTATGAAGCATGTCCAGGAGCTCTTCTTTCGTAAAGTCCTGGACTCCGATAAAGTGTTTGGTTGTCATTCGTACCTCCAAATTTTTATATAAAAAGGATTATTTCTTATCCTTTGTTATGCCAAAATCTTCTGGTGGAGGCATCCATTCATCAATATTACGAATGATACCCGGCACCATCGTGTAACCCGTCACACGTACCCCCGGAATGGAAGGCAGTGTCTGCCGTAAGAAAACACGCATTTCGGAATTGTCTTTAAATCTGGCTTCGATAGATATTGCACTGGTTCCCTCCCCATAAGCCAGATAAGTAATCTGGGGCATTTCGGTTAAAGTAGCCAAAATCTCATCTTCATGTGAAGTGGAAATTTCCAAAAAGATATCCACAGATATTCCATAACCCAACATTTTCGGGTCAACCACAGCCGTCAGGCGAATTAACCCCAAATCAACCAATCGGTCAATTCGTTTGCGCACTGTGCGTTCATTGGCATTAATAGATCGACCAATATCCGAGGCGGAAGCACGAGAATTTTTCTTTAATTCAACGATGATCTCATAATCCAAATCATCAAAGGGCAAAAACAAGTTATTCATAGGGATATCAAATTCCGTTTCGGAACAAAACTATTCCGAAACAACACATCAAATATATTAATATTTTAATCACTTTGAAACAATTTTATATAGGCAAAATTCCGATTCGGAATAATTAACCAGTTAATAAACGATCCAAATTCCGATTCGGAACAAAAATTGGGTTGTAATCAAATGCATCCTCCTAGATTAACCATCTGGAAGAAAATTGTCTTTGCAGGAAGTTGTTAACAGTCTCTCCTATTTGAAAAAGATGTCCCGCAGAAGTTCAGTTTTACTTTAAAACGAAGAATCTTCATCCCCATCTTTATCATCAAGCACAATCCATCCGGCGGCTTCTGCGCTGTTGATCTGGTTTTCCTCGTTCAAGCCCATTCTCCCCCGCCATAAAGCTGGATAAGGTTGACGGTCCAAACACTCCGCTTTTATAACGTTGGCTGCATCCTGTTCCGTCAAACGCCCGTACCAGTTCCCGGAAGGATATACAACCGCCACACCCGCAAATTTATGACCACCCAGATGGCTGCTGCGGCTTACCAAAACCTGTTCAGTTAGATCAAATTGTTCGATTACGTTCATCATTTTTTGCATAACCCCAGGTGCAGCCAAGCCGCATCGATTATCCCGGTTTTGATGCCCACAAACCAGAATCAAAAATTTCGGAAAGGATTCAATTTTCAAACCACGTTCAATTCCATCCCTTAAATAATTAATCAGGTTTTCCAGGTTATCTTCCGTCAAACCGGAAATCCGCACCCGGTCGGGGAATACCAAAATCGTTTCCCCATCTCCCACTGCAGGCAAATCGCAGGCGGTTAATTTAATAGCATTCAATTCTGTTATTTTATTTATTGAGGATGATAAAGCCTTAATAAAACCACCCTCATCCTGTATTTTTGCAGGCCATTCAGAATGTCCGCTGCATACAATGATATGCCGGTTATAGTACTTAACCGTCCCAGGCAGCTGACTTACGAAATCAATTTGATAAGGATCCAACGCGCGCTCATCCATTGTTTATTATCCACTGAACCCGGCCCACCGTCCCATCTTGCAGCATCACCTTAATCCCGTGCGGATGGCTAGGGCTTTTGGTTAAAATTCGCTGAACTACCCCTTCGGTGAGAGCGCCGCTTTTTTGATTTTGTTTTTCAATTACCTGTACCCGTAAACCGGGTTGGATTTCACTTCGTTTGGGTGTTGGCATTTGGTTTCTCTCTGTTTTTTAAGACAATACCCAATTCTTTCTGTTTAAGATACAAGTTGTAAAATGAACGAAAAACATTAAACGAAAAAACCGTCCCAATACGAGACGGTTTCTGTGAGGTGCCCCCTCGCGAAGCATGCTTTAGCAAGGGAGATCGAAGTCTTTAGATATATAGTTTAATATAAACTGTTAACGAAAAAACCGTCCCAACAAGAGACGGTTTTTGTGAGTGTCCCCTCGCGAAGCATGCCTTGGCAAGGAAGATTCGAACTTGTTACACATCTTTTTAATTATGACTTAAAAATAAAACCGCCTCTATTCGAAGCGGTTTTTGTGAGGTGCCCCCAGGGAGATTCGAACTCCCGTTTTAGCCTTGAAAGGGCTGCGTCCTGGTCCCCTAGACGATGGGGGCGCTCAACTCAACGAACGATATTCTATCAGTAACCTTTTGGATGGTCAAGGATTTTAATTAATTTGTTTTTGGTTATTTTTTAATTTCCTTTTTTAAAGCTTCTTTAAAGGTTTCAATCTCCGTATACAGCTTTCCCAGGTTTTGGTTTAGCCAATCCCCGTTCTGTTGGTTAGCGTAGTCTTCCATCTCATTTAATAAATTTATTAAGGCAACTGCACCTAAATTCGCACTAGAACCTTTCATACGATGAAATAAATGTGCCAATTCCTTATAGTTCTTGTTCAATAACTCAACCTGAATTGTTGTTAAGTTTTGATCCACATCTCTTAAATAGGTTGTAACCAATTCTTCCAATAAATGGGGTTCATCGTCATTTTGCAGACTCTTAATCCCATTTAAAATATCAAGCCGGAGAATTAATTGTCCATAAGATTGTGATGTGTTAGATTGGTATTTTTCATTATCCTGACCGCCTGGTAAACCAATCCATCGTTGAATCACTTGATTCAGTTGATCCAATTGGATCGGTTTGGATACATAGTCATCCATCCCAGCGCGCAGACATGTTTCTCGATCTCCTTGCATCGCATTGGCAGTCATGGCAATGATGGGTACATGGTGGCGGGAACTTATCAAAGCTTCGCGAATCAATCGGGTTGCTTCAAAGCCGTCCATCACGGGCATCTGGCAATCCATTAAAATCAAATCATACTGTTTTGGGTCCGCCAATACGGCATCAAGAACCTGTGTTCCGTCATCCGCCGTATCTACCTGATAACCCAATTTTTGCAATTGGATTTTGGCTAGACGCTGGTTTGTAACATCATCTTCAGCCAGCAGCAAGTGGTATCCATTCGCCTTAATTCTTTGGTCGGGCGATGAATTTTCGTTTGTTCGATTTGTTTGAAGCGGGGCTGTTTTTTTTCTTTTTATTTCTCCAACCAGGCCATCCGTTAATAATTTTGAAAACGCAGCTTGTTTTACCGGTTTTTCCATATACAAATCCGCCCCTGCATTTATTGCGATTTCTTCCAAACGGTCAAAATCATACGCACTCAGTAAAACCAATACCATCTCTTGATATGTCTCATGCTGACGAACATTTTTAATAAAATCTACGCCAGTTAGGTCTCCTGGCAAACTATAATCAATCAGTGCAATTTCAAACTGCTTTCCCAATTCTTTTTGAACGGCAATGCGGTGTTCAGCTTCTTGAATGGAATGTGCTAATACGGGTTTCCCTCCCCATGCGGTGATATAACGTCCCAGAATTTCCGCTTGAAAAGGATGGTCTTCCAAAACCAAGACATTTACTCCATCCAAAAAAGTCAGAACTGGTGCCTCAAATCCAGTTGAATTCAAACGAACGGTAAAACTAAAGGTGGACCCCAATCGCTCTTGCGATACAAACCGGATACTTCCACCCATTAATTCGACTAGTTTTCGAGAAATCGCCAAACCAAGCCCCGTACCGCCATATTTTCGGGTTGTGGATCCATCAGCCTGGGTAAATGGCTGAAATAACAGGTGTTTTGCCTTATCCGGTATACCTACCCCCGTATCTCGAATGGCAAACCGAATTTCATATTGCTCATCAATTTTTTTCCCCTCCACAGCGATGATAATTTCGCCACTTTCCGTAAACTTTATAGCATTGCCAATTAAATTAATCAAAATTTGTGAAATCCTAAGCGGATCTCCAATTAATTCTTTTGGAAGTGCAGGGGAAATAAAAGACATGATCGCCAAGCCCTTTTCGCGTGCTTTTTGGGCAAACATTTCTACTGCACTTTCCACTACGGCGGTAAGATCAAAAGGCAAGTGTTCCAGCACTACTTTGCCAGCCTCGATTTTGGAAAAATCGAGGATATCGTTGATCAACCCCAATAGTAAATTTGCGGAATCCTTAACCGTTTGTGCATATTCCAACTGTTCTTCATTCAAATCTGTATCTAAAAGCAGTTCGGTCATGCCAATCACAGCGTTCATCGGTGTGCGAATTTCGTGGCTCATAGTTGCCAAAAATTCTGATTTTAAACGAGAAGCTTCCAATGCCTGGTCGCCACGTTTTAGAAGTTCTTCGTTCTTTTCCTTAATTTCTTGCGAATTCATTTGCAGTTTTTCAAAATAGAACTCTCTTTCAATCTCGGTCGCGACCCATCTAGCCATTAATTGTAATAAATCATCATCACTTGGGGGCAAACTCTCTGATTTTGTTTGAACGGAATAAAAACTTAATGTGCCGAATATCTGCCCATCCACGGTTAATGGCATGCCAAAATATGCACCAATCTGGACTGTTGGATTAAACGGAAAATACAAATTTAATGTTCGAAGGTCAATTTTCTCAACCGGTGCCGCTTCATTCAAGACTTGATTACAGATCGTTTCTTTTAATGGATATGCTTCTCCGATGGTGATTTTCCACCCTTCGGTATTAAATGCAGCAAAAATGGTAGAAGTTTCATTATTCACTCTAGAAACAATACCAACCTGATAACCAAAAATCTTACAACCAACAAACAACAGCGCTTCAATTTTTTCCATTGTGCCCAAATCTGTAGAAGCAGCGATATTAACAAGAGAACGCAGCGCTTCTTGGTTTTTTCGCAAGAGGTTTTCGGAAATACGTCTTTTGGTTACATCTGTAAAAACAGCAATTGTTCCTAACCAGACGTCCTTTTGCCAAAATGGGACACTGGTTAATAAAGCAAAAACTTTTTGATTTTCTCTTGTATTGAGTTCCACTTCCAGGGTAAATCCTTCCTCCCCGGATCGCTCTTGAAAAATCTCTTCAACCTGCATCCCCCCAGCATAAATAATAGTTTCTGGTCGTTTGGTTACCAATTCAAAGGGGGAATAACCTAACATTTTTCCTAGAGCTGGATTGGCATACTCAAACTTCCCATTTGCATCAATGATACACAAACCCTGTCCCATTTTATTCATAATCTGGATAGCTAAATCCCGTTGGGACTGAATTTCTTGATATGCCTGATCATGTGGTAATGATTCAGACGACGTAGTATTTTGATTTAATTGATTATCCAATAGTCACCTGATTATTTTCCACGGGGATTTAAACGTAACCATGCTTGCGACGGATTTTCCGGTTTTGATTGTACATCTTCCTTTTTACTGATTTGATAAGCAATTTCTTCAAAAACTTCACCCAGGTCACTTTCCGGATCAGTAAACCAAACTGGTTTTCCTAAATTAATGGATTGAACCATCTGTTCCGAAGCAAATGGGATTACAAAGTCAATTTTTCTTTTTAATACTCCTTCGATATCTTTTTTTGCTAATCCACGTCGCTCAAACACCCAATTTAATATAAGCTTACTGCTGTTCTCCGAGTAATTTAACCTCTTAAATGTTTCCAACAGCTCTGACATTGCTCGAATGGAAGCCAGATCAGGAGCAGATAAAGCCATAATCTCATCACTCACATCCAACCCTGCCAGGGTTGTTTCTCTGAAATCATGCGGTAAATCCAACACAATATAGGAAAAATGATGTTTTAAGACTTTTATTACCTTAGTCACCATCTCTGCGGTTACCATTTCTCCCTCTTCCACATGGCGCGGTGCCGCCAATACGGACACACCCGAATCATGAGTTAACATCACATCTTTCAGCAATTCGTAATCAATTTCGTTAACCGGAATTCCTGCTAAATCCAACCATGTGTGTCGTAATGGGAGGTTTAATAAAAGGGCAGCCTGTCCCATAGTAAGTGAAAGATCAATTATGGCAACGGGTTTTTCCCAAATACCAGCCAGACCACAGGCCAAATTGGTCACCAAAGATGAAACCCCAACCCCACCACGTAATGAAAATACGGATATCACCTTGGAAATTTCTGTTTGTTTTGGTGTCTCAATAGCAGCGCTGCGGCGTAAATGAACTTTAATGCGTGCCTGGAGTTCTGCAGGTTGGAACGGTTTAGTGAGGTAGTCATCGGCCCCAGCTTCAAAACCTTTAACCTTTTCGTCTAATGAATCGTGGGCTGTTAACATCATTACAGGCACATGGGCTGTTTCAGGTTTGGCACGCAAACGGCGGCATACTTCGTATCCATCCATATCCGGCATCGTAATATCCAATAGAATGATATCCGGAACCATTTCTTCTAAAATTGCTAACGCTTCCAAACCATTGGAAGCAGTAAACACATCATATCCGGCGCGAATTAGCGTTGCCCGCACCACTTTTAAATTTACTGGATTATCATCCACAGCTAAAATTCGTTCGGCCATACTAAACCTCAATTCGGATTAGGAATCTCCTGATTTAAAGTAGCATAAAAGATGAAATTAAGCTAATTTTCCTGAAAAGGAAGGATCATTTCCTTTTGGTCTATCTTTGCATTATTCACCAAACGGTTCACGGCGTAAACCGTTAAGTCTTCTTTTGGGTATGGTTTTAACATGTTTTTTACATTCGTTGGGGAATTTGGTTTTAACCAATCCCACATCACCTGTTGATCGAGAATAACGGGCATGCGATCATGAATGGGTGCTACCACTGGATTTGCTTTCGTGGTAATGATTGCAGCACTCCATAATTCGCCCCCATCTGGGGACTGCCAAATTTCCCAAATACCGGCAAAGGCAAATGGTCGTTTGTCCTTCATGTGGAAATAAAATGGGATGGAAGGCGCCTTTTTATCTCCTGTTTTTTTCCATTCATAAAAACCATCTGCCAGGATTAAGCACCGCCGTCTTTGAAATGCCGCCCGGAAAGAAGGTTTTTCATCAATCGTTTCACTACGGGCATTAATTAAACGGCTGCCTATCTGGATATCTTTCGCCCAACTTGGGACCAGCCCCCAATACAAAAATTCAACATTTCTTCGTTTTTCATCTAAAACCGCAGCCAACGGTTGAGAAGGTGCAATATTATATCGAGGCACAATTTCCTGGGGTACTTCATTCAGACCCAGCGCTAATTGCAATTCATTGGCCTTATAGGATAATGTAAACCGTCCACACATGAGATTAATCCCTTTGGAATTGAATTTGGTTCGTTATAATAATATTATCTCATATTTGGAGAGGATTTTTATGACAAGCCCCCTTGTAGAATGTATACCTAATTTTTCAGAAGCACGCAGACGAGAAGTGATCGAAACAATCCTGGAAAGTATTCGAAGTGTCCCCAACGTCCATATTTTAGATCACCATTCGGATGTAGACCACAATCGTACCGTTGTCACATATATTGGCAGTCCTGCGGAAGTGGAAGAAGCAGCATTTCAAGCCATTCAGACTGCTGCCAAGTTAATTAATCTCGATGAACATGAGGGAGAACACCCCCGCTTAGGTGCCACTGATGTGGTGCCATTTGTCCCGATCAGTGAGATCACCATGCAGGAATGTGTGGAAATGGCTCGCCGTCTTGCCAAACGGGTAGGCAGTGAACTTAACTTACCTACTTTTTTATATGAAGAAGCAGCTACCATCCCGGAAAAACAAAACCTGGAGAGTATTCGCAAAGGTCAGTACGAAGCACTGAAAGAAGAGATTGGTTCCTCCCCCGTTCGTACTCCCGATTTTGGACCTTATCAACTCGGCCCAGCGGGTGCAACCGTGATTGGTGCCCGACAACCGTTAATCGCCTTTAATATTTATCTCACCACCAATGACGTCAGTATTGCCCAAAAAATTGGACGGGCGGTTCGTCATTCATCCGGTGGATTGAGGTATGTAAAAGCAATGGGGGTTTTAGTAGAAGGACGAGCACAAGTTTCAATGAACCTGACCAATTTTTCAAAAACCCCAATTGCCCGCGTGGTGGAATTTGTACGGCGCGAAGCAGAACGGTATGGGGTAGGGATCCATTCCAGCGAATTGGTTGGATTAATCCCCCAGGCGGCGTTAATTGACGCGGCTTTATGGTATGCTCAATTAGATGGTTTTGAGAACAGCCAGATTTTAGAGCAGCGTTTATTTGAAGCTGCTCGCACAAATAATGGAAATTCCGAAACAGAAGAACCTGGATTTCTAGATCAATTGGCTTCTGCAGCGCCTACCCCAGGCGGAGGCTCCGCAGCCGCTTATGCTTCCGCTTCAGCCGCTGCCCTGGTCGCAATGGTAGCACGCACTACCACCGGCAAAAAGAAATACGCCGATGTACAGGATAAAATGTGGGTTTTAATTGACCAGGCTGAAGAATTACGAGCAGCATTAACCGAAGGTGTAAAGAAGGATTCCGAAGCTTTTGATGGTGTGATGGCAGCGTTTAAATTACCGAAAAACTCAGAAGAAGAAATTGCAGCCCGAAGTACAGCTATTCAAAAGGCAACCTTAAGTGCCACAGATGTTCCCTTACAATCTGCGAAAAATTCACTATCTGTAATGGAATTAGCTCTCGAAGCGGCTACTTATGGCAACTTAAACGCCATCTCCGATGCCGGAGCTGCTTTTAATATCGCAAAAGCTGGTCTCACAGCCGCTGGTTTAAATGTTCGCATCAATGTCCCTGGTTTAGAAAACCAAAAAGTTCAAGAGGATTTTCTTACCCAAATCAACCAACTTGAAAACAAAGGACGGGAATTAGAAGCTCAATTATTTACTATCTTAAAAGAACGCGGTAATTTCCAATTTGATTGATAGATTATTACGAGTGTGTTGGATTTTTATACTCCTTGCAGGTGGCTGTGTTTCGCCACCTGCAAGTCTTCATATACAGACCAAGACTCCACAACTCACCAGCGAACCCGCACCCACCTTGGAAAATTTATCCCCTACGGAAACTAACCAACCAACAGCCGTTGCGACAACATTCTCGAAACCCACCGCAGAGCAACCCATTATTTCCATTAGCCCAACGCCAACGCTGATCCCCGCTTTATTTTCTGGTTGTGAGCAATCTGTTTGTTACACCCCGTTTAAAGGGATTCTAAAACTACCCGTACCGCAAGGGGATAATCAAAACGTAGAACCCTCCTATCGTTACGGCACAACCCAAAATGGAGAACGAATCCCGCATGAAGGTGTCGAATTTTACGCTTTGTTTGGCAGCCCAGTTCTTGCCGCTCAAGATGGGGTTGTTTTGTATGCCGGTAATGATGAGAAAAACCAATGGGGGCGATTTACAAATTTTTACGGAAACTTGATTATTGTAAAACATACGTTGAGCACTTTTTCCCAACCTGTATTCACTCTTTACGCACACCTCTCAGAAATTCTGGTAAATACCGGCGATTCTGTACAGGCAGGGGAAAAAATTGGCGAGGTTGGTGCCAGTGGCAGCGCGATGGGCAGTCATCTTCATTTTGAAGTTCGGCTTGATCAATCCGGCTTACAAAACATACAAAACCCAGAACTTTTTTTAGAGTTAAAAAATAATTCAAATAAAAAAACTGGTATACTGGTTGGCAGGGTTTTTAGCGAATTTACCTCACAAACCAGCCAAATATTAGTCATTCAAAAAATTGAAAATGGCACACTCCAAACCAACCAGGCACTCTATTTGGAAACCTATGCTGCCAATATTCCATCCAACGCCCAATTAAATGAAAATTTTGTGATTAGTAATTTGCCAGCAGGTCAATATCGTATCAGTACTTTTATTGAAGAACGATTTTTTGAAAGCTATATTTTTATTGAAGAAAACACACTTACATTCATCAATTTAAATTTGGAGGAATAATAATGGGATTAAAACCGGATCATTGGATTAGAAAAATGTCTCTGGAACAAGGCATGATTGAACCATTTCAAGAAGGTAAAAAACGGCCTGGTGTCATTTCCTATGGTTTATCATCATACGGTTATGATGTGCGGGTAGCGGATGAATATAAAATTTTTACCAATGTTTTTTCTGCAACTGTAGATCCAAAACAATTCGACACGCGGTCAATGGTAGATTTTAAAGGTGATGTTTGTATTATTCCACCAAATTCTTTTGCGCTGGCAAAAACCGTCGAGTACTTCCGCATTCCACGTGGTGTCATGACAATCTGTGTTGGTAAAAGCACCTACGCGCGGTGTGGCATTATCGTGAACGTCACGCCATTTGAACCGGAGTGGGAAGGGTATGTTACCCTAGAAATTTCCAACACGACACCATTACCAGCGAAAATATATTCCAATGAAGGCATTTCCCAGGTTATATTTTTAGAAGGAGACGAGGTCTGTGAGACCAGTTACGCCGATAAAAAAGGGAAATACCAAAACCAACAAGGAATCTTATTACCGAGATTATAAAATAGAGGGCGCTTCTCGCGCCCTCTATTTTATAATCCAAAGTCCCAACCAATTTGATAATCCGGATTCATAAAATTATAGACCACTTGTGATAACTCCGCCGTCAATAAATTGGCGGTATCAAATAATAACTGGTTGGGTGAATAGATAAAAATACTCAACACAAAATCATTTTCTTCTGCATAAACAATGCCGACATCACTAAAAGTATGGATCAATCCATCGCTTTCTTCACTCCAGCCATGTTTATGAGCAATTGGTGTTGCCTCCGGTAATCCACTCTCTATTAAAGCACCCATTTGATTTCGTTTTAAGGTCTCCACAGCCAATTGACATTTTTCCTGAGTCATATTTTCACCCAGTCTTGTGATTAATGGACCTCTGCCATTTTGCTCACATTCATATAACCAACTTAATAAGGTACTGATATCAGCTACAGTGGTTTGATTATATAAATCTGCATTTAAATTAAGATCGCTTCTCTGATTAGCCGGTGTCTGATAAAGATCTAATAAAGGTGCACCCAGATAAAAATAACCAGCAATAAATGTATTATTCAAACCCAATGAATTCTGCATGTCCTCCGTGACCACTAATGGGCCCCGTACAGCATCAATTTCCTCCATTAAACGATCTGCCGGATCGTTTTCGGAATAAATGATCATGTAATTTATCCAACCCTGCTCCAAGTCCGATAATGGCAAATCAAGGCGAGACAATGAAGATAACAAAATTGGGATTTTCATCGTGCTGGCTGCCGTAAATGCCACATCAGGAGAAAATGGCTGCAAGTTATTGGAAGTGAAATGATAAATTGAATTGTCTGAAAGACGTTCGGCTTGCAGTTCCACCACGCCGGTAAAATTCTGCGACATCAAAACCTGATTCAGTTGGTAGATTAACATTTCATTTGTTAATTGATTTGTTTCCCCAACTTCATAAGGGATTTCAATGATACGTTCTTGCGGTGATAAATAGGCATCAATTAATCCGTCTTGTAAAACAGGCAGATTTATCTGTTTGCTCTGTTGACCGGTTATAAATTGGGTTGTACCTTTTAGGGGATAGGAAGGAGTTCCAGGTATTTCATATCTTGGCAAAATTTCTGAAGACAAGAATGCCTGTAAGACATCACCATCCAAATTCCACACCAATTCATTGGAAACCGAAAAATCTTCGTAATTATTCCACAAGTACTGTTTAAACCAAAACCAGGTAGATTGTTTCTCACAAAGTTCCAACCCCTTCTGCACCATTTTTTCTTCATCAATTGAAAAACCAAGTGATTGTGGATTTATCGCAAATTGATGATTTTCAACTTGCATCAAAAACGGGGAATCATATACCAAAACCAAACGCTGTTTTGCTTCTTCGGCTGTTAACCCTCCTACCGGCACATGTGATAACTCAGTTCCATCCGGAAAGCGGCATTCGACTGATTTAGCTCGCTGATAGGTAATATAAGTCAAATATAAACTGATCAAAATTAATATCAAACCGGGAATTAATAAAAACTTATAAATTCGTTTGTTCAAATTTTTCTCCTGTTGTACTCCCGTCATCATAAAACATGTTTCAAAATTTTTCCAGGCTAAATTCAGTGCACGAAAACGCAGCGGAAGGGTTAAAATTCTAATACAATAAATTCATTATTGTTCACGAAACCCTGATAAAATTTAAAGCTCATTGAACCAATGGAGAACACAATGCCTAATTATGAAATAAGCTCAACCCATTATTCTTTTATATGTTCCCCGGAAGAAGGTTTATTCCATATCACTAGTAACCGCATCGGCTTAGCTAACTTAAAAAACTGCCGGTTAAAAGTCCGCTTACGAAAAAACAACAAAGAATATACCTTCCTCAACCAACATTGGTATACCTATCAGGTCATTAAAACCGCAAATGATACCAGTCAGGGTAAGTTAAAGCAGCTTGAATTTTCATCGTTTGTTGAAGAAGAAGGTCTCATCTTTCGAATAACATTTGCCGTCAGCGAAGATTATCCTTTATTTTTATGGAAAATTATAGTTGAAAATCAATCGGATGTTCCGGTTTTTATTGAGGATATTTACTTATTAGAAACACGATCATCAAAAGTGGTAACTGAAAATTATGTCCAGTTTGGGAATGAACTCATTAAACCGGATTTTTCATTTCACAGCCACGGCTGGCAATCCTGGTCATTTTCCGGTTCCTATCTCGAAGGAGAAAAACAAGTTCAAACCAGACTTGGTTTTTTATTAGACCCAATGTTAAAAAATCCAGGCACACCTAGATTCAAAAAACCGGGAATGTTTAGCAGCGATTTCTTTGGAGTCCTGGCAGAAAGAACTACTCGTACCGGACTGGTCTTGGGTTTCCTTTCACAAAAACAACATTTTGGAACAATCACAGCTGATATACGTTCACGCCCGGAATTGAATCTATGGGCAAACGGAGACCAAACTCGTGTGGATCCCAGTAATCGAATGGAAACCGATTGGGCTGTATTTCACACGTTTTACCTGGATCAAATCGATCCTTTGCAAGAATATTACACAGCTGTCCAACGCGAACACGATATCCATCTACCAAATGAAATGCCTGCCGGTTGGTGTTCCTGGTACTACTACTATCAGGACATTTCTGAACAAAAAATTAAAGCAAATTTTGATGAAATTAAAAACCAAAAAAACAAATTACCCATTTCATTGGTGCAAATCGATGATGGGTTTGAAAAACAAGTTGGAGATTGGTATAAATTTGACAAAGGTTTCCCAAATGGAGTCAAACCTTTAGCAGAACAAATTTCAAAAGAGGGGTATACACCAGGTTTATGGTTAGCACCATTTATCCTCCATCCTCGAAGTGAATTTGTATTGGACCATCCGGAAATGATTTTACGAAATAGTTCTGGGGCAGCGGTATATGCAGGGTTTGTCTGGAATACCTTCACACAGGCTTTGGACCTTTCTTATCCGGATGCATTGGAATATGCCGTTTCCGTTGTGGAAACCGCCGCGAAAGATTGGGGGTTTCCATATTTGAAACTCGATTTTTTATACGCGGGAGCTTTACCGGGTAAACGATTCGACCAAACAAAGACCAGAGCACAAATCTTAAGGCACGCAATGGAAAAAATTCGTGAACGGGTAGGACCGGAAACCTTCTTATTAGGCTGCGGCGTTCCATTGGGTTCTGTATTAGGCTTGGTTGAAGCAAACCGGATCGGTGAAGATGTCAGTGGTGATTGGACACCGAAATATTTTGGGCTTTCATTTCCTTTTACTTATGAACGGGGCATGCCATCTGCCAGAAATGCGATCCAAAACGTTCTTACACGCGCGGAGCAGCACCAACGTTGGTGGATTAATGATCCCGATTGTTTGTTGGTTCGTGAAGAATCCAATCTGACGTTGGCAGAAATTCAATCCTTAGCTTCCGCCATTGCAATCACAGGCGGTTCATTATTAATTTCCGATGATCTCACGACTGTTTCACCGGAGCGCTTACGGATTGCGGAAGTTCTTATGCCGGTTATTGGTAAAAGAGCCTATGTTATGGATTGGTTAGATACAACAACGCCACATAATTTGAGGCTTGATTTGGAAAACCAAACTGGTTTCTGGCAAATTATCGGCCGGTTTAATTGGAAAGAAATTGATCGTGAAATTTTTATATCATTTCCGGATTACTGTATGATTAAAAATGAGTATTGGGCTTATTCATTTTGGGATGATCAGGTTTATTTTGTTAATGACGGTGATCCTCTTAACATCCCCAATATTCCAAAACACGGTGTCGCTATGATCGGCTTAAGGTCAGTAAATCCGGGAAAGCCCATTTATTTAGGTAGTAATTTACATATATCAATGGGTTTGGAAGTATCAAGCTGGACTGAAAAAAGAGATGGACTCGACTTTAAGATCAAATTACCCCGTAGTACCAGTGGGCATATTACCCTTGCTTTGCCGAAAGAACCAAAAACAGCGTTCCACAATCAACATCCGCTTAAGTGGCAAACCATTCGGGATGGTGTTTATCGATTTGATATTATTGTCTCATTTGAAACGGAAATCTCAATAAGTTGGTAAAAAAATAAGGGCGAGGATCACTCGCCCTTATTGATTCAACACAACTGATTATTTTTCTACATCAACATTTTGTGGTAATCCCTTTTTTCTGCGATTTCTGCGTACCAACCCACGAATAATCAGGAAGAAAATCACCACTGGTATGGCTAATACGAGAAGAATGGGCAGAATAAATAGAATTATCCAGATTAGTCCATCCACAATCGCCTGAAAAGCGTTTACGAGAGATTGCAAGGCTTTACTAATCGTAACGGAAGGTTTCCAACCAGCCACAGAAATCGGGTTAACCGCTTCATGTGCTTGAATTCGAACGCTTATAGCAGATAAGGCAGCCGATTCTTCATAATATTTGATCTGGCCTTTTATTACCTCAATTTCCTCTCGAACTTCTGTCAAACGATTAAATACTTCCAGAACCGCTTCCGTATCGGTGGCATTATCGAGTATCGTCCGAAGTTGTTCTTCCGCATCTTCAGAATTCCGTAAGCGGGCATTCAAATTTGTATATTGTTCTGTAACATCTTGACCGGATATATTTTCATTGAGAACATCTTGGGTGGTGTTGTTAGTTAATGCTTTAATTTCATCCAAAGCCTGATTTAATAATTCAGCCGGAACCCGAACAGTAATATTCCCTTCAGGAACCTCAACACCATTATAATTTCGCGCTTTCCACATATTCGATGTGACAATAAAACCGCCCATTCGTTCCGCCATTCGCCCAATTGACGTCATCGCATCGGCAGGTTCATCAACTACAATTGATAAATCCGCATTACGAATGACAATTCGGTCCACAGCTGCAGGATTAACACCGGAATCAGTTGCTAATTCTTCATATTCGAAGGAATCTCGCATCGATTCTTCCATTGCAAAATCCATCCCGGCTGCTTGTTCCATTGGGGCAGCTGCTGGAGATTCCATATAAAAATTCTCATCTGCTACTGATTTCGCAGATGCACAAGCTGAAATTAATAACATTAAAACTATCAAGCCAACGATCGAAACCTTCTTCATCTTTTCCTCCAAGCCGATTATTTTTTAGCGTGTTTTAAAGACGCTGTAAAGATAACAAAAGTTCCCCAATCAAAAAATTACCAACCACCTGATAATCGCTGAGCATGGCGGGTCGGCAATTTCTTCTTAATAATTTTATCTTGTGCTTTGGGAATATCATATTCAACACGATTAACCGTCCAAGATTTTGTTTCTGTGTTAAAAATCCCATAGGATGCCCTCGGATCATAATCTCTCGGTTGTCCAACGGAACCAGGGTTCAAGATCGTTTTATCCTCAAAAATATATTCAAAACCAAACTTTGGTTGTTTCCATATCAATTGTTGATTGTCTTTTTTAAGTGAACAGATGATGGGTTGGTGGGTATGCCCAACAAAACAAAACTGTGTGGAAAAATGTTGAAAATTTCCTTTAGCAATATAAGGATCAAGGATATATTCCCAAACTGGGTTAAATGGGCTGCCATGTACCAAGGTGGCTACATCCAAAACCTCTTTTTCATGAATACTTTCCAAAAAATTTATACTTTCATCAGTTAAATTCGCTTTTAACCAAGTCATGGATTGTTGCGCTTCTTGATTAAACAATAACGTGTTTATTCTTCCCAGGGCAGCAGTATCATGGTTACCCAACACACATACCAAACCCGGTAAGTTTTTTACCACCTGGATGCACTCATTGGGTTCAGGTCCGTAGCCAATAATATCTCCCAAACACCAAACAGCATCAAAATCCTGGACATCCTTTAATACTGCAGTAAGTGCATCTAAATTTGCATGAATATCAGAAATCACAAGTACATTCATGATTCGTTATTTTCCCCCAATTGAAATTTAAAATCAACACTTTTTTGGTCACCAAAGACAACTGTTGAATGAATATCCATAATTACGATCCAGGTATTTCCCGGTTCCAAACTATAATTCCGCCCCCATTGATCGTTAAATTGAATTGGTCGATCTTTATTTACCGCCCGCCAGGATCCTTCCATCATTAATCCATTCCTAAAAAAATATGCCTTTTCCCCATTAAAATTATCCCATAAATGAATATCGTGCAAAGAGGGTGAAAATGTTTCGTATTCAGCAAATAAGACAATAAGGTTATGAACCGAAATTTGCTGACCAGTATTCCGATCAACCAACGGAATCATGGTCAGGGGCAAGCTGGCACTTGATTCAATCCAGCGTTGGTAAACTCCCATTTCTTTATTATAGATCCATTCGGCTCGATCTTCCACACCAAATTGGATTCCGATTTTATCGACCAAATCCCCTTGTTGCGGTATTCGTGGGTCAAAAATCATTCCACTTAAATCCGGTTTTTTATTATCCAGACCATTTTCTTGAATGTAGGTTTCCATTTCTTCCGTATTTCCAAAAGTGGAAGCCACAGAATATTCCCCAACATTACATAAAGGAGGACATTCTGCATTCCAAATGGCTAAATCACCAAGTTTTTCTTGAATGCCTTCGTTCACATCCGGATCAACATTTCGGTAAAAAACAACAGCTTGATAAAGACGTCCTAATTGACCATCTACTAATCTTCCAGACCGCATTGGTCCAACCATAGCTTCATTATTCTGATAATAAATGGCTGCAAACCGGTTTTGACCATAACCAATATAATAATCAAAAACAATATCCGCAGATGACAAACCGGCATGCGGCCTGCCAAAACGTGGGTAATTAGAAACTTTCACAATAATTGGTCGCCGGTTTAATAAGAAAAGATTTTGCACCTTTAATCCGGTTAAAGGATTAATATCATCTGGGAACTGACCAAAGCCAATAATCGGCGGGGTCAAGGTTGGTGTCGGGGTATCTTGCGGTACATAAGGCGTAACTGGCGTACCTGGTATTGTTGCTGTTGCTGTGAAAACTGGCGGTAAAGAGACAGGTGAAGATTTTGAATCGTAAACCACGATCAGTTCCGGGGTTTGAACAGATCCATAGCCAATGGAATCAGGATTAAATAACCCCTGACATGAAGCTAGGGGAAACATTAAAAGGAGGGATAAAATTAATAAAACGAATTTCCTTTTTCCCCGAATGATCATAAGCGCTGTATGATCCTCTCAAGAATCACGACAGAAATATCATATTTTCCCATCAAATCAAAAGGTTCCACTTCTCCCCCCGCATATAAAATCGTGACTCGATTGAAATCAGGATCATAAGCTTCATCTTCAGTCAAAATATTATTCGCCACGATCATATCCAATCTTTTTGAGTTCAGTTTTTGATTGGCGTTATCCAACATATTTCTGCTTTCGGCAGCGAACCCTACGGTAACCAAGGGATAATCTGATTTGGATTTTAATTCTGAAACAGCAGACAATATATCATCTGTAAATTCCAATTCAATATTTGGAAGATCTTTCCCTTTTTTAATTTTGTGTTTATGAATATTTTTCGGACGAAAGTCGGAAACATCCGCAGCCATGATCAATACATCCGCTTCATTCACCCTGTTTAATACAGCTTGTTTCATTTCTTCGGCGGTATTAACATGAATCACTTCCGCACCATATGGAACTTTTCGCGCCTCGATGGTTGTTATCAATATCACATCTGCACCCATATCCATCGCAGCTTGTGCTATTTCATAACCTTGCTGACCTGTCGATCGATTGGTAATAAAACGAATAGGGTCGATATATTCCTTCGTACCGCCAACCGTGACAATAAATTTTTTTCCTTTCAATTTTTTATCCCGACTAAGGAAATACCGTGTGAAGTTTAATATTTCCGTGGTCTCCATCATCCGTCCAACAGCAGAAACTCCATAAGAAAGCTGCCCATCCAATGGTCCGAGTGTTTTTACCCCGCGGTTTACTAATTCTCTCAAATTTGATTGCAGCACTTTGTTATCATACATGGCAATATCCATCGCCGGGGCAATAAGAATTGGACAGGAGGCAGTGGTACAGACTAAGGTTAAAAGATTATCACTGATACCATGGTTTAGTTTGGCAATTGTGTTAGAAGTACATGGGGCAATAATAATCAAATCGGCATCATGCCCAACCTCTATAGGGATCTCATGGCCAAATTCACCCCACAGATCAGCATCCGTGAAAGCTTTTCTTCCGGTTAATGTTTGAAAGGTCAAAGGGGTGATAAATCGCTCGGCATTTTTTGTCAAAATTACATCAACGTTTGCACCATGTTGTTTTAAACTTGACGCAAACGCTGCTGCCTTATAAGCAGCAATTGAGCCGGTGACGCCTAGAACAATTCTTTTTTTGCGTAATACGTCCATTTCACTCCTCAACAATAGAATTGGATATTAAGGTATTTTTATAATCCTTATAATGAATTGTAATAAATTCAACTAATTATTTAAAAAACATCACCTATCGAACTTGATCAATAATCTCCGCGGCATAATCAAATCGATTAAAAGGAGGCATTAAATAAATACCTTGCACAGAAGATTTTAATCCTTCAATTAATTCTACAGCAATTTTAATTCCTTCTTGTGGACTCTGGTCACCTGATTTTGTCATACGATCCATAATTTTTGTTGGAATGTTAATTCCCGGAACTTCGTTATGCAAAAAAGTCGCATGGCGATCTGTTACCAAAGGCAAAATACCTACTAAAACATTTAATGGCTGGTCCAAGTGTGAACGAAACCAATTTAAAGATTTTTTCGCTGCTTCAACGTCATAAACGGGTTGAGTCAGAACAAAATCTGCCCCTGCGTTTAATTTTCGTTTCAAATTTTTTAATTCCGTTTCCATATTAGCGGGTGCTAAACTTAATGCACTCCCTACAAAAAACGAAGTGGGTTGACCTATCTGGGATCCTGCATGATCATATCCTGCATTTAAGGACTGTTTGATCATTTTTACTAAGCCTGAGGGAACCAGGTCATAATTATCCATTGCTTCGGGGTAATCTCCAATTGCCGTTGGGTCTCCCATAACAACAAATACATTCCGCACACCCAAGGCATGAGCAGCCAGTAAATCACCCTGAACCCGAAGTAAATTCCTTCCGCGTGTTGGAAAGTGTAATACGGATTCTATGTTTACATTTTTTTGAATCAAACTGCATACAGCCCATGGGCTCATCCGCATACGTGCCATTGGACTATCTGCCACATTAATTACATCAGCCCCGGCTTCCGCCAACAAGCTTGCCCCTGCCATTATTTTTTCTGTACTTAAACCTCGGGGAGGATCCATCTCTACCGAAATGATAAATTGACCTGCATTCATTTTTTCAGCCATATGGGAACAATCACAGTCTACCTCTTCTACCGGTTCAACATCCATCTGGCTTACTTCTAAACCGATAACCACTTCATCCAACGGTGTATTTTGAATTTCTTTGGCCATCGCTCGAATATGGGCAGGCGTAGTTCCACAGCAGCCACCAATCACATTGGCTCCAGCCTGCCAGAAAGAAACAGCATACTGACCAAAATAATCAGCTCCGGCCGGATACATGATGCGCCCATCTTGTTGTTCCGGCCAACCTGCATTAGGCATCACAGAATAATAACCATCCGGTACCGCTTTTTTCATTTTCTTTAATAATCGAAGTAATTGCAGCGGGCCGCCCGAGCAGTTAATACCGATAATATCTGCTCCCGCTTCATGAATTTCTTTTGCGATTTTTTCCGGAGTATCACCTAATAAGGTGCGGTCATCTCTGGTAAATGTCATCGATGCTAAGACCGGGAGTTGGGGATTAACATCTCGCGTCGCCTTTATCGCTTCCCGGACTTCGTAAAAATCTGCCATCGTTTCAATAATAATAAGATCAACACCCGCTTCATTTAATGCTGAAATCTGCTCCCGAAAAGCTGTTCGTGCTTCATCCAACTGTACTCGCCCAAATGGTGCAATCCGCACACCCAATGGGCCGACATCTCCTGCAATAAAAACTTCCCGAAAGCTAGCTGAAATGACTCGCTTTAATAATTCGACGCCGGCAATATTGATTTCAGCAACTTTTTGATCGAGGCCAAATTTTCCCAACTTGTAACGATTAGCGCCAAAGGTGTTGGTTTGGATGATATTAGCGCCAGCTTCAATATATTCTCTATGGACTTCAGCCACAATGGCTGGGTTTGATAAATTTAATTCCTCGAAACAATGATCAACCACAAAATCACGATGGTGCAATACCGTACCCATCGCCCCATCGGAAAGTATTGGTTTTTGTTCTTTTAATAATTTTGTTAATAGACTCATAAAAGACCTTTTTAAGCATTCATTAATTGATCAACTCGGCTTCCACCAACATGAAAATATTTTGCCAATGGATGGTGAACAATAATCGCCGCAGTAGACTGCTCCGGCACAAGCTGGTAAGCATCCGTTAATGTCATGTTTAATGCTTCTTCAACCGGCAGCAATTGAAATACTTTTTTATGGTCTTCCAATTCAGGTATGGCTGGGTAACCCCATGAATATCGTTTACCCTGCCCTTCAGGTAGACCTAGCTGTTTGAGAATATGGCGATGTAAATACTCTGCGCTGGCTTCAGCGGTTTGTACGGCAAGACCATGCATAAAATATGCTTCCGTATAATCTCCATTTTTTTGTTTTTCATCAAAAAGTCGGGTCGCCTCTTCGCCCACCGTAACAACTTGAAACGTTACCACATCCATTACGCCAGAGTTCACCGGGCTGAAATAATCTGCAAGACAAAGGTTTTCATTTCCATTCTGACGCGGAAAGGTCATTTCTTGAAGTATTTTGGGTGAGTCCGTGTTTAATGTAGAGGGATCATAAATTAACAACCGGTCACCATCGGCTTGCGCCGGGAAAAATCCGTAAACACCTTGCGGTTTTAACCATCCGGTTGATAGCGCTTCTTTTTTCATCTTTGCTAGGCGCTCCTCAAAAGAAGATTTAATCTCCTCCCATTCTTCGCCTCTGGCATTTTTCGCCCCCCAGGATAAACGGAACAACTCATTTTTGGATAAATAGGTAAACACTGATTCCAGCGGCATGCTTTCCACAATTTTTGCTCCCCACTCCGGTGGGGTTGGGATGTATTCTGCCGGAGTAATGGAATGTGTTGTTTGGTTTGAACGTTTTAGCTTTGGCGCTGCATTTTCTACTCGTTCTAACTCTTGTTCAGATTCTTTTCGATTGGCATCGATAAACGAATCTTTCGTATCAGGATCGCTTAATTGATCCATTACAGCCAAACCCTCAAATGCATCTTTGCAATAAAAAACACCGCCTTCAAAAAATTCATCCTGATCGGTTAATAAAATTCTTCGCCCAAAACGACGGTTGATCGCTGCCCCGCCAATTAACACTGGAATATTAATTTTCCGTCGATGTAATTCATTAACAATCAATGGCATCTGTTTACTGGTGCTTACCAGTAAAGCACTTAACCCTATTGCATTTGCACCAACTTCAACAGCTTTTTGAATGATCGTTTCAGCAGGCACTTGTTTACCCAAGTCGATAACTTCATATCCATTATTAACCAGAATCGTTTTCACCAGGTTTTTGCCAATATCGTGAACATCACCATATACGGTTGCTAAAACCATTAAGCCTTTACTGACACCTTCTTTTTTCTCTAAGAAGTTTTCTAAATACGCTACCGCTTTTTTCATTACTTCCGCGGATTGTAAAACAAAGGGCAAGATCAATTCGCCAGAACCAAATTTATCACCAACTTCCTTCATTGCCGGTAATAAAACCTGGTTCAGAATGTAAACCGCTTGTTCATTTTGTGAACGGTCTGGGTTTTCAATTAATAATAAATCGATATCCGTTTCGATGTCATCTTTAACCCGGTGAACAATCCGCCAATGCAGTCGTTGGGCTGTATTCATGGATTTCAACAGTTCTTCTGTTTGATTTGCTTTTTGTTTTTTATTGCCGCCAAATTCTTCAAAATACGCCACCAACTCTTGAAGAGCTTCGGGATGTTTATTAAAAATCAAGTCTTCAGCAAGTTTTTTTTCTTTTTCCGGAATTTCCGCATACGGTGTTATTTGTGCTGGATTCACAATCGCCATGTCCAAGCCTGCTTGAACACAGTGGTACAAAAATACACTATTTATTACTGCACGAGCCGGAGATGTTAATCCAAAGGAAACGTTACTAACACCTAAGGATGTTAAGACACCCGGAATCTCCTGCTTAATAAGACGAATACCTTCAATCGTTTCTTGTGCAGAGTTCTTAAATTCATCTGAACCAGTCGCTAAAGTAAACACTAAAGCGTCTACAACCAAATCACTTGGTTTTAAACCAAATTCCTCATCAGCTAATTTCACCAACCGTTTGGCGATCATTAATTTATTTTCTGCAGTTTTTGCCATCCCTTTTTCATCAATCGTCAAAACAATCACTGCAGCATTATATTTTCTCGCAAGAGCAAATACCTTTTTGGCTTTCTCTTCACCTGATTCTAAATTTGTGGAGTTAATTAAACAGCGCCCAGGGGCAGTTTTTAATGCCATCTCTAAAACATCAAGTTCGGTTGTATCGATTACCAACGGTACTTTGACAATCGGAGAAAGTTTTTTAATTACCTTACGAATCGTCTCTGATTCATCCTGCCGCTCTGTCAATGCCACACAAATATCCAAACCGTGTGCACCGCTGTCCATTTGCTGCTGGGCAATGCTGATCACACTATCGTAATCCTCATCCAGGATTATTTGTTTAAATTTCCGGCTGCCTTGCGTGTTTAGTCGTTCTCCAATCAAAAAAGGCGCTGGTTCTTGCTGCATGTTCATTGCCTGTACCGATGAAGTTAATTGGGTATGATCCAATATAGGCCGAGGAGGGTGTTTTTTTCCACCCACCTTTTCCACTAGTTTTCTTAAATGGGCTGGCGTAGTGCCGCAGCACCCACCCACCACACTAATCTGATTTTTTTCAACAAATATTTCTAGGGCTTCTGCGAAAGCATCAGGACCTAATGGATATACGGCTTCTCCGTCCACGTTGAGGGGTAAACCAGCATTTGGAATACAAGAAACAGGTAAACGGGTCGATTCACCTAAAAAGCGAATTGGCTCACGCATGTGTTCCGGTCCTGTCGAACAATTTAAGCCAATCACATCAATGGGCAGCGATTCTAAAATGACCATTGCAGCATTAATATCTGTCCCCAGCAGCATCCTACCTGTTGTATCCAATGTTACCTGAGCTTGGATCGGTAGATAAACCCCGCTTTCCTCAAATGCAGTCTGGCAACCTAAAATAGCGGCCTTAACTTCCAATATATCCTGTGAGGTTTCAATTAATATTACATCTACACCTCCTTGGATAAGCCCAATCGCTTGCTCTTTAAATATATCAACAAGCTCATCAAAACTTACATTCGATAATTCTGGGTCATCCATTGAAGGCAATTTTCCGGTTGGTCCGATGGAACCGGCAACAAAACGCTCCTGTCCAGTATTTTTTTCAAATTCATCCGCCACACTGCGGGCCAATTCCGCTGCGGTTCGGTTAATCTTTAAAACTTGATCCGCCAACCCATATTCAGCCAATGTTAGACGATTTGAACGAAAGGTATCTGTCTCTACGACGTCCACACCTGCTTCAAAAAATGAACGGTGAACTGCTTTTACCACCTCTGGATTGCTGATAACCAGATAATCATTACAGCCATTGGTTTTCTCACCACCAAAATCAGCTGCTGTGAGATTCATTGTTTGTAAGCTAGTTCCCATTGCACCATCAAATACTATGACCCGATCATTTACAGCATCCAAATAACGGCGATTTGTATATTTTCTTTGCATACCTTACTCCACATATCGGTAATTTGTTAAAAAAAGCCTCTCTGATGTGAGAGGCACCTGCTTTTTATAAAATGCACTCTCATCTTCCAAAAAACGAATTGATGCGTTTTTTGCCGGATTTGGCACCATCTGATCGTGGTTGCCGAGGATTCACAGGGCCGATCCCTCCACCTCTCTCGATGAGTTTCTTATTAAGTTTTCTTGGTTAAACTTAGCCCATGTTACCACAAAAGACCTTGACGGTCAAAAATAACGATTTACAAATAAACACCTCGAATGCTTTTTTTATTCCAGCATGTTACGATATAATTTAACCAGGTGAACCCATTGAAAAACAATACAATTACTGTCTTTCCTGTTTTAATAACGTCTTTTATTCTGGCACTTATTGGTTGGGCTGGTTTATATATTCTAATGGAAACCAGTCAACCTTATCTGGGTGCAAGATGGTTATGGTTCTTTCTATTTACGCTGGCAACAACCGGTACTGCTTTACCCATAGTCTATTTTTTAAATAAAAGATTTCCGAGTAAACCCGGTATCTCCACGCCTTCCCTAATTCGCCAGGCTTTGTGGGTAGCTGTATTTTTTGATTTATTAGCCTGGCTTCAACTTGGTAGAATTCTCAACCCCTTGCTTGCATTGGTTTTGGCAGTTGGGTTAATCATCATAGAAAACCTGATCCGTTTGGTAGAGAGAACACGCTGGCAGCCGGTAGATGAAGACAATGAGTGATTTACGGCATTTACCCTCAGTAGACAGCTTATTAAATTCTCCATCCACGCTCAATTTGATAACTCAGTTTGGGAGACCCCAAACTATAAGCGTTTTTAGGGAAGTATTAGATCAAATCCGTAAAGAGCACTCATCAACGAAAACCATTCCCACATCGGATGAAATTCTCGATTTCGCAGAAGAAAAACTTCAATCTCGATTTCGCTTAACTTTGTTACCGGTCATCAATGCAACCGGCACCATTTTACATACTAACCTGGGAAGAGCACCGTTAAGCCAGTTTACATTAGAAACCTTGCAGGCCATATCCACCGGATATAATAATCTGGAATACGATCTCAAAAACGGCAAACGAGGTTCTCGATCCGTTCATGCTGAAGAATTATTAACCCGCCTAACAGGTGCGGAAGCAGCCACAGTAGTGAATAATAATGCAGGGGCGGTCTTAATCGTATTGAGCGCAATAGCAAACCGTCGGAAAGTGTTAATTCCCCGCTCTCAATTAATCGAAATTGGGGGTGGTTTCCGCATTCCGGATGTAATGAAACAGTCCGGAGCAAAATTATTTGAAATTGGCACAACCAATCGTATACATCTTTCAGATTATGAAAATGCTTTATCTGAAGAATCAATTAAATTGGTAATGCGTGCACATCAATCCAATTTTAAAATTATAGGGTTCACAACCGAACCGGATTTTGCAGAAATCATAAAAATTTCTCACCAATTCCAGGTTCCTGTTTTGGATGATCTGGGTTCTGGTACTTTCGTTGATACCACTCAATTTGGATTAACCCACGAACCAACCATCCAGGAAAGTGTAGTAGCGGGGGCAGATCTGATCACTTTTTCTGGTGATAAATTATTAGGCGGCCCTCAAGCCGGGATAATCATTGGAAAAAAAGAACTCATCCAAAAAATCAAAAAACATCCGCTTGCCCGTGCGCTCCGCCCAGATAAACTGACGTTAGCCGGACTGAGTGCAACATTAATCCATTATCTGAAGGATGAGCACCTGACTGAAATACCCATCTGGCGTATGATATCCGCATCCATCGATTCAATTAAGATACGCGCAGCAGCATGGCAAAACCAGATTCCAAACAGTACGGTTATCCCTAATTTATCAACCATAGGCGGCGGAAGTATGCCAGAAGAAACCTTGGCAACCTTTGTGCTGGCTGTACAAGTAAACAAACCTGATCTATTTTTACATGCCCTCCGCGAAAATTCACCTGCCATCGTTGCCCGCGTTGAAAACGATCAGGTTTTATTTGACCCGCGCACCGTGCTGCCTGAACAGGATAATATTTTTATTCAAAATCTCAGCTTAACCGTTCAACAATTTCTATAGAGGATAAAAAGATGAAACATGAGATCGATGAACGAATGATTAATGAAGGGGTTGATGCCCTTTTGGTCGTTGGTCCTGCCCAGCATAATCCGGCAATGGTTTACTTAACAGGTGGAGGACACCTGACCAATGCGGATGTTATAAAAAAACAAGGTCAGCCCCCTGTGTTATTTTTTAATACCATGGAACGGGATGAAGCGGCGAAATCTGGCCTGAAATCCATTGGTTACGACCAATATCCCTTAAATAAATATATTAAAGAATGTAACGGTGATCTGGTGGAAGCAATGGCTGTCCGCTATGAATATATGTTAAAAGATTGCGATGTCACACATGGCAAAATCGCATTATATGGAACAATCGAGTTGGGGCCAAAATTTGCCGTGCTTTCTCGTTTACAACAAAGAATGCCAACCATCGAGTTTGTAGGATATGTCGTTGATCCAATCTTAATGCCCGCCATGATGACCAAAGACCAACACGAATTGGCTCGCATTCGAAACATGGGCAAAATCACAACGCAGGTGGTACAAAAAACTGCGGACTTTTTACAACAACATAAAGCCAAAGATAACGTTTTGATAACCGCAGAAGGCCGGCCGCTTACTATTGGCGATGTAAAAGCAAAAATCAATTTGTGGTTAGCAGAAGCCGGCGCTGAAAACCCACATGACACAATATTCGCGATTGGCCGGGATGCTGGTGTACCACATAGCTTGGGAACCCCCGGAGATGCACTTCGTCTGGGTGAAACGATCGTATTCGACATCTTTCCATGCGAAACAGGCGGTGGATACCATTATGATTTTACGCGCACCTGGTCTCTGGGTTATGCCCCTCAACCAGTCCAAGAACTCTATGACCAGGTATATCAGGTTTACAAAACATTGGTCAGTGAATTAAAGGAAAATTTACCATTTAAAGCAGTTCAAGACCGTACTTGTGATTTATTTGAAGCAGTAAACCATCCCACCATTCGATCCAAATCAAACAGCATGGAGGGATATGTTCACAGTATAGGACATGGATTAGGCTTACGAGTCCATGAAATGCCATTTTCTGGGGCTACAGCGGGCGAAAATGAAATTCTTTCAAAAGGCTCTGTATTTACAATCGAACCTGGTTTATATTATCCCGATCAAGGAATGGGCGTGCGTTTAGAAGATACTTTCTTTATTAATGAAAACGGTCAGGCTGAAAAATTTGTGGATTTTCCAATGGATTTGGTACTGCCAATTAATATGGTATAACAGTTCGTATGAGTAATTCCAAAAACAATTTTCCCCCAGCAAGAATCCTTGCTATTGAGTCGTCTTGTGATGAAACCGCTGCTGCTGTTTTAGAAAACGGTAGGGTGTTACTTTCTTCCGTTGTCGCCTCTCAGATAGACCTGCATACGCAATATGGAGGTGTTTTTCCTGAGGTTGCTTCTCGCCAACATATCCGTACCATCTACGGCGTAGTAGATCAGGCATTGGAAAAAGCCCATATGAGCCTGGAAAATATGGATGCTGTCGCTGTCACTCGCGGCCCTGGATTAGCAGGGTCTCTGGTAGTGGGTATGAACATGGCAAAAGGTTTGGTCTTAGGTAACCAACTTCCATTAATTGGAGTAAACCATCTAGAAGGCCATATTTATTCTGCCTGGTTATATCCAGCGGAAACCCCGGTTCCACCACCCGCTCCGGAATTTCCAATCCTGGCATTACTGGTTTCGGGTGGCCATTCTGAATTAAACTTAATTACGAATCACCTCGAATACCAACGTCTCGGTTCCACGTTGGATGATGCCGCGGGAGAAGCATTTGATAAAACTGCAAGATTAATTGGGCTTCCTTACCCCGGTGGACCGTCGGTTCAAAAAGCAGCGGTAAATGGTGATCCCAAACGTTTTAACTTTCCAAGGGCTTTACAGGATGGAAGTTATAATTTTTCTTTCAGTGGAGTTAAAACCGCTGTGCTGCGAACAGTCCGTGAATTGGAAATACAAAATGCACCTCTTCCGGTAGAAGATTTAGCAGCCAGTTTTCAGACTGCTGTCATTGAGGTTTTATTTGATAAAACCATGAAAGCTGCCCAAGAATACAAGGTAAAAAGCATTGTGGTTGCAGGTGGAGTATCTGCAAATCAACAATTACGTGATACCTTTTTAAGCCAACAAAAATTTCCGGTCTTTATTCCACCGTTAAAATACTGCACAGATAATGCCGCGATGATCGCAGCAGCGGGTTATTATCGATTTGTTCATGGAAAAACGGATAACCTGGATATTGATGTTCTGCCCACCTGGCCCTTATCATAAATGCAACTTTTTTACCGGAGAGTCATCTAAATGAGTGAAGAACAAAATTTTGACGAACCTTTAAATATTGAAGCACTAAAAACAGGTGACAGGCATGAGCTCGCAAAGATGGTTGAACTCTATTCAGACCAGGTTTACCGGGTAGCTTTAAAAATGCTGAATAATCCAAGTGATGCGGAGGATGTCCTCCAGGAGACTTTCATCAAAGCAATGCGCGCCATCAAAAACTTTCAGGAACGCTCAACCATTTCCACCTGGTTATACCGCATCGCAGTGAACGAATCATTAATGTTTTTGCGAAAACAAAAACCCGAAGCAGTTGTCATCGAAGAAGAACCGCAAAATAATGAGGACCAGGATTACAGTGCAATTCAAGTTGTAGATTGGTGTTGTTTGCCTGAAAAAGAGTTTCTGAGCAGCGAATCACGCGCTCATTTGAATGAAGCCATTCAAAATTTGCCTGCAAAATTTCGCTCAGTTTTTATTCTTCGCGATATTGAAGGTTTATCGATTCGTGAAACCGCTGAAGCCTTAAACTTAACGGAAACCAATGTAAAAACCAGGTTATTAAGGGCCAGAATGCGGCTTCGGGAAGACCTCACCCAATATTATGGTGAGCGGATGGCAGAGGTGAAAAATGAATAAAGTACACCATTGTAAAGAATTGGTCTCATCCTTATCAGATTATGTCGATGGCAGTTTAAGTGAAGAATTATGCTTGGAATTAGAAAAACACCTTTTAGACTGTGAAAACTGTACAGTTGTTGTCAATACCCTGAAAAAGACAATTGACATCGTACAAGAGCAAAAAACACAGGATAAAATCCCCTCGGATGTCAAACAAAGATTGTTTTATCGCCTCAACCTCGCAGAATTTGGAAAAGAAGAAACTCCCTAAATCAAACAACACCCCGCCAGCCGGGGTGTTTTCGACTCGTTTACGGGTGTTTACACTCGTTTACGGGTGTTTCTTATAGTTTTCTTATGCAAAATAAGCAACTTTTTCGTTTTTCTCACATCTAATTTAATTAATGACCAACAAAAATAAAATAAACAACTTATTTTTTGAGAAAAAAGAGGAAACAGCCCCACAAGGAGAAGAATCAAAACCCGCAATCGAAATTCGGTATGGCTCAATTTGCCCTAAGTGTTTAAAAGGAATTTTCGATTACGACGGATTATTAAATTTGGTCTGCCCAAACTGTGGTTTCACCGCAGGAGGCTGTTTCACCTGATAAATATAATATTCAATCCCGTTGGGATAAAAACAGATAACAAAACTAGAGGAGAAAAAATGGCTTCAAAATTATTAGATGAAAATATCATCAAACAGGTAAAAGAATTATTCACGGACTTAGACCATCCCGTCAAGGTGTTATTCTTTGGAAGTAATAAAGAAAATTGTGAATATTGTGAAGAAACCAAAGGATTATTATCCGAAATCGTGGCAATCGATGACCGTTTTTCGATGGAAACCTATGACATTGAAACAGATTCGGATATTGCAAAACAGTATAATATTACAAAAGCACCGACCACGGTTATCGCAGCAGTAAAAGACGATGAGATCATTAACTATGGTGTACAATATGCTGGTATACCGGCTGGACATGAGTTTACATCTCTGGTGAACAGTATGTTGATGGTTTCCAAGCAGGACTCTGGATTAGCTCCTTCCATTCGTGAAGCTTTAGCAAAAATTGAAAGCCCGGTAAACTTAAAAGTTTTTGTTACCCCCACCTGTCCTTATTGCCCGCGTGCCGTTATTGTCGCTCACCAAATGGCCATTGAAAGCCCATTTGTTGTTGGTGAGATGGTGGAAGCGATGGAATTCCAGGAATTATCAAATCAATTCCATGTATCAGGTGTGCCGCATACCGTAATTAACGATGGCGGTGGTGATGTGGTTGGGGCTGTTCCAGAAGATCACTTAATGGAAGAAATTCAAAAAGTATTAGCAATCACTGTATAACTGATCAATAGAAAGGACATCGAATGGACGCAAAAGTAACATGGCACAAAGGGTTAACCTTTACAGGAACAGCGGATTCAGGGTTCGTTTTACCCTTGGGGGGTAAAAAAGAAGTTGGTGGAGATGGGGACGGATTTTTACCAATGGAATTATTCGCAATGGGTTTGGCGGGCTGCACCGGGATGGATGTTATTTCCATTTTGACCAAAATGCGCCAGGATGTCACCAGTTTCGAAGTTAAAGTACACGCTGAACGGGCAAATGAACACCCGAAGGTATTTACCGATATCCTGATTGAATACGTATTTACTGGTAACGATTTGGATCTCAAAGCAGTTGAAAAAGCGGTACAGTTATCTGAAGAACGGTACTGCCCTGGTCAAGCGATGCTCGAAAAAGCAGCCAAGATCAGTCATAAAATAACAATTAATTAAGTTCCAGTAAGGGTGGCGTAACTTGTACCCTTTCGGGTAAACGCCATCCTTACTGTTTTTTTTATTCTGGCAAGTCCAAAAAATCCTTAAGATCTGAAAACAAGCGGTGCACTTCATTTATATCAATTTGATGTTTTATTTCTCGTCCTTGTTTTTCACTGGTTATCAAGCCAGCTTCGCGTAATATTTTCGCATGAACACTTACAGTTGGTCTGGACAATCCCAAATAGGCAGCAATACTGGTATTATCCATACCAAAATTACGAATTAATCTCAAGATTAACAAACGGGTTGGGTCACCCAATGCGCTTGATCGTTTTGCTACATCCTCGGAAAAACTGATAAAACCTTCATAAACTGAACCCGCTTCAGCAAAAGAAATAAGAATATATTCATCTTCAAGCAGCCAGGAATCCATTAACCCAAATGGCTCTACCCAAAAACAAATTTTTCGTTTTCCATCTTCAACCGCTTTTGTTAACTCGGATTGCCGGATCAAAGCATTTTGTGCAGGCAGCCAGGATAAATTTTTCATTGTTATCTTCGTATCTAACAAAGTTAATACTTTGCGTTCTAGTTTCGTCATTTTTTCTTTTTGAGTTTCACGATACGAATTATAAAATTGGTAATAAAAACGATCAATTAACATCCAAAATCGGGCAGTTAAATCACCATCAGCCATAACACGCAAGGCATAACGAATATTATTTTTTAATGAGTTGGTTTGCCGATTTATTGTTTCGATTGGAAAACCAAGTGAGAGATAATTCTGTGTATTAGCCTGAACAAAAAGGTTGATAATTTTTTCATCTACCGATAAATCAGACTTAATTTTAGACTGCAGATTTGGATAACGGATCACTAATTTTTCATATAAATCCGAATAAGTCATTTCACGTAAGAATAAACTAGCTTTCTGATAATCTTCCCCAAAAAGACATTCAGCCAATCGGGCAGCAGTTTCTAAAACATACTTTCTTTCAGAATTTTCTCCCCACATCAATTTCCATTCATAAATCCAATCTTCAGGTAATGACTTAATAAAAGTAATTTGCTCACTGGATAAACCGGCTGTCAACCGCGGATTGACACAAAAGTTGATTACAAAATCAATTTCCATCAAGATGGATTGCACTAAAAACCACTGCTTTGATTGGGATTTGATATCTGGTTCAAAAGACATTATTTCTCCAAAATGTTTTCTGCCGGGATTGGAATGGCAAGTTGTGTTCGTTTGATTTTAGTATAAAAAATCATCATCAAAAATAACATTATTAACAAAAAGGTCATCACCAAAAAAAATTCTGGCATCAACAATAAGTTTGGAACAATAATCGGTATCAAAATTAATCCGCATAATTGTCCAAAAATCGCTGTCGATTGAAACAAACCGCTTATTTTTCCCAGGTTTTCTCGAGGTGATAATAATTGGAGTAAGGTAGTCGCTTGGATCACCAAAAAACCGTTTCCAACCCCACCAATAAAACAAGCCCCGAGTAATAGCCAGGTCGCAAATCGAAGGTCATTCACGATGGTGACAAGCACCAGTCCCACCGGAATAATTGCTAATAATCCAATGCCCAAAATCAAGTCGTTCCAATATTTTTTTCTTTTTTTGTTCATCATCAGAATTATCGAGGCGGTTAATGTACCTAAGCCAATCATCCCAACGGAAAACCCAAATATCTGTTCATTGCCTTGTAAAACATCGCGAATAAAAATTGGTGATAAAACATCAAACCCGATCACGACAAAAATCGCAAAAAAAGTGACAGTAAACAATAATTTTAATCCTGTAGAAGATTTAAAAATGGAAACGATTCGTTGATACCAATTTTGTTGGTTTTTTATTGGTTTATTTTGAATTGATTCTTTATTGTTTTTTTCTGGAGGTAGTACGGGTAAACGGGTTAAGATCAAAGCTGATAAGAAAAAGCTTATTACATCAAATATGATCGCTGTATGTGGACTAACTAGGGATAACAAAAATCCAGCAAGTACTGGGGCAAATATTTTAAAGATTCCCGCCAATTGTTGTAAAAAAGCATTTGCCTGCGTTAATTGATCAGATGAAACCAAAGCTGGCACAGAAGATTGTCTGGCAGGAGACATAATTGAAATTGTAACAGCCTGGATTGCTATCAAGCCGTAAATTAAGATTATGTTTTCGGTAAACACCAAACCTAAAATTACGGTACCTGATAGAACTTCACTTATTATCATCAGTATTTTCCGGTCATAACGATCACAAAAATGACCGGCAACCGGGCTAAACAAAAAAGCCGGGATCAAACCTGCCAAAAATACGCCACTCGAGGTTAATATTGTGCCATCCCCTTTAAAAATCAGGATAGCAAAAATCGCCATCATCGTGATCCAATTACCCAGACCACTCACTGATTCGGAAATTCCAACAATAACCAAATTTTTATTAAAGTAATTTGTTTGCATCATATACTCCAAATTAAATGCGTAGTCATATAACTACGTATTTAATATAGCGATTTAACTACTTGTTGTCAAGGGTTAATTTTTGCAAATAGAAATTCAAACCAAAATTTATTGTTTAAGGTTTTGTGTTCGAACTTTGAATTGTAATTAATTCGTTACTGAGTTGATCCGGCGGTAATTTGACTATTGCGATCCGAACAAACGCAGGCTCGTAATGTATATCCATTCCGGTTTAATGTGCCAGTATAGGCATCCGGTCCTACCCCTACGATCCAACCTTCTAAATTAAACGCCAGCACCCCACCTGCTAAAATCCATTCCCCGTTATATTTTCTGGCAATATGCACATGGGTACCGGTCGATTTTCCACCTTCACAAGAAGGCAAACCGATCGGATCACCTTGTTTCAACTGCGTCCCTACCGGCGGAATGGACGCATTGGCCAGATGTAAATAGAACACACTCCAACCAGTCCGTTCATCGCCATCACCATCCAAATCCAAAACCGCAAACGCATTTCCTGTTCTGGAAATAATACCGTCTGCTACTGCCAGAGCAGGATCATCTGTCGGGGAACACCCTCCGACCACACTGCCGGGAGCAAAGTCAACCGCTGCAAAAGGAGCATCCAAACCCCAGGCCGTATGCGGGCCGCCTGTATAAGCCCAGGTATGACCGTAGGAAAAAGGCAAAATCATGGTCGGCTGATTTAAACTGCCGGGCATAAAATCTGTCAGCCCTTCCCACGGTGGCCCAAAATATTGTTCGTAAACCGCAGCCAAACCATCACCACTGACAGCCAGTGTATATTTATCTCGATCATAAATCTGTGAAAAATAAAATTGCAAAGCAGCCGTAGCCGCATTTTGCCAGGGATCAGGGCGTTCCAAACGGCCATCCTTGTGTTTATAAACCGTTAGTGAACCATCCCGCCAGGTGTAATAACCATTATTTAACCGGTTCGCAGCCCATACCAACTGCTGAGCCAAACCTTGATGGAATATTTCTTCATATCCCAATACATAGGTATTAATATTGTCAGGAATTTGCGGATTACTTAACGCACTGGCCTGATATTCCAAAATAGCTAACAATAACTGTGGATCAATCGAAAACATTTCACTGACGTAAATGACAATTTCTGCTCCGCTGCGTTCCAATTCGCCTACCACACCTCGCACAGATTTTAACCAACCTGGCTGCGAATTCACAAATTCCACAACATCAAAACCAACTGCCGCCGGACCGTTTACGAAACGCTCATCCGGTAATATCTGATAAGGGCTGCTCCAAATCGGTTCATAATAAATTGGAATTTGCAAGGGCAAACCCGGAGGTAAGGTTGTTGTCACGGGGGGAATAATCGGGTTTGCTTCTAATATTTCTGCTGCTGTGGTGTTAAAATGACTTGCCAACGCAGCCACATTATCACCGGTTTGAACGGTGTAATTTACCAATGTGCCAGGTACATACGGTGGTCGGGTCGGCAGCGGGGTTGGTAATATAACCTCTACTTCATCGGCCTGTAGGTCTTTTAATTCCGGTTGGAGTAAATCCGCACTATCCGCCCTGACTGGTGTACAACTGCTGATTAAAACCAGAATCAATCCCCATACTAAAAATTTATATGCGTTTCTTAAAATAATATTCGGTCTTTTCACGTATTTTCAAAATTATACCGTAAATCAAATTTTTCTGAAAAAACAACCGCATTAATGTCGATTTGCCACAACCATTCTCTCCCACAAAAAAGGTTACCGAGGAAGAAAACTCAAGTTGGGCCAGTGTTTAAATCACCGGCAAATTAAAAGGATATGTATCAGATGGCTGCGATTTTCTATTTTGAATTGACCGTAATAAAAGCATACTTCGTTTTACCGCTTAATCTGAGTCTCAAACGAACCATAACTACGGGCAGTGACAATTTGATCCGCTTTGGTTAGTGTGCCCTCATACGCTTTAGAACCGTTATGGGCTGTCCAGCCGCTCAACACAAAAGGCAGCGGCCCATCAGCAGCAATCCATTCCCCATTGTATTTTCTGGCAATATGCACATGGGTACCGGTGGATGATCCGCCTTCACAAGAAGGATGGCCGATTCGTTGGTCTACATCCAGCCAGGAACCCACCAAGACCTTATCCGTTTTAGCAATGTGCAAATAAAACATGACCCATCCAGTTTGTTCGTATCCATCTCCATCCAAATCCACCACCACAATGCCGTTGCCGGTGCGCACCACCAGTCCTGGTGCAGAAGCGACCACCCATTCGGTAGATTCGTAACAGCCGTGAACCGTCGTTGCCGGAGCAAAATCCAAAGCAGCATAAGCCCCCATTGGGCCCCAGGCAGCATGTGGGCCGCCGGTAAAACTCCAAATTTTATTGGGGTAAAAAGGAAGGTTCATTTCGGGCTGCTGCAAATGGGTCGGATATAACGGCTCTACACTTTGCGCCCTCACCCAGGGACTGCCAAACATGGTTTCATACAAAACCGGTAAACTATCCGGGCCATAAAGCGTACCCAGCCAGCGTTCCGAATCGTAAAAATTTGCAAAAAAGTATTGGATGGCTACGGATCCAGCATTCACGTTCGGAGCCAAACGCATACTCGTGCCGTCAGTAAAATCAATATTAACCAGGCGGCCTTCTCGCCAACCATAATATCCAGCTGAGAGTTGTTTTACAGCTTGGGCTAATTGTTTATACAACCCATCTTTTTCAGGCACAATTAAACCCATTGGGTATTTTTCGTCTGCCAGATTACCGGGATAACCATACACCCAGTGGCTTTGGTATTCCAATAAAGCCAACAATAACCTTGGATTAATTGAATCCTCTGTAGCAACTTTACGAATCACATCACCTGCATCGTACCAATCATCGACAATATATTCCCGGTACGAACTTAAATACCCTCCTGCTTCTCGGATAAACATGTCAATATCAAAATCCAAAGCAGAAGGTGAAAAAATAACTTCACTATCCGGCATAACCGGATCGGTTGCAATCAATTCGGATAAAATATTCGGAATGATTAACAAGGTACCGGGGGTTATTAAACCTGTGAGTGGAACATCGGTGTTAAATTGAATTTCTTCCGGCTGCACTCCAAATCGGGCTGCAACCACCGGTATGGTATCCCCGGCTTGGGTGTAATAGACAAATGGCGGCTGGGGTGTTTGGTTTCGGGTTGGCGTTAATGTTGGTTCTTGTGGAACGACGGTTTCTGATAGTGTCAGAATTGGATCATCTGGTGTAGATCCCCCACCAATTGATGCGCTATTTAATGTCGGCTGCGGGGTCACAAATAAAGTTGATTCTAAAGGATCTTGAATTTCGGAGGTGACTTGCGGTTTAGGAATGTTTTCAGCATGTTCGGATTGTGCGGTTGCCGTTAAATCTAAGGCGCTTACATAGACTCCGCGGGAGCAAGCACTGCTGATGAACAAAATTAATAACACGAGGGTTAAGATCGGTTTTTTAGCGGACAACGACACTTTCCGGCCGATATCGATCCCAGGCTTCCACATAAATCCCATTTTTCTCCAGATAACCATTATAGTGAACTCCCGAACTGCGCGCCGTATAACCACTTAACGTAAACGGTAATGCACCGCCAGCGGAAATCCATTCTCCATTATACCTTCTTGCGATGTGTAAATGGGTTCCAGTAGAAATTCCACCCTCACAAGAAGGATGGCCAATTTTTTCACCGGCACGCACATAGGTACCCGCTTCCACACGATCCCATGAACTGATATGCATATACAAAATCACCCAGCCAGTTTGCTCAAAACCATCTCCGTCCAAATCCTGAATGACAGCACCATCTCCCACCCTGAGAATTTTTCCATCAGCCACAGCCGTTACCTGTTCACCAGCAGCTGCACAACCCACATTACCGGTCGGGGCAAAATCCAGCGCAGCCCAGGCTGCACCATCTCCCCATGCGGAATGCGGACCACCGGTAAATGACCAGGGTACATTTGCTTCCAATGGCAAAAGGAAAGCAGGCTGCGTTAGGTTTTCCGGGATCAACGGTTCCACCCCAAAATCAAAAGGATAACCATAAAACTGGTTATAGAGAGCAAAAATTCCATCTTCAGAAACAGCCCAGTTCCAATCCTCTTTGCCAAATACAGCCGCGGCCCAATACTGAACCGCCGCCGTACCTGCATTAATGGTGGCTCCCGCCGGAATATAGGTTCCATCTTGCAAAATAAAATATCCTAAAGCCTCTGCCCGCCACAGGTAATATCCCCAATTTAAGCGATTAGCAATTCCTGATACCACAGAAAACAAACCGTTTTTCCAGGCATCCAGCCTGCCATCTGCATTTTCCATTTCTTCAGTGGGAATGGGGGCATTCAAATCAATCCGTTCTCCACGCAGCCACCCGGTTTGATATTCCAGCAATAGCAGTAGCAATCGCGGATTAACCGAATAATCTTGTGCAGCCCGTAAAATGACTTCATCAACATACTTCATCTGAGATAAACGCCCGTCAAAATGGGTTAAAAAACCAGGCAGGTCAAAACCAACACTGGCTGGGCCGTAAACCAATTCCGAATCCGGAATTATTTTAAATGTGGAAGGCTGCAAGGATAAATCCGGTGCAGGAATATATAGCGCCTGCCCAACCGCCAATAAATTGGGATTATTAATTTCATTTGCTGATAACAGTAAATTTAAATCAATTCCATACTGGCGAGCAATTTGGCTCAGTGAATCATTATATTGGACAACATAGGTTTCCGGTTCCGAGCGTAATGTGGGCATCACGCGGGGTGGATTGGGCGTAGGTGTTAAAATAGGTTGGTCAGGTGAACGGGTAACAGGCATAAATGGGGTGGAGATCGGCATCGGGGTTCCCGGCAGCATGGGTGTGTTTAACACCAACTGGTACGGTTCCTGATTTTTTGTACTGCGTGTACAACCCACCAGAAAAATTACCAATATCATCACGCCCCAAAAAACCCGTTTGACCATATTTCACTCCTAACTTACGATGCGTCCCATCAGACGTCTTCCGCCAATCAGATGAAGATGTAAGTGAAATACCGTTTGCCGTCCATTCTCACCGATATTTGTCATCAAGCGGTAACCATCCTCATCAACACCATGTTCTTTTGCCAGATCTCTGGCAACAAACAGCATGTGTGCAAGTATCGGGCCATCCGCTTCGGAAATCTCATTCAGAGAATGAATATGTTTGTTGGGAATAATCAAAATATGAACCGGAGCAATCGGTTTAATATCCCAAAAGGCTGTCACCATTTCATCCTGATAAACAATATTGGCGGGGTTCTCCCCGGATGAAATTCCGCAAAATAAACAAGTTTCACTCATTAATGAATTCCTCCTCAAAATAATTAATCAGGGGTGGATAATCAGCACAAAACGCGGCATACCAGCGATATTCCTCTGCCCGGTTTTTTTCGGTAAAATCAGTCATTTTTTTCTGAATAGCAACCGCTTCATCCAGATTAACGGTTGCGGATGTACTCCAATAACGGGGTAAAACCATTAAAGGATCATTCATTTTGGCCTCCTGTTCACCCAGTGGAATCCAGTTATAGAACAAGGGACCACGCCCGTAAGCGGTAAAAGCCAGCTGATAACCGGCTTGATGCACGGCTTCAATCGCTGGAGGGGTAAAATTCCCCCCCGG
Source organism: Anaerolineaceae bacterium (assembly GCA_002702705.1). Classification (GTDB taxonomy): domain Bacteria; phylum Chloroflexota; class Anaerolineae; order Anaerolineales; family Anaerolineaceae; genus UBA6170. Next base: position 64,247 of record PABH01000045.1, read on the forward strand.
CCAGATAAAGGCAACCGGTGGTTTGCCAAAATGCTCTGTAATTAAGGGGATCGCACCATTCACTTCCGCTTGAATCACTTCCGGTTCGGTGAATTCGGTAAAATAAGTATCCGGTTGGTGCATAAAACCATGTGCCTGCACATCAATCCGTCCGGTTTTGTACATCCGATCCAGTTCCATCCATTCCCAGGGAGCAGCCGGTCCGGTAATATACGCCAGGGTCACCTCCCAATCGTATTTTTCCAAAACAGGCATAAAATTATCTCGCGCCACTCCCGGACGGCGATCATCAATGATCAGGATCATCGATCGCGGCGGGATTTTTTCGTTTCTGTACAAAAATCCAGCCAATTCCGCACTGGTAATGGTTTCAAAACCCAGTTTTTTGGCGTAATCCATCGTGAACAAAAAATATTCCTCGGTCACGCTCATATTATCAAGCACTTCTTTACCAGCCTGACGCACGGAGTGATACATAATCGGCACCACCACCGTATCTGGACTACTTTTATCCTCACCCCAACGGTTGGATAAATATTGGCAAGTATCTTCAACGTAATGATACGGCTGTACCCCACTATAGAGACGGGTTGAAAATTGATCCAAATCAAACGGCCGGGTGGTCGCCGTTGGTACCGGGGTGAGTGACGGCTGCGGAGTGGGTACCAGTGTTTCTGTCGCAGTGGGTAAACGCGTTGGTACAACAGCCGTAGCGGTGGGCAAAGCCGGTGGCTCACTTGGAGACGGCTGATTAAAAGAACTGGGTGCCATCGTACAGGCAACCAGTTCTAAAACGATTAAACTCATCAGCAGTCTTTTTCCAAAAACAACCCAACCAGCTTGTTGTTTTAGAAAGAAGGTCACTTTTTTCTTCAAATTACTCGGTCTCTTCTCCGCGGATGAAAGCTTCTGTCATATCACGGGCGATATTGTCTTTAAATTGTTTTGGTGGTGTCTTCATGAAGTAAGAAGATGGAGCATAGATTGGTCCGGACATACCCCGATCTAAAGCCAGTTTGGCACAACGCACTGCATCAATGATCACACCAGCTGAATTGGGGGAATCCCATACTTCCAGTTTGCATTCCAGATTTAACGGCACGTTACCAAATGTGGTCCCTTCCATGCGGATCTGGCACCATTTACGATCTAACAGCCACGGAACATAATCACTTGGTCCAACATGAACATCATCAGCAGGCAGGGCATATGGCAGCATACTGGTGACAGCACCCGTTTTTGAAATCTTTTTGGATTCCAAACGTTCTCGTTCCAACATGTTTAAGAAATCAGTGTTTCCACCAAAGTTCAATTGGTAAGTACGGTCTAACTGCACACCACGGTCAACAAACAGACTGGTTAATACGCGGTGTAAAATGGTGGCACCGACCTGGCTTTTAATATCATCACCAATGATCGGCAAACCACGTTCGCGGAAACGATCAGCCCAGTAATCGGAACTGGAAATAAAGACCGGAATCGCATTTACAAAAGCACAACCCGCTTCCAGAATTTGTTCAACATACCATTTGGTTGCCATTTCGGAACCAACCGGCAAGTAACTGACAACCACATCGGTTTTGGTGTCTTTTAAGATTTGGACGATATTATCGGTTGGTCCTGGTGCTTTTTTCAGAATCTGGCTTAAATATTTTCCAAGCCCATCATGGGTCATACCGCGGTGAACCTTCACATTTAAATGGGGTACGTCACTAAATTTAAAGGTATTGTTCGGTTCAGCGAAAATCGCTTCGGATAAATCTTTACCCACTTTGGTATCCACCACATCAAAAGCAGCCGTGAATTCAATATCTCGGATATGGTATCCACCCAGGTTAACGTGCATTAAACCGGGAACCCGGTCTTCATCTTTTGCATTCCGGTAGAACTCAACCCCTTGAACCAATGACGATGCACAGTTACCTACACCAATAATTGCAACTTTTACTTTCTTGTCAGCCATCCTAAAAAGCTCCTTTAATATTTTTTAATAATTGCTGTCTATTCGACGAATCACTGTGCTATAATCCAAAGACGACAAGGCTAAAACACAATGGTAAATCACGAAACAAATTATACCCGCCGATTAGAGTATTTGCTTGAAATTTGTAGAAATCTCAGTGCAAATTTGGATCTTGAGCCTTTATTATACGCCTTAATCGAAGGTGCATCAGAACTTACTTATAGTGAGAGCAGTTCAATTTTGATCTTTGATTCTGAAGCCAATAATTTGCGATTTGCCGCAGCTCCATTTTACCAGATGGAAACTTTGAACAATATTGGGGTTCCGGTTGAAAACAGTATCGCCGGATGGGTTTTTAAGAACAAACAACCTGTTATTTTGCATGAAGCGGATAAGGATGACCGGTTATTTCGGGTTGCTGACCGCGAAACAGCCATGAAAACCCGTTCGATCGCAGCCGTACCGCTCCAATTCCGGGGGAATACGATTGGGGTTTTTGAAACGATCAACAAACATGACGATTTAAAATACGACGAAGCCGATATCTTTATCCTGGAAACCCTGGCCTCACAGGCTGCTTTCGCCATTCAAAACCAGACCATTCTGGAAGAAAAACAGGAAGCCTTCCATAAAGCCATGGAGGTAGACCGTATGAAAAGTGATTTCATTGCCATTGCCTCCCATGAGCTGCGCACACCGCTCGGTTTAATCCTCGGGCACGGTTCTTTTTTATACGACACCGCCACCGATGAACAAAAACCTGACATTGATATTATTCTCAAAAGTGCCTCACGACTTAAACAGATTATTGAAGATTTTTCCGATGTTGAAAAATTGGAATACGGACTGACCCGCTTAAGGCGCGGCGAAGTACATCTCAGCAGCCTGATCCGGGAAACGAGCAACGCCTTTCGTGATATCGCCCAAGACCACAAAGTCTACCTGGAAATTGAGCTGGCAGATGAAAATATCAAAATAGAAGGGGATACAGAAAAAATCGCCATTGCCCTCCGTAACCTGATTGAAAACGCCATTATCTTTAATAAACCGGGCGGACGGGTGAATATCAAAGCTGATGTGATTCCCGGATACGTCAAAATGTCCATTTCCGATACAGGCATTGGCATCCCTGCCGATGAACAAAAAAAGGTTTTCCAACGGTTTTACCAGGTGGAAAAACACCTCATCCGCCGCCACAACGGGATGGGTTTGGGTTTGTCAATCGCCCGAGATATGATCCAGATGCATGGGGGGAAAATCAACGTTGACAGCCAGGAAAACTTAGGCAGCATTTTCACCATCTTCTTGCCGCAGAATCTAGCCCAAGCCGATGCCGCCCAAAAAGTATTTTTGGTAGAGTAATCGTCTGTTGCTTAACAAACGAAGCTGAATATCATCCAATCTCATTAAGGTCAGTTTACGAAATGAATAAATTGTTAAACAAAAAAAACCAGATCGTACTTCTCCTTATAATCACTTCCATAATATTATTCATTTCCACACTCGTCTTTGCGTATATGGGCAGCTTTTCCCGTTTTTTAGCCGATGATTATTGCACAACAGGAAAATTACTCAAATTGGGTTTTTGGGAATCCCAAATATTTTGGTATACGACCTGGACAGGCCGTTATGCTTTTAATTTTTTGATCAACCTGCTCGAGTTGGCTGGCATCCAGATCGTCCCCATCCTGCCAACAATCTATATCATCCTCTTTTATTTCTCAACCATCTTTTTGTTCCGGGCAGTTTTTAAACAATTTTCCATACAAGCCCCCTTCATTTTTCAAGTTTTTACTGCCGTGTTTTTTGTTTTTATCACCCTGTTTACCCTGCCAAATATTGGGCAGGATTTATATTGGATGACAGGTGCTGCGACCTATTTTGTTCCCATCATTCTCGGATTCTTTTTGTTTGGTTTATTAATCCGAACCACGGATCGATTTTCCGATAAAAATCCGGTGTCTAAACTCCTTTTAGGTCTTGGCATTTTTGGATTGGCCTGGGTTAACAGTGGTTTTTCCGAAATCGCGTCCGTTCTGCAAATCTTGATTCTAAGCTGGGTCATTTTTTACCAACGCTATCTCCGGTCGCAAAAACAATTTAAACCATTGTGGATAACTGCTTTAACCGGAACCTTAATCGGCACGTTGATCGTTATCGTCGCCCCGGGAAATGTTATTCGCCAAACCACCTATCCGGCACACCTCAATTTATTTCCATTGATTTATAAAACAGGGTTGTTTTCGGTGAAATTTACGATAACCTGGTTTCTAAAGAATTTCCATTTCATCTGGCCTGCTTTTTTGGTTTTGGTATTTTTCAGTTATGCTTTGAATAAACATTTTTTCCATTTTCCGGACCAAACCATTCATAAAATCAAAATAAATAGTTTTTTTCTCGTTTTTGGTTTATTGTTTCTTGTGTTTATCAGTTTCCTGCCAACGACTTGGGCTACCACTGTAGAACCATGGAATCGGGTTCTCATCTTTCCCACCATCTTGTTAATCACACTTTTTTCCACATCGGCAGTTTTGACAGGGTTTATTTTATTTGACGGGTTGGATCAGAATATTAATCATCAGGGGTTTCTTTCAATCGTCCTCCACGTTTGTTGGCTCTATTTTTTGATTGCTGTCCCCATTTATGAAGCCCGCAAGGTTTATTTATTAAAACCACAAGCCGCCTATTTTGCCGCACAATGGGATGAACGCCATCTTGATATCTTGAACCAGATTGAACAAAATCAAACCGATATCAAAGTAAAAATGATTGGTTATAATCTAATGGAATTGGAACATATCCAGGCAGATCCAAATCACCAATTTAATCAATGTGCTGCCGAATTTTATGGCGTGGAACAAATTTCAGCCATTCATTAACCGTCTTAATGAATGGTCGGGGTAAATTTTTGGTTTTTTTCATTTTTCCCGCAGCACATTCATTCTAACAAAAGGATTTTTTTATGCAGAAAAAAGGATTCTTCTCCGGCTCCCATAATCAAAAAATTATTCTCATCACCATCATGACCCTTTCCTTATTGGCCGCTCTATTTTTCCTGGTCTATCTGGGTTTTTTTTCCCGCTATACAGCCGATGATTTTTGCACGGCGGGCAAACTGAATCAGTTGGGGTTTTGGCAGGCCCAGTCTTTCTGGTACACCCAATGGAGCGGACGGTATGCCTTTACGTTTATCATTTCCCTGTTTGAACAGTTGGGTGCCGGGTTCAGTTTATGGGCTCCCCTGTTTGGTCTTGTCCTTTTCCTGCTCACAGCCTATCTCCTGGTTTACGCGCTGCTGAAACAAACACACACCAAATCCCCCCGCTTATACGCTCTGTTTTTATCCAGCCTGCTGGTTTTCCTGACCCTGTTCAGCACCCCTGATCTTGGGCAGGCGCTCTTTTGGATGACGGGTATGGTGACCTACCTGCTGCCGGTTATTTTTATTTTCCGATTATTTTCCATGCTGCTTAATGAGAAAAGTGGCTACGCGCAAAATAATCATGTCTTATTATTCTTTTATTATTTTCTGATCCTGCTCCTGGCCTGGTTGTCGAGTGGTTTTTCCGAAATCGCCACCACCATGCTGGTCACCATCCTTACCCTTGGGATTTTTTACAAGCGGTTTATTTCTGCCAAAAAATCTTGGTCGGTACCTTGGATAACCGCCCTGGTTGGTGCGCTGTTCGGATTGGGGATGTTGTTTTTTGCCCCCGGTAATGCCGTGCGCCAGGCCAGCGGATTTACAAATCCCGGTTTGATTTCGATTATTTTCATCACCTCCAAATCCAGCCTGACCTACCTGGTATTATGGCTGATGAAAAACGCCGATTTGATCTGGTCTGCTGGTCTGGTGACCCTGCTGGTAGGCTGGTCTTTCCCCGCTGAAACCTTATCCAAACAGGCAAACGTTGAAAAAAAATATGGTTTCCTGGCCCTATCCACTCTGATCGTTTTTGTGGTGTCATTTTTACCCACCAGCTGGGCCTTGGCGAACAAACCACCTGACCGGGCATTGATTTTTCCAACCGTGCTCCTCACATTAACCCTGGTGTGGGGCTGTTTTTTGGCAGGCCTAAGCCTGCGGAAAAAGATCAAGATCCAGCCCGGAATCAACAAAACCCTTTTCCTGGCGGGGGCTGCGCTGGTTGTTTATTTTATCCTCTCGGGACCTTTATACCAAGCCTATCTACTCTGGGATCAACAACCCGTATACGCTGCCTATGCCCAGGCCTGGGAAGAACGAGAAACCGACATCCGCCAGCAGCTGGCGGCGGGAGAAACCCAACTGCTCGTCTCTCCCCTGCCGTTGAACCCCTATAGCCTGGAAGAATTAACCGCAGATCCCTCACATTGGGTCAATATCTGCCAGCGGGATTATTACGGTGTGGAAGAGATACGAATAAAATAAAACCACCCAAGATTTTGAACCCCAATTCCTTGTCAAATCATCGAATTGGGGTATAATCCAAAGCGCTTCGGGGCGTAGCTCAGCCCGGCTAGAGCGCTCGGTTCGGGATCGAGAGGCCCGCAGTTCAAATCTGCGCGCCCCGACAGAAAAAAGATTGTCTAACGGCAATCTCTTTTTTTTGTAAAAAGACTAACTGGAATAAAATTTCATCAAACATAGGAAGCGTTATTCACATCGATGCAAAACAATGCTGCCCCTTCCAATTTTTATAAATATTTTATTCGTAATGGATTAATTCTTTCTTCATTTTTTTTCTTGCTTCACTTATTTCAAAAATCAGATCCGGAAAACAGGATTTTTGGTAATTATTCCGTCATATTAGTGATACTAATTATTCTCTTCGGGATTTTCCTTACTTTTTTTGTTATTTTCTATACACAACTCCAAAATAATAATCTGCTGACCTCCAAAATTCACACTATTTTTGATCATGATTTGACAAAATTGATTGTTTCTTTAATCACTATCGGATCTTTCTTTTTTTTGATTATAAGTTTTTCTTTGATAAAATTTTTTGGTTTTAGTTACCTGAAAGCAATATTAAATCGATTTTTTTTGTTGATCCTTTATTTTTGTTTATTAAGTTTTTTATTCATTTATTTGGAAAAAAAATTTTTAAAATCAAATACCATCAAATCTGGATACCAGTTTAGTTTAAAGTTTATTAATAAAAGCATGAAATGGGTTGTCAATTTATCAAATCGGGCAATTCCCAATCAAGTTTATTTTGTGATTTTATTCATAGCCACAAGCTGTTTTTATTTATATTACCCCGGAACAATCAACGCCCCCATTGGTATCGCTGGATTATACACTTTGATGGCAAAATTAATTCAACAGAATCACTTTATTATCCCGCAAACGGTTCCATATTATGGACCTGGCGGCATTCCTTTTGCTTACCCGCCACTTGGATTTTATTTGATGGCCTTTCTCACCGGACCAATCGGTATATCGGAGATGGAATATTTACGTTGGGCACCAGCGCTTTTTTCAATTTTTGCAATGCTGGCCGTATTTTTACTCGTAAAAGAATCTATCGATATAAAAACTGCTTTATTGTCCATTTTACTGCTTTTTACCTCACCCAGATTATTTTTATTTCATGGTGAAGCTGCCGGGATTATTCGTGGATTAGCCTTCGTATTTTTATTATTTGGATTGTATTTCTTGTCCAAACACATAAAAGAACAGAAATTTAGTTATTTGTTTTTGGGGAGTTTGTTTTTTACACTAGTCACATTAACCCATTTATCGTATTCTGTTTTTTTTGCAATCAGCACCTTATTAATTTTTATGTTTTCCAATTTACACTGGAGAAATAAATTTTTTGGTATAACTTTTGTTGCAGTGGTTGGAATCACATTTTCGGCTCCTTGGTGGATCACTATTATAAACAGATATGGATATGAAGTTTTTTTGAATGCACTTCAATCCCATAATAATATTTCATTCTTAAGTACCATTTCCCATCCGTTAAAATTTATCAATGATTCTTGGATCGAGTACAACCGGTACTTATCAACGACTCCGATCATTATCGGCCTCAGTATCGTGGGATTTTTTATCTTATTAAATAAAAAATACCTGCTGTTCCCTTTTCTTTTCTTAGCCTCTTTTTTCATTTCTGAAGGAGATCGATATCAAGTAACGATCGCGTCAATTTTAGCCGCAACAACGGTATTTTCAATTATTAACCATTCAAAAACAGATGGGGTTATCTGGAAAAGATTTTCCCTTACCGTTTTTGTCATGGTCCTTTTATTTATTAATTCAATGCCCTCCATCAATAAAATAAACCAAACAAACACAATTGCGGTTAATCAAAATTTTCTGCAGCTAACAACTTGGCTCAAATCAAATGCGGAAATAAATGAAAACTATTTATTTCTGAGTCCCAATGCTCAAACTGCGGAATGGTTGCCTTACCTAAGTGAATGTACTCCCGTCGTTGGGACATGGGGTGGGGAATGGATTGGGACGTACACAATTCAATTTACACAGTTAATGGAAATAATTGGTTGTGGGAGTAACTTAACCCTTAATTGTGTAAAAGAAATTGATTCAAAATATCCATCCGATTTTTTGATAATTGAAATTAACGATCCTGACCAAACTTTTGATTTAACATACAGAAATTTAATCTTTGAATCCTACCCTTTTTTGATTTATAAATGATTTTTTCTTAGACTAAATAATTGCATTAAAAAATCAAATTAATCTAATCAACAATCCCTCTTTCCTTCATAAACAGAGGAACCAAAAAGAATTATTGATAACTCTCCTTATTGTGCCCAAATCCGAGCAACCCGTAAGTAAAAACAGTTCACTCCAACTTAATAACCTTCTTTAAAAGTTTTTTACCCAAGCCCTTGTTTGTTCCATCAATTACCTCGATCCCCCAGACTCCCAACCCACCGTCAATTGACGAATTTTTTTCACTCTGCTACTATTTAACCACCCCCCTTTATTCACCAACCATCAGACCAAATAACAAGCTGATGATCATCAAACGGAGGTCACCCATGAACCCCAAACCGAGATCAAAAACATTCCTTTTTTACTTGGTTTTTATGATATTGCTGCTTGGGTCTTTGGCGTGCAGTTTAAGCACCTTTTTTTTACCCCAAATCGACAAAAGCAGCCAGCGCCAGGTGGAAGTTGGGCCCTCCACCGCTCGTGAGCCAGCTGCAACCTTTACACCGGCACCACCTCCAGTCGGTTCTTCGAGAAGTTATCCATTTCCACGTACAGCCGTCAATTCAGTCCCAAACTGGGACGTACAAATTATGGATGTAAAGCGCGGTGAAGAAGCCTGGTTGGATATTCAAGCCGCAAATATGTTTAACAAAAGTGCGCCGGAAGGTATGGAATATCTTTTGGTTAAAATTCATGTCAAAAGCACGGCTGCCGATCAGGATGAACACCCCATCAACGGCTGTGATTTTGATGTTACCGGAGACAATCGGATCAATTACACCTGCGGTATGGCCAGTGTGGTTGAGCCTGACCCGTTTCTTGATGCCGTTTTGTTCACTGGCGGAGAAACCGAAGGTTGGGCGGCCTATTTGGTAAATCAGGGGGAAGGAAATTTAATACTGGTCGTGAATGACCGTTATAATTACGATTTGGAAAACATCCGGTTCATCGCCATTGATGAAGGTGCCTCCATTGATGTACCGCCAGACCTGGTCAACATCCAGCCATCGGAAACCGGGAAAGACCGCAGTGCCCCCGCAGGAAGGAACGAAACAATCATTACCGAGGATTGGGGACTGTCCATCGTTGAAGTAATCCGTGGTGAAGAGGCCTGGAATATGACGCTTGCAGAAAATCAATTTAATGATCCACCACAAGACGGTTTTGAGTATATCGCCGTAAAAATCCATGTCCGGAATATCAGCCCGGAAGACAGATTTTCCTATATGGATGGATCATTTTTTAAATCCACGGGTGATGCAGGGGTTCTGTATGATTCACCGGTTGTTGTTGATCCGTCTCCCCAGCTGGATATAACCCTCTATCCTGGCGGGGAATATACGGGGTGGGTTGTTGTCCAGGCAGCAGTCGGTGAAAGCAATCTGTTATTGGTGTTTCAACCGTTATTTGATTTTACCGGCGATGAAAAACGGTTCATTTCGCTTGAACCATAAAACAGGAAACGAAATACCTAACATGGTCGGCAAAGAGGTTTTTTACATTTAACAAATCATGATCGAAAAACCGGTGTTTTTTTCTATAGACAGAACAAAACACCAGCCAACCAGAGGATCTATTTCACCGTCCGGATCGCCTTCCTGGCATATCGGTTCTGTTTATGATTTTGTTTTTGGCGGAGGTCTTAGGAAAACGGTAATTCGACTGATTAATTCCAGCCAGCTGATTTGAAAAGGAACGGCTAAATTAAATGGTCTTATTGGTTAAAATTCAACACCCAATCTTTTGCTTCTTGCATATTCGTAAAATAACGCATATCTTTTGCCCCGGTAAAACGTTTATAAATATTTACAAGCGCAGCCGTGGCAGCATCCTTTCCTACCAATGCGCGAGGTTTTCCTGAATTCGATTTTTTAGCAGCTTCTTCGGCTTTTTTCTGTTCGATTGCAGATTGTTTTGTCATACCGCAAATATCAATCACATACCCGACATACTCAACAGCATGGGAACTTAACCATTTTGTGGTCTCACCGATGAGTTCATCAGCAATAAATTCCCCCTCAATTTTTATAAACACAATTTTTCCGTCTTTCCATGAATTAATCATATTTATTTCCTTTTGACCAAATTTTTTATTTATTATCCTAACGATTTCGATCTTCCAATACCATAAAAAAAGGATAAAATGCAAAACTTGGATTAAATTCAGGATGCGAGATTGTTTTGTCAAACATCAGGTTTCCTCACAAAGAAATAACCTGAGTTTTTGATAACGATCTAATTTATGTAAATGTCAATGACAAAAAGAGCGAAACCAAAACTGACGGTAAATAGAGAAATGGTCTGTGTTCACAGCCGAGATTGCATGGTGCACAAGTGATATGGTCCCCGGGTTATTTAGGGTTTAGAAATGGAAAATAGGAATGGGATTGTCCACAATCCATCCTTCTATTTTCCAGACAATCTCCAGTCCATATGATTTGGATTTTAGGTAGCTTCGCCCTTACTTTTCCTTAATTTTAAAAAATATGATGATCAGGTGAAAAACGAAAAGGATTATCGATAAAATCAAAATCAATATCAAATCCAAATTTAACTGCCACCAACTGATAAACAATACCAGTAAGGTCAGAATCACCAACAAAAATTGAATGATTTTTGCTGTGATTTTTGCCCTTTTTATTTTTTTATAAATCTTATTTATGGCGTGATTGATTTTATCCTTATTGGAAACAACATTTTCCCGAATAATTTCCGCTTCCTGATCCAATCGATCCTTTATTTCATCAATATCAATTTCGTAATTCCTTAATAAATAAGCGGACAACAAAGAATAAAATATATATCCAACCACAATCAGTAAAGCTAATTCAGGTTTATCTTTCACTTCAAAAACAGCAGCCACCGTAATGGATATGGATACGGGAATAGAAACAATATTCGTTTGGATTTTGGATAAGATATCCCGCAGTGAAGAAAAATATTCAATTTGTTCTTTTCGGAAGTTTTTATTAAACGCCTCAAATGAAAATTTTCGTAAATAAATACTAAAATCATCCTCTGCCTGGGCAACAATAGTGTCAAAATGTTTGATGAAATAAACAAAACTCGGATCATCGGACGTTTTATTAAAAATTGTTTTGTATATCTGGTTGTTTAAATAAATTAAAAACTGCTCATCATGTTTTAATGATTTAAATAATTCGTAATTCTGTTTTACTTTTTTAAAATGACCAAAATCTGGCGGGTTTTGCGGGTAATGTAACCGGATTAACCCATAATCTTGGGAATGGAAACCAAATTCATTTAACTCCGAATTATGGAAAATTTTTAGATTGGATTGTTCTACTGCTTCTTTAAATAACAAATAATAATGCGTATTCTCAAACAAATTTGATGAATCTTTAACTACTTCCTTTTTCTCCGCATTATAGAAAATATCTTCGCCCTGATAAATATCTAACAGGATAATATCGGAAGAAAAATCACGCAATACCACTTCATTGAGAAAGTCGGTTTTATCAAAAAACAAACCCTGGATATTATTTAATGGTATTTCAATGCTCTCTCGGCCATACCGATTTATCCAATCTCTTTTAAGCCAGTCATTTAACTCGGCAGAATTATTGTGAAAAAATATGATTTTTCTGTATTCCCGATTAAATTCCAAAAACCTCGTTTTTGAATTGATTTGATGGATAAGATTGGCGATCTCTTTTAATATCATACGCGGCCAACTTCTTCTAATACCTTCTTTGCAAGTTCAGATGAATGAATAATAATATTTTCATTATTTAAGCCCGTTACCTCAACTTTGCCATCTTTATAAAATTTCCTTGGAAACTTTATTTGAAGATCACCATATTTAACGTTGATGTGATTCAATCGGTTTAGCGTCCTTCCATCTGCCACAAATTCAGAACCAATCATGATATTATTTCGCTCGGCTAAATTTACCAGGTAATTTTCCAGATATTTTTCCCTTGGATAAAAAGTTCTCGAGAGATTATACAAATCCACTTTTTTTCCGGGTGTTCTTTTGATATGGTCAACCACTTCATTAATAAAATCATCGACGGTTAATTCAACATTATCTTCACCCAGCGGGAGATCCGCCAAATTAATTAAATTGAGCAGATTGTTTGTATAGGTTTCACTATTCTCTTTTTCGCCAGCAGAAATCCAGCGAATAAAATAGGCGGATATATCCGGTAACCCTCTCTTAATCATGGTCAGATATTTTCCTTCGCGCTGTTCATAATTATCACCTCGAATTCTACAGGCCATCGCGAGTTTGTTTAGATTAAGTATTTCTTGAGTATTAATTTGTGGGCTGGGTTCATTTTCAACCCATTGAAATAAGATCTCCTTCGTATCGCGAATAAGAAAAATTGAAAAATATGTAATGATGGCTTCCTCATCTTCTTCATCTCCCTCTTCATACTCCGTAAAAACCAAATACCCACCTTTTGCAAACATCTCTCGCTCGACCTCGCGTCTTAATAATTTCGCAGTATTTTGGGAAAACAATAAAAAATTTTCTTCTGTGTTATTTTCAAAAAACAACCTGAATGCTTTAGCAAATGGTTTTTCGGCTGAATCAAAAACAGCATAGGTCGGACTTGTGTTTGAATAGGTATCAACCAGCCTGCTAACTAACAAGTGTGAAAGCGCGTTGATTGGCATTAGTTCCTGAGATAAAACAATTTTTGATTCCATCTCATTCAGCTCTTTTAAAAGATTATGTACAACAAGCTTTTTTAGCCGCATCATTAATCTCCTTAACTATCCAATTGTTCAATCGATCGGAAATGTCCCACCACATTTTACAAAAATCAGGTATTGTTTTTTGGGGTTAAAACAATAGTAACAATAATTTATCGAAATTCAAGCCAATTCTTTCGTTATTCCAACTGGTAAATTAATATTCATGATCTTGACGGCGTTTTGGAAACAAAAGGGCAAAATACGCTGCCTCATATAGACAATTAACACCTATATTTACACAAATTTTATGGCATCGTTTTCCCTCGCGGGTACAATGGAATTATCAATCCGTAAATATTCAGGTCTCCACCCTTCAAACCTGAAATTCCTTGTCAAAACCGGCTTCCCCTCAATCCCCTGTGGCGAAGCCGGTGGTGTTTAATTTAAAAGCTTATAAATCTCTTTTGTTTTTTACGGCTTGTACGCCAGGATTAATGAACATTATTGATGCGATTTATCCAAAAATCAACGCGGATTATTTATACTATTTGATTAAGTTTCTGTATAATTATTAATAGTGGGATGATAAGCCCAAAAAAAACTGATAATTAATAGGGTATCTCAGGATGAAAAAAGAATATTTCGGAAAAATTTTTAGCGGACCGCACCAATCCGCAGAAGCAGTGATCAACACGGGTGGAGTTTATCTCATCACCCCCTTTATTCAAACCGGCTCCGTCCAGATACTGGATGTGGGTCAGGGGGATGATTTAAAAAGTTTGATCAATGACCCCGAGCGGATAAAATTATGGGCAACCCTGGCTCGTAATTTTGGCGGATACAATATTTACATCCATTACGAGATCACCGAATTTCCGCGTTTGACCTTAGTTTACCAAATCCGAAACCTTTATAAATTACCGGACCGGCAAAAAAAACATTCCCCAGACCCTGAATCTTAAAATTTCTTAGATTTTAAGATTTCCCCCTTGAATCCGACTTTATTTTTTATTAACATAAAAATGTTCGTTTTTTGTTTACAGATACGATCGTTCCGCCGAAAGAATCTTTTAATCACGCCGTAACTTTCGGTGTTCTACTTTAACCGGTTTTTGCCCCCTGTTCAAAAACCGGTTTTATTTTAATTTTTTGGCGGATTTACTCATGGAAATTTCGCTTGCCCAAACGTTTTACTTTGTACATCGCTTCATCGGCCAAATCGATTAAGTGATATGGATCCTCAGAATCAAGAGGGTAAAAACTTGCGCCGATACTTAAACCAATCTCAAGTTCACGATAACGGCTTTCCAGGGTAGTTTCAAATTTTTCATACAGTTGGTATCCAATCTGAACTGCTGTCTTATTTGATTTGATTTTGTCCAACACAAGAATAAATTCATCTCCACCTACGCGGACTGCGATTCCCTTGTCTTGTATGATGTTTTGTAACAAATCAGCAAACCATATCAGGAATTGATCCCCCGCTTTATGGTGGTAGGTATCATTAATCCGCTTAAAATGATCCAAGTCAATGGCAAGGACTGCCATTATCTGATCCGGTTTCTGAATCTTTTCTTCAAGGTATTCAACCAAACCAACCCGATTATACAGTTTGGTAAGTGAATCATGGGTGGCCATATATTTTAATTGTTCTTCACGGAATTTTAAATCACTGATATTCCGTGTAATCCCTGCCAATCCAACAATTTTCCCATTGGGATCACGTAGAGGAATCTTGGTGGTAGAACTACAATAAGAATTGGGTGAACGATCATCACGATTTTCGATCACGCCACTCACGTCATTACCGGTTTTAATTAAATAATTTTCCTGTTGGCGAGTTTGATCACCAAATTCTTTTCCCAACAATTCGTAATCCGTCCAGCCGATCAAGAGATCTTCCCTGCCATCTCCTAAATCATTTAAACCTTTTTTGTTAACCAGCGTCAACCGACCATAGGTATCTTTAACGTAAAAACTATCACTGTTTGTTTCCATCAGCGCGTTAAAGATCATCTGCATCAAGGTTTCTTTATCATAAAGTTCGGTTAATAAAGGAACATCGGGAAAAGGCTTTGGGTGAGGGTTATTTTTTTCTTCGGACACGATCCATCAATTCTTAACTAATTACGCATTTTATCTATTGTAATCGCAAAATGAGACGGGGCAATTTTTATTCAATAATTTTATTATTATATTAGATTTGTTCATGTCGATACAAAGGATTTTGTTAACCTTCTTCTCTCCGTGGTTGCAATCTTGACAAAAAATGTTAAAATTGGGCCATTGATTACTGGTACGAAAAGGAAATTAACATGTCACAAAAACCCACCATCGTTGTTGCCATGAGCGGCGGCGTTGATAGTTCTGTCGTGGCGGCCTTGTTAGCCGAACAAGGATATCCGCTGATTGGGGTGATGATGCACCTCTGGTCTGAAGCCGGCAAAGAATGCGAAAATAAATGCTGTACCCCCCAGGCAATTGAGGAATCCCGCAAGGTCGCTGACCAGTTGGGTTTCCCATTTCATGTCATGGATGCTGCGGAAACATTCCGCGGGCGCATAGTGCAGTATTTTTTGGATAGTTATGCCGCGGGCAAAACCCCCAACCCGTGCGTAAACTGTAATAAAGAGATCAAATGGGGACTATTGTTAAACAAAGCCAAACAACTGGGCGGTCAGTTTTTAGCGACCGGACATTACGTTCGCCGGGAAGAAACCCCGGATGGTAAAGTGATCATCAAACGGGCAGTTGATGCCAGCAAAGACCAGTCCTATGTGATGAGTATGTTAACGCAGGACCGATTAAAACATACCCTCTTTCCGCTCGGTAGTTACTTAAAAACCGAAGTGCGGGAGATGGCGCGTTTATATAACCTGCCAATGGCAGAGAAAAAAGACAGCCAGGATCTTTGTTTTGTTTCGGATGATAATTACCGCGATTTTTTGGAGCGTAATGCCCCCGAAATCCTTGTTCCGGGACCAATCCTCGATCAGGTTGGCAACCGGCTCGGTGAACACCAGGGACTGGCACAATACACCATTGGACAGCGAAAAGGGATTGGTCTGGCTGCTCCACGGCCTTTATACGTTCTTGAAAAACAGGTCAGCAGCAACAGCCTGATCGTTGGCCCGGTCGAAGCCCTACATCAAAAAAGCATCATTGCGCAAGGTGTCAATTGGGTCTCCGGTGAAATACCTAGCCAACCGGTTCGTGCTGATGTAAAAATCCGCTACAAAGCCGATTTCCGGACAGCAACCATCACCCCGTTGGATGGTGACCGAGTGCAAATCGATTTTGACAAGCCAGTACGGGATGCCTCTCCCGGGCAGTTTGCCGTTTTTTACGACGGCGAGGTAGCCCTGGGTGGTGGTGAGATAGTTTAAACAAAGCCACCTGCCCAACACAACAAACACAAGTAAACGTGTAGGTTGGGCACGGTTAAATTTACAATAATCACCTATTGCAAATCCAGCTGGCAATCACACACCATCAACCGCCGCGTGCCCAACACAACAAACATAAGTAAACGCGTAGTTGGGCACGGTCAAATTTACAATTACCACCTATTACAAATCCGGCTGGCGATCACACACCATCAACCACCGCGTGCCCAACATAACAAACATAATTAAACGCGTAGGTTGGGCACGGATATATTTTCAATTACCACCTGTAGCAAATCGACTTGGTAAAAACATTACCTCAACCGCCGCGTGCCCAACAAAACAAACACAAGTTATCGTGTAGGTTGGGCACGGTTATATTTACAATAATCACCGATTACAAATCCGGCTTGCAATCACACACCACCAACAGCCGCGTGCCCGACATCTCATGGGTATAGCCATTTTTATCATAACAATTCCTTATACATAACAATAGGTATATTGCATAAATAAGATATTAATAGTATAAATATACCAAATTCGTTTCACATCGAATAATTATTGGTGAATGGAGAATCAAAATGGAAAAAATCACACCAAACTATGCGGAAGGTATCCCTCTGCCAATTGTTAATTTCAACCGGGCATTGTTAACGGGCGGCATACTTATTGCTCTCATTTTTCAGCAAGCCTGGATCACGACTCTATTGTTTTTACTTTTGTTACCGACCACCCTCTTTGGGCGGAAATACAGCCTCATTTATATGGTTGGCCGGGTCTTATTTAAAAAACAAATCCCGAATGCCGAGCGAGAAGACCAGCAGCTGCAGCGTTTTAACAACACTATCGCAACTACTCTTTTGGGAATTGCCCAGATCTTATTTGCGGTGAACCTGCCGATTGGAGGTTGGATTTTCGCTGTGATGGTAATGCTCGCCTCCGGCGTGGCGTTGGCAGGTTTTTGTGTTGGTTGTTTTTTGTATTATCAGTTTAAGCTCAACCGCTACCGCTTATTTGGGCCGTAGACAAAAAAAACCACCCGATCGGGTGGTTTTTTGATTAACTTTCTACCGCTTCTCTTCCTTTGTAAAAGGCTTGTTGATTAAGGTCCAGGTACTTGGCAGGCACGCGGCTACTGATCACATCCAACCACGGTTCCGGGTCCATCCCCATCATGGCAGACATGGCGCCCAGCAAAACCACATTGGCCGCTTTGGCATTGCCTAACGCTTCCGCGGCTGCCACACCCTTCACCCAATATTGATTGGGTGTGTATTCTGCAATTTTTTCTCTGATGGTTTGATCATCGGGATACACCACATCACTGGTGCTGACAGTAACCGGCACAATCTCTTGATCATTAATCACCACAAAACCACCGGGACGAATCTGGTCAATAAATCGCAAGGCTTCCAGCTTTTCAAAGGCAATCATAATGTCCGCCTGCCCTTGTGCGATGATCGGTGAATAAACAGTTTCACCCCAGCGTAGGTGAGAAATCACACTCCCTCCGCGCTGCGACATACCATGTACTTCCGCTTTTTTTACATCATACCCCAGGTTTAATCCCAATTCTGCCAACACATTACTCGCCAGAATGGTGCCCTGCCCGCCAACACCAACCAGCAGGATACTTAATGTTTCTGTATTAATATTTAACTTTGGAAAATGTATCATGTCCGGCTCCTTTTAGTTGACCTGTTTCGCTCTCACCTGATCACGGAATAAGATCGCATCCCGCGGGCAAACTTGCGCACAAATTTCACAACCTGTACACAAGGCAGCATCGATTTCAGCCAGAGACCGGTTGTATTTCGGATCCAATTCCTCGGATTTTAAGATGGCCGGGCAGCCAATTCGGAAACAAACGGTGCAGCCATTACACTGATCAGTTACTTCCAAAGGCAGGTATTGTTTTCGTGCACTTGGTAAGAGCGCACATTCTTCCTTGGTGATCAACACCGCCGGTTCATCTTCTTTCATCCATTGTTTTAAGGTTTTTTCGATCACATCAACATCATACGCTTCAACGGTTAACACTTTCGTGATGCCACAAGCCCGAACCATAGCTTCGATATCCACTTCAATGGTTTCACGGTTTTGTAAGGTCAGACCGGTACCGGGGTTCTGTTGGTGACCGGTCATTCCCGTCACGCGGTTATCCATGATAATCGTGATGGTATTACTGCGGTTATAAGCCACATTAATCAAACCCTGAATACCGCTGTGGAAAAATGTCGAATCACCAATCACTGCAACATGGCGTTCCTTATCCCCGGCGATGGCAGCCCCATGTGCCACCCCAATGCTGGCTCCCATACAACCGCAGGTGTGGATCGAGTTTAATGGCGGGGCGACCCCCAGGGTATAACAGCCAATATCACCATTGACCGGGATTTTTAACTTATTCAACACATAAAAAGAAGAACGGTGTGGGCAGCCCGGACACAAAGATGGCGGACGGGGAGGTAATTCAACCTGCAAAGCATTCGGTAACTCTTCAGCTTCACCATTTAACAAACCCGCTGCTTTAGCAGCATTACGCACGATTAATGGATTCAGTTCGCCAAATATCGGGAATACAGATTTTGAAAGCGGAAATTCCGGTTTGGTTGTGGGCTCAAAAAGAGTCACACCCATGGCGCGCACCTGGTCCTCAATAAAGGGATCCAATTCCTCCAAAACAATCACAGCATCCATTTGGGCTGCAAAGTCTTTAATTAATTTTTCCGGGATCGGATAGACCATGCCCAGTTTTAACACACTGGCATCCGGAAAAACTTCCCGTGCATATTGGTAAGCAATACCACCCGTAATAATACCTAGTTTTTTGTCGCGCCACTCCACCCGATTAAGTGGGGAAGTCTCCGCGTATTTAGCCAGATCCTGAACCCGGGCTTCTACTACGGGGTGCAATTGACGGGCATTGGCAGGAATGACGACATATTTTTTGATATTTCGAGGATATTTTCCGGGCTCCGGCAGCTGCTGCTGTTGTTCAAACACTTCAACCGGTCCACTGGTGTGGCAAACCCGGGTTGTCAGGCGTAATAAAACCGGAGTATCAAAACGCTCACTTAAATCAAAGGCAGCAATCGTAAAATCTTTTGCCTCCTGGCTGTCGGCTGGGTCAAAACAGGGAATCCGTGCAAATTTGGCATACTGGCGGTTGTCCTGTTCGTTTTGAGAAGAATGCATGGAAGGATCATCGGCGGAAACAATCACCAAACCGGCTTCAATGCCGGTCTCTGCCACATAAAAGAGGGAGTCCGCAGCTACATTAAGTCCAACATGTTTCATGGTAGATATGGAGCGTTTACCAGCATAGGCTGCACCAATCGCGGAATCCAGACCTACTTTTTCGTTGGGTGCCCATTCCGCATATACATGGGGATACCGGGCAAAGTTTTCTAAAATTTCCGTACTGGGTGTACCCGGATAACCGGAAGCAACCGAACAGCCAGCTTCCCAGGCCCCCCGCGCCACCGCTTCATTACCAGACAACAATCTTTTCATGGGTTTATACTCCTCATTTAATACCATTAAACGTTATCCTCCAAAAATCACTCGACCATCCAGCGCCAAAGCACCTTCCCCTTTGGGAAAAACAACCAGGGGATTAATTTCAATCTCACCAATTTGCGGATAATCCAATGCCAAAACACTTAAGCGCAAAATCATATCCACCACAGCGTTGATATCCGTTTCAGGCATGCCGCGGTAACCAGCCAATAATGTACCGGCTTTTGTGGATTGGATCATATCCAATGCGTCCAAGCGGGTGATAGGTGCCACTTTAAAAGCCACATCTTTAAATAACTCGACAAAAATACCACCCATCCCAAACATCATCATCGGCCCAAAACCAGGGTCTCGCCGCATCCCGACGATCACTTCTTGCCCCTTCGGAGCCATTTTTTCAATTAATACCCCTTCCAAAATCGCTTCCGGTACTGCCAAGGATATCTGTTCCATCATATCCTGGAAAACTTCCACAACTTCTTGGGTTCGGTTAAGGTTCAAACGAATACCACCCACATCCGATTTATGCAAAATCTGTGGCGAAACGATCTTCATAACGACCGGATAACCGATCTGATCTGCTAACCGGGCGGCATCCTCCGCAGTTTTTGCAAAGCCACCGGCTACTACCGGAATACCATACGCCGCTAACAAGGGGCGGGTTTCGGCTTCACCCAGGCTTGGTAACTCGGCTGCGGTTTTAATCAGTTTATTCGCAGTTTCCCGCTGAATATCAGCAAAAACCGGAGCTGATTCTTGTGGTTGGTCTAAACATGTTTTATACCTTAACATTGCGCCCAAAATGGTGCCTATACTCTCAGGATAAACCACCATCGGCACCTTATTTTTATGTAATACGCGGCGTGGTTCAGCCACCATTGCATCACCCATAAAACAACTAATGACTGTTTTTTGGGTTGTCGCAGCTGCTTCGCTAATTTTTTGAGCCACTTCCACAGGATTAACCAGGGACTGCGGCACCAAAATCGGAACAATAATATCAACATTCGGGTCTGCGATAACTGCTAGTAACGCAACTTCATAATCCTGTGGTTCAGCCCCGCCCAACATATCAATCGGGTTGGTAACCTGAGCACTGGGATTCATTTTACTGCGCAGGTATTCGATTGTTTTCGGATCGAGATCCGCCATTTCCAAACCATTCATCGCCAAACTGTCTGAGGTTAACGCAGCCGGACCACCCGAATTGGTTAAAATGACAACCCGTTTCCCCTGGGGCAAATGCTGCAGGGCAAACGCCTGTGAAACGTCAAATAAATCGTTCACGGATTGCACTTCCACCACACCGCCCTGCTTAAAGGCAGCCTGATATGCGGCATGGGAACCAGCCAACGACCCCGTATGGGAAGAGACAGCCCGCGCTCCGGCAGCAGTCCGTCCGGCTTTCAGCAGCACAATTGGTTTTTGTTGGGAGACATTCTTAACAACCTCTAAAAATCGCTGGCCTTCCCGAATTTGTTCAACATAAGCAGTGATTACCGTTGTATTCGGATCATCTCCCAAATATTCAATCATATCGGTTTCAGTAACATCGGCCTCATTGCCCAAACTGGAAAAATGGGCAAAACCGATTCCCTTATCTTTCACAAAATCGACCACGCCGCCCAGCACGGCACCCGATTGTGAAAGGAAACCAATTCCTCCTACATCCGGTGCCCCGGAAATAAAGGTGGTATTTAAGCCAGTATGTAAACTCATGGTACCCACACAATTCGGACCCACCATCCGCATTCCGTTTTGTTTAATTACATCTAATACTTCATTTTCAAGGGCTTGGCCTTCCTCACCCAATTCTTTAAATCCGCCAGAAATTACGGTAACGGCTTTAATCCCTCGTTCTGCACAATCTTTCACCACCGGTAAGATCATTCCAGCTGGCAAAACAATCACAGCCAATTCAACCGGATCTGGTACATTTTTAATATCGGGATAACAAGTTAACCCCAAGATTTCTTTTGCACCAGGATTAACGGGGTAGATGGCACCCTGATAGCCATATAAGGTCAGGTTTTTTACAATTCCATAACTCAACTTATTCGGTTTTGCCGATGCGCCTATAATCGCAATACCTGATGCAGAAAAGAAAGGTTTTAAGCCTTTAACCATTGAATCCTCCAAAATAAAATAAATTCAATAAACAAGTGGATATCATCCACCTGCTTTTTTTACAACAAATCCCTTATCGGATAATGTGGGTAATAATTTATCACGCTGGTCACCTTGAATCTCAATGATGCCATTCTTCAAAGCGCCGCCGGTTCCACAAATTTTTTTTAATTCCTTACTTAATTCTTTTAAACCGGTTTCATGTAAAACAAGCCCCTCTACCAGGGTGACCGCTTTTCCACCCCGTCCCTTACGTTCCAAACGCAGCCGAACCACACCGTCTTTAATCACCTTGTTATCGGGTTTTTGGGGTTTTCCCTTTTTGCAATTACATTGGTTTTCTGGTTTTCCGCATTTTTTACAAATACGGCCAAATTCCGTCGAATAAACCGTCGGATTGTTATTATTACTGTTATACAAAATAACCTCTAATTTTCAGGTTTTTAAAATGGATTATGATCCATTTTTTGAGTTTAAGTTATTTATCCACTTGGTTCGAGTGCCATATTTCCTATTTAAGAGCAACGACCCTCCCACATCAGTGGGACATTTGTTAATTAAAAATCTCGTTTGTAAGATAAAGAAAACGTTACCCCTTCCACAACCTTCCCTTTATCCACATTAAATTCAATCGGTAAAAATTCCGAACCACCCCCCAACACCCAAAGTGCAAATGAAGCAGGCTCATCAGGGGAAACAAAATAATCCACCGGTACTCCATCAAAATTAATGACGGTTATGATCATCTCCCCCTGTTCAACTGTCGTTTCCATCTCCAGATATACCGTCTCATCTATATCCATTTTAATCTTTTTAAACTCGTGTGTATTGTTTCCTCGAACGACCTTAAATGTGCCATTACATCTGCCCTGGTCATTGGTGGTAATGCAGTTTTCCTGAATACCGCGAATGCCACCATCCGATTTTCCGCCGCAGCCAGTTAGAAATAATATCAAGATCATGGATAAGAAAAAAACTCTCCGCATTTAATCCTCCAAGAAAAAACATTTTCTCCCCCCAATTATGACACAATTTTTGAGAACCATAGCAGAAACTGACAAAATAATAAGGTGATTCACAAAGTAACACGGAAAGAAACTTTTCTTCGTATTTTTTCTCTTTGCTCCATATATAGCATGTTTGTCAATCTACCTTATGAATTACCGTGGGCTTACAAAAAAACCGGGTAGTTTGGACCTACCCGGCATAAAGAGTTTATTTTTTCTGAATCGGAATTTTTTTATGTTTTTGGATACTGGTTTCATCTTTTGGTAAATGAACATTCAGTACACCGTTTTTAAAATCCGCTTCAATCTTTGATTCATCGATTCCATCCGGCAGTACAAAACTTCGTTGAAACGATCCGCTGCGTCGCTCTGATCGATAATAATGTTTTTTGCTTTCTTGAGATGCCTCTTCCTTGTACCCCTGAATGGTTAAGGTGTTATTTTGAAACTGAACATCAATATCATCAATTTCCATTCCAGGCAGGTCAACACTAACGGTAAATTCTTTTTCCGTTTCGCAAAGATCTGCACTAGGGTTAAACGTATTCAGATTTTTTCCTTCGCCTTCAAAGAATGGGTCATCAAAAAAATTCTCAACCCATTCATTCATCTCAAAAAAAGGATCCGTAACTAGCGAACGGTTTTGTTTTTCGATGGATTTATCTTCCTTTTTCCAGGGGATTAGATTTCGGAATGCCATGTTAGACCTCCTTTCGAAACATATCCTGGCAGGTCGCCCGTTTAAACAGCCTGTACTGAAATCTTACGTGATGCTGCCGGAGCTGATTTTGGCATTGTTAATGTTAAAACACCATTTTTCACCGTAGCAGAAATTTTCTCACGATCAATTTCATCGGAAATATTAAACCGCCGGCGGAAGTCTCCAATGCCATATTCAGCATAATTTAAAGAATAATCCTCCGGTCGTTCCGGTTTTACACGAGCATCAATCGTTAGTACGTTTTTATCTAAAGTAACTTCAACCATGTTCTCATCCGAGCCAGGTATATCGGCCAACAGATAAATAACATCATCTTTTTCATAAATATCAACTTTTGGAATGTAAACCCGAGATTCCCGTGTTCGTTCTGCCAGGTCCTGGTTTTTTTCCTCTTGCTTTACAATATCGGTTTTATTCGTATCTTCCTTCATTTTTCACCTCCACTTATACGGCTTTAACAGAAATCTTTTTTGGTTTTTCCGTCTCTGCAATCGGGAGCCAAACTTTTAAAATTCCTTTTTCATACTCGGCTTCCACTTTTTCAGAATCAACCGGGAATGAAAGGCGAATGGAACGTGAAAAATTGCCATAGATTCTTTCCTGTCGATGATAAGTTTCTTCGTTTTCTTGATTTGGCTTTTCGCGTTTTCCGGTGATGGTTAACACATCGCCATTGATTTTCAGATCTAATTCATCCTGATCGATACCAGGTAATTCAGCGGTGATGACCTGACCTTCACCGGGTTTGACCCATACATTAATCGCAGGAAAATCTACATGATTTTCCAAACGATTGGTAAATGCACTGTCAAACAATTGATTCATTTCACGTTGCAATTTGTCCATCTCTTCCCATAACGATGGCACAGACCGTCTTCGGTAAATCATAACAACCTCCTTTGA
Organism: Anaerolineaceae bacterium; assembly: GCA_002702705.1. Lineage (GTDB taxonomy): Bacteria > Chloroflexota > Anaerolineae > Anaerolineales > Anaerolineaceae > UBA6170. The sequence continues at coordinate 89,214 of PABH01000045.1, forward strand.
AAGTATTGTTATTTTTAATTTAAAACCATAATATTAAATGAGTACAAAAAAAATATAAGAAATTTGTCAATATTTTGTTTTCATTCATGTTTACTTCTAAATTAATAATTTCCCAAAATTAAATCAAAACGTAACCATCACCACTATTCCGCGTCATAACATATGAAATACATGACCTATACAGAAACTGAGTTAATCACAAAAGCCCGCCAATTGGATGTAGATGCCTTGACTGAAATTTATGATGAAATAAGTCCGGGGATTTATCGTTATGCCTACCGTTTATTAGGTGATCAGAACCTTGCTGAGGATTGTGTTTCGGAAACATTTAGTCGTTTTTTAAACAAGTTATCTGAAAAGAAAGGACCAAATCAATACCTAAGAGCTTATCTTTACCGGATTGCCCATAACTGGATCACTGATTATTACCGCAGACCCTTACCTGAAGAATCAGGGTTACCTGAAGTGTTACCCAGCCCGGCAAATTCACCAGAAGAACTCACTTCGGTTCATTTGGAAAACGAACGAATCAGAAAACACATCCTTACCTTACCCGCGCTGCAGCAGCAGGTCATTTTACTAAAATTTTTAGAAGAATGGGACAACAAGGAAATCGCGAAAAGTATAAATAAATCTGTTGGTGCGGTAAAAGCAATTCAAAATCGTGGATTTAAGAAATTAAAATCGTTATTGGAAGAAGAAAATGAAAAAAGATACGAATACCATTCAGTCACAAATGAAGAACTTGGATAATAATATCCCCCCGCGGAACCCTGATAAAGCGTACGCTGCACGGGTGAATTTTATTCGTCAAGCCAAGATCCAACGGGGAAACGTAACCAATCCGGCTTTTATGCGTCTTACTGTATGGGATCGAATAACCCAACTAAAGGAGACAAAACTAATGAAACTTGCTGGAATCGTAACAATTATCGCATTACTGTTAGGCGGAACCGGAGCTTCTGTAGCTGCTGCTCAAGCCAGTATGCCAGGAGATTTATTGTATCCGGTAAAGATCTTAAGCGAAGATATTCGGTTAGATCTCACTGCCAATGAGGAGAATCAATTTAATCTGGCTATGAAGTTCACCCAAAGACGGTTTGATGAGATTCAAACCATTTTGGAAGAAGAAGGCACACCATCGGAAGAAATGATGGCTACCTACCAAAATCAGATCAAACATAATTTGGAATTAGCTCTTGAATTAGATGAACCCGAAGAAGCGATTGAAGAATTTCAAGGGATGCTTCAAAACCAGAATCAAATCATGACGCAGCTCAAAAATGGAGAGGAAGTCGAACCTTATCAATTCCAAATGCAAAGTATGATGCAGTACCACCTGGAAATCATTGAAAAAGGTGTTCAGAATTTGCAAATGCTGCAAGAACAATTACAGCACCAATACCAATTTGGCGAAACCATAGAGCCCATACAAAACCAGCAACAATTCCAAAATGAAGAGGGTTTGGGCGATCAGAATAAAAACAATGGTCAAGATGAAACTAATGGAAACAATGGTCAGGAAAATCAAGGACCAAACACCTCTGATAATGGCGGAAATGGCAGTAATGGCAGCGGTGGTGGTAATGGTGATGGTAGCGGAAGTGGAAATGGGGGCGGCGGCGGTAAATAGCTGCTTTTGTAAATTGAAATGATAGCGCTGCTAATTTGTTCTATGGATAACAAATTAGCAGCGCTCCTAGTTTTCTCCATAATCAGTTGGGAGAAGAAATACCTGTAGATTACTGGATCATCAAATTAGTTCTCTTTTTAGATGTCAGATTGGGGCACGTAATATGAATAAAGAATACTTTGGAAAAACGTTCTGCGGCCCATACCTTTCAACGGCAACAATTGTAAATACTGGTGGATTGTATCTAATCACGCCTGTTATACAAACCGGTATCGTCCAAATTCTGGATGTTAGGCAAACAAAAAACCTAGTAACGGATATCAATAACCCTGAACACCAAACTTTTTGGTTTACACTCTCAAGAAATTTTGGTGGTTTTGCATTTTTCATTCATTATGAAATGAATGAATTCTGCCGCCTCCAACTCTTATACCAATTTCATGAAAAATATAATTTACCAAAAGTTTTTTCTCAGGAATTAAGTTTTGCTTAACCTGAATCAACGTAAAATATGATTTTTCGCTTTTCCAAATATAGCGGGGATAAAAGGCAACGCCAGTAAATTTAAACCAGCCATCACACCAAACGTCCAACGATAACCAATCGTATCAACCAATACACCGCTGATTGGCAAACCGATCCCTGTGCCAATATTGGCAATTGCCATTAATATGGCAAACATGGAAGCAGCAATTCGTGGATCAGTTTTATCCATTGAAATCGCGAAATAAACAGTCTCATAATATCCATAGGCCAAGCCGAACAAGAATACCAGCACCCAAGCCAAAGCTGCACTTACAGTAAAGGCTAATGCCCCAATCGACACAAAGGAAACCAACAAGGCGGATTGAACGGCTCTCCGCTGGCCGATCCGATCTGTTAATTTACCACCTGTGAGGCTTCCCATCACAACCCCAATTCCCCAAACGGTTGTAAAGAAACCAGCTGTCATTACATTGATCGAAAAACCATCCTGTAAAAAGGGATTAACAATTTCATTGGCACCATTAATTATCAGCGAATATAAAGCACCTAATAACCCCAATGCAATGATAGGCCAATGTTTGAAAGCTCCAAATGCAGACCATTCAAATTTCTTTTCTTGAGGACGTGGAGCTTCTTTATAACCAAAAACCATTATCAATGGCACCAAGGTAAGGAAAGCCAAAATCCAAAACGCAGCAAACCAAGAAACCTTTTGTGCTAAAAAGCCAATTAAACTGGATAAAACCACCACACCCATCGCTCGTCCACCCACCATGAATCCCTGAATAGTGCCTTCTTCTTCCTTGGGCGTCGTATCTAAAGCTAATCCATCCGTTGATGTATCATATAACGCCATTCCTGACATCACCATAAAAGCAGCTAACCCATACAAAGCAAAATTCTTTCCGGGGTCTATAAAGGGCACAAAAATCAAACAAATTGCCTGTAATAAAAGACCAATTACAATATACGGTTTGCGGTGACCAAAGTTAAATAAATTCACCCGATCGCTTAACATACCCAGAAAAATCTTCAAAACAAATGGTGTCAATGCAATCCCGCTGATGATGCCTATTTTGCTCATTGACAATCCAAAGGACAACAAATAAATTGCATTTAAAGCGGTAAAATAACTCAGAACCGCTCCTTGAGCAAAATATAAAAGGGCAAACATGCTGTAACGAAAAATTTTTGAGCGGTTCATATTGTTCTCCTTTTAGGCGGCTTTTTATAACCAAATTTCTATTTTTAAATGATTTTTGATAATTATGTAATGCTTTTATCGATTATGGATAGTATTAGATGAAGATTGACATGAGAAACTTGTCAGAACAAACAGATTAAAGTATAGTCAAAGGGTGTCAAAAAAGACAGGTAATAGGGCTATTAAATCCCTTTATTAATATTTTAATAAATTAATAAATCGGAGTAATTAAGAATATATGAACAACGAAACATTATCTTCTCAAAGTTGGCTGGAAAAACCAATCAGCGATTTTTTACCCAAATTCAGCATTGAAAAACTGATAATCGTTATCATTTTAATCTTAGCGGTTTTCAGCCGTCTATATGATGTTGGTGCAAGAGTGATGAGTCATGATGAAGTCAATCATGTTGTTCCCTCTTATGATCTTTCGATCGGAAAAGGGTACCGGCAAGATCCTGTCACGCATGGCCCCCTCCAATTCCATTTAATTGCATTATCATACTTTATGTTTGGTGATTCCGATTTTACTGCCCGTTTTCCAGCTGCTTTAGCCAGTATCGCCACCATCGTTGTAGTGGTATTAGCATTTCGAAGGTATTTAGGAAGATGGGGGCACATCATCGGGGGTGTCCTGTTCTTAATATCACCTTACTTACTGTTTTACGGGCGATATACTCGTAACGAGGCATTCGTTGGGCTGTTTTCTGTACTGATTTTATACGCCACACTGCGATACCTTGATCGTGGTGATGGATTTTCATTAACTTTATTAACTGTAGCGCATGCATTGAATTTTACAGCCAAAGAAACTGCCTATATTTATATCGCTCAACTACTATTATTCCTGGTTTTGTTACTTTATTTTGACATAATCTCAGAAAAATGGGACTCAGCACATAATAAAAATATTTTTAGTATCTTAACCATCGTTGCTATTCTATTTTTCATGTCAGGTTTGGGGTTTGCAATCGCCCATGCTCAACAGAATCCTGTTTCCGATACAGGTGAAGTATTAAATGATGTATCAACAACCTTCCAAACCCTTGGCAATTTATCCATTCTTCTTGCAATTGGCCTTGGTATTCTCGCAATAATCGTTTTATTCCGGGGATTAGGTCAAAAAAACCTGCATAAGTTTCGATCTTTTGATTTATTAATGTTAAATGGCACTTTAGTTTTGCCGTTATTAACTGCCTTTCCAATTAAAATACTCGGCTCGCTGTTTGGTACCAACTGGAATCCTCTGGATTATAGCGCTTCCGGGATCTCTGTAACTGGTATTACTCTTTTGCTGATTTTTGGTATCACGGCATTTCTGGGTATTTTTTGGAATAAAAGGCTTTGGATAAAAAACACCATCATATTTTGGGCAATTTTTATTGTTTTTTACACAACCTTTTTCACCAATGCGCAAGGCTTTTTCACAGGGTTGGTTGGTTCTTTGGGTTATTGGTTGGATCAACAAGCTGTAAACCGCGGTACCCAACCTTTATATTATTACGTTTTACTTCAAGTTCCATTTTATGAATACCTAGCGGCCGCAGGGACATTCCTGGCAGCAGCAATTGGCATCCGCTTTTATAAACAAGCCAGTTTATCCCCTGCTGTTCCACCACAAGTGATCGCCCATGAAGATTATGAAGATTTCCATCCTGAAAATCAAGACATAAAAAAAACCGTAGAACATCGCGTTCCTGTATTGTTATTCCTTTTATTCTGGTCGATAACAAGTTTGGTTGCTTACAGTTTAGCCGGTGAACGAATGCCATGGTTAACCGTTCATATCGCAGTACCATTGTTATTAACAGCGGCCTGGGGTTTAAACAAACTGATCGAAATGATCCCATGGATTAAATTTAAAGAAAAAAATTCTTGGATGTTTTTAATATTGCTCCCCATGTTTGTGGCCGCAACAATAGGCTGGCTTTCTTCCATCAGCACTGCGCCTTTTCCATTTTCAGGTAAATCCTTGGAAGCCCTTCAATCAACCAGCAAATTTCTGCTTTCTATTGTTGGTTTAGGAATCTCAATTGGCGGTTTTTATTTTTATTTGCGCTCCTGGAAATTTATGGAGGTAATTAAGTTGTTGATTTTGGCTGTATTTATCTTGCTTACCGGATTAACAGCCCGCACCGCTTATACAGCCACCTATATTAATTATGATAACGCCAAAGAGTTTTTGGTATACGCCCATGCTGCTCGTGGACCAAAAGATATTTTGGAACAGGTTGAAGAAATATCCGAAAGAACAGTGGGTGATAAAAATATTGTGGTTGCTTATGATAACGATTCGCTCTATCCCTATTGGTGGTATTTCCGCGATTACCCAAATAAGATTTGGTACACGGACAAGCCCACCCGAGATCTGCTAAATGCTCCCGTTATCTTAGCGAGTAATGAAAATTTCAGCAAAGTAGATGCACTCACCAAAGGGGATTATATATCTTTTGATTACAAACGGCTGTGGTGGCCGATGCAAGATTATTATTTCCTTACTTGGGACCGTATTCAATATGCCATTACCAATCCGGAGATGCGCTCTGCTTTATTTGATATCTGGCTCAATCGTGATTATGAAAAATACGCGGAAATCAAAGGGCGAGATGACCTGACACTCACCTCATGGCAGCCTAGTGATTCCATTCGCATGTATGTTAGAAATGATGTGGCGGCGATGATCTGGAACTATGGTGCTTTGCCAGTTGCCATGAATGAACCACAGGTTGATCCATACGAAGACAAAATGTTGAATTTAATGCCAGATCAAATAATCGGCAATTCAGGAATTCCCGATCAGCAATTGTTAAATCCTCGTGGTTTGGCTGTAGCGTCTGATGGCAGTATTTACGTTGCCGATGCAGGAAACAACCGCATTATGCACTTCAATCCTGACGGTACCCTCATAAACACTTGGGGAACTTACGCCAACAGTGAGATACAAAATGCACCCGGTGGTACTTTTTATGAACCTTGGGGAATTGCTTTTGGACCGGATGGATCCGTCTTTGTAACCGATACCTGGAATCATCGTGTCCAACGGTTTACTTCTGATGGACAATTTATTACTGAATGGGGATTCTTCGGAACCGCGGATTCACCGGATGGCTTTTGGGGTCCACGCGGTATTGCGGTGGATGATAACGGAAGAGTTTTTGTAGCAGATACGGGAAACAAACGCATCGCCGTGTATGACTCGAATGGTGAGTTTATCACCTCCTTTGGTCAACCTGGTTTCGAATTGGGAGAATTAGACGAGCCGGTTGGAATTGGATTAGGATTAAATGGAGAAGTTTACGTTGCAGACACTTGGAATCAACGTATTCAAGTATTTGTTCCGGACGAATTCAATACCACATATTTCGCCACTTCAAGTTGGGATATCAATGGTTGGTTTGGACAGTCATTGGAAAACAAACCGTTTATGGGAATTGATAATGCCGGAAATGTATTTGTTACCGACCCCGAAGGATACCGAATCCTCGGATTTTCACCGGAAGGCACCTTCCTTTATGGATGGGGAAATTACTCAGCAGATGTTGATGGGTTTGGTTTACCAAGTTCGATTGCATTTGATCAAAGCGGAGGCGCATGGGTAGCCGATGCTGAAAACAATGTATTACTTCATTTCACTCTCCCCACAAATTAACTAACAAAAAAGAGCTGCCAACAGTTTAACAGGCAGCTCTTTTTTCTTAAGTTTAATTATTTACTTTTTTCTGCGTTTATTATCTAATTCATCTTTAAAGAAGATAGTCAGAATAAAACTGACCACGCTGACAATAAAAGCGCCCCAAAAAGCTGGCCAAAAACCATCTACGGTAAAACCTACCTGAAACTGCGTACCTAGCCACCCTGCTAAATAAAACATTAATGTATTTATCAATAGAGTTCCCAGTCCCAGGGTTAATATGATTAACGGACAACTCATCACCACCAACAAAGGTCGAAGTACTGCATTAACCAAACCGAAAATCAATGCCAGCCAAATAAAACTAAGCCAATTTTCATTCTGTGGAGTGATTCCTCTACCATCCATAATGGCAACAGCTGCATACAAAGCCACTGCATTTATTGCTAATCGAATCAATATTTTTTTCATACCAGCCTCCTATATATATTGTACGAAAAAAAATCCAATTAGTTGTATTAAGATTGAACAATTACCGGGATATGAGTTGAGGCTTGCATCCAAATCAAAGTGTGGTTTTTTTCAAATCCCAAAAATTCAAAAGCGGAAACAGCTCGGTTTTCTGGAAAGTTTACGGTCATTGGCCTTTTATAACCTGACTTCCTTTGTAAAAAGGGAACGCCGGCCCGAATAACCTGATCCTCCCAGATTGGGTCAGCTGATATCCATAAATTGTCAGCAAATAAATTAGTCTTTTCTAAAGTTAGTGTACCCAACCATTGATGATCTAAATAACCAGCGTATTGTAAAATCATTCGCTCATTGATTAACTTATCAAGCCAGGCGATAAAACCTGGTTTAAAACGTTCCGTTTTTAAACCCAAATTCCAACGCACATTGTCATCATAATTTTTTAAAAGCCATTCTTTTTCCTGTGACCAGGTACTTGCTTTTCTGGAAACCATCCTCACATCGGATTGATAAGGATACAACGTTTCCGGGTGTGGTTTCAGCGTCCATGTTGTTCGTCTTGTTTTTTCATAAAAGCCCATCTTTTTGTATAACAAAAAAGCAGGCGGGTTATCATCACGTACTTGTAACCAAGTTGAATTGGCTGATTTTGATTTCGCATATTTTAAGGCTTCTGTCGTTAAATTTAAGGCAATTCCCAGCCTGCGATAGTCCGGATGAACTGCAACATTGGCTATTAAATAAACAAAATCCCCATTTTTATGAAATGGTAGCATTGACAAGTTACCAACAATTTTTCCATCAACTTCATACACAAAACCCTGGATGGCAGCATACCGCCTTTGGATTGAGCCAAGCCCCCAATAGCCGTCTTTTGCGGTTCTGGCTAAATTCCGTAAGTATCGAATATAATCTGTCCCATCTTCATCGATACTACCCTTAAAACACAGTTCGATTAAATCAGCTACCTGTGATAAATCTTTTTCTGCTCTCAATGGGCGAAGAAAGCCCTCTGTGATTTGTGAAGGTTTTATCATTGCTTAATTTTACACCGGATCGAATGGGATAGGACATAAAAATAAAGATGGATTTATGATAATTCATAAGTTTACAACCAAAACCATGTACAATAAGATAAAACATATTTTCATATAATCTTCTAATAAAAATTAGATAATCTCCTTATATATGCTTTGATATAATTCAACTTATACTGGAATATTAGTACCTATTAGAAAAAACATGGAAGGAAATTACTCCTATGATGCGATTCGATCGATTTACAGAAAGAGCCCAAGAAGCAGCACAGCGATCTGCCGAAATTATCCAACGTTATGGGCATAATCAAATAGACACAGAACATATTTTATTAGCTTTAATTGAACAACCCGAAGGGGTTATCACTCAAATTTTAGAAATATTAAGTATCGACCCAGGCACCCTGGAAGAACGCTTAGATTACATTTTACGTACCAGTCCTAAGGCCAGTATTTTTGGTGGTGGTGCAGGACAGGTTTTTATTACCCCGCGCGTAAAAAGAATTATTGATTTAGCGAATGAAGAAACCAGCCGACTTAAAGATGAATATATCTCCACAGAGCATTTATTTCTTGCAATCTTAAGTGAAAAAAATACACCTGCGGCTCGCCTGTTGGAAGGTGCCGGTATCACCCGCGAACGAGTCATGGAAGCAATAAACCAGATTCGCGGTGGGCAGCGAGTAACTGACCCCCAAGCTGAAACTCGATATCGAAGCCTGGAAAAATATTCACGCGACTTAACTTTATTAGCTCGTGAAGGCAAACTTGATCCGGTCATTGGGCGTGATAATGAGGTTTTACGCGTAATGCAGATTTTATCCCGCCGTACCAAAAACAACCCCGTTTTGATTGGTGAAGCCGGTGTTGGTAAGACCGCCATTGTGGAAGGTTTAGCCCAGAAAATCGCGGAAAACGATATTCCTGAAATTTTGATGGGAAAAAAGGTTGTCTCCCTTGATTTAAGCGCAATGATTGCAGGCAGCCGTTTCCGTGGTGAATTTGAAGAGCGATTAAAAGCTGCGATTGAAGAAGTTCAGCGCTCTCAAGGTGAAGTGATTCTCTTCATAGACGAATTACACACGGTGGTAGGAGCAGGTGCAGCACAAGGAGCAATGGATGCCTCCAATATGTTAAAACCCGCCTTAGCTCGCGGTGAACTTCAATGTATTGGTGCTACCACGTTGGATGAGTTCCATAAACACATAGAAAAAGATTCCGCATTAGAACGACGTTTTGCACCCATCTATGTTGAAGAGCCAACCGTTGATGATACGATATTGATGTTGAATGGCTTACGTGATCGGTATGAAGCGCATCACAAAGTACGATTTGCGGATGATGCTCTAGTAGCCGCTGCCCGCCTCTCAAATCAATATGTGACAGAACGCCACTTGCCTGATAAAGCGATCGATTTAATGGATGAGGCTGCAGCAAAATTACGTGTAGCGCTTTATTCTTTACCGCCAAACCTAAAACAGAAAAAAACTGAATTAGATCGTTTGGCTGCCGAAGAAGAACGAGCAGGACTCGAACGAGATTATGAACGTGCCGCAAAAATGAAATCAGACCGCTTGAAAATTCAAGCCGAGTTTAACGAAATGCGCGATAAATGGGAAATCGAACACCAACTGGATGAAGTTGTTGATATTGATGACATTGCCCAGGTAGTAGCGCAGTGGACTGGTATCCCCGTTTCACAGATGCTGGAAACCGAAGCCGAACGCCTGTTGCAAATGGAAGAACGGATGCATGAAAGCATTGTCGGCCAGGATGCAGCAGTTAAGGCCATTGCAGACGCCATTCGGCGCGCACGCTCAGGATTAAAAGATCCTCGCCGGCCTATTGGTTCCTTTGTATTTATTGGACCATCCGGTGTTGGTAAAACAGAATTAGCGAAGGCATTGGCATCCTTTATGTTCGGTGATGAGGAAGCTTTGGTGCGAATTGATATGAGTGAGTACCGCGAACAACATACGGTTTCGCGTTTGTTTGGTGCCCCTCCCGGATATGTCGGATACGAAGAAGGTGGACAGCTTACCGAAGCGGTACGCCGTCGACCTTATCGAGTAATTTTATTTGATGAAATTGAAAAAGCACACCCTGAAGTCTGGAATGCTTTACTGCAAATTTTGGATGATGGCCGCCTGACCGACGGGCAAGGTAAGATTGTCGATTTCCGCAATACAGTATTGATCATGACATCCAACCTGGGTACCGAATACATCAACAAAGGCGGTACACTCGGTTTCTTAGCCAGTGACAACGAAGAACGTGATAATCATGAAAAAATAGACAAAGCGCTTAAAAGCACTTTCCGCCCCGAATTTATAAACCGTATTGATGAAATCATCATGTTCTCACCACTTTCTGTTGAACAGATGAAAGACATTGTTGATCTTCAGATGACGGAAGTTCATGAACGTTTGAAAGAACATGGTTTATCTGTAGAAGTAAGTGAAGCAGCCCGAACATGGTTGGCAAATGAAGGGTTTGATCCGGCCTTTGGAGCACGCCCACTTCGTAGAGCTTTACAGAAATATGTGGAAAGTCCCTTATCCGTCAGTTTGTTATCTGGTGAATTTAAAGAAAACGATTTGGTATTGATTGATTACGATGAAGAAAACAATAAAATTGTCTTCAGAAAAAAAGAAGAAGATAAATAAATAATTTAGAGAGGCTGATCTAAAAAATCAGCCTCTTTTTTTGTGGATTTGACAGGTTAACCCTCACTCGGTATACTTTGATTTCAAAATAAACTTGATAAAACCCAAAAATTTTGGGGTGTTTTTTGGAGGATAAACTTGAAAAAAGCATTAATCACCGGGATCACCGGGCAAGATGGCTCATATCTGGCGGAATTATTACTCGCCCAGGGTTATGAAGTACATGGCATTATCCGTCGAGCCAGTACCTTTAACACCCGCCGCATTGATCATATTTATCATGATCCACATAAAGATGTAAATGATGTCAAACTTGTGCTTCACTATGGGGATATTTCTCAGTCTGAATCATTAATCGATGTCATTTACAATGTCCGCCCTGATGAAATTTATAATTTGGCTGCTCAAAGTCATGTGCGTGTCAGTTTTGATATGCCCGAATACACCGGTGATGTCACTGGTTTAGGTACTATTCGGATATTAGAAGCAATTCGCAAAAGTGGTGTGAAAGCTCGTTTTTATCAAGCCTCTTCAAGTGAGTTGTATGGTTCTGCCGCTCCTCCCCAAGATGAAAATACACCTTTTAAACCTCAAAGTCCTTATGCAGCAGCAAAACTATATGCATTTTGGGTGACAAAACAATATCGCGACGGTTACGGAATGTTTGCAAGTAACGGTATTTTATTCAATCACGAATCACCACGACGGGGTGAAACATTCGTCACACGGAAAATCACCCGGGCTCTTGCAAATATCGTCGCCGGAAACCAAAAGAATCTTTATCTTGGTAATCTGGATGCCAAACGGGATTGGGGTTATGCCCCAGATTATGTGGCAGCCATGTGGAAAATGATGCAAATTGACCACCCAGGTGACTTTGTAATCGGTACCGGGGAAGCATATTCTGTACGAGATTTTCTGGATGAAGCCTTTGGTTATCTAAACCTTGATTGGAAAGAATACGTAAAAATTGACCCACGTTACTTCCGTCCTAATGAAGTGGATTATTTATTATCCAATCCCAAAAAATCAATGGAAGCCATTGGGTGGGAACCACGTATTAAATTTAAAGAGTTGGTTCGCATCATGGTAGATGCGGACATGGAACTGCTTGGACTGGAGTCTCCTGGCGAAGGATCCATTTTGTTAGAAAAACATCACGGCAATTGGCACCGCTGGCATAGTCAAGTTATCAGCATGGATCGATAAAAAGGTTTATATTGATTAGATATTCCATTTTATTGGTTTGTACGGCAAATCAAATCAGGTCTCCCATCGCTGAAGTTTTTCTTAAAGATTATCTTCAGCGAATGGCACCTGAAATAAAATGGACGATTCAATCCGCTGGTGTTCGTGCACAAACTGGAATTTCCGCATCGAATACCGTGATAGATCTCCTTAAAAAAAGGAAATTTGATATCTCAAATCACAAAAGCCAACCAATCAATAGGCAATTGATTGAAAATTTCGAATTAATCCTCACAATGGAAGCGTTTCACAAAGAAGCATTACAAACGGAATTTCCTGATATCAAAACCCGGTTATATATGCTTTCTGAAATGTCAAACTTACGTATTAATGTTCAAGATCCTGTTGGAAAAAAACTGGAAGAATATTTACGGTGCGTTAATGAAATCGATCAATGGGTATTAAACGGCATTCCTCGCATTTTGGAAATACTTAATTATCCAAATTTATAATCCTTGAGATAAGTTAAAACCATCGTAAATATACACAATTGACTTAACATCAATTTTTCCTCGCGTAATGGCATAAGGCGAAAAGATCTTTTCTCCTCCCTCTTCCATAAAGAAATTGATCTATATTTTAGGATAACTATGGGCAAAGATTTAAATGAAATAACCCAATTAATGCATCGTTTTGTTTCCGCCAAAGGATGGTACAAACCGGATAGTATTCATCCCCAAACGCCAAAAAACATAGCAATTTCTTTAGTGTTAGAAGCATCCGAAGTATTGGAACATTTTCAATGGGAAAAACCTACCCTAGATAAAGACTCGCTTGGGAGTGAGTTAGCTGATGTAGCTTTATATCTAGTACAGCTAGCCCAACTTTGTGACATTGACTTGGAAGAGGTAATATTAAAAAAATTGGATCAAAATTACACAAGAGAATGGTAAAATTGGTTCATTCTTCAAAATTAATGAACGAAAGACGCTCAATAATTATCCGGCTGGAAAGCCGGATTTCATTAAGTTTTTGCAAGAAACAAGCAATTAATTAGAAAGAATTCTTTAAGATAGGGAAAATGAAAATGAGTGAAGAAAAGCTTCCAAAACAAAGTGAAAATTTTTCTGAATGGTATAACCAATTAATTCAAAAAGCGGAATTAGCAGATTACGCCCCCGTCAGAGGCTGTATGGTTGTCCGGCCTTATGGTTGGGCTTTATGGGAGAATATTCAAAAAGCATTGGATGGACGGTTTAAGGAAACTGGTCATGTGAATGCAGCCTTTCCAATGTTTATCCCCATGTCATTTTTGGAGAAAGAAAAAGAACACGTGGAAGGTTTTTCCCCAGAACTTGCCATTGTCACAATTGGTGGTGGACAAACATTGGAAGAACCTCTTGTAGTGCGCCCCACATCGGAAACGATCATAGGTCATATGTATTCCAAATGGGTTCAATCATATCGGGATTTGCCAATCCTGATTAACCAATGGGCGAATGTTGTCCGGTGGGAAATGAGAACCAGAATGTTCCTGCGCACGCTCGAATTTTACTGGCAAGAAGGTCACACTGCCCATGAAACAGCTGAGGAAGCTGAAGAAGAAACATTAAAAATTCTTGATTTATATACGGATTTTGCAGTTAATGAAGCGGCTGTGCCTGTTATTCCAGGTATCAAAAGTGAAGCGGAAAAATTTGCCGGAGCAAATCGTTCATATACTATCGAAGCAATGATGCGGGATACCAAAGCTTTACAATCCGGTACATCCCACAATTTGGGTCAAAATTTTGCAAAAGCATTTGATATAACATATTTAGATCGTAACAATGAACTACAATATGCCTGGACAACCTCTTGGGGAGTTTCCACCCGTTTTGTTGGTGCTATTATTATGAGCCACGGCGATGACCAGGGTCTAATTCTCCCACCCAGGTTAGCTCCAATTCAAATTGTCATCGTTCCAATCTATAAAAATGAAGAAGCCAAACAAAAAGTAATGCCGGTTGTTAAACAATTAGAAAAACAACTAAAGCAGTTTAGAATTAAAGTAGATGACAGGGAAAATGTTACCCCTGGCTTTAAGTTCAACGATTGGGAATTACGCGGAGTGCCACTTCGGATAGAAATTGGTCCAAGAGATGTGGAGAATAATTCATTGGTCGTTGCCCAACGTGATATACCTGGGAAAGAAGGAAAGTTATTCTTATCTATGGATCATATCGCTGATCAACTCACCACGATTCTGGATGACTTCCATAACCGTTTATTACAGCGTGCAACTGATTTTCGAGACAGCCATATTCATAAAACAGATAATTACGAGGAATTTAAAAACATTGTTCAGCAGGGTTGGGCTTATGCCTATTGGTGCGGGAATGCTGCTTGTGAAGCTGCAATTAAGGATGAAACGAAAGCCACAACCCGATGCCGTCCATTGGACCAGGAAAAGTCAGAAGGCAAATGCGTCTATTGTGGTGAGTCTGCTGAATACCGCACCTATTTTGCAAAAGCGTATTAATCAATATCATTCAGGGAGAGAATCCTTTTTTCTCTCCCTGAAATAAAGCTTATGCCAGCCATTCAACTAGAACGTTTACTTTTACAAATTAAACAATTTTTGGATCCAACGCTGTCACCCAAGCAGTTTTCAGCCAATTTAATTGAGCTGCTTGAAGTACATGCCAATTTGTCCTACCGTCCAGGCACGGAAATCCAGATTAAAAATATCATTCAGAGTTACAAACCTGGACCTTTGGTAATGTACCACCTTCAAAATAAATTAACAAGCATCTCGCAAAGTAATCCTCACCAAGCTTTGTTATTTGCTGATCAAATCTGGCAGCATGATTTTTTAGAAACAAAACAATTAGCAGCTGTTATGATTGGTGCTTTACCATTAGAAAATTTTTCCGAAATCAGCCAACGTTTGGAAACTTGGTTTCACAGCACATCAGATAAACAAGTCCGATATTATTTACTCCAACTTGGAACGACAAATATAAGAAAAAATCATCAGAAGGATTGGTTAAAGATCATTCAAGATTGGGTAGAATCAGGTGATTTACAAAAAATCCACCTCGGGATTAATGCAATCGAAATCCTTGCTGAAGATAAATCCTTTGAGAATTATCCTGTTATTTATTCAGTCACGGACCACATTGTGGAACTGAAAAAAGATAATTTTACAAACATCCTAATAAAAATTTACCAGGCAACCATCAGTCGGGCGCCCAATGAAACGGCCTATTTTTTACAACATAGTTTATTAAGTGCTCCAACCGAACAAAAAATCAAGTTCATCCGGCGTTGCATTAATTTTTTTCCACCTGAACAACAAAAGAAATTACGAAATGCCATCAAATCTTAAATAAGTAAGGAAAGAGTGATGTTCAACCCTATACGGAACTCCTATCTAGATTGTCAAAACCTACCGGGGAAACCTTTCATCTGTTATAATATTACTAATTGACTGGTCCGTATTTTGGCAATGGGCTAAAGTACTGGAGACCTGCAAAAACATTTTTTAGGAGTGCATACGTCATGTCTTTAACAATAGAAGAAAAAAATGCGATTATTAAGGAATACGCTCGTTTTGAAGGCGACACCGGATCACCAGAAGTTCAGATTGCAATTTTAACGAAACGCATTCTGCAGCTGACAGATCATCTGCGTTTACATAAACACGATGAATCATCACGCCGGGGCTTATTAAAACTGGTTGGCCAACGCCGCAGATTATTAGCCTACTTGCGGAAGAAAGACTACGGTCGTTTCGCTCAGCTTGCTGAACGCCTCAGTCTGCGCATCCGCTAAATACTCGCAGAAAAACGAGTGGATAGATAACAAACTATCTGCTCGTTTTTATACACTTTTAGCCACCCGCCGGTTGGGTATTGAAACGTGTTCAGAAAATATTTCTGGATAGTTTTCAGTTCCTAACCTAGTGGGAAATTTAGAAAAGGGATTTTTTTAATGAAACCTGAAGTAAAGTCATATAGTGTTCCCTTTGGGGAACGCGAAATCAAGTTTGAAACCGGTAAGCTCGCTTTGCAAGCCGGTGGAGCAGTCACCGTTCATTATGGTGATTCAATTATTTTTGCCGCCGCAACAATGGATAAAGATGTCCGAGAAGGATTGGACTTTTTTCCATTAACTGTGGATTATGAAGAAAGAATGTATGCTGGTGGTCGGATTCCTGGTTCATTTTTCCGCCGTGAAGGCCGCCCTAGTGGTGATTCAATCCTTCTTGCCCGTTTAACTGACCGCCCGCTTCGTCCTTTATTTGCTAAAGGAATGCGAAATGCCGTTCAGGTGATTATGGTATCTTTGTCTGCTGATGGTGAAAACCCATTGGACATTTTAGCCGTAAATGCTGCCTCTGCAGCTCTTGTCATCTCTGATATTCCATGGAACGGCCCTATTGGTGCGGTCCGTATCGGCCGTGTTGATGGCGAATTTGTGGTTAATCCCACCTTCCAACAGTTAGAAGACTCGGACCTAGATCTCCGTATCGCAGGTACAAAAGACGCGATATTAATGGTAGAGTGTGGTGCTGATGAAATTCCGGATTCCGTTATGGTTTCCGCTTTAGATTTTGCCCATAAAGCTATCCAGCCCGTCATCGCCCTGCAAGAAAAAATGGCAGCCGAAATCGGCAAGGAAAAAGTCGAAGTAAAATTATATCTTTCTGATCCTGAATTAACTGAAAAAGTTGAAGCAGCTGTTGCAGATCGAATCACGGAAGCGTTAGACCAACCGCACACCAAAGCAGAATTAAATGCTGCAATTGATGCGATAAAAGAAAGTGCCGTAGAAGAATTTGCTGGTGAAGACGAAGAACTCGTTAAAGATGTTAAAGAAGCATTTGAATCCAGCTATAAACATGTTGTCCGGAAACGCATTATTGAACAATCAATCCGCCCGGATGGCCGTAGCCTTTCGGAAGTGCGCCCGATTTGGTGTGAAGTGGGTTACAGCCCTCGCGCACACGGTTCAGGCATCTTCACCCGTGGAGAAACTCAGGCAATCACCTTAGCAACCCTGGGAACGCCTAAAGAGGCCCAGGAAATTGATACCTTATCCCCGGTTGACAGCAAACGATATATGCACCATTACAACTTCCCACCATATTCTACTGGCGAGGTTCGCCCCTTACGTGGTCAATCCCGACGTGAAATTGGACATGGTGCCTTAGCAGAACGAGCATTAATTCCCGTACTGCCAGATGAAAAAGATTTTCCTTATACCATGCGTTTGGTTTCTGAGATCTTATCCTCCAATGGGTCCAGTTCCATGGCGTCCGTGTGTGGTTCAACTTTAGCCTTAATGGATACTGGTGTACCGATTAAAGCCCCTGTAGCCGGTGTGGCAATGGGTTTAATCATGGATCAAGACCAAAAATACGCTATTCTAACCGATATTCAGGGTTTGGAAGACCATTTAGGGGACATGGACTTTAAAGTTGCCGGAACGAAAAAAGGAATCACAGCCTTGCAGATGGACATAAAAATTTCAGGTATCACCCAAGAAATTATGTCCAAAGCAATGCAGCAGGCTTATGATGCTCGAGTTCACATTCTGGAAAAAATGATGGAAGTCATTTCTGTTCCCAATCCAACTCTCAAGCCACATACCCCCCGTATTTCGGTCATTAAGATCCCGGTTGACAAAATCGGTGCGATTATCGGACCAGGTGGTAAAAATATCCGTGCTTTACAGGAAGAAACCAACACCAAGATTGATATTGCTGAAGACGGTACCATTTATATCGCAGCAGTAGGCGGTGATGCTGAAAATGCAGCTCGCGAACGAATTGAAGCATTAATTGAAGTCCCGCAAATTGGACGCATTTACACCGGCAAAGTTGTCCGCACAACGGATTTTGGTGCTTTTGTGGAAATTATTCCAGGTACAGATGGTTTGGTTCACATTTCGCAATTAGATTCCGAACGTGTAAACGCAGTAACTGATATTGTAACTGTTGGGGACGAAATCACCGTTATGATTACGGATATTGATGAAAACGGTAAAGTTAGACTTTCTCGCCAGGCTGTATTGGAAGGCTGGAGTTTGGAAGAAGCGAAAGAACATGATAAAGGCGGAAGCCGCAAACCCCCAGGGCGCAGTGGTGGATCACGCTACGGCGGACGTAGTGGTGGAGATCGCGGTGGGGACCGTGGTGGAGACCGACGCGGCGGTGGCGGCGATCGTAATCGCCGATAATCATTAAATTAAAAGAGTGTGCTTTTTCAGGCACACTCTTTTTTCATCGGTAAACTAATTTACATCCGCTGTAGGTAAATAAGGCATTTCCGGTCCATCTACATCTAATAATTCTGCCAAAGCGGCTCTCATCGCTGTGCGATCATCCCAGGCATACTCCACCTCACCAAAACACATGGATTGCTCATGCCCTTTCCCGAAAGCCGCTACCAGATCGCCGGGTTTTGCCAGCTTCAAAGCCAAACGAATTGCAAATCCCCGATCAGGTACTGTAAACAAATTTTTTTCTTTGACGGCTCCATTTTTTATGGCCGCCTTTTCCATTTCGCTTAAAATATCATCCAAAGATTCAATGCGCGGGTCTTCCGCAGTGAGAATCGTTATATCAGCCTGCTGGGCTGATATTTCCGCCATCATACGGCGTTTTTCTCGGTCTCTCAAACCTGCAGAACCAAATACGGCAATAACCCTCCCTGAAGTCATTTGTCGGCAAGTCTCTAAAGCCCTCTCCAATGCATTGGGTGTATGAGCAAAATCTACTAAAGCGGTAAAATCCTGCCCAAGGTTAATTCTTTCCATCCGTCCAGAGATAATTTCTAAGGAAGAAATACCTTTTGCAGCAGTTTCAGGTTCGATGCCCAACCCATAAATCGATACACACAAAGCTGCTAAAGCATTACTCACATTAAAGAGACCAGCTATTTTACAAGTCACAGGAACCGAAAAATGTTCACTGCACGCCAAAAAATGTGTGCCCGAGGGGGAAAAACGGATATCCTCTGCCCAAAGGCTTGCTTTATTTTTTATTGAATAGTCCGCAATTTTTACCTTCGTTATGGCACTTAAAGCATCATAAGAACGATCATCAGCATTTAATACTGCCATCGGCACTGGTCCACCAGGTTTATACTCAGTTTCTGAAAGAAACTCAAATAAACGAGCTTTTGCCTTTAAATATCGATCATAATCTCCATGATAATCCAAATGTTCGTGGGTAATATTTGTTACCACGCCAAAATCAAATTCACATGCGGTAACCCGATGTTGCGCCAATCCATGGGATGTTGTCTCCAAAACAACATGTGTTAATCCTGCATCCAACATGCGGTAAAGAAAATATTGAACATCCGGCGCTTCAGGCGTGGTAACATGAAATCCTGTATCTAATTCCAAGTCACCAATTTTTGCATTGACAGTGGAAATCAAACCAACCTTAAGCCCAGCATGGCGTAGTAACTGGTAAATCATGTTTGCAGTCGTCGTTTTTCCATCCGTGCCGGTAACCCCAATCATTATCAATTTTTTTGCAGGAAATTCATAAAAAGCTGCGGAAATTTCTGCCAAGACTTTTCTGTCATTGGTAACCTGAATATACGGAACAGACAGCGTTTTCCAGTCATTAATTGGTTGTGTACCTATCACCGCGACAGCGCCTTGGAAAACTGCGTTTTTTATGTACTTGTGTCCATCTGTATGATCTCCCTTTAAAGCAACGAATAAATCCCCATCTTTAACGTGACGAGAATCAATTTTTATTCCTTCAAAAAGAATGTCATCAAGTTCTTTTCCAGACTCCCACTCACTAGGGATTTGTTTTAAACAGGTCAATAAATCAAACTGCATCGGTTCACCATTTAAAAAAGGTTGCAGCGTAAAAAACTACGCTGCATACCCATTCGATTTAAATTTATCTTTTATTTAAGCAATTACTTGGCGCAAAGATGATAGTTGAGAAGCAACAGAACCATCAACAACTTGATCACCTACACGAATAACTAGGCCGCCTAAAATGGATGGATCGACCCGAAAACTTATACTTGCGATTTCACCCACATTGGTTTTGAGATCAGCCTTAATCTGGCTTTGCTCGTCATCCGTGAGCGGCAAGGCACTTGTGACTTCAGCACCGGCACCTTGCATTTTTACATTATCCAAAATAGTGACTTTTCCTGATTGAACACCAGAGAAAAATTGTGTCAATAATGCGTGTTGTCGTTTTTCGTCTAACGCTTCCCCAATCAACTTTTGGGCAGCAGCGATTGCAATTGCACTCACATCACCGCGAATATCGCTTAACAATCGAATACGTTCTGCTTCTACATCAGCCAATGCAGCTTTTCGTTCTGCCTCAATGTTATCTTTGGCTTCTGCTTCAATCTCTTTTTGTAATGATTCTGCGCGGGTTGTTGCTTCTTTTACCACGCTTGCTGCTTTGCTTTGTGCTTCACGAATAATTCTGTTTGCATCTTCTTCAGCATTAGCGCGTGCATCTGCAGCCACACGTGCATCTTCTAAACCTTGTGCGATTTTTTTCTCACGAGTTTCCATCATATTCAACATAGGTTTATATACCCATGCTTTTAATACAATAAAAATAATCGCAAAGTTAAAAATTTGCACCAACAAGAAACCTAGATTGATACCAAGCTTTTCCAAGGTTAAATCCTTTCTTTTGGTTGCCTTAAAGAACAAACAGCATTAAGAATGCAATAACCAAACAATAAATAGCGATTGCTTCTGAAAATGCAATTCCTAAAATCATATTAGTAAACAAATTACCATAGGCGTCCGGGTTTCGAGCCATACCGTTTAAGGCACCATGTACACTTAAACCAATGCCAATACCCGCACCAAGCGCGCCAATCATAGCCAAACCTGCGCCGATAAATTTTGCAG
Source organism: Anaerolineaceae bacterium (assembly GCA_002702705.1). Taxonomy (GTDB): domain Bacteria; phylum Chloroflexota; class Anaerolineae; order Anaerolineales; family Anaerolineaceae; genus UBA6170. The sequence goes on from PABH01000045.1 coordinate 110,431, forward strand.
CCATAATGATATCGCCAGACATCTTTCCTCCTGAAATAACTATTTAATAAACTAATGATCAGCGTGTTCGCCATGCCCTTGTGTTGCCTGGGCCATGAAGACCAGGGTTAACATTCCAAACACAAAAGCCTGAATAACACCCATAAATAATTCAAACATGAACACCAAGGAAGGTACAAAAACCGGAGCCATTACACCAACCAGGGCAACCAATACTGTTCCTGAAAACATAACGCCAAAAAGACGGAAGGCAAACGATAATATTTTTGCCAGTTCGGAGATCAGTTCCAAAATACTAACAATAAAGTCCATAAAACCCAAAGCAGGTTTTTTGAACATGGTTGTGAAATTAAAGAATTTTGTGAAATACCAGGCTTTTTGCGCTCGTACACCAATTACTTGTGTCATAAACACAGAAATTAGCGCCAACGCAGCTGTAAAGTTAAGATCGGTGGATAAACCACGGAACCAAGGTACGACTGTATAAGCCGCTTCTCCATGTGCCACTTCTTCGGATAACACATGGTGCACATTACCAAACAAGTTTTGAATGGCATATCCATGTTCTGATTCATGTAATATACCAATCGTCTCAAAACCGGGCACTAATTTCCACAAATTTGCAACCAATACGATGATAAAAATTGTCGCGAACCAGGGGAATATTTCTTTTGCCCATTTACCGGCTGAAGTTTTGGTTAGATTGTAAAGCGCTTCTACCAAAGTCTCCATTACCGAGGTTATGCCTTTTGGAACCATCGAACCACCCTTTAACGATTGACGGACTGCAAAAGCAATGGCGATAATGACAATATCCACCAGCAGCATAGCCGTCATTGTGTTTACCAATGGAAATGGGGGTAAACCAAAGAGTGATATTTTTCCTAGCTCCTCTGGCGCAACCTGGATATGGGGTTGGATGGGTACAGCGATGTAGGTAACACCGACAAAGGTTAATATTGAAAATAACAATATCCACCAGCGGTGAACACCCCAACGCCACTTACGCGTCTTCTCCAAGGTCTGCCTCCTTTAGTTTTAGTTCTTGCTGTTGTTTTTCAACATTTGATTTGAGCTTTCGTAGCGTAATCCGAACAACAAAAAACATTAAAATTAATGAAATTGGGATGCTGGCGATCAGCAACCCAACTGTAAACCAAGGTTTTGTTTGATATTGTGCATCCAACCACAATCCCCCAAAAACTGCGCCTAAAATAATGATCAATGTTAAGCAACCAACCTGTGCGGTGATGCTCGCCAGTGTTAGATTAAAAAACTTCGTTTTGCGGTCAACAGGAGCAGGTTTCTCTGATTGCATACGGAGTGATTATATCATAACCAAATTTTCAGGGTCAATGCAGCAACATAAGGTTTGTAGAAGCTGTTGTAACTAAATTTAACCAGGGTGTAAAAATCACACCCAAAACAATAATTCCCGTAACACATACGCCCAGTGCGAATTTCCAGGTTTTAGAAACCGGAATCAAGTCAATTTCCTCTGTATCTTCAAACGTAATTCGGATAATTTGTAAATAGTAATATAAAGCGATAATGGAATTTAACACTCCAACCAACAACAACCAAATCAAATTTGCTTCTGCGGCAGATGCAAATACCAAAACTTTGCTGATAAAACCACCAAAGGGAGGGATTCCACCTAAAGACAATAAACTTACCAGCAAAATGATTGCTAGACCGGGAGATGATTTAACCAAACCCCGAAATGCTTCTATCTCGCTGCTGCCTTTTTTTCTTTCAACAATACTGATCACCCCGAATGCAGCTAGATTGGTAAATAAATAAGCGATCAAATAGTACATGGATGCTTTAATGCCCAAATGGTTTCCAGCAGCCACCCCAATTAATATATATCCGGCATGGGCAATAGAAGAATAGGCAAACAAGCGTTTCAGATTTTTTTGAGCTAACGCCAATAAGTTTCCGGTAAACATGGTTACCGTAGCTATAATCGCAATTAATAGTCCCCAGTAAGTCTGCTGATAAGAAAATGCGGAAAACAAAAATCGCATGAGAACAATAAAACCGGCGGCTTTTGAAGCAGTTGATAAATATCCGGAAATGGGCGTGGGAGAACCATGATAAACATCTGGAGCCCAGAAATGGAAAGGAACTGCAGATACTTTAAAACCAAAACCTGCAATCACTAAAAACAAAATTAAAAGCTGTAAACTAAGACTTACAGCACCACTTTGTAGTATTTCCACAATGCCATACAATTGAGTTGTCCCGGAAAAACCGTATAACAAACTAAATCCATATAACATAACTGCAGAAGCCATCGCCCCAAACAGCAAATATTTTAAGCCGCTTTCCACACTGTTATTTTCTTTTACTGAAAAACCAGCCAGGATATACATTGGGATTGAGGTGGTTTCAATTGCCAAATAAAGCATTATTAAATCAGCCGCTGAAGACATAAAACTCATCCCAATTGTACTGATCACTAATAAAGCAAAAAACACAGCACGATTTCCGATTGCTTTCACCTTGGCAGCGAATAAGGAGGTTACCGCTGCACCTGTTACGAATAACAAACGGAATACAAATCCCGCTGTATCTACGCGCAGCATACCCCCCCAAACAAGTTGCCGTTGATCACCAGGATAATTAAAGAACACACTGATTAACCCGATTAACACCAAGCCAATTGCCGTAAACCAGCTAAAAAACGAGTCAGAGCGATCTTTATATAAAACATCGAGTAATAAAATTAATCCTGCCAAAATCAGCAGTAAAATTTCAGGAAGTATAACCAGGAGATTTGTAGCCACTATGCACCTCCCAACAGGGTTAAAATATGGTTCACGCTGGATTCAATCAAAGGCACCATCAAACCAGGAAAAATACCAATAACAATCATAAACAACGATAACAACCCAATACTAATTTTATCTTTGATCGAAATCCCAGGCATATTGGGATCCAAGTTTTCCGGTAGTTCGCCAAAAAATACACGGCGCACCGTTAATAAAATATAGGCTGCTGTAATAACAATGGACAACGCTGAAATGATCGCCACCAATGGAGCAACCCGCCATACGCCCAAATAAATCGGTAATTCAGCAACAAAGCCGGAAAAACCGGGCATACCCATTGAGACCAAACCGCCAATTATAAATCCCACTGCAGCCCATGGCATCACCTTAACCATCCCCCCTAACGAAGCGATCTCGCGTGTGTGAGTCCGGTCATAAACCATACCGACAATCGAGAAAAATAGCGCGGTCATGATACCGTGAGAAAACATTTGTAAACCTGCCCCCATCAAACCATCTGCGTTTAAGGACGCAAATCCAATCAAAACTAATCCCATATGCGATACGGATGAAAAACCGATCACATATTTAAAATCCTTTTGGATCATGGCAATAAATGCGCCATAGATGACATTAATCGTTGCTAAAACCAAAATCCAATTAGCCCAATATTGTGCACCCTGCGGAAGCAGCATAATCGCTACTCGTAATGCAGCAAACACACCGACTTTCATTTCAACACCTGCCAATAACATGGAGATGGCTGTTGGTGCTGCCACATGACCATCCGGTGCCCAACTATGAAATGGAAAAATACCTCCCAAAATGGCAAACCCTAAAAAGAGGAAAGGGAACCACAATCTCTGAACATCGGGGGAAAATCCAGCCTGTTCCAATAGAATCAGATTAAAAGTTCGTTCAGGAGCTGCAAAATATATTGCCAAAGCTCCTACGAGAGCAATCACCGACCCAATAAATAAAAATAAGGTCAGTTTCATACCACCATATTTTCTGGTTTGGGGACTGCCCCAAATCACGATCATCAAATATTTGGGGAAAACGGCTAGTTCCAGGAAAAAGAATAATAAAAACAAATCTTGAGATGAGAACACACCTAACACACTTGTTGCTAAAAACATTAAATATGCAAAAAATTCGTGTGGTCGATTATTGATATTCCATGAAACCATTACGCCGGTAAATACAACCAAGCCCGTCAGCACAAGCATTGCAATCCCAAGGCCATCTACACCAAGATGGTATGCAATTCCTAAATCTGGCAGCCAGGGAATATATTCAATAAACTGATAACCAGCTTGATCAAGCGAATAAGAAGCCCATAAAGCAAAAGTCATTAACAACACGATGATTGACGCGGCTAATGCAACCTGTTTTGAAAGTTCAGGTTTTTGTCGGGTCCCAAACAGAATAACAAGACCGGCGATAAAGGGAACAAAAATCATTACACTCAGGATAGGAAATCCCATTCAGCCACCTCTTTAGAAAAATAAACTCACTGCACGATTAATCATATCCAAGATCCAGGATGGCCAGACGCCAATCGAAAGGATCAAAACCATTAAAGGCGCTGCAATTGCTATTTCTCGTAGATTCATTTCCGATAAATTAATCCAACGTTCATTGCGTGGCCCATGTAAAAGACCGGCAATCGCCTTTAACACATAGGCGCCCGTAAAAAATAAACCGATCATACCAAGTGCGGTTGCCAGAGGGAAAATATGCCAGGCACCCCGAACAATCAAGAATTCGGATACAAAACCATTTAATCCGGGTAAACCCAAGGATGCCATCGACATAAACACAAAAGTTGATCCGTACTTCGGTAATACAGCCCATAATCCCCCCAACTCATCTAATTGACGGGTGTGGGCACGGTCATAAATAACCCCGACCAAAAAGAACATCCCTGCTGATGACAATCCATGGTTGAACATCTGTAAAATGGCACCATTCATTGCGATTGTGGCTGATTGGGTTAGTGCACCTTCAGCGCTGGTACCAACATAGGCCATTGCGGCAATACCAAGAACAACAAAACCCATATGATTGATGGAACTATAAGCAACTAACCGTTTTAAATCTCTTTGTCCAAAAGCAGACAATGCGCCAAAAATAATCGCCGCCGTTGCTAAAACAGCCAATACTGTGGCAAATTGTTGTGCTTGCTGTGGAAATAAAGGAATAACCAAACGGATAAAGCCATAAGCACCCAACTTTAATAAAACACCGGCTAAGATCATCGATCCAGCTGTAGGTGCTTCCGTATGGGCATCCGGCAGCCAGGTATGAACTGGCCAGATAGGCACTTTCACGGCAAAAGCCACCACAAAAGCCCAAAAAGCTATGGTCTTCACTGTAGTTATTGAAAGCCCGAATGGGAGTATTTTCTGCAAACCAGCCAGGGTCAGGCTCGGCCACAACTGATAAATTTCTATCAAATCAAAAGTGCCGGTGGTTAACCCAATGATTTGAATGGATAATAACAACCCCAATGAACCGCCCATTGTGATCAAGATAAATTTTAAAGCAGCATAATTCCGGTTATTACCACCCCATTGGTTAATCAGAAAATACATTGGAACCAAGCCAATTTCCCAAAACAGGAAAAAGACCAACAAATCAAGAGAAATAAACACTCCCAAAGCCCCTGTTTCAAGGAATAAAAATAAAGCCATAAATGCTTTTACGTTATCCTTAACACTGAAGGAAGCCCAAATTGCTAATGGCGTCAAAATTGTGGTTAACAACACCATCGGTAAGGAAATACCATCAATTCCAAAATGAAAATTGGAATTAATGGCCTGAAACCACGGGGCAGTAAACTCAAATTGAAATCCCGCTTTGCTGGGATCAAATTGTACCCATACGATAATCGATAAAATCAATGGTATTAAACTTGCGCCAAGAGCAACCAACCGCAATAATTTTTTGTTTTCTTCAGATAAAAACAATATAACAATTGCAGCCAGAATGGGGCTCAGCAGGATCCATATTAACATGGTATTTTCCATAAACATTCCCTTCTATTGGCACTTAAAATAGTATGACAAAAAAGACAACTGCACCCACTACAGCAAACGCAAGGGAAAGCAGCATATAATCTTGCACACGGCCCGATTGGAAGATTTTCAGGTCTGCGCCTAACCTTCTGGTACCGGATGCGATTGCATCCCCACCACGATTAATGACTGGCAAATCAAACCACTGCCGAAAAATATTTCCTAATCCTAGGCCTAACTTGGCTATACCATGGAAGAATCCATCAATAACGAAAAGATCCATCCAGCGGTAAACAAAAGTTTCAGATAACCATTTAGCTGGCTTGATAAACGCCCATTGATAAAACTCGTCAATATAATATTTATTCGCCAGTACTTTATAAATCCCCCCCAATGACCATTCCATCGGATCTGTTTGGGTATCTTTGATATTTTTATAAACGAGATATCCCAATAACAAACCGCCTAAGGCAACTGCCAGTGAGGTTATTAAAGGAACGGAACTGTGGTGAACCGTTTCATGTCCTTCAGCATGCAGCATGCTGCCCACAAAAGAGTCAAACCAATTCGGTAAAATTCCACCCAAGCCAGGAAAAGCCTCGGGAATACCCACCCATCCAGCAGTGATCGAAAAGAACGCCAGAACGGATAAAGGAAGAGTCATCGTCCATTTTGTTTCATGTGCATGAGCAGCAGCCATGGTACGTGGTTTACCGAAAAAAACCAGTGAAATCTGCCGCATTGTGTAAAAAGCGGTTAATAAAGCGGCAATTGCTAAAACAACAAATACGACGATAAAACCACCATTAAACGCACCGGATAAAATTTCATCCTTGGACCAAAACCCAGCGGTAATCAAAGGGAAACCCGATAAAGCCAATCCACCTGCCAAAAAGGTTATGAAAGTGATTGGCATTTTTTTCCATAAACCACCCATATTAAACATATCTTGGGGATCTACATGCTCACCAGTATGTAAAACACCATGCTCCATCCCATGAATGATCGACCCCGAACCTAAGAACAGGAGGGCTTTAAAGAAAGCGTGTGTCACCAAATGAAAAGCCGCAGCGACGTAAGCTCCAACACCCAAAGCGGCTACCATAAATCCAAGTTGTGAAATTGTAGAATAAGCCAACACTCGTTTTACATCTCGTTGGGCCACGGCTATCGTAGCTGAAAATAAGGCAGTAAATGAACCAATCACTGCCATCGCCATCATTGGTGTTGTAAGTGGTCCTCCGGCTTCGTATCCCGCAGAAAGGATCGGGAAAAACCGAATGACAAGATAAACGCCAGCAGAAACCATTGTGGCAGCATGAATCATCGCTGAAACAGGGGTTGGACCTTCCATAGCGTCCGGTAACCAGACATGTAATGGAAATTGGGAAGATTTACCGACCGTTCCGATAAAGATCAAAATACCAATGAGCGCCGCCCAAGACATACCAAATACGGGAGATGTGTGGCTTGTGAGAAAATGTAACCATTGTTCCGAGAATATTACTTCATATTGCAAACTGCCGGTCAGGGTATACAAGGAAGCCAGACCAAGCAGCATAAACACATCTCCAATTCGTGTGGTCAGAAATGCTTTTTGAGCCGCGGCTTTTGCACTCGGTTTAGCATACCAGAAGCCAATCAAAAGGTAAGAACATAATCCCATGATCTCCCAACCGATATATAACGTTAACAGATTGTTTGAAACGACTAATACAAACATAGCAAAAGCAAACAAACTGATGAACGCAAAAAAGCGGGCATACATCGGTTCAATGGACAATACATGTTTTTCTTTTCCATCTGTTCCTGTTACAAAAGCCCCATGTGGTTGTTTACCTGGCAGGTCGTGTTCCCCTTTCGGCTGACCGAAATTATGGTAACCAACGCTGTAAATGAAGATCATTAAAACTGTCCAGGCAACAAAAAACAACATAATGGCTGTCAAAGCATCTACCTGAACACCAATTTTTAACCAACTGTCACCTGTTGGAAGCCAATTAACATTGCTAATTAAAGCTTTTTCTTTTACACCATTAGCTGATATTGCAAAGAAAAAAACTACCATACTCAGCAGCCATGATAAACCAGCCCCAATAATCGCAAGGGAATGGCTTAGTCGATTACTGCGGTTTGTAAACAAAACAATCAATCCAAAAGCAATCAATGGCGGCAGCGGGATTAACCAGGTAATAAGTTCATTGTTCATTTTATAATTCTCCTGCCTACCCTTTTAATGTATCTAACTCTGGTACCACAACCGTTTTACGTTGCCGGTATACAGATATGATAAGTGCTAAACCCACGGCGGCTTCGGCTGCGGCAGCAATAAATACAATCGCAACAAATACCATTGCATTGACCTGCGGTAAACCAGAATTTTGTGTATGGTAATGCCAAAAAGCCAAAAAATTAATATTGACTGCATTCAGCATTAATTCAACACTCATCAAAATAGCTACTGAATTTTTTCTGGTGATTACCCCAAAAAGCCCAATTGCAAATAATAAAGCAGCAAAAATTAAATACCAGGAAAGCGGAATCATGCTTCGTCTCCTTCCTGTTTTCGATCCATCGCAATATATATACCACCGATCATCGCTGCCAAAAGCAGTACAGATGATGCTTCAAATGGCAGTGCGAATCCATCCGGTGCAAGAATAGATTTTCCAAATGCTAAAATATTTTCTTGCCCGGAGATACCAAGTGGGTTTAAGATGGTTTGGAAACCGGACCATGTACTATATAAACCCAACAATACAGAAAATATCGTAATCACTAATATCAAAACTAATCCCCACGAACGATTAATCTGCTGCCATTCATCTTCCATGATGTCCCGGGTTAACATTATGGCAAAAATTATTAATATTGCAATGGCACCAATATAGACCAACAATTGCACAATCGCAAAAAAACTTGCTTCCAATAAGGCAAAACTAGATGCTACGCCTAAAAAACTTAAGATCAACCATAAAGCTGAATGAAATAGTTTTCTGGAACCAACCACCATCACCGCAGAAAAAATGGTTACCAGAGCTGTTATGAGAAAAATGACTTGCGTAGATGTCATATTTTTTACTCCTGATGATGAATTGTGATCATATTTTCAGGCCTTGCCACCAAACGCTCTCGTGAACCCACATCAACCTGAACCTCAGTCTTTTTAACCTGTTTTACAATCAATTGGATAACCAAAGCACCCACACCTATGTTCAACAGAAATAAAACGATATAACGCAGATAAATTGAAGAAAGACCAAGCCCCTTATCAATGAATGCGGTTAACAAAACCAAAATCAATGAAACAGGTGTAAGTATTTTCCAGTTAATATCGACCATCTGGTCAATCCGGAAGCGTGGTAATGATCCGCGAATCCATACCCCCACAAACCAGACGATGACGGATTTTATCAAAAGGTAAACAAAACCCAATATCGGAATTTGTACTGCCCACGGTCCCTGCCATCCACCTAAAAAGATGGAAACAAAGATAATGGATGATGTAAAAGCTCTCAAGAAATCGGCCACGTAGAACATGCCAAATTTTAATCCGGAATACTCCGTGTTAAATCCAGCCACCAATTCCGATTCTGCTTCAGCCAAATCAAAAGGAGCACGTCCATTTTCTGCAATCGAAGCAATAAAAAATATTAATGCTGCCAACGGAGCGGCTAGAATAAAAGGAATTTTTTGAGCCTCTACTAGATCCACCATGCCCATTGAACCAGTTAATAATACCGGAATGATCAAGGTAATCACCATTGGCAGTTCATAGGATATCAATTGTGCTGTTGCCCGAAAAGCGGCAATAATCGCATATTTATTATTTGAACCCCAACCAGCCATTAAGATTGCCAACTCACCCAAACCACCAACCGCAATAATAAATAACAAACCTACATTTAAATTGGTTCCCACCGTGGTTTTTGATAAAGGCACAACCGCAAGTGATAAGAGAACTGCACTCACAGCAAGTATTGGAGCTAAGTGATACGGAATTGGATCAACATGGCTTGGAATAATGTGTTCCTTAATAAATATTTTCACCATATCCGCAACAGACTGAAAAATTCCCCAAGGACCCACTCGGTTCGGACCAAAACGGTCTTGAACACGCCCGATAATTTTTCTCTCAGCCCATATTAATAATAGCGTAACCAACAACGCACCGGTGCCTAAGACCCCGGCTCCAATTAAATACAAAATGGGAGTAATTATTTCATTACTCAGTCCCCACCCTGCTAACAAGCTGCTCAACCAAGTGCTGATGGAACTAATCGGATCGAACAAAAAGTTTAAAAATCCCATACATCCCTCATTCAATTATTGCCAGGTTAAATTACCTTTTTTCCAGGTGTAAACAAAACCGCCCAACAAAATGGTTACAAAAATAATCGCTTCTACAACAGCAAATAGAGTCAATTGCCCATAAGCCACCGCAAATGGATATAAAAACACAGTCTCCACATCAAAAATCATAAACATCAATGCATAAATATAATACTGCACATGAAATTGCACCCAAGTTTCTCCCCGGGTTTCAACACCACACTCATAGACGGAGTTTTTTATAGCATTCGGTTTTTTAGGAGATAATAACGATGCAAGAAAAATTGCAACTGCGGGTAAGAATAAGGAGATCCCGAGAAAAATACCGATATACAGCCACTGATCTAACATACAAGCTCCTTCTTCGTAAGTTTTTTTTGGTCGAATTTTTCACAAGATTTTGCCTGCCCCAAAAGCGTTTTTATTGTATCACATAGGAAAAATTCACAGCCAAACTACAATTTAATATTTCCTTATCATAGATTATTAGTCTTTATTATAGATGGTTTTTTGAATCGAAGATACAGCCAAGCTAACAAATTTTCAATAAATGGTAAGCCTAGAATAAAACTGGTTCCGGTGCCCACCACACCAGCCCACCGAGCTGTTCCAGACGACAAACCAAAAATGGTTGTTCCTTCAATTTTTATAGGTTTTGCAAATAAAAGTTCTTTTTGAGCAAAATCTCCATTTTTAGGAATTAAATTTAAATGGAGCCATACGGTTCCTGAAAATATCCCACTTTGTCTAGGACTCAAACTCCAGGCAAATATCACCTTTTTCCCTTTAATTAATGCGGTACTAACCACACCTTCCGGTAAAACATCCATCCCGGCAATATCCAGGCGAGACTCAACATTAAGGTAATAATTCTCATACAGATCTGGGATTAAAATAGGTTCACTTTCCTGTTTATTACCCTCAACACTCACTGTAGGAGTAATTTTCCCCTCTTCGTCCACTTCCAAGATAAGTTGAATCCGATCAGATTCACCAACCTTGATTTTCTCAGGCCATTCCAAATAAATTATTCGTTTTTCGTATAGAACAGACTGTTCTGGGAGCGGTTTGACAGTAGGCTCTGGCGCAGGTTCTTCAGAATCCGCAGGCTCACCAATTGCTGTTGGTTGTTGTGAGCTTTCTGCGGAAGAACAACCGCCTAACAAAATTATTACCCCAAATATAAAAAATAAAACCACCAAAATATTTTTTATATTTGGTTTCTGAAACATGCTAATCGTCCTGTCCCTGAAAGAAGATTTCAACAGTCGGCATAGGAATGCTTTGAATATTTCTCGGGTTTGGGCGCAGTGAAACAAATAATAAAATTATCGAAAAAATAAAAAGACAAACTGCCAGCAGTAAACGAATTTTTTTCTTTTTCATAGATTGATTATACAAAAAAACTCCACAATTATGCGGAGTTTTTGTTAGATCTTTTTTTAAGCCCTATCCGATATAAATTTCAACCTTGCTACCGTCTTCATCACCGACATTAATTATAATCGGTTCTTCGGCTGAAAAACTTTCATCAAGCGAACTTAGCATCGCCTCTAAATCCATTTCTTGAAAACTTTCAGGTAATTTGTTACGGAAAAGAGGAAGCAGTTTCATTATCAAACGAACAGGCAATGGGAAACCGATAATGATTCTGGACGGTTTTTGACCTTCCGGTTGGCGAACATGGATATGAATCCATCGAGCTTGATTCAACACAAATCCCAAATAAACCAACAATAAACCAATCAAAAAAGGAATCCAACTGAGCCAAAATCGGAACCCCAAACCAGAAGTGGTATAACTTTGATAAAGCCAGGAAGTGGCACTTACAATTATCAAACCGCCAAACACCATTGGAATCAGCCAAAAGACAAAAGCCCAACCAGGTTTTTTTACATCTTCTTTGGTTGCATCTTCAGGAAAAATTTTTTCTGTTGGTTCTTCTGGTGTAAGATAGTCCGGTGCTACCGATGAAGTTAAATCAGTAGAGGCCGATTTTTCCAATTGATTTAATAATTCAGAGGCTTTATCCAGGCTTAATTCACCTGTTTCCACCTGACGCAAAATGTCTAATCGCAGTGATTTGTCCATCATTTTCCCTATAAGTGATTATTTATACTTCATCCAAAATTTGTAATAAATGATCAGCTTCTTCCGCAGTGATTTTTTTGTCTTGCAGCATTTTGAGGATCATCATTCGTTCTTCTTCACTTACACCTTCAGTTTTATTTTGTTTTTTTGCTACTGTGCCTTCAAATCCGCTATCAAAATTAAAACCTTGAAATTTTTTGTTCATTTTTGCCATAGCGGCTTGTATTCGTTCTTGAGCAAATTTTGTTTTTTGGTTGACTTCTTCATTAATTTCTTTTTCAAGATTCATGAAATACGATAAATCAAACATGGCATTTGAACCAAGATTGTTTTCTACACGCTCTTCCAAAGCTGACCAGGCTTCATCATCAAACGGTTTCGGTTGATACTCTTTTTCGGTTAAAGATTCACGGTCTGTAAGTTTCAAGTTGCCACCAGCTTTTAGGGATAATTTTGGGCCTCCTGCTCCAAAAGTTTTTTTAATGGTTCGAGTAAGCACTTTTTCTTCCACCTGTCCAACTTTAATATTCAATTGAGCACCAGCGGCAGCAGTCAAATCAAAGTCTGTTTCAGGTTGCATTGACATTTTAATATTACCACCTGCTCGAACTTTATTTTCACTATATGCTAGTGAATCACAAATTATTGTTGCATTACCGCCAACATCGCAGGAAATATTTGAAAGCGTTCCTTTAATATATAAGTTTCCACCGATTTTTTCAAATAAGCCATCACCAAGTACGGAAAAAGCATGCAGATTACCACCTACTTTTTCAACATTCACATTTCCATTAATTACACCCAATATGCAATTTCCACCAACAACTTCCACATTGATATCTTGAGCGTGCGAAATTTCTAGGTTTCCACCTACTTTTTCAATAATGAAATGATCAAATTCACCATACACTGAACAATTTCCACGAACCTCTTCTACGATTGATTTAATACTTTTTGGTGCAGAAATCAAGATTGAATCCTCAGCTTCTAAAGTTAATAAACCATCATTATCATTGGCATCAAATCTTTTGGCTGGATTGTAAATGATTTGAACCTCTGCGTTTTCCCAAGTTCGGATATAAAGATTACCTTTCACTTTTTCAATTTTTATACTTTGAATAGAAGAAAATGTGATTTTTTCCATATCAGTCTCCATAATTTTGAATATTTTCTAAATAGAGTTTAGCATATTTTTAATATTTGTCAATATACACTTAAATTATTTTGAAGTCAATATCAATTTTTTTTATTTTTATTCGTATTTCATTTTTAAATAGTCAAATTTTTTATAAGCAGATGACAATTAATCTAATTATTGCTAAACTAAAGATAATCATTATCACACGGAGAATCCATGAAAATTTACCCACCCGAACCATTTCGAATAAAAATGGTTGAACCCATTCATTTAATAAACAAACAAGAACGAGAAAAAGCTATTTTGGATGCTGGATATAACTTGTTTGGCTTAAGAGCAGAAGATGTATTTATTGACATGCTTACCGATTCTGGTACTGGTTCGATGAGCCAAGCCCAGTGGGCCGGCATCATGATGGGCGATGAATCTTATGCTGGGGCAAGATCGTATTATCATTTAGCTGAGGTAATGTCGGATATTTTTGGTTTTGAGTTTTTTGTACCCACCCACCAGGGTCGGGCTGCAGAGAGTATCATCACCAATTTATTGATTAAACCAGGGGATAAGATTCCCTCTAACATGCATTTTGATACTACGGATGGCAATATTCGCGCCCGTTTGGGTCAGCCGGTTAATTTAGTTAATGACCAGGCATTTGACACGCAAGCCATTCTGCCATTTAAGGGCAATATGGATACCAACAAATTACGGCAGTTTATCAAAGAAACTGGTGTAGAAAATATCCCATTTGGCACCATAACCATCACCAACAATGCTGGTGGTGGGCAGCCTGTATCTTTACAAAATATTCGAGAAGTATCGCAAATTTATCGGGAAAACGGCATTCCATTTTTTATTGATGCCTGTCGTTTTGCTGAAAACGCATTTTTTATTAAACAGCGCGAGCCTGGTTACGAAGAAAAGCCAATTATTGAAATTGTCAGAGAGATCTTTAAATTAGCGGATGGAGCTTGGATGAGCGCCAAAAAAGATGCTTTGGTTAATATTGGTGGTTTTTTGGCGGTAAGAGATGAAGCCTTATTCCAGAAAATATCTAATGAACTCATCTTGCGGGAGGGGTTTGTCAGTTATGGTGGTCTGGCTGGACGTGATTTGGAAGCAATAGCTATTGGGCTGCGTGAGGGCTTGGAAGAAGATTATTTAGCTTACCGCTTAGGACAAACCGCATATTTAGCGGAAACTCTTCAAGAATCCGGAATGCCCATTTTAGAACCCGCTGGCGGACATGCCGTTTATTTGGATGCCGGCAGTTTATTACCTCATATTCCGCAAGCCGAATTTCCAGGCCAGGCATTAGCCGTGGCTCTATACCAATACGGCGGTATTCGCGGTGTGGAGATCGGCTCCGTCATGTTTGCCTATCCGCATCCCGAAACAAACCAAATGATTTACCCAAAGTTGGAATTGGTACGTTTAGCGATTCCTCGTCGAGTATATACACAAAGCCATCTGGATTATATTGGTGAAACAGCAAAAGAGATCGTCTCCATTAAGGAGAATTTACGTGGTTTTAAATTCACTTACGCTCCCAAATTGCTTCGCCAATTCACAGCAAGGTTTGAGCCTGTGTAACTACAATCCTGTCTTTTTCGCCTCTTCCCAAATTAGATCCAATTCCTCAAAGGAATAATCCTGGAAACCTTTTCCTTCACTGGTGATTTTTTCTTCGATAAAATTAAACCGGTTGCGAAAGCGTTGGTTGGTTTCTCGTAATACCATTTCCGCATCAACATCATACCAACGAACCACATTCACGATCGCAAATAATACATCACCCAATTCTTTAGCGCGTTCTTCTGGAGTGCCGGCATCTTTGACTTCTTCCAATTCTTCATATACTTTTTGGATAACAGGTTCAATAGTTTCCCAATCGAACCCAACCCGGGCAGCTCGATCCTGGATTTCCTGCGACTGAGCTAAAGCTGGGTATTCCTTCGGTACGCCTGACAACATACCATTTTCTTCTTTTTTACCATTTTGTTTACGTTCATCGGCTTTAATTTGATCCCAGTTGGTCAAAACGGTTTCAACACCATCTACTTCAACTGAACCAAAAACATGCGGATGACGGCGGATGATCTTGTCATAAATTCCTTTATTTATTTCTGCAAAGGTAAATTCCCCATCCTCTGCACCGATCTGAGCATGTAAAACAATTTGCAGCAGCAAATCACCCAGTTCTTCTCGAATATGTTCCGGGTCATCTTCATCCAAGGCACTTAACAATTCATAAGTTTCGGAAAGCAAGTGTTTTCTTAATGTTTGATGGGTCTGCTTACGGTCCCAAGGGCAACCATCCGGAGCGCGTAGATGAGCGATGATTTCCTGAAATTCTTCAAAAGAAGAACCAAGCGGTAATGGTTCAACATAGAGTGAAGTTAAAATCCCTATTTTTGGACTGCGATCAATCTCATATAGGGCTAAATTTTCAATACACTGTCCATCAGTTCCGGCTGCATGAATCAATTTAACCGGATGTTCATCCGGGAATACTTCCATTAATGTTTGTTTCACTTCAGCAGCAATCATTCGAGAATAAACCTGAGCAATCAACACAGGCTTACTGGGCGGAAACTGTGGAAAGTTTGCATCCGCCATTTCCAAAGCATCCATCATTACGATATTGGGGAAAGGATCCAAAGCCAGGGCTGTAAAAACAGGTTCCAAAAAAGATACTGCTTCTAATACACGGCAAGGTATGCCCTTTAACGCTGCTTGTTTTACAATCTTATCGCAGGTACTTTCAGCCACATATGGATGGCCTGGCACACCATAGGTTATATCCTGACCGGTTGAAGCCAATTGGATAACTTTATCTACTATGTTTTGATAAACGTCTTCAAAACGCTCAGTTGTCTCATAAACCGAATCAAAAGAGTGAATTTTTAGTTGGGACGGAAAATCAACTAAAACGGGATGCTGTGCAGTTCGTAGATATATTTCTTCTAAAGAGTTTATCCAATTCCAGGTTTCTCTGGTAATCAAATCAGGATTGCCCGGGCCTAAACCAATAATCGTAATGCCATGAAAGTTTTCATTTGTCATGTTACACCTGCCAATAATAAAACAATACAGAATCTATCCAGACAAAATATCTGTACAGATTCTGTATAAAGTCCATTGGAAAACCAAGGAAAGATTAACGTTTTGTGTAAGTTGGTGCCTTACGAGCGCGTTTCAAACCTGGTTTCTTACGTTCTTTCACACGTGGGTTTCGGGTCAGCAAACCAGCTTTTCGCATTGCGGGCAAATTATTTTCGTCCATTTTAACGAAAGCGCGTGCCAAACCCAAACGAACTGATTCGGTTTGACCCGTAACGCCGCCGCCACTCACTTTTACAGTCACATCAAAACCTTGATGTGATAAATCAAGTTTTGTGAAGGGCTGTAATAAGTTATCAACATCGCCCATCCGACCGAAATATTCGGCTAATTCACGGCCATTGATCGTAAATTTTCCCGATCCTGACATGATGCGAACTCGAGCGGTACTAGCTTTACGGCGTCCAATTCCTTCGTAATATTGTGCCATTCAACTGCTCCTTTATGCTACTGTTTTCGGCTGCTGAGCTTCATGCGGATGTTCACTGCCAGCGTAAATTCGCAAACGTTTCATTAAACGTGCGTTTTGTTTACTCTGGGGCAGCATCCGTTTTACGGCTGCACGAATAACACGATCTGGATGTGTTTCCATCTGGCGGCGCATGGTTACACTTTTTAACCCGCCCGGATACCCAGAATGGTGATGATACATCTTATCATCCAATCGTTTTTGATCAATATCTAATTCACTGGTATTGATCACGACAACAAAATCACCCATATCTACGCCTGGGGTGTATGTGGGTTTATGTTTACCCAACAAGTATTTTGCTATTTTAGTGGCCAGGCGACCCAAACGTTGGCCTTTTGCGTCGATCACAAGCCAATTGGATTCGGGTGTGCCTTTGATGACATACGTCTTTTCCACGATAATTTTCTCCATAAACCAAAAAGGTTGATCCTTTAAGGATGATTGGGGGTACGATATTGCACCTCAACCAGTGAAAGCCCATGCGGTTTTGCAAGCCCTGGGACTTGCTTTTGCTGTTCCAAAACTCCGGCTTGAAGTTTTTCAACTGACCACTTGTCCTGCCCAATTTTCACCAGTAAAAAGACAATTCTTCTCACCATGTGATACAAAAAGGCATTTGCATGAAGTTTGAAAACATATTCCCGATCTTTTTGAAACCATTCTGCTTCAAATATGGTTCGGATAGTATGTCCTCCCGGCTGTGGTGCTTTACCAAAAGCCGAAAAATCATGCGTACCAAGTAAAACCTGTGCTGCAACTTGCATTTTTGAAACATCTACTGGGGGCCAGACCTGCCAAGAAAAACGATTTATAAGCGGATTTCTATCGGGTTGGCAGTATATGCGGTAATGATAGCAGCGAGATGTTGCGTTGTATCGTGGATGAAAATCATCCGCTGCAACCTTTACCGCATGCACCGCAATATCGTCGGGCAATAACGCATTAAGCGCTTTTTGCAAAACCTCACAACTATGTGCCCATTCAAAATCGAATGAGACCACTTGCCCTGAGGCATGCACCCCGGTATCAGTACGGCCAGCGGCGAAAATGGTTTGGCCCGGCCAACTAAGTTGGCGTAGAGCTTTTTCAATTTCGCCCTGTACTGTACGTGTTTCTCCCTGACGTTGATAGCCAGAGAAATTTGTACCGTCATAAGCAATCTTTAACTGGTAACGTGCCATTTTTATCCGGTAAAATCAATCCGGATGACTTACTCTTCCACCAACTCCAGAACGGCCATATCGGCTGCATCACCCTTGCGGGGTCCCAGTTTTAAAACCCGGGTATAGCCGCCATTGCGGTCGCTGAAGCGTGGCGCAATATCATCAAACAATTTTTTCACGATTTCGGCATCATTGCCGAGTTTTTTAGCAACCAAACGACGAGCATTGACTTTGTCAACCTCACTACCATCAGCACTATTACGCGCGATAGTAATCAAGCGTTCGGCCTCACCACGAATTGACATCGCTTTAGCACGGGTCGTACGAATACGTTCGTGTGTAAAAAGCTGACGTATCATGGTTCGGCGTAAGCTTCTACGCTGGTCTTTCGTACGACCGAGTTTATAACCTGCTACATGATGACGCATTCTCGCTTACTCCGTATCTTCTTCATCGTCACCTTGTTGTAAAAAGCCTTTTTCCATCATTTTGTCGCGCAGCTCATCTAAGCTTTTTTCGCCAAAATTACGAATGGACATTACAGCTTCATCACCTTTTTCGAGCAGATCAAGAACATCACCAACTGTTGTCACACCGGTACGTTTCAAACTATTAAACACACGCACCGATAAATCCAGATTTTCAATTGGTGTTTCTGCTGCCTCGCTGGTCAAGCGGCTTCCTGCGGAAGTCGGCTGTTCCAAGGTTACAACAAAAGCTTCTTCTGTAATACCGGAAATAAACCGAAGATGATCAACCAAAATTTTGGAAGCTTCACCCAAGGCGGTTTCCGGTTCAATTGTTCCGTCAGTCCAAATTTCCAATTCTAATCGATCGAAATTTGTACTTTGTCCAACACGAGCCGAGCCAACCGTGTAATTAACACGACGAACTGGGCCATAGATCGCATCAACGGGTAATTCACCAATTGGTAAACGACCACTGCGATCAGAACTTGGAGAATATCCACGACCACGTTCAACGGTCATATCAATTTCCAATCGAGTTTGATTATCATTCACGGTAAATAAATACAACTCCGGGTTGACAATTTCTACTTCAGCCGGAACTTGAATATCGGCTGCAGTAACAACGCCTTCCCCACGAACATCTAAATGTAAATGAGCTGTATCTACATCATGCAAAATCACACGAATTTGTTTGATTTGCAACATTACCTGAATAACATCTTCGCGTACACCTGGAATATCGCTGTATTCGTGCAGCACGTCCAAAATACGGACAGATGACACCGCTGCACCATCCAACGATGAAAGCAGTACTCGTCGCAATGCATTACCCAGGGTGACACCGTAGCCCCGTTCTAAAGGACTAATCACAAATTTGCCATAATTACGAGCTTCGGCTTCTCGTTCTACTTTAGGTGTAACCATACTACTTAAAGCACACACGCGGCACCCCTTCCTGATAAATCAGTAAGAATTATTCCTTGTTCAAACATTAGCGCGAGTAATACTCAACAATCAACTGTTCATCGAGACTACCGTCAATTTCAGCACGTTCGGGTAAACGAACAACTGAACCACTCATACTTGTCAGGTCACGATTTAACCACAAGGCTGATGGACGTTTTTCAGCAATTTCAGCTATCTCTTTGAAGAATTCCAGTTTACGAGAGCTTTCACGCACGGTCACAACATCACCAAGACGCAATAACATAGACGGAATGTCAGATTTTACGCCATTTACTTCAAAGTGACCGTGATTTACAAATTGACGTGCCTGACTTCTGCTGGAAGCCAAACCCATGCGATAGACAACATTATCAAGTCGCAATTCCAGGGTTTGAAGCAGGTTTAAGCCAGTTAAACCACGTTTCTTTAATGCCACGGAGAAATAACGACGGAACTGACGTTCCAACACACCGTAATTTCGACGGGCTCGTTGTTTTGCACGTAATTGACGTGCATAGTCAGAAGTCCGACCGGCACCGCCACGCATAGAACGTGAACGGCCGTGTTGACCAGGTGCCCAACTGCGTTTTTCAAATGAGCATTTTGGACTAAAGCAGCGTGCACCTTTTAAGTACAGTTTTTCACCTTCGCGCCGACATAGTTTACATACCGGACCGATATATCTTGCCATTAATCATCCCTCTTTCTGTTATTAGACGCGGCGTTTCTTCGGAGGCCGACAACCATTATGTGGTACCGGTGTTACATCTGCAATAGCTGTAACTTTGATTCCCATACCTTGAATCGCACGAATTGCGGATTCACGACCTGGGCCAGGGCCTTTGATAATCAGGTTTACTTCCTGCACACCCATTTGTTGTGCAGTTTTCAATGCCTGCTCTGCAGCCAAACGGGCAGCAAATGGCGTACTCTTACGAGAACCTTTGAAACCCGCTGATCCTGAGCTCGCCCAACAAACCGTATTACCTTGTTTATCAGTTACGGTCACAATGGTGTTATTGAATGAAGCAAAAATGTGAACTGTCGCAGCGGACAGTTGTCGCTTCACTTTGCGAGCTGAAGAAGTGCGTCTAGCTGAACGAACATTTTGAGCCATATTTCCTCACTTACCTCTTGATTCACTTCTAAATCAACAGTTCTGATCATTAAGCTTGCGCGGCAGCCGCGGGACGAGGGGAAGGGATCCCATAAACCGACGCAAGCTCTCTTCTCAAAACTATTTCTTTGTAGCACCTCGGCGGCGGCCACGACCGGCAACCGTCTTCTTCGGTCCTTTACGGGTACGAGCGTTTGTGCGTGTTCGTTGTCCACGCGCGGGCAGATTTCGACGATGGCGTAATCCTCGGTAACAACCGATTTCCACCAATCGTTTAATGTTCATCTGCGTTTCTCGACGTAAATCACCTTCAACTGTAAAGTTTTTGGCGATATATTCACGCAACAAATTGGCAGCTTCTTCTGACAAATCACGGACACGAATATCCGGATTTACCCGTGTGCTTTCCAAAATTTGAGCTGCGCGTGTGGGACCGATCCCGTAAATATACGTTAATGCAATTTCAATGCGCTTATTGCGCGGGAGATCAACACCTTCGATTCTTGCCATGTATACCTACCTACCCCTGTCGCTGTTTATGCTTTGGGTTTTCACAGATTACACGTAATCTGCCATGTCGCTTAATGATTTTACATTTTGAGCAACGTTTTTTAATAGACGGTGATACTTTCATGATCACTACTCCTCGTATAATTGCGTAGACTTTTTAAGCCAAAGCGGCAATTATACCGTTTTCTACAATTTTCGTCCAGGCTTTCGCCCGTCTTTTAACAAAGTTAAGACCATTGGTCCATTTTCGGTTACCGCGACTGAGTGTTCAAAATGCGCTGTCAGTGATTTATCATACGAAATGACAGTCCACTGATCTCGCAGCACTTTCGTTGCCGGGGTACCAACCAGTACCATCGGCTCCAAAGCAATTGTCATACCAGGGCGTAATAATATGCCTCGACCAGCAACTCCGTAGTTGGGCACCTGGGGTCCTTCATGCATTTTTCGGCCAACACCATGCCCCGTATATTCTCGAGTAACATAATAACCTTTCGACTCAACAAATTGTTGAATCGCGGATGAAACATCTCCCACCCGATTACCCGGAACCATTTTTTCAATTCCGATGTACAAAGATTCCTCAGTCACACGTAACAGGTTAAGTGTGGCTTCTGTAACAGCACCTACCGGTACAGAAATTGCTGAATCAGCTACAAACCCTTCTAACACGGTACCACAATCTATCGAAACAATATCCCCTTCCTTTAATTTCCGGTTACCCGGAATGCCATGCACCAATTCTTCATTCACACTGATGGTAGTGCTGGCTGGATAAGGATACGCGCCTGGATAATTTTTGAATGGTGAATACACACCATGTTTCTTTAGAACCTCTTCTGCAGCGGCGTTCAAATCAGCAGTTTTCGCACCAGGAATTGTAGCATCCGCAGCAGCCTGTAATGCCTCGGCATTAATTTCTCCAGCTCTGCGCATAATCTCTAATTCACTTTTGGACTTAATGCTGACTTGTCGTTCCCAAGACATGGTTATCCTACCTTCTCATTAATAGCTTTTAACAATTGTGAAGTTACTTCCTCAATTGGTAATGTGCCATCAACCTCTACCAATAAACCTGCTTTACGATAATAATCAATCAATGGTGAAGTCTGCTCCATATAAACATCAATTCGATGTTTTACAGTCTCAGACTGGTCATCGACTCGTTGATACAGAGCTGCACCATCAAAATCGCAAATTCCGGCTACTTTGGGCGGGTTGTAAACGGCGTGGTAAACAAAACCACATGTTGGGCAAGACCAACGGCCACTTAGTCTTTCAATTAAGACATCTGCATCAACAGAGATATATGGGACACAATCTATTTTTGCATCCCATTCATTTAACATCTCTGCTAAGGCTTCTGCCTGAGCGGGTGTACGGGGGAAACCATCTAATAAGGCCCCTTCCGCACAATCGGGTCGTTTCAGGCGATCACGAATCATAGCTATCGTAACGTCATCAGGTACCAATTCACCACGGTCCATAAAACCTTTGGCTAATTTTCCAAGTTCAGTCTGGTTTTTCAAATTCTCACGAAAAATATCACCGGAAGAGACATGAGCAAGATTAAGTGTTTTTGAAATGATTTGGGCTTGCGTCCCTTTACCTGCACCTGGAGGTCCTAATAAAACGATATAATGTGCCATTTTCGTTTCCTTCCTACCCTTTGATCAAACTTTCTTCATAACCATGCAATTTCAATTCGGTTTCAATGATGTTGAAGGTATCGCGAACAACACCGACTACGATCAGCAAACCGGCTGAATTGATTAGGAATAAATTTGCCCCGGAAATGCTTTGCGGCAGTAAATAACTTACCAAATACGGAGCAACAGCCACCAAACCCAGGAAAAAGGCACCGGGGAAGGTGATTCTGCGTTGTACTTTTGTAAGATATTTCTGCGTCGGCGCACCCCGTAAAACACCGGGAATTTGAGCTCCCTGTCGTTTTAAGTTATCGCCATAGTTTTGTTGTGCGAACAATACATCTGTATAGAAGAATGTGAACAACACCACCATAACAAAGAAGAAGAGTGCATACCAACCGGATTGACCATTAAACAAGTTATAGGTTCCGTTTGCAAAACCACTGATGAATTTCGATTCACTATTGATAAAATAGGAAGCGACAATCGCAGGGAAAGTAAGAATGGACTGGGCAAAGATCAAGGGGATCATGCCTGCCATATTTACCATCAGAGGCAAATTACTGCGTACCGGCATCGACATTCGATTACCAACTCGGCGTCCTGGGAATAAAACTGGCACATTGCGGCGACCTTGCTGAACAAACACAATCGCGAAGATCGTCAAAACAAAAATCACAACCATTACCAAGAACAGCCACCAACCATTTTGTTGGTCAGAGAACAGTCTTAATAAATTCTGTGGAATTTGTGCAACGATACCTGCAAAAATGATCAAAGATAAACCTTGATTCGGGATACCGTATTCAGAAATCAATTGACCAAGCCAAATACCAAACATTGTTCCGGCCATCATGCTGATCAAAATCGTCAGCGTTGGGATCAAACTCGCGCCTGTGAACCCATACTCAAAAGTTAAAACAGATTGCCCCATTTGTCCTGCAAAAGAGTTAAAGATGTTAATCTGACCTACCGCGGATAATAAACCCATCGGTACAGTTAAGATCACTGTCCATCTTTCCATCCATTTTTGACCTTCACGCGGGTTTTCCTTCATTTTGGCTTCTAGTGCCGGGATAATCGGCACTAGAAGTTGAAGAATAATCTGCGCAGTAATGTATGGGTAAACACCCATCGCAAGGATCGAGAAGTTGGAGATGGTACCACCGGAGAGCAAATCAAGTAAACCAATCAGGTTACCTGCCGCACTTCCAGAATTAACCAAACCTGCAATCACTTCTCGGTTGATCCCCGGAACCGGAACATTGGCTGCCAACCGGTAAAGAATGAGCAACAACAGTGTCATTACCAGTTTTCTACGAATATCCTCAGATTTCCATAAATAGCGCCATGCAGACCGTTTCATTCGAGGGGTCTCCTTTTTCTGCGATTAAGCAATGATTTCGACTTTGCCACCAGCCGCTTCAATTTTTGCTTGAGCGGATTTTGTGATGCGTTGAACTTTCACGGTTAAAGGAACCGAGATTTCACCACGCCCTAAAATGGCAACCGGATTTTTTGATTTATGCAGCATATTGGCTTCAGCCAATAATTGATGCGTCACTTCAGTATTGGCATCAAATTTTGCCAACTGACCAACATTCACTTCATTCCATTCAACCTGGTTTGGCGGCGTAAAGCCTTCACCACGCATAAATGGTAAACGTCGATAAAAAGGCAGGTTACCACCCTGGCGGTAAAGGTTGCCACCCACGCCGGAGCGTGATTTTTGACCTTTTGTGCCACGGCCAGCGGTCTTACCTTTACCCGCTGAGATACCACGCCCAACTCGGGTTCGCCGTTTTTTTGATCCTTCGTTTGGAACTAAATCGTTAAGCTTCATTCTTCCACCTGCTCTTCAACAGTCACCAAATGATTGACTTTTCTTAACATACCACGAATGGTTGGGCTGTCTTCCTGAACCACAAATTGGCCCAGTTTTCGTAAACCCAATGCGCGGATTGTGGCTTTATGGCGTTCGGTATTGCCAATTGCACTACGCACATATGTGATCTTAATCATTTTTTTTGCATTTGCTTTTTTAGGCATGCTTCCTCCGATCCCAGAAAGGTATTAATTCTTTCACGGGTTTGCCTCGGCGAGCAGCCTCTTCTTCGGGGGATTTCAGTTGATCCAGTGCATCAAAAGTTGCTTTCACAACGTTTAATACATTGGCACTACCCAAAGATTTGGTCAAAATGTCGCGAATACCAGCAGCTTCCAAAACAGCACGGACACCGCCTGCAGCGATAACACCGGTACCTTGGGAAGCAGGTTTAAGCAATACGCGTGCACCAGCTACTTTTCCGAGAACTTCATGGGTAATGGTTGTGTTATACGTGGCTACAGTTCGCATATTGCGATGAGCACGCTCGGAAGCTTTTCTCATTGCATCCGGCACAGCGTTTGCCTTACCAACACCCAGGCCCACGCGACCATTATTGTCACCGATTACAACCGAAACACGGAATTGGAACCGACGACCACCCTTTACGACTTTGGCGACACGAGCAATTTCAATTACGCGTTCGTCATATTGTTGTTCATTGGTTGTTTGAAATTCTTTCTTTTCCATCGTTAGGCCCTTTCCTTTCCTAGAACTTCAACCCGGCTTCGCGGGCTGCTTCTGCCAGAGCCTTAACTCGGCCAATGTAGCGGAAGCCACCACGATCAAATACAACCGTAGTAATTCCTTTGTCAATTGCACGCTCTGCCACCAGCTTACCAACCAGGCGAGATTTTTCAGATTTGTTCAAACCTTCCATTTCCGCGCGAACTGCACGGTCAATGGTTGATGCAGATGCGAGTGTGCTGCCATCAACATCATCAATCACCTGGGCGTAAATCTCTGCACTGCTGCGGAAGACTGCTAAACGCGGGCGTTCAGCCGTACCACTGATGTATTTACGAACACGTGCATGTCTTCGCATACGTTGTTCTTTACGACTCAGCTTTGCCATATACGTCCACCTACTCTATTTCTTACCAGCTTTACCAGCTTTGCGACGGATTCGTTCACCTTCATAGAAGATCCCTTTACCCTTGTATGGTTCAACGGGTCGAACCTTACGGATATTCGCCGCAACTTGACCAACTTGCTGCTTGTCATAACCGTGAACCGTGATGGTTAAACCACGTTTATCGGTTTCATAGCTAATTCCATCAGCCGGTTCGAAAACGACTGGATGGGAATAACCAACATGCAACACCAGATTCTGACCATTCATTTCGGCGCGATAACCAACGCCTTGAATCTGTAAGACACGGGAGAAGCCAGTGCTTACTCCGGTTACCATATTACTTAAAACTGCCCTTGTTGTTCCGTGTAATGCGCGTGCAGTCTGTTCTTCAGACTCACGGGTAATGATTAACTCATTTCCTTCTTGTGTAATAACCACTGAAGGAGCAAATTGAAATTGCAATTCACCCTTCGGGCCTTTTACACGCACATCCAAACCATCGATTTTTACATCAACGCCGGATGGAACAACAATGGGTAAGCGTCCAATACGAGACACGTTCTACCTCCAAGACCTACCAGACCTTGCACAATAATTCGCCACCTACATTAAGCTGGCGTGCACGTTGGCCTGTCATTACACCTTTGGGAGTGGACAGAATGGAAATACCCATTCCGGAAAGCACCCAAGGAATATCTTGTTTGCGGGTATAGATACGGCGGCCCGGGCGGCTAACACGTTCCAACCCACTGATCACCGGTCGTTTAAAACGACGTTCACCAACATATTTCATTTTTACACGCAGCGTTGTTTGATGCGGTTTTTCACCTTCGGCTACTTCGAAATCTTCGATATAACCTTCTTCTTTCAGAATTCGGGCAATTTCCATTTTCATTTTAGAACTTGGAATGGCGACCACTGATTTCTGAATCATCAAACCATTGCGCAAGCGGGTTAGCATATCTGAAATAGGATCATTAACACTCATGATATAACCTCCGGTCGTGCGCTACCACGATGATTTCTTTACGCCAGGAATTTTGCCTTCCAACGCTAATTCGCGGAAGCAAATACGACACAGGCCAAATCGGCGTATATAACCGCGCGGGCGACCACATCGCTGGCAGCGATTGCGCACCTGAACGGCATATTTACGACGTTGTTCACGATACTCCATGCATTTTTTTGCCATTATTCGTCCTTTCTGAATGGCATCCCCAACAGGCCCAACATCAAGCGAGCTTGATCATCGTTTTGCGCTGTTGTTACAATGGTTATCTCCAAACCTCGGATTTTATCGATTTTATCAAACTCGATTTCCGGGAAGATCAATTGTTCGCGTAAACCCAGGGTATAGTTTCCACGGCCATCAAAGGCATCGGGGGAAATCCCACGGAAGTCACGCACACGTGGCAAAGCAACATTTACCAGTCGATCGAAAAACGCCCACATTTTTTCGCCGCGCAGTGTTGTCATCGCACCAATGGCACGACCTTCACGTAACTTGAACGCGGCAATACTTTTGGTTGCTTTTGTAACAACAACATGTTGCCCGGTAACGGTTTCCAAATCACCGACAGCTGCGTCGATGGCTTTGGCATTGTCTAATGCTTCGCCTACACCAATATTGACAGAGATTTTGGATATTCTCGGTACTTGGTGAATATTGGTAAAACCCAATTCTTTCATCAATACTGGCAAAACTTCATTCTGGTACTTTTCTTTCATTATATTCATTATAAAGCTCCCAGGTGGCCTAAGCGTCAATCAAAGCTTCGCATTTTTTGCAAATCCGAGATTTTGTATCGCCCTCAACCTGCATTCCAACTCGGGAAGGCTTATTGCATTTTGGGCAGACCAACATAACGTTGGAAACATCTACGGGTGCTTCAAAACGAACTTTTCCAGGGTTAATATTTCGTCCCTGACTTTGAGTCTGACCTTGGTGTTTCGTGCGCATGTTAATGCCCTGAACCACTACACGGTTAGAATCTGTCAAAACACGAATTACTTCACCTCGTTTACCCTTATCTTCTGCACGGCCGCTGATAATTTCAACAGTATCGCCTTTACGAATTTTCATACTCATCGGCTATAAACTCCTATTGTTTTCCTATAATACTTCCGGAGCCAGTGAGACGATCTTCATAAAGCCTTTTTCACGTAATTCACGTGCAACCGGCCCAAAGATACGGGTTCCTTTTGGATTTTGACCATCTGTGTCCAAAATAACGACAGCATTGTCATCGAAACGGATGGAAGACCCATCATCTCGACGCCATTCTTTTGCACAGCGTACTACGACTGCTTTCACAATATCGCTTTTCTTTACAGACCCTTGTGGCGTAGCTGATTTCACAGTAGCGACCACAATATCTCCAACTCTTCCATAACGGCGGACGGAACCACCTAACACATGGATCACTAAAACTTCTTTTGCTCCGGTGTTGTCAGCAACTTTTAATCGGGATTCTTTCTGGATCATACAGAATCTCCTTCAGAGTCCTCACTGATCAACTCTGTCACGCCTGTGTGGCGTAAAATTGATTGAACAACCCAGCGTTTTTCACGGGAAAGTGGTCTACTTTCCACGATTAAAACTTTATCACCAGTTTTGCAGCCCAACTCATCATGTGCTTTATATCGTTTACGCAAATGCACAACTTTTTTATACACAGGATGACGGAAAGTGCGGGTGACTTCAACCACTACGGTTTTCATCATTTTATCGCTGGTGACAACGCCAGTTAATCGACGACGTTCATTCATTATTCACCTTCCCGCTCTTGAACTAATTCACGTTCATGTAAGATTGTTTCCAATCGAGCAATTGATCGACGAACGATTTTCAATTGGCTCGTATCGGTTAACTGGCCGGTCACAACTCTGAATCGGAGATTCATCAGTTCTTCCCGCGTATCTTCGATACGGCTTCGAATTTCTTCGTCTGACATGTTTCGAATTTCAGCCGGTTTCATTATTCTTGCTCTCCTACTACCTCTTCATCCCGAGCGACAACTTTTGTCTTAATCGAGAACTTATAACTAGCCTGTTTTAAAGCTTGCACGGCAGCTTCGGCAGGAACACCAGCGAGTTCGAACATAATGCGCCCCGGTTTTACCACGGCAACCCAATATTCTACATTACCTTTACCTTTACCCATACGGGTTTCGGCGGCTTTTCGGGTAAATGGTTTATCCGGGAAAATCCGAATCCAAACCTTACCACGACGACGCATGTAACGTACGATTGCACGGCGCGCTGCTTCAATTTGGCGAGCAGAAACCCAGCCTGGTTCAAGTGCTTGCAGGCCGAAATCACCATACAGCAACTCTGCACCACGCAAAGCCTTACCACGCATACGACCGCGCATTAGTTTTCGCCATTTTACACGTTTTGGCATCAACATAGCAGCTACCTCTCTACTATAGCCAGATTTTATCTGGCCTTAGAATTCTACTAACTAACGTACACACCTTCGGTATGTTCAGCGTTTTCTTCTGAACCCGGCAGTACGTCACCTTTGTAGATCCACACTTTAATACCGATCTTGCCATATGTGGTGATTGCTTCATGGCGAGCAAAATCAATGTCTGCGCGCAAAGTCTGCAACGGAACACGGCCTTCACGTAACCATACAGTACGTGCCATTTCAGCACCTGCCAAACGACCAGATACCTCGATTTTTACACCTAAGGCACCCTGGCGCATTGCTTGTCCAATTGAACGTTTCATTGCGCGGCGGTATGCCACACGACGTTCTAATTGACCAGCAATATTGACAGCGACAAGATATGCGTCCAAATCAGGATTCTTGATCTCTTTAATATCCAGATCAATCTTTTTACCAGTTAAGGTTTCCAGATCAGTACGAACCTTTTTAACATTTTCACCTTTTCGACCAATTAAAATCCCAGGTTTCGCAGTATGAACAATCACTTTGATCTTGCTGGGAAATCGCTCGATCTCAACTTGGGATACACCGGCTTTATCGGAGTACCCAGCCATCATTTTGCGAATTTCAAGATCCTGGTTCAGGTAATCACTAAAGTTTTTATCTTTAGCAAACCACCGTGCACTCCAGGGCTTGATCACGCCTAGACGGTAACCTATCGGATGAACTTTTCGACCCATTATTTCTCCTGTTTTCCTATTCTTCTAGACAGCCAGGACTACTCGCGTTCGCGTAAAATAACGCTAACATGCGAAGAACGTCGTAAAATCGGTTTGAAGCGGCCACGTGCGCCAAATCGACGCCATTTTCGGGTTGGTGCTTCATCCGCAAAAATTTGATAGACATACAAATCATCACGGCTGATTCCGAAGTTTTCTTCCGCATTGGCTACGGCGGAGGCTAACAACTTGCCAACCGGTGCCGCAGATCCTTGAGTCATGAATTTAAGCGTGTTCATGGCTTCTACAACAGGTTTTCCCCGCACCACATCCACCACCAGGCGGACTTTTTGCGCAGAGAACGACAAATTACTCAATTTAGCACGAATGTCGGTTGCCATAGTTTATCTCCCTCTTGAAGATTTTTCAGCAACATGACCGCGGAATGTGCGTGTTGGTGCGAATTCACCCAACCGGTGACCAACCATATTTTCCGTAATATAAATCGGAACATGGCGACGGCCATCATGCACGGCTATTGTATGGCCGAGCATCTGTGGGAAAATCACGCTGGCACGACTCCAGGTGCGAACCACCTTCTTTTCTCCACGGGCATTCATCTGCTCAATTTTCTTTAATAATCTGGGCTGTATAAACGGCCCTTTTTTCAACGATCGAGACATATCGATAATCCTCTCAAATACTCGTCAGAAAAATCTATCCTCGTTTACCCGCAGAGCGACGGCGAACAATGAATTTGTCCGTTTGCTTATTGCGGCGAGTCTTATATCCAAGCGTGGGTTTACCCCAAGGCGACTTAGGACCTGGCATACCAATCGGCTGACGACCTTCACCACCACCATGCGGGTGGTCATTTGGGTTCATCGCAGTACCACGCACTGTTGGGCGAATACCCAAGTGGCGTTTACGGCCTGCTTTACCTAATTTGATATTCTTGTGATCCAAATTGCCAACCTGTCCTACCGTTGCATAACAACCCTGGCGGACGAGGCGAACCTCACCAGAGGGTAATCTCACCTGAGCAAAATCACCTTCTTTTGCCAATAATTGTGCTGCTGTACCCGCAGAACGAACCATCTGACCACCACGGCCTTCTTTCAGTTCAATGTTGTGAATCAAAGTACCTAATGGAATGCGCGCAATGGGCAAACTGTTTCCAGGGCGAATTTCAGCTTCTGGACTTGCAACAACGACATCACTTACCTTCAAACCGACTGGGGCTAAGATATAGCGTTTCTCACCATCAGCATAATGTAATAAAGCGATTCTTGCCGTTCGATTTGGATCGTATTCAATGGATGCCACTTTGGCAGGCACTTCCAGTTTATCACGTTTGAAATCAATCAAACGAATGAACTGACGATGACCACCGCCCTGGTGGCGCACCGTAATACGACCATACATGTTACGGCCAGATTTGGCTTTACGCAGCTTGATTAATGAACGTTCCGGTTTGCTTTTGGTAATTTCTTCAAAACCGTATCCGGTCATGTTGCGTTGACCAGGGGTAATGGGTTTGTAAATCTTAATAGCCATTATTCAACCCCTTCAAAAATCTCAATGGTATCCTGAGGTGCCAATGTAACAATTGCCTTTTTATAAGCAGGGTTACGCACGGCCATTCGACGACTGCGTGCACGACGAGTACGTTTGGCTGGTACATTGATGATATTGACGCGCAGAACGGTTACATCAAAAATCGTCTCAACTGCGTCTTTCACCAAAGAACGGTTAGCATCTCTAGACACTTCAAACACATACTGGTGCAGTTTACTCACCTGATAGTTTGTTTTTTCAGTCACCAATGGACGGCGGAGAACTTCATAAATTGATTTTTTCATAATAAGCTCCTACCTATCCCAGGTATCCTTCTACAACTTCCAAACATGCTTTCGGGAAAATGACCTTATCAAACTTAAGTAAGTCACGAATGTTTAAGTAGTTCGCTAACAGAACTTTCGTTCCAGGCAAATTGTTTGCAGCGCGAATCACATCTTCAAATGTGGCTTTTTCCGGAATGAGCACCAACGCGGATTCTTGACCTACCAGTTTTTCCAACACGGCAGACATAACCCGAGTTTTTGCATCCGGCAGTTGGAAATTGTCAACAACCACGATTGCATTTTCAGAAGCTTTAACCGACAGTGCAGAACGCAAAGCAGCACGGCGCATTTTACGCGGCATTGCTTGTGTGTATTTGCGTGGATGGGGTGTATGGATGCGGCCACCGCCCTTCCACTGCGCTGCACGAATGGAACCCTGGCGAGCACGGCCTGTGCCCTTTTGACGCCATGGTTTCCGACCACCACCAGCAACCTCATTACGGGTTTTGGTGTCATGCGTACCCAAGCGAGCATTCGCCATTTGACGAATATAAGCCTGGTGCATCAAATCTATGTTAATTGGGGCTTCAAAAATCGCAGCGGAAAGTTCCACTGTGTCAACTTTTTTGCCCTCAATGTTTAAAACATCTACTTGCATAGCCTCACAGCTCCCTTAGTTCTTACGTGCTTCTTTAATCAGCACTAATCCACCACGAGGACCAGGAACTGATCCGCGCACACCAATTAGATTACGTTCGGCATCCAATAAAACAACTTTGAGATTTTGCGATGTTACTCGATCATTTCCCATGTGCCCTGGTCCGCGCGCACCTTTATATGTACGTCCTGGGGTTGTACCTGCGCCACGAGAACCGGGAGCACGATGACGATCTGACTGACCATGAGTCTTCGGACCGCCTGCTAATCCATGACGTTTCACTGCACCTTGAAAACCGCGGCCTTTGGTAGTGCCAACGATATCAACGTGATCACCTTGAACAAACACTTCTACTGAAACCTTGTCACCTTCAACGACCTCTGGGTTTTTAACACGAAACTCGCGCAAAAACTTCAAAGGAGGAATATTGAGGTTGTTACGCTTCAAGTGCCCGAGTTGCCCACCGGTCAGACGTTTTGGCTTCACCTCGCCGAAACCCAACTGCACTGCAGAATAGCCATCGCTTTCAACGGTGCGAACCTGGGTTACATAGCAAGGCCCAGCCTCGATGACGGTTACCGGAATGGCGGCACCGTTTTCATCGAAAATCTGGGTCATACCGATTTTCTTGCCGATTAGCCCTTTCAACATTTCAATTTTCTCCAATCAAAAATAAATTTTGGCGGGACTGTCAGCTTGGGCTAAGCTGCATCATCCCCAACGCAACGCAGTCAATGGCTCGCTGCTATACTCCGCATCTTTTCTAGTACGCTCACGGTGCCATTCTTACATTGCCAAGGTTGCGACTCGACAAAACCACAACCTTACAATTGTAACACGACTTATTCGTGCTGAGAAGGGCTGCCAGAAAATGGCAGCCCTTTACAATTTATTGCCTTTTAAACTTCTAAAGAACTAAATCTTGATTTCAATATCTACCCCAGCGGGCAGATTCAAACGCATCAACATATCAATTGTTTTTGAATCAGGATCCAAAACATCAATTAATCGATTGTGGGTGCGAATTTCAAAATGTTCGTGTGAATCTTTATCAATAAAGGTTGATCGGCGAACTGTAAACCGTTCTTTTTTGGTTGGTAACGGAACTGGGCCAACAACACGGGCGCCACTGCGTTCTGCAGTATCAACAATTCGTTTCGCGGATTGATCTAACACGCGATGATCATATGCTTTTAAACGGATTCGAATACGTTGTTTTGCCATTTCTCACCTACTCAATGATTCTAGTAATCACGCCAGCGCCTACGGTCAGGCCACCTTCGCGAATAGCGAAGCTTTGACCTTGTTCCAGCGCAACTGGTACGATTAATTCT
>PABH01000046.1 GCA_002702705.1 Anaerolineaceae bacterium
GAACACCAATAAAAATGATTCTCTCAAGAGAGGGAAAAGCAAGCGCCTTTAGGCGTAAGCCAGCAAAAGAGGCTTATAGCCTCAGAGCAAACCACCCGTTTGACGGGTGGTTTTGATTTCATGCGCGACATCACCCCAAAACTGGCGACCCATTAGGACTATTAGCAGGATCGTCATACATACATCAATAACGATTTTAGCGATTGTTTTTGGTTTCATCGGTTGGCATTTTGTGTTCATTATTTTTCTTGGATTTTTTATATTTGTTTCAATCGTTTCTTCGGCATGGTAATATGGTTTGTTGTTGATCATAATCAATCGATGCTGACCAATTCATATTGGCGGGAACCAAAACCGATTGTTTCAGCATGTTCTAAAATGTGGATGCCATTTCGAGATTCAATCCGTTCAATTACATTCTTACTATCGCTAGCAGCATAAATTAAATCCACACAAGCCTGGTCGAGTGCGACAGGATCAAGTGAAGCCAGAATGCCAATATCTGCCATTGTTGGTGCTGCCGGATTGCTCATACAATCACAATCTACAGATAAATTCTTCATGACGTCAATAAAAATCATATTTCCTTTCATATAATCCGCTATGCCCTTAGCAGCTTCTGCCATCGACTCTAGGAAATCATCTTGCGGTGTACCCATGCCAAAACCAGTTGTTTGTGTGCCAGCGCTGTGAACGAGGCTTTTTCCCACCGATGCGGCCATACCAATGGCCATATTTTTGAGAACCCCACCAAAACCACCCATCATATGACCTTTGAAGTGAGCCAAGTTGACCACAAAGTCATAATTTGACAAATGAGATCCGACGATAACCTCCTTGAGATGTTTACCACCAACTACAGGTATGCTCATGGTTCCATCTGCATCCATGATGTCAACTGGTGCAATAGATGTAAAGCCATGTTCCTCCATAACAACCAAATGAGAGTCGGTGGTTGATCGTCTGCCGCCATAAGCCGTGTTACATTCTACAAACGTGCCTTTCACTTCATTTACTAATGATGAAATAAAATCAGGTTGAAGGAAATAGTGTCCACCTGGTTCACCGCTGTGGATTTTTATTGCTACCTTTCCAAAAGCTTTTCGACCAATTGCTTCGTAGATCCGTAATAATCCATCTGAACTGACAGTTTTAGTCAAATAGACATTTGCTCTGTTTATATCTTTTTCTGTATCAATTTCTATTGAAGGTTTATCATGAGAGACTTCTGTTGGGTTAATAGTTAATGTGGAAGTTTGAATTGGTGTTTGGGATGAAATCAGTGATGGGGTGGGTAACAGCTTTTTTGCTCGTTCAGCACATGAAACAAGAAATGCAGTTGATGTCAAAGCCATAATTCGTAGAGCTTCACGCCGAGATATTTTTTTATTCATTCAATTTCTCCTGGGCCTCATTAATTTCCTACACTTTGAACAATTCAATTTACTTAATTTTTTGGCTTCCTATTTTTTAGTATACAACTTGGAGTTAACTCCAAGTCAAGGGCTTTTTGATATTCATTTGAAAAGAATACCTTTCCTTATAAAACGTTTAAATTTAAGAAGAAATTTTATAGTTGCGTTATAATGGGCTGAATGGCAAAAAGAAACTTATCACGACGAGATTTTTTGAAATTAGCTGGTGTAGGCTTGGGAACCCTGGCATTCCGTCCTTTGAAATTATCCGGATTGGAATATCTTGCCACTCCAAAACGTCTGGCCCAGTTCCCGGAGAGTGAGATCATTGGGCGGGTGACAGATCCAGGTGTTTTCTTGCGTAGTAAACCGACAAATGCTGGTGGATTGGACAATGTGGTAAAAAACCTGGCTGCGGACACATTGTTGCCGTGGAATCAGGAAGTGGTCGGCAGTGTAATCGGTGGCCTTTCCAACCAAAAATATGTCGAAACGCCTGAGGGATATGTCTATGGATCGGTGTTACAGCCAACCCGGAACAAACCCAACACCCCCATCACTGAAATTCCGGCGGGTAAAAATGGCTTTTGGGCTGAGGTCACGGTGCCTTATGTCGATCTGGCCCATGAAGGTTCGATCGCCTCTCCATGGTTAACGGACCATATTACCTATAATTTTCCACCCCGTCTATATTATGGGCAGGTGGTCTGGATGGATGACATCAGAACAAGTAATGGTTTTGTTGAATACCGCTGGAATGAAGATGGTAATGGACGCGGTTATGGATACGGTGGGTCATATGGTGAGTATTTCTGGGGTGATGGTGCTGGATTTAAAGTACTGACCGATGAGGATGTCTCTACCATCAGTCCGGATGTTGATCCAGAAGAAAAAACAATGACCCTTAATCTGGATTACCAGACCCTCTCTTGTTATGAAGGTAAACATGAAGTGTTTTACTGTCAGGTATCTACCGGTGTGAAATACACCTTGGATTACTCTGGTGAAGAAGTAGACTATTCCACACCGCCGGGAACACTCATGACTCATTGGAAGATTATTTCAAAAAACATGACGGCAGGTGATGCAACCAGTGGTTATTCCACACCGGCTGTTCCCTGGTGTGTTTATATTCAAGGTGGTATTGCAATCCACGGGGCTTTTTGGCACAATGCCTTTGGAGAACCGCGCTCACATGGCTGTGTTAACGTCACACCTGAAGACGCAAAATGGATTTTCCGATGGAGTATGCCTTATGTTTCATTGGACGCAGGTGAGGAACGCCGTAATTTGCCGGATCACGGTACGATTGTTAATTCCATAAAAGCCTAGTATTTAATTTTCTTAACCGCGAATATTCTCTGTCACATTCTAATTAGACTCAATCTTAAAACCGGATATAACAACCTACAAAAGAAATGGGTGGTCTCGTATGGAAACGAATAAACTAAAACGTTCAAATAATAATGGTAATGAGAAATCACTAAAAAAACGACGGCTCGGTCTCAAAATATTACTAGCTGTCGTTTTTGTTGTTTCGATCATTTTTGTTGTTATGTTTGTACCTTTTGGAAAATATGACTTTTCTCCTGCGCCCACTACAACCATGACATCTACTGGCACATTTGAATATGCCATTCCCCTTGATCCAGCCAGCCCTTGGGCAAAATTTCGTGCGAATGAATTGCAAAATGGGCGTTCTGCGGTAAAACCCTCAATAAGTAACCTTTCTCCGTGGAGTTTTCGAACGGGCAAAGGGATTTTTTCTTCTCCGGTTGTGGATAAAGACGGTATTGTTTATATCGGTTCAGCAGACACTTATTTTTATGCCCTTAATCCTGATGGAACCGTAAAATGGCGTGTTAAAACAGGGGAAATCATCGATTCTTCTGCACTTTTGGATGATCAAGGTTTTGTTTATTTTGGATCTGGTGATGCCAATGTTTATAAAGTGGACCGAGAGACTGGCGAAGTCATTTGGAAATCACCTGCGCATACCGTTGAGGAAGTTGAAAAAGAATTTGACATCAAGACCTACAATGTAAATTGGTTTGAAGGAAATATTGGCATCTTGCCGGATGGTACTTTGTTAGCACCTAATGATAATTATCTTGTCTATTCTCTTGACCGAGAAACCGGCGGTAAAAAGACAATATTTCCAGCGAATGAAATGGTTTGGTCTCTACCTTCGGTTAATATAAAAACCGGTAAATTGTTTTTTGCCTCTTGTTATCAAATCCTGCAGAATGTGTTTGGATACAATCTGGATGGAACCCGCCTATGGCGAACAGGAAGTTTTGGTACTGTAGCTGCAACTACCATGCTAACAAACACATCGGAAAAAGGTGCTGTCCTTGTGGGGGGCTTTGATGGGTTTTTACGTGCTTTTGCCCAAGACTCTGGAAAACTGCTTTGGAAGTTTGGCACAAAAGATCACATATATGCCAGTCCTGCACAGCTCTCGGATGGCACGATTATTCAAGCCAGCACCGATGGAACAGTATATGCGATTGACCCTGATACCGGCAAGGCGATTTGGGAATTTGATACCCTTGAACCGATCCGTTCATCACCAGCGATTGATGGCAATGATACCATTTATTTTGGTAATGGGGAGGGAAAACTATACAGTATTAATGCCGACGGCACACTGCGGTGGAGTTATCAGTGTAGTACCGATCCCAGAAATGATCTAAATGCATCTCCAGCTTTGGGCTTTGATGGGGTTTATATCGCTGGGGAAAGTGGTGAGGTGTTTTTTGTGCCTTATGACTATCCGTTAACAGAGACAGGCAAAGCTGATAAACGATCCTTCTCCGAAGGTGAGTATATGCCTTCTGATGGTGCAAATCTTATTTATACATCTTCATTTGGCGCATTAAAACTCCAGCCAGATAAAACGATTGACGCAAATACACCCATCACCTTAACCCTATCGGTTCGTGATCAGGGAGATAACCTGTTGTCTGCTATGGATCGAAAAAGTGTAACCGTTAGCATACCGAATAACCAGAATTACCGGGTAGAGGTCGGGGCGACAAATAAATTCATCAATATTATTCCAAGAGAAGAATGGCAAGCGGATGCCAACGGAAATCTCACCATTAATGTAACCGCAGATTACAAAACGAACCTCCAGCGTTTTGGCTTAAAGTTTTTTGGCGGCAAAAAAGCAGGCTCTTTGGAAGAAAATTTCACATTTCAAATTAATCAACTGCCTGGTGTCGATAACCCATTTGTGACAGCAGTTGAAACCCAGCAGCAAAGTGTTCTTGAATTTTCGCGTCTTTCCGTACCAACCCCCTCTATGCTGCCATCCTATAACCAAATTGGTTTTGACTCGCTGCATTATGTGGCGGGTGCAGTTGCGAAAAATAAAAACGATCAAATTGTGATGTGGGTAATCGAAGGACGACTCAACGAAAATGGAAAAACTGCAATTGATCCATCAGCAATCACCCGTTACCCGCTGTTGCTTAATTATAATGAAGGGCTTGTGACCTTATCCAATTATGATGGATATAAAATCAAGTTTATTGGCTCGTGGGATATGCCTTTTTCATCCTATCGAATCAGTACTGTGCTGAATGAAAAAGGCCAGTTTGAGGACAGCGCCGCCGTGATTGCTGTTGCAAACTGCGATGAAATTGAATTTTATGGTTTGGGACTAAAGTTGGTGGGGATGAGTGAATTTAAAACCGGGCAGATGTTTGTTCGGGGTGGAACGGAAATCACAGCTTGGGATAATGTTTCCAGTCCCATTGGCATCGGTACGGTGTTATTAAATGAAGAAAACGATAAAGTAACCGCTGAGTTTGTGAACTCTTCATTGTTAGCGAGTGAGCATGTTTACTCCATTATGTTAGCGGATGAAACAGGAACCCCACTGCCGTTATACTATACCAACAATACTTCAATAGAGGTAAATTCGGATGGAACGATCAAATCCGTTTCGCTTACTTTTGATCCAGACGAAGATATATCTTCCATGAGGACCATTTATGTGCTTGTTGATACCTATCCAGTGTATGTAGACTAAACTCAACGATTCATGAAAAAAAGCTGGCCTCAGTTGTATATGGTCATATGAGCTACAACAATCGTTTTTCTCGAAAGTTATAATATAATATTTATTGTAATTATCCTATATTGAAGAGTGCTTTGTCCACATTCTCTTAAAAACAGGAATAATATAACGATGTCCCTTATACAGATAGTTATTTTGATATTTGTTTTTTTAGAACTATCAAATGTTCTTATGTTGTATTTTTCTCCCGGTTCAAAAAATGCGAATGCTGTCGGAGTTTTTACCGCTTGGGAGAAATCAAAACAATATCCGGAAATTCATGATTTTATTAAGTATCTTATTTATTGGGTCGCCGGTGTAAAATTAATTTTTATATTACTTTTGGGTATGCTCATCTTGTTTGCGGATGCAGAAATTCAACGTTTCAGTCTGATGATTCTCGCCGTGGCAACCGCAACTTTTTATTGGCGGTTATTTCCTTTGATCAGGAAGATGGATAAAAGTGGCGAGATTAATCCAAAAAACTATTCAATCGTTTTGGGAATAATGATTTTTGCATTCATTGTTATATTTTTGGTGGCCCTTTTATTTTGATCAAAATTTCAGAAAAATAATTGGTTTCTTTTTTTAGATCGAAAGGTTCTGGCAAATTCATCCCTATCATGAACGAAAGTCTCAAAACATTAAAGGTATTTTAAATTAACAGGAGGAAATTTGATAAAATATCGAAAAGAATATAAATGGTCCAATATTGGCGCAATGATGCGAAATCTTCAGCGAGAGCCAAAAATATGTGAAGATGATTTTAAAGGACGGTTTGTTGTAATTACTGGTGCAACTTCAGGGATAGGGTATGCGGCGGCAAAAAAATTTGCTTCTCGTGGTGCGGATTTATTATGTATCAATCGGAACGAAGAGAAGTCAAAAGATTTGTGTGAAACAATAAGAAATGAGTATGGTACTCAATGTTCCTATTTAATTGCAGATTTTTCAAAATTAACAGAGGTACATTCACTAACAAATCAATTGATGGTGCTTGATAGAAATATCGACGTTTTAATCCATAATGCTGGTGTCTATGTTACCAAAAAAACATTTTCAGGGGATAACCTGGAGATGGTTTTTCAAACCAATTATCTTAGTTCATTTATCATTAATTATTATTTACGAGAAAAATTCTTGAAACAAAACAACGGACGGATTATTTTTGTTAACTCTGAAGCACACCGTTTTGCTGTTTCAGGTTTATATTTGGATGATTTAGCCTGGGAAAAACACCATTATACGGGATTAAAAAGTTATGGTGCCGCAAAAATGGCACAATTACTTTCAATGATTAAATTTACCGAATATTTTAAGGATACCGATGTCACTATTAATGCGATGCATCCTGGAAATGTAAAAACCAACAGCGGACAAAACAATGGTAAATTCTACAAATGGATGAAAAGTGTTTTTATTGATAAAACAGCAAAATCACCGGAAGTTTCTGCAGAAGCTTTGTATTTTTTGGGTGTATCCAGGGCATTGGATAATATTTCAGGTAAATTTTTTAATCTTACAACAGAAGAAGAACCAGCCCCCCCTGCGTTTGATAAGGAGGAAGCTGAAAAATTATGGTTATTAAGTTGTGAGTTAGGTGGAATAAGATGAAATCCAAAGGGAAAAATGTCGTTATTGTAGGGGCAGGTATGGCGGGTTTAACCGCAGCAGCATATTTGGTGAAAGAAAACTATCAGGTGTTACTCATTGATAAAAATAATCGTGTTGGTGGGTTATTAAGTACATTTGAAAAAGATGGTTTTTTCTTTGATTCAGGACCAAGGGCATTTGTGAATTCAGGGATTGTGAAGCCTATCCTTAAAGAATTGGATATTCATTTGGAATATTTAGAAAATATAATTTCTATTCGAGTGGAAGATAAACAAATGCTTATTGATTCGATGGAGAAAATTAAGGAATATCAACGGTTATTGTTCCAACTTTATCCCGAAAATAAAACGGATATCGAAAAGATCATATCCATCATTTCTCAATTATCAGAATATACAAAAGTTTTATATGAATTTGATAACCCCAATTTTGGAGATGTACTGCAAAACAAGAAATTTGTTTTTAGAAAATTAATCCCTTGGACATTTAAATTTCTACATGCGCTCAGAAAATTTAACCAATTTAATGAACCAATGGAAATTTATTTAAAGAAATTAACAAATAACCAATCATTAATTGATATATTAACCCAGTTTTTTTTCCGACAAACACCAACTTATTTTGCTTTAGGTTATTTTTATGTTTATCTTGATTATTTTTATCCAAAAGGAGGAACCGGTGTTTTGGCTTCTCTTGTAACAGAAAGGGTTTTAACCGGTGGGGGAGATATCAAACTCAATACCCGTATCGTCGAAGTGGATCCATCAAAATCGATCGTAACCGATGCGGAAGGGGAAAGTTATCAATATGATCATCTTATCTGGGCAGCTGATCTCAAGACACTTTATCAAAATCTTAATTCGGTTCACTTAGATGAGACATTAAAAAAACAACTGGAAACACAAAAAGTTAAGGTTCTTTCTGCCAAAGGTGCTGAATCTGTTTTTATCTTGTTTTTGGGTGTGGATCGTTCATCCTCCTATTTTCTAGAAAATGGGGGCAGTCACATGTTTTTCACGCCATCTAAAGACGGGTTAGGGGAAATCAGTCGAACAGAAAGGCAACTGTTGGTTGAATCTTTTGATTTAAAATCAAAAGAGGATTATTTAAATTGGGTAGAACAATATTGCCGTTTAAATACTTACGAAGTTTCGATACCAGCCTTGAGGGATCCTGATTTAGCGCCTGATGGCCAGACCGGAATAATGATAAGCTGCTTGTTTGATTATGATATATTTGAAATAATTAAAAATGCAGGTTGGTATGATGAATTTAAGGTAAAAATAGAAAATCAAATCATCAGCATTTTTTCCGAGACTGTTTACAAGGATCTTGATCAGGATGTTCTATTTAAATTTTCTTCAACACCATTATCGATCAATAAAGTGTCTGGAAGTTCTGAAGGCGCCATTACCGGATGGTCGTTTGAATCAGAAGTTCCTGTAGTAAATCAATTAAAGGATATTCCAAAATCCGTGTTGACACCCATTCCCGGTATTTTTCAAGCTGGTCAATGGGCGTATTCTCCGGCTGGCGTTCCGATCGCTATGTTAACTGGGTGGTATGCATCACAAAAAATTATAAAAGAGACGAAGTAAAGAATCGGAAATCAAAAATACATCCATTTACTCAGTAATAATCTATGATATGATTGGA
The DNA here is from genome assembly GCA_002702705.1 of Anaerolineaceae bacterium. Taxonomy (GTDB): domain Bacteria; phylum Chloroflexota; class Anaerolineae; order Anaerolineales; family Anaerolineaceae; genus UBA6170. The sequence continues at coordinate 8,752 of PABH01000046.1, forward strand.
AATATGGCTTTGAACAAATACAAAGATGATTATGAAACGGTCGTAACTACCGGTGAGGATGGACGCGAACACGAGGAAATTGTTTATCGCGGCGACTATTATGAGATCCCATTGGATGAGGCTGACCTCTTTCGATTTAAAAGAAACAGTTTACTGCTTTTAGCTGTAATTATTGTATTGCATATTGCTGGCGGATTTTTAAATAATCGTGGTATGTATCAAATGTACGTAGCTATACCTTATGCACTTGCTTTTTTCCCTTTATTATATTTAACAGAAGGAATTTTAAGATTACCTAAAGAAAAAAGGAAATACCGCCGGGATGAAATTGGGAATTCCTTTGAACGAATGAAAACTTCAAGTTGGGTGTTCTTTGTTTTCCTTGGTATTGGTGTATTAGGTGATATTTTTTTTCTATTATTTATTGCAGATGGAAATCGCATCGATCTTGATATATTTTATCTTTTGATTGAGGTGTTGGTTGTGGCGGCTGTTTATGCCATTATCCATTCTCAAAGAAAAATCAATCCAACGATCAGTGAAACAAAGGAACAGCTGTAAATAAAAAAATAAATTTTGTAAAAAACAACCTGATTACGAAGTTTTTTGGATAGTGGTTTCCTAAATATACACAAAACTGCTCTGAAAAAGGTGTTTTTGCCTTCGAATCAGTTTTCAATTATTACAATTTATGGATATTTTTATAATGATGTGACGTTTGTCAGTTAGGTCAATCCCAAAATTCCTTGCACTGGTATATAGATACAATTATAATAACAAAAAGGTGAATTATCTGTTTCACCATTAAAAGTCTTCAAAGGAGTAGAAATGAAGTCAAAGAAACTGTTCGTAGTGCTAAATGTTTTATTGATTGCAGTGTTTGCACTGAGCGCCTGCGCTCCGACACCAGCTGCAACGACTGATGTGCCGGCAGCAACCGACGCACCGGCCGAACCGGAAGCTACCGAAGCACCGGAAGCACCGGAAGCTACCGAAGCCCCGGTGGAAGAAGTTGCTTTCCCGGATGAACCGTTTGCTGAGAATTTGCCAACAGCGCCAACAATTGATACGCCGCTTGTTGTTGCTTACCAGGATTTCTCACAAAAATTCAGCCCATTCTTTGCTGATACTGGTTATGACCAAGACGTTGCAACAATGACACAAGTTGCTTTGCTGACCACTGATCGTGTCGGCGGCATCATCTTCAATGCAATTGAAGGTGAAACTGTTAGTTACAACGGTACCGATTATCTTTACAAAGGCCCCGCGGATGTTAAGGTTGAATATGATGATACAACTGATACAACCAAATACACCGCCCGCCTGCGTGTTGGTATGAAATTCTCTGATGGTGTGCCGGTAACCGCTGACGATTTGATCTTCAGCTATTACACATTCCTGGATCCGTCCTATGTGGGTTCAACAACCCTCGGCTCTTATGACATCATTGGTTTGAAAGATTACCAAACTCAAACCACCAGTGAAGTGTTCGATAAATATGCTGGCATTGCTGATGCAATTTACGCAGCTGGCCCAGACCATGAATGGACTGATGCCGATTTATGGACTCAAGAACAACAAGAAGATTTCTGGACAAGATTTGTTACAACTTGGGTGAATGATCTTCAAAGCATCGTTGATTACATCATGGCAAATTATCTTGACGCATACGGTGAAGCCGTTATGGGCTTAACCCCAGATGAAATCTCTGCAAATGAAGGTTTGAAAGTTGCCTTTGGTATGGCTCTGTGGGGCTTTGCTGACACAGATGAAAATGGTGCTTTAGTGGGTGGCGCAACAGGTAATACCTGGGACCTGACCGAATCTTTCCCGACCATTGAAGACTATTACAACGAAGCCTATGCAGCTTATGAAGGCGATTTGGAAACCTATGGTTCCATTGAACCTGTGAACGCTCCTGCTGATTTACTCGGTAATGTAAAATCAGGCTTTATTGGATACTGGGGTCCGTTGGATGAAGGTATGGGCGGCGAAGGTGTTCCGAACATCGCTGGTATCGTCAAAGTTGATGATTACACCGTCGAAGTAACCGTGAATGGTTTCTCTGCTCCGGCAGTTTACTCCATCCTTGGTATTCAGGTTGCTCCATTACACTATTATGGAAGCACCGATCTGTATGACTACGAAAACAATATGTTCGGTTTTGAGTTTGGTGACCTCTCCAAACAATTAAGCCTGACCGCAACCCCACTTGGTGCTGGTCCATATAAATTCGTTAAATACGATAACCGTGTTGTTTACTTTGAAGCCAATGAATATTTCTATCGTGGCTGCCCAAAAATTGCTGAACTGCAATTTAAAGAAACTGCTGCCGCTGAAGTTGCTTCTGCTGTCCAGACTGGCACAGCCGATGCTGGCGAAATGACGGGTTCCCGCTCTCGCTTTGAAGAGGTTGCTTCTTATAACTCCAATGGCGAAATTACCGGTGATGTCATCACCACCAGTAAAGTCGACAACTTGGGTTATGGTTACGCTGGTATCAACGCCGATACAGTCAATGTTGGCGGCGAACCTGGTTCCGAAGCTTCCAAGAACTTACGCAAGGGTATTGCTACCCTGTTAGCAGTTTACCGTGATGTTGCCATCGACAGCTATTATGGCGAAGCTGCATCCGTAATTAACTACCCGATCTCCAACACCTCATGGGCAGCTCCACAGCCGACCGATGAAGATTACAAAGTTGCTTTCTCAACCGATGTAAACGGCGATCCTATCTACACAGCTGAAATGACACCAGAAGAGAAATACGCTGCTGCTGAAGCCGCCGCTCTTGGTTTCTTTGAAGCCGCTGGTTACACCGTTGAAGGTGGTAAAGTTACCGCTGCTCCCGAAGGCGCAAAGATGAGTTATGAAGTGATTGTTCCTGGTGATGGTACTGGTGACCACCCCGCATTTGCTATCTTAACTGGCGCACAAACATCCTTCGAAAAACTTGGCATGGAATTAAAAATCAATGACCCCGCTGATGCAAATATCCTTTGGGATGCATTAGATTCCGGCACACAGGAAATGTGGACTGCTGCTTGGGGCGCTACCATTGATCCCGATATGTACCAGGTTTACCACAGCTCAGGCGTTGTTGGTGAAGGTGGTTCCGACTCCAATCATTATCACATCCGTGATGCACAATTGGATCAATTGATCGTTGACGCTCGCAAGAGTGATGATCAGAACTATCGTAAAGCAATTTACAAACAAGCTTTAGATCTGATTATCGATTGGGCAGTCGAAGTACCGACCTATCAACGACAAAACAGTGTTATTTTCAGTACCGAACGAATTAACATCGATACAATCACCCCCGATATCACAACTTTCTGGGGTTGGTTAAACGACATCGAATTAGTTGAGATGCGTTAATCGTCGGTGGTTTCTAGTAAGAATTCTTAAGTAATTGTGAGCCCACCAACCGGTGGGCTCACATAATATTTGACTCTTTATCACCGTTTAGATTTAAATTATGGTTGAATGGATAAAGGATAAATATGCGTAATTTTATTTTGAGGAGACTCTTTCTCGGGGTGTTCATCTCCCTCTTTGGTGCGATGGTAATTTACACTACCATCCGCAGCTTGCCAACCTCCTATGTGGAAACAATTGCAAGGCAAAGAGCCAGCAACCCCTTAAGCACAAAAACTTATCAAGAATGGCTTGATCAGCTTAATCAGGTTTACAAATTAGATGTTGGCATTGTCCCTGGTTTTTTTGGATGGCTTGAAAATGCAATTCAAGGTGATTTTGGTGAATCATGGCATTATGGTATCCCGGTTACCGAAAAGTTTTCTCAGGTCATTTGGTATTCAGTTATCATTAATATCATCACATTTATTGTTCAAATTTTTATTTCTATCCCATTGGGGATATTAGCTGCAAGAAAACAATACAGCAAGACGGATTACGCTATTACCGTGTTTGCTTTAATGGGTATATCGCTGCCCACATTTTTCCTGGCAACCATATTAAAATATGTATTTTCCATTCAGTTGGGTTGGTTTGATCTTTATGGTTTGACTGGTAGGTTCTTTAATTCCATGACACCTTTTGAACAGGCGATGGATATTGGTTATCATATGGTATTGCCAATTTTTACCCTCATGATGCTTTCTGTGGGTGGTTTAATGCGTTATACCCGTACCAATATGTTGGAAGTTCTTAATTCCGATTATATTCGCACGGCTCGGGCAAAAGGCCTTTCGGAACGCGTGGTAATCAATAAACACGCTTTTCGGAATACATTAATACCTTTGGTTTCGTACATGAGTTATATCATTCCATCCATGTTTGGTGGTGCATTGATTACGGAAACACTTTTCCAGATTCCGGGCATTGGATATATTTCTTTCCAAGCCATTATTCGTGGTGATATTCCCTTTGCCATGTTTTACACAACATTTATCATCGTACTGACACAGATCAGTCTCCTTCTTGCGGATATTATGTACGCAGTAGTAGACCCTCGAGTGAGAGCGAATTAATAGGGATGATTTATGGCTGACATTAAAAATACTAATAAAGATCTAGAAACAGAAATCACAAATATTGACGATCCACAAGATGAAATGCACCTGGATGATGCTCGACGTGTTAAAGTACTTTCTCCAGGTATGCTGGTCTTCAAACGATTTATTCGTAATAAGCTTGCTGTCGTTGGTCTGGTAATTCTGTTTTTTATGTTTACCTTTTCCTTTTTAGGACCGCTGTTTTCACCTTATGAACAAACTCAGGTTTTTAAAGGTGTTGGCAGTATGTCGAAAGAGTTTGCCGGTGCCATTTATAATGAGGAATTGCGTTATACCGTTGCTGATGGTGAGAGTTTTAGCAGTGGTGAGCGGGCCCAATTCTTGTTAGCGCTGGGCAGTAATACCGATACGTTTACTTACGAAGATAATGTTTTTTACTATGTTCAAGAGAGTGAAGGTGTCTATCGTATCTTACAGCTTGACCCTGTGGCGGAAGTACTGCTAAAAATATTTACTCCCGTTAAAGGGGATAGCGTACCCAAAGCCCTCCAAACTGCATATTTAAAAGCTGTTAAAGAAGGTGAGGATGTCTTTGTAGTTGATGGGGAGACCTATCGAATTACACAAAAGAACAAAGCAGCTCAGATTTCCACTGAACACGATGTGGCACTTGCGATGTTATCGGTTTATGATCCATATAATGAGTCAGATAGTGATACCGTTTCATCTTATCAATTTAAACTGGCTACAACACAAGCAATGGCTCAGGATCAAACAAAATATACAGTGAACAGCCAAAACTTTTCGCTTCGTTACGATGATGGTCAGGTTACTGTTTTGGATTCCAGCGGCAGCGAGTATGCTGAAATTTCTGATATCATCGTGAATCCGATTGATCAATCGATCTTTCTCACTGTTGATTTTAAAGCATCCGTGCGAGAAGCGATTAATGATCGTGAAACGAAATTTTCTTATACCGATGAAAATGGTGAAACGGAAGATTATACGATTGTGCGGGTAAACAATACCTATAATATTAAGAAAGAAACCCCTACAGAGCTAATTCGTACTTATGAAAATCCATCAGCCAGTCATTTGCTTGGGTTGGATAACAATGGGATGGATGTAGCGACTCGGTTAATGTATGGTGGTCAGGTATCGTTACTCGTTGGTTTTATTGTTATCTTTATTGAGGTCTTCATTGGCATTGTAATCGGTGGTATTTCCGGTTATTTCGGCGGTTGGGTTGATACGGCCTTAATGCGTTTTGTTGATTTGTTTAATAGTATTCCATTTTATCCGATGGTGTTAATTTTTGGTTCCGTAATGGATGCGTTAGAAGTAGCTCCAAGGGCTCGTATCTTCCTTTTGATGATGATACTCGGTCTGTTGGGATGGACAGGCGTGGCCCGGATTGTGCGTGGTCAGATCCTTTCTCTGCGCGAATTGGATTTTATGGTAGCCACCGAAGCGGCAGGTATTCGTACCAGCCGTAGAATCTTCAAGCATCTCGTCCCGAATGTTATGCCATTGTTGATTGTTTATGCAACAGCAGGTTTAGGTGGAATTATTATTACGGAAGCAACCCTCGGTTTTCTTGGTTTGGGTGTAAAATATCCACTCGCTTCTTGGGGTAGTATTATCAATGTAGCATCGGATGCTTTCGTTATGACCAACTTCTGGTTCATGTGGATTCCAGCGGGTATGCTGATCCTCTTAACCGTGCTTGGTTTTAATTTTGTAGGTGATGGACTTCGAGATGCATATGATCCGAAGATGAAAAGGTAGGAAGTACTGATGGATAAACAAAAAAAATCCCTCTTTAACTGGATCAAACAAAAAATGAAATCCGATGATTCCAACCATATCTCTGCACGAGAATTGGCAAAAATTGCTCGTGAAAATCGCCGTACCACAGATCGGATCGAAAGAGAACGCAATCGCAGAAATGTATCCGAAAGTGAATATGTTACGACCATGAAAGATCCAAGAAATGTGGTGGAATTTGATAATTTACACACCTATTTCTTTACCGATATTGGTACAGTAAAAGCGGTTGACGGAGTTTCATTTTCTGTGCCGAAAGGAAAAACGGTTGGTGTTGTTGGTGAATCGGGCTGTGGTAAATCAGTTACATCATTATCTTTGATGCAGCTTGTTCAGCGTCCACAAGGCCAGATTGTAGAGGGCGCAATCCGTTTTGATTCAGGTGACAAAGTTTATGATATTGCCAAAACCCCCACTCATGTCATGGAGACAATTCGTGGTAGTAAGATTTCAATGATCTTTCAAGAGCCGATGACGAGCTTAAATCCGGTGTTTCGTATTGGTGATCAAATTGATGAGGTCATTAAGCTCCATAACGTTGGCATGTCAGAGGAAGATGTAAAAGCGCTTTCACTCGAGATGATCGAAATGGTCGGTATTGCGAACAATAACGGCGTGTATCAGATGTATCCACATGAGCTTTCCGGTGGTATGCGTCAGCGTGTGATGATTGCTATGGCACTTGCTTGTACACCAAAATTGATTATCGCTGATGAACCAACCACTGCTTTGGATGTTACCATTCAAGCACAAATTCTCGACTTGTTGAGAAATTTGAAAGACAAGATCAATTCCAGTATCATGCTTATCACGCATGATCTAGGTGTCATCGCAGAAATGGCAGATTATGTTGTGGTGATGTACGCAGGAAGGATTGTTGAAAAAGGAACTGCATTGGAAGTATTTCATAACCCGCTTCACCCCTATACAGTCGGTCTGATGGCATCGAAACCTGTGATTAACCGCTCTGTAGATCGGTTATATAGTATTCCAGGCAGTGTTCCCAATCCGATTAACATGCCCAATTACTGCTATTTTAAGGATCGCTGTGAAAGGCGAATGAAAGTATGTGATGGTATGTACCCGCGGGAAGAATATGTAACCCCCACTCATATGGTGACTTGTTATCATTACATTGATGGCCACTCAGAGGATTAAGTATGGAAGAAAAACAGTTAAAAAACGATAAACGGATGAAAGACACTGTATTAGAGGTTAAAGATCTTAAACAGTATTTTCCGATTAAAGCTGGCTTGATGCAACGTGTGGTTGGATACGTTAAAGCTGTTGATGGTATTAGCTTTTCGATCCAACGTGGAAAAACGATGGGATTGGTAGGGGAATCTGGTTGTGGAAAAACGACTGTTGGTAAGACGATCTTGCGGTTAAACGAAAAGACAAGCGGCCAGGTTCTGTTCAATGGGAAAGATGTCTTTGAAATGGATCGCAAAGAACTAAGAAGTATTCGTCCCCAGATGCAGATTGTTTTTCAGGATCCATTTTCAAGCCTTTCACCACGCCTTCCTGTCAGCGAGATCATCGGAGAAGCGGTCAAGGAACATCAAATCGTACCAAAAAGTGGCTATGACGAGTATCTTGACCATATCATGAAATCATGTGGCTTGGAGCCTTATCACAAAGATCGTTATCCCCATGAATTTTCAGGTGGACAACGTCAAAGGATTTGTATTGCTCGGGCACTGGCTTTAAACCCTGATTTTATTGTGTGTGACGAGCCAGTTTCTGCCTTGGATGTTTCAATTCAGGCTCAGATTATCAATCTGCTGAAAGATTTACAAGACCAGTTAGGTTTAACCTATCTTTTCATCTCGCACGATCTTTCTGTGGTAGAACATATCTCTGATGAGGTCGGTGTGATGTACCTGGGTGACCTAGTCGAGTATGGCAGTAAAAAGTCCATTTTCAAAAACCCACTGCACCCCTATACCCAGGCTTTATTAAGCGCTGCTCCGGTGCCTGATCCGGCAGCAAAGATGAACCGTATAATCCTTGAGGGAAGTATTCCTTCCCCAGCTAATCCGCCCTCTGGATGCAAATTCCACACCCGATGTCCGGAATGTATGGATATTTGTACCCGCGTAGTTCCAAAAGTAAAGGAAATTGAACCAGGACATACGGTGGTTTGTCATCTTTACAATTAATTTGGAGGTAAGATGATGGTAAATAAATCAAAAAAACAATATGAAGATGATGATGGCAGAGTGATCTGTGATATGAATGTTGAAGGTATGCGGTGGTTTGATAAAAGCCTCCGTCGTAACGGACAAATGTCAAACAAAGTGCCGCAAGGCACACAGTTAACCCGATCCGAAGCAAGACGATATACCTGGTATTCACTTTTAGCCGGACTTTCTGTTGCAGGTGTGTTCTCTGTAACCTGGATACTCTTTATTCTGTTTTGTACACAAATCTGGTTTCGATAAACAACAAAAAACCGCTTCATTTTGAGGCGGTTTTTTCTTTTATAAGACTTTAGTCAGTTGAGCGAGCGAAGCGAGAGAAACAAAAATCCACCCGCTAAGCGGGTGGAAGACAAAAGGTTAGACCATGAAAAGCCATTTTGCTAGAATTGTAGGAGTTCAAGCCACAAAAAAAGCAAAGAGAGGAAAAGCATGGCAAACCGTAGTAATAGTTTATCGCATACCAAATGGATGTGTAAATATCACATCATCTTCGCACCAAAATATAGATGGAAGGTAATCTACAACGAATATAAAAAAAGTATAGGCGAAATTTTGCGAAAGTTATGTGGATATAAGGGGGTAGAAATCATCGAAGGGCATCTGATGCCAGATCATGTACATATGTTAGTAAGTATCCCGCCAAAAATAAGCGTATCGAGTTTCATGGGGTATTTGAAAGGGAAGAGCGCCTTGATAATCTTTGACAAACATGCGAATCTAAAATACAAGTATGGGAATCGGCATTTTTGGTCAGTAGGATACTATGTAAGCACAGTGGGATTAAACGAAGCGACAATCCAAAAATATATAGCCGAGCAGGAAAAGCAAGATATAGCGCTTGATAAGTTGAGTGTGAAAGAATATGAAGACCCCTTCAGGGGTAAGCAGAAGTAAAATCCCCTTTAGGGGGAAGCAAAAGGGGCAAAGGCAATTGGCTTGAACAAAGTGAAAGCCAGCGTCTTTAGGCGCTGGCCGGTAACAGAGGCTTTTAGCCTCAGAGCAAACCACCCGTTTTACGGGTGGTTATGATTAA
>PABH01000047.1 GCA_002702705.1 Anaerolineaceae bacterium
ATTGCTGTATCCTCATCTACATGAATGTAGACTAAAACATTATCCCAGAAAACCAAAACCAAATCTCCGATACCATTTCCTCCAGGAAGGTGGTACGTTATTACGATCTCTTCCATCAATACTTCTACACCATCCGGATTATTTCTTTCTACTTGTCCCAAACTTTCTATTTTATTAATGTCAATTTGATCAAAAAATGACATAACTTGTTCTTTTGTAGTTTTCCCTGGAACTAGTCCCCACCAGCAGGGTAATTCACAGTTCCCGTTGGTATCAATCAATGTTTGAATCGAATAATCATTTAATGTCGGCGGAACCCAAGTTGCTGTAATTGTTGATGTTGGGGTGGGTGTTTCACTGACATTTTTTATAAGGGTGGGAAATGTCGTTTCCTGTCTGGTTGGGGTCAATGCAAGTGTTGGAGATTGAACCGATTTTGTTTCCCCAACAACTATTTCCGTAGTTCCAACAAATGTTGGAACTGATTCTAATTTCAGATTTTTATTCAAACACCCTGATAAAACCATACTGATGAACAAAAGCAGGATCAAGCTGTATTTAATTACATGCTGATTTATTTTTGATATTTCCATTCAAACTATCCATTCTTCAAATAGGGATTTTTGCTGGTCCCTGGTATAGATTACGGGGCGGTAGCATTGTGGGAGAATTGAAGTTTTAGCAATCAAAACAACTTATAGTAACAATATCATTTTTCATCTAATAGGATTTCAAAAATATTATTAATTTTAAACTGCAATTGGCTAACAATCTCATTTTCAAAAACTCTTTCTTTTGCATTTTCTCGATGAATATAAAATTCACCCAATCCTCCATGAGGATGATATAAACCGCTATAACGTTTTTTTATTATCCCTATATCTTCCTTTGTCAATTGAACTTTTCCAGAAACCACGTCATTTAAATAAAATATTGCTTCTCGAAAATAAACTATATACCCTTTAATGCTGTAATCTTCCAAAGTTCCTTCTTTAAGTAAAATATCTAAGTATGCTCGGTATAAATTTCTTAACTCTATTATCATTTTAATGTCCATAGTCCTAACATCCTCAAAACTAGCTATTTTTTAGTCCCGGATTCAATAGAACCTTTGCCTCTTTTATTTTCCAATCCTTTGCAATTACTATCAATGATGCTTCCAAAATAAAACCACCTTAATATCCAGGAAATTCATAATAAAAACTATCCCAACTGGAAATTCAATACCATAAATTTTATCTGTTTTTGAATAAGATTCACCAAAAGTATTTTTTAAAGCGTATTCTATTCAAGATTGTAGGCTGATTCATTCTTCTTATGTTTTACATTCCACCTTTAAATGAATTTGCTTCACCATTATTAATATTATATAGGTGTCCTGGATTTAAATAATAATCATATTCAAAATCAACTTTAACACGTTCACCATAATTCCCCCGAAAATCGCTGCATTTGTTTCCCTAAACCATCAGATAAAAGCAACATGTTTGTTATTATCACTACTTATTTTTCACCAACGGAAGAACTCGAATCCCAGTCGCACAGCTATCCTCCGGGAGGGGAAACACCAGTCTACTCCATCTTTAACTGCCCTCCCGGAGGTGTTTTAACGAGCTTCCCTTGGAAAATCACAAGCACCGTACCTTGAAATTCCGCTGTCGGAAGAACGCGAACTTCATCTCTCAACCAAAAGGTTGAGATCAATTATGTTATTAAATGACAACGAATATGACAAACGACCCTGGTAAGAAAAAAACGATAAACTATAATTCCCTTATCAAAAACATCGACAAAAACGATCAGAAAAACCATTTTTGATTAAATTCTTCTTCTCCTCCCTTGGGCGCATGGTTACGGGTTAACCATGCGCTTTAGATTTAAACCGGTAATACCAGTTTAAATACAGCGCCACCTCCATTTTGATTAGAAACCGTGAGGTCGCCGCCATGGGCCAACATCAACTGGCGGGCAATCGTTAAACCCAGGCCTGTTCCGCCGCGTTCCCGGTCTCGGGCTTTATCCGCCCGGTAAAAACGATCAAAAATAAACGGCAAAGCATCCGCATCAATACCCGGACCACTGTCCATCACCTGCACCACGACTTGCCCCTCAAGCACACCATAACAAATGCGCACGGTGCCGCCGCTGGGGGTATAACGCAGCCCATTTTGTAATAAATTATATAAAACCTGCTGAATTCGTTCCGGGTCCACCTCCACCATCGGCAAAGGGCTCTCGGCTTCCACCGTCAGGGTAATTTTATTTTCCAATGCCTGGGCACGAAAGCGTTCGGCCGTTTCTTTCACCAAGCTGGCTAAATCTGTGGGTCTTTTCTCCAGCCTTAATTCTCCGGCATCAACCAAGGCCAATATCCGCAAATCTTCCACCAAACGGGTTAAAAGGATGTTCTGAGACAAAACCTGATTGATACTTTCGGTATTTAAGGGGAAGACACCGTCTTGCAGGGCTTCCAGATTCGCCCGCTGAACAGCCAAAGGGGTGCGCAGTTCGTGGGCAATATCCGCCGTCATCACTTTACGATTTTTTTCCGCATCTTCCAAGGACTGTGCCATTTGATTAAATGTTTTTCCCAATGTTGCCAGTTCAGTTGGGCTTTTTACATTCACCCGGGTATCCAATTTACCCATGGCCAAACGGTTGGCCGCCTTTGTTAAGGATTTTACCGGTCGGATCAGAATGGTTGCCAGTACCAGCGCCAACACCAGTGCAATTAACCCGGAAATCCAGGCTGCCTTGATCGTTGCCTGCTGAATGATGGTTAACAAAGCTTCTTCAAACTCCGGTCCCGGTGACGCACTGCCGGAGACAGGCAGCAGATACGCTTGCACTGCGCCATTAACTTCAATCGGGATACCCGTTGATAATCGTTCTTCCGGCACGATCGTATCAGCTGCAAATACGGTGCTGTAAATAATATGTCCATCCGGATCAATCAGGCTGATATTTGCGGCCGGGCCGCTGCCTGCCGGTTGGTTCTTCCCCGCTCCGCTGCCCTGCCGTCCGCGGCCCGTGTTTTGAAATAAACTTTCCACACCGTTCCAGCTGCCTAACGATTGGTAATATTCTTCCAACTGCGGCACCAATTCGCTTGTACCCATCCAACCACCCCGCCCCAAAAAAGCACGCACTTGTTCGGTGGTAGCCTGCTGTGCGAAAATAAACACAGCCGATAAGGCGATGGTAATCACGATCAAAAACGCCAGAATAATCCGCAAACGCATTACTTAACCAGCCTGTTTACTGAACCGGTATCCAACCCCAAACACCGTCTCCACATATTCAGGTTTTTTGGGGTTATCCTCAATTTTATGGCGCAGGTTTTTGATATGGGCATCCATGGTGCGTTCATATCCCTCATACACCAGGCCGTCACTTTGCACCGCTTCCAGCAGCTGCATCCGGCTGAACACCCGCCCCGGCTGGCGAGCCAGGGTTACCAGTAAATCAAACTCGGTTGGTGTCAAATCGATGACATTCCCCAATTTACGGACCTCATGTGCATCCAGGTCAATTTCCAGGTCGGCTACCCGCAGTAAATTTTTGGTCAGGGTAGCGCTGCCCGCCCGGCGCAAGACAGCCTTCACCCGCGCTACGACTTCCCGCGGGGAAAACGGCTTGGTGATATAGTCATCCGCACCCAGTTCCAACCCAATCAAACGGTCTATTTCTTCTACCCGAGCCGTCACCATGATAATCGGGGTTTCATCCTGCTTTCGAATTTCGCGGGCAACATCCAGTCCATCCATTCCCGGCAAATTCAAATCTAATAAAACCAAATCCGGTTTTTCTTTTTGCCAGGTGGCATAACCCGTATCACCGCGTAAAGCGGACAAAACCGTATACCCGCTTTGCTGCAAATAGGCGCTTAACACCTTTACCAGTTCTCGCTCATCTTCAATCATTAAAATCGTTGTCATACGTTTATTATAGATGTCTTCATTCAAAAAAGGTCACAAAAAAACAAAATCTTCACAAAACCTTCACAAATTGCAGTGCTATACAATAAGACAGACAACGTTCCGTTTTTGATATTTGCGGTTAGGTTTTTTATGGATCCAGGCACTACAGCATAACAGCAGTTAAAAATTAATAAAAAAAATGAAGAAAATCTATTCCTGCTTTTATAATTTAATCATGCTTCTATCCATTAAAGACACCATTCTTGAAAAAAGAGGGCTTCTTTTTAATCTCTTCTTTTTTGTTTATCTCCTTACCCTGCAGCCAATCGTATTACGTCGAGTTGGGCGCGTCCTTGAACGTGGTCAAGATGATATCTGGCTTGGCATATTGATCGTTTTTGTGTCCATTTTTGAAACCGCCGGTATTTTTTGGAAAACACCTGCGGTTGCACTGCGATTAAGGACAGACACAGATAGAAATCAAAAGGGAAATATTGGCTTCGGTTTTATATTCTTGGTCTGGATATTCCACACCGTTATTTCCGTTTCATTAATGATGATTGCTTTGAATGCTTTTGATGCCTGGAAAGTGGACCAGAATCAAGAAATAAGTGGTTGGGTTATTGGTTTATTATTTTTAATCATCATAAAAGAATTGATCCTTTTATTTTATTGGATGGATCAATTCGGATCCGCGAAACCAGCAAATCTTTTATCGGAAGAAAAACAACAAAAAATCTTTCATCGAGAATTAATCGGAGAAATCGCCCTCTTTCTCTTTGGCATTGTCGCTTTTACCAGCAATTGGGAATTTATCGCTGTAAATACCCCCATCCTGCCCGGAAATTACATTTACATTCTCCTTCAATATCTAGTTGCTCTATTCCTTTGTCTTTTGTTTTTTCTTCCCATCCGCTGTATGTTTATTTTTGAAGAATACTTAACACTCAACACACAGCGTGAAATTTTCCTTTTTTGGAGCACCATTCTTTTGAATGTTGTTTTTAGCCTGACCATCATTCCCAACCCGTTTTAAGAAAAATTTAATAGGGCAGATTTTATTTTCAAATTAGCCCTTCCCCGCTATACTAAAACTATGCGTGACATTGATCAGGCCTGGTCAACTCTCCAAATTAAGGACAATTTCTCCCAGCTTCCGTATTCCATCCAAATTTTGATGCGTGAATACTACCAGGTACGAAACCGCGAGGGGGAGAATTTAATGCGCCTGGAAAAGATGGCAGACGATTTATTAAAGGTCAGCAAGGTCAACGGAACCGCACTAGAAATTGCACTGTCAACGATTGAATTTGCCATCATCCAAACCCGGAAGGGATCTTTTCATAAAGCCTACCGATTAATTGAAGAAGCCGCTGTTTTATTAAGAGAAAATCCAGCCACCAACGAGATTCACTACCAAACCTTCGCCGCGTCCTTTTGGTTATTGGGTTGTTTGGAATATGCACGCGGTTCTTCCCGTGCGGAAATTCTGAAATGCTGGCAAAAAGCCTTAACCCTGTATGAAAAACTGTCCAATCACGAGCTGATGTTATATACCGGACAGTACCGCTACAACATCCGCCGGATGCAGGAAACAATATCCGCTTTTATTTCCGAACGCAGTGAAACCGTCAATTCTTCACATTTTATAACCAACGCGGAATCCACCTTACAGCTTGCTTTACCCACATTCAGCCTATTTAAACCTGTTACCCTTTTCAGCGGTCAGACCAAAGTGTTGGATGTATATCACACCATCCCTGCCGGCCCATTAACGGAATTAGAAGACCCACCAGAACCATTAGAAAGTTTCCCCTTACAAAAAGAGCAAGCGATGTTTTTGATCGACAAGCAGGGTTTTCAGTTATTTCGTTTGGATGGCACAGAACAGACCATTCATCTTAACAGCCAGTTACATATCGTCTTGCGGGTGGAAGGTGACAGCATGAATCTGGCAAATATTGATGATGGGGACTATATCTTGCTGCGCCTCCAAAATGATGCTTCTCATGAAGATATTGTGGCAGCACAAATCATCGAAAAAGGAGCGGAACCGCAGGCTACATTAAAACGGTTTGAACGGGATGGTAAAAAAATCAACTTAAAAGCAGAATCCAGCAATCCAAAAAATAAATCCTATCCATTTGTAGAAAACGATTTAAACCATAAGCTCTCAATTATTGGGGTTGCGATTGGAGTTTTTAAACCTAACAACACCTGGACGCGGGAAAATTAATAGCAGGAAACTATCCCATCTTAATCCCAATCTTGCCTATTTACACATTCCAAACAAATTTCCCTTTTGGAATAAAAAAATCCCTGCGTATAAAACAGGGATTTTTTTATTATTAACCAATACTTTATAAAACTGTTTCCAGTTCTTCGATTACATCTTCCATCAAACCGACCACTCGCTGTAAGGTTCCTGCGTCAAACGCCAATTTGGCACCAGCTGTCTCAAACAACTGCGGCAAGGTCACCGTACCGCCCAAAGCCAGCGCTTTACGATAAGCGGCGGTCGCGGCCTGCTGATCCTGGCGGGCATTGGCCCACACCTGAACCGCCCCCATCATCGCCAGGCCATATTCCACATAATAAAAAGGAACATGGAAAATATGCAGCTTCCGGTGCCACCCCGTTTTTTTGATTTCATCCAATCCGGACCAATCGTAACCCTTCATAAAACGATCCCATTGTTTTTCCCAGGCGGCATCACACTCAGCGGGGTTCATCGCATCCTGTGGGTTCTCATAAACCCAATGCTGAAAAGCATCCACCACGGCCATGTAAGGCCAAAACAAAATTCCCTGCTCCAAATGCTCGATGCTGGAACGTGCTGCTTCGGCTTGATCGTAATAACCACCCTGATCGTGGGTCAGATAGGGTTCCGTCAGGTATTCCATCGCCATCGAGGCCACTTCAGCAAACTCCATCGGCACTTCCATCTGTTGGTAATAGGGTAAATTGGCTGATTCAAACACATGAAAAGCGTGCCCAAACTCATGAAACAAGGTGCGCACATCATCATTAACCCCCACTGCATTCATAAATACAAACGGGCGGCGCTGACTGGGGAAGGCTTCCGAATAAGCACCCGGGGCTTTATTTTTTCGATTGGATAAATCCACTAAATTTTCCCGAATCATGGTATCAAAATATAAACCCAACTGCTCATCAACCTGATGAAAGATGACCGATCCTTTTTGAATTAATTCTTGTTCATCTTTAAATGGTTTTAACGCCGGTTTTCCGCTGGTATCCACCAAATCATCCCAGGGGCGCACACTTTCCAAGCCCAAGCGCTCTCGACGCCGCGTCAATATCCGTTTGGCGGCCGGAACCACAACCTGTTCAATGGCATCGTGATACGCTTTGCAGTCTTGCGGTGAGTAATCAAAACGACGGAATGCTTTCCAAACATAGGCACGATAATCGGGCAGTCCGAGATTTTCTGCAATCCTGATTCTCAAATCCAGCATTTTAACCCACAGCTTATTTAGGGCTTCCCGATCCACCAAACGGCGATCCATCGCCAGCCGCCAGGCTTTCTCTCGTTTGTTTCGATTTTCGTCATAGGCGATTGGAGATAACTGCGAGAGGGTGACTTCCTCTCCTTCCCACTGCACCGTCTGGGCACCAATTAATTTATCATACTGGGAAGTAAGTTTTTCCAACTCGCTTAACAGAGGCAGGTTATCTTGGTGGAAAAGTTCAACTTCTGCCCGCATATTCCGCAAAGGGATATCAAATCCATCTACCTGGATTCCAGAAGCCAACAAACGTTCGCGCAGGTTTTGCTCTGCAGTTTGGGTTTTTGGGTAAGTTTCATCAACAAATTTATTAAATAGATTTTCGATTATTTCATCGGAGGTATCCAAGGTTTGTAAAACATTCAAACGAAAATACTGTTCCATCACAACTTCAGTTAAATCAGACCATGCTTTTAGCCAAACTTCGACTTTGTCCTGATTCAATTCAGTCGTTTCCAATTCTTTATAATATGGTTCATAATCCTGCCAGGTATGTTTAATCATTACGGCCGGATCTTTGGATAAACGTTTCATCTTAATTTCCTCCAATTAGGGTTAAGTACTTTAAAAAATAAACAATGGATAAATGCTAACTGCATCTATCCATTGTATAAGATCTACCTATCGAAAAAACTGCCGTTCTTCCCAATCTTTAACCTGGTCAGGCGGCTAGAATTTTTTTACCGCCCCGGGATAGCCGCTTCCAAATTTTGCAACCCACTTAACGCTGCCGAGAATTGCCCTAAAGCTGCCTGAGCGGTAAGCGTGTTAATCATATCCGGCAAATTCTTTAATGCCGGTCCGCCCTGAGATTCCAGAGCAGCTGCTGCATTTGCTCCTAATTGAGCAAGCTCTGCCAGTTCCTCCGCGGAAATTTTTTGATCGGTAAAAGCTTCACGCATGGTTAACGCATAATCTTTTGCCATTATCAAAGCATCTGCACGCGATTCGGCCATCTGATCCGGATTAAATGAAAAGGCAAAGTTTTCGCGTTCTGCTAAAACCAATTCCACCGTTGTTATAATCAAATCCTGATTAGTTGATAATGTTTCCAGGCTTAACCCAACTGATTGAGCTGCTTCATAGAGCTGGGTAACTGTTTCCGGTGAAATTTCATCATTACTTTCAACGATCTCTAGTACTTCACCCATAAAAACCAGGACATTATCCATATCTTCTTCAAGCAGGTATAAAAGACTAATCATATCATCGGCGTATTCTGCGTAGTCTCCATACAAATACGTATAAATTTCTAATAATTCCTCAGCAAAATAAATCAATTCCTCCGCTTCACTAGAATAATAATAAAGCTCATCAATTTCATCCTGAGAGAGGCTGTTATCGGAGGTTGCCTGGGTGGTTGTTGTAGTGGCTTGTTCAGATGCGGTCACTGCATCCTGTACAGCCTCATCAATTAATAACGCCAATTCTTCTTCCGTGTATTGAGTGTACTCACCTTCTGTTACCGAAATATCATCTTCAACTGCAATTTCCGATGTGGGCAAGGCAGTTTGTGTGGCAGAAACCCCCGCTTCAATGGCAGCCTCTATATTGGCATCGGCGGTTTGTGTTGCTGATATAGCTGCCGCAGCTGTAGCTTCGATATTCGGGGTTGGTGTTATTTCCGTTGAAAGATTACAGGATGAAAGTACAAAACTGACCGAAACGATCAAAACAAATACAAATTGCGGTTTGTATTTCTTCATAAAAAATCCTTCCTATTAGCCTTTACGGTCTCTGGACAAAATAAGTGATGATAAAAATTGTAAAAAAATTTTTTACAATGCGCAGTAAAAATTTAATAAAAGTCTACGGAACATACGGCGGCAGTGTTAAAACCTTAAATTGATCCCCCTGTTTTTCCACCTCAAACACAAATTCACTGATTGGGGTCACATCTTCCGGGTCTGCACCGCAGCAAGCACCAATCTCAAACACTTCACCCTCTTTGTTCACCAATTGAACGGTAAACACAAACCGATCGTCTGAAACTGCATCTTCTTTTAAGATCCTTAAGGGCGGCAAACACATCAGACCATTCAACTCACACCCATT
The DNA here is from genome assembly GCA_002702705.1 of Anaerolineaceae bacterium. Classification (GTDB taxonomy): domain Bacteria; phylum Chloroflexota; class Anaerolineae; order Anaerolineales; family Anaerolineaceae; genus UBA6170. The sequence continues at coordinate 9,506 of PABH01000047.1, forward strand.
TTTAAACAGGCCCGACACATCAGACGGGTCAAGTGTGGGATTATAACCGGTTAAAATCTCCAAATCACCGCCATAATATTGGGCAGCTCGTTCGTAATCCTGGTGGCTTAAGGCATCCAAATAGGCGGTTAAAGTGACACGTGCTCGTTCAATTGGTGTTAACGGGTCAATTGTTGCGGTACCCGTGGGCAGAGTCGCTGCTGCTGGGGTACAGCTTACCAGTAACACTGTAATAAAAATGAAGATCATAATTTTTTTCATGTTTTTATCCGGCAATCAACTTTTATTTGGAATTTATGGTTCAATTTTTTAAATCGCGTACAATAATCCAATACCGGCTAATTATAATAGATCATCACGATTCATTAATATCAAGGAAGTGTTATGACAACGATCCGTACAATCAGGCAAGATGATGCGGCTATGTTCTTAAGTCTGCGTAAACAATTAGATACTGAAACCAATTTTATGTTGTTGGAACCTGGTGAGCGGAAAACAAACGAAGAAACTCTCCGCCAGCAGTTGAATAACATCTTAATTCAGGATAATGCAACCCTCCTGGTGGCGGAAGATGATGGGATGCTGGTGGGGTTTATCGCTGCCGATGGGGGATTTTTCCGGCGTAATTACCACACCGCAAAGGTGGTTATCGGCCTTTTGATCTCACATCAACGAATGGGTTTAGGCACACAACTTTTTGAAAAGATTGAGGAATGGGCCAAAGACCACCAGATACACCGCCTTGAATTAATGGTCATGGAACACAATCAGGCTGCCATCGGACTCTATCAAAAAATGGGTTTTGCGGTAGAAGGTATAAAACGGGATAATTTATTAATCAACGGGGAATGGATAAATGAACTTCTTATGGCAAAAATCCTGGGATAGTGTGAATATTCCAGCCCTTTTTAAAAAATTAATCTTCTTATATTCCCCTATGGGCAGGAGTTGATATGTCGAAACGAGTTATGGTTGTATTTTTCATTTTATTAATGATCTTTACGTTAAGTGCCTGCAAGGGAAAAGAAAACCATGAAGAATCCGCCAACCCGGAATTGGATTCATCAGTAACCTTTCAGATTCTTAAAACCAAAGCCATGCAAACCGCCCAGGCTCAATTAACCCTTGCTTCCATTCTAGAGCCAACCCAGACTCCCCAAAACCCAATCAAAACACTTCACAATTCTTCCGAAACACTACCTACTGCCTATCCTGTTGAAGAACAGCCGCTGGTTACCGAAACACCGCTTCCCACAGCAGAAGAACAAACCATGCAACCACAGGAACCCACGTATACTCCCTGGCCGTCGAACTCGCAGTATGACTGCCAGGTTGCATTGGTCGCACCCGCTGCTGGAGAAAACCTCTCACCCGATTCCGCTTTTGAAACCCATTGGCGGTTAACCAACAGCGGCAGCCAGGCGTGGGATCATAACAGCATTGATTTTGTTTTTATGGACGGAGAAAAGCTGCATACCAGTGGGGATATTATCGATTTGAAAAAAAATGTGAATCCCGGCGAAACCATTGATTTCTTTTTACCCATACAAACGCCCTCTCAAATTGGGAGCTTTCAAACCGCCTGGATTCTAAAACGAGGCAACCTCTATTTCTGTTCGTTAAACCTATCCATTCAGGTGAACTCCACACCATAAAACGGCGCCATCGGAAAGGAAGCATCTCTCCGGAAGGGTAGAATTCAAGTCTACCAAATTAAAAATTTGCCCTCCCGAAGGAAAAATTTAATGACGATATTTTCCCACAGTCAACCTTCCGATGGGTTGGGGTAAATCAAGGTAACCTGGCATGCAACCATCGGAAGGGTTCGGGTGTTATCCTTCGGATGGTTATGATGAGGTCCAGCTAGTAAAAAAGGAAACCATCCGAGGTAAAAGTTAACGTTACCCGGCAATAAAATTGCACCATATAAGAAAATTAAAAAATAGTATATACTATTAAGCAAGGTCATTTTAAACTTGTTTTAAAAAAGGAAGGGCGTTATATGAAAGATACACTCTGGAACCTTCTCACCGGACTTGTAATGATTGGAACTTTACTGGTCCTGGTTCTTTTTATGGTTGTATTCAGCAATCCACAAACATTCCTTAATCCATTACCACCGCCGGATCTACCGGAGGTATTGGTCCTGCCAACCGCGACAGCTACATTACGCAGTCTACCTACCGTTGCTACACCAGAAGAATTGATTGAGCTGGCTACCGAAAGCGGACCCAGCGCCACGCCGCGCCCTTCTTCAACACCATTACCAACCAATACATCCTTTGTATTACCGACTTCCACCATTACCCTTACACCAACCCCCACCGAAACCGAAACGCCAACAGCTTCCCCTACCAGCTCGGCTTACCAGTGTGAAGTGGTATCCAGTTCACCTGAATATAATCGGGTTTACCCACCCGGTGGTGACTTTGACGGCCGCTGGACGTTAAAAAACACCGGCACGGAAACATGGGGTGATATTGTTGATCTAATCTATATCAGCGGTGCCAAGTTCCAGACCGGTGCGGATGCGGTAGATCTTCAAAAATCCTCTGTTCGGACAGGTGAAACCACCGATGTCATCGTCGATATGCTTGCCCCGCGTGAACCGGGTACCTACAAAACCGTATGGCGTTTACGCCGAAGCGATACCACTTTCTGCGAAGTAACCTTGCAAATCGTGGTGGAATAATAACAAAAACAAAAGATCGGCTTGCCGGTCTTTTTTATTTTTTCCAGCCCTCGGCATACCAGCGCAGATAATCTGCCACATAGGTTTCCCAATAAGCATAATCATGACCACCGGGTTGAAGGCGGTATTCATGCGGGTAATTGATTCGGACCAATTCCGCCTCAAATGCTTCGGTATATTGGCGGAAAATATCATCTTCGCCCACGTCTATCAATAAGCGGGGGTGTTCATCTTCGGGTAAGGCAGCTACCCAGCTGGAAATCAGGTTGGTATCTCCACTAAAGGTGGGGTAACTGTGCGCCCCAATTGCGCCAAATAAACCGGGTTCCGTAAAACCGATCCGCACCGCCCAATTGGCGCCGCGTGAATAGCCGCCCAACGCTCTGAATTTGGGGTGTGAGTTAACTCGGAATTCCTCATCAACCTGTGGTAAAACGTCATCCAGCAAGGCCTGCGGATACTTGGAATCTCGCGCCTCGCTCCACATATCATGTTCAAAGGGCATCACCATCACCAAGCGGGGAATTTCACCGTCTGTTATCAGCTGATCCGCCGCACTCACCAGTCCAATTTTTTGCCAGGTTGTCTGGTCGGCCAACTGCCCGTGTAACATGATTAACAGCGGGAAACCTTCTAGCGGAGCATCCGCGTAACAGGGCGGCAGGTAAACCTGGGCAGGAATGGGCTGGCCAAGGGTTGGCGAGTTAAAATCAACAGAAATAAGCCTGCCAGATGATTCAACACAAGGTGTTGGGCTGGGTGTTTGCGTAGGCGCAGTGGTTGCGGTAGCGGGGGGGTAAGGGGTTGCCGTTTTGGTGGGAATGATGGTTGGTAACAAAACAGATGTGGATTCGGATCGAAAAACCGGGAGATCGTCCGTTATCATTTGAAAATTACAAGCAGATAATAACAAGATCAAACCAATTCCAATAAAATTGGTTAACCTGTTCAAAAAATGCGTATTATAACTTGACGATTTCATCCTATTGCGATTATACTCTTTCTGCTCGGGGTGTAGCGCAGTTGGCTAGCGCACCGTGTTTGGGACGCGGGGGTCGGCGGTTCGAGTCCGCCCACCCCGACAGCTTTAAAAACAGCTTATGGCTGTTTTTTTATTTTAATGCGGTTAATGCACATTAAGAACTTCCTGTAAAGCGATCATTTTTTATCTGATCCTTTTTTCCGAACCCATCTGAAGATATTCATAATCTCTGTACTTCCGTATTTCTGTGTGCCTTCTTATACAACCATAACCCATCAAGTGCTCTTTAAAATTTTTTTCACTCATCCTTGATTGACAAACCTACCTCACATTCTTATTATTAAATTAATCAAGGCCTAAACTTGCAAGAGGATAATGATGAAAACGAAACACAAAGAATCTGTGTCTCCGTAAATCTGTGTGCCTTATTCAGTGGATATTACTTGGCCGCGGTGATGATGGTGTACACCCAAAAACCATCTTGTAAACCGTAAAAAGCCAACCCGTCATACCCCAGGGTCATATTGACCATCGCGGCAGAACAACAGGAAGGTTTGTGTAAAACTTCCTGATATGTTACCGGCAGTGTTTGCCCGTCATAGGAAAGAAAGATGTTGTCGTCCTGCTGGTAAAAATAAAAGGGTTTGTCATTTATCTGGCGGTATGTAAACATGGCTTGGTAACCAAAGGTATCATTTAAAATCTCCCCATCTTTAATAAACACATCCGCCAAATCCAATAACCAGCTGTCACCTTCCCGCCATAACCCGCGCACCGGTCCGCCTGGTGGGCCGTAAGGCAGGGTAACATACGAAAAGATAATGTCCTCATTCCGGCGCACCTGTAGATGGTATAAATCTCCCACTTCTGCGGGGTGATCTTCATCAAAAGTGACAAATATCAAATCATTTCCAAAAAACACACGCGAGGGCACATAACCGAAAGAGGAAAGAAAATGGTAAGGAACAGGCTCAACCCCATTTAACGTAATCATTTCAGGAATACCACTGTCACCACCCATGACCGGCAAATAAAACTCAGTCTGGGCAGCGTTCACTTCCGGCAGACCAATCCATTCGATCGTAAACGGCAAAACTGCTTCATCCTGATAATAGAGCTTCCCTTCATTAAACTTTAGGTCAAATGGCGCGAGGCGCTGGTTGATTTGCTCAATATCCGCTGAGGTTAATTCCCGCAGCGCAGCGGCTTTATCCCGTGCAGCGCGCGGTAACAAACTGGCAAAAGTTTCCACTTCCATTATTTGATAACAATCATCACTGGTCAGGCGGTATACATCAAACTTCAAGCCACCCGTTTCAAAAACTGCCGGTGGGGTTTCGTTTAAACGGCAATCGGAAGGTACAATGCCATCAATACTGAGAAGCTTCGGTGGCTGGAGCGAAATGCTGCTGCCTAAAATCGGCATAATAAAATCTTGTGAACCTACGACCTTAATCAGGTTATCCTTATCCGCTGTTTGCCATAAAAAAGCGGTCGCAATACCTGCCTGGCTGCTATCCGGAGAAGGAACCACCAGGCAGCCATAAAAACCTTGGGAATACAAGTTGCGGATTTCTGGAAAGTTGCCATATGTCTGGGGGATGCCTGCATTCACATTAAGCTGGCAAAAGGCATCCGGTTGTTTACCATCAGAAGCGATCCTTGTTAACCAAATGAATCCATCTCTGCCGCGAATTTCGGCTTCCGATTGGAGTATCCAATTCGGCGGATAGGAAAATTCAAGACCCAGATTATCATTATGATACAGTACCCAATCCTCACCTGCACTCATAGGTGGGTAAACGGTGGGCGTCACGCGGGTGGGCAGCGGCGTGATGGTTGGGTGAAGGGTGTTGGTGGCTGATGGTGCTGGCGTTATTGTATTGGTGGGTGTTTGGGGTAATACGGATGGAATCACCGGTTTGTCTGGCACGCTACAGGCAACCAGGAAGACAAATACACAAACTACCAGCCAGCGCATCACTTTCTGACCATAAACAAACATACCAACCCTCCTCTTCTATCAAGTAACTCGCAGGATTCTGCGTGAGTTATCCGACATATTTCGATTTTACCACCAACCGTTTTTAATCCGCTCTACCGGAACTTAGCATGATTTGAAGTCCCGCTTAAATTGCCTGAAACTTAACAATGAACAGGTTATAATTGGGAAAATCAAATTACCCACTGGGCTTTCAAAAAACAGGGGATTCCCGAGCCTAAAATATACCAGCCTGATAAGTGAGACAAAAATGACGTATTTTCAAAAAATTACCGGCACAAAATGTTATTTATCCCCTTGTGTCACCGCCGATGCTGAACAATGGACACGATGGTTAAATGATCTCGAAGTAGCCATACCGCTCGGAGATGAAGCCTATGAACTCATCACCCAGACCAATCAGGAAAACACAATCAAAGAGATTACCGCTGACGGTAACAAAGTGTTTACCATCGTGGATCGCGAAACGGATCAGCCAATTGGGCGTTGTTTACTCTTTTTTATCAATTCGGTTGACCGGCGAGCAATGATGGGCATTTTTATCGGAGAAAAACAATATTGGAATCAAGGCTATGGCACCGAAGCCACCCAACTCTTGTTAGATTATGCTTTTAATTTGTTGAACCTCAACCGGGTTGAGTTGGGCGTTTTTGCCTTTAACCAACGCGGTATCCAGGCTTACAAAAAAGCAGGCTTTAAGGAAATCGGTATCCGCCACCAGTTCCGCTGGATCGGGGGACAAGCTTTTGATATGGTAATGATGGATATTTTAGCAGATGAATTTAAATCACCTTATGTAAAGCCCATTTTAGAAAGAATTTTAAGTTAAAATCAATTTAACTTTATTATTTTACGTAAATTTCATTGAGATAATTTATGCTCACCGCGGGTAAAAAAACAAAATCTTTTATAAATCGCACAAACTCTACCTTCACACGATATAAAATTTTAATCAAATTCCCTCAGTCCGGAGAAATTAATGAAGGATGTAGAACAACTTGAATCCCAAAATATAACAGTGGTGATCCCGGCTTTTTGTGTAGAAAAAGAAATTGAAGATGTATTATATTCAATCCCTCCTTTTGTGAAATCAATTATCGTTGTGAATGACGCTTCTCTGGACAAAACCGAATCGATCATCCAAAAAGTAAAACTTCAAGATGAGCGGGTTGACCTTGTTTCACACCCCACCAACCAGGGCGTTGGCGGTGCAATGATTTCTGGTTTTAAAAAAGCAGTGGATTCAGGGGCAGATATCGTCATCAAATTAGATGGGGATGGGCAAATGGACCCTTCATTCTTAATCACGCTCATCACCCCCCTCCTCAATAACCAGGCGGATTATACAAAAGGGAACCGTTTTTACGATTTTGTTGCCCTTCGTAAAATGCCGTTCATTCGTAAGCTGGGAAATACCATTTTGGGATTTATGACCAAAACCGCCACCGGATACTGGAATATTTTTGACCCTACCAATGGTTATATTGCCATCCGCGCGGAAAAATTAAAACAATTAAACCTGGCGAACATAGCAACTTCATACTACTTTGAAACATCCATGTTAGCCAACCTATACCTGATTAATGCCCGGGTGGTGGATGTACCTATTCCCGCTGTTTATAAAGATGAGGTTTCCAATTTAAAAATATCAAAAGTTATTTTTGAATTTCCGTTTCGTTTATTAAGAGATTTTTTAAAAAGAATCTTTCTGCGTTATTTTTTATATGATTTTTCCATGGTCTCAGTCTACATTACCATCGGTGTCCCCATGCTTTTATTTGGTATCATTTTTGGCGCGATAAAATGGATTGATTATGCCCAACGTGCGGTAGAAGCCCCCACCGGGACCGTTGTTTTACCGATGATGTGTGTACTGCTGGGATTTCAATTAATTTTATCTGCCATCCACCTCGACATTCAGTCCATGCCCAAATAGCCCCTCATCGTAGAAATCCGATTGAACCCCCAAACTGTACAGCTTTCCAGATAGGCGTATAACTCCTATCGTTTTTAATTTCAGTGTGACTCTTCTTTTCTGATATAATTTTTTAGTTATCCTGCAGTAAACCCAATGAGAATGAATAAAAAAATGTCTAATTTCGTTTTATTATTTTTTTACCTGATTTTTTCCGTTTCCGGCATCATCCTTGTTAAAATTGGGGGAAGTAATTTTAGTTTAAACATCTCAAAACTGGATTTAAAAATTCAAATTGGTTGGTTATCCTTATTGGGTATGGCTTGTTATATCTTTAGTTTTTTATTATGGATGATTATTATCCCTCGATATAATCTGAGTTTTATTGTACCGGTCAGTGTAGGATTGGTTCAATTACTCGTCCTCTTCGCAGCAGTTTTTTTATTAAAAGAAAAGGTTAACTTTTTAAACATTCTCGGCGTTCTCACCATCATCGTTGGTATCGTCTTGATGAATATTAAAAAGTAAATCTTATTTTAGTTTTCCCTAGACCATTCATAAATTGCCCAGTTTCCTTTTTTATCCCTCTTAAAATAATTATCCGGGATAAATGGTGGATATTCATCCGTTTCTTTTACTAATAAAAAGTCGATGTGTTGATCATTCCTCAACCATTCCTCGTCTTCAATCCGATCAGAGGGGTAAACAGGAACCAAGGTCCTGGTGAAATGCTCTCCAAAAAAACAATACTCTTGATAATAGGTTTCGGTAGTGGCAATACCAACAATTGCGTCTTGCGGAATAACCTCATCCACCATCCGGCAGAGGAATGTGGTTCCGCCTGATTGGAGGGTAATTTTTTCCATCCGATCCAAACCCCAAATTACTTCTAATTTTGGGTTTGGTGGGTAAAGGTTTTCCATGCTTCTTAAGGGTTTTGCCGGGTTAGAAAACGTAGTTTTGTACAAAACAACGATGGACACCAGAACAATGAACAAACCGATCAGCCTCCTCCACCACCCCGGGCTTACCCATAAGGCCAATAAAGGGGCCGCAACCGCCACCACCGGAATAAAGTATCGTCCCTGAAAGGGATCCCAGCCGGGCCGGAATAAAACATCACAAATCAAAAAACCAAACGCCACCAAAAAGATACTGATGCGGATCGGTTCTTTTCTTTTGATCCCAAAAATCAATCCAAGAATTACTGCCGGAATGAGGATCAAAAAACCAATCGGGCCAAACCAGGCCTCATCCTCCTGCAAGTAGTGTTTCATGGTGAAAGAAAAAGGATGTCCGGGTGCGGTGGCGATGTCTGATTCAATGGGGATATTGAGTGCATTAAAAACCGGACCTGCCAGGCTGGCCTTTATATCAATACCCGCCGCAGCAAATCGTTCCGGCAGTCCGATAGGGTCCGCCATCTGGTATAAAAAACGAAAACTGTTTAACAATAAATGATCTGACGCATTACTCAACCCTTGGGTCGCGTGAGAAACAGCCGATTTTGGGCCAAATGGGTTTTGATATGCTCGTTGGTTGATGAAAAAAATGACCGAGCCAATTAACAAAAAAGAGACAAGTACACTAGAGGCAAAAACGAAAATTTTATTAAAAGTGGTTCGTTTAAAGATCAACCATACCATCAAAATTGCCAAACCAAATCCGGGCAGCAGAAAAATGATGGTTTGTTTGGTGCCAATCCCAACCCCTAAAGCCAAACCAGAGATCACAAAAAGTATATTTCGATTCTCTTGAATCGCCAAAAAGAAAAAATAAAATGAAATTGCAAACAATGCTCCAGCCACCAAATCATTTTGGGTGGTTGTACTTTGCAGCTGAATAATAGGTAGGGCAGCCAGAACCAATGCCGCCAGGGCTGCTTGCGGGCGGGAGGCTTTTAACAAGCGGGCAATCCCAAATACACAAATCATCGCTGCTGCCTGTGCAAACCACTGCACAAAACCCACAAAATGATCACTTCCGGAAAAAAGGATTGTCCACAACATTTGCACCTGAGCATTGACCGGATAAACAATTTGCCAGATTTTTGGGGTTGACCAATGCGCAAATGATCCTTGATGCAGCCAAAAACCTATTCGGGAAACATGGGTGGAGATGCTGTCGTTATTATTTGGGGGGACCACGTAATTAATAACTGCTGTCAAAACCAGGCTGGCCGCTACTACGAAGAACAAAATGCTGACATCCGGCCAGGATTTAACGAAATTTATCATCCGCTGTCGATTAAAAATCAAACGGAAATCTGAAAAAGGTGTAAAAAGCGGTGGTTTGTTTTTTCTCGTCCAAACAAAATAAACAATTACAAGGAAAAAAATTTGTAATCCTAAAAAAAAGATTGGGTTATTTAACTGTTTCACAAAATGAGAAAGCTGGGCAATAAAACCAATTTCCGCATAAATGATCAAATAAATAAATAAAAAATAAGCAGGTTTATTCGGCAGCTTAATGAAACTTGCCAAAAAAACAGCAAAAATCAATACAGAAATACAAGCGATAACGAGCATGTACGCTCCCCTTTTTAAATTAACTGGTGGACAAGCCTTTACACGGTGAATTTCCGAGTCTTACGGAACACTGAGATTATAACTGAAATCCGGGTCATCGATGGATTCAATTCCCGCTGAAGATTTTTTCAAGTATAGTTAAAGAATTCAACCCATGCCAAAGGATATCGAATTGACGGACACCCATCCAAACCGGGTTTTAACCCCGCTGGGAATAGGCTTAGCCCTTTCCTTACTGGGGGATGCCACCCTTTACGCCGTTTTACCATCGCCGATTTTTGCAACCCAAGCCGGTATCACCCTCGCTACTGTGGGACTGGTATTAGGGTTAAATCGGATGGTGCGGATTGTATTTAACGGTCCAGCTGGTTATTTGTATGACCGCATGCCGCGCCGTCCAATTTTATTAACCGCTATCTTCATCGGGGCCATCTCAACCGGGCTGTATGCCCTCAGCACTGGAGCGGTATTAATGATTATTGGCCGTGTTTTTTGGGGATTGGCATGGTCGGGTTTATGGATTGGTGCCAATACAATGGCATTGGATATTTCCCAAACCGCTAACCGTGGTAAGGTAAATGGTCGGTTGCAAATGTGGTTTTATATTGGGGTTGCGACTTCATCCCTGCTTGGGGGTGTATTCACAGACTTGTTTACTTACCGCGGCGGATTGTGGGTAAGTTGTGTTTTAACTTTTATGGGGTTTTTCATGTGGTTAAAATTTCTGCCGGAAACCAAACCGGCCCTCATCCCTACCGAAAAACCAAAACAAAAAATCTCGATTAAAACATTTCCCTGGTTTGTGACCATTTCCTGCGCTTTACCTTATTTTGTTATGCGCTTCATTTTTGCCGGGGTCCTGGCAGCCACCACGATTTTATGGTTATCTCAATTCGTACCCGAAAATGGTTTTCGGATCAACGGCTGGGCTATCCCCCTAGCAACCCTTTCGGGGGTATTTATCGCCATCCGGGTGCTTGTCAGTGTGATTTCCGCCCCACAAATCGGGCGTTTTTCTGATTTAATCGGCAAACGCTGGTTGGTGCTGGTGGTGATTCTGTTCGTCTTTGGCGGCGGGGGGTTATGGCTCCTATCCCTTCCCGTTTTTTCACTTTCCTTCATCGGTGCCTTATTGGCAGCCGTTTCCGGCGGCAGCATTCCGGCCATTGTACCCGCCATTGTGGGGGATCAGGTAAATCCGCAGCAGCGTTCCCGAGTGTTGGGGCTCATCTTCTCTGCAGGTGACCTGGGCAGTGCGCTTGGGCCACCCTTTGCACTCGGTTTGATCCCCGTCTTTGGGCTAAACACAATTTATGGTTGGTGTGCTGGGTTATACCTCCTGACCGCCCTGGTAGCGGTGTTTTTTGCCCAAACCGAAAAGAAAAAACATCATAAATACACACCAGCTTAACACTCAAACCGCAGGTAAGTTTAAAGATTTAAGCGGTAATATCTTTTTTGCAATTATTCCCAAGGATTAATAATTTGAATCCCGCACTGTGAAAAATCAGCAACATTTCTAGTAATCAGGCTCAGGTTATTTTCAATGACTGTTGCAGCAATTAATGAATCCATCACAGGCATGGGGTGACCCTCTTTTTCTAATCGTGCTGTGAGCGCTCCCCAAGTTAACATGGTTTGTGCCGTAATCGATAAAATTCGATGCTGAAAACGTTGATTTATTACTGTATCCATCCAAATGATCAGCTCTTTCTGCCGCCGTGATTCCACCAGTCGTGTAATACCGCGTTGAATTTCTCCTACTGTGATAACACTAAGGAACAACGAACTTTCATCCATTGTGTCCAACCATTGAATCAACTTTGAATTTGGAACATGGCGGGTGAACTCTGATAAAACACAAGTGTCTAATAAATAGTTCATCAGGCCAACCCGATATCACGTGGAAGATCAGAGTCTCGGGTTATCTCTAAACCACTACCTGCCAGAGGTGAAGTTCGCAAGAAAAGAGAAAGGCTTTGTTCATTCCTGGTTAATTTTTCATAATCCGCAAGAGACAGAATTACGATTTCTTTTTTTCCTCGCCGGGTAACGATTTGCGCTCCTTGTGTCAGTGCGTTGTTTACCACTTCACTAAAGCGAGATTTTGCTTCTTGTAACTGCCATTCATTTTTCATAACAAACTCCTATCAGACTAGTCTGACTAGATTGTATACAAGTTTTCACCACCCGTCAAGATCTAAATTCATCCAACAACTTAAAAGCAAACCTCGAATTTGATCCTTGCAAAGCAAATTTCCAGTAACCCTAACATTACCCGCCCAGTATCCACTACGGAAAGAACGATTCGAGTTGCTTCGTGTTCCTTCGTGGTTAATTGTAAAAATACATGGTGGGTTGGTTGCCTTCCTGCCGCATCAGTCGCGATACTCGCAAGAAACCGTGTTAGTTTCCCTAAACCAACCCACCTACAGACGGCACTCTACTTTAAGCGACACTTATTTCCAACGGTTTGCCTTCTTCGGCACTGTGTTCCTGGTGTAACCAACAGGCCACAAAACGATCCGGCGCGGCCTCCAGCAAATCCGGTTCCCGCTCTGCACAAACCTTCATTGCATACGGGCAGCGCGGGTGAAAGCGACAGCCTTTGGGTGGATTTAATGGGGATGGCACATCACCTTTTAAAATAATACGCTCGCGCTTAATCCTTGGGTCGGGAATCGGAATCGCGGACATCAATGCCTGGGTATATGGATGCAGCGGTTCTTTAAAAAGCTCTTTCCGATCGGCTAACTCAGCAATCTTTCCCAAATACATCACAGCTACCCGGTCCGAAATATGTTCGACCACTGCCAGGTTATGCGCCACAAATAAATAGGTTAGACCAAATTCGTTTTGCAAAGCCTTAAGAATATTCAAAACCTGTGCCTGAATGGATACATCCAAAGCGGAAACCGGTTCATCTAACACGATAAACTTGGGATTCATCACCAGAGCGCGTGCAATACCAATCCGTTGGCGCTGGCCGCCGGAAAATTCATGCGGGTATCGCATGGCATGGTAATCTTCCAAACCAACGTTCTTTAACGCCCGCTGCACCATTTCAAATTGTTCCTGGCGGTCTCCGATGCGGTGAATACGCAGCCCCTCACCAATTGAGTCTCCCACCGGTAAACGGGGATCAAGAGAGGCGTACGGATCCTGAAACACGATTTGCAAATGGCGGCGCATCTCCTTCGATTCTTCCCCTTTTAAGCCCAGCACACTTCTACCATCGTACTCCACGCTGCCGCTGGTGTGTGGAATAAGTCCCAACATGGTATGACCAACGGTCGATTTTCCGCAGCCGGATTCGCCTACCAACCCCAGTGTTTCACCTTTGCGGATCGAAAAACTTACGTCATCAACGGCCTTCACCTGAGCAACCACCCGCCGGAATACACCACCCTTAACCGGATAATATTTCACCAAGTTTTTTACTTCAATCAGGTTTTCTATGTTTGTTTTCACTTCTTCCATATCGTTTCTCTTCCGCTTTAATCCACTGATAAGGGGGCTCTATGACCCTCAGCATCTAGATATAACCAACAGCGTACCTTGTGATTTTTTTGAACCGAAGTTAAATCCGGGTTCTGGCTGAGGCATATTTCAAGACCATATTCTTCCCGCTTTAAACAACGGGAAGCAAAACGGCAGCCTGGTGGTAAATTCACCAAATTGGGCACATTACCGGGAATGGTTTCCAATTCTTCACGCACCTGGTTTAATATCGGCACAGATGCAATTAATCCGACCGTATAAGGATGGAGCGGATTTTCAAAGATGGTGTTCACACCCGCTTCTTCTACCACCTGACCGGCATACATAACCGCTACACGGTCTGCCATTTCTGCGATCACACCGAGATCATGGGTGATCAGCACGACTGCCGTATTAATCTTGGATCTTAAATCAAGCATCAGATCCAAAATTTGTGCTTGAATGGTGACATCCAGGGCTGTTGTGGGCTCATCCGCAATTAAGATTTGTGGATTTAATGCCAATGCCATCGCAATCATCACACGCTGTGCCTGACCACCTGACATTTCATGTGGATAGGCTTTGGCTTTTCTGGCTGCATCGGGAATTCCAACCAATCCTAATAACTCTACCGCGCGATTCCAAGCCTGGTTTTTATCCATCTCGCTGTGAATACGAATCACCTCAACAATTTGATCACCTACAGTGAAAACGGGATTTAGACTGGTTTGCGGCTGTTGAAAGATCATAGAAATGCGGTTACCCCGCACATCCTGCATGGATTTTTCATCCAGCTTCAGAATATCCTTGCCTTCAAAAAATATCTCCCCTTCCACGATCTTACCGGGTGAATCAACCAGGCGCATCACGGAAAATGAGGTCACACTTTTGCCACAGCCCGATTCACCAACCAGGCCCAAAATTTCTCCGGCATTAACGTGAAAATCAACACCATCAACGGCTTTTACAACACCATCATCGGTATAAAAATAGGTTTTTAGACCCTTAACCTGGAGAAGTGCATTATTTTCTGTCATTTTTTTCTCCTCTTTATGGGGTCTGACCCAGGCGTGGATCAATTGCATCACGCAGTCCATCACCTAATAAATTAAACGCCAGCACCGTCAACATGATTGCAATACCGGGGTAAAGCACCAAGTGAGGGGCAGTGAAGACCTGGTTGCGCTCACTACCCAACATGGTTCCCCATTCCGCCATCGGCGGTTGAGCACCCAAGCCTAAAAAGGACAAGGCAGCAGCATCCAAAATTGCTGTACCAATTCCAAGCGTGGCGGTGACGATCAGCGGCGGAATGGCGTTTGGTAACACCCGGCTGACCAAAATATGCAGCGGGCTGCCGCCCAATGCGCGTGAAGCGGCAACATAGGGCATTTCTTTTACTGAAAGCACACTGGCCCGCACCACGCGGGCATAGACCGGAATGGTAACAATTGCAATCGCCAACAAGGCATTTTGCAAACCCGGACCCAACACGGAAACAATTGTAATGGCAAGCAATAAGGAAGGAAAAGCCATCAAAACATCGAGCACCCGCATAATGACATTGTCAATCCAACCACCTGCAAAACCGGAGATGGAACCCAATAAGGTGCCAATGATGATTGCAAAACCAACGGTTGTAAACCCGACCATCAAGGAGACACGTGAACCATACAAAATACGGCTGAATTGATCACGCACATTGCCGTCCGTCCCCATAATATGCTGCGGCTGATCTTTGGGGCAGCCAAACAAATGAATGCAGGGATCCTGTCGTTTTTTGATACCTTCTTCCACACCAATTAAAACCTGATTAGGGTCAAACGGCGCAATGATATCTGCACCGAGGGCGGCAATCAGTAAAAAAGCCAGGATAATCATACCCATAACAGCATTTCGCTGACGAACAATTCGCCGCAGGGTTAACCGCCATAAACTGTTGGAGCGATAATCTTTTTGTGATTCATCAGATAAAGATACAGGCGCCATGATTACTCCAATCGAATTCTGGGATCAATAAATACATACGAAAGATCAACCAGTAAATTAACAAATACATAACCCATAGCAATCACAATGGTGAAGCCCTGAATAATAAAATAATCTCGGGCTGTGATCGCTTCAAACAATATCCGGCCAACACCAGCCAAACCAAAAATGGATTCCGTCAATACGGCTCCGGCAAAAATAGTACCTACCTGCAAACCAATAATGGTAACAATTGGTAACATGGCATTTCGCAAAGCGTGTTTTAAGATCACAACCTGGGTTTCTAACCCCTTCGAGCGGGCTGTGCGAATATAGTCTAATTTTAAGACTTCCAACATGCTCGAGCGGGTCATACGGGCAATGATCGCCAATGGAATGGTGCTAAGTGCAAAAGCTGGTAAGATCAGATGTTTGATCACATCACCCAGGATCTTCCAGTCACCGGTAATAATCGAATTAAAAATATACATATTGGCAAAAAATTCATGAAAATAAAAACTAAATGAACCATCCACCAAATTCCAGCCCCACACCTCATAATAAGGTACTGCCACAAGACCAGCAGTGAGCCGGCCGGACGGCGGTAATTGTAAAAATGTATCTCTTAACAACAAAGCAAAGGCAAACTGTAACATTAAACCCAGCCAATAAACTGGCATGGAAACCCCTACATTGGCACCTACCATGGTGACCACATCCACAGCAGAATTGCGCTTCACCGCGGAAAGTACTCCAGCCGGAACACCAATTAAAATTGCGATGATCATCGCAATCGTACCCAATTCAATCGTGAGGGGCAAACGTTCAATTAGGATGAGGGTCACAGGACGACTGTACCGAATGGATTCACCAAAATCCCCTTTGAGGACATTTCCCATATAAATACCAAATTGAACATAGATCGGTTCATTAAAACCATTTTGTTCGTTAAATCGTTCGCAAACTTCCGCTGTGGCCTTTTCCCCAAGCATCGCTTTACAGGGTTCGCCGGGGATCAAACGAGCCAGCGCAAAGGTCACAACCAGGATACCGAACAGAACCGGGATCGCTAACAGAAGGCGGCGTATTGTATATTGAATCATAAGCTTCTCACTAAAAGGGGGATATAAAAAGCAGGGCGGTCGCGGTTTCCCGTGCCCGCCCCGCGGTTATTCACGTGCGGTTATTGAATTACTCCGCATTCAGCAGGTCACCCCACAGATAAGTGAAGTATTCAAAGGCACCGGTATTACCAACATGCAGAGGATTGGCAGCATCCCAGGCAACAACCCAAGACATGACCACATCGTTGGCGTCTAACATGGAACCATCGTGGAATTTAACACCTTCACGCAGGTTACATGTCCAAACGGTCAAATCATCATTCGGCTCACAAGAGGTCGCCAAACCGGGCTGTACGGCGGTAGCGCCAACTTCGTAACTTAACAAGGATTCAACAACCTGTTCACAAGCACGTAAGGACTCACCATCGGTTTCGTCGTTACAGTACATGGAAATCGGTTCTGCGTTTTGCATCCAGACAAAGGTATCTCGACCACCTGGATCCATCACAGCCATATACTCATTACCCAGCGGGCTGGAGTGAGCATTTTCAACATCGGCTCGGTATGCAGCAGCGGAACCACCATGTGCAATCGGAACCATCGGGACCAATTCTTTGATCGCATTATTGGCTTCAACATACAGGGATTCAGCATCAGCCGGGTCAGCAATCTGAGCAGCAGCCGTCAATTTTTCGTAAATTTCAGGATGCGGATCACCAAACTGCGGGTTTGTGCCTGTGAAGTGGTAGTCCAAGAAGTTGGTGATGTGCGGATAATCTGCCCCCCAACCTAAGAGGTAAAAACCATCCAAACGGCCGGCAGAAGATTCTTCAATGAAGGCACCGGATTCCATCACTTCGATGGTGGCGTTAATACCAAGGTCACTTAACTGGGCCTGTAAATCGGTCGCAACCAAGGACGGTTCTGGCAGATAACTGCGGAAAACGTCGCGGTAATAGATGGTGGTGTCAAATCCATCGGGATAACCGGCTTCGGCTAAGAGGTCTTTGGCAGCTTGTAAGTCAAAATCGTACCAATCTTCACCCACACAGCCATTCGGAATGGAGCAAGGGGTGAAGTGAGAAGCAACTTCTGATCCGGCGGGATAGAAATTGTCAACAATACGTTGGCGGTCAATACCCATCGCAATCGCCTGGCGAACTTGTAAGTTATTAAATGGCTCAAAAGTATTTGTCATGGCGAAGTAGAAGATATTTAATGCTTCACGTTCATAAAGTTCGAGGTTATCGTCTTCAACGATCACATCAAAATCATCCGGGGAGGGATTATCAATCCCGTCAACGGTTCCGGATTGTAATTCAAGCAAACGAGCGGCACCTTCGGTTGTCCAGCGGAAAACGAGGGTGTCGGTAAGGGCTTGATCACCCCAATAATCTTCAAAACGTTTGAAGACGATGGAATCACCACGGTTCCAGGAATCCACATAATAGGGACCTGTGCCAATCGGTTTTTCCAAAATTTCACCACTGGCCATGGCGGTTTCGATCCATTCGGATGGTTGAATAGAAAAGGCAGTGAAAGCTGCTTTCGAGGGGAAAGCTGGGTCCGGTACACACATGGAGAACTGGACGGTATTTTCATCAAGAGCAGCAATTTCTTTAATTAGCCCACCATACTCACAATCCGGGGCTGCCAGGGACATTGGCTCAAACATGGCCGGTTCTTCCATTGGCTCTTCCGTAGCGGGTTCTTCCATCGGCTCTTCGGCAGATGGTTCTTCCATTGGTTCTTCCATTGGCTCTTCGGCAGATGGTTGTTCGGCGGCAGGGGCGGCCGGTTGACAGGCTGCCAATACCATACTTAAGACAACTAACAGTGCGACAAACACTAAGGTTTTCGCTTTCATATACTCCTCCTTTGAATATATTTCTTGCTGGATACAATATTTCTATGTTTTTTTAACGGCGTTATGTATATATAGAAAAGAATAGACTTCTATTGGTTAAGAAAACACCTCCTCAATTACCGTGATTTTCTATAACAATATAGAATGGGATAAATAGACACCTATAGCAGATTGCTATTCTGTATTGTAGCACAAGCTGAGAAATTACAAAACTATCCGATTGGACAATTTTAATATAGACATTAAGTACCCAATTTGCCTTTTTATCTCAGAAAAAAACACAAAACTGAATAATGTTACTTTTTTTTCAGCAATCCCCCGCTTAGTATGCTTTTTTTGGTTAAGAATACTTAAAATCCACCCAACCCAACGTAGTGTTTTTTCAAAACCGATGGTTTTCAAAGCCTTATTCACCCATTTTGGGTTTGATTGGGTTTTTCCTATACTATTCCTATCACACCAACCATCGCCAACTGAACCATAACCAATCAAAAAAGGAAAAAATCATGAAACCTTTTCCCCATGTTCCCCTCACTACGTACCAATCTTACCCACCGGAAGAAATGCTAAAGCGCGCGGTTTCCTTTCGAGAAGAAATGCAGCGCCGCCGCACCATACGGCAGTTCTCCAGCCAACCCGTAGCGCGAGAAGTGATCGAAAACTGCCTGCTGGCAGCCGGTACCGCGCCAAATGGTGCCAATTTACAACCCTGGCAGTTTGTGGTTGTCAGCGATCCTGAAATTAAAGCCAAAATCCGCGCTGGTGCCGAAGAAGAAGAGCGGGCTTTTTACCAAAACCGTGCCTCAGAAGAATGGTTAAAAGCGCTGGAACCCTTTGGCACAGACGAAAATAAACCGTACCTTGAAACCGCGCCCTATCTGATCATCATCTTCGCCAAAAAACATTCCCTTGACCCCGAAGGGAATAAAATCAAAAACTACTATGTAAATGAATCGGTGGGCATAGCAACCGGTATGCTCATCACCGCCCTGCACCATGCCGGTCTGGCCACCCTAACCCACACCCCCAGCCCAATGGGTTTCTTAAACGAAATCCTCGGCCGCCCCGAAAACGAACGTGCCTTTTTGGTGCTGGTGGCTGGTTATCCCGCCGAAGATGCCGTTGTGCCCACCATTACCAAAAAACCGCTGGAAGAGATCGCCGTCTTTTTGTAACA
Source organism: Anaerolineaceae bacterium (assembly GCA_002702705.1). GTDB lineage: Bacteria > Chloroflexota > Anaerolineae > Anaerolineales > Anaerolineaceae > UBA6170. The sequence goes on from PABH01000047.1 coordinate 29,181, forward strand.
GAACCTCACCCTTGTCCCGCGCCAAGTTTTTGGAGAAGGAAAATCGATACTTACATCATAGGTTGTTGGGTTTTTCTCACGCTCGATAAGCCCGCCACAACCCTTCAATCTCAATCTTTGTCATTTGCAGCATGGCCTGGGTCACCCGTTGGGCTTTTTCCGGATCCGGGTCAGCCATCAGTTCACCCAAAACACTGGGCACGATCTGCCAGGACACCCCAAACTGGTCTTTTAACCAGCCACACTGCTCAATTTGACCACCTTGTGAGAGACGCTCCCAAAAATAATCTACTTCTTCTTGCGACTCACAATCCACAAAAAATGAAATCGCCGGCGTGAAACCAAACTGGTGATCCAGGCTGCTTTCCATGATTATAAATTCCTGATTATGCAGTAGGAAACGGGCATGTTTAATCGTGCCTTCAACGCCCTCATCCTCCGCTTCATACCGTTCAAGTCTTGTGATTTTTGAATCCTTAAAAATTGACGTGTAAAAGTGAATCGCCGATTCTGCTTTCCCGTGCTGCTCACCCACAAACAGAAAACATGGAACGATCTTTTGCGTGTTAGGCGAAAGTATCAACTGCCAGGAAACCCCAAACCGGTCTTGAACCCATCCATACCTTTCAGCAAATGGGTATTGGTCAAGAGCGATCATCTCCATTCCACCTTCAGAGAGTTTTTCCCATAAACGATTGATCTCTTCCTCCAATTCGCAAAAAACGAAAAAAGAAACCGCGGGCGAAAAGGTAAATACCGGCCCACCATTTAATGCCATAAACTGCAGTCCTTCCAACTGAAAGTCCATTGTAAGCACCTGCCCATCATTTTCCGGGCGGTCTGTTTCAAACCGATGGATTGAATTGATTTTTGAGTTATGGAACAAAGAAACATAAAAATTAATCGCAGTTTCAGCCTGATGGTCGAACCACAGATAGGGTGTAATTTTTTGCATTTTGAGAACCTCTTTTGTTTTTCCGGTTAATACCTGTTGTATCATCGGATATTTTAAATTCACGTCTTTGTTTTAATCAGACAATATTTATAATAATTATAAGATATGCACTGAAAATTCAAACCTTTTTTACATACGAAGATAAGGCTGTTCGCAAGACAACATTAAATAAAGATGTGGGGCGGCTAACAATCACAGTACTTGCCCCCTTTCCGAAAAGACTTTTTTCACCCGACAAGATATTAAATAAAAAAACCTCCAAAGTGTGTTCTCTGGAGGTTCATATTTCCATTTATCGTTCTTACAAATTAAACCGGATATTTAATACATCCCCATCTTTGACGATGTATTCCTTGCCTTCCAAACGCAGTTTGCCCTTTGTTTTCAGTTCGGTTAAGCTGCCAAATTCGATCAGGTCATCATAGGTACACACTTCTGCCCGGATAAATCCCTTTTGTAAATCGGAGTGGATCACCCCGGCTGCTTCGGGTGCGGTTGCACCAATACGCACCGTCCAGGCCCGGCATTCATCCGGCCCAACGGTGAAAAAGGATTGCAAACCCAATAATTCATACGACAACCGGATCATACGGTTCAGGCTGGGTTCGGTGATATTGTATTCCGCCATAAACATCTCGGCATCTTCCGCTTCCAGTTGGGCAATATCCATTTCCAATTTACCTTGCAAGGAAACCACCGTACTATTCTGATGGGGATAATCCAACTCGGGTGCCTGCTGTCCTTCTTCCAGGTTAAAGACAACCAAAACCGGTTTTAAGGTCAGAAAACCAAAGCCGGATAAACTGCGTTCTTCTTCAGCCGTTAATTCCAAATCACGCAGCGGAATCTCTTCACTGAGCGCAGCTTGCAGCCGTTCAAACAAAGCTATCTCGCGGTCCACCGTCAAACGATCCCGACCACCGCCTTTTCTGCGCTCATCAGCCAGACGTTCCATTTTACGTTCCACAAAAACCAGGTCATTCAGCAGAAATTCACCGTCCATGGTAGAAAGATCTCGAATGGCATCCACACTGCCCTGTATATGGGGCACATTTTCATCCGTAAAACTACGCACCACATGGATAAACCCATCCATCTGAGTAAGTTGATTTAATAGGGTGCCAGAGATACCACTTTTTCCGGAACTGCCATCCAAACCAGCAATATCCGCATAGGTTACTTTGGCATAAATTGTCTTTTTTGGATTAAATATTTCAGCAAGTTTTTCCACCCGCTCATCAGGAACATCTACCACAGCAGTGTTCACTTGGATTTTTCCGGATGACATCCCTAGGGGTGTGTTCCCCCTGGTTAACGCATTAAAAAGGGTTGTTTTTCCGCTTTGTGGTAAACCAATAATTCCTAAACGCATAATTTTATCAATACCTTGACCCTTCTGAGATTTTTAGATATACTCACATTTGCAATTAAGCCGGAGTGGCGGAACTGGCAGACGCGCACGACTCAAAATCGTGTACCTACGGGTATGTGGGTTCGATTCCCACCTTCGGCACAAACAAGATTATACCACCAGGACACAATCCAAATCAGATTAATCTTCCAGAAAAGTTGACCGGAAAGCGAGTCAGCTTTTTTTGTTTAATTTATCATTTTTCGATATATAATTAAAAGTAAGTTACCCGAACATTATTCCATATAAACATCATTGCAGGGGTGAGATCCATTTTAAACAATCCAGCTTTCACAAAACCAAACGATGTCATTTATTAGTTTTCCCATTTTGATTTTATTAGCCTTATCGGTTGTATTTGGGACCGGCTTTGCGGTAATTGCTTACCGAGCGCGCAAAGTGATTCCAGGTGGTTTATTTGTAATGGGCGTTGGTATCAGCGTTGTGGTTTGGGCGGGTGCATATTTTGTCGAAATATTGGTACCGGGTTTGGGTAATAAACTTTTCTGGGCAAACCTAAAACAGCTTGGTTCGGTATTACTTCCCTTTTCTTTTCTTTTGTTTTCGCTGGTGTATACCCAGTTTATCCACCATATTCCACGTTACCTCTATGCCATTCTGGCAATTGAACCAATTGCCGTCCTATATGTTTATTGGAACGACCTTTCACTGGGTTTAATGCGGATTAATCCTCACTTGAGCCAAATGGGTGGTCTCGATCTGATCGATTTTACAGTCGGGGAAGGTTTAGCCATTCACTTTATTTATAGTGCGCTTATTTCCATTTCTGCAATTTTATTGCTGCTCGTGCGTTATTTCCGAGCAAAGTCTTTTTATCGATCTCAAATTTCTTTTATTTTTTTGGGGATGGCGATTCCTTTTTTGGGAGCACTGGCAGTTTTCTTAAAGATTGTACCGCCTTATTTTGATATGACCCCCCTGTTGTTGGGGTTTAGTTTTCCCATCATGTCCTGGGGTTTATTCCGTAACGAATTTTTTAAAAGTGCTCCATTAAACCCGCAAATCATTTTGGAACGTCTTCCATTTGGGATTTTAATTGTTGATATGTCGAATGAGCAAAAAATCATCAGCCTCAATTCGGTGACAGAAGAAATCCTTTCCGTGGAAGCCGCAAGGGCAATTGGTAAACCTGTTTCCACCTTTTTGCCGGAACTCAATTTGAGCTTAACTGAATTTGTAAAAGAACTGGTACTCGATTTTGAATTGAACAATCAGTTTTACGAATTACACTGTGAACACATTTCAAAAGAAAACACACAGCAAGATGTTTGGTTAATCGTTTTCGTAAATATGACCGCCCAAAAACTATTGGAAGAATCATTATTCGCCAGTGAAGCAATGTACCGCTCATTGGTGGAAAATTCCGTGGAAGGAATTGCAATTACACAAAATGAACGAATTATCTATCTTAATCAGCAGATGGCGGATATGCTGGGTTATTCTTTAAATGAATTGCCGGGACGAGCCTATAAGAATTTAATCTCAAAAGAATTTATTAAACTTCAAACAGAACGGGAAGGAAAACGTGCCCGCGGTGAAAAAGTGGAAGATTTTTTACAGGGAACCTTCATCAAAAAAAATGGGGCATTATTAGACGTGGAAGTGAGTTCAACCCTGATTCCTTACCAGGGGCAGAATGCCTTTTTGGTCATGGTTCGTGATATTACCAACCGGAAAAAGTATGAAGAAGAGCGGAACCGCACCCTGGCATTATTAGAAGCCACCATTGAAAGTTCCAAAGATGGGATATTGGTACTGGATAAGGATTTTGAAATATTAGCGCATAACCAACGCCTATTGGAACTTTGGAATTTGCCATCGGACTGGGAAAAAATCCAATCTCCAGACCGTTTTGAATTGATTTATACCCAATTAACCGAACCAGATGTTATCTTAAAAACCAGATCCCATGTATGGAATAATATTGATCAGGAATTTACAAATGAGTTAACTTTAATCAATGGTTCGGTTTTTGAAGAATACACGGTTCCATTTTATATAACCGGCGAATTAATGGGCCGACTTTTTATGTACCGGGATATTACGGAACGACGCGCATACGAACTGGAACTTGAAAAAGCACGCTTGCTGGCTGAAGATCAGTCTTTCGTTTTGCAAGCCACCCTAAAACGAGAAAAACAATTACATGATGTCACCCGCACCATCAGCCGCTCGATGGAGATTGATACCGTCCTTTCCGAGCTGCTGCGTCAAACCCTCGAGATCACCAATGCGGATGAATCACATCTGGGCTTAATTAACGAAGATGGACAATCAATTCATCTTTTATATGGTATGGATCGAGAAAAGAGTTTTGTGATCGACGATTATATTCCTTATAACGAAAAATTTCTTTCCTGGCAGGTGATAGAACAGCGCCAGGGAATCATGATAACGGATACAAGCCATCCGATGCCGCTTATATGTTTTTCACACGATGTGAAAACCTCGGGGATTGTCAGTTTGCTTTGTGTACCTATTCTATCCGGCTTAAGTGTATTAGGCGTATTGGGAGTTTTTTCTAAAAGGGATACAATATTATTTAATGAACATGATCTGCATGCAGCGGAAGCAATTGCCAGCCAGGCCGGCATTGCGATCCAGAATGCACGTTTGTTTGAAGAGGTAAACCAGTTGGCAATCACGGACCCATTAACACGTTTGTATAACCGGCGTTATTTCTTTAACTTGGCACGGGTAGAATTGGAAAGAGCCAAACGGTACGGTACTGACCTTTCCTTTATTATGTTGGACATTGATGATTTTAAACGCGTAAACGACACCTATGGGCATCTGGTAGGTGATGAAGTGTTGATGGCGGTTTCCGAAGTTATCCGAAAAACCATTCGTAAAGTTGATTTGGCTGCGCGGTACGGTGGTGAAGAGATGGTTATCTTATTACCTGCCACTTCACAAGAATCCGCTTTGGTATCCGCAGAACGGCTGCGTGAGGCTGTTGAGGAATTAAAAATCCCCGTGGATGGAAACTCAGTCTCCGTAAGCATTAGCCTGGGCGTTAGCAGTTTTGAACAACATTTGGATATTTCGATCAGCAAGTTATTAGACCAAGCCGACCAAGCCATGTATTTATCCAAACAAAACGGAAAAAACCGGGTCACTGCCTGGCAGGCCGGTTAGTTTTACAAAAGATATTTTGTGCTTTTGAGGTCGCTCAGTTTTTGATAAATGGCATTCAATTGTTCCCGGCTAATGGCTGTGAATGGTACCGTCACCGCGATATATTTTCCGCCATTACTCAAGCGCGTGGTGATATGTTCTTCTTGAATCGTATCGCTGTGTTCCGCTACAATTTTTAACACATTTTCTCGGTAATTTTTTACATCATCCCCAATTGCTTTCAATGGAAAATAACAGGGAAATTCAATTTCAGGTTTTTTTTCTTCTTCCATAATACATCCTTCAATGTTTTCAAGACACAGTCTAACATAGAAAAAATAATCCATCGAGCCATTGTATCGATAACAGCAGGGATAACATATAAAGGGTGGAATTTTGTAAATTATTTTCACAACATAGTTGAAAAAATTGGAAATCGTGTCATTTTGATTATGATGGACTTTTCATTTTTTTCTCAATCTTATTTTTGATTGGGATTATAATATCGATAAATAGTGCATTTATATTTTACATTCAAGGTTTTTTATAAGTTTTTTTGCGGGGAGGAAAATCCGGAAAATAAATACCAATCCATTTCAATATCCATCACGTTTTTAAATCCATTCATTTTTAGACTAGTTAAATACGATTACATAGGAGTATCACAATGAAGGCAAAAATTTCGGTTTTGCTTGTTTTTATAATGGTATTAAATGGGTATTTCATATCCACCGCATCTGCACAACCAGGGAAATTGGTATTTGGGGGAAAATCCGAAGTAATTACCGAGTTAAATTACAACCTGGATGAAGCACTCCCCACCATAGACCCCTCATTAACGACAAGGACTCCATCAATAATGATGGTTGAACAACTATTTATCGGCCTGGTAGATTTGGATGATGAAACATCCCAAATAAAGCCGGAACTGGCAACCAGTTGGACTTTAACCGGCGGCACAGTGTTAGATTTTACGCTGCGAAATGATGCGTATTGGAGTAATGGCACAAAGATCACCGCCCAAGATGTGCGTTATGGCATTTTGAGAGCCTTGGAAATGCCTGTGGATAGTAATTATGCTTATGTCTTATATCCGATATTAAATGCAGAAGCCTATCATACCGGACTTATAACCAATCCGGATTTAGTAGGTATTGAAGCAATCACAGATACCCATTTACGGATTACATTAAAAGCACCCAATTCCCAATTTTTATCCGTTCTGGGGCTGTGGGTAGCCCGCCCACTCCCAAAAACTGTGATCGATACCTGGGGGGATCAGTGGACAGAGCCGGAGCATATCGTAACCAGTGGTGCGTATTTATTAAAAGAATGGGTGGTTGATGATCACATTCTTTTGGAAAAAAATCCGGATTATTTTGACGCTGCCAATGTGCAAATCACTAAAGTGAATGTCACCATGGTGGATGCTGAAACAGCATTGACCATGTATCAAAATGGCAACCTGGATACGGTTGTAGTTCCCTACGGCACCACAATTGATCCGATTATTCAACAAGAAGTATCCCGTGAACCCAAAGCCAGCACGTACTATTACGGGATGAACACCTCTTTAGCTCCTTTTAATAATGTCTTGGTACGCAAGGCCTTCAGTGCGGCCATTGACCGGCGTGGTCTGATTCGTTCCCTTGGCACAGGCTATCCCGCAATCACCTTTACCCCGCATGGTGTATTTGGGTATGTAAATGGATACGAGGAAGGAATAGGTTTACCCTATGACCCAGCTCAGGCAAGAGCCTATCTGGCACAAGCTGGTTACCCTGGCGGACAAAATTTACCAACCATTACCCTTGCCTTTAATAACAACGGGGTTGTTCATCAAGATATTGCTCAATACATTCATGATTGTTGGTTGAATGTGTTAGGGGTAGATGTACAGTTGCAAAGTTATGATTGGGAAGATTACCTCAATCGTTTGGCAGCTGGGGAATTCCAAATATGGCGTTTGGGTTGGGGAGCAGATTATTTGGATGCCTATAATTTTTTACATGACGGATTAATCGTTAATCAAACCGCTTTAGGAAACTGGAATAATTTCACCTATTGGAATTTATTAAATCAAGCATCATTAACAACGGACCAGTTGTTACGTCAAGGTTATTTTAAACAGGCTGAAGAAATTTTGGTGGAAACGGATGCTGTGGTCGCACCGATTTATTTTCAAGAAAGTATCACAGCAACCAAACCTTATCTCGAACTGACCAATAGTGCCAGCGCTGAAGATTTTTCCACCTGGCGCATCACCGCCGTAACGGAAGAAATTTCAACAGACACCGGCGGCACGCTGGTTTCAAATGATGGAGAAGTGCAAGTTAGTGTTCCCGGCGGTGCCTTTGGGGAAGATGTGGTATTAATTCAAAGAGATGCCAGCGGTAATCCTCCACAAAACGGATTCACAAGCACCGGACAGGTATTTGATATCAGTGCATACAACCAAAGCGGTGATGGAGTCAATATTCTTGAAGGGCAAAGTGTCACCATGCAGGTAAGTTATGAGGATGAACAAACTAACTTTATTCACGAAGACACCTTATCCCTTTATTACTGGGATGAAACTACTCAAAGCTGGATAATGGAGCCATCCACGATTGACACGGAAAACAATTTAATTACAGCCAACCCAACCCATTTTTCACTTTGGGCAGTAATCGGAGAATCTTACGATTTTGTTTATTTGCCAATGCTGACAAGATAACAAACCAGGGTGATACGCAAAACAACCCGGAAAGAAGGTTTGTGGGGTCAATAATCGGTTTTCTCAATTATTGACCCCACATGTTTTATAAAAATTGCCACAGATGAAACGAAGGATTAATAAAATGAATATTGGAAACATAATCGATTTTGGTGATTACAAATGGAAAATTATGGATATCCAAGAGGATAAGATCCTGATCTTAACGGATAAAATAATTGAACAACGTGATTATCATGATAAAAAAGTAGAAATCACATGGGAGTATTCGGAAATTAGAAGTTTCTTGAATAATGAATTTTTCGAAAGATTTAATACCTCAGATAAAAAAAGAATATTATCGACCCTTAATAAAAATGCAGGTAATCCCTGGTATGCCAGCTTTGGAGGAAACGATACAGTTGATAAAGTATTCCTGTTATCGTTAGATGAAGTGGTTAGATCCTACTTTGGTGATAGCAGCAGGCTTCTTGATAATCCAAAGAAAAACCAAAGATATTGGTTTGAGCGTAAAGATGAAAACAATATCAAAAGAAGAGCGCAATTCATGGACTCGTCTTGGTGGTGGTGGACACGAACGCCAGGCAAAAACAACAAAGTATCCACGTACATTCATGGCGATGGCAATATTGGAATTCAAGGAAATGGTATCTCAAAAACCACCTTTAATACGCTTCATTACATAACAAAAAGTAATAAAGGTGGCGTGCGGCCTGCTGTATGGTTGAAACGATAATAAGGCCCAAAATACCTTTGTTAAAATAAAAATGTTCTCGTTTTCATTAGATAGTTACAAAAAACCTGAGATTTGTATACGGCTTCTCCCGTTGGTGATTTTTAATAAACGCTGTGAAAAGTAATCCCAACGGGAGGTATAATATAAAAAAACCCACGATGTTAAATGAAGACAATCTCCCTAGAGTAGACCTTTTGAGTCTACAGCCTAACATCGTACTTGCAAAAAAACATCGCCACACAATTACATAAATTTATAAAAACGAGTTCATATCAACTGGAATTTTTTTTACTCTCGTTGTATACTTTTTAAATCAATCAGCCTAAATGAAAGAAGAAGAGGGTCTCCACATGAAAGCAACGGTATCGCAACAGGAACTTGCGCATGGGTTAAGTATGGTTTCTCGGGCAGTCTCACCGCGCAGCACTTTGCCGGTATTGGCAAACATCTTAATTGCTACCGATGAAGGCCGTTTGCGCCTCTCAGCGACAAATCTTGAGTTAGGAATTTCGTGTTGGATTAAAGCCAAAGTTGAAGAAGAAGGCGCGGTAACCATTCCGGCACGAACCATTTCCGATCTGGTGAGTACCTTACCCAGTGACCAGGTAGTACTGACATTAAATGAACGCACCCAAACCATCAATATGCGCTGCGGTACCAATAGTACGGATATTAAAGGAATCGATGCTCAGGAATATCCACCCATGCCAATCCCCGATCTTTCGGATGGTGTGGAATTAAAAGTGGCTGAGTTTAAAGAGATGATCCACCAGGTAGCTTTTGCCGCTTCGACCGATGAGGCACGCCCCGTACTACAAGGTGTGTTAACCTCCATTGAAGATGAAAGCATTTCCATGGCCGCCACCGATGGTTTCCGCATTTCTGTCCGCTCAACCCCTCTTTCCAATCCAAGTAATCAGCCTGTTTCCATTATCATCCCAGCCCGTGCGATGAGTGAATTGGCAAGAATTGCCACCAACAGCGAAGATACCATCACAATGAGTGTCCCATCTGGTCGTGGACAGGTTATCTTCCACCTCAAAGATGCCGAATTGGTTTCACAATTAATCGAAGGAAACTTCCCGGATTATAAAGTTATTATCCCCCGTTCCTTTAAAACCCACACCGTCATTTCCACCGCTGGTTTCTTAAAAGCCTGCCGGCAGGCGGAAATTATTGCGCGGGAAGGCAATAATATTGTGCGCCTTCATATTCAACCCCACACCGATGGTCCGGGAATTGTAGAGCTTTCGGCCCAATCGGAAGAGACCGGCACATCCGAAGTTCAGTTGGACGCCAATATTGATGGAGAGGGCCTGGTCATTGCCTTTAATGTTCGTTATTTACGGGAAGTATTGGATGTCATTAAGACGCCCAATATTGCCCTCGAAACCAATGCCAATAACACCCCCGCCACCATCAAACCCATTGGGGAGGATGGCTATACCCATGTCATCATGCCCATGCATTTGGGATAATTCTCCGAAAAACCTGACACGAGGTCTTAATCATAAGACCCCGTGTATTATTTAAAGGAAAATATCACCTTCAGCTGGTGGTCTTTGGCCGTGGAGATTGGGGTGACGATGGGAAATTAGTTCGCACACAGATGAACAGAAATACGGAGAAGAGAAAAAATAACCTGAAAATATTTTTTCCGTGCTTCCGTGCTTCCGTGTGCGGTTTCTAATAGAATCTACAAAATTGGGGGAAGATCAAATAAACCTCCGGGAGGGTGGGTTGATGATGGGGCTAGCTGATCTTCACCTCCCGGAGGGGGCACTGCGCCTCCCGTTGGTGAAATTTAAATGTACACTGTGAAATTACCGCCCAACGGGAGGTTTGTTCGCACACAGATGAACAGAAATACAGACAAGAGAAAAAATAACCTGAATTTTTTTCTCTACTTCCGTGTGCGATTTTAAATTCGCGCAGTGAAAATCTAATCTTTCCAAGGAGATAATACAGCCCGCCTACAAAATGCCCATACCCCATGAAAATTTCCGGAAGGTGAAATAAATAACCCAAGATTCGTTTAATCCTCTATAATAATACCAATACAAACCCCTCGAATTGAGATTTTTCATGGATCTAAACGCAAATTCCACGGACCGCCTGTTAACCATTTATTTAGCTTTGGGGCAGTACCCCATCTTAAGTGGACGAATTCGAGCGCGCATGCGCCGGGTTTTATTTGAACGCGGCATTATCCAACCGCAGGCCTTTGAGGTACGTGTTCGGGAAATGGCCATCCGTTCACAAGATCGGGAAGGCATTCGTGACCCCTACGGCGAAGAAGCTTCAGAGGTGTGGGATTTACGTGTCCACCGTGTGCGAGATCAATTGACCGATTTGATTTTCAGTCACCAAATGTCGGTGGAAGAGTTTGAAAAAATCACCAATCAGGTGTTAAGTGAACGAGGGGTCGACCAGCAGGAACAAGTACTTTCAGCCAACCCGGAACTGGCTTCGCAGGAAACTGTCTTTGAACAGGCCATGATGTTTGAACAAATGAACCCGGAAGACCGGCCGCAGTTTGAAGCCCGCATGCAGGAAGCCAAAGTGGTTTTGATCCGTAACCTGATCAGTGACCAGCTGCAGTATATCAACATCGCCAAAGAATGGTTTACCCTGGGCGATTTATTGGATATCCGCCGCCGAAAAATCGGTTCGGGTAAAATTGGCGGCAAGGCAGCCGGCATGCTGCTGGCTCACCGCGTTCTGGCTGATTCCCCGGATTTTGAAATGCGAACCTGTATGCGCCCGCCGGAATCCTATTACATCGGTTCCAATGAAATTTATACCTTCATGACAATTAACGATCTGACCCATTGGAATGATCAAAAATACAAAACGGAAGAGGAAATGCGCGCCGATTACCCCAAAATCGTGCGGGACTTCCAAAAAGGTGAATTTCCCCCCGATATTTTGGATCGCTTAAGCACGTTATTAATCAAGGTCGGAAAACGGCCCTTAATTGTACGTTCTTCCAGCCAGCTGGAAGATAATTTTGGCACTTCCTTTGCCGGAAAATATGACAGTGTGTTCTTGCCAAACCAGGGCACCTTAGAACAAAACCTGACCGAACTGGTGTTAGGGGTCAGCACCATTTACGCTTCTACCTTAAACCCAAATGCCTTGTTATACCGGCGCGCACGTGGTTTGCAAGATTACGATGAACGGATGGCTGTTTTAATTCAGGAAGTGCAGGGCGAACAATTTGGAAAATATTACCTGCCGCATGGGGCAGGGGTGGCTTTCAGCCGCAACACCTACCGCTGGGCTCCGCAGATTACAGCAGAGGATGGGTTTGTTCGGTTGGTATGGGGTATGGGGACCCGCGCCGTAGATCGGGTCGGAAATGATTACCCACGCGTAATTGCCTTGAGTCATCCAACTCTCCGGCCAACAACAAACCCCAAATTAATCCGCCGTTATTCGCAAAATTATGTGGATGTGATCAATCTATTAGAAAACAAATTTGAAACCCTGCCTATTCACGATGTCATCAAAGCGGGATACAAACCCTTAAGGTATATTGCCCAAATGGATCAGGGTGGATATTTCCGCCCGATTCGCAGCCGTGTTTTGGATGGGGATGAGAGCAGTTTGGTCGTGACGTTTGATGAATTTATCAAACGCACCAACTTCGCTGAAACAATGCGCGAACTTCTATCTGCTTTGGAAGATGCTTATCATTTACCGGTGGATGTGGAATTTACCCTTTCTATTAATGAAGAAGTGGTTGGAAAACCCGAAATTTGCATCACTCTGGTTCAATGCCGTCCCCAAGCCCAACTGATGACAACAGCCCAGGTAAATATTCCCAAAAAATTAACGCAGGAAGATATCATCTTTGATACCCATTTTGTCGTCCCGCATGGACAGATTAATCACATTACCCGTGTTTTATATGTACCACATGAAGCCTATTTTTCTTTACCCACCCTCGCAGACCGTTCCCGTTTAGCGCGTACCATTGGAAAATTAAACAAAAAGTTGGAAGGGGAGGTCTTTATCTGCGTTGGACCGGGACGGTGGGGTAGTTCCAATTCGGATTTGGGGGTACCCATCGATTATGGCGACATTTACAACGCAAAGGCACTGGTAGAGCTGGCTGGTGAACATGTCGGTTTACCGCCGGAACCATCTCTGGGTACTCATTTTTTCCAAGACTTAATGGAATCACAAATTTACCCATTGGCAATTCCATTGGACGAAGAAGAAAATTATTTTAACGAGGATTTTTTCCTCTCCACGCCCAACCGTTTGTTAGATTATATTGAAACGGATGAGGTTATTCTGAACGCACTCAAAGTCATTGAAGTGCAAGATTACCGCCCCGAGTTTCATCTTCGGGTCATGATGAACGATGATGAAAGTAGAGCAGTGGCTTACCTGGTACCGGAAAATTCGTAAGGGTATGCAGTTAAAGCGAAGTTTGTCCTCTACCGTTTTAAGCCCCGTTCCGCAATGAGTTACCTATGAATCCTCCTTTTCCAAAAAAACAGAAAAAGAATTGGCAGCGGATTCTACGGGCACAAATCCGGGATTTATGGGTGCTGCTGCGTGAATTTTGGCAGACCTTACTCTTGTTTGTATTGTTGGTAGCGGGCGGGGGGCTGCTGCTGCATCTGTTTTATGTTGACCCAATGACAGGCAGCCGAATTGGTTTGGTCGAAGGTTTTTATGATGCCTTCGCCATGATCTTTTTTGCAAATCCGTTAAATTTTCCAAAAAATGTTTTTTTGGATATGCTCTTTTTTCTGATCCCCATATTGGGTTTGGCAGTTTTAGCAGAAGGTTTACTGCGCTTTGGTTTGGCTTTAACCGATAAACAATCACGCGGAGAAAAATGGCAGGTGGCAATGGCATCAACCTATAAGAATCATATTGTTGTGTGCGGTTTTGGAAAAGTGGGTTACCGGGTCACCCTGGAACTGCTTAAATTTGAACGGGAAGTGGTGGTGATCGAATCCAATCCGTTGGGACGGTTTGTGGATAAAGCCAAAGATTTAGGCATACCGATCATTATTGCCGATGCTCGCCGGACCACCAACCTCATGAAAGCCCATGTCCAATTTGCAGACGCAATCATTCCCTGCACGGATGATGAACTGGCCAACCTGGATATTGCATTGGATGCCCGAGAATTAAAACAGGATATTAAAGTTGTCATGCGGATGTTTGATGAAGACCTGGCGAAACGAATCGAACGCGGATTTGGTATTCATACCGCCTTCAGCACATCAGCATTAACCGCACCCATTGTGGCTGCCCAAGCCATGCGGTTAAATGTGCAGCATTCTTTTTATGTGGGCGAACAGTTATTAAACCTGGCACAATTAAAGGTAAATCCTAATTCTGCCTGGGTAGGGTGGACGTTAAAAGACCTGCATCAACGTTTGGACGTTTCTGTAATCTACTATCGTGATGGAAAACTGGAAGATATGCACCCGCCTTTGGACCTGGTATTAAAACCAGGCGTGGAAATTTTGGTATTAACCACCATTGAAAAGCTGGAAGAAATAAACCGGCTTAATCAGCCAAAATAATTATTCATTTAGGGGAAATTCAAACCATTTGATTGAGACAGACAGGATAAACAACGTATTAAATCAGGATATGTAACATTATTTTGGTATAATTACGTATAATGTAAATAATTTTGTACTATACTATTGGTACAAATACATTTTTTATTTATAGGAGCATTAAAAAATCATGGCAATGATCAAAAAAGTTCGCGTTGATGCAAAAAGTTTGGAAGGTTTTGAAATTGAAACAACAGCAAGACAATTTAAAGCTACAATCGATCAACCTGTTTCAGGCGGTGGAAAAGACGCAGGCCCGAATCCATTGGAGTATTTATTTATGTCCTTAGCTGGCTGCATTGTAACGATTGGAAAAATCATCGTCAAACAAGAACGATTACCAGTGCAGGACATTAATGTTGTGGTTGAAGGAACATTGGATGCAGATGTCTTAATGGGTAAGTCAAATAATGGTACCCGTGCTGGGTTTAACGCAGTGACTGTAACAACAACTATAAATGGAGATCTGACTCAGGAAGAAAAAGAACGTTTATTGGAAAGAATTGATGCTCGCTGCCCGATTTCAGATAATATTCACCAAATGACACCAATCAGTTTTGTGGTGCATTAAACAATGGAAACAAAACCCGCTGTATTAATCCCAATTCAAATTGATCCATTCAGTTATGGTGATATAGCGGGTTGTTTCAAATCATAAACTTGATTTATTCCGGTTTGGAGGACAAATGAAAATAATGGTTTCTTCTTTTTCAGAAACATCGAATGCGATGGCAAACCCTCGTTTTGGCAGATCGGATTGGCTCATCCTGTTTGATATTGAAAATAAAACCGAACAGGTTTTTCCTAATCCGGCTTCCAACCAGTCTGGTGGTGCGGGTGTTGCCGCAGCTCAATTTGTAGTGGATCAAAAAGTCGATGTTGTCATCAGTGGACACTTTGGTCCGAATGCAGCCAGTGTTTTATCAACTGCTGGTATTCAGATGATTTTATTTTCGGATGAACAACAAACCTGCCAGCAGCTTGTGTCTGCATTTCAACAAGGGGAATTAAAAGAATTTATTCATGCCTGAAAAAAAACGAATTGCGTTTGCCAGTGGAAAAGGTGGGGTTGGAAAAACAACCTTAGCAACCAGCCTTGCTGTTTGTTTAGCGAAACAAGGAATCGACACGGTTTATATCGATTGTGATGTTGAAGCGCCGAACGGCTTTTTGTTTTTAAAACCGGAATTTTTAACTTCGCAAACAGTTACCGTTCCGGTTGCCGCAGTAGATTCAGGCAAGTGCAGCGCATGCGGTATCTGTGTAGAAGCCTGTCAATTTAATGCCCTGGCATTGGTTGGAAACAAATTGCTCGTTTTTAACCAGCTTTGTCACGGGTGTGGCAGTTGTATCCGTTTATGCCCTGAAGGTGCTTTATCTGAAAAACAGTACCCGGTAGGCCAACTTAATCAGGGTTTTGGACGCGAAAACATATCTTGCCTGCAAGGGAAGTTAAATATCAGTGAGCCAATGGCATCTCCGGTCGTTCGTCAACTCAAACAGCTTACTGAACAAGAGCCTGGACAAGTCTATATTTATGATGCACCTCCCGGTGCATCGTGTACGGTTGTTGAAACCCTACAAGCTATGGATTTTGTCTACCTGGTTACCGAGCCAACTCCATTTGGACTTCACGATCTGAAGCAGATTTTAGGTGTTGTCAAATCAATGAAAATACCCTTTGCCGTCATCATTAACCGTGATGGTATTGGTGATGATCACTTAAACCAATTTTTAGTACAAGAAAATATTCCAACAGCGTTAAGCATCCCTTATGATGACCAAATTGCAAGAGCCATTGCTTCCGGCGGAACATTATTCGATGCGTACCCGGATGACCCAAACCAATTGGAAAAACTGTATTTTGAATTACTGCAAGGAGGGTTGGTTTAGATCATGGCAAAATTATTTCAAATGGTTGTATTAAGCGGAAAAGGCGGAGTCGGCAAAACAAATGTGGCTGCGGCATTAGCTTATCAGGCTGCTAACGCTGATCAGATTCCAGGTGCAGTGGTGGTAGATGCGGATGTTGATGCCGCTAACATGAGCCTCTTGCTGCAACCCAGATTAAGTCAAAAAGAAGATTTTTTTGGTGGCAAGGTTGCAAAAATCAATCCTGAGATTTGTGAAGGATGCGGCTTGTGTGCTGAAGTGTGCCGGTATGATGCCGTACTTTATCAGGGAACATCATATCAAATCAACGAATCTGCCTGTGAAGGTTGTGCTGCTTGTTATTATGCCTGCCCACAGCAAGCCATCGCCATGCTTCCCCATCAGGATGGCCAATGGGCCTTATCATATACCCGGTTTGGACCTTTATTACACGCGGAACTATTTCCTGGCAAAGATAATTCGGGTAAACTGGTTAGCTTAATTCGCCACCGGGCCAAATTGACCGCAGACCAACATCGTTTCCCGTTGATTCTGATTGATGGACCACCTGGAATTGGCTGCCCAGTTATTTCCGCCAGCACCGGAGTTAACCTGGGGCTGATTGTAACCGAACCTAGTGTGGCAGCCATTCACGACCTGGAACGTATACACCAAACTTTGAAGCACTTTCAAATCCCAGCCGTTTTATGCATCAACAAAGTGGGCATGTACCAACCTGCTTATTTGGAAATACTGGACTACGCACAATACCACAATATACCTGTATTGGGGCAAATTCCTTTTGATAATGCCATCCCACAAGCAATGGTAAACGGGCAGGTTGTGCAAGAATATGCCCCGCAAACACCAGCAGCCATTGCAATGCGTGCGCTTTGGGTTGGGTTACTACCATATTTATCATATAAGGGAACCGGATGATTACCTTTGGTCCGTTAACTTCCCGCCGATTAGGGTACAGCTTAGGCGTTAATCATATACCTGCAAAATATTGTTCCTATGATTGTATTTATTGCCAGGTGGGACCAACTAAACCGTTAACAATCAAACGTCAAATTTTTTACGACACACAAACCATTCAAACGGAAATCGAACAGAAATTACTTGAAGTGAAACAACAGGGCAAAACCGTTGATGCGATCACTTTTGTTCCGGATGGAGAACCCTGTTTAGATCAAAAATTAGGGGAACACCTACAAGCTTTAAAACCGCTTGGAATCAAATTAGCGGTTATCACAAATGCTACATTCTTAATGTTTCCTGAGGTACGGGAAGCACTTTTTTCAGCCGATTGGGTTTCCGTCAAAGTAGACAGCGTTAATGAAAGAATATGGCACAAAATCAACCGTCCTTATGGACGGTTAAATATGGAACATGTTTTGGATGGAATCACCGCTTTTAGTAAAGAATTTCTTGGTGATTTGGTAACGGAAACGATGCTGGTGCAAGAAATTAACGATGACGGTCAGATGCTTAAACAAACGGCAAAGTTTATTAGCAGCTTAAAGGTGAAATGTGCATATATTAGCGTTCCAAACCGTCCACCCATGGAAGCCTGGGTTCACCCGCCAGATGCAAAGCGTTTAACGGCCGCTTATCATGTATTTAGAAAAAAAATTGATTCAGTTGAGATCTTAGGTTTGGTAGAACCCAAACCCTTTGTTGGTTCATCTGGTATTCGGGAAGTTTTACTTTCCACGGCAGCTGTCCACCCCTTGGATCAACAAACGGTTCAAAGCATGTTGGACGAGGCTGGCGTAGGTTGGGATGTGGTGGACCGTCTACTCAGTGATGGGGATTTGAAAAAAGCTGTTTATATGAATAATGTATTTTTTTTGACAAATTTAACAAAACGACGTTAATAAATTATTAACCCCATATTCACGTTAGATTTATACCCTTACAGCAAGTATGCCGTTAAGATGGAGGATATTTAATAGTTTAATTATCAACAAATTTTGAGGGAATATGAATCGACGTGACTTTTTAAAAAAAGCGGGGATACTTGCTAGTGCTGTTCCTTTAGCGGCTTGTGCAGCAAAAGCACAACAAGAAACGGAAACAGAAACACGCTCTTCCAATAATCAAAACGTCTTAAAAGTAGTTCAGCAAAAACATTTTATTGCTGGTTACGATCAGTGGTTTGATGAGGAATTTGTAATTAATTGGGGTGAAAAAAATGGGGTGAAGGTTGAGGTAACCCACGCCAGTTTTGGAGACTTATTCCCCATCGCAACCGGTTTCGTGGCTATGCAAACCGGTTGTGATGTATTTGCTTTTCCCTCTCCTCCCATGGCGTTTGAAGACGATGTTGTGGACTTGAGTGATATTGGCAAGGAACTTGAAAATTCATTTGGCCCCATGTTACCGCAGGCAAAAAATTGTCTCTATAATCCCCAAACCCAAAAATGGACCGGTATCTCCGATCACTGGGTGCCCCTCGTCACCAATTGGCGAAGTGACCTGTGGGAAGAAGTTGAACCCGGTTCCTCCCCACAGACCTGGGATGACATTTTGCGTGTTGGCCGCAAATTAAAACGGTTGGGACATCCAATCGGATTGGGGATGTCCACGGATTTGGATAGTAATATTGCTTTAAATGGTTTGTTAAACGCTTATGGTTCTGTTATCCAGGATGAAAAAGGACTCGTTACCGTTAATTCCGCTGAAACGGTTGCCGCATTAACCCTTGGAGCAGCCTTATATAAAGAGACCATGCAGCCAGAGATATTAGCCTGGAATGCATCCTCAAACAATCAATTTTTACTGGGATCAAAAGGGTCTTTTGCCATGAATGCTGTTTCCGTCACGCGTGTTGCTGAAAAAAATGATCCCGACTTGGCAAAAGTAATTGCCCTCTCCCCGCCACCCGCTGGACCGGTTCAAAGAATGACCCCCGCAAATGTTGTCAGTGTTTATACCGTATGGAAATTTTCCAAACAAATAGATCTTGCAAAACAGTTTATTAAAGATTTGATTTTAGCGGCCGAAACCGCTTTCCAAAAAGGTGAACTTTATAATTATCCTTCATTTCCTGGTGCAGTAAAAAACCTGGAAGCCGCATACGATAAGGAGCCCAAATACGCATTCCTTAAAACGGCACCGGAATGGGTGTGTAATGTGGGTTACCCGGGAAATGCAAATGCTGTCACGAATGAAATTTTCGACAACTATTTGGTACCGAAAGCGTTTTCTTTGGTGGCTATTGGCACCCTTACTCCTGAAGAAGGAAGCCTTTGGTTGGAAAAAGAAGTTAATAAACTGGTAGCGCGGTGGAATGTTCGCAATATTGCCAACAATTCATAACAGAGGAGATTGCGAAAATGAAAAAATTATTCTCTTGGATCCAAACCAGCCTCGTTAAACAAGTAAGTTTTGCTTTGGGTGTTATGATCACCATTTTGGTGGTTGTGTTGGTAATGACATTTTTTATGGTTCGTGCTCAACGACCCAATAGTTTAGTCATTAGTATGGCTGCTCAACAGCGCCAGTTAGGGGAAAGAATCGGTTCACTTGCTTTACGTGCTGTTCAAGGTGATTGGCAAGCCGCAAAAGAATTAAATTTGAGTTTGGTGGAATTAGATAAAATCTTAAATGGTTTAAGATATGGGGACAGTGAACTGGGTTTACCAGCCGCTTCAGCCGAATTTGACATTTTATTGGCAGATATCCAAACAACTTGGGAACCACAGAAAACAGAGATTCAAAGTATTTTAGAAAACACACAAACCATTGTTGTTATCGATCAATTGGTTGGCGGAATTAATCAGAAATCGACCGCTTTGGCTTCCTTAGCTACGGAATACAATGAAATGGTTAGTTCTTCATTATTTAAATCTCCACAACATTTAGAGCGATCCAGTAAACAAGCAGAGTTAAGTTTAGCGATCGCTCAAAACGCACTTTCGGTGGTAAACGGACAAACGGAAGCAATATCTCCCATGTTAGAAGCTGCAGATCAATTTGACCAAAATTTAACCATTTTTGTTGAAGGCAATCAAGGTCTTTTTATTCCGGCTGCAGAAGGAGAGCAGTTAGAACAACTACAATCCATTCAAAGAGTTTGGACATCCTGGTATGCCGAAATTAACACCTTAGCCAACGCAGCGAATACGTATGCACAACTCCAAGATTCTGCCCGCAATTTATCCACAAACAGTTTAATTTTAACTTCCCTTTCACAAAAAGCCTTGGATTACTTTACAAACGAGAGTTTGAAAAAAATGGACACCCTTCAAATTCTTCTTTCAGCCAGCGGGTTATTTGTAATATTGATGGCCTTCTTTATTGCCTATCTGATTCGTCAATCCTTAAAACCACTGACCAAAATTGAAGAAGTCGCCTATTCGATCAGCCACGAGGATTTATTAATCTTAAAAGATACTTTGTCCACCTTCGCCAATCAAGATTTAACACAATCCATTAATTTAAAACCTCGAAATGTATTATTAAACCGGCAAGATGAAATAGGACGGTTAGCACAAGCTTTTCAACAAATGATCGACAATTTGGTGGATACCGGCCTTTCGGTAGAAAAGATGCGCGGAAAATTAAATGAAGTGATGTCATTCGTGCAGCAGAATACACAAGAAGTAAGCCGCGCATCCATTTTGATGAACCAGGCTGCAGAATCCTCTTATCTAATCAGTGGTCAAATTGCCCAAACTATGCAAGAAGTATCCGCTGGCGTAACCCAACAAGTAAACCAGGTTACCCATACAACCCACTCATTGGACCAAATGGTTCAATCCATTCAAGGTATGGCAAGCGGAGCCCAAGACCAGGCCACAGCAATTAATACCGTTTCAACCCAAAATCAGCAATTGTTTGATGTGATCCAACGGGTAATTAAGAACGTAGGCGAAAGTGCAAACAGCGCCACCAGCACAAAAGAAGCCGCCCAATCTGGTACCAAGGTAGTTGAACAGCATATCACCGGAATGCAGCAAATCCGCAACCAAGTTACCGCCTCGATGGGTAAAGTCAATTTAATGGGTGAAAAGTCCTCCCAAATCAACAAGATGTTGGAAACGATTGAAGATATCGCAGCCCAAACCAATTTATTGGCCCTAAATGCAGCCATCGAAGCTGCCCGCGCAGGCGAACATGGGAAAGGGTTTGCCGTCGTTGCCGATGAAGTTCGAAAATTAGCTGACCGTTCCGCAAATGCAACCAAAGATATCGCGTCATTGGTCTCCGATGTTATGAATGCCGTAACGGACGCCGTTACATCCATGTCCGAAAGCGTAAGTGGCGTTGAAACAGGCACCCTGCAAGCCCAGAGCGCTGGAGATGCCCTGGCAACGATTTTAAAAGAAGCAAACCTAGTAAAAGAACAAACGGAACAGATTACCAAAGCAGCACAAGAAATGCAGCGAATTTCCGAAATTGTAGTAAATGAAACAGCATCCGTATCTGCCGTAATTGAAGAAAACACAGCGGCCACGGAGGAAATGTCCGCTACTTCCGCTGAAATATCACAGACGATGGAAAATGTAGCTAGCATCAGTGAAGAAAATTCCGCTGCTGTTGAAGAAATCACCGCCTCTGCTGATGAAGTGCGTCAAAAGGCCCAGGAAGTAGCAACCGCTTCCTCGGAGTTGTCTAAAAAAGCGCAGGAAACAGAAACATTGGTATTCCAGTTTAAACTGAAGAACGAATAATTTTTTTCAGTTGACCACCTGTTGTTGATTAAGCAGCAGGTGGTCAATAACTCCACATGCTTTTCTGAAACGAAAAAACCGGACAATTGTGATAAAATTTACAATCTATTCTTAATTGTATTCCTTTAGGAGAAAGTAGATGACCATTCGTTTTCATAAAGTGTGGCTTTTGGGGATATTGATGATTTTGGTGCTGACTGCCTGCCAACCTGCTGAGCCTTTGGTTAGTATCGAAAAACAAATCGAAGAAGGTAAATACCGGGTTGTTACTGTACAGGAATTGGCAGGAATGTTAACCGAGAAAGATTTCTTTCTGGTAAATGTACATATCCCGTGGGAAGGCGACATTCCTCAAACAGATTTACGTTTGGCCTATGATCAGATTGATCAAAATTTAGACCAATTACCTGAAAAAAAAGAAAAAATCCTGGTGTATTGTTACACCTCCGGCATGGCAAAAAGTGCTGTTAAAACACTGTTGGCACAGGGATATACCGATGTGTGGATGCTGGATGGCGGTACCGGCCAGTGGGTAGCAGAAGGGTACACCCTGGAAAAATAATAAACATCCAATCGTAGTTATTTGATCAATTTACAACGATTTTTAATTTTTTCCTTGACAGATCATCTACCAACGGGTATAAACTATTCCAATATGAAAATAATTCTCTTTACACGTAAGGCCAAGAAGCATCATACACCGAACTTCCACCCGGAGGAGCGGCCTTTTGCGTTTGGTCTGTAAAGCAAAACTTTCCACGTAAAAAAGAGAGCCTTCCTACTGGGAAGGCTTTTTTTTATTTTCCCTGGTGAGGCTGTGTAACAAAATTTTTCCAAACACAGCAGGGAAAATCGAACCACCAGCAATTGCTTTAATTATCGGAGGTGTCATCAAAAAAACATTTATCATGATCAAGGATATAAATTCAAATCTAACAATCTAAAAAATTAATACCTTCTGAGCGATGACCGCCAAAGCACCGCTCAAAACCGGAAGAAATTAACATCAACCATGTTGATTTCCAATCACCCAGGCTGCAGCGCAGTAAGCGCACACCGGCCAGGTCTATTTTTTGTACTTATTTTACAAAACCATCCATATCATAGGAGTTTTATCATGAGAAGAACCCTTTTCGCCCTAAGTTTAATTCTAGTTTTTGGCCTGATCTTAAGTGCCTGTTCCCCCGCTCCAACACCAACCCCTACCACCGCTCCTGCAGTGGAAGAGTCCGCACCAACCGAAGCCGCTGTTGAGGTGGTCCTCGTTTCTGAACCAGAAGGCTGTTTGGGAACAGCCGAAGATGCAATCGTCGACCTGGGCTGTCGCGAAATTACAATTGCGGTTGAAAATGCTTACCTGCCTTTTAACTACATCTCCCTTGAAACCGGTGAACCCGGTGGTTGGGATTATGACGTATGGAATGAAATTTGTACCCGCCTGCACTGCACCCCCGTTTATACTGAAGCAGCCTGGGAAGGATTAATCCAGGCTATTTCCGACGGCCAATATGATGTGGGTGCTGATGGCATCACCGTCACCGCTGATCGAGCCGAAATTGTTGATTTTTCCATGGGTTATATCAACATCAACCAACGCTTACTCGTCCGCCGGGGGGAAGATCGATTTGACTCAATTGAAAGTTTTGTCGCCAATGAATCCCTTCAAATTGGCACGCAGTCGCAAACCACCAATTATGAAACCGCCGCTTCCTACTTACCGGAAGACCGCATCAGTGCATTTGAACAATTCCCCTTCGCTGTGCAAGCATTGATGACAGAAGAAATTGATGCCGTCATGATTGATCAGGTTGCCGGAATGGGTTATATGGGTGAAAACGCCGAATCGTTGGATTTCATCGGCCCGAAAATTACCAGTGAAGCCCTTGGTTTTATTTACCCGCAGGGCAGCGATTTGGTTGGTCCTGTTGATCAGGCACTCCAATCCATGATGGATGATGGCTTCTTACAAGGCGTAAATGCCTTTTACTTTGGGCCTGATTTTGATATCACCTATGATGATATTGCGGAATAGTTTCTTTTTTCAAATGTATTCTTATTTATCAACCCTCCGAAGGATTTCTTCGGAGGGTTTCCCAAGGCAGGTTTTATGATGACAGCACAAGAAAAAACAGCCGAACAAACGATTAAAGCCATGACCCAGCGCAGCTTAAAAGAAAAACTGCAAAGTTTTCCGTGGTGGTTCGTTGCCCTTGTTTTAATTATCGCAACAGCAATTATTACCATCTTATCAATCGAATCCTACCGGGAAGCTTTTAACTTCATTCGGGCCGGTATTTCCGTCACGATTACCACAACCCTGATTGCCTTCCTGATCGCCCTCTTGATCGGGCTGCTCACCGGACTGGCTCGTATTTCCCGAAATGTGTTTTTCCGCAACCTGGCCACCCTCTATGTTGAGTTTATCCGTGGGGTGCCCATGCTGGTACTGATCTTCTTCATTGCCTTTGTGGTGATTCCGCTGGCGATCGATGGCATCAACGCCGTGGGTTTATGGTTATCTTCCACCACCAGCGGCGGACTTTCGGGTATCATGTCAAACTTGGAACTCAAAGCGATCAGTATGAATGTACGCGCCATCATCGCCCTTTCGGTTACTTATGGCGCCTTCCTGGCAGAAATTTTCCGGGCGGGTATTCAGTCCGTTGATAAAGGTCAAATGGAAGCGGCCCGCTCACAAGGTATGAGTTACACCCAGGCTATGTATTACATCATTTTGCCGCAAGCCATTCGGAATATCATGCCTGCCCTGGGTAATGACTTTATCGCCATGTTAAAAGATTCATCACTGGTATCCTTATTGGCTGTCCGTGATATCACCCAGACTGCCCGCCTGTATGCCGGCAGTTCTTTTCGTTTTAATGAAGCCTATACCACCCTGGCGATGATGTATCTCATCATTACCTTCGTCCTTTCATTATTAGTCAAATATTTGGAAAGGAGATTCAGCACCAATGAACGTTAAACCCATTATCGAAGTCAAAAATGTGAGTAAATATTTTGGCACCATTGGCGCCTTAAAAAACGTCAGCCTCAACATCTATCCCGGTAAAGTAATTGTTATCATTGGCCCCAGCGGGTCCGGAAAATCCACCCTGCTGCGCTGCATGAATCAATTGGAAGTGGAAAACGACGGAGAAATTTGGGTCGATGGGGAACGCCTGACCCATAATCAAAAACACCTCAATCAAATTCGATCCGAAATCGGAATGGTTTTTCAGCATTTTTATTTATACCCGCACCTGAGTGTGCTCGAAAATATTACCCTGGCCCAGCGCATTGTGAAAGGCCGTTCCCGGCAGGAAGCCGAACAAATCGCCCTGGAACAATTAGAACGGGTTGGGATTCCGGAGAAAGCAAACGCCTTCCCAAAACAACTCTCTGGTGGGCAGCAGCAGCGTGTGGCCATTGCGCGGGCGCTGGCAATGAAACCAAAAATTATGCTGTTTGATGAACCCACCAGTGCCCTCGATCCGGAAATGATCAAAGAGGTGCTGGATGTGATGTTATTGTTAGCCAAAGAAGGGATCACCATGGTGGTTGTCACACACGAAATGGGCTTTGCCCGTGCTGCCGCCGATGAAGTCGTTTTTATGGACTATGGTGAAATTGTCGAACACGGCACGCCCCAGACTTTGTTTGATAACCCGGTTCATCCGCGCACCAAACAATTCTTTTCGCAAATATTGGCACACTAACCCCAGCCATTTTAAGGTGCGACGCACTTGGTTGCCACCATATACGTTTTTATTCAGACAAGTTGGTAAACCAACAAGCCAATTACCTCAACAGTGCGTTGCACCTGTAGTTAATAAAAAACTGCCGGCATGAGGGGGGCATGTCGGCAGTGGACGGTCGAAACCGTCTAAAAATGAGTATACGTTATATTTTGGTACGGTCAAGCATATTCAAAAAACCTTGTATAATGTTTTAACAAGGTTGGAGTGAGGCTTTTATACTTCCGCAGCGGGGGTAGATTCCACGGCATAAATGTGAATCACATCACCAAAGTCCCTGATCAACAGAGGGTTTCGTTTCAGCAGCAGCCAGGCACACACCGCCAGGTCCCCCACCGCACCGGAAGCATTTAACACCAAAGCCACGAGCAGCATCCACATCCACTGCAGTGGAAAAACAGGCATAAGTAATATGCCCGCCAGACTGATCACTACCAACGGGGCAAGCCCAATCACCAGATATTTGCCGTGGGGAAAATACCAATCCGGCGCGGCGGCATAAGCATAAGCGCCTTTAAACCCAAACAGCGGACGGTTTTTTGTGAATACCCAAAAGAAAAAACCGTGCACGATTTCGTGCAGCACCAAAACCAAAAACATGGAAAAAATAAAACCAACGACACCCCACAGGAGAGAACCGATACTCTTTATCGAAAAAGAAAAACTGCCGTTCATTTCCGGGCGTTGCCAAACCACCATCTGCCAGAACAACCAGGTAAACAAAACCATCAAACCCAATCCGATCACATTTAACCCAATCAGGAGTTTTCGGTTGGTTTTTAAATCAAACGTGCTGTCTAAAACATAGGTGTCTGGCAAATTTTTTGTAGGCTGCATATTTAAATCCTTTGTCTCGTTTTGTTCAAATACTCAAAAACTCCTAATGATCAATGGGGTTCATCACCGTATCCAAAAAACTTAAGATGTGCTGCCTGTACAGCACATCTTCCGGTGTATCACTCAAACCGTCCTCGGAAAAAATCAGATGGTCTGCACCTTCAATAATCGAAAGAATAACGTTCTCCCCGCCTGCTTCCTTTAACCAATAGCCATTTTCTACCGGAATTTGACTGTCCGCTGTGCCATGCAAAATCAATACCGGTCGGGGCGAAATACGGGGGATATCCCGCAGCGGTGAAGCCTTTGCAGGCAAGGCGCCGTAGACGGTTAACATTCCCAATTTGGAAAAGGGCTCGAATATTTTAATACCTGCTTCGGGAAAATCCATCATCCGCATGCCTCCGCTGATCATTTTATCAATCGAAGCAAAGGCACTGACACTAATAACTGCATCCACTTCCGTGCGAAAAGCTGCAGTGCGGATCGCCGTTGCACCACCCATAGAAAGGCCCAATAAAACAACCGGTTTTTCTGCCAGGGTGGGTTGGTTGATGATCCAATCCAACACAGCTTCAACGTCTCTCGGTTCCTCAAAAGCCAGGCCAATTCGATTGCCACCACTGCGTCCATGTGCCCGCATATCCAGCACAAAAACCGCATAACCCGCTTCTTGCAAAAAGACGGCCTGCGGTAAAAGGGTAGATGCATCCAAACCATCCATGCCATGCAAAAGAACAACAATTCCCCGGGATTTTTCTTTCGGAATCCACCACCCTTTTAAATCGATACCATCACTGCTGGTCAATTCAACCGTTTCAGCTGTTAATCCTAACGCTTCCGGGGTATAGCTAAATTTTTCGACCCGATGTTCAAATGCACTTTTCACAAATACAACCGAGAATATAAAAAAGCCTAAAAATACGACAACCAAAACAGCACCAAGGCCAATTATTAACCCCTTACCACTTATCTTTCTACCTTTAAACATCCCTACTCCATATAAAACCATATTCAATTTTCACAAAACAAATTATACCTGTACTCCAAGTTGGCAGTACAAAACAAACACCATTTTTGCTAAATGTTTTATTACATATTGAAACAAATAAAAAACCATTCTATACTTACCCTTACGAAACCCATCGGAGGTAACCACAAATGCGTTCACGCAGAGCTCTTTTATATGTTCCCGCTGACGATCTACACAAAATCAATAAAGCAGCGAATTTATCGGTTGATAGTATCATATTGGATCTGGAAGATGCCACCGCAACCAATCGCAAACAAGAGGCCCGTCAGATCAGTGCCAATGTTCTTCAAACCATTCAGTTTGGCGACAGCGAGCGGCTGGTACGTGTTAATCCATTCTTTTCCGGGTTAACAGAAGCAGACCTGGAAGCCATTCTTCCTGCAAAACCCGATGGAATCATCTTACCCAAAGTGATTAACGCCGCAGATGTTCAGACGCTCAGCAGTATTATTCAATCCGCCGAACAAAAAAATGGCTGGCAGATCGGTTCAATCCCCATCATAGCCGTTGTTGAATCCGCACTAGGCATCATCCAACTGCCGCAAATTTGCCAGGCAGATGCCCGCTTACAAGCCATTATTTGCGGTGGAGAAGATTTAGCCGCCGACTTAAACGCCATCCGCACCCGATCCGCAAAGGAATTGTTTTACGCCCGCAGTGCCGTGGTGCTGCATGCCGCAGCTTACAAACTCCAGGCAATTGACATGGTGACCGCCGACTTCACCGATCTCGATTTCCTGGTGGAAGAAGCCCGCAGCGGTATGGAAATGGGTTTTTCGGGGAAACAAATCATCCATCCCAACCAGGTGGAACCCGTTCAAAAAGCGTTTACGCCGGAAGAGGACGAAATTCGGTACGCGCAGGAATTAATCCGGCAGTTTAATGAAAACCAGTCCAATGGGCAAGGCGCTTTTGCCATTGACGGCGCGATGGTAGATATGCCAATGATTACCCGCGCGAAAAACCTGCTTGCCCGGGCAAATATCACCACCGAATAATATCCGCCATCTGAACAACGTAAAAATACCCCCTCTGACCATTGAAAACAACCCCGTCTTCTGGCATCATTAGAAAACGGGGTAAGTTTTATTTACCCCCATTTTAAAAATGGTAAAACCGGGATCATGAAACAAATGCGTATCTTAATTGCAGATCAACAGCCGAAAGTTCGTTTTGCGCTGAATGTGCTGTTGCAAAATCAGAAAGATTATCTGGTCGTGGGCCATGCTGCGAACACAGGGGAGCTATTATCGCACCTCCAGCAAATCACCCCGGATATCATTCTGCTGGACAGTAATCTGCCCGGTATGCCGATTGCCGAATTAATTCAAACCATCCAACTCAGGTCACCCAAAATACCTACCCTGGTGATGAGCGCAAACCCCGAATCTCAACAAACACTGCTCTCATTTGGAGCAGATGATTACGTCAGCAAAAACGAAGCAGCCACTCATCTATTGGAAATTCTGCGGCGGTTTTCTGTTTCCCCACTCCTTCAATAACCATAAAACATGGTTATTTTTGGTGTTTTTTTAATTTAACCCCTTACAAAACCCAAACCTGTATAACCAAAACAGGTTTTTTTCCTTACAAATCCTTTTCACGTTTGTTTAAATCCTCCAAAAAACATTATAATGCTTGTAAACAAACTCAAATAGGTCAAGATAGAGCCTTGAAAGGGAGTTCCGCATTCTAATATTCTTCGCTGTCAATCAAAATAAACTCAAAAATAATTAAAGGTAAAGTTTAATATCCCAAAACAACGTTCCGGATAAAAACGGGAATGGTTGTTTCTTTGCGAAAAATATACTTATGAAAAATAAAAAAACAATGATGGAAAAATATTTAAAGCGTTACCTATCCCTGCCGGTATTCTTTTTCATTGTCTGCACTCTTTTTCTCCTTTCCAGTTTCCAACCCCACCGGCAAGTTTCAGCACAAACACCGGATAACGGACACCAAATCTTTTTACCATTGGTGATAAATGGCAGCGGTACAACTCAAAATGATGTCTGTAACCAGTCCAACGAAGAATGGTTATGCCGCTTAAACCAATACCGCCAGATGGTAAATCTTTCCCCCGTTACGTCAAACAGCACCATGAGTATTGGGGTCGAAAAACATGACCAATACCTGGTAAAAAATGGCGATAAAATTCAAGCGGGTATAATCACCAATTTTCACCTTGAAGACCCCAACAATCCGGGATACACACCGGAAGGTGCAGAAGCGGGCGGACAGAGTAATATTGTCTGGTATCCGAGCAATAATTATTCAATCGAAGAAGCCATTGAAATCTGGATGACCTTCTCCAGCCACCGCTACGGCATGTTACACCCGGATTTCAGCAGCAGCGGTTTTGACCTGACCTGTACTAATCAATACTGTGCGTCCAGTTTAAATGTAACCGGCAGCCTGCCTGCTTCTTATGATTTCAGTGAAGCCAATATTTCTTATCCGCTGGATAAACAAACCGGTTTGGCAACAGGCACAGAAATCACCTGGGCTTTTTACCGGCCCTGGTTAGGTGCAAAAACCGATGCGAATGAGGTGTATTTTGTATCTGGTTCGATTTTAGATCAATCCGGAAACCCGGTGGCATTTACGGTGAATGAACCCAACCATACCAACAATACGGATGATTATAAAAACCAGGTTGCGCTGTTACCCATCAATGATCTCCAGCCGAACCACACTTACCGCGTCTCCCTCACGGTTCGTTATCTTGGTCAAAATTACACCAAAAACTGGTCATTCACGACAAAATAAATCCACCTTAAGCCAAAAATAAAACTGTGCTGTTGTTACGCAGCACAGTTTTTTGTTTTCTTTTCGCTGTATCAAAAGCTTTGGGGTTAAACATCCTCAGAAGGCTGAACGATGAAATATGCAATCACACCCAATAAAGGCACCGCCACCATAATCAAAGCCCATAATGCTTTAACCTGAGCGGTTAATTTACGGTTTTTTAGGTTAAACAAAGCAAAAATTACCAGCCCAAACCAGGCCAGGATCAATAATAAACTAAACATCTGAACCAAAACAAAACCAAAACTGTATCCAAAATGAGACATTTTTTACCTCTCTTTATAAACAGATTTCAGAACATGTCGGCAGAGCCTTTTCGATTATACCATTCTAGCAATTCAGCTGCATGTAACCCGAAACCCACTCGCCCAGAATCATGCGAAATTCCGGTTCATTATTCTTTTATAACGGAAGTCGAAATCGGGTGGTGCAGCTTGCTTTTGATTAACTTGACTCTACCCTTAGGGGAGGGAATATACTAAAATTATCTTAAGCGGAGTGGAAACCCCATGTTAAAAATCGGAGACTTCTCAAAATTAGCCAATGTAACCATCAAGACCTTACGTTATTATGATCAGTTTGATTTGTTAAAACCAGTCTATACGGATCGATATAATGGTTATCGTTATTATTCCCTTGAACAACTTCCGCGCTTGAACCGCATCCTGGCTTTAAAAGACCTTGGATTTTCACTTGAACAAATCAGCCTGTTAATGAAGGAAGATCTGCCCGTCGAACGGCTGCAGTTTATGCTCCACCAGCATCAAAACCAACTCGAAGAACACCTGCGAGAAGAACAACAACGGCTGCAGCGGGTATCTGCCCGTCTGGCCCAGATCGCACAAGAAGGTATTCCGCCGCATCACGAGATCCTTTTAAAACACGTTCCAAACCAGTGGATTGCCTCCCGTGGGATGCTTCCCGCGGTAGACATTCCCATTTACAGCCGCATTCAAGAAACTTACCAACAATTGAAAGACTGGACTCTTAATAAGAATCTGATTCCCATGGGACCCTGGATGATTTTACAACGAGCTGCTCCCGAAAAAGACGCTCAAACCCCCTTTGAGTTGGCACAAGCGGTTACCAGCCCGGTTAAGAAATCCTTGTATGCCTTTCGGGAAAACAATACCGATCTACGCGTGTTGATTGGCAGTGACAACATGGCATCCGTGGTCCATACCGGTTCACGAGCTACCCTGCATACCGCTTACCAGAGCCTGTATACATGGAGTGAACACAATGGATTTGTGGTTAACGGCCACAGCCGTGAAATTTATCTACCCTCGCTATCAGAGGACTACCAGGATGAAGATGTGTTTGAAATTCAGGTGCCTCTTGAATCAATTAAAGATCGGGAACGTAAATATTTTGCCGCACCACAGCGCAAAACCAATCCAAAAGAACCGCAAATCCTTTCTCGCCCTGCCTTTATGGCAGTAGGGTTAAGTTATCACGGTGCAAATGAAAACGGAGAGATTGGGGTTTTGTGGGGTGATTTTATGAGCAGAATCACCGAGGTGGAACATACGGCGGGAAAAATGGAAACATTTGGCTTGTGTTATTCAGCAGATGAAAACGGGAATTTTGAATATGTAGCGTGTATCGAAGTGAACCAGGTAAACCAAGTTCCGCAAGATATGGTTATCCGTTTGGTGCCGGAATGCACCTATGCCGTCTTCACCCATATTGGTTTGGTCACTACCCTGGGTGAAACCTATGATTACATCCTTAATACCTGGTTTCCGCAGTCCGATTATGTCATTGGTGATGGTCCGGATTTTGAATTATATACGGAGGAGTTTTTCCCGGATAATGAAAAAGCACGCATGTATATTTATTTCCCGGTGAAACCAAAATAACGTCAACAGATTCCTTTTTTTCAAAACAGGCTTAACATTACCAAAAATTAAATAGGGCAGAATTGTAGGGTGGGTTGGTTTGCAGAAGAAAGAATACCTGATTATGGAAATTTATCTGTGATCGAAGTAAGCCGCAACCAACCCACCCTACTGTAATATCCTCATAATGAGAACCGACCTTTTATCCAAACAATCGCCGGTAAACCAATTCCTTATCTTCCCTACGGGCGGGTCGAATATTCTCATCCAGGCCCAGGTCAAACTGCAAACCATTCTCATAAAGCGACCACAATAAATCGTTATCATCATCCGCGGCAATGCGGTTAATGGAAAACCCACCGCAACCGCTGCATTGATGAATCACCTGTAGTTCTCCTAAGCCACTGCCGTATTTATTACGTTCTTGTTTAAAGGTCAAGCCAATCGGGCGCATGTGTGCTTTACAAACATTCAGGCGGTCTCCGGATTGGTAGAGGTCAACATGTTTGGACCATAAACAATACGGGCAGTGATTACGATTATTAACACCGCTCAAAACCACATCCGAGCTGACCGGGGCACCGCAGTGGCTGCAGGTGAAACCAACCAAAACCTGATACCATTCGGTTCGTTCCACGCGGCGGTTGGTTTGTTTACGATAGGTTTGTTTTTTTCTTTTGATTTTTTCGAAATTGCTGTATGTCATACATCATCTTCTTCTTTCAACCGCAGATAACTTGCATAGCGGTAGGGGTCTATTTTTCCATTCATCACAGCCTGCCGGATGGCACAACCGGGTTCATCTTCATGCTGGCAGTTTAAGCGGAATTTACACGAGCCCAGGAATGGCCTCATTTCCGGAAAATAGGCTGGCAAATCCTCAGGAAATACATCCCACAAACCCAGTTCACGCATACCGGGGGCATCAATCACATACGAGCTGTTATCCATCGCATATGCCTTCACAAAGGAAGTCGTATGCCGGCCTTTTTTAAGTTTCTCACTGACTGCACCAACCCGTAAATCTTGACCTGGTAAAATCTGATTCATTAAGGAAGTTTTTCCCACACCGGATTTACCCATCAAAATCGATATCGATCCAGTTAATGTTTCCACCAATGTGTCAATCCCCTCTTGGTTTACACAGCTTGTTTCAATCACAGCATATCCAAGAGTACGGTATAAATCGAGCCGGTCCCGCAGTTCAGCCTGTTGGGCTGGTTTTAATGTACGCAACTGATCCAGCTTGGTAATACAAATTAACGCGGGAATACCAGCGGACTCTGCCAGCACCAAATAACGATCCAAGAGATTCCATTTAAGTTCCGGTTTCGTAATGGAAAAAACAGGCACAACCAAATCGACATTGGCGGCAATGATTTGTTCCTGTGGAAATGCACCAGGTTTAGGGGCAGCTGCCCGGCGTGAAAGTTTGTTCCTGCGTGGTTGCAAGTTGATCAGTTCCCCTTCCTGATCCGTTTGCCATACCACGGTCACCGCATCTCCCGGCACGGGGGTTTCTTCCCACTGCTGCGAACCGAGGCGGCACCAAACTTCTTGATTGTTAATCGATACCAGTATCTTTCCATTCGATTTTGATAAAACGATTCCAGTAAAATGTGTTTTGTCTATCATTGTTAACCTTCAATTCGATCCAATCTGATCGAAAGTTCTTAACCAAAAACCAGCCACAAGCGGTTAAGCCCATGGCTGGTTTGTTTTTTTATTCATACGTTCAAGAAGGTGTTAAAACCAGGCTGCGAAAAAAAAGCGGTGTGTTTCGCCAACCCGATTGGCTTCCTTAAATAAAACCACGGGCACATAAGCGTGCCCGTGGATATTAAACCGGTATCAAAATACCGGAAAACAACCAAAATTAAATTAGCACACTTATGAATTATTGGAGAACAACGACCGCGACTTTCTTAGACAAAAAACACTTCCTTTCTAATTTTTTAATCGTTGTCAGTATACCGTCCATCTTTTTATCATGTCAAGATTTTCCACCGCCTGTTTGAGCAAATCCCCCCAACCGGCCAGGTTCCAACCACCCGAGTGGCTAAATGACCCCTGCAAATCCATCCGGCAGGAAGAATCTTACTTTGAATTGAATTAGCCAAAAACAGAGATTGCAGGTATTTGGATTATTACCCAAAAATCCAGATTAATTTAACTTAAGAGTTTTTATTAAGTCTGTAACTTTTCCGAATTTAAAACGACTAAGTTAACAGATTGACAAAAGGAGTAAAGATGAATTCAAGAAAAATTATTTACAGTTTATCGTTTATTGTCATACTGGCAATGGCGTTGAGCGCTTGTGCACCAGAAAACCAGATGGGGATTTCTAATGTGTCCGGTTCTGGTAAAGTAACCGCTGTTTCCGTTTCCATGGATCAATTGGAGTTGGGACAAACATTTTTTGTTGGTCACGTAACATCTGTGGCAAAAGACGCGGTTACGATTGATGACGTTGTTTTCCGGATTGACCAAAACTCTTTTATGCCCGTCGGTTTAACCGTCGGTGATGTGGTCAGTGTCGATGGGATTGTTTTACCCGATCAAACCCGATACGTCGTTCAGATGGAGATGCGTTCGGTTGCGGATATCTCTCCGGAAAAAGAAGGACTGGAATTCAAGTTATACGGTTTGGTAGAAACGATGGACTTATCCACCTGGGTCGTCTCCGGGGAAACCATCAATGTATCCCAAAACGCAATGATCGAACCCGGTATTCAGACAGGTGATGTGGTTGAGGTAGAAGGATACCTGGTAAACGGCACCATGCGCGCTTATGAAATCACCAAAGAAGACTCCACCTCATCTGGTTCAAGCGCATCCGAACATGAATATGAGTTTTATGGGTTGGTTGAATCTTTAGGAACCAATAAGTGGGTCATTGATGGCAAAACGGTGGAGATTACTAACCAAACAGAGTTAAAAGGCACATTCGCCCTAGGGGACCTTGTTAAAGTACACGTTCTCAAAACTGCTGATGGGCAATTTACCGCCCGCGAAATTGAACACGAATCCGAGGAAATGGTAAACAACAATTCTTCCGAAGAGCATCAATCGGGTGAAAATGAAGTGGAATTTAAAGGTTTCGTGGAAGAAATTCAGGCTGGGACGTGGGTTGTGGCTGGTCTAACCGTTATGTTTGGTGATAATTTCAGCGTAAATGAAGATATCCAAGTTGGTGATTATGTCGAAGTTGAAGGAACCCAACAAGCAGATGGTTCGGTATTGGCTTATAAAATCGCTTTAGAATCATCTGACGATGGTAGCAGTGATGATGGTAATGATGATGACAGCAATGGCGACGACAGCGGTGACGACGACAGCATTGGTGATGACAGTAGTGACGACGACAATAATGACGATAGTAATGATGACGGCAGCGACGACGACAGCAACGATGACAGCAGTGATGATGACGATAATGATGATAACAGCGATGATGGCGGCAGTGACGACGACAGCAGTGATGATAGCAGCGATGACGATGACGGCAGTGATGACGACGACAAATCAAGTGACGATTAATTGAAACTTAACAATAAAAATTTAAGAACAAAGTGTGGGTTTTGTCCCCACTTTGTTCTTAAAACATAATCCCTAGAGGTTGGATTTACAAATAGCGATTGTTATACTGAATTGATGACCCAGGATAAAAAACAAGAATCCTTGATTTCTGAGAAGCGTTTATTAACTCTTGCAAAAAAAAATCAGCAAGAGGCATTATCCCAGATCCACGATCGCTACTACCCCCAAATTTGGCGATATGTATGTTTTCGTTTGCAGGATACGCATTCCTGTGAGGATATTGTTTCTGAGGTGTTTTACCGTTTTTTGAAAACATTAAAGACAAAAAAACATACCATTAAAAATTTACAAGCATGGTTGTTTGGCACCACACATCACGTTGTTATGGATCATTGGCGCAAGAAATATCGAAAACCGGAAACGGATTTGAACCAGGATTTACCCATTACCAATGAAGAAAGCACGGAACAGGAAACGGAAAAAACAATTCGATTGGAAAATGTGAAATTATTAATGAAAGATTTATCGGAAGATTACCAGCAAGTTTTAACCCTGCGGTTTGTGAATGGCTTTTCACTGGAAGAAACAGCAAAAACCATGCACAAATCGGTTGGTGCTGTTAAGGTGCTTCAGTATCGTGCTGTTCAATCCTTACGCAAAGAGCTGGGGCAGCAAGGATGGTTAAATGAATAAAGAAGCTTTATTTAACCATGCAGTTCAGCGTTTGTCTTCCGGGGAACCATTTTCCGAAGTGACAAAGAATTTACCTGAAGAAATTAAAGAGATGGTAATGATCGTTGCGGAAATCCAACAAGCATCAGAACAATCTTCATTAATTCCGCAAACCCAAACAGCCCACAAACAAAAATTCCTGTCCAAAGCTGTTGAACACAAAGCTGCTTCGCCATTTTCGATTTTCCTTAATCTGGTGCCCCGTCTGGCGATCTTGTTTTTGGTACTTGGAATTTCCTTAACGCTGACCGGACTGGTATCAGCACAATCCGTTCCAGGTGACGTTTTATACGGTGTTAAACGCACCTTCGAACAGGTTCAGTTAAACCTAACCAATGCTTCTTCTGGTAAAGTGCAGTTGGAAGAGGTGTTTGATGCCCGCCGGGTTCGGGAAGTGCAAAAAATGTTTGAAAGCCAACGGCGCGATGAAGTTCAGTTTGCAGGATGGCTGGATATGAGTGTTAAAGGAAGATTATCAATAGAAGGTCTGCCTTTGATTTTTCCAGCCGATTTCGCAGGTCAGGTTGACCATTTGGGAAATGCGTATGTGGAAGTAACCGGACAATTACAACCTGATGGCGTATTGGTAAAAAGCCTACAGTTGCGTTTGTTTAACTTAAGTGGTGTGTTAACGCAATCTGAAGATAATCAATGGTTCATTGACGGGGTGCCATTTGAACAAAGCCCGGAAACACGAATTGTTGGTGTTTTAAAAGCAGGCCAGCAGGCCGATATGACCGCAGTGCACATTATGGATGAACGCTTTCTGGCCTTAGTGATTGTGATAAGGGATCAAGCGGAGGGC
Organism: Anaerolineaceae bacterium; assembly: GCA_002702705.1. GTDB lineage: Bacteria > Chloroflexota > Anaerolineae > Anaerolineales > Anaerolineaceae > UBA6170. The sequence goes on from PABH01000047.1 coordinate 66,635, forward strand.
AATATCACCAATCCTCCCCTTTCTTTCAGCCCTTCCACTACACCGAGTGATTCACCAAGCTTATTGGAAAACACGCTGCCGGTTGTTCCCACCCTCACCCGCAGGGTAACAACCCCTTTGACTACCAACAATCAAAACGTAGAAAACGAACCAACCAACAGTCTGATCAATACAGCTGTCCCTTCCAAAACAAACACGCCCCAACCCGCTTTAACAGAAACTGAGGAACCAGAAGAAAGCCATACCGAAGAAGCACAAGAAACCGAAGAAATGGAACACCCAGCTACCAAAACGGACGAAGCGGATAACACGAAACATACCCCCGAAACAACAAGGACAAATCAAGGGTAGGTCCTTTTTTGATTGAGGTTACTTTAAATCAAGAGGAAATTGCTCAAGCCAGGCTTGTTTCAGGCGTTGGTAACTCTTGTGTAGATCCTCAGGGATTACTCTGGTATTACTGGTAACCGACATAAAATTGCTATCACCCTGCCAGCGCGGGACAATATGAAAATGCACATGGGGGGCAATACCCGCACCGGCTGCTTCTCCAATATTGGCACCAATATTTAAACCATGGGGATGGTACACCGCACGAATGACGGCTGTGGCCTGGTTGATCAACTCCATAATTTCCGCCCTGGTTTCCGGCGTTAAATTTTCATAGGTGGGTTCATGCTCATAGGGCAAAACCATTAAATGACCGCTGGTATAGGGGTAACGATTCAACATCACAAAGGCGTTTTTTCCACGGAAAAGAATGAGATACGCTTCATCCTCATGTTTTTCCACCGCCACACAAAATACACAGTGAGGTTCATCTTCTTTGTTTAAAATATATTTCATTCGCCAGGGAGACCAAAGATAATCCATTTTTACCACCAAGATGTAGGTTCATTTAATTGTATCAGACAAAATATTCTTATTGACACTTTAGGGACTGTCAGTTATTCTAATGAAATGTTTGATCAACCTTCTTTATTCGGTCCAAAAATTTTAACGGTCTCCGGTATATCCCAATACTTACGGGCGTTGATGGAAAGTGATGAAATTCTGCGGGATGTTTGGATTTCCGGCGAAATCTCAACCTATTCTCAACCCAAGTCCGGCCATATTTATTTTACGATTAAAGACAGTGAAGCTTCCTTGCGCTGTGTCATCTGGCGCTCTGCCGCCCAGCGTTTATCGGTAAATCTGCAAACGGGTATGGCGGTGGAAGTTCACGGATATGTCAGTATATATGAGGCCGGCGGCCAATATCAACTGTATGTAGATGCGGTGCGTTTGGCTGGCGAAGGGTTTTTATACCAGGAGTTTCTTCGTCTCAAAGCCCGGTTAGAGGCAGATGGATTGTTCGATGAAGAGCGCAAACGAGCCTTACCTGAATATCCAAAAAAAATCGGTATCGTCACATCCCCAACCGGTGCCGCGCTGCAAGATATGTTAAACACCCTCGCAAGCCGTTATCCACTGGTGGAAGTATTCCTGGCACCAGCAATCGTGCAAGGGGATACGGCACCGCCCACCATTGTCACCGCAATCCAGATGTTAAATCAAATTGATGATTTAGATGTGATCCTTTTAGCGCGCGGTGGTGGATCTTTGGAAGATTTGTGGGCTTTTAATGATGAACGGGTCGTGCGGGCTGTAGCGGCTTCCCGGGTGCCGGTCATCACAGGCGTGGGGCATGAAACGGATTTCACCCTGGTCGATTTTGCCTCGGATTACCGCGCACCCACCCCTACGGGAGCGGCAGTCGCTGCTGTACCGGACAAACTAGATTTAAAAAGAAAACTGCAAAACGAAACTTCTTTATTAAACAGAATTTTTTCAGATAAAACCTGGCAGTTAAATCAAGCCCTCACTGTGGTTAACAACCGGTTTGTATTGGTTTCACCCTTACGCCGTATTCAAAACGACCAACAGCGGCTGGATGAATTTGAAATGCGGCTGGAGCGCTCCTACAAGCATGCGGTCTCGCTCAAAAAATCACAGCTGGATGGATTAACTCGGCGGCTGGAATCGTTAAACCCAAAAGGCGTCATGCGCCGTGGTTATGCAGTGGTGCGAGATTCGGATGGCAATATCCTTCGTTCGGTAGAAGGGGTGACTGCTGGGGTAAATATCCGGGTTGAGGTTACAGACGGGGAATTGTTGGCAGGGGTAAAGGAAGTTAGGAAAAACAAAAAAACGAAATAACTTTTTCGTTTATAATATGGAACACAAATCTTGGAGCTGGAAATGACAGAAACAACCGCGGTAGAAAATCTCACTTTTGAACAGGCTTTTAGCGAGTTAGAAACAATTGTCTCAAAACTCGAGAACGATAATTTAAGCCTGGAAGAATCGTTAGCCTATTACGAACGGGGACAAGCCTTATCCCAATATTGTGCAGGCTTATTAGAAAAAGCTGAACTGCGTTTACAGGAAGTCCGTTTATCCAGCCAGAAAACAGAAGAATAAGGTTCCTGACTACATGTTAAATGAAATTATCAGCAACCAACCCTTGATCGCTGGTTTAATTGGTTGGTTTTTGGGCCAATTTTTAAAAGTCCCCATTGAGTATTTATTATTAAAAAAAATGAATTGGGGTTTGTGGTTCAGCAGTGGGGGTATGCCCAGTTCCCATTCATCCTTAATGACATCCGTAACCCTGTCCATTGGATTAAACAGCGGCTTTGATTCTCCAGCCTTTGCAATTGCATTCGCCATTTCCATGATTGTGGTGTATGACGCCACTGGTGTGCGCCGCCAGGCAGGTATTCACGCCCAAAAAATCAACCAGATCTTTGAAGAAGTGCTGCACGGGAAACCAATTGATCAGGAAAAACTGAAAGAAGTATTAGGTCACACCCCGAAACAGGTTATCGGTGGGGTTCTATTAGGGATTGCGGTTGCGGTCATCCTTTGGTACGTGTGGTAGTTACTCCGGACTGGCATAGTCGTAATGGCTGCTAAATGAACCGTCGCCCAAACTGGCGATAACGGTGCTGGGCGAACCCAGTGTGCCTAATCGAATCTGATCTTCCGGCGCGGTCTGGTATAAAAAGAAATAACGATTCTCACTAATCCAGGATAGTTTTAATGAGGGATTGGCATCAACCAATGTTGTTCCTGCCGAACCGGTTTGCCCTAATACAATAGCCCGTGGGCTGCGTTGTTCAAACGCAAAATGGTTGGCATCCGGAGCCCAGGATAAAAAGCTGATATTTCCTCGGGTAAATTCGGTACTGCCGCTGCCATCATAATTTGCAAATAAAAGTGCCCAGGCATTATCTACCGGATCACCCACCTGCTGCAAATAAGCAATTTTTGTCAGATCAGGTGAAAACTGCCCGTAATTAAACAAACCCAAAGGCAAATTACCCAGCAGGCTTGCTGAACTTCCGTCCGTAGGGATTTGATAAATATGTCCTAATGCAGAAGGATCACCCAGGGAATCTTGTGGCGGAATGGTGACGCGCAAATAACTGCCATCGGGTGCCCACACCGGTTCAGCATGGTAAGCATATTCGCTGTAGGTATACACAAATGGATACGTTAAAACCGAACTGCGGCGGTTGCTGCCGTCTGTATTGATCAGGCTGATGTCCTCCGGTGTGACCAGGGCAATTTGGCTGCCATCGGGACTAAAATGGAAGTGCCCCGCTTGCCCGGCGGGTAATAAATTATTCAGGGTCCCGGTTTCCACGTCCACCAACCATAAATCCTTATTATCAAACAAACCGGGTCCTTCAAATTGCGGATACGTATTAAAAGCCAGGGTCTGGCTGCCGGGAATAAATTTCATTTGATACGGTTGAATGGATAAAACATCATCCGCGTTAATAGCGGGGTGCAGCGCCATTGCGTTAAAATCAGCCTGGTCAATCAAAAGGTGTTCATCACTGCCGTTAAAGCGGATTGCCCACAAACTGACATCCATTCCACCGCCAGCTGTGCGGCGAAAGACCACCCATTCTCCATCAGGGGATAACCGCACATCATTCACATTACCGCTGCTGACAATTTGTAATGGCGAACTACCTTCCGACCAGACCCATACATGACCATTGGTGTCGTTATACACCAGGCGTAATTCGGGCGGCCCAACCGGTTCTGGTGTGTTGGTAGGGATAATCTCCAATGTCGGTGATACCTCCGGCAAATCCGGCACCGGTGTCAATGCAATTTCTTCTGTTGGTGAGGGTGCCAGTGCGGTGATGGTACCAGCCGCGGCAGTTTCCACCAGTTTGGATACCTCTTCAGATGATGGGGAATTTCCACCCGGCAGGGAGCAGGCCAGTGTCACAAATAGAATTAATACTATTGGGATCAGCAGTTTTATTTTATTTTTCATCGGTTATTTTTCTCCCGTTGGGTGGTGACTCAATTTTGAATTGGTAATTCAATTGTATAAAAAAAGCAGCGAAAAAACAAAGGATGATGAAAGTTGTGTTAAATTCTTTTCTGTGTCTCTGTACTTCTGTGTGAGACACCCAATCCGATTCTGGTCAGAAAAAAACACCTGCATACCAAACCTATCTATTATAATTAAGCAAAAAAAGGTAACTGCTCAGTCTGTCATAAGTATTCCTCCCGTTGGTGAGATGCAAGACTACGATCTCAAAAAACCTACCTAACGGGAGGCAGTCGTAATCGAAACTCCCGTTGGGCAGACTTTTGATAGAGTTAATGCAAATTTCACCAATGGTAAGAGAGTGTTGCCACAAACAGTTACAAAAAGAGAATGAACCCATGTCGAAAAAACCGCGTGTAAAATTATGGATCATTTTGCCGGTCTTGCTGCTAGCAGCGATCGGTCTCTATTTATTGCCGCCCATTCAACAGCGTGTAAACTGGCGGTTGGCCTCCTTGCAAACGCAAATTTTTTATTGGCTTAACCCGCCGGATCAGGTTTCCCTGGCTCAGGAGGAGCAGATCGACGTCATTGTAAAAGCAACCTGGTCTGCCATCACCCGCCAACAGACAGAACAAGCCGTTTTGCCAACCATCACCCCACCCGTCGTGGTAGAAACACAAATCATTACACCCACACCCACCATCGAGCCCACCCCCGCACCAACCGCCACACCACTGCCGTCCAAAGTAGTCCTGAGCGGCATCCAGCACGAATACCAGAGTTTTAACAACTGCGGCCCGGTCAACCTTTCCATGGCCCTTGGTTTTTGGGGCTGGCAGGGCAACCAAAACATGACCAAACAAGTCCTCCGCCCGAATGAAGATGACTCCAATGTGATGGTGGAGGAGATGGCAAATTACGTCACCCAACAAACCGGGTTACAAGCTTTGGTGCGGTATGGCGGCAGCCAACAGCTGCTTAAAGATTTAATCGCAGCCGGTTTCCCCGTCATCATCGAAAGCGGACACCAACCGCCCAAAGATTGGTGGATGGGGCATTACGTCGTTGTCAGCGGTTATGATGACTCATGGTCTACCTTTATCACACAGGATTCGCTGATTATGCCCGATCTGCCGTTGCCTTACGAGGAAATGGCAAAACATGGTTGGCGAGATTTTAATTACGTCTATTTGGTCATTTACCCGGCCAGTGAGGAAGAAAAAATCATTTCCCTGTTGGGGGCAGATTACGACCCGCTGGAAAATTTAAACCGCAGCTTACAAAACACAGAAGCGGAAATCCCCCAGCTGGCCGAGCGTGATCTGTTTTTTGCCTGGTTTAACCACGGCGCCCTTTTGCAAAAAATGGGTGATGCCCAGGCAGCGGCCGCCAGTTTTGACCTGGCCTTTGCCCAATACGATACCCTGACCGAAGACCAGCGCCCCTGGCGGGTGTTATGGTACCGGGTGGAACCCTACCAGGCTTATTACGAAACCGGACGTTACCAATCCGTGATTGATCTGGCAAATGCCACCCTTTCCATGCTCAGCAAACGCGGCCTGGAAGAGACCCATTTCTGGCGCGGTCTGGCCTATGAAGCGCTGGGGCAGAACGAAAAAGCCATCTTTGATTACGAAATCGCCTTGCAATTAAGGCCAACCTACGCCGAAGCACAGCAGGCTTTGTTACGGGTGCAGGGAATGCCGTAGGAGGGAAAGAGCAGACCTCGAGCTATATCAACCCTTGCAAATAACCTTACCGGTTAACCTAACAGCACGCACCATATATCTACCCCGTTTCCAAAATCTCGAGGTCGGGGGCTCTCGCGGACAGGGATATCGCCGAAATTGTGGGGAAATGGAATTTAATAGGTCAGATTAATTACCAAACCTGTAAAAAAACCTATAATAACTTTAATCGATTTACCAGACGAAATGCTCCTCTAAGGAGAATTGATGAGAAAAATAATCCTTTCGCTATTAATCCTTATCCTGCTGGTTTCCTGTAATTATAAGAACCTATATGCGGTGAAGTATACAATGATTACAGATACTTTCTTAAACGAAAGAATGTGCAACCTGCCTTGTTGGCAAAATATTACCCCTGGTGTAACCAGCTATGCAGAGGGAATGAAGTATATTATTAAATCCTTCGACCTGGCTGAAAATTTTGATTTGGATGAGGTCAAAGGATCTGAAGAGTTAGGTTCAGCGTTTCTGTGGGATTTTATAAAGCTGGATCCATCAACCACAGTGAATGATAGAGGAGTGATTAGAAAAGAAGGTTATGAGGATGTGATTTCGTCTATGAGGTTCAGTTTCCATTATTCATTTATGTCGCTTCAAGATTTGGTAAATCTATATGGGGAGCCAGACCAAGTAGCATTTTCTTTAGGTTTTAACGCCCACCCGCCACACACTAAAATTTATCTTATTGACTTAATTTATGATGAAGAAAATACAATGATAACTGTATATACTTTCGAAAAACGTTCAAAATTAATAATAGATGAAAATGCAATTGTTTTAAATATCATTATTACAGAGAAAAACACGATACAGGAGTGGGTTTTAAATTCCTACCAAAAAGTAGTCGATTGGGAAGGGTATGGGGATTATGCTTTCTTTTTAGAGTTTGAGTAGGTTGGGCACGGAATGGTAACAAAACAAACACGGTCCGCAAAAGGCGTTATGCTTTTACGACTTATGGGTTGCCACGTGCCCAACAAATTGTTCGATTGGAAAAACATTGGGTTTGGATTGATTACAAAACAAACACGGTCCGCAAAAGGCATTATGATTTTGCGAAACACCGGTCGCCACGTGCCCAACAAATCGTTTAATTAAAAAACGTTGGGCACGCGGCAAACATCAAGGTTTTTTTATTGGGGGAATTTGCAAAAGCGGTTAGGATTTAATTGTCCTTGCCCAACCTACAATTTTTTCGGGGTCAATTTTACCAATCAGGGTTAATTAAACCAAAAGATCATTCGAAAAACCTTCCAATGGTCATGATAAAACCATCAAAACGTTGGGTTTAGATCGATAACAAAACAAACACGGTTTGAGTAGGTTGGGCATGGTCAGAATATCCGTTAACATTTTTTACGACCCCAACCCAAAGAAAAACTAACCCTATTTGGATGGTGCCCAACAAAATTAAAACAAATAAATGTTGGGCACTTTGCTAACGGAGCGATGCGAAAGCTTACCCGTACTTGCCACCGCAGTGTCTTGAAATTCAGACCTTGCCCAACCTACAATTCTTACGGTTCGAATCCAAAATCCTTTAAAATCTGGTCATTGCTAAGGCGGGAGGTGTTTTCTTTTCCCAACAACTCCGCCCAGAATTTGTCATTATACCGGCGGGAGCGCACCGGAATCGGCATCGGTACCCCCCAGCCCAGCAGCAGCACTTCTTCCTTGGGCTGCAAACGCGAAAGCATGCCCCGCAGCGCATCCCTACCCGCCAAACCGGAAAGCACCGCAGAGATGTCATTATCATCCCCTAGCCAGCCGCTGATGCGGGTACCCAGCTGCGACATAACCTCATCATAAATCTGCGACGGGCGCTGGTCAATAATTAACAAGGTAACGTAATATTTGCGTAATTCACGGGCAATCGTGCTGAAAGCGGTTTGCCCGGCCATTTCACGATTAAGTAATTTATGGGCTTCCTCCACCACAATCACCAATGGGCGCGGTTCGGGTGCATCTTTGCCGCGGTGGGCGTTGGTTTTTTCTTCCCAGGCAGCCCGGATATGCCGGGTGAGGATATTGGTGACCAATAAATAATCCAGATCCCGTTCATGACTGCCAAACGACAAGATAACATGTTTGCCGTTTTCAAGCATACTCACAATCTGCCCGAGTGGGTTACCCTGTGGATTGGGACTGATATAAGGCAGGTTAAACAGGCGGTTCAATTTGCTGTGCAAGCCTTCGGCTGCCAGGGCATTAATCCCATTTTGGTTGGCCCAAAAAGCAACACTGTCGCCAGCGGGTACTTTTTTGCCTTTTTCATCTTCCACCACAGCGCCGTTTTTTAACTGTTTAAACTCACTGAACCAGTGTTTTGGCCCAAAACTCTGCACCAGCGCATCCAGGGTGGTGGCACTTGTTTCCCGCAGGTTTAACTCACGGGATAACATGAGAATATCTTCCGGGCCAATATCCTGCTCGGAAATCTGCAAATTAAAATCAGGGGCCTGGCCGCGAATACTACTGGCTGCACCCAATCCCACAATCCGCACCGTTTTCGGGAATTTCGTTTTTAAACCAACCACTTTCTGGTTGGTATCCGAAGCGGTATCATCCAAGCCATATTCATTATGCATGTCAAAAATCAACAAAGAAGCCTCGTCGTGATGGATCAGGCCGGAGAGGATGATACGCGTCAGGAAGGATTTACCGGTGCCGGTGGCGCCAAAGATGCCGGAAGAACGCTGCACAAATTTTTCAAGATTCAGGCAAACCGGGTGTCCCTGTTCGCGAGTATGCCCGACAATAAAATTACCCTTCTTTTCGGGTTTGCCAAATACCTCGGCCACATCTCCGGCATGGGCATTCCGCACTGGGGCGTGGTGGGCTGGCACGGTTTTGACGGGCAAGGGGCGCAGTTGGTCTTCCGGGTTTTCCTCCCGCCATTGTTCATACGCCGGTGAGGCCGGGTCGGGACCACGGTCCATCATCAAGGCGGGCAACACCTCCAGGTTGGTATACAGGGTTTGCCCGTGTAATAAACTCGCCAGGTGCGGCGGCAGGCGCTGTTCACTTTGTTCATCCGCAAAACGCGGGTCCGTACTGCCGAGCTGTAAATCCGTCACCAGACCGTAAAACTGATAATCCCCGGATTCGATGATGACAAAACCGCCTTCCTGCACCAGATGGGCCGGCACCGTCAGGCGCACCTTAAGGTTGCTCTTTAACCCACCACCGACAATATAACCAATCGTAGATACCGTTTCCAAAGCCATCTGATTAATCCTCCACCTGGGATAATTTTGCATCCGATAAAGCCCCCAAAACGGACATTAAGGTTGGGTAATCATCGCGCAGCAGGGTGATAATCTCCTGCGTGGCAAGGTTAACCCAGGCCGGGTTGCCATGGTGAATTTGAATGTCACACACCTGGCTGAGATGCAGGGCGAACACTTCTCCAATTGCAAAATCCGTACCGCGCAAAATATGCCGGAAATAACCAAACTGCCCGCTGCTGGTGAAATCACAAATTTCCTTTTCACTGCAAGGCAAAACCTGATCCAAAGTTAAAGGTGGTCGCGGCGGCAGCAGGTGAAAAACCTCTCCTGCCCTTGTGAAACCACAAAATAAAATGCTGATCTCAACCGGAACGGTGCGGTTAATGCGGTTATCGGCAATCACATCCTCGCGGATATTGGCGGCTGTCACCAATTGGCGCACAAGACCATCATCCTCAATCCGCTGGTCAAACACCATACCGTAAATATAGGTGCCATCCTCCTGCGGAATATTTACCAGGCTGCCCAGGGCGGGTAACTGCTGCCCGGTGATGCGGCTGCCGGAAACAGCGCTGCTGTTTGTTGCACGGAGTATATAACCAATTAGCTCGGTGTCCATAGGTTTTACCTCATTCTTTGCGGCTGATCTTTTGCAATTTGTTTACCGGATTTATAAGCCAGATCAAGCCCCTGATTTAACAATTCCTGTTGAATTTTCATTTCCAAATGTTGGCGTTCTTTTTGGGAAACAACCGCAATTTCATGTGCCCGGTGTAAAACATAGGGGTAAGCACGCGGTCCCATTTGTTCACACTGCGCCAGCAGGTACGTGTGCAGTAGATTTAAATAGTCCGGATTCTGGCTAACCCAACGCGGAATTTCCACCCGGGCCAACTGCGGCTTTTGATAGGTCGAAACATTCAGGTAAAAGAAATAAATCGCCAGGTCGTTTTGAAAATATTTAAAGGTGGTAGGGGACTGCACCTGAAATACCGCCGAGCGCTGTCCCGGTTTTAAGAGTTGGCTGAAAATCTCCACATCGGTAATGCCAATAAAAGGCCGAGTTTTACCCGCTTCTTTTAATTGATCCGGCGGCAGAATATACAATTCCAATAAACGGGTTAATAAATCCCCTTGGGGTTTATCCACGTAACCGGCTGTCAGCACATTTTGATCCGCCATTTGATGCAAAATCTCCTGGTAGTTGTGGATCAACTTTGTGTATTCTTCGGATTCTTTGGGTTCCCGGTATAACTCCAGAGGGCCATCGGTCAGGGTTATAACGGTGTTGGTTTCATTTTTTGCTTTTTGCAACAACAGTTCTCGTTCCCGATAATCCCGCCGGAGGGCAATGATCTCTTCCCCAATCAGGTATCCTTGTGATGTATACAAATCCGTATCGTATAGCAGCCTGGTTTCAATTTCCTGCACAGGCACGTCGCTGCCTGCAAAACGGATCAAACCCACATTGATCAGTCCGAACTGGATCGCAAAATGCTGGTTCGGGATGATCTGAGAACCATCGGCAGCCCATACGGTGTAGCTTCTGCTGGTGGGTGTGGCATCAACGGCTGCATCCAGTGTTTCTTTTTCGGGAGGAATGGCAGACCGCAGCTCATTAACCAGGGTGTAACAGCTTAAATAACGATCCTTTAACCCTTGCGGGTCTTGGGCTGCTTCTTTAAACGTTTCCAGGACCTGGGACAACAAAGCCTCGTGTTGTTTTTGCCGCTGAGGTGCCAACTCCCCAATCTTTTTTAATTCACTTTGAATTTGCACATAATTAACTGGCATACATACCCCAAAAAACGGTTATGGAACATTTGTATCATTATACCAGAGAAGCCTATCGGGTAATTGATTTCTTAAGTCTTTAATCCGTCCTTTTTATGAAAAACTACGCTGTCACAAACGATTATTTTTGGGTAAAATTAGAAAATTATTTCACTTAGGAAAAAAAATTAATGGCTGTTTTTACTGGTTTTATTATTGCTTTAAGTCTCGCGATGGATTCTTTTGCCGTATCGTTAGGGATCGGCACTTCTCAAAATGAACTGAATATCCGCACGATTGCCAGGATGGCATTCCATATGGCCTTCTTCCAGGGTTTTATTACTTTTTTGGGTTGGTTGGCAGGCAGCACCATTGCCCATTGGATTGCAGCCTTTGACCATTGGGTGGCCCTGGTATTGTTGGTTTTTGTTGGTTTAAGAATGATTAAAGAAGGTTTAAGTAAAGAGGAAGAATGTTACCAACGTAATCCAACCAAAGGCGGTTTGATGATCATGTTATGTGTGGCGACCAGTATTGATGCCTTTGCAGTTGGATTAAGCCTGGTGATGATGGACATCAATATCACTTATGCCAGTTTAATGGTGGGCGGCGTAACCTTGCTTTTATCGGTATTTGGCATGTTGGTTGGCAGCGGTTTAGGTACCCGTTTTGGTAAACGAATGGAAATCTTGGGCGGTTTATTGTTAAATTTTATTGGGTTAAGAGTTGTATTTACCCATTTGTTTGGTGGCTAGTATCAAACGCTACAATTCAATTTCTTCATTCAAATAAAGTTCTCGAAAAACTCGAACAACAGCCGGATCAAAATGTTTTCCCGATTGTTCGATAATATATTGAAATGCTTTTATTTGTGACCAGGCTTTTCGATAGGGACGATCTGAGGTTAAGGCATCCCATACATCAACCAGGGCGAAGATTCTGGCAGATAAGGGAATATCTTCACCTTTCAGGCCAAACGGATAACCTGAACCATCAAATTTTTCGTGATGGTATAAGGGAATATCCAACGATGGTTGTAAATATTCAATTTTTTCTAACATCTCAAACCCGGTTTGCGGATGATTCCGCATAAGAAACCACTCATCCTGGTCCAGTTTTCCGGGCTTTAATAAAATATGATCCGGGATGGCAATTTTCCCAATGTCATGCAGCAGTGCGCCCCGCCGCACATGGATCAACTCGGAAGATGGGATACCCATTCTTTTTGCAATTTTTTCACTTAAAAAGGTGACGCGCTGCGAATGATTTTTTGTTTCATTATCTCTTAATTCCAGGGCTGTAGCCCACCCTTCCAGTGTTTTATCGTAAGCAGTGGTTAAATCAATATTGGCTTGTTTGAGTTTTTCAATCAAACCCGTACTTTCAAACGCCAGCACCAGTTGATCAGCGAATGCATTCACAAAACTATCCCAATTATCTTTCGGATAAAAAGGTTCGTGGTGCATACATTCCAAAACACCAATTGTTTTAGATTTGCTGATCAATGGAATCGCCTGATACCAGACCACACCTTCTGTCACCAGGTCTTGATAACCTTCATGATGAAAACCTTGATAATTTGCCAAATTTGGAATCATGTCGATTTTTTGACTTAATATCGCGTTTTCGCTTAATAAAAGGGTGGTGGGTATTTTTTCCATCGACAGGTCTGGTTTGGCTGTATCTGCAATACAGACACTAAAATGAGTCTGGTCATCATAACGATATAAACGAACCTGATCAACCAAAAACTCATTTTTTGCAATCTTAAATATTTTTTGAATGGTGTTTTCTAATAACTCTTCATTTTTAATAACCCCATCAATTTTATGCAAAACCGACAATTGTTCCACACTGCGTAATAATTCTTGATAAGTGAAGGCCCGCTGCAGCGCATTTGCAGTGATATTGGCAATAGCTTCCAAGTTTTTAACGTCCCAGATGGAAAAACTTTCATTTTTACCAACAACCAATGCGCCTAAAGCCTCCCGCTCGGTGATTAATGGAATGACCGCGATCGATGGGGTATAAATACCCAAATACTCTTCCATTACGTGAGGGTCGGTAAAAGAATCATTCGTCCAATATGGTTTTGATTGGTTAATTGCCTTTGCAATGAAACCCCTGTTCACTGGCAAATGGGTTCCTTGTAATTTTTCAAAGTGTCCGGTACTTTTATAAACCAGATTACTATTTGATTCTGATTTGTAAAATACAATGGCAATTGATTCATTGTCAAAATATTCAACAATTTTCGCAAAAATCAAATCAATCATGCCATCCGGTGCGGAAACGGTTCTCAAATCTGATGATAGGTCATTGATTAAATACTGTTGTTCTCGACTGTGCCTGATTTCCGTTATATCCTCAGCAATCCCAGCATAACGAATGACATTGTTTTGATTATCATAAACCGGAAAGCTCCTTGACCAAACCCAACGAATTTCCCCATTTGGGTGAATAATCCGGTATTCTTCATTAGAATTTTTATTTTCATTTTGTAATTTTTGATTGGCTTCAATTACTCCTGGAACATCATCGGGGTGAATGGATTCCATAAAAGATTTTGGATTCTGATATAACGATACGGTTGTCCGTCCCCAAACCGTTTCATAAGCAGAACTTACATACAGCATTTTTCCGGTTTCCCGATCTCGTAACCAAAATACTTCCTTAATACTCTCCGCCAGTTGTCGAAATTTGTTTTCGCTTTCTCGGATGGTGAATTCCATTTCTTTAACTGCCGTAATATCCCTGACAATCCCTTCAACGGCTAACAGCTGCCCATTTTCATCGTAAAAAAAGACGTTTTTTTCCTGAACCCAAATTGTCTGCCCATCCTTTTTTAACCAGATGTATTCCCTGGTTTGTTTGTCAAGATTTAAAGAAGGGCTAAAAAGATTAAAAATTTCCTGTCCATATTGATTTCGATGGATTTTTTCAAACAAAGTAGGGTCTTCATAAAACGCCTCCGGTGAATACCCACTTAATTCTTCTACAACCGGGTTAATATATTCAAATGAAGGCTCCGGCAAAAAACTTATGCGAAAAACGCAGTCCATCGCATTTTGGGTTAATTGCAAAATTTTTTCTTCCCGTTGTTTGAGTTCATTCTGAACAGTCGTTAAGGTTTCTGTGTTTTGAGTTAAATGCTGCCTGGTATCCCGATAATCTTTTTGTAATCGATAGGTAGCTGAGGTAAAGGAGGCGATCACCAGAGTCAATAAACCAACAATCGTCCAAACCAATGTGCGAACGGAGCGGGTATTGGCCTGGATGGTTTTTTCCCAGCCATTGCTTGGGATGGCAGCAATAAACCATTCCCCATCCACCAAATGAATCGTGGAAAGAACAGGGTTATCAGAAAGAACAGATTCCGTTCCATAAAAATAATTACCCTGTGAATCGGTTATGGCAAACAAAAAATCCGACTCCGAATTTATTTTTGAAGAATCAATAACAGGGGGGACATCCAACACCATCGTTACCAGACCCCAAAACTGGCCTTCCAGATAGATAGCCTGCCGGGCAACTAGGCCCAACCCACCCTGCCTTAATTGATAAGGGCCGCTCAAGACAATGTTTTTGGATTCTAACGCCCGTTGAATATCACGTTGAACATCTTCGCGTTCATCGGTCATCAGGTTATGTCCTGGAACATTTTCGTTCCCCTCGAGCGGATAAACATAGGTTTGAATCCCCAAAGGGGCAATACTCAAATTTCTGATCATTTGAAAATCGGTATGCAAATTTTTCGCAAACAAATAAAAACCGGGTTCATTGATCTCACCACGATGCTGCAGTTGAGCCAGCACATAGGCATGTAGCCCATCCATCTGAGCCAATTGCAAATTCGTTTGTTGGCTAATCAAATCACTGTAAAGATCCAGGTCATTTTGAATAGATAATTTAATATTTTGACGTTCTGTATTTTTAACCCAATCAAGAATTACCCAGCTGATTGTAAATAGAATGGAAAATGAAACAATGACATTTAATCCTATCCTTAAAAATGGTTTCCTTTTTTTCATTTATGCCCCAAATTTCTTTTGCGGATTTTTGTTGATATGGTTGTTAAAAATAGGCTTATCTTATTGTAAATTAATTTTTATAAAAAGATGTTTATCTACGCGGGTAATCCAATAATTCAAACACTTAATTTAATCGTTCTCTGTTATTAATTGCTTCGGTTTTTATCAGGCTGGAAACCATCTTTTTACCTGTTGTGGCATCCAGCCTGATCATTTTAAACCCTTTTAATTAGATTGGTTGTAAACTTTTTTCATTCCATTTACAGAGAAGTTTTTAATGTATCCAGTTTTTTTGCAATTTGTTGGGAAAGGGTTTTTAGTTTTTCCAATAGTTGGGCTGATTTATTTTTATCATTGACGGTAAATGAGGTCACATAATCGTGAAGGATTTGATGGAATTTGATATGAGGTTCTTCGATTTCTTTAAATTCTTGTTTATGTCCCAGTTCAGAAGCCCCAATGCCATAATACCAGCGTCCAACAGAGCAATTTTTATGGGTTGGCACATCCTTGGATTGAATGATTGGACCACCATTTTGCATTTTTTCTACCCGTTCCACCCAATTGATATGTGCTCGCTTAAAGGTCTCGATTTCTTCTATTAAATCAGCCTGTGTGGATTCTTTGATTTTAAATTGATTGATAATTTCCTTTAACCATTGAGCCATTTCTGCCAGAGAAGCCGCGGAAGCGTTCACTTCCTCCACTTGCGCGCTCATTTCTTCTGCAGAGGCACTCACTTCTTCAACGGCAGCACTGTTTTCTTCACTGATCGAGGCGATGCTTTCAATTGCCTCATTTACTTCGGATGAATTGGCTGCCATTTCTTCGGTGGACGCTGTATTTTCTTCAATCACAGCGGATACGGAATCCACAGCGGCTACCAGGTCATTGGCGGAAGCGGTCATCTGCTGCGCCGCTGCGGCTGCTTCTTCTGCCTGTTGGTTCACCGCCTGTGATGCCGTCAGAATTGCTGTCAGTGCATTCCCTGCCAAATTAACTCGTTTGACGCCTTCATCCACCTCTTTAGACCCATCGCCCATGGCGGTAACAGCTTCAGAAACTGTGGATCGAATGCCGGTGATCAGATTGGTAATTTCTTTGGTGGCACTGGCTGATCGTTCCGCTAATTTACGAACTTCATCCGCAACTACAGCAAATCCTTTGCCGTGTTCTCCCGCTCGGGCTGCTTCAATGGCGGCATTCAAGGCCAATAAATTGGTCTGCGATGCAATATCTTCAATCGTTTCAACAATCATACCGATTTGTTGTGAGCGTTCTCCCATTTCTTCCACTTTTTGTGCGGACAATCCCACTTTTTCTCGAATGGACTGCATCCCCAT
Organism: Anaerolineaceae bacterium; assembly: GCA_002702705.1. Lineage (GTDB taxonomy): Bacteria > Chloroflexota > Anaerolineae > Anaerolineales > Anaerolineaceae > UBA6170. Next base: position 83,102 of record PABH01000047.1, read on the forward strand.
GATGGTTTCTTCCATGGTTTTACTGCCGTCGTTAGCATAATCGGTGGCTTTGGTGGCCTGTACGGTTACGTTTTGTGCATTCTGCGCCACCTGCTGGATGGCCTGGCTGATTTGGGCGGTGATTTCTGCTGCCTTACTGGCTGCGTTCGATTGTTCCTGAGCACCTTTCGCTACCCCTTCGATGGCACGGTTCATTTGATCCACGGAATTGGCGGTGCGGTTGATACTATCAGACTGTTGGGCTGTTCCACGGGCCACCTGCTGCATGGTGGATGC
>PABH01000048.1 GCA_002702705.1 Anaerolineaceae bacterium
AGCTTTGGCAGCAGCCTGCGCTTGATCCTGAGCACCGCTGGCGACACCTTCGATGGTGCGGGTCATCTGCTCAACGGAGGAAGCGGTTTGGGCAACGGACTGGGACTGCTGGGTAGTACCGCTGGCGACCTGTTGGATGGTGGCAGCGATTTGAGAGGTCGCCTGACCGGCTTGATTGGAAACGACAGCCAATTGATTGGAAGAAGTTCCCAGGTTTTCGGAGGCATTGGCTAAGGCACCAATTTGTTCACGTAATTTGGCGATCATCTGGACGAAGGCGTTACCGAAGACGTCATTTTTTGATTTGGGGGTGACGGTCACTGTCAGGTTGCCTTCCGCTATATGGCTGGCAGTTTCCGCCATTTTTTCAAAATAATTTTCGGTATCAACAATACTATTTCCTAATAATCCAAGTTCATCTTTACGATTTAAAATTTTTCTTACAACTTTAATGTCAGTTTCTCGACTAATTTCACCTTTTCTTAATTTGTCCATTCCTCGGGCCATAATTTTAATGGGTTTTGAAATGGAGTTACTTAGTAAAAATGTGATTACAACAGCCAAAAGCAAAATACCCAGACTAACCAAAATGATCATCATCACGGATTGTTGTGCAGCGTTGGAAACATCGGTGTAATCCACGTTCATATTAATTGACCAGGGAGTGGTTGTTCTCCCGATCTTAATTGGTGCAAACACAGCCAACCGTCCTTCGTCATCTTCCATAATCAATTGACCGGTACGGATATAATCATAATCTTCCAGCCAATCGGTGTGATAGGTTTGCATATGTTCACCGACCTGATCCGGAGAACCTTTCACGGCGGCTAATTTGGCTTCATTGGTGATGATCATGATTCTTGCGTTTTTGGCAATCGAATCGAAATTTTCAATTAATTCCTGTATAAAACTTAATTCGTAATCGACACCAACCACTCCGACAAAATTACCGTCTACCAGAATGGGCACCATCAAGGAAGTTAACAATACATCTTTCCCATCAATCGGATAAAGATAAGGTTCAAGAACAACTTCATGTTTAAATAATTTGGGTTTTGTGTAGTAGTCAGAAGTATCATAATCCAGTAAAGGTTCAAGCACAATTTCATCTCCGCTGCGATACCAGTAGGGGATAAATCGACCCGTATCATCGTGGCCAGCCGTGTTGGCATATTGGCTGTCTTTGTTATCAAACGCATTGGGTTCCCAACCGGTGGAAACACCTAGTATGTCGGGGTTATCTACCATGACCTGGTATAACATTTGATTAACGATTTCCCGATCAAGCGGTTTTCCGGATTGTTTCATTCCCGTGAACGTATTGGCCAGGGCTCTCGCTACTGCAAAGCTGGCATTCAGGTGATTTGATATTTCTTCGCTGTTGAGCTGCGCCTCAGATTTTACGGCAGTTTGTGTATTTTCTATGATCGTATTTTGAATGGATAACGCTGCAATAATGGTTATAGTGACTACAGTAACCAGCACAATACCGACGGTGGTTAAAACAAGTTGGCCACGGATGGACTTAAAGCTGAAATTTAATTTTTTCATGAAGGATAAGCCTTTCAAAACAGAGAAATACCCCTTGAAAAGAAAAATATAGATGATGATTTAACCTTACTGTTTAATAGAAAAATTGTGCATAAAGAATCTGTAAATTATGCCAAAATTTTATGTCCGGTGTTTGTTTGATAGAGCGGGAAGTAAGATTTCACGATCATCGAAAATTTTTTTATGACGATAAATCCCAAGTGAAAGGATACAAAGTCACTCCATTTGATGCCAAATGCCCACCAAAATATGGAAAAATGACCAATGAAAGTCCTTATTGCTCAAGGTATAATAGTTTTATTGTGTAATCCGTATTAACAGCAGGAGAAGAGAGCTGCATGGAACGAAAAATTCGAGTTTTAATTGCCAAACCCGGCCTGGACGGGCATGACCGCGGTGCCAAGTTAATTGCACGTGCTTTAAGAGATGCCGGAATGGAAGTAATTTATACCGGTTTACGGCAGACACCTCAGATGATTGCGGAAGCTGCCTTACAAGAAGATGTGGATGTGATTGGTTTGTCCATCCTTTCCGGGGCGCATATGGGGTTGGTTCCCCGTATCATGGAAGAACTTCGAAAAAACAAGATGGAGGACGTATCCGTCTTTGTTGGGGGGATCATTCCGGAAGAAGACGTACCGGCATTATTAGAAATGGGGGTAACGGCTGTTTACGGGCCAGGCACGGCTACTCAGTTTATTTCAGATGAAATCCGCCGAATTGTATTGGCATCTGAAGAGGAATAATTTTTTTGAAGAATCAAATTGATGTAAACGCGGTTTTGGCGGGGGATCGACGCGCTTTAGCCAGATTCTTAACTGCGATAGAAAATGAAACAGCATCCGGTAGACAAACACTGGATGCTGTATTTAAACGTACGGGGCAGGCGCATATCATTGGCGTGACCGGTTCACCTGGTGCTGGAAAATCGTCTCTCGTGAATCAACTGGTTAAATATTTCAGGCAGGCCGATCCTTCAAAAAAAATAGCAATTATCGCAGTGGACCCATCCAGTCCGTTTACTGGCGGCGCCCTGTTGGGAGACCGGGTGCGTATGCGGGACCTTTCCGGGGATGAGGGTATTTTTATTCGTTCGATGGCAACCCGCGGCGCATTGGGTGGTTTGGCCCGCACAACATCTGCAATGGCAGAGGCTTTGGATGCGGCTGGATTTGAGATGATTTTTATTGAAACGGTTGGGGCTGGACAATCTGAAGTCGATATCGTGCGATTGGCGCACACCACCATTGTTGTTGAGGCTCCGGGAATGGGGGATGATATTCAGGCCAGTAAAGCCGGGATTTTGGAAATTGCGGATATTTTGGTCGTTAATAAAGCTGACCAGCCTATGGCGGAGAATGCCGTCAGAACATTAAAAGCAATGTTGGAATTAGGTCATCCGATAGTTCAGTCCGCAGCTGAGCGACTGCATCACCGTGCGCTTGCTTTTGAGGCGGTTGAGGTAACATCCGATATCCATCAAAATTCAGAAGCGGAATCCTGGCAGGTTCCGGTGTTAACCACAATTTCTACCGAGGGGGTTGGTATTCAGGAAACGGCTGAAAAGATTTTAGAACATGGTGTTGCCTTAAAACAACGTGGGGAATGGAAAAAAAGAGAGGCTGCCCGCTTGCAGGAAGCGTTACATGATCTTTTGATCCAAACTTTTTTGGAAAAATGGCAGCGTGAAAGCAGTTCGGATTTTGTACAGGCGGTGATAAGGGATATGTTAAATCGAGTCCATTCGCCGCATCAGGCTTTACAAATTTTAATTAAGGGTCAAAATAAATAATAACGTATTTATCTATTTTTATTTGCTTGAATCCTTGTAATTTATTAATGCTAACGCGCTTGATCTTAATCGACCAAGGGGGTGCACCAAGAACAAAAAAATTTTCTCATGGTTTTCCCGCATTTCTAAAACCTTGTGCAATTATCCTTTAAATTGTAAATTCAACTTTATCCTATGAATTAGAAAAAAGAGGTTCCCATTGTCCGCTCATCAAATTTCATCCCGCCCTGATTTTTTTATTGTGATTGACGTTGAAACGTCAGGACCAAACCCAACAAATTATGCCATGTTGTCAATTGGGGCATGTACCATGACCAATCCACGCCAAACCTTTTATGTTGAACTTAAACCGGAACAACAGAATTTTACAGCCGAAGCTATGAAAATTAGTGATTTGTCGTTGGAAAGGTTAAAAAAAGAAGGAGAAGAGCCAAAAGACGCCATGCTGGCTTTTGAAAAATGGCTGTTGGAGGTTGTTCCACCAAACCATAGGGCTGTTTTCACCGCCTTTAATGCCCCATTTGATTGGATGTTTGTGGCCGATTATTTTTTCCGCTATCTCAATCGGAATCCATTTGGGCATAAGGCATTGGACATTAAAGCATGGTATATGGGGTTTAAGAATACAAGCTGGGAAGATACTTCCTTTAAAGCAATCGTCGAAGCCGAAGGTTTTCCGTCAAAACTATCTCATCACGCTTTGGATGATGCCATTCAAACCGCGAATCTGTTTCAATTTTTATTAGATCAAAACAGGAGAAATTAATATGTCAAGCGCAAAAAACGACGATCTGCAAAGAATTATTGAATCTGCCCAAAGGATGGGTGTGGAGATGGATGAAGCAGATGCCCTCTCGTGGTTATCTGCGATAACGGCTCAAAACCAATCTGATATTCAGTTGGATGAGCGGACGGGTATTTTCGGACATACGATCACCTTGTTGGATTTTGATGATTCTGACCTGGCGCATTTCCGGCAGGTTGGTAAGTTGGTGGAGTTTGATGATATTCCTGGCAAGGTGGAAACCGCCCTGGCGCTTTCCGGTTCGGCAGCACAGTCCAAAATCCAGACCTATCCCGGTGATGCGGATTTTTTTGAACGGGTTAATATTATCGCGGATACCAAGGAAGAAGCCTGTGTTATTCTCAGCGAAATTTTAAGGAAAAAAGCGCTCGATACGATCAAAGGGGACACCTATCAATTAATTGAGGTGAAGTTTGGTTCGTATCCGTTTAATATTGTGACCAATGGTAAATTACAACATCAGGGTAACCCAATCGCCTGGTATCCAGAACAGATTCAAGCTGGCAAAATACTTGGAAAAAACGAAAAAGGCGAAGATTGTGAAATAACCTGGGAAGATGTTTCTCATGACCCGGGGTGGTGCAAATTAGATTGGGTGGTAGCCGATCCCGTGCGGAAAAAATTGGTAAATGCCAGTAATATGTTGGACGTCAGTTGGGAAGGACCGGATGGGAAAATTGTCCCTTTGGATGGTTATCTTGATTCTTATTTCCAAGAGGTTTATCTGGATGGAGAATCGATCCACTTATTCAGCAAATTGGTGAAACATGTTTCCGGTGACGCGCTGGATCATTATGTTGAACAACTGGAAAAGGAAGTAAAAAAATACGTTACCAAGGACCCCAATTTTGGCAAAGCAGCCAAACGGCTTTACAATATTTTCCGACTGACCGGAAGGTATTCGGATGCGGCTTTCTTGCGGGAATTGTTTGATGAGCCAACTACCATTCTTTATCAGGTAGGCGCATTGATTCGTACGATTGATGAAAGTTTTCAACCGGGTTCCAAAATTGATCGTTCCACTATCCTCAGCCAGGCCGACCAACTGATTTTGGGTGTCACGATGGCATTGGAAGGGGTTAAGGAAATTGAAATTGTGGAGATGTTACTCAATTTCCGCAATTTACTGGCTGAAGATATCAACCGCGGAGAACTATCTTCGCAAGCTAACGCAGTACGGGCGGAGTTGGTTAATATCGTTAACAATTTCTTTTACGAGAAACTGACCGGTGTTGATTCGATTAAAACCTATTTAGACGAGCTTCAAAATTAAAAAGGATTGATGCCGTCAGCTTCCTTTGTGATTGAATAAACGGGACAACCGTTTTTCGCTAACCCCATAAACTGCATACCCAGATTTTCCATGATACGGATTGAAGCATGGTTTTCTGGGTCTGCGCTTCCATGGATGCTAACCAGATTCATTTCTGTAAAGGCATACTTTAATAGTGCTGTGGCTGCTTCCGTGGCATAGCCTTTTCCCCAAAATTTGGCTTTTAATAAATAAAACAATGCTGGGTCAGTTTTTTCCTGATCTAAATGGTCCAACCCACACCAACCAATAAACTCATTGGTATCCTTGATGATGATTGATAGACACAAATGAAAAATTTTTCCAGGTAAGTTTTTTTCATGATTGGCTTGCATCCACAGGATTTTTTGTTCGGCTTCATTTAGGGAAATAGGCTCTGCATCTAATTTCCAGCTGGAAGCTACATGTTCCCTATCTGCCAGGGTCACTGTTCGAAGGATTAAGCGCTTTGTTTGGATCAAAATATTGGTTTTCATAATGAGTCTCTACAAGATTTTACCTGAATTTCGAGTATCTTCTATTTCGAAAAACAATAGCCGGTAAAGTTTTTGTTTTAAAAGCGTCCAAACCATAAGCGAAGTCATCAAATTCGTGCCGATTTTTCCGCGTTAGAAATCAGTTAACCTTGGTGGAAAAAGAGCAAAAACCGAGATACCCTGACGAATAGTTGTTTATCCTTGCATTCCGATCAAAAATCTTCCCAGGCTTAAGTTGCTTTAAAAGGTGCATTTTATCAAATGTTCTCGGTTTTAAGTGGCTTATCGACCTCGAGATTTTTGGATATAGGATCCTCGTTAGGTGTGTGGTATTCGGTTAACAGGTAAGATTATTTGCAAAGATATTAGCTCGAGGTCTGCCCTTTCCGTCTCGGAAAGCAGTTACCTTGGTTGAAAAAGAACAAAAACCGAGATTTATCCTGGTATTCAGATCGAAAATTACCCCAGGATTAATTACTTTAAAGGGTATAGTTCACTAAAAAATCTCGGTTTTGAGTATCTACAAGACCAAGAGATTTTGGTAAGTTATGCCGGAATCTTAGCCAATTGTTTCTTCTTTATCGTATCATAATCTGCATAACTAAAAGGACAATACTTAATACATAGTGAGCAGCCATTATCGTTGGAAAAAGGCATCGCGCATCTGGTGTGATCAATGAAGATCGGGTCACCATCGGCATGAGTTTTAGTTTCTATATAGATGGCATCTGCCGGGCATTTCTTAACACATACATTACAGTTTTGACAAAAATCTCTGACCCACTGGTGCGGATTTTCTTCTGCAAAGGGCAGATTTTCGATATCGGTGAAGACGGTAGCCAGTCGGATACGAGGACCGTTCTTTTTTGTGATGAGAAGTCCATTCTTGCCAGAGTAACCCAAACCGGCATCGATCGCAACCGGAATATAGTTTACATCACCGCCGATGGCAGGCCCGGCCAAGGCATTGTAACCTCGTTCTCGAAGAAAATCAGATATCTTGTTCACGATCACGCCTAATTGATGATAGGTACGGAATATCTCAATAAACGATGGTATAGCGGGTGCTTGTTTTATTTTTTCACGATCCATTTCCATTGTAAACACAATCGCGTGTGGGAAAAGCAGCTTAAATCCATTAAAAATATAACGGGGATTAACTTTCGTGTAACCGATGTCGGTCACCCCTAAAGTGTGGGCGTAGGTTTCCAATGCTTGCAGTGTCTCTGCATCCATATTGGTTTTTCCGGCATACGGGTTTTGGCGAATGCTCTTTGCACTTTTTGCCATTTCTTTAACAGCGGCTACCATATACTTACCTATATAGCGGCTTTGACGAACCCTCGCCATAACATTTCCATAATCGAACGCAACCAAAGGGACGATACGAGGATTTCGTGCTTGTGGATGACTGGGAATTGGGTGATCCTGTTCGCGCAGATAACTTTCAAATGTAAGGGGTTTGGGAGGTCTTTTGAACCGTTCCGATAAAAGAATTTTTTTCATGGGTCCCTTTCCTTTTATTTAATCCTCTATAATCACGCCTGATCGCACTTCCGTTATTTGTTGAGAAAATTTTTGTGATAATTGACATGATTTGACTATATTCTTCTTGGTGTTAGTTTTATTAGTAAGTAAACACTTGCAATAATTTATCACGTTTTTTATTGAAAGTCAATACTAACATATGGTAAAATCAAATAATCGAAAGCGTTTGTTTTGGGAGGTAATTATGCCAAAAATCCTTGACGATGAACAAATTTACCGCGCCGTGATACAGATAGTTTCTGAGCGTGGTTATTCCGGGGCGACAACCAAACAGATGGCTGATGCGGCAGAAATTAGTGAAGTTACTCTTTTTCGGAAGTATGGCTCCAAACAACAATTGGTGAAACAAGCCATTTCTTCGATCATCCATCAAGCCGATCTGGCATCTGCCGCCCAGTATACTGGAGATGTCCACGCTGATTTGCTGCGGGTGGTTCAAGCTTACCAAACTTCCGCCGTAAAACACGGCGATTTTATTACCTCACTTTTTTCGCAGATGTCCCAACATCCCGAATTAATAAACTCCGTTGAAGAACCGATGCATGTGTTTTTAGCCATCGGGGAGTTGATAACACGTTACCAAAAGGATGGTGTTTTGAAACCAGAGCCACCTTTACATACGGTTGGGGTTTTGCTGGGGCCAGTCATGTACGCCGCCATGCTGGTTAAGTTAGTTCCAAACAATCAACTTCCCCCTTTTGATTTAAAAAATCACGTAACCTGTTTTTTAGAAGGGCATCGTAAGAGTCGGGATTGATGACAAATTGATATAAACCCTTTTATTCGATTGGTTTGTTGTGTACACTCATCCTATGAACGCACCATATAAAGAACGCTTCATCTCTACCAACGGGATCAAATTACACACCATTGTAACCGGACCGGAAGATGGACCGGTGGTAATTCTGTTACACGGTTTTCCATCCTTTTGGTTATCGTGGCGGTATCAGATTCCGGTCTTGGCTGAGGCCGGATACCGGGTGATTGTACCGGATCAGCGCGGGTACAACCTGAGTGATAAGGATGGCCCGTATGATATCGATACACTGGTGGATGATGTATTTGGTTTGATCCAGTGGAGCGGGCAGGAGCCAGTTTATTTAGTGGGGCATGATTGGGGTGCCGCTGTGGCCTGGATGGTGGCTGCCAAACACCCTGAATTGATTCAAAAGCTGGTAATCTTAAACGTACCGCATCCGGTGGTGATGACACGGGCATTAAAAGGGAAAAACTTCAGCCAGATTTTAAAATCGTGGTATATCCTCTTTTTCCAAATCCCCAAACTGCCGGAATGGTTATTAAGTATGGGAAATTACCAAAACTTAAAACGGATGATGCGCAGCAGTGCCAATGAGGGTACTTTTTCTGATGAGGATTTGCAGCAGCTGGTACAGGCCTGGTCGCAGCCGGGTGCACTTTCTGCCATGATCGGCTGGTATCGAGCCTTGATGCGACGGGTGCGGTCCGGCGCTGATTTTGATATCCGTATCGAACCGCCGACCTTGATCTTGTGGGGGGAGTTGGACATCGCTCTGGATTTTGCCGGTGCGAAGGAAAGCTTAAATTGGACAGACGACGGGCGCCTGGTTTCTTATCCTCAGGCCAGCCATTGGGTGCAGGAAGATTTGCCGGATGAAGTGAATCAGGAGCTGCTGGGGTTTTTAGCCTGAAATTTTTATAACCCGTTCAGGTTTTTCATAATAAAAAGTTGGCAACGTTCCCTGCTCAAATGTAGTGGGGATTTTTTTAATAAAGATATTAAACCTCAGTTTTAATGGTGGGGGAGAAAGTAAAAAATTGGGTCTTGCAATTAAAATAAATTCACTGTAAAATACTAAAAGCTTTTAGTAAAAGGTTTTAGAAAAAATGACAAAACAAAGAATTACCATCAGTGATGTTGCGAAAAAAGCCGGCGTATCCCCTACGGCAGTTTCATTTGCCTTTAATAAACCGGAGCAGCTGGGAAAAGAAACCTTAGAACGGATTTTTGAAGCTGCCCGTGAACTGGGGTATGCAGCCAATCCGTATGCCAGAGCTTTACATTCCGGATCCATTGGTTCTTTAGGTGTTTTGGTTCCACAGTCGATTTCTTCAATTTTCAGCAACCCATTTTTTGCAGCTTTTTTGCAAGGGATGGGTGTCATGTGTGATGAAAAAGGAATCGGTTTATTAACCCTGGCTGTACAGGATAATAATTTAGAAGCCGCCATTGCAAAAGCACCGGTGGATGGGTTTGTATTGGTTGGCTTAAATGAAGACCATGAAGAAGTGGCACCTCTGATAAAAAGAAATATCCCCACTGTGATTGTGGATGGAGACGGCAGCCAATTTTCTACGGTGAATGTGGATGATGAAGGTGGTGCTTACCAGGCTGCCAAATATTTATTAGATCAGGGGCATCGTGATATCCGTATTCTGACTTTTGAAACTCCCTATAATCACCTGGAATATGTTTATTTTGGTGTTGGCGGCCGTCGTTTACGCGGTTATCAGCGTGCCTTCCAAGAGGCCGGATTGGATTGGAATGATGAATATCTGGTGCCAACCATTGCTTCTATTGAGGGTGGGCAGGATAGTTTTATGCAGCTGATGGCGCAAAAACGACAGCCCAGTGCTGTTCTTGCTGTGAGTGATGCCATGGCGATTGGGGTAGTATTGGCTGCAAAACAAGCCAATCTGCGCATTCCACAAGATTTAGCAGTCATTGGTTTTGATGATATTCCTTTGGCTGAATTGATGTCACCTGCTTTAAGCACGGTGAACCAGCCGGTAACGGAAAAAGGTCGTTTGGCAGCGGATTTGTTAATATCCGCATTAGAAGAAGGGCAGCATAAGGCGCAGCATTTTATGCTGCCAACCACATTGATTTTGCGAGATACTACCCGATAACCAGAGCAATTGGGTAGTTTTTCAGCAACGAAAGAAGAAGGAGTTAAACTGATGTCGAAGAAATTTTCTGTATTGTTAGGAGTGGTGTTAATCCTCTCATTTGTGTTGGCGGCTTGCCAGCCGGCACCGGCTGCAGAACCTGTTTCTGTAGAGGAACCTGTGGCTGAATCACCAACCGAAGTTGTTGTTGAAGAACCAACTACAGAACCGACAACTGTTCCCGCAGAGGAAACAGTGGAAGAAGAACTGCCGGTATTGGTGATTTGGTCAGACGAAGCCCGTGCCCCAGTGTTAGAAAAATTGGGTGCAGCCTTTGCCGAAGAGTATGGTGTTACCATACAAGTTCAGCAGATGGGTTTTGGCGATGTGCGTGATCAATTAAAAGTAGCTGGCCCTGCCGGTGAAGGCCCTGATATTTTGGTGGGTGCACATGATTGGTTGGGTGAGTTGACAATTAATGGTCTGCTTTCTCCAGTGGATTTAGAAGATAAAGCCGACCTGTTTTTACCCGCGGCTGTAGATGCTTTTATGTACGATGGCGTATTGTACGGTTTACCGTACGTAACCGAAAATGTGGCCTTTCTTCGTAATCCGGAATTGGTGCCCGATGCTCCACAAACGTGGTCGGAAGTAGCTCAAATTGCTGCTGATCTGGAAGCCAGCGGTGTTGTAAAACAAGGTTATATCCGTCAGGATGGGGACCCGTATCATTTCTACCCGATATTGACCGCTTTTGATGGTTATATCTTTAATGTAAATGAAAACGGTTACGATCCGACGGATGTGGGCATAGACAGCGAAGGTGGTTTGGCAGCTGGTAAGTGGTTAGAAGACATGGTCACAAATGGCCACGTGGTCGCTGCTGTGGATTATGAAATTATGCACACCATGTTTGAGCAGGGTGAAGCAGCTATGATGATCACCGGGCCTTGGGCTTTGGATCGTATTCGCCAATCCGGAATTCCTTATGCAATTAGTGAAATTCCTTCCGAAACAGGTGTTGGGCGTCCATTCTTAGGCGTGCAAGGATTTATGATCTCTGCTTTTAGTGAGAATAAACTGTTAGCGCAAACCTTCTTAAATGAATATGTTGCTACCGAAGAAACAATGCTTGAGATATTTGCGGCCGATCCCCGTGCCTCTGCATTTATTCCGGTACGTGATGCCATTGAAGATGAAGATATTGCCGCCTTTGGCAAAGCTGGTGAAGTTGGCATGGCCATGCCAGCCATCCCGGAAATGTCCGCAGTTTGGACAGCCTTTGGAGATGCAATTAATATCGTCATGCAAGGCCAACAACCCGGCCAAGAAGCATTTGAAAATGCTGCCGCCCAAATTCGTTCCGCTATTGAAGGAAATTAGGGTGAAATACCAACAATCTACCGGGGAGCTTGTCTCCCCGGTATTTCGAAATTTACGATCCTACCTGGGAACATTGGTTGGATTAAGTCTGTTAGATGGGTTCGCGTTATGGTTTATTTACAACCTGCTGGCAGATGGGGTTTGGTTTTTAGGTATCGCGGTATTTCTGGTCACACTGGGGATTAATATCATCTTCTTAAGAAAAGACCTGTATCCCTTACGCTGGATTTCTCCCGGTTTGGCATTAATTTTATTATTGGCATTTTATCCGATTTTATTTTCTGTTTACAGTGCATTTACGAATTATAGTGATGGCCATCTGCTGACCAAAGAGCAAAGTATCAACCGCATCACGCAAGACTATTATCTGCCTGAAGATACGGAAACTTTTTCATGGGAATTGTATCGTTCAGAAAATGGAAATTTTGCTTTGTTATTGACGGGTGAAAATGGAGATCGTTACTGGGCAAAACCGGATCAACCGTTAGAAGCACTGCCTGGTCAGGAATCTCCTGAAACCTATGATGGTTTTGTTCGTGTTTCCAGGGCAGAATCGATAAAATACCTGACCGAGATTGAATCGATCGCTTTTGGTGTTGGTGAGGAGGGCGTGCGCGTAAAGAGTTTAAGCAGCGCGGCGCAGTTACAAAAACGATTTGTTTATAACGCGGATATTGATGCCATCATAGATCAAAAACAAGAAATCGTTTATTACGCGGATGGGGATCTGGGAAGTTTTCTGAGTGTTACCGGAACAGAATTATTTCCCGGTTATCAGGTTGCGGTGGGATTGGATAATTTCACTCGGTTAATCAAAAGTCCCGCCTTAAGCGGCCCCTTTTTACAAGTATTTTTGTGGACAATAGTTTTTGCGTTTATTTCGGTGGTATCTACCTTTATGTTAGGGTTGTTTCTGGCATTGGTTTTAGATAGTCCGGGTATTCCTCTGCCGAAAGTGATCCGTTCACTTCTGATTTTACCTTATGCCGTGCCCGGTGTGATCTTGATATTAATTTGGCGTGGTTTATTAAACCCGCATTTGGGTGTGGTAAACCTGACCTTAATGCAGTGGTTTGGATGGGCACCAGCCTGGTTTTCAGATCCTTTTTGGACCAAAATGGGCATCCTCCTGGTGAATTTATATCTGGGTTACCCGTATATGATGCTAATTTGCAGTGGCGCCTTAAAAGCCATCCCGCAGGATGTTTACGAGGCAGCTGAAGTGGATGGGGCCAATATTTTCCAAAAGTTCTTTAATATCACCCTGCCCTATTTATTAATTTCTGTGGGGCCGTTGTTGGTATCTTCGTTTTCCTTTAATTTTAATAATTTTAATGTTATCTACCTGTTTAATGAGGGTGGCCCCCCCATTCCAAATACACCTACCCCGGCCGGGCATTCCGACATTTTAATCAGCTATACCTATCGTCTGGCCTTTGCTGGAGAACGCGGGGCGGATTATGGATATGCTGCGGCGATCGCCTTTGTAATCTTTATCATCCTTTCATTGATTACCCTCTTTAATTTCCGGTTCACCCGCATGTGGGAGGAGGTTTCCGAAAATGTTTAAACAAAATGCTTTTTCAAATTCTCCTCTGTTAAAAAAACGGCTTTTGTTGTGGTTACGATTTGTTATTATTTTGATTGCTGTTCTTTTTGCATTATTCCCGGTCATTTGGATCATTTCGGCAGCATTTAATGCTAGCGGAACGTTGGCGACCCAAAAATTAATTCCGAATCAGATTTCTTTAGCCAATTTTCAAAAAATGGTCAATGATCCTCTGCACCCGTTTATCAGGTGGACCTGGAATTCAATCAAGGTTTCCATCATTACCTCCGTGTTATCAGTAGCCATAACGACCTTCAGTGCGTATGCCTTTTCCCGTTTTCGTTTTCGATTACGCAGAAGTTTGTTGATGTCAATTTTGCTGGTGCAGGTCTTTCCCCCGGTGTTAGCGATGATTGCCGTCTTTTTACTGGTTCAACAGATTGGTATGTATTTGCCCGGATTTGGTTTAAATACCCACGGCGGATTAATTTTAATTTACCTGGGCGGCCAAATGGGCATCAATGTATGGTTAATGAAAGGCTTTTTTGATTCCATTCCCAGAGATATTGATGAATCGGCGATGGTTGACGGTGCTACCTATTGGGAGTCGTTTTGGTATTTGATCTTTCCCTTAGTGCGTCCCATGCTGGTCGTGGTTGGTATTTTGGTTTTTGTAGGCACATTTGGTGATTTTGTTCTGGCACGGGTGATTTTACAAGATACCCAAAAATTCACTTTAATGGTTGGTTTATACATGTTTATTTCAGACCGCTTTTCGCAAAATTGGGGTGTATTTGCTGCGGGTTCCTTGTTAGGATCACTGCCGATCGTTGTTTTATACCTTTCATTACAAGATCAGATTGTGAGCGGCCTGACAAAAGGGGCAGTAAAAGGATAAATCGGTTTTATGACAGAAAAAAAATATGCTGACCGGATTTTTGGTGTGCAGCATTTACCACAAGAACGACAAAAAAAAGCAGCCTGGGCAGCGCAGGGTATTAAACACCGTTCCATGCGGGAAATCAAATCGGATTTATCTGGGTACCAACTTCAGTTAAAGGTAACAACACAGTTTGATATTCCGGTAAATGAGGTTTGCTGTTGGGTTAAAACAGAAAATGATCTGTTTCCTGTTTGTGCCGATTTGATTAATGTGGAATGGTCGGAACTTAACTGGCAATATGTCCAGCATTGGACTGTTACGCTGTCAATCGCAGAAAATATTAAAACGGTTAACTACTGGTTGGCAGCGAAAGATCCGCAGCAAAAACAGTGGATTTTTGCGGATAATCAGGCTTCCAGCCGGATGGAGGCGACTTGTTTTGCGTTGGTTTTACCCGAACCAGTTGTTCCGGATTGGGCTAAACAAGCAATAATTTATCAGGTATTTGTGGATCGTTTTTCCCCCGGAAAAAATAAAGTCTGGAAACAAACCAGTGATGTGTTTGGTTTATGCGGTGGTACTCTAAACGGTGTGTTGGACCACCTGGATTATATTCAAGGGTTGGGTTGCAACACGATTTGGTTATCTCCGATTTTTGTCAGTGATTCCCACCACGGGTACAATGCCAAAGATTTATTTAAAATCGAGCCGCGGTTTGGAACATTGTCAGATTTTCAAAATTTGGTTAATTCCATGCATCAACGGGGTATGTATCTTTTGCTTGATTTTGTCGCAAACCATTGGTCAGATCAACACCCCAGTTTTTTGGAAGCGCAGTCTTGTAAAAAAAGTGAATTTTATGATTGGTACAAATGGAACTGTTGGCCGTCCGATTATGAGTGTTATTTTGGCGTGCCAGATTTACCGGAATTAAATTTACAGCACGGCCCGGCCCGACAGCACGTATTGCAGGCGGCTGCTTATTGGCTTCAACAAGGGGCCGATGGGTTTCGTTTGGATCATGCTGCCGGTCCTCCGTTGGACTTTTGGGCTGATTTTTATCAGGTTTGTTATGAAACCAAACCGGAATGTTGGTTGTTTGGGGAATATCCGGCGTCCGCTACAGATCAATTTGCTTTAACTCAGGTTTTACATCCCCCGTTGGATTTTTTGTTAAATCGAGCAATTCGTGAGACTTTTGGGTTAGAAACCTGGTCGATGGGGCAATTTGTTTCCTTTTTATCGGACCATTTGCACTATTTTTCCAATCATTACGGGCCTGTGTTTTTGGATAATCATGACATGAACCGCTTTTTATTCGTGTGTGGAAACCGGGTGGAACGCCTTAAGCAAGCGGCTTTTCTTTTGTTTACCCTGCCGCATCCTCCCATTTTATATTACGGTACAGAGATTGGAATGTCACAACCTGCTCCTGTGCATGCCAGGCCTCAGGATTTTGGTACATTTGAAATGGCACGGTTCCCCATGGTTTGGGATCAGACAACGCATGATTTACAGTTGTTTTTTAAACAGTTATTTTCATTAAGAGACCGTTGGAAAATGTTGTGGGGAGGAAACCGCCAGTTTGAGATTGTTGATTCCGAACACGGGTTTCTTTTACAAAAAATCTCCAAAGGTGCAGATACGGTTTGGTTGGCCGTAAATCGTGCTGACACCACACAAATTATAACTAACAAACAGTTCCCTAGTCACCATATACCAAATGAATATTGGGGCGATGCCGTTTTAACAGACGATGGGTGGCTTTTACACCCAGGCGGGATTGCTTTTTGGTTTTAGGTATACCCAGGTATACATCTGTTCCTCGGGCTGGTATAGACGGTAAAACTATACCAGCCCTTAATGATTAAGATTTTATCGTGGTCCTTAATGGTTGGATTTTGATTGGTTTTTGTTGGGCACGTGGTTATCAAATCGCTGTGAGATTAAAGCTCATTTTGCAAAAAAACGATTTGGCCTACCAGACATGCCCAACCTACTGTGTTATATGTTGGGCACGTGGTTATCAAATCGCCGTGAAATTAAAGCTCATTTTGCAAGAAATCGATTTGGTCTACCAGACATGCCCAACCTACTGTGTTATATGTTGGGCACGTGGTTATCAAATCGCCGTGAAATTAAGCCTCATTTTGCAAGAAATCGATCTGGCATTCCGGACTTGCCCAACCTACTGTGATTTTTGTTGGGCACGTGGTTATCAAATCGCTGTGAGATTAAAGCTCATTTTGCAAAAAAACGATTTGGCCTACCGGACATGCCCAACCTACTGTGATTTTTGTTGGGCACGTGATTATCAAATCGACGTGAAATTAAAGCTCATTTTGCAAAAAAACGATCTGGCATTCCGGACTTGCCCAACCTACTGTGTTATATGTTGGGCACGTGGTTATCAAATCGCCGTGAGATTAAGCCTCATATTGCAAGAAATCGATCTGGCCTACCGGACATACCCAACCGACCGATTATTCGCCCATATCCTCAAAGACCATGTCTTCTTCACTGATATCTTCCAAAGAAAGGGCGACCACTTTTAGAAAGCTGGCTTGGATGGTCTTTTCGTCTGTCATTAAGCGGATGTGGTCTGCGGTTTCGTATTGGTAGGTTTGTTCGAGGACATCAATGTATTCATTTAACAATTCAACGATAGCTCGGATATCTTTTTTGTTGACCGGCAGCACCTTAACCTGGGCACCAATCGCAATTCGTTTTTGGAGCGCATTTTCATCAAAACCCATTTCCGGGGTTAATTTTTGATACACAACCCCACCCGTCATGCCGGAAAATGCATACGGTCCGGGGTCGCCCAGAATAACAACCCGCCCGGCGGTCATGTATTCGCAGGCGAACCCTTTCAGGTTGGCGTGGGTGGCGGTGCGTAATTTTTCTTCGTTGATCGGTTCGGTGATTTCACCACCCAAAACGACATCCGCACCGGAGAGGCGGATACAGGCGCGTGAATCGGCGTTACCCTGAATGATGAGGGTGCCGTCCTGCGCACCATAGGCGAAACTTTTACCCACGGAACCATCAATGCGGACCCCTTCGTGATTAACACCTTTCATGACGGCTACCCGTCCCCCGCAGGCTCCTTTGGCCGTGCCGTCCTGCGCGCCACCTTCAATAATAATATCCAGCGGTTCGGCCAGCCAGGCTGAAAAACCATTGCCTGCGATGGAGGATGGTCCAAAGCGTAAATGTAGCCGGTTGAGGCGATCCCGAATGGCAGGGGTGCGGGCCAATGCACCGACGATGTGTGATCCAAGTGCACGGTCAATCGCCATGACGGCATCCTGATAGGTGATCTCTTTTTCATCATCCTGGGTGATGGTTTCGGTGATGATTTCACTTAACAAACGGGTCAGGTTGTTGCGTGGGCGTACCAACAGGCGGCCGATGCCGGGTTCCAGTTCCGGACGGGGCCGCAGCGGAACCGCTTCAAACATGGCACTTAAGTCTACCTGATCATGGGCTGAAATTTGTTCAAGTAGGTCACCCCGACCAACCAGGTCCTGTAAACGCTGGGCACCCAAGCGAGCGGAAATCTGGCGCAGCTCTTCCGCCATTCCGGTGAACAAGCGTTTTAATTGTTCCACCGCTTCTTCATAAATCTGCGGTGTGAATACCTTTACTCCGTTTTCCAGTGCTTCTTCCTTGCTGGTAAGCTGGGTGGTGATGCCGACCAGACAGGTCCCTTCTTCACATTTACGGCAGATGGTACAACCGATGGCAACCATGGGCATGGTGCCGAAACCAACCCGGTTTGCCCCCAACAGGATCATCTTAACCACATCTTCACCCATTTTCATGCCGCCATCACACCAAATTTCAACCTTATGGCGTAAACCAGCTTCTACCAGAGCACGGTGAGCCTGGATCACACCAACTTCTGCCGGCAGACCGACAAATTCAAGGGCGTGTTTGCGGGCCGCTCCGGTGCCGCCATCATAACCACTCAGGCTGATGATATCTGCGCCTGCTTTGGCGATACCAACTGCGATCACGCCAATGCCAGGCACAACCGGGCACTTAACGGAAATTTTGGCCTGGGGATTAACTACTTTCAGTTCTTCAATTAACTGGGCCAGGTCCTCGATGGAGTATAGATCGTGGTTGTTGGATGGTGATAAGAGGGAAACCCCAGGTGTGGTACGGCGCGCTTCGGCAACTTTGACGGATACTTTATAACCAGGCAGCATACCACCTTCACCCGGTTTCGCACCCTGTCCGATTTTAATTTCCAACACGGCGGCGGAATTAAGAAACTCGGCGTTTACACCGAACCGTCCTGAGGCGACCTGCTGACCACGATTTTTGGTGTATTTATTTAGGATAGAAGAAAGTTCTCCACCTTCACCGTTGATACAGATCATATTTAATTGGGCTGCCGCTTCCGCATATGCCCGGAAGGAAGCTTCACCCTGAGAACCAAAAGACATGGCGCTAATCAGGAAAGGCAGGTCGTGGTCTTCGATGCTTAAATCAACCTGACTGGGCATGACGGTACCATGTACATTTTTAAAACCGATCACATGGCGCAGTGCCACCGGTAAATCCGTTTTTAGTTTTTCAAAGGTATCCAAAAACTGGTCATAACTGCTCTGCGATTTGGCAAATAAACCAATTTGTTTCCATAATTTGGGGTAAAAATGATCCACCCGGTCCATTTTATTACCGGGGGCCTGCGCTTGTATTTCAGAACAGCGTTGGACTGATTCCTGATTTAAGCGTTCCCAGGTGATACCCGCGTTTTCCGCACCAAAATAATTGGGTGTTCGTAAAACCGCCGCAACTTGCGGTGAGAGTCCAATCGAGCTGCACACCCGCCCATAACCACGTAGTTCATGGCAGCCCATTGTGGAGATCACTTTTTCCAGCCCGGCTTTCAGGCTGTAAAGAATGAGTTCTTGTGCTTGCAGCGGTGTGAGATCTTTCTTTTTGGAAGATTGGAGAATGGTGGCTGCAAATAATGCATAAGGAGCCACGGCATCCACGCCCAAACCGGATAACAACACAATATCGTGTAAGTTACGAACAGCGGCGGAACGGATCACCAAACCAACCCGGCGGCGCAGGTTTGACCTTTTGGCCTTGGCTCGTTGGCGCAGGGCTTCATCAATGCTGGAAACTGCCAGCATGGGGTCAAGCCATCCCAAGCCGTCTTTGTGGGTTAAATAATCATCCAGGATCAAACACTGTGTACCTTTTTCAACGGCTTCCACGGCCTGATTACCCAACCGGGTTAATGCTGTTTGCACATCTTCATCCGGCAGGGTGCCCAATACCACCCAGGTTGTGTATCCCTGAAATGTTTCCAATACATTTTCCAGGGTGTAGGTGCCGAATGAATCAGCCAGTTCTTGTAATTGGTCTGCTTCTCCCAGTGCGGGGTGCCCACCCAGGAGGATGGGGATTTTTAAGGTGAGCATAATGTCGTTGGGATCGGGGGCTTGACCAATGGTCATGGTGGCGCCTAATAAACTGCTGGTGGAAAAAACTTCCACTTCCCGGCCGCGGTCTATGGCCGGATTGGTGACAACGGCGACCGTTTCTTTAAAGAAATCCGCAATATTAACCCGGTGGCGTGCTAAAACAGCCAGCGGGCCATCATAACCCAAAGAACCGGTGTGTTTTCCAACCAATTGGTCAGATAGATCTTTTAAATGTTCCTGGTTCCAACCATTGGCGGCTAAAAAATAGGAAGCTGAAGCGGACTCAGTGCTCAGTTCAGTCCAGGGATTTACAAATGCTGATCTTTCCGGTTCTTTTTCCGGCGGGGGATTTGTTTGTAAAAGAGAAATGGGTACTTCACTGACAGCCTGCCTGACGTGAACGGGGTTGGTACTGCGCTGTTGATAGTTGCGATCAATGGCAGTCCAATATTGGCGGGCCAACTGCGGCGCCTCCCGCTGGAATGCGCGTTTTAAAACGTGCTGACGGATGGCGGATTGATCTAAAATTTCCGCCAGGCTGCCGCGTTGAACGTGGATGGCCATTTTTTCACCCGGGCCCAATGCCCGAGGTTCGTTGATCATCACTTCCAACGGGATGGCTCCCCGTTCCGAACTGAATACATACTCTTTTTCTGTTTCAACATACCATAATGGGCGCAGCCCCACCGCATCGACACTGGCCACGATCTGATTTTCATAACGCGCCAGAATGGCAGCCGGTCCCTGGGCGTACGGGCCAAAGGATTGGCGCAGGCGGGTATAGACGGCACGCTGCTCAGGCGGGAATTGTTCCAGTTCGTAGGGCACAGGTGGAAAAACGGTTTCCATTGCTTCGATCAAGTCGAGATCATAATCCGCAAGCATGGTGTGCACGGTGCGGTCGAGATCTTGCGAATCCGACCCATCCGGCGGTAGTTTGACACCGACCTGCTCCGCCTCTAACCGTAAACGCATAATGGTATTGATCTCACCGTTATGGCCGAGCACCGAAAACGGTTGGGCACGTTCAAAATTTGAAATGGTGTTGGTGGAATAGCGGGCATGACATAAAACGACGGAGGTATCAAAATTACGATCCTGCAGATCATTGTAATAACGGGTCAGGGTTTCCACCGAACCGC
Source organism: Anaerolineaceae bacterium (assembly GCA_002702705.1). Classification (GTDB taxonomy): domain Bacteria; phylum Chloroflexota; class Anaerolineae; order Anaerolineales; family Anaerolineaceae; genus UBA6170. The sequence continues at coordinate 20,760 of PABH01000048.1, forward strand.
GCACCTTGTAAATGACGGTGTACCGGCTGAGGGATACAAAATGCAGCGGCAGTTCAGTTTCGAGTGAGGTTTGTAAACCGAGCAGTCGTTTATCCAGATCCGGCAGCTCGCTGTAGCCTGCAATTTGCCAAAAATTCGGTGGATTCAGCCGGGCGTTTCCACCCAACACTTCACGCCGGGTCCGTCCGGGCTGCTGGTACACAATATTAACACCGGCTTTTTCAAAAGCAGCCTGCAGTTGATCTTGCAGTTGGGAGGTATCTTGATCCGCCGGGATAAAGAGGTGTCCTACCCAAAAACCGGGCATGGTCGCCAGCGATGAGCGCAAGCCGGCCTGGCTGAGAAAACGAGCCCATAAGCGGCGGGGAATATCGGTTTGTACACCAGCACCATCACCTTCACCGTTAACAAAACCGGTGCGGTGTCCCATGGTTGTCAGCGCAGCCAAAGAACGTTTTAACGTTCCAAATGTGCTTTGTCCATGTTTTCGAGCAGATAAATAGATGGCACAGGCGTCATGTTCCGGGCCGTATGGGGCATGGGATTGTAAGTCACTGCGGATAGGTTGAATAGACATAAATACTCCAATAAAGGCTTTACGTGATTAAAAACAATATAAAATTCAACAGCAGCAAACAAACAATTTTAGGAAAAAGTTACCGGACATTCAATCGCCGGGACTGAATCAGCAGGTGTTAAGGTAAAAGTATACCGAAAACGAGTTGTTAATACAAGTAGGCTTTTTTACATTTCTCTGCGTGGAATATTGCTCTGAAGGAAAAACATCCATATCTGCTGCCTGATATTCTGTTTGTATTTCTAAGTTCATTTTGATGAAGAAACTGTTTTGTAATAATTTCGTTTGTTAAATATTTGAAAATAGAATCAAATTGTGTGTATAATTAGTCAATAAAAACACCCTTTTCATCATCCAAACAGGGAGAAATTTATGGATAAAGTTGGGCAAAATCAACCACCGATATCGCTGGTAATCAATGGTGAAATCTGGATTCAAGTGAATAATTTCCAAGATTCAAGAGAATATGACCGTCATTTTATGACCAAACGTTTGGAAAATGGCCATGAAGTGTTTATTTTTGGTAATGGAAAAAATGGCAGCCGCCCGGGAGATCGTTTTGCCCTTTCTCTCAAACAAACAAAATCCGATCCTGAACTGAACGGCCAGCTTGGTAATATGAACCTGAATTCCAACCCATCGGAAAAACTAAAAGGGATTTATCGTGCTGTAATTATGAACAATGAAGACCCGGAAGAGAATCTTCGTTTACACGTGAAAATTGATGCTATTCCGGAAATGGGTTTGTTGTGGGCTTCACCCATTTTGCCCTCAAAAGATAAAAATCTGGTTATTCCCTCGGTAGGCGATATTGTGTGGATCAGCTTTAAAGAAGGAGATCCACAACAGCCGCTATGGTTGGGTAAAATCAACGACGAAGTTTAATTTTCACCAACTTCATTGGTTTTTCCCACCAATAATATTAATACGGGGGAGAGCATTAATGCGGAAGTAAATAAGCCTAACTGGGTTGAGAATTGGTTCGCGATGACACCAACCAATGGTCCACCGCCGATTTGTCCGACCGCGTCTACCAGACTGCTCATTGATAAAACGGTTGCCCTTGCGCTGGAATCCAAACGTCTGTTTACCCATGAGATGTATAAGGGATAAATCATATCTCGAATGACGCTGATCAACAGCAGTAGTATAAAAGCAAAAATCAACTTTTTTGAACCTGCGAACAAAAGAATAAAACTGATCAGCAGCGCACTTAATATCGTCAGACTTAATTTGAGCTGGTAGGTTCGGATTGTTTTCCCTAGCCATTTCCGTAAAATACCTGTGGTAAAAAATGTAACAACCATAGAAGCCGCACTTAAGCCGCCAACCCAACCAACCATGACAGCCTGTCCTTGCTGTGGTAAATTAAAACGATCCAAAACATGCGGCACCCACAAGCGGTCTAATCCTTCAGAATAAAAGCCATAAAAGAAGCCGATCAATAATATTTTTAATAAAACCGGACGAATCTTTAACATGTTAATGCCGGTTTTTAATGTATTCCCCATTGATTTCCATGAACTGCGTTCTGATTGGGGAACCGGTGAAAATCCTGTCTCCGGCATACGCAGAATTAAATAAATACCCAATACCCAAAACAAGACTGAACCCAAAATCATGGGTGTTTTTAAAGAACCAACTGCAGATAAAAATACACTTAATCCAATTGCGATTAATGACCCGATTTGTTCAAGTTGTGTGGCATGCAAAAATGCGGGGGCAGCTTGTTCTTCCCCAATTTCATCTGTGATCCAGGCTTGTAATGCACCGCTTGTAAAGGTGTATCCGATACCCCATAAAACTTGTGCGAGTAGAATCAAGATAAAAACCGGGAACACTGCTTGGACCAAAAAACCAAGGCCTATCAAAAACACACCGATAATGATTGATAATCGCCTTGATATTGTGTCCGCAACCACGCCGGTGGGCACTTCAAATAAAAAAATGGCTGATTCGAGGATTGTGCCGACCAGCACCATCTGTAAAGGATTCAAACCCACAACCGTTACAAAATAAACCATATTTACCGTAAAGACCAATGTCATAAAGGCCCGGGTGCAGATACTGTAAACGATAAATAGGCGATAAGGATCCCCTTTTTGATCAAACATAAAGAATCCTTAAAAAAGAATGGAAATGGAAGTGATTCATATTAAAACAGAGATTACCATTACCAATGCACCGGTAACTGCACATAAAATATTAACCCAATCATTATCCATCCAGATCCACCCACGGATCTTTTTTGTTTTTGTACCACAGCTGTGCAGGGGAGAACGTTCGGTTTCTTTTTTGCATTTTGGGCAGTAATACATGGATTGAATGGTAGCCCCTATCAGGGAATCCACTAGACTACCAAAAACTCCAGCCAACGTAATGGCGACCAATGGCAGCCAGGGTAACGCTTGCATGGGGTTTGGAATTTCTTTTGGCCAGGTTAAAACTGCCAACAAGGCAATTAAGAACGCACCAATCGCGCCGGCCAATGTACCCCAAAGGGTTATTCCACCGGATGTACCTCGTTCGACGGGTTTTCCGGAGAGTATGGAACGTGGAATCTGGCGGCTCAATACCCCCAATTCCGTACCCCAGGTATCTGCGTTAACAGCTGCGAATGCCCCAGCAAAAGCCAACCAGGGCCAGGTCGCTTGTGGAAATATGATGTGAAATAACACAAAAAAACCAGCAACACCACCATTCGCAAAAACTTGACCTGCATCCCGGTTCGACCCCTTCGAAAATTTTTCACTTAAATCTTGTTTCCGTTTTTTTAGGAGTTTGGATAATCCGCTGGATGTAATAAAAAACCCTAATAAAACAACTGCCCAAGACCACCCGCCAAAACCGAAAACAACCAGACCCAGAACGGAAGCAGCGAGTGCTCCGCTGCGGTTTAAGACCCCAACCCGGTAGGATAATCCGGAAATTCCGATTGCGAACAATAATCCCAAGCCTACTTGTTGCCATGAAACCATATTGTTTTTCCTTTATTATCCGGCAGCAGAAAATAAAAACACTGCGATGATCAGCAAGATGGAAGTCAGGCTGCCCCCAATCCACAGTAAATAGGCAACTAAATTTTCATCCAACCGCCGAAAAAAATACATTCCAAGACTTAGATCCATTACAAGAATAAACGTATTAATGACCGGCAAGAGCAGCATCTGTTCGGCTCGGATCAATTCACCAGGCAGGCCTTGTGTTGTATAACCCAATGGAAGCAGGGTATGGTTAGCGATAACAAAACCAGTGATGATCCACAACAAAAAGGTCAAAACCAGACTGGTTAACAAAAGGATTCTCGCAAAGCCATCCGACCAAACAGATTGTAAAAAAGCAATTGGTTTGGCGGAGCGCGAAACCAATGGAGAAAGACTGCCCATTTCCAGCGTGCGTTGAAAGCTGGTTTCAAAATAACGTACATCCAACGGGGAGATGGCATATACCTTGTCAGGTGTGGTAATTAATATCAAGGAATCCGGATCAGACGCAATGAATTCTACATCTCCTAAACCCTGCACATGCCGGCTGCCCAAGATTGCACCAGGCCAATGGATAACCGGAAGCGGAACCAAAAAACCGGATTCTTGTGCCGGACGGACCCACTCTACCGAAGTGACAGGAATATCTTCTGAGCGTAAGCCCCAACGAATTTTTAGTCCATCCCGTTCTAAAATATAACGGGCATTTAATAAGGCAAAACCACGATACAAAATCCAGGGTAAAAGAGCGAGGGTGATGAGGGCCACCAGTATTAATAATACAAATAAATTTCCCTGCACCCATAACACACCTGAAATGATACTGCCAGCTGCAATCAGTAATAAGATAACCACGGCAATGCCGTGATATATCAACCCTTTTTTACGGACAGGCTCAAAAATTTGTTGTGGTTCCTCGAGAGTCATATTATAAATCTGCGATTACCTGCCGGATGGCATCAGTTACCTGTCCTACTTGGCTTTCCGTCATGACGCTGGAGAATGGCAAGGCCATTCCGCGCGCACCCAAATCTTCCGTGATCGGGAAATCACCCGGCGCATAACCAAATTGATTAACCATATAGGGTTGTAAGTGAATGGGGACAAAATAAGGCCGAACGGGTACGCCAAGATCAGCCAGGCTGGCTGCAAATTGTTCACGATTGATGTGAGGGGCTGTGCGTACAACGTACACAAACCAGCTGTGACGGCTAGTTTCCGGTGCGATATGCAGCAGTTCCAGTTCTTTCAGGTCTTTTAATCGTTCCTGGTACCAGGCTGCTACCTGATCCCGTTTTTCCATCATTTCATTTAAACGTTCTAACTGCACCAAACCCATTGCGGCGCTCATTTCATCCAACCGGTAGTTATATCCCATAAAGGTATGTGATAACCAGGTGTCACCAGGAGCACGGCCTTGATTTCTTAAGGCTCGCATCATATCAGCCGCTTTTTTATCATTGGTGATAATCATCGCCCCTTCACCGGTTGTGATTTGTTTGTTGGGATAAAAGGCAAAGATACCGCAATCACCCAGGGTGCCCGCTTTTTTTCCTTTATATTCCGCGCCCAATGCTTCACAAGAATCTTCAATAACTTTTAAGTTGTATTGTTTGGCGACTTGATTAATCGCATCCATATCGGCTGGCTGACCAAATACATCCACCGCTAAAATCGCCTTTAACGGTCCTGGATTTTCCGCACCTTTTTTGGGCAGCCAACGTTTCGCGGCTTCTCCACCAGCGGTTAAATCTGCCGCAGCCTGTTTTAACAGAACAGGGTCGATATTTCCGGTTTTTGGATCAACATCCACAAAAATGGGGATACCTTTTTCAAATAAAATGGCATTGGTGGATGCCACGAAGGAAAAGGGGGTGGTTAACACCAAATCATTTTCCCCGATATCAAACGCACGAACAATTAAGTGTAAACCGGAGGTTCCCGCGTTTACCCCAAGTGCCTCACTGCGGCCGCTGAAGGCTGAAAAAGCTGCTTCAAATTCGTTGATTTTAGGCCCAATACTTAACATGGGTGTGTTTAACACATCCAAAACCGCCTGACGCTCTTTATCCGTCAGATCAGGGGACGACATAGGGATCATGGTTTTTGGTTTATTTTTCATAAATTTGATTTTAACACGACTTTGTTTTTAAGGTTCTCTCGTTAGCGAATGTTAATTTGTTTGGGATTATGAATAAACTTCAACCTCCGGGTGGGTGATGTGTTGGCAGGGGGGCTTGGCTGATTACCACCCGGAGGGGTAGTGTTGTTTGGGATTATGAATAAACTTCAATCTAAGGGGCGGTAATGGGTTGACAGGGGAAACTTGGGTGATTACCACCCGGAGGGGGAGTTGAAATTCAACAGATAAATAAAAATAACCCTCCGGGTGGGTGATGTGTTGGCAGGACTGCTTGGGTTATCACCACCCGGAGGGGAAGTTAAAATTCAAGAGATAAATAAAAATAAACCTCCGGGTGGGTGATTTGTTGACAGAGGTGCCTGCCTTATCACCCACCCGGAGGGTAGATTTAAAACAGCAAGATTTTTAATTTCTATCCTCCCGGTGGTGAGAAACCAACCAACTAAGGTTGAAATCACCCCACCGGGAGGTATCGTATCTAAAGATCAAGTTAGTTTAATTAACAACCCGAACTCCCTGGAGGGGGTTAGAAATCTTCCGTGGTTAAGACAACCGTACTGCCGCTGCCTTCGCCTGGTGTAATAATGACGTTTAAGGGCTGTCCATCTTTGGTGAAAGTGTACATGAACATGCCACCCAACTCACTATCTTCGGTAAGTTCATACCCGGCAGCTGCCAGTTCTTGACGATAAAAATCTGCAACTACATCGGGAGCATCACTTGAATTAAACGTCATCATTGGACCAAATTGGGAAACATCGGATGCGCTCGGTGGAACGGGCAGGCTGCCCAAACCTTCTGCTTCGGCCTGAACGCAGACATCCGGTAAGGTGATTTCATTCACCTGGTTTACATCCAAGAGGTCAAATTCCCAGTGCATTTTGCCGTTCACGGTTGTATTATTGCCAAACAAACCTGCTTCACCTTCACCTTCTCCAACGAAGCGCACAATAAAACCACCGTTTTGGGCAATCCAAATATCACCGGATTCTGTCATCATCGTCGTTCCATCCATGGCTACATTTTTAAGACGATAGTGATCGGTTTTGATCCCATTAACGGTTTCACCCCGTTGGATCAAGTCACCGCTTTCAATGCCGTCAAAAATTTCGTCCGGGGACAGCATTTCAAAACTATCCATTTCATCACCCATACTGCTGCCTGTCATGGCAAAACATGGTGTATCCATTCCCATCTCATTGTTGGGATCTAGCATGTAAAATGAATCGCCGATGGTGTAAATTTCAAAACTTTGGGGTGTACCCGTACTGGCACCTTCCTGCTGCATCACCATGTGGTAAGCATCCTGCGCTTTATTTGCTTCCTGGTTCATGGTCATGGATTCTTTTACGGGATTTCCGTTTTCATCCTGGCCATCAACGGTCACGACAATCCGGGTGCGATAACTTTCCAAACCGGCATAACTGGATTCCAAATCACCAAAGGTTTGGTCTGCTTCAGCAGGGGGCAGGGCTTCATCACCGCCCTGAAGTTGGTCTCCACCTTCTTCCAATAAATCACCCACGGTTTGGGTTAATTGTGGTATTTGTTCAGCAACGGCGGTTGCAATACCATCCGGGTTCAAATCATTTAAACCAACTGGCAGACGGTCTCTGATACTGTTCAATGCGCCGCAGGAACAGGCTACACTGGTGATAACCAAAATGCCAATAAATATTAATATCTTTCTATGTCGATTTTGTTTCATGTTAAAAAACTCCTCTTCTGATTACACGGCTTACAAATATTAACTTCATCTTTATTTTATAACATAATCGAATCGATATCGAAAATTTTTATCACGGGCGGAACTTATATCATCATCAACCAGGCAGAAAGTGCGCGGTAGATTGCCGGAGCAAAAACATGACGGGTTTTTAACATCATCCAGCCTACTAACAAAGCTCTTAATATCAATAAAATCAAAATATACACAGCGCCATTCGCAAAATCCAATTTTGGTAATACACCGGGAAGCTGCCATAAAACAAAAAGCCCAGCGGTAACAAGCCAGGCAGTGGTTGGATTCCATAAACTGGAAAAACGCATCTGGAGATAACCTCGAAAAACGGTTTCTTCCGATATGGATGTGATAAGTAAAAGAAGGAAGGCCATCCATAATGAAGAATCAACCCCATCTAAAATGACAAATAATTTACCCTGTAAAAATACGGTTAAAAACATGACCGCAATCCCGAACTGAACGGATATTCGTCCCAATAGGGGGTGCCAGCCGGTGCTTTTTAAAGGCTGACCTCGCCGCCACAATAAAATTAATACCAATACACCTGCGGCTGCGGCTTGAATGGTTCGTACCACAAAGGGAGATAATTCCGGCGGGATCCATGTTTGGGAAGGTATTACACGGTTTCCAAAAAGATGGACCAAACCCGAAAATACGATGAGAACCGTTGCCAAACTCAGGCTGATTTTTCCTTCCCGTTGGGGATATTTAAAACCAACCGGGGGCACTGCTTTAATTCTGGGGCTAATCCCAATTAACATCGTTAAACCCAGCACTCCGATCAGTTCGGTTATGTTTGCAATAAAGACTTGAACGCTCAAAATTTTCTCCGTTTATTCACTTTCTGGTGGGGTGGAGGGAGGGTTTTCTTCCACAGAGGCTGGTTTACTTTTTTCCTCATCATCCAATTCAACTTTTTCTTCCATGCGAACCTGTCCGCGTAAAAAAGCACCTTCTTCTGTTGCAAAAGCAACCGTCGTCACATCTCCCCAAACCCGGCCAGTGCTGCGAATTTCCAATTTTTCTGCCCGGATATTTCCTCTTACTGCGCCAGCAACAATGACGGTGTTGGCTTGTACTTCTTCACAAGTTAAACGACCAGTTTCCCCAATGACCAATAAACCGCGTACAGTCACTTCCCCTTCAAAAGCACCTTCAATTCGTACCCCACCGCTGCCGCGTAAATTCCCTTTCCAAACAATTCCTGGCCCTAAAACAGAAGTAACCCGTTCCACTGGTTTTACCTGGGGTTGTGTATCCTGTGATGTTTTCCGAAACATATTTTTAAATCTCCTTTTTATCCACATTCACTATTCGGGAAAGTTGGGGTTTTGGCCAGATTGTACCCGCCCGTACGATGGTATCATCCGGTACATCTTTTTTTACGGTTGCCCCATTCCCAATGCGCACATTTGCGCCAATTTTTAAATTCAAATTAACAGTAGCCCCCATGCCTACCTGTGTGAAATCACCAAAAACCACATTCCCGGCAATTAATGCTCCCGGAGAAAAATTGGTACAGATACCGGCCTGAACATCGTGGGATAGTACGGCGCCAGCATTGATCACGGAGCCAAAACCTACTTTTACTTGGGTTCCGATATAAGTCTGCGCCAACACTTGAACACCAGCATCCAAAAATGCACTTTTTTCAACAAAGGCGGTAGGATGCACCACGGTAGGAAAATCAAACCCAATCTTTTGTAAGGATTCAAAAACGGCCCAACGGGCAGAAGGATTCCCAATGCCACCGACTCCATTCACAGCCAGACAAATACCTTTTTGATACAATGTGGTTAAAACGGCTTGCCCCCCTAAAACAGGTACCCCTAACAACTCAGTTTCAGGTGGGATATGGTCATCTACAATTCCTACCAGATCGTAAGAACCCATTGCTTGCACTAATTCTATGAGCGTACGGCCATGCCCGCCGCCGCCAAAAATGATCATTTTATTGTTTTTCTTCATACGGTTGCCTTTTTATTTGGCGAAATTCAATTCATGAAAAACAGAAAACTCTCCCTGGGATTGATAAGTCTGGATCACTAACCAGGCGATTTCTTGTATCGCTTGTATGGTTTCCTCATCCAACAGTATTATTGTATCAGGTTGATCAAATCCAATCGATAGTTTAACGGGGTGATTTATCGCGGATTTTCCCGTGAAGACGGAATAAAAAACAACACCATTTAAATAAACACCAGCAGCGTTCGGGTGGACGAGGTCGGTTTCTAACAAATTGATTTGAGGATTTCTTTCAGAAAGAAGCCGCCAAACATCCCCCAAAGGCACGATGGTCACATTTTGGGCCCAGGCCAATTCTAAAACCTGATCCACCATGTTTTGATAGACTTCCTCATCCTGGTAAAGCTGCCGCCAGGGATAATAAATGACTATATCCAGATTTTGGGATTCAAAATAATTGATCCAATCAGCCCCATAGGTTTGGAAAAGCGCTTCCTCGGTTACCTGTCCCACCGAAAAAGCCTGTAAGACCACCAAATCTACCGGATGTTCAGAAATCCATTTCTTAACTTGGGTTGGCATGTTTCCTGATGCTAAGGTGTAGGTAGAATCCGACAGTATTTGCATGTTGATGGGAGCTTCTTTCAGACCACCTTCTGATAACATGATAGCGGTTTGCATATCCAAACGACTGGTGTTCAGGCTGTCATCTCCAATCCAAAGCATGTGAAAAACGGGGGCAGCTTCAGGGGTGGTTTGTTTCGACTGACAGCCGGAAACAAACCACAATAAAAACAAAAAAACAAACAGCTTTTTTGTCATCCTGGTTTATATTGAAGGCGTTCGGTTAATTGATCTTCGGTAATCCAGAACCGCCAGGGGATTGTGCGCCATGGTAATGGTGTGTTTTGGATTCCGATACGCGGGCCGGTGTGGATCATATTGTTTGGGAACCTCAGGCCGTTTTCGATCCATAAAAAGTCTTCCGAATGGGTCAGGTTCGCGCCATTTTGATCTTTGTTGACGGCAAATGATCGGGTTAATTTCGCTGGGCCATTGGTCCAATTCTTTTCCGCAATCCCCTCCCTTAATTCCGCAATTAATGATTTTCCTTCGATTGGGAAAACAGCTCTTAACAAGACGGCTGCTGCATATCCTTCCGGACCGGTGACTGCATTTAAACACCAATGCATGCCATACGTAAAATAAACATAGGCTCTGCCGGGTGGGCCAAACATAACCGCATTTCGCTGGGTTTTACCGGAGCGCGCATGGCAAGCCAAATCCTGGTCGCCGTCATACGCTTCGGTTTCGCAAATCCAGCCGCTGATTCGTTTCTTATTTACAAGCCGTACCAGTTTTTTACCCAACAAATCCGGTGCGACTTCCAGCACAGGGCGGTTATAAAAAGAAACTGGCAAAATATGATTTGGCTCCATGCTTAAATTTTACCTTTTTCCTGCCAACTCGTAAAATGGGTATGTTAACCTGGTCGTGGTTAATCGTAACGTAGCATTGTAAGAAAAACGTCTTTGAATACCCTTTCTATTTGTAAAACTGTGTGATTTTATACAACCCAACCGGCAAAATCCACCATACTTCCGACCATCTTATGATAAGATCATTTAAATTGGTAAATGCCCTCATTCCTGGAGGAAAAAATGCAAGAAGTGGTGATTATTGATGCCCTGCGGACCCCAATTGGGGCAATGGGCGGCAGTTTATCCGGTGTTCGTCCGGATGATTTGGTTGCCGATTTGATTAAAACACTGGTAAATCGGAATTCAGTTCCGGCTGCTGATATCGAAGAAGTGTATTTAGGCTGTGCCAACCAGGCTGGCGAGGATAACCGTAATATTGCGCGCATGGCAACCTTGTTAGCGGGTTTGCCGGTTGAAACCGCAGCTGTGACGTTTAACCGATTGTGTGCCTCCGGGTTAACTGCGGTAAATATGGCAGCTCGTGCCATTCGTTGTGGGGAAGGTGACGTGTTCATTGCGGGGGGCGTGGAGAGTATGTCCAGGGCTCCTTACAGCCTGCCCAAAGCGGATAAAGCCTTTCCCTACGGGAATTTAACAGCTTATGATACGGCGATTGGCTGGCGTTATCCGAACCCTTTGATGGAAAAAACCTATGGTACCGACCCGATGGGTATTACCGCGGAAAATCTGGCTGAGTTATATCATATCAGCCGGGAAGAACAGGATCAGTTTGCCTTTCGCAGCAACCAGCTGGCGGTGCAGGCGATTGACAATCACTTGTTTGATGAGGAAATCATGCCAGTTTCTTTACCGCAAAAAAAAGGCGACCCAATTATTTTTGACACGGATGAGCGCCCACGTCGGGATACGACCCTTGAAAAATTAGCCTCCTTGAGACCCGCTTTCCGAAAAGACGGCAGCGTAACAGCGGGTAATTCTTCCGGAATCAACGATGGTGCCGCAGGATTGCTGATCATGAGTGCGGAAAAAGCCAAACAACTGGGGCTGCGTCCAATGGCTCGATTGATTACCAGTGCTGCGGTTGGTGTTCCACCTCGCATCATGGGAATCGGTCCGGCTCCCGCAACCAGGAAAGCGCTTCAACGCGCAGGGTTAACCCTGGCAGATATTGGTCTGATTGAAATTAACGAAGCTTTTGCAGCCCAAAGTTTGGCTGTTTTTAAAGAGTTGGAATTAAACCCTGATATTGTGAATGTGAATGGCGGCGCGATTGCGTTAGGCCACCCGTTAGGGTGTTCCGGGGCACGCATTCTGACCACGCTTTTATATGAAATGCGCCGCAGAGCGCCACAAATGAAGAAACCTTTTTATGGGTTGTCATCCTTATGTGTAGGTGTTGGGCAGGGCGAAGCAACCATCATTGAATGGATCGGTGCATGAAAGTATTGGTTACCGGTTCAACTGGTTTTATCGGTGGGGCACTTTGTAAAGCACTTGTGCAGCGTGGGTATGATGTACGAGCTTTTCACCGCGAAAGCAGCGACCTTACCTTATTAAAAGGTTTACCGGTTGAACATGCCATTGGTGATTTAACCCGTCCAGCCAGTTTACAGGAAGCCATGTTAGATATTGAGATTGTTTTTCACACAGCGGCCATGTTGGGTACTCCCAAACAATTTAATCGCATGTACACGGTGACGGTGGAAGGTACACAAACCATTTTGGAGGCGGCTCAACAGGCAGGGGTTAAACGATTTATCCACACCAGCTCCGTCGCGGCATTGGGCATACCGCGGAAACCTAGTGAGCAAATTCACCCCAGTGATGCGCCGTGGATGGATGAGAATCATACCTGGAATTACCGTCCGGATTATTGGCCCTATGGATATAGTAAATATCTGGCAGAATTGGAAGTCCAAAAAGCGGTTTTTGCCGGCCTGGATGCCGTCATCGTTAATCCTTCTTATGTGATTGGAGCGGGGGATGTTTATCGAAAGACCAGTTCCCTGATTGTGCAGATGGCGAAATCAAAAATTCCGCTTGTGCCCAGCGGTGGGTTAAATGTGGTTCATATTGATGATGTGGTGGAGGGGCATCTGTCGGCGATGACACATGGAAAAACAGGGGAACGGTATATCTTGGGTGGAGAAAACCTGACCCTGATGCACTTGATCCATAAAATTGCTCAGGTAATTGAGGTGCCAAGCCCTTCCATTTTGTTTCCTGGCAAGTTAGCGCGTCGTTTTGCGGTTCCGATCAACTGGTTGAATCCACTGTTGGATTTACCAATTTCAATTGACCTTTTACGCCTGGCTGGGTATGGTTTTTATTATCACACCCAAAAAGCACAGGAACAGTTAATCTTAAACCCCCCTCGCCGTACGGAAGATGCCATTCAATCAGCCTATGAATGGTTCAAAGAAAACGGCAGCCTGTAAATTATCTTGAATCCTCAGTTGCAGATAAATTTGTTCATTGTTTAGGGAGGTAAAAAACAAATAAAAAATTATTAGATTGTGGCATGAAACTGTTATAATCACTTTATTAAACTTCTCGTATCTATATTATCAATAAACTTTCCCGGTAATTTAATTAATCTTTTAACGCATAATATCAGAGATCATTGATTTAACAGTGATCTAAGACGAGGGTAATAACAATGTCAGATAAGCAGCCAATGGATAAAAAGTTAACCCTTATTATTGTTTTATGGCTTGGGTTGATATTGCTTTTAAATGGCTGCCAGGGAAAGTCATCCCCAATTAAAGAAAACCAGTTACGGGATGCAGCTTTGCGAAATACAACGGAGCACGGTGTAGATAAACAAACGTTAATTCAGCAAAATGGTGTGCTAGTTGTGGGTACAGCAATTACAAATCCTTTTGAATTTTATGATCCGGAAGGTGATCTGGTTGGGTTGGATATTGATATAGCCAATTTTATAGCACAGGAATTGGGGGTTGACGTTCAATTTGTTGAAATGTCGTTTGCTAATCTTATTCCAGCATTACAGGAAAATAAAGTGGATATGACCATCGCGGCAATGTATATCACGCCAGAAAGAGAAGATCTGGTTGATTTTTCAAATCCATACATTGAAACGGGATTGGTGATGGTGATCCAGCCGGAGATGAAAACAACGATAAAAAGTGTTGAAGATCTGAAAGGTAAGCGGGTGGGTGTAAAAATAGGATCAACTGGTGCAAATTATGCACAAGAGCTTGTTTCACAGGGAACTCCGCTTCAGGTTACAGAATATAAAGATACATTCACATCACTATTGGATTTAGAGGTAAATCGTGTTGATGTGGTGTTTAATGATTATCTTAATACATTGACCTATATTAAAGATTCTCAATCCCAACTGAGTATTGTTATGGATGAAAAGGCAGAGGTCATCTATCTTTCAAAAGTTGGTTTGGGAATTGGGGTTCCTGAAGGAAACCAAGAGTTTTTGAAATTTATCAATGAAACATTAAGAAAAATGAAGCAAACAGGGGATTTCCAAAAGAGTTACGAGACTTGGTTAATGCCCAATGGGGATTAATTAATCAACAATAAATAAGGAATTGCGAAAAATTATATCGGAACATGCTTACCAAAATCTTTAAAAATTTAAATTTATCCACAAAATTATTTCTTGCAAATTCTCTCCTGATCTTACTCCTATCAGGTTTCTTAACATTAAGTTTGTATTGGCAGATTCGCAGTTCTCAACAAAAAATAATCCAAGAGCGTCTGATGGATATTTTAACCTTTTCCGTACCTTTAATTGATGGAGATTACCATTCCCTTATCAAAGAACCGCAAGATGAAACCAGCTCTTTTTACCGGGTGATTTCTTTACGTTTAGACTCTATTCAAGAAACCAGCAATATTATTGAACAAATTTACACTTTGCGGCAGGACAAGGATGGTAAGATTGTTTATATTGTTGATGGGTCTGGGGAAAATCATTTTGAGGTTGGTGCGGAATATATCCATACGAGCACTTTATTAATGAATGGGCTTTCTTTTATCAAAAGTCCAGTTGTCGAAGATAAGATTTACACTGATCAATTTGGCACATTTCTGACGGGATACGCGCCAATTTACGATCAGTTTAGAAATTTGGATGGCGTGTTGGGTATTGATATTAATGTGAATAGTATCATCTCATCAGAAAAACGGGCGCGAAGATTAGCCTTTTTATCATTTTTTGTCACCATTCCCTTCAGTTTGTTGTTGGCTGCCTGGTTTTCGAAAAAAATAACTGCCCCGATGAAAGATTTGGTGGAGGGGGCTACCCGAGTAGCGAACGGACAATTTATTGAGCGGGTGCCGATTCACAGCCATGATGAATTAGGTATCCTGGCTTACACCTTTAACCACATGACCAGTAAGTTACAACAAACCATGCAAGGTTTAACCCTGGAAATCAATAAACAAGCCCAGGCTCATAAACTGCAAGATATTGTTTTTCGAATTTCACAGGCGGCTGTATCTTCCAGCAACCTAGATGAACTTTATCAAACCATTCATAAGCTGCTGGGTGAGTTGATTTCTGTGGAGAATTTTTATATCGCCTTGCATGATTCGGTCAATGATAATTTGTTGTTTCCATATTATATTGACGAGTTTGATGAACCCGTCTCTCCTGTAGAGTTGGGGCGCGGGTTAACAGAATATATTTTGCGGACTGGCAAACCTTTGTTAGTAACCAAACCGGTTTATCAAGAACTTATTAAACAGGGAGCTGTTGAAATTGTCGGCACACCAGCTTATGAATGGTTGGGTGTTCCGTTGAAATTAAATAATCAAATTATTGGTGTAATGGCAACCCAAAGTTATTCAGAAGAAGTCCATTTTACACAGGAAAATGTGGATCTATTTGAGTTTGTTTCTTCTCAAATTGCTCAAACCATTGAGCGCAAAAGATCAGAGAAAGAACTTGTCGTAAGCAGAGAACGTTACTACCGTTTGTTTGAAGAATCCCCAATTTCTTTATGGGAAGAAGACCTCTCGAAAATTAAACAGACGTTAGATCGTTATAAGGAAGAAGGTGTGATCGATTTCAGAGAATTCTTTATCAACCGTCCTGAGGTCCTGGTCGAATGTGCTAAAAATATCAAAGTTCTGGATGTGAATAAAGCAACCGTTGATCTGGTCAAGGCTAAAAATAAAGAGGATGTAATTAATAATTTTCTCACCACGTTTTTGGATAGTTCTTACGAATATTTTCTTGAAGAGATGGTGCTGCTGTCTGAGGGAAAAACCGACTTTAACTTAGACGGTGTTAAAAAAACATTTGACGGAAAACAGATTGATGTCAGTATGAAATGGTCAGTCCTTTCGGAAAGCCATTCTGATTTATCAAAAGTGATTATTTCAATGATCGATATTACAGAACGCCGTAAGTCCGAATCAAAATTAACCTATCTCAGCACACATGATGCACTGACAGGGCTTTATAACCGTTCATTTTTTAACGAAGAAATGGCACGTTTAGAAAACGAAGAACTTTACCCGATCAGTATTATTATTGCTGATGTGGATGATTTAAAAAAGACCAATGATTATTTTGGTCATGCGGTAGGTGATGTTTTACTATACCGTACTGCCCAGGCATTAATGTCCAGTTTTCGGGTAGAGGATGTGGTGGCTCGGATTGGGGGAGATGAGTTTGCGGTATTACTGCCAAGAACGAGCGAAGTCACAGCTCAAAATGCGATTTACCGCTTTAAGGAAATTATTCAGGGGTTAAATTCAAACTCCAATGACATACCCATCCGACTTTCGATTGGCGTGAGCACCATTCAACCCAATGGTTCCCTTAAGAAAGGCTTCATCCTGGCTGACGAAAATATGTATCTGGATAAACAAAATAAACCGTCATGGTCGCCATAATCTCTTAATTCACTTGTCAATTAGATAAAAGAAGATCGTGGGTGTCCATTATGACAATAGACACTTCCAATATGGCTTTAAGAATCGCATAATACAATAGAAAAGAAAGTCTACTGTTCTTGTCCGAGTTATCGGAAAAGGCTTGGTAAGGAGGTTGTATGCCCCCCAAGGGACGAATCGAAGTAAAAGAGTTTTATTGTAAAGGGTGTGAGTTATGTGTAGAGGCTTGCCCCCAAGGTGTTTTGGCATTGGCACCAGATCGAATCAATGCAAAAGGTTATCATCCTGCCGAATTGATTGAAAAAGGGTGCACAGGTTGTGGCGTGTGCACAGTGGTTTGCCCCGAAGCAGCAATTGTTGTTTTTCGGGAAGTAAAAAATAAACCGCAAGCCGGCGCGTAGGAGGCAGAAAATGGCAAAAGAATTATTAAAAGGAAATATTGCAATCGCTGAAGCTGCTGTTCGTGCTGGCGTAAATGCCTATTTTGGCTATCCCATTACCCCACAAACTGAATTGTTGGAATGGATGGCTGTACGCATGCCGGAATTGGGCCGTGCTTTTGTGCAGGCAGAGAGTGAATTAGGCGCAATCAATATGGTATACGGCGCCGCCTGTACCGGTGCTCGCGTATTAAGTTCATCTTCGAGTCCTGGTGTCAGTTTGATGTTGGAAGGTATTTCCTATATCGCAGGAACTGAAGTGCCAGTGGTGATGGTAGACGTGATGCGTGGTGGTCCTGGATTGGGTAATATCGCTCCAGCCCAAGCGGATTATAACCAGATTGTACATGGCGGCGGACACGGTGATTACCATCCGATTGTTTTAGCACCCGCAAATATTCAAGAAGCGATTGATTTAACGTATAGTGCTTTTGATTTGGCAGAAAAATATCGTTCTATTGTGATCATTTTGGCAGATGGTTCTTTAGGCCAAATGATGGAACCTGCGGAATTACCTCCCATGAAACCCGTGATTATGCGCCAACCCGAGTGGGCGACTTATGGCGCAGAAGGGCGGGAGCGGCGTTTTCTCAGTTCCATATATTTAGATCCACCGGAAGAAGAAGAAGCAAATTTCCGCTTTGAACGCCGTTGGCAGGAAATTAAGGCCAATGAAGTTCAGTTTAAAGAATATTTCATGGAAGATGCCAAATATGCCGTAGTCGCTTTTGGTACATCCGGGCGAATTGCACTTTCTGCGGTTCGTAATGCCCGTGCCAAAGGTATTCCGGTTGGTTTATTCCGCCCTGTTTCTCTGGCTCCCTTCCCGGAAAAAGAACTGGCAGCAATGGCTGAAAAAATGGAAAGTTTGCTGGTGGTTGAAATGAACGCCGGACAGATGTTGGATGATGTGATGAACATCACAGCCAGGCGGACACCGATTAATTTTTACGGTAGGATGGGCGGTGTTGTTCCAATGCCGGAAGAAATTGAAGCGGAAATTGAAGAACTGACCAAGGGAAATATATCGAATGAAACCCACCCGCGTGATCGTTGGCTGGCACACATGGGAAAAATGAATTAGGAGAATATGGATTATGTCTGAATATACAGTAGAAGAACAAGTTGTTTACGACCGTCCCGATTCCCTGTCCAGTATACAGAATCACTATTGTCCCGGCTGTACCCATGGCACGGCGCACCGCCTGGTGGCTGAGGTGATTGACGAAATGAATGAAAAAAGCAACACGATTGGTGTTGCTTCGGTAGGTTGTTCGGTATTTGCTTATAATTATTTTGATTTCGACTTTGTGCAGGCCCCGCACGGCAGAGCGCCAGCAATGGCAACTGGTGTCAAACGGGTCTTGCCCAACCGAATTGTAATGACGTATCAAGGGGATGGCGATCTGGCATCCATCGGCATGGGTGAAATTGTTGCTGCGGCAGCCCGAGGTGAAAATATTACCGTTATTTTTGTTAATAATGCGAACTATGGTATGACGGGCGGTCAGATGGCCCCGACCACACTGCCAGGGCAGCGCACATCCTCTTCGCCGACGGGTAGAGATGTGGAAACGAACGGCTTTCCGATTCGTACAGCGGAAATGTTGGCGACCCTGGATGGGGCAGGTTATGTGGTTCGCCGCAGTTTGCACGACCCAAAACATGTGCGGCAAGCCAAAAAAGCAATCCGCCTGGCCTTTGAAACGCAGCGTCAGGGACTTGGCTTTTCGATGGTTGAATTGCTTTCTATTTGTCCCACCAATTGGGGTAAAACCCCGCTGCAGGCATTACACTGGTTGGAAGAGAATATGATCCCATATTATCCTTTAGGGGATTATAAAGTTCACCCGGCTTTGTCACAAAAAATTTAAAACGGAGGTACCATGCAAAAAGAAATTATTATCGCTGGATTTGGCGGCCAGGGTGTTTTGTTTTCTGGACAGTTATTAGCTTATGCTGCTATGGATCAGGATTTGCACGTTACCTGGATTCCTTCTTATGGGCCGGAAATGCGCGGCGGCACCGCCAATTGTACCGTGGTGATTTCAGACCAAGAGATTGGTTCCCCGATGGTCAGCCGACCCTCCGCAGTGATTGCTATGAATCGCCCTTCTTTGGATAAGTATGAAAGTGAAGTTAAAGACAATGGGGTGCTGGTTGTTAATAAGTCCATGATAGACCGTGAAATAAATCGCAGCGGGATTCGTGTGGTTTTAGTACCTGGTAATGAAATTGCTGAGGAACTGGGAGACCGTCGTATGACCAATATGGTATTAATTGGTGCTTTATTGGCTAATTTGGACGTACTTCCCATTTCTGCACTTGAAAAGGCTTTAAAAGAACATTTACCGGAGCGGCATCACAAATTATTGCCTCTGAACTTAGAGGCAATCAAGCGCGGTGCAGCGTATATTACGGAAACCGTATAAGGGAGTTTTTTTGGCTGATTGGTTCCGCCTAAAATCTGAAAAAACCCTACATTCCAAAGTCAAATTACTTTAATAAAAAAATACAGAGGAATTGAAAAATACTATTTTTTCTTCCTCTGTATTTCTGATTTTCTGTGTGGATCTAAATAATTTTCTTAATCTTCGCTGTCAGAATTCGGTAATTCGGTTCCGGGGCCGTATTCGTAAACCGCCTGCCAGGGGCGATAATGGGTGAAGAAGGTATCTGAGAATAAAGTTTCACCATCACGCAGCACGGTGCGGTTTACAGTGACATCTGCACCTTCCGCAGCCCAATCCACCTGTTTGATCGTGCCTTCCGAAAGATCTTCATTTTCAATGTATTTTGGTTCAGGTGGTTCTACGGTGTTGTATGGCCCCGTTGTTGTCCATTCAACTGTACGTCCATCGGATGTGGAATAAAATTTCCAGACAATACTGGAATAGGTGGGATTTACATAGGTCTCCATCAAAATCCAGTTATCCGTATCGTTTGTGAACTTTAAATCTACAATTGGAATATAAACCGTGGCATCCAATCCGGCCAGACTTGCATCCCGGATATTACCGGCTATTTTTTCATAATATGATACCCGGTAAGCATGGGAGTGTCTTTCTACGATTGGAAAACCTGCAAAAAATGCAGCTCGGAAGAGGGTTGTGCTAACCTGGCATACACCGCCGCCAACGCCTTCGATTGTCCGGCCGCCGGCAATGATCAATGCTTCCGCATACCCATTATCCAGGGTGATGTCATCCATTACTTCTGCCATCGAGAAGGTACTGTTGGGTGGAATCAACACCCCATGGAATTCCGCGGCGGCTACGCTGATATTTTGAACACGGTCTCGACTCGAACCATAAAAATAAGAAGTTTCCTGGTGAATTAATTCCGTAATGCCCAAATCTGCACCGGTTGTATCGTCATTGATTTCTGGTTTATTCACTTCAAATACCAAAGGTACCTGATGGGTTCCATCGTTAACGATTTTTTGTTGAATCGCATCAATGGTTCCTTCAATATCTAAACTGCGCCCAATAATGGCGTTTCGCATAATATCCAGTTGTCCGGTTTCATCATTAAAAGTAAAGGCCGCATCTTTCGCTGCAATATGCAAATCCGGGGCGAGAGAGGTCAAAAAAGCGCGCAGGGTTTCGGATTCCAACCCGATTCGGAATTGGCTGCCGTTTTCGTCCTGAATCCGTTCGATGTTTAACATGGGTGCTAGGCTGGCTGCATCAAACTGCCAGGGACCAGCGGTCGCTTCACCATCTGCATTTTCGACTACCAGTGTCAAAGGTTCGCTGAGAATTTGTTTGGCTAGCGCTGCCTGTTCACCTGGATCTAAAATGAATGGGGGAGTCTCTTCCACCAAAATGTCAATAACACCATCTTGCATGGTGGGTACCAACGCTGCGACTTGTTTAATGGTGTCGTTCAGTAAAACTGTTCTTCCAATTTGACCAGGTTGGACATTTACTTCTGTTCCCTTAATAGTTAAATCTGCTTCGATAACTGGTTTATTAATTTGAGTCGCAATTTGTTGAAGTTGGGCGTAAGCGATTCGTTCGTCGAACACGAATACGGGGGTAATATTCCGTCCATTTCGCCAGCTGTTCCATTGCGTATCCAACCTGCTGAAGAGATTCCCTCTTCTGCCGACTTCAAGTGCTTTTTCGGTACTGGTTTCAGGATCAAGGAAAAGACCCATTTGTCCAGGTGTAACCAACCAGGTTTGTTCTCCATCACTTAATACGATGCGGCCCGTGGAGGGATAAGTGATCTTTTCATTTAGGATCGAAACCGCTGCCTGTGGTGAGAGACCACTGACATCCACACCTGCCACGGAAACACCAGGCATGATACGGCCTGCAAACCAAATTTGAATCCCAATGATAAAAACAATCAGAATGCCAATACCGGTGATACAACCGGCAAAAATGGCAAGTAAGATGGTTTCCAGGGTTGATAAATTGTGTTTATTTGATGCCGTTAATGTGCTCATAGACTACCTATTAAAAAGTTTTGTTGCAATTAAGACGCCAAAACCGATCATTTTGTTCCTTAATTATGATTGTTCTTTATTTTAGTCTACTTTTATGGAATAGGTAGTCTATGCAGAACCCTCACGAACAAGAAGCTCTGTTAAACCTACTTTTCAGGAATATATCAGTGTGGGGATAAGCCTTTTTTGCGGTTTATTTACCAATTAATTTTCATTTTTTAGAATCCCTTGACTCTATTTAATAAGGGAGTATAATTCTGCTCGCTGTGGAAAACAAATACGAAATCACAGCCCGGTCTCACCGGAAACGGTAGATCGTTTACAATCAAATTTGCTTTCTGAATGAAATTGTGTGAGGAAAGTTCGCCAAATTAAACTGGTGTTGGTTCGAAAAAAAACAAACATCGGTTTTTTTATGCCCTTGACAAGATCAAGTGCGACGAGTAGAATCACGCAGCCTTCGGAAACAAAGGCGGAACCTTAACAACTGAAGAGTGATAAGAAGACGAAAGAAGACAAACCTGTCAATTTCTACACACTGCAATAGAAAAACCGAAACATCTATGAA
>PABH01000049.1 GCA_002702705.1 Anaerolineaceae bacterium
ATAATTCCATTTTAGCAAATTCTTCCCTGTTTCTTTACTTATATAGGTTAGGGTATCCCTAACGTAATGTTACTCGCAATGACAAAAAAGAGCTAAACCCGAACCGACGTTAAAAAAGCGTCGGCTGCTGAAAACGAGCGGTGCGCATTTCAATCTCCGCCTGGTTCAATAGGCCGGTAGCGTCACTGCCATCCCGCGGGTAAATACTGCTGCCAATATATAAAATAACTTCCACACGGTTGGATTGTACCAATATCGGGGCTCCGACATTTTTTTTGATCTTTTCAACAATGGTGGAAATCACCTTCGCTTCTTTGATTTCTTCCAAAATTAACGCAAACTGGTTATCTCTTAAGATGGCCACCGTGTCACACTCTCGCACCGTACCCACCAATCGCCGTACGAGGTGTTGGTCAACCTCGTGTTTATATTCAGGGGACATCTCCTCAAGTTCTGGGAAAATAACGGAGATGACAATTACCGCTACCATTTGTTTGGCCCGATCCATTCGTAAGATAGCCCGTTGTAAACGGTCCATAAATAACGGCCCCATTGGAACCTGCGTGACAGGATCATATAACCATTGTTCAGGGGGGGGAGAAGGTTGAGATTTTTCCACAGGTTTTGTCGGCACTTTGGAAGAGGCCAGGCTGCCTGTATCAATCGAATCCAGGGGTAAACCATTTTTGATGAGTGTGTATAACTGTTTGGTTTCGGGGGACGGTTCAATGCTTAATTCACGTTGGATAATGGATTTGCAATATTCATATTGCTGGAGGGCCGCGTTGCGGCGTCCGGATAAAGCCAGTAGGCGCATCAATAAACGATGCGCTCCCTCTTCTAAAGGTGCCAGATCGACATAACGCCAGGCATACCAATAAGCCTGATCGTAATTACCCCGTTTGTAATAGACCTTACTTAAGGTTTTAATCACTTCGATCATGTGATGGAAGTGTCGTTCGCGGTTAAATACAACCCATTCCTGAAATCCGGTCACGTTCCCCAGGTACAAACCATCCAAAAAATCGCCGCGATATAGTTCACTGGCTTTTTCTAACAATTGCACACAGTTTTGACAGGTATGCAGGTGATCGTGTTCGTGCGTTTTTGTAATTTGTAAATATTCATTAAAAGCACGTGTGTCCGACCAGGCCGCATTTGGTTTAAACCGTACCGTTGTTTCCGTGATGCATAAGAACGGGCTGAGTCCTTCTTCCCCACCAAATGCTTTACGGATACCTAATAAAGCCTGGCGCAAATTCATGCGGGCATAACTCTCGGGACGATCTGACCAGAAAAATTCCGCAATACTTTCACGCGGATGGACACGCGTCGATTCTTCTGCCAGGTACGCCAAAATGGCGCGCTCTTTTTTGGTACGCATCGTGTCGGTGATATTGACCCCATCCAGGTGGATTTTGAATGACCCTAGAAAAAAAATCTCGAGTTTTTTCATTTCTAATCCTAAATCACGCTAATTTCACGCTGATTTCACTACTGGTTCCCGCTCATTTACGATAATGGACTTAATCTTCCCGCTAGAAAAAGATGGAAACCTATGCCAGAAAAAAACCGGAACTATTTATCCTATTTATTGAGAATTTGGAAAGACAGTGCAGACGGAGAATGGCATGCAACATTGCAGGATGTGTTCAGCGGCGATAGTTACCATTTTGCCACCCTTTTTGAATTATACGTGAATTTACAGGAGTTGACCAGCGGAAACAGGCAGGAAAACAACAAAAACCCGAAGGAATTATTGATGTCCCAAATTTCAGAGAAAGCTGAATAGAAATGAGGTTAACCGCAAAAAACATTTTTAACACCAATCCACTTGTTGTTCTTAAATGATTCAATTGTTTTGAGGAGGTTAGATCATGAATCTTAAAAAAATCGTAATTTATTTGATAACCATCATTATGCTGCTCAGCATGAGTATTGGCGTCGCCTTGGCAGAAGATGGAGTCTTATTCCGGCGGAATATCTCGAAAACGCCGGACAATGAGACAGAAAAATCAGCCATCTATATGATGGATTTTTATGTTCCCGCCCAGGCTTCTACCGGTCTGGTTGGACCAGTGGATAATTATCTTTTGGATGATGGTATTGATGATAATGAGGATTTGATTGCCTATGATGCTCGCGATTTCGCCAAACCATTAATCACGGTCTGGATTGATGACCTGCATCCGGAAGACAGCAAAGGTGGTATCACATTTGGTCATTTTGATGCCTTCGCCGGGGTTTCATTGGATGATGGCACCAGTTGGAAAACCACCAATCTTTCTCGTTCTTCCGACCTTTCTTCATTTAACTTGGCAAATGGATATGCTTATCCCGGTGATGTGCACAATGTTGTTCATCAGGTTGCAGGTGACCAAATTTTTGTGGCTTGGGTCAGCAAGTATTGCGAAGGCGGGACACCGCTTTACAAATTGGATCCCACGGAGGATGCAGATTATCTGAGTATTCTTGAAACAACCTACGAAAAAGATACCCTTTATCTTTACGATTTGTTTGGGGTTAAGGGTAATCAGGGTTCTGTAGATTACACCTTGCAAGGTTATCCGGAAGTGGGAGAGGTGCCATATTCCTGTGTCTGGACGGCCCGAGGTAAGTTGATCGCTGGTGATGATCTTTCTACAACCGAAGCGGAAGCTACCCATGTGGTGTGGACAAAACCGGAACGCCTGACCTCTGGCGCACGCGATGCCAACCTGCCGGCTGTAGATTGTGCTGCTGGTGCCGGGTGTGTGCTGACCTGGCAGGAAGACCCCGAAGGTCTGCGCCCAGGGCAAGGTCTTGGACCTGGTGAAGGTTGGTCCGGTGCTGTAGCCAATGGCAAAACCGATATCTGGTACTCCTTCATCGGCTATGATGATTTTGATGATGTGTTTGTCGATGAAACCGTAGACCTGCAAGTAACTTCCTTGGCAGATTATGAGGGAGAAACTTTGCCAAAATCTTTTGTGCCAATGGCAATGCCCACCCGTTTAACGGATAACAATATGTGTAAGGCAATCAGCTCAGAAACAAAACCAAGTGATCCGTATTGTTATATTGATTTTGATACCCTGGATGAAACCCATCTCACAATAGAAGATTTCTTAGAGAACCTTGATGGTCCCGAAGAAGGCGCAGACTTTTGTGCTAGCGAACTTGATTGGACAACTCCTGGTGGGGCAACCATCCCGATTTGTGTCACCGAAGATGGTCGAGTGATGAATGGCCGCGTTGCTTCAACCCGGGTACGGATGAACCTGAAACCATACACCAAAGCTGATGGTACAAAAAGTGCCTGGCTTGTGATGGGTTCAGAAGAGACCAAAGCCTTAGGTGATATCTTGGTTGATCCCTTCGGAAATCCCACCGAAGACCCAATCGATATCGGCAAGGACATGTGGTATTACAGTTTTGACATGTTTGACCATGTTATTGTCGATCAGGGCGGAATGATTAACCAACCTGCCCAATGTAGTCCCTGGACAGTTGGTGCTACCTATACCTGTGAAGGTGGAGAATTTTTCCCGACTCAAATTGACCCGCTGAATGGAGGAATATTTCACCTGACGGAGATTTCACGGCGGTTTGCCTTAACGACCAATTCGGTACAATCTGCTATTGATTCCGAGAGTGGACTGGCTGCGATGTTGATCTACAAACAAGGTATCATCAATCAGGGTGGTCCGGCAGATATCATGCTGCGACGGGTTGTTATCCCGGAGGAATTCGACCCAACCGTAGATAATCCGTATGCCTTCGAAAACATGGAGTGTGATGAATGGCTTTACACGGATGGCAGCAACCCCAACTACTTAAAAGGGTTATGCCTCACGCCAGCCATTAATATCTCCGGTGCCACGATTACGGAATGTTCCGGTGGCAGCGATAACGATACCTGTGCGGCTACCTTCCCGGTTGCGGATGACGGCAGTATTCCGGACAATACCGATTCCTTCCCCAAGGTGCTTGAATGGCGGCAGTGTGATGGCAGCGCTTCGATTGATGGCTGTGAAGCTGATAACGACCTGGATGACCAATCTTGGGAGAATCCTTTTGATGTTGCCAAGGGTCACCGCGGTTTCCTGGATGGTGATTATGTCATGATGATGTACGCCTGGTCACCGAACTGGAAAGCCAACAGTGTTGGCAACGATCACTACAACCTGTATGCACGGCGTTCCTTTGACGGCGGTCTGACCTGGACAACCACCCCGGCAGATCTGGGCGGTGCTGGCACAACGGCGGTTGAAAATTACTGTGTAAATACATCATCAACTGACTGTGTGGGAACAGAGTTTGTGTATAGCGCTGGTGAATTTGAACAGGCTCGTAACGTTTCGCAGTTGATCGGCAACAAGATCACCGTTTTAGATCCACGTTATACACCCACCGGTGGTCTTAAACTGTACCCAACCATCAGAACCGACTGGTTATCGGAAAATGGTTTTTCAACTGAAGGATTGCCTTATGCGGATGATTTAGAGCGTAATCCCTCCGTCTTCTTTATGATCTACGAAACTGGTGATAACACCACTGTGGCCGAAGGTGAAGCTGTTCCGTTGGATCTTTACTACAGTCGTGCGACGGTCTATGGTGACTTTTACGAATTAGACCCAGCCTGGTACGACGAAGAAACCGGAATAATCGAAGATTACCGCTGGCCGTGGGTGGAAAATAAAGCGGACATCCTCTCCGGTGAAGCATCGATGTTATCTAACCCTGGCGGAACCTTTATGTATACGGTTTGGAACCAGTGGCAGGAAGATGAACATGAAAATGTCTTTGACAGCGATATCTGGTATCGAAGATTCCTATATATCGATAACCTTGAATATGATCCGACAGCAGCGTTCCTTTACACTGGACCAGTGATGCAAGATACGGATGATGAAATAATTTTGGTTGCCACCGCCCGAGATTTTGACAGTATGGGTGAGGGTGATGAGATCGTTGAATTAGAGTGGTCTGTGGATGGTGTGGTTGATCCTGATACCAAAGGTTACAAATACAATGCTCCACCACGCACTTTATCCAACGGCTGGCACGGTTTTAGTGTGCGTGCCAAAGATAATGATGGACATTGGTCCAAACCCGTCAAATTTGATATGTATGTGGCAGAAGATATTTTCCACATCCACCTCCCGATGACGGTAAATCCCTAAACCTTTCCTCAAACCCTTTTTGATGGGGCCTGCCTCACAGGCAGGCCCCCAAAGGATGTTTATTTTGAAACATAGAACACGCTCCCCACTTTTTTTCCCGGCCATGCTGCTTATTTTATTAACAGCATGGCCCTGGGGAAAAACCAGTACCAGCCCCATTTCCGTCGTGCAGGCTGCGTTAGAAGTTAACACAGCACTTTACATGCTGCCAGATTGGGTTAGTGAGGGTGGAGACCAGGGTGTGGAATATGGTGCTTCCGTAGCTTCTGCCGGGGATATCAACAACGACGGTTTTGCAGATGTGGTTGTTGGTGCCTGGAAATATTATGTAAACGATGAACGCAGCGGTTCAGCCTTTGTGTTTTTGGGTGGGCCAAGTGGGTTATCGCAAACATTATATAAACAGCTTTCTCCCACCGAACCGAACTCATATTTTGGGTTTTCCGTTTGTGGAGCAGGTGATGTAAACGGTGATGACTTTGATGACATCATTATTGGTGCACCCAATCACCGGGAACCGGAATTGGAAAGTATTGGTTCAGCACATCTTTATCTTGGTTCGGCAGCCGGAATCAATGAAACACCAGCCTGGAGTAAAATTGGTATTGGAAGAGCTTCTCAATTTGGGTCAACCGTGTGCGGTGTCGGTGATGTTAATAACGACGGTTTTGATGATGTCTTAATTGCAGCAACCACCCTCAGTAATCCCGAAATTAACGAAGGTGGGGTGTATTTATTCCTGGGTTCCGCGTTGGGTCTATCCAATGATCCTGCCTGGATGATGGAAGGGAATCAATCTTACGCCGTGTTTGGTTACGCTCTAGCTGGCCTGGGTGATCTCAACTACGATGGGTATGCGGATTTTGCGGTCAGCGCACCTTCTTTCCAGAATGGGACGGATGAAGAGCAGGAAGGAAAAGTGTGGGTGTTTTACGGTGCAGCCGATGTATCCACACTCGCCCCGGTTTGGAGCGCAGAGGGTAATCAATATGATGCCCGTTTTGGCAGCGCACTTGACAGTGCCGGGGATGTCAATGGGGATGGCTATCTCGATTTGATCGTAGGCGCCCGTGGTTACGACGACAATTTAACCGACAATGGTGCTGCCTTTGTGTTTTATAACAACAATGGTGAGTTAAACCCAACCCCCAATTGGACGGACAGCGGCAGTCAGGAATTCTCAGGTTATGGAATTTCTGTCGCAGGTTTGGGTGATGTGAATGAAGATGGTTATGGTGATATCGCGGTTGGGGCTCATTATTATACGGATGACCAATCGAAGGAAGGAGCAGTATTTGTATATCGAGGCAGCCCGGTTGGGGTAGAAAGTTCCCCTACCTGGCAGGCCAATGGCAATAAAGCGGATACCGAATTTGGGTATGCCATCGCTGCCGCCGGTTTTGTCAACAATGATACCAAGGCGGATTTGATAGTGGGTGCTCCCGCGTATAAAAAAGATGAAAAAATTGTGATGGGGCGCGCCTATGTTTTTCTTGGGGCAGATGCATCGCAGGTGTTTGTTCACCGGTCTTATTTGCCCATGTTGTTAACAGGTCATTAGAAAAAGCGGTAAAAGGGTTTGAAAGTGAAAGGAACGGTTATGCAAAACACAAAATTGACCTGGATTCAAAAAATCCTCGTAAAGGACAAGAAAGAAAGAAAAAATATTGTTACGGTTGCCAACAACCTGGTGATGCATTTGCATCCCGCCCGGGTTCCAGCAGCCGCACTGGATTTTAAATATACCTGGGGCTTGGGCGGCATCTCTACCGTGTTGGTCGTGTTACTCGGTCTGACCGGGTTACTGCTGATGTTCCGTTACGATGCCCGGGTGGATTATGCTTATCTCAGCATTCAAGCCTTAGAAACCCAGATCCAATTCGGGTCGTTGATTCGGGCGGTACATCATTGGTCTGCCAATCTTTTGGTGATCACCACTGCCTTGCATCTCTTAAGGGTCTTCTTCACAGGGTCGTACAAACAAGGTCGTTCGACCAATTGGATCATCGGGCTGGTTTTGTTTTTCCTGGCGTTGATCTCCAATTTCACCGGATACCTGCTGCCGTGGGATCAATTAGCCTATTGGGCCATCACCGTCAGCACCAACCTGATGTCGTACATTCCTGTCATCGGTTTTGAAATGCGCAATTTCTTCCTGGGTGGGCCGCAAGTTGGGCAAAATGCATTAAGTAATTTTTATGCCCTGCATGTGGTTTTTGTACCCTTTTTATTGATCATTATTTTGTCTTATCACTTCTGGAAAGTTCGCAAAAACGGAGGTATTTCTCAGCCAATCCAAAAAGAAAACCAACGTGTGTCATACGTACAGACCCTGCCAAATCTGGTGCGGGTCGAATATGCGGCGGCACTGGTGGTTATCGTTGTGATTGTTTTGTGGTCCATGATCAAACCGGCGCCGTTAGGGCCAATTGCTAATCCGTTTAATTCTCCCAACCCTGCCAAAGCAGCCTGGTACTTTTTGGGTTTGCAGGAACTGCTGTTACACATGCAGCCTTTGGCTGTCTTGGGTTTGGTGGCGGTATTGGGCGGCGTTTTGGTGCTGACTCCCTTTTTTGATAAAGAAGAAGAGGACATCGGCCTTTACTTCCGTTCGCCGGTTGGTAAACGTGCTGCCATGTGGGGTGCTCTGTTGGGGCTCAACCTGACACCCATCATCGTGCTGTTAGATGAATACTGGATCGATTTGTTAGCCTGGATGCCAGGTGTCCCAGCCAGCATTTCTACTGGATGGGTGCCCTTTTTAACCACCTTGATGGTGATGGCTGTCATTTATGCGGTTTTTCGCAGCACGCGAGTTTATCAAACCAAAAAAGCGAACCACAGCGAAGCCGTTTTGGGCGTATTTGCCTTTATCGTGGTTGCCTTGCTTGTGCTTACAGCAATCGGCATCTTTTTCCGCGGCCCGAATATGGCTTTTGTTTTACCGTTTTAGTGGAGAGGAGTGATCAGAATGAATAAAAAATCTCAAACCAAATCAAATACCGGTGATGAACCTGACAATATCAGCCGGCGTAATTTTTTACAGGGCAGTCTGAAAGCCCTAACCGCACTGGCTGCCATTGAACTGGGCGCTGCTGGTTTGTTGTTTTTACGGGCTCGCAGCCTGGATGGTGAATATGGCGGCATCATGACGGTCGGAAAGGTGGAGGATTTTACACCCGGTTCCGTCGTGGAATACGAGGATGGAAATTTTTTCCTGGTGCGTGTGGAAGACGGCGGTTTTATGGCCGTTTACCGGCGCTGTCCTCACTTGGGCTGCACGGTGCAGTGGGTGGCGAAAAAACAAAAATTCTTCTGTCCCTGCCATGCCGCCAGTTTTGACCCCTACGGCGAGTTTGAAAATCAGCCCGTTGCACGGGCCTTGGATACCTTCAAGGTGTTTTTTGAAGACGACATGGTGAAAGTGGATACCTCTCAAATGAGGACGCGAGAACACCATAGTGCTCAGGATATCAGTTACCAATCCTAAGCCGGAGAAAGGAGATGATGCCATGAATAAAACCCAATGGATCAGCTTGATCGCTCTCCTGATTCTGGTCATTTCCCTGCCGGTGTATGCGGTGTTTGAAAACCAGCGAATGGAAAAAGCACAGGTGCATCTACAGGAACAATATGTTTTGGAAGGTATCGATGTATATTTGCAAAATTGTGCTTCTTGCCATGCAACGGATGGCAGCGGGATGGGGATGATGCCTGCATTAAACCGATCTGCATTGGCCGAAGCAAACTCCGACATGCTTTTCAGAACGATTGCTCGTGCCACACACGGCACAGCCATGGCAGCCTGGCACAATGAAGAAGGCGGTATTTTAAACGATTACCAGATACAAGAAATTGTGGCACTCATCCAAAATGTGGACTGGGACATGGTATCTCGCATGGCGGCTGTTCGTGGTTATGTTGAACCGCCGGTGCCCGCTGCGGAAACCGGCATGGCCTACCTGGAAATTGAAGATATGGATGACCCGCATCAATGTTTGGACTGTCACGAAGAGCCAGATATCCATGCTGAACTGTTTGGTATTAACTGCGCACGCTGTCACAACACGGAAGCATGGAAACCAGCAGTATTAACCCGCCATGATTTTCTGTTGGATCATGGTGGAAAAGGTGAAGTGGACTGTGCCACCTGCCACCCCAATAATTATGTTGAATACGATTGTTATGCCTGTCATGAGGATCACCAACCGCCTGAAATGGAAACGGTGCATGTCGCAGAAAATTTAACGGAATATGAGAACTGTGCTTCCTGTCACCCGACGGGTGTAGCCGGTGAAGCGGATCAATTACGAAATATGAAACCGGAATTATACGGTCAACTGGATTTTAACACTACGGTTAATTTCACATTTGATCCAAATGAGATTGAATTGGTACCAGCGAAATAAACAGAAATAAAAAACAATAAAGGGTTTGTAACAAAAAACAAAAAGGAAAGGAGAGAAACTGATGCAAATGAAAAAACTACCCCGCAAATACATGGTTTTATTCGTAATCGCATTTGTGGGAGCATTGGTCTTGAGCGTCTTGTTATACCTGAAATTCACGCATCAATTAACTCCTGGGCCGTTATCCGATTCACACCCCAAAGGTGTTTCGCTGGGTGGGGTTAACTCTCACGCGGAACTAGAAACCAAATGCACTCACTGCCACGCCCCGGTGCATTGTTTGGAAGATACGCGCTGCCAGGATTGTCATAAAGATATTGCCAAAGATCGTTTGGATGTATCCACCCTGCACGGGCGACTACCCGGGGTATCCCGCTGCCAGAACTGCCACACGGAACATAAAGGCCCTGACAATGAGTTGACGGTGCTGGCATACAATAATGTGGATCACTACCTGTTGGCTGGCTTCAGCCTGGATCAACATACTGAAGATTATGACGGCAGCAGTTTTAATTGCTCCACCTGTCACACACAGGAAGGTAGTTTTATTGAAACGATTGACTGTGTTAGCTGTCATGCCGAAAAAGATCATGACTATATCGCCACCCATATTGAAACGTACGGGTATGCCTGTGCCGATTGCCATGATGGCAAAGATCGCATGATGGATGGTCTGAACCATGAGGAGTTTTATCCTCTCATCGGCGGGCATGAAACATTGGCCTGCGCGGACTGTCACCAGGATGGTGGTTATGTGGGATTAACACAAACCTGTTATGACTGCCACGCGGAACCTGAAATGCACGCCGGTGTATTTGGAACCGATTGTTTACGCTGTCATTCCGAAGTCGCCTGGGCGCCTGCAGAATTAAAACAACACACCTTTATGATTCAACATGGTGAGGAAGAGATCGAAAGTTGTGAGACCTGCCATGCTGGAACCTATACCGAATATCCATGTGGAAGCTGTCACGAAGATGCGGATATGGTGAGCGCGCATGCCGGTGTCGAGACACCTAATCTCCACGATTGTATTTCCTGCCACCCCACAGGGCGAGGCAGTCAAATTACGGCACAAACCGGAAAACCAGACAATCCGGCGGGTGCTGACCAAGCGGTTAATGCCAATAATATGGCAATTGATCCAGTACTAAATCAAGAGCAATCCCAAGAGCAAAATCATGGCGAAGAACCACCTAAGAACAAATAGCCCAGAAGTGGCCAACGATTGGCCCGGAGAGGATGGGTAATATGAAAAAAATTATCATTTTACTTGTAGCCATAAACCTCAGTTTGATTGTTCTGCTGGCTGGTCTGTATTACCTGGCGGAGACATATCCCTTTCACCCGGGGAGTCCGCTGTTTGGCGTACAGAGTTTTGCAGAAAACCAACGAATCAAACTGACCAGTGATCCAATTCGTCAGGCTGAAATGAGTTTTGAACTTGTTGAACGCCGTCTGGCAGACCTGGCGATGGTCACAAATGCGGCCCATTTGGAGCCAGCTATTAAGGCGTTTGACCGCTGTTTAACCGCGGCCATCCCCAAGATTGAAGAAATTCCTCCAGAAAAAGCCGAAACCCTCTATCAAGAAGTGAGAAATCTAACGTTTCGAGCCGATATTGTTTTGGCAGACCTGGAACAACAGGTGAATGGAGAGTACTTGATTGTAATGAGGAATAAATTCGCCGCATTACAATCAACCGTGAATCCGGTACTTATTCCAATCACCGGCGCAACACCAAACATGCCAATGGGTATCCTCGGAAAATTGATTCCCTTCCTTGGTAAGGAAGTTGACCATGGTGATTTTCCATTAAATGGCGGTCATGCGGATATTGACTGTCTGGATTGCCACGAAGATGGCGTTTATACAGAAACCCCTACGGAATGCGGCAGCTGCCATATTTTGGAGAGAGAACTGGATTACTCCCAGACCTATGTCTTTAATTTGAATATGGATAACCACGCCAACTATCCGGAAAAATATGCACAGGACTGTGGAGAATGTCACCTGGTTAATAATTGGACCAGCCTGGAATTTGACCATACCAATGTGGGTACCTGCAAATCATGTCATAAAAATGATCTGCCTGAGCAAATTCCTGTAACTGGCCTACAGCCTGTAAGTTTTTCTTTGCGAGAATACAGCTATGAACCACTTTCCGTGAACGCTGATCACTACCCTAACGATGATTGTGCTTTATGCCATACGAATACGGAAGACTGGGCAGAGGCTGTGTTTGACCATTACCAGGGTGACTGCGAATCCTGTCACGGTTTTACGGAAGAAACAAACCTCCATCCCCTTGGTGGTGAATGTCTGAAAGTGGAAAGCTGCGAATCCTGCCATAGTTATGACCTGCATGAAGAAGAGTATGCAGGTTCCTGTACCAATTGTCATAACGATGTGGAAGATTGGCTGAACATTGAAGTGGACCATACCGAATACACCAACTGTTTTGACTGCCATGTGGATGATCGCCCGGTGGAACATTACAAGAGCAACTGTTCTACCTGTCATAATACCAGCCAGTGGGTGCCGGCCTTCTTTGACCACAGCCCCGATTCCACCTGTGTATCTTGTCACGCTGAACCAGTGGGTCATTATGGCAATGAATGTGCCACATGCCATTCCATGGAAACCTGGGAAAATGGACGGTTTCCGCACACCTTTGATAACTGTTCCAGCTGCCACAACAGCCCCCAGAATCACTATCCGGCTACCTGTACCACCTGCCACACCACCCAGTCCTGGCATACCATATCCATTGACCACACCGATTTGGTGTTATGCACCCAGTGTCATGCCGCCCCTACAGCCCATTACGATGGCGCCTGCCAAAACTGCCATGACATTTCCAATTGGACTGGTGCTGTCTTTAACCACATGGGCCAGACGGAATGTTTGCAGTGCCATACAGCACCCGGTGGGCATTATGAAGGTGTTTGTTCCAACTGCCATAACACCTTCAACTGGAGCCAGATTAATTTTGACCACAGTGGATTAACTTATTGTGAAGGCTGCCACAGCAGTCCGGAGAACCATTATGACGGAACTTGCTCGGGCTGCCATACCACAACCACCTGGTCCAATGTGATCTATACCCATACCGATAACGCCACCTGTTCCAGCTGTCATGAAAAAGAAGGACACTGGCCGGGACAATGCTCTCGCTGCCATATCACGTCTGCCTGGAATATCTACACCTTTGATCACACCGGGTACAGTGATTGTAAGGCCTGCCATGCCCGCCCGAGTGGTCATACCCGCGGACAGTGTTCTCGCTGCCATACCACGGATGATTGGACGCCCATCCCAACCCAGGTGCCTACCTTAACACCGACCGAAACACAGCCAGAGGAACCGGAAGAAAAATCGGTACCGACCCAACTGCCGCCAACCAGCGAAGTGATTGTGCCGCCCGTCAGCACGACGGCCGTGCCCATAATCATACCGACTCAACCACCAGCAACTGCTGTGCCAACCGAACCGGTTGAACCGACCACCGTCCCGACCGAGATGCCCACCCCGGAACCGCCGGTTGTTTCACCGGAACCACCGGTAGAACCAACCCCAACCCCGGGTGAGTTCCCAGAACCGCCGGTGCCCGTGCCCGGTTTGTAAACCAATTGCCTTGCCGATTTCCATCCGGTGGTTGTGCGTGAATTTCCACCGGATGGTTCGTTTTAAGATTCGATCATCGTTTTTTTAAGGAAGACCAATTTGGAGGTTACGTTTTTTGAATGTTGAAGTTAATCAGCTCTACGATGATGATCCCTTGACTAACTTCTTTGCCCGATCGAAGTCTTTTGGTTTCACATAAACCGTATAAATAAAGGATGGCGGGGAAGCCCCTTTATACATGGCGAGATTTGCATTGGCATAGGTTTGGGCATCAATGGCTGAACCGATGCTGCCACGGGTGCGTGTGGTCCGGATTTCATATTTGACATTGTTTTTCTCAAGGATAGTGGTTGTTCTTCTGATCTCTTCAGCGGAAGTATCCACAGCCAGTTTTTTCATAAATAACCCAAACATTTTTGCCACCTCTTTTTTAAGTTTTCCCACATGACAGAAATATAACCAAAGTTTAATTAATAATAGCATGCCCAATCGGTGCGACGCAACTCCAGGAACCGGACAATCCTGGGTTTTTGTCCTTGAAGAGCAAACCTCGGGCTTGTATCCTTGCTGATGGTGTGTTGGTTTTTTTGTTAGGTTAAGCAAATAGGTAACCCTGGTTATCACAAACCCGAGGTTGGGGAAGGCTTCTAGCCGGGTTGACCGAAGCCAGATTGTGGGATTCGGCATAAAAAGAATGGTAACTAAGACGGGGTTTATAAATAGGTGCGACGCACTTTATTTTACAGGAGACCCTTTTTAGGCAAGCCCTTTGGCAAACCATTCAGTCGATAACCAGTTCAGTGCGTTGCACCTTGGAGCAAGAAGGTGCAACGTACTTTTTTGAGGCTGGGTAATTTGGGCAGAGGAAAATCTTATTACCCTGCCCCCTTAACAAACCAAGTACGTCGCACGAAGAAGTTATCTGTTATTCCAGTGTTAAAATTAATTAAATCCATCGTTTCATAATAAAAATGAAGGTTTTTCCTGGTTTAAACGTCTAATAGATAGAAATAATTTATGGATACTATTACCCTGATTCAACAATGCCAAGCTGGTGATACAACTGCGATTGAGGTGCTGGTTGAGACCTATCAAAGCAGCATGTATCGGTTAGCTATCCTCTTGCTGGATGATCCGGCAGAGGCGGATGAAGCCGTGCAAAATGCTTTTATTTCCGCCTGCCGTTCGATCCATTCCTATCAGGGAAATGCATCCTTACGCACCTGGCTGACGTCAATTGTGATTAATGAGTGTTACAACATATTGCGAAAAAGGGCAAGAATGGAGCGGCTTAAAGAGAGAATTTTGATCTTTGTCCGTCTCTTTGCCCCTACAAAACACCCCGAAAATAAGGTTATTGAGCGTGAGGAAAACGACTTGGTTTGGCATACGATTCAAACGCTTGGTGAGAAACATCGGGTTCCCATTATTTTGAGATATTACCAGGATTTATCAGTAATAGAGATTGCTCAGATACTCAATATCAAAGAAGGGACCGTTCATTCTCGGCTAAATACAGCCCGGGAACGTTTGCGTAAGGCGTTAAGTCATTTGAAGGCAGAAGATTATGAATGAAATTTCACATAAAAAGGCGCATCGTTGGATCCAGAAGTCTAGCGACGGCATGCTGACGGATAGGGAAGAGGTATTACTGGCTAATCATTTATCCGGATGTGATGGTTGCCGGTCCTACCAGAAAGAGTTGGAAGACTTACAAACTTCCATCAAAGTATCATTGCAACGGCGGACTGTTATGCTTACACGTCGCTTCCCTCAAAAAAAAGGAGAGAAACAACCGGCTCAGTTGTATCAAACATTACGGAGGACTATTCGTATGAAAAAAATTCAAAAGGTAGCGTATGCGTTTGTTGGCGTTTTTTTGATGGCTGTGCTCTTATTTGTGGGCATAAGTCTGGGTCAACAAATTATTCCAACCCCTGGCATGAGTGAAACCTCAATGCCCACAAAGAACGTTCTTTCTACCCAACAGCCATTGGTGGAGGAGGAGGTCACGATTGAATCCTTGGACGTTGTTTTAATTGATTTCTACTTCTATAGCTCCTTGACTCGGGAACAGGAAGCTGTAAATGCGCTGGTCAGTCAATTTAATCAAATTCATAAGGATGAAATTGTTATCCAGCAAACTAAAGATTTTCCTGATCTGGCTGGCGAGGGGGGATACTATCAAGGTATGGCAGAGCAATTTGATTGTTTCGTCACACAAACAGACCCAAGAGGTGCAGCATTGTCAGGTGCTGTTCTTGACCTGAACGCCTGGATGGAAGCGGAAAAATCAGCTTTTCAGCAAGATTTCGATCAGACCATCCTGGATGCCTCTCGCTACGAAGGCAGCCTTATTAATTTGCCTCTTTCTATTCAGCCCCCAATCATGGTATATAACGCTGAATTACTGGCCCGGCATGGGTTGGAACCCCCGTCTACCGACTGGACCTTTGATGAATTTTTAGAATTGATTACATCCGTTACCTCGATTTCCGGGTCCGAAAAAAGTTATGGTTTTTTACTTAGTAGTAATTCAGTAAACACATCTGAACTATTGTATGCTGGGAACGACCTGCAATGGCTTGATTTATCCGGTGATTTTCCGATGGTAAACTTAAACACCCCCGAAATGGTGAATACATTAAGCTGGTTAAACGATATGGAAAAGTCCGGGGTTCTGTTTGAAAGTTCACCTGAGGAAGATTGGTGGACAGCAATCAGTAGCGCAGTTCAGTCAGGGCAAATCGGTTTTTGGACGACGTACGCAGGAAGCGAGCATGAACAATTTTTTAAACAACAAAAGGCAACCTTCGAGATTGGTATTGCACCGATTCCGTTTACAGCAGAACCAAATGGCCCCTACGAGCACGCTTATCAGCAAGGGTTCTACATCTCCCACCTTTCACAGAATCCAGAGGCCTGCTGGGAATTCGCAAAATACTTATCAGAACACTCCGCTGTGTTGAATGGTATACCCGCGCGCACTTCGGTGTCTTTTTCTCCCACCTGGGAATCTCAGGTGGGTGTTACACAAACAGCCATCTATCGGGTCGCATTGGCAAACACGCTCGTTGAAAATGACCCTCATCGATACAACTATCTGCTTATACCCGTCAATAACTGGTTATGGCGAGTTTATCAGAATATTAAAATCGGGAATGACCCTATGCAGGAATTAAGTCTTGCGCAACAGAAAGCCGATGTATACCTGGCGTGTTTGACCCCACTGGATGTGTCCCATCTAACGGACAAGGACTTATCCGCGGAAGTAGAGGCTTGCGCAAAACAAAGCGATCCATCTTATTAATATATATACCCGGCTCGAGGTCTGTTTTTCGAAAAAAGATTCGTGTCAAAACGTTCGCCGGGAGGGGTGATTCTTCACAGGGTTGGACTTCAAGTCACCTCCCGGCGAGGAGCACCCTCCCCGTTGGTGATTTTGGCAACGACGTATGGTAAGAATCAGCCCAACGGGGAGCTGGTTACGAGGAATTTTGAACTCCGAATCTAATCGTTTGGCAAAATGCCTCCGAAAGGTGTCATTTAAAAAAGGGGTGCAACGCACTGTATACGTCATCAGCTAATAATTTGATATGAGATTTGCCTAGAAGACTATTTGGTGAGCAAAAGTGCGTCGCACCTCGGAACTGCTTCTATTTATTTAATCATCTTTGAACTGTGTTTCGTATAACTGGGCATATAAACCTTGCTGCTCGATCAGGTCGTGATGTTTACCAGCTTCCACAATTCGTCCCCTGTCGATGACCAAAATCTGATCCGCAGCCAGGATGGTGCTCAGACGGTGGGCGATGACAATACTGGTACGCCCGACCATGACATGTTTTAACGCTTCTTGAATCAGCGATTCGGATTCACTGTCGAGGTGGCTGGTAGCTTCGTCCAGAACCAGGATGCGCGGGTCTTTTAAGATGACGCGGGCTAATGCGATGCGCTGTTTTTCACCGCCGCTCAGGCGGTAACCGCGTTCCCCCACAACGGTGTCATATCCCAGTGGCAAACCCATAATGAAGTCATGGATATTGGCAACCTTGGCGGCTGTCTCCACTTCTTCCTGTGTTGCATCCAGGCGAGCGTAGAGCAGGTTGGTACGGATCGTATCGTGGAAGAGGTACGATTCCTGGGTAACCATCCCAATTTGATCACTTAAGGATGCCAGGGTTACATCTCGCAGATTTATGCCGTCGATCCGCACTGCACCCTGGCTGGGGTCGTATAGGCGCGGAATGAGATAGGTTAAAGTTGTTTTCCCGGCTCCCGATGGGCCGACCAGAGCTACCAATTGACCGGGGTTCACCTTAAATGATATATCCTCTAAGGCTACCTGACGGGCCTGGGTGTGGGCTTCTTCGGGTGTGACGATTTCTTTTTTTGCTTCATCGCCGGATAAGGCCAATTCCACGGAATCGGTACGCCCAAAACGTTTCACTGCACTTAAGCCGCCGTTTTTATCATCCTGGTATAAAAAGTGAACATGGTCAAACTCCAGTTCTCCGTTAACACGCTCTAACACAAGTGCGTTTTCTTTTTCCGGGATATCTTCCGGAAGATCAATGATTTCAAAAACACGCTCAAAACTAACCATGGAGGTAGCAAATTCAACCGGAGCATTCGCCAGTCCCTCCAGCGAGGAATAGAGGCTGGTGAGGTATGCGCCAAAGGCTACAATGGTGCCAACCGTGAAGGCGTCTTTGATGACCAGGTACCCGCCGATACCGTATACCAGGGCGGTACCGACCGCGCTGATCAGGCCGACGATGACCATAAAGGCAACACTGATCACAGCCCGTTCAATGCCGATATCCCGCACTTGTTTGGCACGGTTATCAAAACGATCTACCTCAACCTCTTGGCGGCCAAATAATTTCACCAGTAAGGCGCCGCCGATATTAAGGGTTTCGTTCATCATGGCATTCATGCGGGCATTAATATCCATTGATCTGCGGGCGATGTCCCTTAAACGATTGGCAAGCCGTTTGGTAACCACGATAAAAAGCGGCATGATGATCACACTCACAAGGGTTAAACGCCATTCCAGGGTCAACATAACAGCCAAGACAGCGATTGCTTGGATAACATTGGTGATTAGATTAACAATGGTATTGCTGATGGCGTTTTGCGCCCCAACGACATCATTGTTTAAGCGGCTCATTAGTTCACCTACTTTGGTATGGGTGAAGAACCGCAGGCTCATACGCTGTAAACGGGCATATAAACTCACCCGCAAGTCATAGATTACCCCTTCCCCAATGCTGGCATTTAAACGGCGCTGAATCACGTTTAAGCCGCCACCAACAGCCGGAATTAATAACAAAGCCACCGCTAAAAAAATCAAACGTTGTATATTTTTTTCTGGTAGGGTCTTATCGATCAAATCGCGTAAGATTAAAGGGGAGAGCAGGGTTAAACCCGCCGAAAGCAGGATTAAAATCAAGGTAAAAATGATTTGTTTGCGGTAGGGTAATGCATAATCCAATACCCGTTTTAATAAAGCCCGGGTTAATTTTGGGCGCCCTCCGGGCGCGTGTATATAATTAAACCAACCTTTTCCCATCATGGGTCCGTACCTCCAATATTTTATTCCTTTTCATTGTAACCCAAAACATTAAACGACAGTTCCCTGGCGCTATACACCAGGGAACTGCGGGATAAAAGGATAAAATGTGAAGCAGTTAACCAATCTCTAAGACTTACTCTGTTTCGATACAGGTACACCCAAATTGTCCCAAAACGAAACCCAAAACAAAGAACAAGGAGAATCTCAACACTGGCATAAAACCAGACTGTCTGCAGAGGCCCCAAAAAGGGGCAAGTTACCCCGTATGGGGCTGGATAATCCTGATAATCCCTATTGTTTATCGCTGCAATAATCTGTAAAAGTTCAAATAGAATTTTACTCATCAGGATTGGTGTTAGTTTACAACCTGAATGTTAACAACAGGCTAACAGCTTGTAATCATCTGATTAATAAAGGTTTAAAATTCGGATTTTCACCTTTTTTATCTAGATATTTCTCCATTATTAAGATGAGCTTCGACAGAACCGTATCCGGTTCATGCCCGTATGGAAGATACACGGTCAGTTGAACAAATGGTAATTTGGAAAAATTACCCCTTTATTTTAAAGCTGGGCGCGCGGACCAGCGCTGCCAAAGTGTAGTCAGGCACTCTTCCAGGCGTTCTCCCAGTGCTTCTCCGCGCCCGGTAGTA
Source organism: Anaerolineaceae bacterium (assembly GCA_002702705.1). Lineage (GTDB taxonomy): Bacteria > Chloroflexota > Anaerolineae > Anaerolineales > Anaerolineaceae > UBA6170. The sequence continues at coordinate 19,432 of PABH01000049.1, forward strand.
ACATCATCGGCATTGTCAAAAATCACATAAGGCACCTGCACACCCTGTACTTCAATATAGGCCGGGTCGTTTTTTGCCAGATCAAACCAATCTACATTTTTATACAATCGTTCCATCTTTTCATCCGATAACCCATGTTCCAAAATGCTGTCGGGTCGTTCGGGATTAAAACGTTTCCGGTTTTTACGAAGAGATTCTTCATAACTTACATCCAGGTATAAAATTACCATCCGTTCTACGATTTGCGGGTCAAGATGTTGGTAAGCAGACTTGTAACCGCCGTGTTCCGTGCCGCGGGCAAATTCAAGGATGGTTGTGGTTGTATCGTGGTAATTGGGAATGCGGTTTTCCCGTTTTTTATATTCCATACTCATCCGCCGGATTAATAAATCCCATAAATATTGTTCTTTAAAATAGCCTGCTTGATCACTGTGTAAACGCGGTAACCCCATTTCTTCTAAAATTTCATCTTCTTCAAACCAGGTCCACAGCATGGGGAAGTCATCAATCTCTTCAAATTCTCCAATATGAAAACGCTTTTTCCGGCTTTGCAGATCACAACGTTTTAAATAATCAATGATTTCACTTTTCCCGGCTGCGGGGCGGGCATTTAAGAGTAAAACGTCAAAGGTTTCTTTTTTCATTTTTCTTTTCCTGATGCTTTTACAAGATTAGGGGAAGGGCGAATAGCCATTTTACCCTACCATAATTGTACATTAAATCCGAACCTGCTACACGAATTTAGGGTTTTAAGAAAAATACGCTATAAAAAAAATAAAAGAGGGTTTTTTATGTCAATCCGAATCGTAACCGATAGTGCTTGTGATTTACCGAAAGAACTGATCGAAAAGTATCAGATTAACGTTGTGCCATTGTATATCAATATTGGCAATAAGAGTTATTTGGATGGGGTAGAAATGGACCATGAAGTCTTTTATAAAGGGTTGGAGAAATTTGAACATCATCCCCAAACTGCCGCACCCGGTCCGGATACTTTTGAAAAAATTTACAATTCACTCTCAAATGAAAACGATGTTGAAATATTAAGCATCCATGTTTCAGGCAGCCTGAGCGCTACCATTACATCCGCTCAAAAAGCAGCCCGCCAATCGAATGCTCGTGTAACGGTTCATGATTCTGGGCAGTTGGGTTTGGGAGCTGGTCTGCAGGTATTGTTAGCGGCCAGGGCTGCCGCAGCCGGGAACAGCATGCAAGAAGTGTTAACCCAGATTAAAGATTTGGGAAGGCGCACCCATGTTTTTGCCGTTTTGGATACGCTGAAATATTTGCAGCGTAGCGGGCGGATGAACATGGCAATGGCAGGGGTAGGCTCTTTGTTAAGGATCAAACCATTGATGAAAATGCACGAAGGCATCCCCAGTTCAGAGAAGATCAGCACACATTTTCGGGCCATGCAGCGTCTGATTGACCTGACGGAAAAAGTGGGTGAGCTGGAAGAACTGCATTATTTGCATACCCAGGCGTTAAGTGCGGCGAAATCCTTTTACGAAAGGACCAAAGAACTTGTGCCCTCCAATACCACGCCAATCTTTCAATCGATTACACCGGTTTTGGGTGCCCATGTTGGCCCAAATGTGTTGGGTGTGGTTTGTGTGACAAAAAATTAACCGCGGAATAAAAATAAGCCAACAAAAAAAGCGTAAACAAGCCACCGAAAAAAACACCATTTTACAGAAAAACGGAGAAACGAAAAAGCAGGGTGGGTTGTGGTTAACGGAACGTCCATTTGAATCACAAAATCAACTTTGTTCAGTGTCAAACAAGTGAAAACAATCGTTGTTAATAAGTTTGTTTGATTACAAGTCTTGGATGGCTTCTCCCAAAGCGTGAATGCCCTCTTTTAACTGTGGGTAAAATTCGGTTTTTAAGGAAACCCCTTTTTGGGTGGGACGTTTTTCCCCTTCGATTTCCATAAAAGTTCGGATGGATATCAAGGCCATTCCCTTATATTGGTTGATGCCAAGACGGACCTCCTGGGTTTTGGATTTGCTAATCACAGCAGCTTCATGTTCGGTTAGCAAGTCTTGACCCAATGTTTCAATGGCTTCCCGCAAAAGCGGATAAGCAGAAATCGCCAAAGAGACTCCTTTTTTTGTGGGAATCCAAGTATCCGGTTCTTCCAGGGAAGGAATGTAGGTCCGTAAAAAGAGATACCATTGGTCTTTCCATTGGTTTAACCCGATCCAAACTTGTTCACGACTGTTTTTTTCGATCCGCGCTACAATTTTTGTTTCTTCACCCATGCCGTTATCCTCCTGTCTATATTATACAGAGCTATTCGCAAAGCAGTACTCAATGGAGGTGTGCACAATTATCTTTATGAGCCGTGCATGGCAAATCTTGTTTGTCTGCTTTGCAAATTGTGGCGTTAATTATCGTAAAAAAGCGGTTGTTTGGTTTATCCAAACAACCGCGATCTTTATTTTGTTACGTTTTAATCCATTGCCGGTTCGGCTTGATGGAAAACATCGGCTGCCGGATTGATGCGTGCATGCAGCCAGATTAAGCTGGTGATGAACAAAATCGCCATCACAATCGCACCGCTGATGTAAGGCAACGTTAAATTAATATCAAACATTGTGCCTGCCCAAAGCGGCCCGATAATCCGCCCCAGGCTCATAAAGGCGTTATTTAACCCCATCGCGATCCCCTGTCCACTCTGTGCTTCTCTGGAAATGATGGCAGAAATTGCTGGACGTAACATGGCATTACTCAGAACAAAAAAGCCAACCGTTAAATAAACCCCAAAGGGTGTTTTGGGTAAAAGCATTAACACAAACCAGACTGCGCTCGAAATGAGAGACCCTTTAATCACGTTGGTTTCACCAAATCGTTTGGTGAGCGGTCCGGTTAATCCACCCTGTGCCACCGCCGATACGATACCAACCACGGTTAACACGAATCCGACATGTACCGGGTCGTAATTATAACGATACTGGGCATATAAACCAAACACACCTTCAAAATTGGTTAGTGCGAAGGAAACGCTAAAAGCCAAAAGCAACAGAAAACCCATCGGTCCCATTAAGGCTTTCCATAAATAACGAATACTGGGGCCGCTTATCTTCTGATCACTCTGGCGTTCTTCTTTTGAAAGTGATTCAGGCAGTATGATCAGGATTAAGATCATCGCCAGCAAAGACAAAGCAGCGGCAACAAAAAAGGGTAATGATAAATTCGTTTTTGCCAGTGATCCCCCGATACCGGGACCTAATACCATCCCAACCCCCATCGCCGCCCCGATCACACCCATGCCGCCACCGCGATTTTTGGCTTCGGTGGTGTCACCGATATAAGCCATTGCGGTTGGCATGGTAGCGGAGGATAAAATGCCAGCCAGTGCCCGCGAAGCGTACATCATCCACATCTGGGTGGATAATCCAAAAAATAAAAGCGAAAGTGCGTTGCCGAACACCCCAATCACAAGAATTGGCTTCCGTCCAAAACGGTCTGAAAGGGTGCCCCAGATGGGGGCAAAAATGAACTGCATAATGCTGAAGATGGCCATTAACAAGCCCAACGCTTTTCCGCTGGCGCCAAAACTTTCAATATAAAAAGGGAGAATCGGGATGATGATGCCAAAGCCCATCATGACCACGATCATTGTAAAAAATAAAATGATGATATTTTTGTTGTTTTTCATGCTGCCTCCTGATTTAATAACCAGGTTTCCATATTTTGTAGGTACCGTTCTAATATTTCAATGGTCGATTGTCGTTCTTGCAGCGTTAAAGTTAATAAATATTGATCCAAATATTCCCGGCGAAGTTGGGTGATTTCTGATAATAACTGCTGCCCGGTTTCGGTTAACAGGATGAGGGTGGTACGGCGGTCAGAAGGATCCGGTTTTCTTTCCACCAGACCGCGTGAGACCAGCCGTTTGATAATGCCCGTCATGGTAGGCATCACAGCCTGACAATGATCCGATAAATCAGACATGCTGACCCCATTTTGTTTTTGTGCAATACAGCGCAGGGTTGCAAATTGGGGTGGTGTGATTTGAAATTGATTCAATTGACAGCTGATGTATCGTTTGGACACCCAAGATAAACGGGATAAGATTTCCTCCAGCTGAACTGTTTCGGTTAATAAAGTGTTTTGTATGTTTTGCATCGTTTTTTCCTTAGCCGTGCTAATACTTAGCACGGCTAAGTATTTTACGCCTAGCGAATACGATTGTCAAGCACCATGAAATCGCCCCCTTGTTTTTATTTTACTTATATCCTATTTATTCCCCATAGATCATACCGAAATGTGTTATTACCCTTTTGGTGGGGCGTACGCTCGCTGCCAAAGAGTGCGGTATAAATCTACTTCGTTTTGCCAGGTTGTTTCATCCCAACCAAGTGCGGATTGGGTTAAGGAGCGAATGGTTTGTATATCGTCCAGGCCGCCATTTGGCAGCAGATTCCCCAGCCGGGTGCGGCGCAGCAGGAGGTCTTCCAAGTGGACAACCTGTTCCACTTGGGCTGCCCAGCGGATTTCGCCCCACAAGGTGGGCAGATTGTGGACTGGTTTAAGTTCCTGCGCGGTTGCGTTTTGTAAAAACCCCGGAGTATCTGCCCCGTAACGCCCGAACAAACGCTGTTTTTGTTGTGGGCTGAGGTCTGTGCGGGTGACCAGATTGTGCATGGTTTCATTCTGCAGCGCATCAAAAGACCAGGCCTTGCGGTTGATTTTAATAGGCCGCGGCAGCTGCTTGCGCACAAAGTTTAAGGTTGTGTTTGCCATGTGGCGGAACATGGTTAATTTGCCACCTGTGATGGTGATCAGGCCATCCTCATTCCATAAGATTTCATCACGTGATTCTTTGGATGGATCGCTTTTTCCGGTATCCAAGACGGAGCGAATGCCTGCCATGGTGGAGATGACATCTTGTTTTTGTAATCCCAGGCAGCCAAAGATCTGGTCCACAATCGCCATCAGGTAGTCACTTTCCGCTGAACTGATGTGTGGGTCGGTTAACATCGGTTCTTGATGATCCACATCCGTGGTACCCACCAAAGTGGCCCCTTCCCAGGCAAATGCGAATACGGGGCGTTGGTCGATAGGATGCAAAAAGCTGACCACATCATGCACCGGAAATTTTTGAGTTGGGAAAACCAGATGGCTGCCGCGTAACTGCCGCAGGCGTGGGGGTTTATCGACATGGGCTCGCAGGTCATCAGCCCAGGCTCCGGTTGCGTTAATCACCACACTTGCTTTTATTTCCGTGCTGCGGTTATTAACCAGATCATGTAACTGAATTCCGGCTACTTTTCCGTTTTGATTCCGCAGCAGTCCTTCCACCTTGGCATAATTTAAGGCTGTACCCCCAGCCAATTGGGCTTCACGGATGATCCTCAAGACCAGGCGGGCATCATCGGTTTGGGCGTCATAATAACTGAAAGCACCGGTCAGATTCTCCGCTTTTACATTGGGGCATATTTCTTGAATTTTTTGCACGGGATAACGATTGTGATCCCATTTAAGGGCCAATGTATCGTAAATGATTAAACCCAAACCAAACATCCAACCCGGAATTTTATCCTTTTCGTAACTTACCAGGAAAAACTCGAGTGGGTCCACCAGCCCGACCGCTTCGTTGATCAAACGTTGACGCTCCCGCACGGAATCAAGGGTTAATTTGATTTGGCCGTTTTTTAAATAGCGTAAACCACCATGCACCATTTTGGAAGAGCGGCTGGATGTGCCGGAGGAAAAATCATGAGCTTCCACCAACAAGGTTTTTAACCCGGCGCGGACCGCTTCGCGGAAGACGCCAGCCCCAACGATGCCGCCGCCAATGATGATAACATCCCACGGGGTCTGAATAGACTGCCAGGTTAAATCGCGCCAGGGTAGGTTAGACATGGGGAACTCCTGAGAGGAAGGTTGTTTTGGTAAGAGGTCATACCAGTTAAACTTATTATAGAGAAATCACCTGCCAAGTCAAGAGGGAGTTTTTCATTGCCAATTGAAAATGACCTAAGATTCCCCTCCCGTTGGTGAAAATTAAATTAACCCGTTTAAAAAACAACCCAACGGGAGGTTGTTATAAGAATCAGTCTTAACCTCCGGGAGGGTAGGCTGTTAATTTGTCTGTATTGAAAAATCACCTCCCGGAGGGGTGTGCTCGGTACCCCGACCTTGAGATTTTTGGAGGCGCGGGTGAATATTTGGTAAGCAGAAGGGGTAAATGAAAAGACCCTTGGCAAGAATCATCTCAAGGTCTGTTCTTTAAAAACAAAAACCGAGATGAAAACTGCATAATCGGTATCTTTTTTTGCGGCGTCTACTTTATTCTGGGGATCCTTTTTTACAAAAATCTCGGTTTTGGGGTGTTAGGATCACCCTCCCGTTGGTGAAAATTAAATTAACCCGTTTAAAAAACAACCCAACGGGAGGTTGTTTAAAAAAACCAGCCATAATTTTTCTTCGTGTGCTTTTCTTTCTTCGTGGTTAATATATTAACTGCCAACACACCCCGAAGCGGTCTGGCCTGCTAACCTATTCTTTTGTTTTGCTGTGCTGGATGATGGGGGCGCTGGGTTCTGCACCATGGTTTTCCAGCACCTTACGCAGGGTTTGGGTCACACCCACGCGCTGCTGGCGAGCGAGATGTTTAACCATCAATACTTTTTGTTGGCTGGGTTCCCCGTGTAATGATTCGGCAGCGCTGTTTAACCAGGATTGATACTCCCGCACCGCCAGGTAAACCGGGCGGCCAAACAAGGCCGGTAACTGGTTAATTAATTTTTCCAACAGCAGGGCTGGTTGGCGTAGATTGGGATGCACCACCGGCAGCAGGAAAACACCCAGGGGTCCGTGGATCACTTCCACAAAGGCCATTAATTCCCCATTTTGGGTATATCCCAGACCGTGCACCGGACGTTTATCCATCGCCTCAGCCCCTTGCACCAACGGCGGCACAATGACATGGTATAAGTTTTGCAGTGCGTGCTGCGAGGCCGCATTTAACGTCACCCAGGGGTTATCTTCGTTGTTTCGCGTATCCTGCTGGGAAGCCGGGATTTTCCAAATGCGCTGACGGGCATACACCATAAAACCGGCCTGCCGGAAAGCCTCAAAACAAGGATCGTCTTCATCAATCTCTGCGATCAGGCGCAGGGCGTGCCGGTTACCGCATTCCCATGCCAGGTGGTCCAGCAAGGCTAAGAGAGGGCGGTTGTCGAGTTCTTCCGCCGGCGCAAAAAAGGAAAGCCGGGCAAATTGTTCACCAATATTAAAACGAACCTGGCCGACATGCGGTTTTTCTCCCTTGCCGGGATGCACAATGGCTGTGTAACTGCTGTATTCCATGCGCAGATACGATAAAATGGCATTTGACCCAATCAAATTACCGCGCGTCAAACCGATCGCACTATCCAAACACAGGGTGTGATTTCGAAAACGGTATAAGGTCAGCAGGTCATGCCAGGCAATTGGGTTTACTTCGATGAGATCATCTCCATAAAATAGCGGTGAAAACGGTCATCATTGGTCAGTTCCGGATGGAAGGAGGTAACCAGCCATTGACCCTCTCGGGCAGCAACAATGCGGTTTCCCGGCAGGGTGGCTAGGACTTGCACGCCTTCTCCAACCGATTCAATCAAAGGGGCGCGAATAAAAACAGCGGGAAATGGAGCGGGTTTGCTGCCGTTTTTGACCAAAACAGGCACATCCAGGCTTGTTTCAAAACTATCCACCTGGCGTCCAAAAGCATTCCGCGCTGTGGTAATATCCATTAATCCCAACAAAGGCTGGTTGCGGTGAATATCCTTGGAAAGGAAAATCGCCCCGGCACAGGTGCCCCATACCGGGTGTTCTTTTCCAAATTGGCGCAGGTCTTCCAGAATATGAAAATCTACGGCTAATTTACCAATCGTGGTTGATTCACCGCCGGGGATAATTAACCCATCCAGGCCGAGCAAGTGTTCTGCCAGGCGGACTTGAACGGTTTCTACGCCCAGTTTTTCCAGCATATACTGGTGTTCGATAAACGCGCCTTGTAAGGCGAGAATGCCAATTTTCATCACTTAAGTTTACCAGCCGCGGTCTGCGATCAATTCGTTTTCCGGAATGGCAGAAATCTGGCGTCCGACCATCGGTTCACCGAGGTTGCGGCTGATTTCAGCCAGGATTTTTGCATCTTGATAGTGGGTGACGGATTTTACAATGGCGGCAGCGCGCTTGGCAGGATCACCGGATTTAAAGATACCGGAACCAACAAACACGCCGTCCACACCCAACTGCATCATCAGGGCGGCATCGGCAGGGGTGGCAATACCACCTGCGGCAAAGTTGACCACCGGTAAGTGGCCCAGTTTGCGGGTTTCCACGATCAGTTCGTAAGGAGCACCAATCGTTTTTGCATAAGCCATCAATTCTTCTTCCTGCATGGCCTGTAACATTCGCACATCACCCAATACCTGGCGGGCATGGCGCACCGCTTCCACCACATCACCGGTTCCGGCTTCGCCTTTGGTACGGATCATAGCCGCACCTTCGCCAATCCGGCGTAAGGCTTCGCCCAGGTTACGGCAGCCGCATACAAAAGGCACTTTAAAATTATGCTTTAAGATGTGATTGGCCTCATCGGCGGGGGTTAACACTTCGGATTCATCAATATAATCCACCCCGATGGCTTCCAAAATCTGTGCTTCCACAAAATGACCAATCCGGCATTTTGCCATGACCGGAATACTGACCGTATCCATAATCTTTAAGATCAATTCCGGGTCACTCATACGGGCCACACCACCATCAGCGCGAATATCCGCCGGAACACGTTCCAGCGCCATCACCGCACAAGCCCCGGCATCTTCCGCGATGCGAGCATGTTCCGGTGTGACAACATCCATAATCACGCCGCCCTTTAACATCTGGGCCAGCCCCTTTTTTACAGCAAACGTGCCAACTTCATTTGTCATCTCTACCTCCAATGGGGATCCATTTGACAGGATTCCACTTTAATTGGATTGTACCACGGGGAAGAGCGGAAGTGGAAAGTGAAAAACGAAAAACGAAAAACGAAAAGTGAACACACATTTTTTCGGGGAACAGGTAGTGAAAAGTAACCAGCCGTCTAAAAAAGGAAACGAAGTGTAACGCTGGTTAAAAAATATACCCCGGGATACGTTGTGTCCCGAAACCGGGATGGTGTGGAAAGATCAGGCTGGGAAAGGAGGCGTTTTTGGAAAATTTGCAGACCATTAAACCAGGATCAATCCCGGTTTCTGCTCTTTCCGGAAGAAAAAGAAAGGCAGATGTATCAAGGCTGAAAAAAAAACATCAATACTTCCAGGTTTCAATATTCTCTTTAAACCACGCGGCACACTGCGCCGTTAATTGTTCCAGAGCCTGAAAGAGGGCCGGGTCTTCTTTTTTGAAGTTAAAACAAGATTTTCCCTGCATGTGTTTTTTGAGATTTTCAGGAATATTCTCCAATAGACTGGGGTCCATATAGACCGGCATGAGGTGGTAACTGATATAGTTTTTTTTGATCTGAACCCCGCCAAAATAGGCTTCGTTGCCTCTATAGTCCGGCGCTGGCCCGATGACATAATATAGACCCGGTTCATCGTGTTTAACAATCAGCCCGGCGGTGTGTTTGGACATGGTGTTTTTTAATTTTTCGTAAAGCGTTCCAAAGTCTTTTTCTGCCATTTTACCTTTCTATTCCAGAGATGATTCCGTTTAATTTTCTTCTTTGGGTAATTTGCTTGCCTGTATTTTTTGGGTTCTATGCGGGCGAAGTTTTTCCATAAAGGTTTGTAAGGATTGTTTTTGCGGCAGCTGCAAGCTGATGATGGTCTGACCCGGCTTGAGCGTGATCAGGCTGTCACAGGTTGCCACATGCAGGTGATCGTTGGCTTCTTGGATGAACATTAAAATCTCTTTTTCACCATGAGTTTCCTGGTAGGCTTCAATTTGTTCCTGAGTTTCCAGTTTGATGGTATGCAGTTCACCGCCGTAACTGATGGCAATATCCAAAGATTCATAGGTGACTTCACATTGGAATAAATAGCGTCCGTGAAAACGCTGCCGTACGGTTTGGGAAACATTTTCCGTGTCCGGATTTAATTGATAAACGTGATCTTTGCCAAAGATATCATCAAAACGTAAAACAGCCAGGGCGTTCACTTCGTCATCAGGGGTGAGGGCTAAGAGGTAACCAATTTCACCCAAGGGAATTTGATCCAAAATTCCATCGGAAAAGATGCTCTCTTCAATGGCATTTAACCCGGCACGCTGCGCCAGGCGTACACTGACATGACGGGTATCCACCAGCACAACGGTGTAACCCAAGGATTTTAACATTTTGCCAATGGCGCGGGCAGCGCGGTGGGCACCAACCATCAAGACCCCCTGCGGGTCTTTTTCAACCAAATCCAGGCGGCGAGCCAGCGGACCTGCGGTTAAGGCATAAACCAGGACCGTACCGATCACAACCATGATGGTTACCGGAACCAAAATTCCGGCTTCCACGTATCCTTCTTGCATAAGTTCCAAAGCGAAGAGGGATGCGACCGACATGGCCACGATACCGCGTGGTGCCATCCAGCTCAGGAAAATCTTTTCCTTCCCGGTTAAATCACTGCCGCGGGTGGAGATCCACACGCCTAATGGGCGGGCAATCAGGATCAAAACCAGGAAAAAGGCCAGGCCACCCCAACCGATCATCGCAAAATCAGCCAGTTCAACCCGGGCGGATAAGACGATAAACAAAACGGACAATAACAAGACGCCTAACTGCTCTTTAAACTCAACAATATGTTCAATATTGATTCGTTTTTGGTTGGCCAGCACCACGCCCATCACGGTTGCACCCATTAATCCGGATTCGTGCATCAGTGTATTCGATAGGATAAACATCCCTAATAACAAAATTAACGCAATCGGGGTTTGTAAATAAGTTGGCACCAAATCCCTGGAAAGTAATGCCATTAAAAGGAAAGCAGCCAGCGCACCCAAAACACCACCGATCAATAGGGTCATTAACATGCCGCCTATCATATTGGGAATATGGGTGGCGTAGGTGCCGCCGCTTTTGATGGCTTCAAAAGCCAAAACAGCAACCGTGGCGCCGACCGGGTCGATTAATATCCCTTCCCATCGTAAAACCGAGGACACTTTTCCGGTTGGGCGGATAAAGCGCAGCAGGGGAATGACGACTGTTGGGCCGGAAACGATCAGGATGGAGGCCAGCAGGATGGAGAGCGGCCAATCCAGGCCCAGTAAAAAGTGGGCTGCCGGGGCGGCCACCACGACGGTAGCCAACGCTCCCAAACTGATTAAATTAATAATTACACTGCGAACCTGGCCTAAATTTTTCATTTTTAGGCCCAAACCACCTTCAAACAAAATAATTCCAACCGAAAGGGAGACGGCAGGGAACAACAGTTCGCCGAGAATTTCATCTGGTTTGAGAAAGCCAAAAACCGGGCCTGCTAAAATGCCAAACAACAACAGCATTAAAATGGAGGGCATTCTTAATTTCCAGGCCGTCCATTGTGCCAGTACCCCCAAAATAACGATCATTCCGATGCCGATAAAAATATGTTCATTCATAATAATATCCAATTTTTGTGATTAATTTTTTGACGATTTTACACTATAAAAAATAGAATTTTATAAGATAATAATACCTGCTACCAACAAAACCCCATACAAACATTCTTCAGTTAAAAGTATGCTTAAAAATAAAAGATTCTCCTATTAAGAATATAGGGTTAAAGAGAAAATATTTACCTATTCAAAATTAGCCCTTCCACACATGCGATGTGAGATGATTATCTCAAAAAGTTTACTCAATGGGAGGGATGGATAAAATAGTCTCCCGTTGGTGAGATTTGTGTTAACCCTGTCAGAAATATGTCCAACAGGAGGTTATGATTTGACCATATTGATTCTTTCATAAAAATTGTGTTACGATGAAAAAAGCCAGAAAAAAGGACAAGATGATGAAACAATCTCCGGTTTTGGTAAACCCTCTTTTCCCCGAACTATTACAACACTTGCTCGAGACCCTGCGGGGTTTATCTCCCGCGGATTGGTTAAAACCAACCGCTTGTGCCGGATGGCGTGTGCGTGAGGTAGCACTGCACCTTTTGGGTGATGATGTGGGTATGCTTTCATCCCGGCGTGACGGATATTCGGTCCAGACACAGATTGATTCTTGGGAGAGTCTGGTTGATTTCATCAATTTATCCAATCGGAACTGGATTGATGGTTTGCAGCGCATCAGCCCGCGGTTAATTGTCGATTTTTTAAGCCTGACCGGACCGCAGGTTTGTGAAGTATTTGATCAACTGGATCCCTATGCGATTGGTGGTCCGGTTAATTGGGCTGGGCCGGAGCCAGCACCGGTCTGGCTTGATCTGGCTCGGGAATATACCGAGCGCTGGCACCACCAGCAGCATATTCGCGAAGCGGTCGGACTGCCGCTTTTAACCCAGCCGCGTTACCTGGGCCCCGTACTGGCAACTTTTATGTTTGCTTTTCCGTATACATACCGTGATGTGAAAGCTGAACCCGGCAGCGCCATCAGCCTGACAATTGGCGGTCCGGCGGGCAACCGCTGGTTTATCCAACGTGAGGAAGACGCTTGGTTATTGCATCAAGGCAAACCGGAAGTAAAACCATTGGCAGAGATTACTTTGGATCAGGACACAGCCTGGCGCTTGTTTAGTAATGGCTTGGATCGAGAAATCGCCCGGCAGCGAATGATTTTTGAGGGAGATATGACCTTGGCGCACAAGGCGCTGGAGATGGTCTCGATTTTGGCGTAAGTTGTGTTTGCTCTGATAACAAGCTGTAAATTTAAAAAACAAGGAATAAACCATGAAGACAAATATCTGGAATGAAATTTTTGACCGGGAGGGACGGGTGTTTGAAGAATGTCACCCGGATTTTCATAAGTTTACGGAAAAAATGCAAAACAGCGGAGGTAAACGAATACTGGATCTGGGCTGTGGCTCGGGCCGGCATTTGGTGGCGTTAAGGAAATTGGGGTTTGAAGTGGTCGGTTTAGATGCCGCCCCAAGAGGCCTGCTTTTAACGCAAGATTGGTTAAGCCGAGAAGGGTTAACGGCAGAAGTTTTTTTGCAAAGCATGTTTGAAGCCTTTCCCTTTCCAGATAATTATTTTGATGGGGTTTTATCCATCCAGGTTATTCACCACGGTATCTTGAAGGATGTACAGACTGCGGCAATGGAGCTGCAGCGGGTATTAAAACCAGGTGGCCTGCTGTGGGTGACGGTACCGCGTGGACAAAGAGCAGCGCAGCATGACATCGAAATTGAACCGGGAACTTTTATTCCGCAGCAAGGGTTTGAAAAAGGTTTGCCACACCATATCTTTACCCCACAAGCGTTTGTCGCATTATTTAACAAATGTGAAGTGCTGGAACAACATGAGGATGGCAAAAATCATCAGGCGGTGTGGGCAAGGAAATTGATATAAATTTAAATAAATGAGAAAAAAAATCAAATTATTAATAAGGTCCCTGGCTATAATACCCATAATCATGATTGATAGAGGCCTGAATGAATTTTTACGAAACCATCCAAAACGGAATTAACTACATCGAAACCAATCTGGAAAAAGAAATCACTCTTGAAAAAGTAGCCGCAGAATCTTATATGTCCTTGCCTAGTTTGTACCGGCTTTTTTATGCCCACACTGGCTTTACCGTAAAGGAATATATTCGAAACCGCCGGTTAAGTAAGGCGGCTCTTGAGCTGGTTAATCATAACGAAAGCATTTTGCAAATTGCGGTTAAATATGGATTCAAAAGCCATGAAGCCTTTACCAGAGCGTTTAAGAAAAAGTTCGGACTTAACCCGGGAGAAATCCGCTCACATTCCGTACACTGTTTTTTTGAAAGGATTAACCTCATGGATCAGCATTTTGAAATTTTGGAGCAAGATTTGGCTAATAAATACCCGAAGATTAAGGTAATTAAGCAGCTTGCTCCGTTAAAAGTTGTCAGTTTTTGTTATTTTGGCAAACATCCGGAAGATCATGCCTGGCAGCGATTAAACCGGTGGTTAACCGATAAACACCTGAAATCCGAAATGTCCCGGTACCGCTTTTTTGGTTTCAATAATCCTAGTCCTACGGAGCCCGGACAAACCGAATATGGGTATGAGGTTTGGGTCACCTTTGAAGAGGGCATGGAAGATATTGATCCGGACATGGAAATCAAGACATTTGATGGTGGTTTATACGCTATCCGCCACATCGGGGGAGACCCTGAAACGGAGATGTTCCCGGCCTGGCAGGAACTGCGCGAATGGTTGGTTGACAGTCCCTATCTATTAGGGGATCACCAATGGTTGGAAGAACACCTCGATTTTGATGAAAAAATGGATCTGCCGGCTGGTTTTGATTTGTATATGCCGATTAAAAGAAAGTAAACAACAACTTTAGTGATAAACCAAAAGCTGCTTAGTCATAAGCGGCTTTACTTTTTAAGTGCCGGTTTTCTTTCGGCAAAAATTAACCTATAATAAATCAGATCATAAACTTGGTTTTTTAATCATTAAAAAACTCAATTCATAGTGGATGGAGGTTGTATGGAAGGTTTAATCGGATTCGGTTGTTTTTTGGGTGGTGCATTTATCGTTTTGCTCTTTTTGCTGCGGTTGGGTTTGGTAGTGATTTACCAATATGAACGCGGCGTGATTTTTATGTTGGGAAAATTCCAGGGTATTCGTGAACCGGGCCTCAACTTTGTCATCCCCATTTTGCAGCGGATTCAAAAAGTGGATATGCGCCTCCAAACCGCTGAAATTCCACGCCAGGAGGTAATGACCAGGGATAATATTCCAATGTTGGTGAATGCCGTGGTGTATTTTAAAGTGGTCAGCCCGGAAGATGCAATCATTAAGATCCAGGATTATACGTTTGCAATCCGGCAGTATACCCAGGCTGCGCTGCGCGATGTGATTGGTAACAGTGAGATGGATTTTGTCCTCACGGAACGTGAATCAATCGCTGACAGCATTCGTAAGATTGTGGATGCTGAAACCAATGGTTGGGGTGTGGATGTAGAATCAATTAAGATCCAAGAAGTGGAATTACCCGCGGAAATGAAACGTGCGATGGCGAAACAAGCCGAAGCGGAACGAGAACGCCGCGCCATGATCATCAATTCACAAGGTGAACTTTCCGCTTCCGAAAACCTTAAAAAAGCTGCCGATACCCTGGCCCAAAGCAGCGGCGCTTTGCACTTGCGTACATTACAAACCATCCGTGATATTGCAGCTGATCCATCCGAAAAGATCATCCTGTTTATGCCGAGTGAAATTATGTCCACCGCGAAAAAACTGATTGATGGCGATGAGGGATAAAGGTGTGATGTTAGATAACAAAATCCGATACCTGCAAATTGCATTTAATAAGGATACGCAGCAGGTGCGGAAAATTTTACCCCTCATTCCCGAAAGGCCTAATATCTTTATTGAAGCCGGTACACCGTTTATTAAAGAAGAGGGTATGAACGGGGTTTCCGCTATTCGCCGTTTATGGAAGGGCCAGATTGTGGCTGACCTGAAAACGATTGATGGTGCTGAAGGTGAAGTGGCAATGGCTGTTCAATCCGGGGCAAACGCAGTGACGGTTGCCGGAAGCTGCCCTACCGAGACTCTCGACCTGTTTATCCAGGCTTGTGAAGCCTCTGGGGTCTACTCGATGATTGATATGATTGGTGTGGAGGATCCATTACAGGTCATGCGGCCGTTGAAAAAGCCGCCTGATGTGGTTATTATTCACCGTGGACGGGATGAAGAATCGACCCGTGGTAAAGTGATCCGTTATAAACAGATTAATAAAATCCGCAGTAAATATGATGTTTTGATTGCGGCGGCAGGTGGAATTGACCTGCACGAAGCGCGCAGTGCCATTTTTAATGGTGCGAATATTGTGGTGGTTAACCTGGTAAGTCCGGTAGATGGCTGGGAAGGGATTGATGTTACCGGTGATGTGAAAGCCAGTGTGTTAAAGTTTATCGAAACATTGGATTAATTTTAAACGGAATCAAAAGACCGCAGTTGGGTTATCTGCGGTCTTTTTACTTTAAGTCACATCGAGAATTTCAATTATCTTTGTACATCACGTGTAAATTATGACAAAAAAAGTAAATAATTAAGAGGTAAGCGTTATGAAATATTAGGAAAGGATGAACAAATGACTGAATTTAAGAATAAAGTAGCGATTGTGACCGGCTCTGGATCAGGAATTGGTAGAGCATGCGCGGTTCTTTTTGCAAAAAAAGGGGCAAAAGTTGTTATTTCCGATGTCGATGAAAAGGGCGGCAAAGAAAGTGTCGATCTGATAAAAAAGGATGGCGGCGAAGCCACTTTTATTAAAGCGGATGTTTCAAAACCGGAAGATTGTGAAGCGCTGGTCAAAAAGACGGTTGAGGCTTATGGCCGTTTGGATGTTGGGGTAAATAATGCCGGGATTGGCGGAGAGGCCAATCTGACGGGTGATTATTCCCTTGATGGCTGGCATAAGGTGATCAATATTAATCTGAATGGTGTATTTTACTCTATGAAATACGAGATCACGGAAATGTTAAAACACGGCGGTGGGAGCATCGTTAACATCGCTTCTATTTTGGGTCAGGTCGGTTTTGCGACCGCATCGGCCTATGTCGCCGCCAAACATGGGGTGGTGGGCTTATCTCAAAATGCAGCCCTGGAATATTCTGCCCAAGGAATTCGCGTTAATTCCGTTGGCCCAGGGTTTATCCGCACACCTTTGTTAAAAGACATGGAAGAGGATAAGGATACGATGGATATGTTAATTTCCCTGCATCCCATTGGCAGACTGGGACAGGCGGAGGAAGTGGCCGAATTGGTGGTATGGTTAGCATCCGATAAAGCCTCCTTTGTAACGGGTGCCTATTACCCGGTCGATGGTGGGTATTTAGCCCGCTAAATTTTCATACAAGATAAAAAAGACGAGATATCGGAACAGATATCTCGTCTTTTTTATCTCTATATTGGAAATTCTTATGAAATTGTGCTGCTTTTTTCTTCCGATACAACCCAAATCAAAACCGCCAAAAGCCACCACAACAGGATATAAACACTTTCCGCAAACAGACTGAGGTCAAACAATTCACCGGTAAAATTGATCATAAAATGCAGGAAAATGGCGGAGAGTGTGCTGCGGTTCGTTTTGGTGAAGACCCAGGCCATCACAATTGACATCGGGATTTTATCCAACAGAAACAACCAAAACGGCAGGGTGCCCACACCAAGCCCATGCTGGTAACTGCCCTGGATGCCAAACAACGGCAGGTGCCAGATCATCCAGATGATGCCAATCCAAACCCCGGCTTTTAAGGGGTTTATTTTTTGTTGAAGTTTGTTTTGTAAATAACCACGCCAGGCCATTTCCTCCGGGATGGGGCCAAAAATTAATAAAAAAAAGGCAAAACCGAGCAGACTTAAAACCTGCCCGTGGTAGGAATTTAAGCCAACTGCGGTAAGCCCTGTTCCTCCAAAGAGGATATCTACCCCAGCTGCGGTAAAGGTCAGCACGGGTACCAGGCAAAAAATGACCCCATACCACGGCCAGCTTATGCACTTAAATTTAATCAGCCGCTGCCAGTAATCATTTTGTTCCGCTTTGTTCTCTCGCAAAAACAGGAAAAACAAGGTAACCAGGAGTGGAACAGCACCCCCCAGGTAATGCAGGATGGAAACACTTAAACCAGACTTGTTTTGTGAAATAAAAATGGCTGGAATCCAAAATAACCAGGAGAGGCCAATCACAAGGAGCATATATAACCCAATTTTGTTTTTATTTTTCATCATCTTTTTTTGTTAACGTTTTATTTGGGTAGTAGTTGTTTGGGATCAAATTGAATGGAACCTTCCAGCCAAATAATCAGATCCGTTTTTTGATAGGTTGATTTCATTTTAATTCCCTCAATCCGCGCTGAGATATCGTAAAAGCGCCATTAAATTATAGAACCAACTTGAATGTGCATACCCAACCAAATGACCAGTATTATTCCCAACTTTCCTTGAGGAAAAACAAACCCTCCCTTTATACACCAAGGTTGTAAGATTAAATTAGAAAATCAAATCTTTTTGGAGTGTGTATGAAACAATCAATCATTATTCGGAATGCCCGCCTGCATAATCTAAAAAATGTTACGCTTGAAATTCCAAAAAACCAGCTTGTTGTTCTGACTGGGTTATCCGGATCAGGAAAGTCCACCCTCGCTTTTGACATCCTGCATAAGGAAGGCCAGCGCCAATATATGGAATCATTGGGTTTGGTTACGGATGGATTAACGAAACCTCCCGTTGATTCGATCACCGGTTTGTCGCCTTCGATCAGTGTCGATCAACATTTGACGAACCACAGCCCGCGGTCTACGGTCGGTACGGCTACGGAGGTTTTTACTTATTTAAGGATCTTGTTTGCCCGGCTGGGACACCGGCCCTGTCCCAATTGCAGGAAGGATGTACCGCCGCCAATGTATGATTTTCCTGAAAACTGGCAGGATGAATCAGATGAAAGTTTGGATGGTTCCATTCCCTGCCCGCACTGTGGAGCCGCGCTGCCAGAAATGGGGATGGCGAACTTCTCTTTTAATAAACCAGCCGGGGCCTGCCCAACCTGTACGGGATTGGGTGTGATGCGCCAGGTGCTGATAGACCGGGTGATTGATGAAAACAAAAGTATTCCGGAAAATGCAATTGATGGTTGGATTGAGTTTCACATCACCCATTACAGCCAGATTCTAAAAAACGCGGGTGAGTATTATGGTTTTGAATTTGACCCAACCAAAATCATTAAAGAATACACCCCGATTGAGCGGGATATCCTGTTATATGGCACAGAAAGCAAACAGGTTCAACGCCATTTTCCTGGGGTGAAACCACCTTCGGTGAACGCACAGGGACGATTTGAAGGGGTTATTACCAATTTACAGCGCCGTTACGATGAACATATTACCAATACCGCGTATCGGGAAAAATTGGCACATAAATTTGCGACCCAACCCTGCCCGGATTGTAATGGGACCCGGTTAAGGTCAGAAAGCCGTGCCGTACAGGTGGCAGGGAAATCGATTATCGAAGTTTCCAATTTGCCGCTGAATGACCTGCACCATTGGCTCAAAAGCCTGCCAGCCCAGTTTAGTGAAGAAGAAAACCACCTGGCACAGCCGATTTTGGATGATCTGTACGAACGTACCCACCGGCTGCTGGAAGTTGGTGTGGGTTATCTGACATTGGATCGCACTTCTCCGACACTTTCGGCTGGTGAGGCCCAACGGTTGCGGTTGGCGGCCCTGCTTGGGTCCGGCTTAACCGGTGTATTGTATGTGCTGGATGAACCTACGATTGGATTACACCAGCGGGATACAGCCCGGTTGATTAAAATTCTGCATCGTTTGCGCGATCTGGGAAACACAGTGCTGGTCGTGGAGCATGACCTCGAATTGATCAAGGCGGCTGATTACCTGGTGGATATTGGTCCGGGGGCAGGAAAACATGGTGGTCAGATTGTGGCTGCCGGTTCACCTCATGAGGTTGGAAACACGCCTGGCTCTGTAACGGGTGCCTTTCTCACGCAGTCGGAAGTTGTACCGCTGCCCGAAAAACGCAGACAGCCAAATCACAAAGCGTTAATGATTCGTGGGGCGCGCCATTTTAACCTACAAAACCTGGATGTAAAAATTCCACTCGGGTTACTGGTGGCGGTCACGGGTGTTTCCGGTTCAGGAAAATCATCATTGATTTTTGATATTCTCGATCTGGCTGCCCACCAATACCTGAATCAATCTGCGGAGATCCCCGGTAAACATGAATCGATTTCTGGTTGGGAGTATCTGGATAAAGTGATCACGATTGATCAAAATCATATTGGGCGGATTCCCCGTTCAAATGCAGCAACCTACTCGGATACCTTTACCCCAATCCGCGAAGCCTTTGCCGCAACACCCGATGCAAAAAGAAACAAAGTTAAGGCAAGCAGTTTTTCTTTTAATGTGCCAGGTGGCCGCTGTGAGCGTTGTGAAGGAGCAGGTACCTTGAGTGTGAAAATGCATTTCCTGCCGGATGTGGAAGTTCGCTGTCCGGCTTGTCATGGACGCAGGTTTAAGCGGGAGACATTGGCAATAAAATATAAAGGATATGATATTTCACAGGTCTTAAATATGACCGTGGAGGAAGCGTTAACCTTGTTTGAAGATGTTCCGGCGGCTGCTTCTCGCTTACAAGTCATGGCGGATGTCGGCTTGGGTTACTTGCAGCTTGGCCAGCCAGCCACCACATTATCGGGTGGAGAAGCACAGCGAATTAAATTAGCCAAGGAACTTGGGCGGCGTGCTACGGGACGCACGTTGTATTTGTTGGATGAACCTTCCACTGGTTTGCACCCGGCAGATACGAGCCGTTTGTTACTTGTTTTACAGCGGTTGGTAGATACTGGCAACAGTGTCATTGTAGTTGAACATAATCTTGATCTGATAAAAGCCGCAGATTGGGTGATTGACCTGGGCCCGGAAGGGGGAGCGGCTGGCGGACGAATTCTCGCGGAAGGTACACCGGAGGAAGTGGCGCTTGTGGAAGCATCTTTTACCGGGCAGTGGTTAAGGAAAATGCTATAATCACTGAAAATAAATTTTGGCAGGTGAAAATTGAATCTTTTTTTTGAAATTCACAAAGATTTACCCCGGGAAGGCCCCGGTGATCCGCTTTCGACTGAAAGGGCTTTTCAAGTTATTCCTGATTTACCAGTGAATCCAACCATATTGGATATCGGTTGTGGGCCGGGAACACAAACCGTGCAGTTAGCCAAACTTTCCAATGGTACGGTGTATGCGATTGATATGCACCAACCTTTTTTGGATCAGCTCCAAAACCAGGCCGAAAAACATCATGTAATAAAACAAATCCACCCGCTTAAAATGTCGATGATGGATCTCAAATTTGAGCCTACCAGTTTTGACCTGATCTGGTCCGAAGGGGCTATTTACATCATGGGTTTCCAAAACGGGCTGGAAAGCTGGAAACCGTTTATCAAACCCGGCGGATATTTGGCTGTTAGTGAACTTTGTTGGTTGAAGGATAATCCTCCACAAGAAGTGAAAGCTTATTGGGAAGATGATTATCCGGGTATGAAATCTAACCAGGAAAATTTAAAGATCATCGAACAGGCCGGGTATACGGTTTTGGATCATTTCTTTTTACCCGAAAACAGTTGGTGGGATCATTATTACAAACCAATCCAAGAAAGGTTAAATCTACTGCGATCCCAATATGCTGATCAGCCAGAGGCAATAAAAATGCTGGATGCATCACAGCGCGAAATTGATATTTTTAAGAACTATTTTGGCTGGTACAGTTACGCTTTTTATATTTTAAAGAACTGAGTTTATAAAGAACCAGCCTGTGGTTCTTTTTCACAGGCTGGTTGTATGATTTTGTTATTTGTTTCAGTAGGGTTTAGTCAAAAGCCATCTCCGGCTTCCATTCCTTCCAAACTTTACCCGCCAAGTCCGGGCCGGGGGTGAGGGTTGGTTTGCCGGGCTGCCAACCGGATGGGGTTACTTCACCGGTTTCCACAACATGCTGGAAGGCTTTCACCTGGCGGATCAATTCACTGACGTTGCGTCCAACCTCAGGGGTAAGGACTTCCATCGCACGAATGTTGAAGTCGGGGTCAATGATAAAACGCCCGCGGATATCTACGCCTGCATCTTCATCATAAACGCCGTAAACGGTTCCAACGCGACCGCCTGCATCTGAAAGCAAGGGGAAAGGTACACCGCCGTCCACCATTTTGGACAGCTCTTCTTCTTGCCAAATTTTGTGGCTAAAGCGGCTGTCGGTGCTGATTGCCACGACTTCCACGCCCATCGCCTGTAATTCATCGTATTTAACGGCAACTGCCGTTAGTTCGGTCGGTCAAACAAAGGTGAAATCACCCGGATAAAAGCAGACAACGATCCACTTACCCTTATGATCTGACAAACGAACATTTTTAAACCCACCTTCAAAAAACGCACTTAATTCAAAGTCAGGTGCTGGTTTACCAACTTTTGCTAACATTTTTTGTGTCTCCTTTCCATTTTGCACAGGTTCAGCCGCAGATTTTGTTTCTTCCGTCTGAATCACACCTTTGGATGGCTTGACACAGCCATCTTTCTTTTCCATAACGTTACCTTCCTTTCAGAGTACACAATAACAAAATCACAAATTTATTGTAGCAGTTTTAATAACAAATTCAAATTATTTGTGACAAAATTGTCAATTTATTTGCCAAAGCAGCACTGAAGAAGATGTGGGGGGCAAAAATCGGTTGCATCATCAGGCTTTTACCCCTTGGGCAATACAGGTGCTTTTTTTGTTATTATTTAGAAAATAAGAGAATTAAAAAACTTGGCGGAACAAATCCGTGTTTGTGAACGTTATATGATGGAAAGAGAGGTTATTTTAATGAAACGCTTATTTGTACTGGCAGTTCTTATTGCCCTGATTCTCAGCAGCTGCCAGGTGAATGAAACACCATCTGTTCCCACGCCTGATTTTACGATTTCTCCCACCGAGCCCACCGTTAACAACCAGCTTGACCCAGATCTATTGGGACAGGTCTGGTACTGGCGTGCTTTTTTAAGTAATGATGATTCCCAGCATATTGTAATAAAAAACCCCGAAGTCTATACCTTACAGTTTATGGAAAATGGTATTGCAACGATGCAGGCAGATTGTAACAACGCAGGCGGAGAATTTATTCAGCAAGATTCTTCATTATCGTTTGGTGTGTTAGAGATTACTGCCCAATACTGCGGAGATGATTCCTTCGATATGGATTATACGGGTTACCTGCACGACGTCGTGACCTACATCATCGAAGATGGTGTGCTGCACCTTAACCTCAAGATGGATGCAGGAGATATGATCTTTACCGCCGCAGCGGACACGCCGCTGCCCTTATTGGCAGATTTACAACCGGATGAATTTTCTCTGGTGGGGCCAGTCTGGTATTGGTTGGGTTTGCAAAGTATGGATGATATCCACCATATCGTTGTGCCTGATCCAACAAATTATAACTTCCAACTGAACCCGGATGGAACAGTGCAAATTCAGGCTGACTGCAACACCGGTTTTAGCGCCTATACCCTTGCAGACTCATCCCTGGCTTTTGAACCAATCGTTACCACAAAGATGGGTTGTCCGCCGGAATCGTTGGGCAGTGAGTTTGTATCGAATTTGGATTACGTGGTGACCTATGTCTTTGAGGATGGTCTGCTTTATTTAAATCTGGCAATGGACGGCGGTAATTTGATTTTCAGTACAGACCCGGAGCCGGGCACACTGCCGTTCTGAAAATAAAACCGGATGTTAAGGTTCGTTTCGGTATTGAGATTGCCTGTATTACATCTTTACCGATGGGGAAGATCCCATTTCCGGCAAGAACCAAAGGCAGCCAAATCAACCATGACCATAAAAAGGTCACAACGAAAAAAGGAAATGGAACCAATTCTTTTTATTCATGCAGATTTTCTTTGGATAAATTGTTTTTGGGATAACTCCTCGTGTTTACGCAAGATTAAATTAATCGTTGCTCCGGATATTAGTAAAAATAAATTCGTTATCGTAAATCATGATGTGAATTGTTAATCACATATTTATATTGCTGCTGTGGACTGCATTTGTATAATTAAAAAAACACATTCCATCAGGAAAACAAATGACCAAGTTAAAATTACTTAAACACCATCAACTTGCACAAATCGTATCGGAACAATTTAAACAATTTTCCCAGGTGCAGGCCGTAGCGCTCGGTGGTTCAGTTGTCAGTGATAAAGGCGAAGCAGGTTCGGATATCGACCTATATGTCTTTACTACTGAGATTATTCCATTGGAAAAAAGACAGGACCTAGTCCAACAGCTTGGTGCTTCTAAAGCTGATCTGAACCTGACTTTTTGGGATCTTGGAGATGAATGGATCGACAAATCCTCAGGCATTGAGGTGGACATTATTTACTGGGATACAAAATGGATTGAAGACATGTTGGATGGAGTTCTAGTGAAGCAGCAATCCTGGATGGGATATACGACCTGTTTCTGGCGATCGATAAAAAATGCAAAAATTTTATTTGACCGGGAAGGCTGGTTGACGAATTTAAAAACAAAAACTCAGGTCGTTTATCCTGAAAAGCTGCGGCAAAGTATTATTGTAAAAAACCATGCTGTTTTGCGATCCGTGATTCCTTCTTACCTGAACCAAATCAAAAAAGCCATCCAACGAGGAGACCTGGTAAGCCTGAATCACCGTGTGGCGGCTTTAATAGCCAGCTATTTTGATATCATTTTTGCCCTGAACCGGGTGTTACATCCCGGAGAAAAACGATTGCTTGAAACAGCCCTGGTCGAATGTGAAAAATTGCCGGTAGATATGGCACAGGATATAACCAATATTTTGCGCAGCGCGGCCATAACCAATCATCAAGTAATTATGGATATAAATACACTATTGGATCATTTGGATGATTTATTAAAACAAGAAGGTTTTTTGGTTTAGTTTTTTAATTTTTTTCTGATCCAGGTTAATATTTTTTGTTCTTCATTGGTCACATTTTCACTCAGGCGGGCGGCTGCAATCGGCAGCATCCAGGCTTGAATGGCCTGCCGGTCAAACTGCGGGTCGAGTTTTGCCAATTGGTTAAGATAAATCCGAGAAATCCAGCGGCTGATGAGTCTTAAGAGGATTTGTTTTAAAACATTGGGGTCTGGTAACACGGCAAATTTTAAAAGGGTTAAGGTGCGGGCAATATCCCCATCCGGGTCACCCTGACAGGCTGTAATCCAATCTACAATGACTGGGCCGGATTCGGTTAAGATGATTTGTCCCGGGTGAAAATCAAAATGACACAGGTTAGAACGGTTTGGCAGTTGATCCAGATGTTTTATCAGTTGGTCTTTTTCACTTTGGGTTAATAAAGCTACGCTTGAGATATCGTATCGAATTTTATCCTTTAAAGTAGGTAATTCCGAGATTTGGACTTGATGAAGTTGTGATTGTAAGGTCGCCATCTGTTGAATCAAACACGGTAACCGCCACAGCTTTTGAAACAGCACCGTTAACATATCCGGACCCTGTACCCTTTCGTACACAATGCCGGCTCTCCCGTTGAAATGAGTTTCTTCGATTAATTTCGGTATGGGCAGGGAATGTTTTTGAACTTGTTGGTGAATGGTGGCTTCGTAGTGGGGATCACGAGTTGGAACCCAATCATAAAATAATTTGAGGATGGTATTGTTTTTCCAGGCGTAAATTTCAGCGGTACGCCCATAGGCAATTGGTTTTTCGTTAATCAACTTACTCCTTTAAAATAATATCCATATTATATAAAATGGACATTGCTTCCGGCAAAGCGAACTTTGCTTTTTTTAAGATATTTGCTCCGGGATCAATCGCATAGTTTCGCGCCTGGCTTAGATCGGCTTTGGTTAGGTTGGTGTTGCCAAAGATGCTTTTTGCCAGGTCCGTTCCTTTAAAATCCGCTTTGGAACAATTCGTCTCGCGGAAATCAACTTCATGGGCGATGCAGTTTATGATTTGAAGATTTTCAAGTTCTAACCCGATCAAGGTGCTGTGGTTAAGGACACAATCGTAAAACCCTATCAATTTCTGAAAACCGGGAGAAGACCAATCTGCCAAAGTCCAGTTGATGCCGATCAGTTTTGACTTTTCGAAACGGGTTGCCGGAAAGGAACAACCCGGTAATTGTGCCAGGCTGAGGTCACATTCCAAAAAAGTGCAGCCTGAAAAGCGGCACTTATTAAGTAGTACCGATGTGAAACTGCATTTCACAAAATCACAATCCGTAAAGTTGGCGCTCAGGGTTGTGTTCGCTTCCAAATGGACTTTTTCAAATATCTGGTCGTAATAATCTTGGTTGTTGCTGATGGTGTTCATATGATTTTTATACAGAAAGTAACCACTCTTTGTCAATTAATACTTTTTCAACTTGAATAATTTCAGTTTTAACACCCAACCCTAATTCTTTTAACTTATTTACAAGTAACTCACCATCAATCAAATCAATTGCTGGTGCTCCATCACGTGTTGCTTCGGTTACAGCATCTTTTGTAAAGTTACCAGTGGTTATTAATAACCCTTTATCAGCTCTTCCAACCATTGCTCCACGAAAATCTCTTACTTGACTCACTGATACAGATCCTTTATACCGCTTGCATTGGAAAATTACGTGGAAACTCAACAAACCGCTGAGACGCATAATACCTTTTCCGTCAATTCCTCCATCACCTGTCCGGCCAGTAACTTGTACTTGTGTAAATCCAGATTCGCGAAGTAGGCGCTGCGTAAGACGTTCAAATGCATCTGGTTTTATTGAAAGAAGAGTTTTAAGTAATTCTTCTTGCCATGTTATTTCTTTTTCACTTTCATCAATTTCTTCTAATGTAGTCGAGGTTTCTTTTTTTCTTTCTTCCCGCCAATAACGAGTAACTGTTTTTGGGTTTACTTTATCGATATTTCTACCTTTTGTTGTAAGTGCCCATATACCACGGCTCGAATTTTCCAGTAATCCATATTTCTTTAGATAACTTCGAGTCCAAGCTAATCTATATTCAACTTCTGTATGACTACTACGTTCAGGATCATGGATTATTTCAAGTTGATTTTCAGATAATCCCATGATCTCAACAACCTTGTTATATAATTCCTCGATTGTTGCAGAACCACCCAATTCCTTTAGTGCCTGAAGCGCAGGATTCATCATCATTTCGTAAGTTGGAATCATAATATCTATCATTTTTTTCTCACTGACTTTTGAAAAATCTGTTTTTGGTCAATAAACTTATCCCGCTTACATTGTCTATGTATCTAATTAACAGGGAAAATATCATGTTTATTATGACATGAATCTTTAAAACAACATAATGATCTGGAGCCAATCGCTTTATCGACCTACCAAACCTCGGGATTCTGAAATGCAAATCCACTCATACAGCATGCCCGCATTTATCATCATACCGCATTGAAAGCAAGCAATTTTAGCCCGAGGTTTGTTCTTTAAACAGATGTGATGCCAAAATTATCGATCAAAAAAAGATAAATGAAGAAACTTCAAACCAGCCAAAATTTGATTGATCCGATCTTGGGTTAACGTGCCGATATATTCACCAAGTTGTGTTTTATCCACCGTAGAAATTCGGGAAACAACCACAATACTTTGCCTGGATAAATTGGCTTCCCCTATCTCAAGTAATATATTCCCTGGCAGGTTAGCCTGTTTTTTATTTGAGGTGATAGCACAAACAACCACGCTGTTGGTGTGACTGTGGTTTTGGATAACGACATGAGGATGGGAATAACCAGGATCTTCCCCGTTTTGAACCGGTAAACGAACCCAGTATATATCTCCTTGATGGATCTCCTTTTTTTCGCCAGGTTTTTGATTTGGTTTTTGACGATCAAGGCCAGGGCATGTTTCTTGTTCGTTCAGTTCGGACTGAATTTCCTTGGATGGGCTGTTTTTTTGGATGTGCGTCTCGTCTTGGGGATTTTTGATGAAATTCGCAAGGGCTGTTTTAAGTAATTTTGTTTCGGAAATGTCTGTTTTTTTTGCCATAATTTTAGGAGAATCAAAAAGTGTTTTTTGAATGGGGTTTTTATTGATTATACACTGTCGATGTTCTCCTTGAGACAGGTTGATTGTGTTTTTTTGCTGTGGTGTTACAAAGGTTTGTTAGGTTAACAACCAGGTTTCTAAGGATTCGATGGTTTCAAACACCCTCACCCGACCATTCCAATCTTCCTGTTTCAGGGTAGCGGTGGAGGCCCAGGCTGCGCCGGCGCCCCACATACCGCAGGCTTGGGCATCCAGCATATCTTGATTGGTGTCTCCGATATATACGGTACGGTCTGGCAGACACTGGAGTGTATCTAAAGTCTTTTTTAAGGAGGCCAATTTGCTTTTTTTCTGCATGGATCCAAATTCCACACTATCAAAATAAGCCAAAAGCTCAAAATCACGCAGGGCGATTTCAGCTGTGGTGGGTCCTTTTCCGGTGACAACTGCCATGGTTAACCCGGCTTGATGGATTTTATTCAACATGGGGCGAACAGCGGGAAAAAGCTGAATATGTTGTTTTTGAAGATCTTCATAAACCCGGTAATAGGTTTGTAAAACCTGTGGATACAGTTCGGGACTGACCAGGTGTTTTAAGATACCTTCTTCCGCAGTCCCGAAATATTGGGTAATTTCTTCGTCCGTGTAGGTCCGGTGGTTTATTTCGGCGAGGGTAATATGAAAGGCTTCAATGCAGTAATAAAGGGTATCCCCTAATGTGCCGTCAATATCAAAAATAATACAGTCAAACTTCATTTTTTGTTTTCCTAAATTTGTTTATTTATGGGTTGGGTTAATAAAGGTACCAAGAAGCTGAACAGAATCAGCACCAAAACCAGTCCATAGGCTGTGTTCAGACCAGTTTGATCAGCGACCAGCCCCAACAGGAGGGGCAAACTTAAGATGGCGCCACCCGAGGCTAAACTGGTACGTGCGCTGGCTGCCTCCGTTGACTGAGGTTTCACGGTACGGATGGCAAATGAGATGGTGATCGGGTAGAGGTTACCCACACCGAGTCCGGTGATAAACAAACCAATCACTTTAACCGGCAGTACTTCCGGCAGCCAGAATAACAAAAATCCGAGCGTTGTAAGCAGCAAGGCCCAATTATATACACGCCGTTGGTTAGATTGTTGTAATAACCGGCTGCCAACTGACCGGCTGACCAACATGGCACTTAGAAAAAAAGCGACCGATAGAGCGGCAATATGGATGGGTAAACCGCTGCTGCTGATCAAAAAGTCACTGCTCCAGTAGATCATACAAAATTCAATGGCTACCACCAACAGGATGCCCAACCAGGCCCACCAATAGGTAATCGGTAGTTTGCTGGGCGAAGTTTCAATAGCCTGTTGGCTTTTTAATTGTAAGGAAAATCCCGCTTTGAGATTTTTGTATTGAAAAAGAACGTAGATAAACAGAAGAACAAACGGCAGAATCAAGGCACTGCGCCAACCCAGGGGTGTGGCTGCTAATCCACCGACTAACAGTGGGGCAGTTACGGAAGCAAGGGCAGCAAATGCGTTAATTTCAGCAAAGGCGGTGGCTTGTAAATCCCCATATTTAATCGCCAGGGCACCGGGAATGGTGGTTAAAATAAATGACCCTAACAAACCACTTAAAAAAGCCCCGGTTAGGCTGAACCAGATTTGCTGGGCGAAAAGAATAAAAAAGATTCCCGGTACGGTGCCCAGTGCGGAGAACCATAATGTGCGCATGGTGCCCAGTTTTTTTACGACAAGTTCACCAAAACTGCCGGCAATTAACATTCCTACGGCAAACAGGCTGAAATGTAAGCCGGCGGTTGCATAATTGCTGTTATGTTCTGCACGGAGGTATGGGGTTAGCGGACCAAGAATATTGATTAAAAAACCGTAAAAGGAAAGTAAGATATATAACTGCCATGTAATATTATCCCGCTTAAATGCTTGTTTTTTCATGTTACTGCCTATTTAATACCTTTTTATGCAAAATCGTGTATACTATAAGCATAATAATGCTTCAAACAAGAAAAGTCAAGAAAAAACAAGCATAAACACGCAAAAAGAGGTTTGTATGCTGGCTGCAGAACGCAGAAATTACATTTTGGAATTATTACGTAAAGAGGGGCGTGTATTGGCTTCCGAATTAAGTGCACAATTAGGCACATCGGAAGACACGATTCGGCGTGATCTGCGCGAAATGGCGAGTGATGGTTTGATCCAACGGGTTCATGGTGGGGCTTTGTTACGTTCTCCGGATGAAACCAGTTACAGCCACAGACAAAAAAACCTCAGTGCTGCAAAAATCGGTATCGCGCAGCGGGCGGCCCGGCTGGTTCAAAATGATATGGTGGTTTTTTTAACAGGCGGTACCACAAATGTGCAGTTGGCAGCGGCCTTACCACTGGATATTAAAGCTACCGTCATCACCCACAACCCGGCCGTTGCTGTTGCCTTGGGGGACCACGAGCGAATTGAAGTAATCCTGATTGGCGGGCGGTTATTTAAGCGATCAATGGTCACGGTTGGCGGTGAGGCTTTACAATCCATCCGCGGCATGCATGCGGATTTATGTATGCTGGGTGTGTGCAGTTTACATCCGGAAAAAGGGATCACCATTCCCGATATGGAAGAATCGATTATTTCACGTGCCATGATTGAACAATCGGCAGATGTGGCAGCATTGGCCACGGTTAATAAACTGGGCACGGCTTCCCATTTTACGGTAGGGAAAATTCAGGAATTGGAAATGATCATCACTGAAAAAAATGCACCGCTCGATTTATTACAGCCCTATCGCGATTTGGGTATTGAAATCATTCAATAAGCGATAAAGTCTGTTTATCTTTTAAACCGGAAGAATGTTTCAGCCATAAGTTTTTTTAAATCATAAAAAAAGTGGATTTCAGATTACGAAATCCACTTTTTGAAATGCTTCTTAACGTTTGATATCGCGGTATTTGATACGCTGCGGGGTATCGGCAGAAATGCCCAAACGGCGTTTGCGGTCTGCTTCGTAATCCGACCAGTTACCGCCATAGAACATGATCTGACTGTCACCTTCAAAAGCAAGGATATGGGTCACGATGCGGTCGAGGAACCAACGATCGTGGGATACTACAATGGCGCAGCCGCCAAAGTTTTCCAAGGCTTCTTCCAGGGCACGCAGGGTGTTCACGTCCAGGTCGTTGGTGGGCTCGTCTAACAGCACAACATTGGCACCTTGTTTGAGGATTTTTGCCAGGTGTACCCGGTTGCGTTCTCCACCAGATAGGGTGTTGACCAGTTTTTGCTGGTCAGGTCCCAGGAAATTAAAGGAAGATACATACGCGCGGGAGTTCATTTTGCGGTCTCCGAGGGTCAGGTTATCAAGGCCATCGGTAATCTCCTGCCAGACGGTGTTTTCCCCGTTCAGGGTCTCGCGGCTCTGATCTACATAAGCTAACTGAACCGTTTGCCCGATTTCAATCGTGCCGCTGTCGGGCTGTTCTTGCCCGGTGATCATTCGCATCAGGGTCGTTTTACCGGCGCCGTTTGGGCCAATAACACCCACAATGCTGCCTGGCGGAATGATGGCGGTAAAGTTATCAATTAATAATTTGTCATCATAGGCTTTGGTAACGTTATTTAATTCAATGACCACATTGCCCAATCGTTCTCCAGCAGGCAAATAAATTTCCTGCTCGCCGCGGTATTCTTCAAATTCCTGACTGAGCAGTTTTTCGTAGGCAGCAACACGGGCTTTCCCTTTGGCCTGTCGAGCTTTGGGGGACATATTGATCCAGTCTAATTCGCGCTGCAGGGTGCGCTGGCGTTTCGATTCGGTTTTTTCTTCCACGGCCAGTTTGTTCTTTTTCTGTTCCAGCCAGGAGGAGTAGTTGCCTTTCCAGGGAATGCCGTGACCGCGGTCCAGTTCCAAAATCCAACCAGCGACGTTATCGAGGAAGTAACGGTCGTGGGTGACGGCGATAACAGTACCGCGGTAATCTTGCAGATGGCGTTCCAACCAGGCGACCGATTCGGCATCAAGGTGGTTGGTTGGTTCGTCCAGTAATAGAATATCCGGTTCGGTTAATAACAGGCGGGTTAGCGCCACGCGGCGGCGTTCTCCACCCGAAAGGATTTTTACGGGGGTGTCACCAGGCGGGCAGCGTAAGGCATCCATCGCGATTTCCAGCCGGTTATCTAATGTCCAGGCATCCAGGTGATCTAATTCTTCTTGCAGGCGGCCCTGTTCAGCGATGAGGGTTTCAAAATCCGCATCCGGGTCGGCAAACAAATTGTTAATTTCGTCAAATTTCTTAAGTTTTTCAACAATGGGCTGAACCGCTTCTTCGACCACCTCTCTTACGGTTTTGTTGTTATCCAGATCCGGTTCCTGTTCGAGCAGCCCAACGGAATATCCTTTGGAGAAAGTCACCTCTCCGGTATATCCGTCATCTTTGCCAGCGATTATTTTTAACAAAGTGCTTTTACCGGACCCGTTTAAGCCGAGTACACCGATTTTTGCACCATAATAAAACCCGAGCGAAATATCCCGCAGGACCTGTTTATTGGTCGGGGGGAATGTGCGGCTGACACGCACCATTGAAAAAATTACTTGTTGGTCATTCATACCTGTCTCCTGGTGAATTGTCTATCAGTCATTTTACCCGATGCTGAGGGGGAAGTGTAGTGAAAAGGATAGGTTGGTAAAAAGAAACACGGCGTGTACAGGGGAATACACGCCGTTTTAAAGGGAGGAAAGAATGCGAATAGACTGTTTATTAATCAGCGTTTTGTACCGCTATGTTTAACAAGTCTTCCAGATTTAAAGTAGGATCTTCATACAATAAGGTTTTCCAATCTGGCAGAAGTTGATCCAGTAGATAAGCCTGGGCCATGCCGCTGTAATAAAATCGGCCATCGCCTTCATCTTTTGCCATACGAGGAATTTGGTTAAGTGCTCGCTTCCAACGTGTGTTGAATTTTCGGAAATGATAAAAAGATGGGTCCGTTTGGATTGCGGGTACGGATTGGTAGGAGTCGCTTTCTGAAGCTAATCGCCAACTTTCAATTTCTACATAAAACGCCATGCCTTCCATCCATTCCCGGTTATTTTCATAATCGGTCAAATTTTGGGGCAAGTTCATATCTTCCCGGCGTTTATCCCGTTCGGCTAAAAATTGTTCAACCAATTGACGGATTTCCGCTGTATCACTGCTTTTTAAAGCCGTCTGTAGTAAATTAAGTTCGGTGTCCCATAAAGAAATTGTTTGTTCTTCAAACCAGGGATACTGTGAAGCCAATCTGCTCGATTTTTCCGCTGGATAAAAACGCTGCGGTGCCCAGGTGGCCTGGTAAGCATGAAAACTTTCGTGTTCCAGCAGGGAGATATACATATCGCTGCCGCTGATGAAAAAATTGGTCACCCATTGGTAGGGGAAAATCGGTTTTAAGAACCCTGGTAAATCCTGGCGGAATTGATCCATCAAGCTGATCCGCATCCAATCCAGAGTGGTCATACTACCAGCGTAGGTATCACCAATCCGTACAGCAAAAGCCTGTGGGGTGATATCATCTTCCAATTCTTGCCGGTAATAAGAGAGCCCGTTCCAATAATCATCGGGAACAAGAGTCCATGCTTTTCCTTTTAAATCCTCAGAAGGTAAGGCATACCATCCATCAGACGGATTGTGTTGGTTTAACAAAAAGGCGTGTTTTTCGTTGTAGACCACCTGTGCCAAATTTTCTTCTCCAAAACCGGGAAAAATCTGGTTTCCCAACGTAGCCCTGATGTGAAAACTTTCTTCAATCCGGGCTTTTTCCAAAGCGGAAAGGGTTTCTACAACCGGTGATGTTGTGGGCAATGTCAGGTTAATTAAGAAGCTGATCGCTGTCGTCAAAAAACAAAATACGAACAAACCAGGGAAAATCCATAACCAGCGTCTTTTTTTGGTAGGTACCATTAACAATTCTCCTTTATTTTTTTCTACACCCTTAGTATAAATTGAGACAAAAAGCCTTGTACCATCTGCAAAGTTGGTTTTCTCCTATCCGTTTGGATAGGGGGCTGGTCATTGTTTACTTTCCTCACTCATTTTCTGCCATGTTCCTTTGTGAAAAGCACTGGACCATATATACCGAAGCGGTGTTTATTTTTCACTTTTTATATAGTTTGTCGTATAATAGAACTAAATTTCAATAAATGGAGATGGTAATGGCAAAAACTAGGGTGCAGTATGTTTGTTCAAATTGCGGGCGGATATCGGTACATAATTTGGGGCGCTGTCCAAAATGTGAGCAGTACAATACCATGCAGGAACAAGTGATTAACCCGGAACCATCTGTGAGTAGTAAACATGTTAATCGAGGTTTAAG
The DNA here is from genome assembly GCA_002702705.1 of Anaerolineaceae bacterium. Taxonomy (GTDB): domain Bacteria; phylum Chloroflexota; class Anaerolineae; order Anaerolineales; family Anaerolineaceae; genus UBA6170. Next base: position 53,413 of record PABH01000049.1, read on the forward strand.
TATTCAATCCAAACCTGTCAAATTACAAGAGATCGAAGGCGGTTTGGATGAACGTATCCCCCTTTCCATCAGTGAATTTGCACGCGTTTTAGGTGGCGGTATTGTGCCGGGTTCCATTGTGCTGGTGGGTGGAGATCCGGGGATTGGAAAGTCAACCTTGTTGTTACAAATGACAATGGAAATGGCAGACCAGGACGAAAGTTCTCCCGTTTTATATGTTTCAGGTGAAGAATCTGAAAAACAAATCAAAATGCGGGCCATGCGGCTGCTGAACCAACCGGGAACCAGCCAACAGCCCATGCCGGATGATCTGTACCTGGTGACAGAAACCAATCTGAATACCATTTTGGAACATGTCCAAACCGTTAAACCGGAAATCCTGATCATCGACTCGATTCAGACGGTGTATATCCCGGAAATCAACTCGTCCGCAGGTTCCGTAACCCAGGTGAGAGAGTGTTCTTCCCGGCTGCGGGAACTGGCCAAATCAATGGGTGTAGCCGTATTTGTGATTGGGCATGTCACCAAAGAAGGGGCAATTGCCGGGCCGCGGGTGTTGGAGCATATTGTGGATACCGTTTTGTATTTGGAGGGTGACCGGTACCAGGCTTTTCGGTTATTACGTTCGGTGAAGAACCGCTTTGGACCAACCTCGGAAGTAGGGGTTTTTGAGATGCGGGGCAATGGTATGATTGAAGTGCCCAATCCCTCTGAGGCGTTTTTGGCGGAGCGAATGGTGAACGCTCCAGGTTCTTCAGTAGTCGTGACGATGGAAGGTACGCGTCCGTTGTTGGTGGAATTACAAGGGCTTACCAGTCCCACCCAGTTCGGTAATGCACGCCGCACACCAAACGGCGTTGATTTTAACCGCTTGTTGTTAGTGGTCGCGGTGTTAACCCGGCGTTTAGGTATTCGCCTGGCAGAGCAGGATGTATTTGTTAATGTCATCGGGGGCTTAAAGATCAATGAACCAGCCGCCGATCTGGCGATTGCAGCGGCGATTGCTTCTTCCATGAAGGATGTCCCGGTTCGTGCTGATGCAGTCCTATTGGGTGAGATCGGATTATCCGGTGAACTGCGTTGGGTGGGGCAGTTGGAAGCACGTTTAAAGGAAGCAGCCAAGTTGGGTTTCCGCACAGCCATTGTGCCCCGCCGGGTGCGGGGTGGTGAACCCTGGCCGAAAGGCATTGAGGTGATTGAGGCCCGGTCTTTGCATGAGGCTCTGAAAAAAGCGTTAAAAGAAGCGTAGGTTGGGCAAGGTTTGAACTTCAGACTAAACCTATCGCAAGACTTGGTAGTTTTTCATAACGTTTTAACAGCAAGGTGCCCAACATTTTAACCACGATACCCCTTTCAGGGCACAGGGCCCACAAAGGATTTTTACACAAAATATAGGTATGTTAAAAGTCTCCCTGACCTCGAGATTTTTGGGCTAAGGATAACCTGTGCGGGAATTTTGACTGATTAACAACAACCTTCTTGGTAGAATACATCTCGAGGTCTGTTCTGTCCGTTGCGGTCTAAATTCTCTGCCATGAAAGCAAGGTGCCCAACATTTTAACCATTTATTTAAGAATCCCATGAGTCTTTTGTGAAAACCTATACAATTTAATCTCTTTTTTAATCGAATGGGGTAAATTTACAAAGTAGAATACCGAGTGTAGGGAAGGTTTATGTTTAGAAAAAGAATCCAGTTAGCATTGATCCATGTGGCAGTTGCCATGACCCTTGTTCCCATCAACAGTACATTAAACCGGGTGATGATTAAAGAATTGGCGCTTTCTGCCACCCTGGTTTCCATTTTGGCTGTTTTGCCTTATTTGTTTTCTCCGATTCAAGTTGCAATTGGGTCGTATGCTGACCGCCACCCCATCTTTGGCTGGCGGCGTACACCGTATATTCTGTTTGGCTTGATCCTAACCGTGGCCGGTGTGGCGATTGCTCCGATGGCTGTGTTTGTGATGCCCACCAATTTCTGGCTTGGACTGTTCTTAAGTGCGCTGGTATTTGGTGCCTGGGGTATGGGCTACAACTTTGCCAGTGTTTCTTATCTTTCGTTGGCTTCGGAGTTATCCGGTGAAAAAGGCCGCTCCCGTACGATTGCCGTCATGTGGGTGTTTATGATTATTGGTATTATTTTTACTGCGGCAGGATTAAGTAGATTGTTGGAAGTCTATTCCCCACAAATTTTACAGCAAGCCTTTCGTTATGTAGCCTTGGTAGCGCTTGTTCTGGGTCTGATTGGTTTATTCAAACTGGAACCAAGAGATAAAACCCCATCAAAGACCATCAGTAATGAAGACCGTACGCCGTGGTTGGTGTTAATTCGGGGCGTATTTGAAAGCTCACAGGCAAAGGCATTTTTTATCTATCTGACCGTGTTACTGGCCGCAATTTTAGGGCAGGATGTATTATTAGAGCCTTTTGGGGCGGAAGCGTTTGGATTATCCGTGCAGGCTACCACCCGCATTACTTCAATTTGGGGTACTTGTGTCTTAATCGCCCTGATGGCCGCTTCATTTATGGAACGTTGGGTTTCTAAAAAAACGGTGGCACGTTTTTCTGCCTGGATCGCAATGGCCGGTTTTATTGCCATTTCAATCAGCGGCATCTTAACCAACAGTTATGTTTTTTACGCCGGTGTTTTACTGCTTGGGTTTGGGACGGGTGCCAGCACCACCTCGAATTTATCCCTCATGTTAGATATGACCACCGAACGGGTGGGTTTGTTCATCGGTGCCTGGGGTGTGGCGAATGCCTTATCCCGTTTCTTGGGGACGTTAATGGGTGGTGTGGTTCGTGATCTTGCAACACAGCTGTTAAATAACGCAGTTTATGGTTATGTGATTGTGTTTATTCTCGAAACGATAATGCTGGTCATTTCACTTTTCCTTTTACAGCGCATCAACCCGAAGAATTTCAAAAAACAAACGGGTGAATTAAGTTTGAGCGAACGCGCTGCTTTGATGAACGAATCTGCGGCTTAAGCAGTGCTGTGACGCATTTTTTTGGTAAGGTCGAATCATCATTCCACAGCTTCGTGTCTCAAGAACCCCATATAACTAACCAAGCGCATCGTTTCCACACGCTTTGTTAATGACCGCCCTTATGTTTTGCCTTTTCTTCATACATACGTTTATCTACAAGAGGCATCACACTATCCAATTGATTGGGATCGGTAATCGTTACCACGCCTAATGATAATCCGCTGTTTGTAATCTTTTCTTTTTTTAATATAGAGGATAAATTTTCTAAAATCCGATCTTTTATTTCGGCTGCCTTGGCTCCGTTTGTGTTTGGCAGCAGCATCACAAATTCATCTCCCCCGATTCGGGCAACAAGATCACTTTCCCGTAAAGAGGCTTGTAAAACCTGGGCAATTTGTTGTAATAAACGATCTCCTGCCGCATGCCCAAAGCGGTCATTTTGTTCTTTCAGGTTGTCCACATCACCCATCATCATGGTGATAGGAAAATATTGTGGATTTCCCATTTCCTGTAGAGCTAAATCAAAAGCGTTCCGGTTTTTTACACCAGTTAAGGCATCATGTAATCCCAGGAATTTTAATTTCTCTTCCGCCTGTCGTTGTGAGGTGACATCCCGCGATATAAATAATATTTGTTCCGGATAACCGGACGCATCACGCTCAAATACAATTGCCCGTGATTCCAGCCAGATGCACTCCCTTTCACTATTGTATATTTGTAAAAATATTTTACTAACCTCATCATCCATTTTTTGGGATATATCTTGTTTGAATGTTTGAAAACTTTCCTGGCTGTCGGGGGGAAGTTGATTTTCAAATAAGGAAATATCTCCGGATAAAATCTTTTCAACGGGCAACCCCAAAAAAAGGCTTAATTCACGGTTGGCATAAAGATATTTTTTGGTTTTACAGTGTACTATCGAAACCATATTTGGCAGTGTGCTTAGGATTTGATCCAAAAACCGCTGGTTTTTATATAGTGACTGGGTGCGTTCCTGAATTGTTTCTTCCAGATTCTCTTTATGTTTCTTTAAATTAATGGAAAGTTGGTTAAATGCTAGCGCTAAACCATGTAATTCTTCCACTTTTGGCAAAGTGATTGTCTGCCCCAATAAATTTTCATTTTCGGCGATTTGCTGTGCGGATAAACGAATCTCACGGATCGGATTGACCATGAACTTGTTGATAAAATAATTAAACCCAATATATAACAAAATAAGCAGGCCAATTAGCGTAATGGAAAGGCTTAAGAAATTCTGATTTGCTTCTTGTAATGCTGCCCCCAAAGGAATGTGGATCGATATGGCTGAAACCACTTCGCCATTTTTACGGTTAAAACTTCGTTCATCACCATAAAATGTTACCAATTCCACGGGTGCGTTTTCCGGCGTCGAGTGACAAACCAAACATTCTGAAGACATGGTTTCACCACGAACCATCGTAACAAAATAAGGGTCGCCATCAATAATCCGGATGCGCACATCTTCCTGGAGCGTGGGATCAGCGTTTAACCGGTTTAAAAATTCACTTTCTAATGAGTCTGCTTCATTTAATGGGTATCTTGCATTAATCGCTGCTTCTTTATAATAATAATCACCAAACAAACTCACCTGGCGAAAATATTGATCAATTTCACGTACGGCAAAGGTAGAGGACATCCATTGTGGAGAAAATGAATCAGTATCCCATTCATTGGATAAATCGCCAAAAACGGTTGGTTTTAATTGTTTCGTAAAATAAGTATGAATGGCTAAGTTGTGTTGAATTAAAATATTGGCTTTATCTTGGGCTTCATTTAATGCAAACTGGCGCATTTGGAAATATGACACTGTAATATTGATGCCAACAACCAAAAAAAGAATAACCAGAATGGAGATTTTGATCACTATACTGGCGTATAAATTTTTCTTGGTTTTCTTTTGATCCAATAAATTTAATAAACGTTTCATTGTTGTTGTTTTGTAAAACGGGGATGTTGTTTAATTTAAAGATAACATAAATCAAAAGAAACCCCATGAATTTTTTGTGAATATTTCTTGATACCAGGTATCAATAATTAGGTTTAAAATTCAGACACGGCTTCAACTGGTAACGACGGATAAATTTGCTGTGGTTTTGGTGGCATAGCGTTATATACCCAATCAATATCAATCACACCGCAGTTAAACCCCCCTACGCGTTGGATTCCGGCAAATTCTCCGCGCAGCAAAACATCTTCCATATCAAAGGACATGGCAAAAACGGCAACCGAAGTTCCTTTTGGCAGTTTGCTTAAATCTTGGGTGTATGCACCTGTTGCAAATAGAATACGGTGGGAATCAAGGGCTTGTGTTTGAATAACTGGTAAAACAATCGGGAAACCGTCCTGGTCGATATAACTGATGAATTTTAGATTATCGAGCTTGTTAAATAAAGCCTTTACCCAGGGGTTAAGCACATTGGGCAACTGCTCTTTTTTTGCCAGAAAGCGGGCTGCCATGGTTTTTACGGCTGAAAAAATGACTGATCCCATCGGAAGTGCAAGCCGTCCGCTGTTGGAGATCAGGTCCATATAATAAACGGTATGTATTCCAAAATAGGCGTTATAACGAAACATAGCCAGGTTATTATAGTTTTCGATTTCAGCCCCTTGTTGGCTGTTATGGGTAAATTGGGCTTTACCAAACCAGACCTCTTTATTTAAGGACATAATCAAAAAGCCCGTTTTTGGGTTGTTTTGGATAAATGTTTTACTCAAACCTTCCGTAAACTGACCCCACACCAGTTTGTCTTTTTCATAAGGGCGCAGAGAAGATAACATGGTTAAATGAGGCTGTCCCTGCGGGTTAATGGTAGCCAGGATGCCCACTTTTAACGCTACATCCAAATCACGGATATCCGCTTCGGTAAAGGTATTCATTTTATTCTCCTCCAATAACATTGTTCACCCGGCTGGCACCGGATAGTATGATTTTTTCGGATGGAAAGGAGCTTTCCATCGCCCAGGCTAACCGTTGGTCTAACTCGGTTTGTGTAAACAAGGGAGTGTCTGCATAATTCCAATCTAAGTCCAAACGGCGGTATTTATCACGGCATAAATTGTTAAAGGCGCATAATTCCCAACGGTCGATAATCCCTGGCAGGTTTTTGGCTAAAAAATCACCGATGCTGATTAGATTCTTTCGCGAATCGGTGGCTTGTGGAATCAAGGGGGTGCGAATCCATAAGCGGGTGTTAGGCTGCCTGGTGATCGTATCGCGGACAAGAAGTAGATTATTAAGAATGGCTGTGTTTGAAACGCCTGTATACCGTTGGTGCAACTGCGGGTCCATCAATTTCAGATCAAACAAAACAAGCCTGGTAAAAGACAGCAGGCTTAACAACTGCTGGCCGGAAGCCAAACCACAGGTATCCAGGGCGGTATGTATACCAGCTTCCATTAGATTGGACATCACCGTGGCACAAAAATCAGCTTGTAAGGCTGGTTCTCCACCGGAAAAAGTTACCCCACCACCGCTGGTTTCGTAATAACTGCGATCTTTTAATAAGATGTCGGTTAAAGCAGAAACGCTGATGGATTGGCCCAACAACTCCATTGCACCGGTTGGGCAGGCTTCCACACATTGACCACAGCCATCACACTCCGTCCGGTTAATTTGAATCGTGCCGTTCTCGTCCGCCAGTAAACATCCCTGTGGGCAGGCCGACAAACATGTACCGCAGTGAATACAGGTCGTTTCAATATGCTGTACCTGCACCTTATTAGAAATACTTTCAGGGTTATGGCACCAGGCACAGTTTAAGAAACAGCCTTTTAAGAAAACTGTGGTACGGATACCAGGACCGTCCTCCGTTGATAAACGCTGGAGGTGTAAAAACAAACCATCTTTTGCCATTAACTACATCCTATGGCTTTCACGGGCGATGATTTCATCTTGCAGTTCTTTTCCAATGCTGGTGAAATAAGCGTTATAACCGGTAACTCGCACCAAGAGATGGCGGTAATTTTCGGGGTGTTTCTGGGCATCACGAAGGATATCGGCGTTAATCATATTGATTTGTAAGGCGGTGCCGCCATTTTCCACGTAACCTCGCAGGAAACCCTTGAATTTTTGCTGGTGTTCCGGGTCACGTACCAAGGAAGGGCTGAATGACATGGTGTGGCTGCCTCCGTTTGGCAGGAGATTAAGATACGCTTCCCAATCACCATTTCCATTGGACGCTTTACCGCCGAGCACCTTACCAACGGAGTTAACGTTTGCGGTTGGCCCGTTAATATCAGCTCCATTGGAGGGGCAAAGGGCATTGCTGAGGAATTTGCCTTTAGTGCGTCCATCCGGACTGGCGGGCAAGATAAAACTATCGGCAACCCAATAATTCCAGCTGAGCATACCCGGTCGAAACTGCCGGTGTGTCGATAAGGTTTTATATTTCCAGGTTTCTTCCGTCCAGAATTCCATCACTTGTTTTGCCATCAAATCAGCCGCATCATCGTCCCGGCCATATTTGGGGGCTTTGTTTTTGGCTCGCGCTTGCAGCACTTCAAAACCGACCCAATTCTGGCGTAAGGCCTGGATTAATTCACTCATCGTGCAGATTTTTTCATCAAACACCAGGTATTTCACCGCCAGCAGCGAATCAACGGTGGTGGCATAGGTGACGGCTTCAATGGTGACAAAACTCAATTCGGCTCCGCCCTGGGTTACATCCAGTCCTTTTTCCGCGCAGCCGCCTACCAGGCAGGATAAATAAGGTGTCGGAGAAAAGCTTGCCCGTACTTCTTCCCCTTTTTCGTAGAGGTTCACAATGCGGTTTATGATGTGTCTGGTTTGGGTCAGGTAAGCCTGCCAGAATTGTTCCCAGCTGGTAAACCGGGTTGCGTCACCGGTATCGGCACCCCACCGTTTTGGTTTTTCTGTTTTTCCGGTCATTTCGTCTGTAAAAGGAATTAAGTCATACCCACCGGTTAGAGTTAATTCCACCGCTTTTAATAAATTCAGGTTCGCATCCACTGTACCGGAACGATCATTACCAACCATGGTGTTTTCCAGACAGCCAACCGGGGCATAATCAAAAACATTGTCTTTGTGGATGAGGTGTTCTACCCCGGCTTTTTTGGCTTGCAGCAGCAGCCCAGCCATGGAACGTTCATCAAAGTTGAGTAAAAAGGGTGCGCCCTGACTTTCAGCGACCATCTGAACCACCCGATCCAAAAGTTTATCCGGTGAACCGCGGTGTAAACGCACATTCGGTTTGGGTTCCAGAATGGGTGACATTTCATCAATCACATCCAGGAAGATGTAGGTCAGTTCATTGGTTTGGTCTACCCCGTTTGCACCCAAACCGGAGAGGGTAAATAACTGTCCAAACCCGGCTGTGATGCCCTGGTTGCCACCAGTGCGAATCATGCCGTCATAGGCCGTATTGGCATGAATCCAGAAACACTTCAAAACTTCTTTCCCAAATTCGGGGTCCATTCCAGCCTGGATGGAGGTCTTCCAGAAGGGATAGAGATATTGATCAATCCTGCCAAAGGAAACTCCAGGTCCGGGATAGTTTTCATCTGCCATGACCAGCATATGGGTTAACCACAGCGACTGCACCGCTTGCCAGAAATTTTGCGGTGGTAACCAGGGAACAATGGCCAGGTTTTCTGCCATGACTTTTAATTCTTCAGACCGGACCGGATCCGATTCATCTTCAGCCAGGGTTAAGCACAAGGTCCTATATTTTTTGGCCAATTCTTTTGGCAATAAGGACGCAGTCAGCATGGCTCGTAACTGCGCTCCTTTGTTTCCTTGTTTTTCGTCAGGGGTGAGCGCTGTATATTTTTCTTGTAGATCCTGATGGATGCCCAACCAACCTACTGCCAGTACGCGGGCATAATCCGGAATGAGGTGCCCGCTGGTGGGACCGGCGTTCCCATAACCGTGATCGTGAAACCACAATAAAGCTGCCCGAACACCGTTTTTGCCTTCAATGCGGTTTAAGTAGTCACGCGTTTGTTTTTCATCCAGACAGGCGGAGGTCATGATATTAAACCTTGCCCCTGCAATCAGGTCACCCGGCAGCATTTCCTGCGGCAGATAATTCACCATCACCTCTTTTACAAACCAGGCACGACGTTCGGGCAGGGACCAATTCCAAAAATCGGAATCCAATTTCACAGGTAAAGCTGTTTGTTTAAATGAAGAGCGGAAAGTCCTTAAAAAGCTGTAGGTTTCCGGTACGATGTGAAAACTACCTTCTTCGTATTGAAAATCCCAGGGTGTGCCTGTGGTCCAGGCGGTATATTCATTATTCCACTTACGCTTTACACCCAAAAAATAATAATCACGCAGCCACTGAATGCGAGGAGAAAGGTTTTTGGTTTGTTTAATACCAAAAGCTGAAACGGCTGTTTCCATACAAACCTCCTTTAAAGAACCTAATCAATTGTTATATAAAAAAAGGGTAATGGTTTGAAATAACCGATAAAATCCCCGCTGGATTAAGCCAGGGGGAGGATGGACAAAAGATGTTTTTCACCATGCTGCAGCATTTGTGACATAACCGCCGCAGCCTGATCCGGGTCCTGGTTTTCAATGGCGGTTAATAACTGTTGGTGAAAATCAACCAGTTCATCAGCGACCAAACCGGATGGATACGCTCGATAAAAAGCTCCGGCCAGGTTGGTATGTACTTGTTTTAAGGAATTGAGGATCAGGGCATACATCAAGTTACCCGAGGCAGCGGCAATTAATTGATGGACATTAAAATCATAGGTTACCAGTGCCGGGATATTGGATGGGTTCAGCGATTTGCGTTCGTTCACCAGTGCTTTAAATTCCATCAAGTCTGCTTCACTGCGGTTAAGCGCCGCCAGCCGGGCGGTTTCAGTTTCTATTAATAAACGGGCAGCAATCAGACTGGAAAGTAACTGCGGCTGATAAACCCCGTCTTTGTGTTGGATAAGGGTCATTAATAAAGCAATTGATCCATCTCGCCGAAAATCACACACAAAAACACCCCGGCGGGGTTCGATTCGCACCAATCCTTTGGCATCCAATGTAACAATGGCCTGGTGCAAAACTGGCCGGCTGACGCCTAATTGGGCTGCCAGGTCCCGCTCTGAGGGCAGTCGTTCCCCCGCTTCAAAAACGCCGGAAACGATCAAGCCTTCCAATTTTTGTACACACGCATCCTGCAAACTGACGGATTGGATTGGATCAATTCTTCTGCTCATAAAACTCCTCTTAATCTGGTAAAACCACCAGCCACTAAAAATAGTATACAAAAATAATCGGGGTAGAGTCAAGTAGAGAAAATTTTAAATAGCATTCGCTGCCAATTGGACTTGGTTGATGTTTACGATTATTGTTTATGCTATTAAAGGTTGGTAATCTCTTTTTAAATTAAAGGAATATACAATTTACCCTTTATAACGAGGTTGTTTATTTATAATAGGGATACCTTAAATTTATAAAGAGAAATCATGAAGACAAAGATTAAAACCCTTCTATGTTTATCCGTACCATTCTTAATCGTTCTTTCTTCTTGCACAAGTGCAGGCAATGCGTCACAACCTGCCCCGATTGTGGTACCAACAAAAGAACAATCGAGCACTTCCACAAACCCGGTTATGACACCAACGAAGTCCCTGTCGAGCCCCGAACAAACATCCGGTCTCCCTCTCGGTTTGACCTACCAGCAACCGGATGGTAACCGTGTGGTTCAAGGCGAGGGCGGCTCAGAAGAAATCACTGTTGAAATTCAACTGGCTGGCAAACCGATGTGGTTGGTCAGTCTGCCTTATCAAGAAAAATCAGTATGGTACGTCGCGTTGGAGGATAGCAGCGGACAGGCCTTTGAAATTGAGGGTGAGGATGTATTTCAGATATCATTGGAGACGATGGACTTACCCGCAGGCCAACCACCTGTTTTGAAAACTACAGTTGATGGGGTGGCCTTACTACCGCAGCCGGAAGATGGCGCTCTTTTCAGCCACCCAATTCTCTTAAACGATGGGAGAATGGTTTATCTATCTGGTGAGGGAGACTTAATTACCATTCACAATGAAGGAAAAAACCGCCTTGAAGTGAATGCCCTGCCGGATGCTCGTGTCTTGTCGGATGGAACGGGAAGGGTGTTGCTTTTATCTGGCCCAACCGAAAATTATCCCCATGATGTGTTGGGCGATGCCATTGAGGCCAGTTCCATAACCCTGGTGGACTTTAATCAGGACCCGGCCGAAGTTTCTGTGATTGAAGTACCGGCTGGTGAAGTGATTGAAGGCATCAGTCCACTCTGGGTTGACCTGGATGGTGACGGCAGCCGGGAGATCGTGGTGACCCAGAGCAACGACAAAAATGGTGCTCGATTGGTGGTTTACCGCGAAGACGGCAGCCAAATGGCGAGTGGTGAGGCGATTGGTTTGGGTTTTCGTTGGCGGCACCAATTGGCTGCTGCCCAGTTTGTCAGTGGGGGACCTCTTGAAATTGCCGTCACACGTACGCCGCATATTAGCGGTGTGGTGGAAATATACCAAATCAAGGGCGATCAATTGGAAATCGTAACATCCTTAAGCGGATACAGCACCCACAGAATCGATTCACGTAACCTCGATTCTGCGCTGGTAATGGATTTAAACGGTGATGGCTTGCCTTCGCTTGTAGTACCTGACCAGGAGAAAAATCGACTGGTAGCCCTTCAAATGAACGGAGGGGAATTAAAACCGGTCTGGTTTGCAACATTACGAGGAAAACTCATCACCAATCTAAGTGCTGTTTCCAGCGGGGATGGAATTTGGTTGGGCGCAGGGACGACTGAAAACACGTTAAAATTGTGGTTTTTTCGGTAAAAAGCATCAGGTTATTGTGAACGACTCGCACAAAAATCAGGGAAAAATGTTGTAATTTGAACGAAGCGCTTGATGATATTTATCGTTCATTGGAGATTATTTTTTTTGTAAAATTTTCTAGGTGCAATCAAGTAATCCTAAACATTGGGACAGTGGTACTTCGTCTTTATCGGCCTACATAACTAATCCTTTGGCTGTTTATCTTTTTTTGGTTGTGACTATAATCAACAGATGTGCCTAATTTCTGATTTACTTAATATGCTTTGTTGTGCTAGAGAATATTTACCTTAACAATTAGGCCTTAAAAAACTTATTCGAGAGGTATATATGGAAATTGATAATATTCCGTTTGGAATTACCGATTGGAAAAAAATAGAACCGACAGAACATCCGGGGAAAACTGGTAAAGCGTTATGGTATACGCAGCAATTTGGAAATATCCGGGTACGACTGGTCGAATACTCACCCGGTTATTTTGCAAATCATTGGTGTTCCAAAGGTCACATCCTGTTTTGTGTAGAGGGCGAACTACATACAGAGCTTGAAGATGGCAGGAAGTTTATCCTGACTCCGGGCACCAGCTACCAGGTTGCAGATAACGCCGAGCCCCACCGTTCTCATACCCCCAGTGGAGCAACACTATTTATTGTTGATTAAGGTTTTGGAAAATTATTATTTATAGGTTTATAAAACAAGAAACGATCATTTTACCGGTGGTCTTATTTGTTTGTTATGTTGTCTAAAACAAATCATTGACAGAAGTTACTGCTGTTTGGTATCCTTTATGCGTCTGGGTGGGGCCGGCGCGGCGGAAACCTTCGAACCCCGTCAGGTCCGAGAGGAAGCAGCGGTAAGGAGGTCCTTCTGGGTGCCGCCGGGAACCCTGCCCGGATATTTTTATTAAGAATGGCGGAAAGTGTTGTGCGGCAAGCCCAAAGGGCAAAGGAAAGAAGCCGCATTTTTATAAATTATGAGTGAAAAACCCCCCGTATGTAGTTATGAAGGCTCCGATTACCAGACTTCTTTTTGGGAAAAAGGCGGCCGGGCTTATGAAGACGCCTGTGAAGTGATTGCGCTGAAACGGCTGATGCCAACCCAGGGTAAGTTATTATTGGAACTGGGGGCTGGTGCCGGTCGAAATACGCCGCGTTATACCGGTTATGAACGGATTGTATTGTTAGATTATTCGCGCACCCAGCTGGAGCAGGCTCAGGCAGCTTTAGGGCAAGATGAACGGTATATTTATGTTACTGCCGATGCGTATTGTTTGCCTTTTGTGGAAGGTTTGTTTGATGGAGCCACCATGATCCGCACCCTACATCACATGGCGGATGCCCGCTTGGTTTTGGAACAAGTGCGGTCAGTCCTGCAACAAAACGCGGTTTTTATTTTGGAATTTGCCAACAAACAAAATATTAAAGCGATTATTCGTTATTTGTTACGAAAACAAAGCTGGAGTCCCTTTTCTCCGGAGCCTGTTGAATTTGCAGCCTTAAACTTTGACTTTCACCCGGCTACGGTGCGGTCCTGGCTGCAGTTAGCAAAATTCACCGTTGAACGACAGTTGACCGTTTCTCACTTCCGGATTGGTTTTATCAAAAAGATCGTTCCGTTAAAAATCCTGGTTTGGTTGGATAGTATGGCCCAATTAACCGGTGAAGCATGGCAGTTAAGCCCCAGTGTTTTTACGCGTAACCGCGCCGTGGGAGCCAGCTCAATGGCAGTGCCCGGCAGCTTTTTTAAATGCCCCGCTTGTGGTAACCCCTTAGAAGATACACCACCCCGGTTGGTTTGTTCAAAGTGTGGACAAATTTATCCGGTTAAAGATGGCATCTATGAATTCCGCTTGGATGTTTTAAATTCTAAATAATAATCAAACGCTGCGTACGCAGCGTTCGATTATTATTTTTTCTCTACAACCCAAAAATGGGATAATCCAAAAATTTGAAGCGGGGTTTTTTCTAAAAATTGCAAAACCGCACGTAAGACTTTGCCCAGGGCCGGTTTACGATGGATGATATTATCATACGCACCAAAAATAATTTGCTGTTTTATGATGGTGACCGGTAAATCTTTAAATTTCTTTTTCAGGTCACGACGGGTATAAACCTCAACATGGGGCGCCAGTTTGTCGCGCCATTTGCGGGGCAGGTAATTGATGAAGGGGATGTTGCCAAATTTGTAGTTCCCCCGCCAATACAAACCGTGTGTTTCGAATGGATATCCCCGGTTGGGGCAGAATAAAATCAATCGGCCGCCGGGTTTTAACGTGCGAATCATTTCTTGCACGGCCAAATTATCGTTTTCAACATGCTCCAGCACCTCGTTACTGAGGATGAGATCAAAACTATTTTCAGGCATGGGAAGATATTCCCCCACCCCGCACAGCACCTGATTAACGCGGGTTTTGGTTTCCCGAGTTCGTTCCAGTTCCACATCCAAACCGATTGCTTGTTTGGCATCGACCGCCAAACGAGAGAGATAAGCCCCCAACCCGACCCCGTTTTCAAAAACAACGCCGGATAGCCGTTCTCCCGCTGCCTCTTGGATCATCTTTAAACGCCGTTCCTGCCCTGCGCGCCACACGTAGGAAGGTTCGCCACGCAAAGCGGCTTTATCGGAATGGGTAGTTGTCATAAGGATTGTTTCCTTTAATTTCAAACGTTAAAATCTGCACCAATCCTACCATAGGTACCATCACCCTGCAATTGTTGTTTATACTTGTTATTTACACTTGGTGCTGGTTGGATTTTTTCGAGATATGGCGAACCAATAACCTTGGCGCTCCTTTTTTATTGGGTTTGTGGGCATCTTTTTGGTAATTTTGGACCATTGTGCTTAGGGGTATCCCTTCATTATAGTTTGCTTCAGTCGTTTCTACTGGGAAGAGCTGTGAGTCGGGCAAACGGCGTTACTTGCCAATGAGCAAAATAAAACAAAAACCACTCCTTCTTAATGACACAATGGTTTGCCGGGAAAACTGGACCTTACGTTTCATTTACCGCTATTTCGAGTTTAATTGGCTAAATGGGGATTCTCTAAGGAAAAATCTCGGTTTTAGCGTAATCACCTGGTCACCTGAACAGGGCGTTTCTCCTGATTTTGGGCAGGAAAAAACTCTTCCCAATGTTGAGGAATGAAATCGTGCTTTTCTTTATACTTCAGAAACGCGGTAAAACGTTAGTTGTTATTTATATATTCATTTAAGGAGAAAAAATCGTTGTTAGAAGATAAATTTAAATTTTTGGATTTGGAACAAATTATTCAACTGCAAAGCAAGCCGGAACCATTTACCCCTGGTGAACCTTTATTTTGGGATGACCCATATATTTCGCAGCAAATGTTATCTGCCCATATTAATCCGAATAATGACCTTGCCAGCCGCCGGCCGGAGAAAATTGAACGTTCGGTTAACTGGTTAATCAGTCAGATGAATTTATATCAAAATAGTAAACTCTTGGATTTGGGGTGCGGCCCGGGTTTGTATGCCGCCCAATTCGCAAAAAAGGGGATTCAGGTGACAGGTGTCGATTATTCCAGGCGGTCAATTGATTATGCCAGGCAAGTGGCTCAAGAAGAAAATCTCAACATCACTTACCATTATCAAAATTATCTGACGTTTGATGAACGGGAACAATATGACGCAGCCGTGTTAATTTATGGTGATTTTTGTCCTTTATCACCTTCTCAACGAAGCCAACTGCTTAAAAACATTAAACAGGCGCTTAAACCGGGTGGTTATTTTGCATTGGATGTAACAACACCCCATCATCGAAAGAAATATGGTGTGAAAAATGGGTGGTACGCTACGGATAAGGGTTTTTGGAAACCCGGTCCACATCTGGTTTTGGATGAAGGTTTTGATTACCCTGACCAGGATATCTTTTTAGATCAGTCCATCGTGGTTGAACCCAACCACAAAATCTCCGTCTACCGTAATTGGTTCCAGGATTACACAAAAGAACGCATCACAAAGGAATTGGCAGCCGGTGGATTTCAGGTTGAAGGTGTTTGGAGTGACTTGATGGGTACACCTTATGCGGAAGATACGGATTGGATTGGTGTCGTAACGCGGATATAAAAAAACGATCCGGTCAATTAAAAAAACATTTAAACAATTCGTTTCTTTAAGCATGCTATATCGCGGATTGATTGAAACTTTCCTCTGAATCTCAGCAGATTGCTTCAGTCGCTTCTTTTGTGGCATGCTTAAATGCTTGGTTAGAAAGGCACCGTTTAAAAAAGGAAGCTCTGGTAAACCCGCTCCTTCTTAATGACAAGATAAAATATTGGTTTAGATTTAACCCTGTGTTATCAAGTGACCATGTGTCATCAAGTGATCCTGTGTCATCGCGAAGCCGCGGATTTTGCTGGGAAATTTTGCTAAACAGAAAGAATATTAACGTGAAGCGGTTGTTTTTCGAGAGAAGCGGCTGTGGCGATCTAAAATCCCGGGAGTGTACGATCCTTTTGAGTATCCGGCATCCAGGTGTTTTTTAATTATCCAATCTCACTGGATACATAATCTCAATAGATTGCTTCAGTCGCTTCAACTTGAATGTTTTAGCGAATTTGGCAAAACGGGAAACCCGTGAAACGAGAAAACATGCCAAAACTGCTCCACCGCAATGACACCATAGAATACATTTTAGTAAGTTTTGGTATGGGCTTTAAGGTAAATAGTCTTTATACCAATTACAAGCTAAATCTTTCCATTCTGGATTCATAGCGTTAACC
This sequence comes from Anaerolineaceae bacterium, assembly GCA_002702705.1. GTDB lineage: Bacteria > Chloroflexota > Anaerolineae > Anaerolineales > Anaerolineaceae > UBA6170. The sequence goes on from PABH01000049.1 coordinate 69,954, forward strand.
AATGCTTCTTTCTTTTTCCGTGAACCTGCTTTGATTTGTTTTTCTCGAGCGATAGCGTCGTTAATATACTGAAATTCTTCATAGTAAACCAAATAGATTGTTTTATATTTGGATGTAAAACGGCTTCCCCCTTGGAAACGGTGGTTCGTATACCCTTCTGAAGAGGTTGTTGGTTAAGCCAGTGTAAATTGCAGAAGGTCAGGCGGGCTTAATGGCCCAATGAATGGCAACCGTATTAAACATATAGCGCTTAAAATTGACCTGTTCAAAACCGGCAGCGGTCAGGTGTTCTGCCAATGCCTCTGCGGATAAAAAGTTCTCGGTTGTTTCTGGTAAATAAACATAGGCATCCCGGTCTCCGGTTAGTAAATTTCCTAAAAATGGAATAACCCGGTGCATATGAAAGTTGATGAAAGGACTGAGTAGAGACTTTTTGGGTTTGGTGGTGTCCAGCGAAACAAAAACACCACCCGGTTTTAATACCCGCCATTGATCTCTTAAGGCTTGATCCAGATCGACGACGTTCCTTAATAAAAAGCCGGATACAACCGCATCAAAGACATTGGATTCAAAAGGAATATGTAATGCATCCGCAGCGGAAAAGTCCAGTTTCGGTCCAGGGCGTTTTTGTCCGGCTTGCATCATACCCAGGGTAAAATCTGCGGCGGTGATGTGTGCCTGTGGATATTGGCGGACGGCTTCGGCTGCCAGGTCTCCGGTTCCGGCACCCAGGTCTAACAGGTGCCCGTCCGAGGGTAGGTCTGTCTTTCGGATCACGATTTTCCGCAGCCGAACATCCATTCCACCCGTCATAAGCCGGTTCATTAAGTCATAACGAGGGGCAATGCGCCCAAACATATCTTGTACGGCACGGGCACGTTCTTCAGGGTTAACGGTAGGATTCATTGGAATTGGGTACCCAGGCTAGGATGGTAGTGCCTTGATTTGGTTCGGAGGTGAATTCAACATCTCCGCCTGCGTTTCGGGCACGGGTTTGCATATTGGCTAGGCCATGACCAATACTCATTTTTTTCTTTTCAAATTCAAAACCACGGCCATTGTCGCTGACTTCCAGCAAAGTACGTTCCGGCGTTTTCCACAAGGTAATCTCTACATTACGTGCTCGAGCATGTTTGGCAATATTTGCCATCGCTTCCTGGCAGATGTGGAAGAGGGCAATTGCTTTGCTCTCCTCAAGATTGGGAAAACCATCCGTTGGACCGGACAAACTGATTTCCAGCAGAGTGTTTACTCTCAGTTCGTTGACTAAACGTTGAATGCCGTTCATCAGACTCTCATCATGCAGCTGGCGCGGACGCAAATCCATAATATAGGTCCGAAGGTCGCGGATGACGCCATTCAAATCAGAAATGGATTGTTCAATCCGCTGATGAGCTGCGTCAGTATCCTCATTTAATAAAAGGCGGGCATGTTCTAAGGTTAAGCCAACCGCATAAATGGATTGGATAATGCCGTCGTGCAGGTCCATCCCGATCCGTTCTCTTTCTTCGAGAATGGCTAAACGACGACCCTGTAAGTTGAGACGCATGTTTTCGATGCCGGTGCCTACCCAGGAACTGATGGCGGCCAGATACTGCATTTCAAGATCGTCTAATGGCTGCGGGTGGCAGGTGGCGACACACAATACACCCAGGGTTCCCCGGCGGCCATGCAGCGGTAAAACGGCTAACTGACGGAAACCGAGGGTGGTAACTTCTTCGTTTAGTTCACAGTTATCATCATCGCAGGGCAGGTCTAACAATCGCGGCATACCGTCTTTGGCGGTAACGCCGACATATCCCTCCCCTAATTTAAATTTATCGCTGCGCCATAAACGATTAACCAGATCACCACGATGTAATACCAGGCTCAGTTTGCGTTTGTCCTCATTCATTAAGAAAAACTCACCTACTTCCAGACGCAGGTAAGCCAGCAGTTGTTTGAGTGCTTTTTCAAGCACCTCATCAATATCGGAGGATGTGGCTAATGTAGAAGCGAGTTCGTTTAATAAGGCCAGGTTTTCATTACGGCGGGTTAAGGTGCGGTCTCGTTGAATTAATCCACGGTACATGCGGGCGTTGGAAATGGCCACGGCGGCATAAGCAGCCAGGGTTTCAATCACCATTTGATCGTCTTGGGTAAATTCTTTCCCGTTTTGTTTGTTGGTCAGGTAGATTTGTCCCAAATTACGATCTGTCAGCCGGATGGGAACTCCCAAAAAAGAAGCCATATCGGGATGGCCCGATGGAAACCCGGCACTGCGGGGATGTTTTTTTAGATCGGGCAAACGAATGCTGTGATCAGACCGCATTAACTCACCGATCAGACCAAGTCCCTTAGGGGGATGGGGCATTTTTTTGATCTCAGCCGGTGACATGCCAATTGGGATAAACTGCTCTAATTCCCCGTTTTCATCTGTCACCCCAACCGCTGCGAATTGTGCATCAACTTGTTGACAGGCCACCACAGCGATTCGTTCTAATAAGGAGTCAAGCGACGTATCCTGCACCAATTCAAGACTGGCCTGATGTAAGGCAATTAAACGTTGTTCCAGTTGTTCGCGGGTTAAAGTCGGCATACTCATAAGTTTTAATCGCCAATCCAATGGTAATGATTAATTTTACTTGAATTTGTCCGAATTCGCCAATTTATAAAAATGGAAAGTAACCACGAAGAGAAAAAAGTAACCACGAAGACCACGAAGAATCACGAAGAAAAAAGCAGAGAGAGTAGGTTGGGCAAGCTTAGTAATCAAAATGGTTTTTCGCAAAATGAGAATCAACTTTACGGCGATTTGTTAGCCACGTGCCCAACAAAAAACATAAAAACGCACGAGAGGGAGGAAGTAGGTTGGGCAAGTTTAGTAATCAAAACGTTTTTTCGCAATAAAAGAATCAACTTTTCGGTGATCGGGTAGCCATGTGCCCAACAAAAAAACAATAAAATACACGAGAGCAGGTTGGGCAAAGTTTGCATATCAGGTAGGATTTTTGTAAAAGAGTAATTGATTTCACAGCTAATCCATCTGTTTAAAACCACACAGAAGATCAGAAGTACAGAGAAAAAAATACACTTTCCTTAAATCTTCTCTGCGATGATCAAAAAACGATGGGTGAACGTTTGAAAATAACCATTTTCAAGAATATGCTGGTGTAACTGTTTCAGCTTATCGATTGACTGCTGCACATCGAAGCCGGGAATTTGCCACTCGATCACTTTTAAATAATATACCACCGCCCCAATATCCAAAAAACGATTTTCCGGAAAAGCTTCCTGTTGAGTTTTGATATTCAACTGGGCAGCCTTTAATCCATTAACCGCTGCTAACAAATCCCAATCCGCATATTGAAGGTTTATTCCCGGTGCCAAGAATTGGTTGAGGGTTATATTATCCCGACCACCGACCTGCTGGGTGATAAATAACCCGCCGGGTTTAAGGATGCGGTAAATCTCCTTCGGGTCAAACGATTCATGGCGGTTGATCACCAGATCAAAACGTTCGTCCGGAAGTGGTAATTTTTCGCCATCATTCAGGGTATGCACTCGGATACCTAATGGCTCCAGGCGTGCTTTTGCGATTTTGATATTGGGTGGATAGGCTTCGGTTGCCTGTGTGTCGGCGGGCAAATTTAGTAAAGAAGCCAAAAATTCACCACCTCCCGTACCCATATCCAATAACGAGTTGGCAGCCGACAAAAACCCCAATACGATTTGGCGGTAATCCCAGGGCGGGGCATCCTCGATTAACCGTCCCTCCAGCCAGGAAAAATCCCAACCGGAAAAATGAGCGGCTTCTGCGGCTTGAATCAGTTCAGAAAAATCGTTGGTCATAGTGGTCAAGGTGCGTCAAATTGTGCACAGGGATCGTAGACCGGGGTTGGTATGGGTGGCAGGTCCGCCGCGGGGAGCACTTGTAAAACATCCGTTGTGAACTGCTGGGCCGGGATATCAAAATAACGAGGAGTATTATTCTCGTTGTTCAGTATTAATCGCAGTTCTTCCGCAGATTGAATGGTGAGGGATCCTTGCGGCTGTGGGTCATAAATGGTCTGGAAAATGTTTAAATCGGGGATCGAAACAATAACAATACCCTGATTTTTATCTTCCAGCAGACTACCGCTGTATACTTCGGTTTCAAGCCCGTTGAACATTCCGCGCCACATATTTTGAATTTGATAACCCTGGGGCATCAAAAAATCTTCCCGCACCGTCAGAATGCCCAATGGTCTTTCTACCGGTTGTACATCCAACTGAACCCGATTGGCGCAAATTTCCTGTAAGGATTTTTGCGGTTGGCTTTGGGCGGTAGCCTGCACACTTAATTTATATTCCAGCGCGTTGATCTTACTATCCAGGCTTTTTTGTTGTTCTGTATTGTTGGTGCTGTTGCGCTGTGTTTTAAGCTGATCCAGCACGATCTGGTTTGGATCGGCTTGCGGAATGGGGGTAATTAACTTTTCAGCTTCGACTGCCGGGGCCTTTTGTGAAAAGACAAATACAGCAAAAAGGATCAAAATGAAAATCCCGAGAAAACTTAATTTTTTGGTCATTGGTTTCTCCTTACGGCCAATCAATATCGGTCATATAGGGGATCGTAGATTGAGCGGTTTCAGGGCGGGCATTGATGGCGTTGTAAAGCTGATACCAGGCTTCTACTGGTGTGTTATCGGTATAGGAACAACCTCCTCCGCAAGCCTGCAATTGTGTCATTGCGCTCAGGAAATACATCTTTGAGTAGCCAAGATCAACGCCAACTTTACTGAGGTTTGCCCATTGGTTTGCATGTGCCCCACTGGTGAGGTAAATTTCAGGAATTGGCCAGGCAGGTTGAACACCCCAAGCTGTATAATGTGCTTTTTTGGGTGTCCAATCATAATAAAGATCCTTATTCGGATCAGGTGCAACGGCTAAATTTATACTTGTGTCACAACCTTCACAAGCACCATAGTTGTAATAAATGTAAACACCCTGGTCGTAATCATTAAATCCATTTGCCCAGGCATGACTTATGGTGGCATAATTCCAGGCTAATTCAATATCGTTGGCTCCGGCAATGCTGACTTGTCCGGCGAACCCCTGTTGAATGACCCAATTGGATACATCTTTAACCATAAGTGCCCAGGCTTTGCCGTGGTTATATGCCCTGGTTTCAGTACAAAACCAACTTCTCGGAGAACAAACCCCGGAAATATAATAAGCAAAATTACTGGTTCCGATGCCTAATTCTAGTTTTGACTCACCATCATTAGCAAGCATAAAACCTTGGATAAATTGTTTTGTATACGTGGTTATATCATTGATGCTGGCTAAATCGTACTCAGGCTCATGTAATAAAAGAGTGCCATATTGATCATCTTCTCCCCAAGGCTGCCCAAAATCGAGAATTAATAATTGATCCTGCCGTCCAGGAGGTTGGGTAATGGCGGCTGCTTGTAAACCCTTGTTAAACATGCCATTGCCCAAAACACTGGTTGGTGTGACATACCAGGATGTGCTGTAGTATGCTGGCGGGGCTGCAGGAGGCGGTGGAACCGGTTTAAAAATAAGCGGCAGATAAGATAAATACGGTGGTGAATCTGCCTCAACTTGTGGATCTTCAGTATTTGCGAAAACCGTCCCACTCATCACGACACTTAAAATCAAAAGGATGGGAAGTACTAATTTTATTTTTAACATGGGGAATTAAAACCTCTATTTTTTGAAGTATAGCAAGAATCCCACTGAAAGAACAGGTTGTTTTTTGGATCGGTTAGGGGATTGTAAGCCAATTAAAGTTGAAAGGTGAAAAGTTTAAAAAATACAGATCTGTTTCGCTTGAAGTTCAGATACCCGAAGGCGCACGCTGTTGTTTCGCTTCGCTCGTTATGACAGTTAAAAAACGGATCGTTATCAAAAACACAGGTTGTTTTAGGGATTCTTCCTTACAAAAATCTCGGTTTTGGAACGTAACCCGACCTTGAAATTCTTGGATTTGTGTAAGCATATTTGCAAAGAACAACAGGGAAAAGATGAGGCTTTTGGGAAGAATCATCTCAAGGTCTGCTCTTTATAAGCCTGATTATAGATTAGCAGATGTATTATGTATTAGCACTGGTTCACTGCGGGTTGAATATAATAAAACTAGCTGTTCAAACAACTTGATTTTATTTTCACCATTCTGTATGATTAAGATAATCTTTTATCCCCTTTTCCCGTGGGGAGATTCATTTTACCGATTGTGGTTTTCGGTTTTGAGGTGCAGTATTTGACCACAATAAAACAGTATCAAACTTTTTCTACTTTTTCTTGACAAAGGTTTATTTTTTAATCCTTTGTTATTTATCGTTTAATTAATTTATTGGTGAGGAGGCAAACGAATAACCCGTATCAACCTGATACGGTTGTTTGGCTATGTTATTCTAAAAATTTTCGTCAAAGGAGGTGCATAAAAGAAGAATTTTTACGGCTGCAAGGCAAACGGTTTGTCTTGTATTAAGTTTCTTCAATTTTGCAAAAAAAATTAGGTGGAGGCAGAATTAAAATGAAGAAGAATATCTTCAAGATTTTTGCGTTATTAATGATTTTAGCCATGGTTGTTGCACCAGTGAGTGCCACACCAACGGCTAAAGGTGTCGGTCCGGACGATCTCTCCCCAGTAGATCCTTCGGAAGTTGTTGCTCGACATCCATATCCCGATGGTGTTGATAAAGCGATTAAAGATGGAAACGGTCCAGCACGGTTTATTATCCAACTGGAAGATGCGCCATTGGCTGTTTATGATGGCAGTTTGGATGGACTTAAAGCAACAAGCCCCTCGGTAACTGGAGCTGCTAAGTTAGATGTCAAATCTCCTGAAAGTAAAGCATATCTTTCTTATCTTTCAACAAAACAAATCAATACTGTAAAAAGTATGGAAAGTGTACTTGGTCGTTCTATTAAAGTTGCTTTCCAATATCAGGTGGGGCTGAATGGTTTTGCAGTTGAATTATCCCCAGAAGAACTGGAAGTTGTTGTTCGACAGGTAAGCGGAATTGTGAGCGTAGAGCGTGAAAAAATTCAGCAGTTGGATACGGATGTTGGCCCAACGTTTATTGGTGCACCAGCCATTTGGAATGATTCAACTGATGCTACCAAAGGTGAAAATATGTTGGTTGGTATCATTGATAGTGGTATCAATTTTGACCATCCCTCTTTTGCAGAAGTAGGCCCAGTTGATGGTTATGTTCATGAAAACCCACTGGGTGCAGATACCTTTTTAGGTGTTTGTGACCCGACAAATACAGACCAATATGATGCCAGTTATGTTTGTAATAATAAGTTGATTGGTGCTTACTCTTACGTAACTACAGATAGCTACGAACTCTACACACCAGAAGATTCTGGTGGTCACGGCTCCCACACCGCCAGTACAGTGGCCGGGAATGTGGTTGAAGCAACCATGGAAAAACCAACCTTAGATGAAACCCAAACCATTTCCGGTGTGGCACCCCATGCCAACATCATCGCTTATGATGTTTGTTATGAAGATTCAGGCGATGGTGGTTGTGGTGGCGCAGCGATTAATGCAGCTATTGAGCAAGCGATTATCGATGGTGTTGATGTCATTAATTTTTCCATCTCCGGTGGGGCAGATCCATACGGTGAATCAACGGAACAGTTATTCTTAAGCGCAACAAATGCGGGTGTTTTTGTTTCGACCTCTGCAGGGAATAATGGCCCTGACCCGGAAACAACAGGTCACCGCTCTCCGTGGTTAATGTCTACCGCAGCCAGTACCCATAACCGTACCTATATTAACGGACTTGTTGATATGACCGGTGGTGATACGGCTGCCCCGGCAGATATTGAAGGAAAAGGTTTTACCAGTGGTGTTGGTCCATTACCAATTGTTTATGCTGGTGATTACGGGAATGCCCTTTGTTTAGGCCCTGAAGATAGTGGTGCTTTTAATACAGGAACCGACTTCACCGGACAAATTGTGGTCTGTGACCGCGGTACATCTGCCCGTGTTCGTAAAGCGGAAGTTGTAGCAGCTTTAGGAGCGGAAGGTTATGTCTTGGCTAATGATTCAGCCAGTGCTGATGCATTAGTCGGTGACGCTTATGTTATTCCTGGTGTGCATATCACCTATGATGATGGTGTTGTTTTAAAGGCCTGGATGGCTTCAGGTACTGGGCATACAGCCACCGTGTTAGGCGCCACTCGGGACACAAGTGCCAGCAATGGCAATATCATGGCCGATTTCAGTTCCCGTGGCCCCAACGGCACGATTGATGTCTTAAAACCGGACGTAACTGCTCCTGGTGTAGATATTTGGGCGGCTGTTAATTCACCTGTCCCCGGTGTGGGAAACCCCGAATACGATTTTTATTCCGGTACATCCATGTCCAGCCCGCATACAGCTGGTGCAGCTACGTTGTTAATGTCGTTGCACCCGGATTGGACACCAATGGAAATTAAATCAGCGCTGATGTTAACAGCGGTTAACCCCGGTATCTTAAAAGAAGATGCTACTACCCCTGGTGATGCCTTCGATTTTGGTGCTGGTTTAATCCAAGTTGATCTGGCTACAAAAGCCGGTTTGGTAATGGATGAATCCACCGCAGATTTTTTGGCTGCCAATCCGGCAGATGGTGGTAATCCACAGGACTTAAACCTGGCCAGTGTTTATAACTCATTATGTCTTTCTGAATGCAGTTGGACACGAACGGTTACAAATGCATTGGATGTTGAAACGGATTGGACAACAAATGTCGTTGAACCAACGGGTGTTACAATCAGTGTTCTGCCAGCTACCTTTACATTAGCGGCTGGAGAATCTCAGACTCTAACTATTACAGCCAATGTAGATTCTGCCACAGTTGGTGATTGGTATTTTGGTGATGTGCAATTTACGGAAGATTCCTCACTGGCTCCTGCGTCTCATATACCGTTAGCTGTGAAACCATCTTCCGGAGTTCTTCCTGAAAAACTAACTATCAATACCCGCCGAGATGCCGGTTCCAAACTGGTAGAAGATCTTCAAGCCATTGAAATTACAGATTTCACCGCGGAATATTTTGGTTTAGCTAAAGGCGCCGTCAGTGCGTTTAGTTTGGCAGAAGATCCCACCAACGGAGCAATATATGACGATCTCAGTCAGGTATTCTATACAACTGTTGTTGTTGGTGCAGATGCAGTCCGCTTGGTAGCCGAAATCACAGATACCCTCTCTCAAGATATGGATTTGTTTGTTGGTTTGGATACCGGTGATGGCATCCCACAAGAATCCGAAGAAGTTTGTAGAAGTGCTACCGGTGCTGTATTTGAATACTGCGATATCATGGATCCTGTGGCTGGCACTTACTGGGTGTTAGCACAAAACTGGACCTCATCCGATGTTGGTGTTGAGGATGATATTGAAATGGTAGTAGGTGTTGTGACTAGCGATCAAAACAATATGCAGGTCACTGGCCCTGATACAGTAGCAAAAGGAGATTTGTTTGATATTCGTTTTTATTGGGATGATACCAATTTTGAAGCTGGTGATTATTGGTACGGTGTCTTCAGTTTAGGTGCCGATGCCGGTAATCCGGGCAATATCGGGCAAATCCCAGTAGATTTTCATCGTTTGGCTGATGATGTGACCAAAACGGGTGCAACACAAGCAGCACCTGGTGACGAAGTAACGTTCACCATTACAATCCAACCCAATGTGTCTGGTGAAGATTTGATTTATACGATCAGTGATGTGATTCCGGATGGTTTGGAATTGGTTCCGGGTTCCGTAACTGGTGGTGCAAGTGCTGTCGGTAACCGTATTTATTGGTCCGGTATCATGAAAGGCACTTCAGTTTATGTACTCTCAACAAATGCAGATGATGCTATGTGTGATACCCCATTCGGTGGTTATGTTGATTTGGAAGGATTTGGTATAACCGTAAATCAACCTGACATTGAAGGTGATACAGATGTTTGGGAGATACCGGCTCTTGGTGATCCATTCTACTTCTTTGGCGATGCCTATGATTCTGTAGGCTTTAGTGATGACGGCTTCCTGATCTATGATCCTGCCAATAATTATGGTGGTGCTCCTTGGAATCCACAGGCGTTGCCAGATCCGGATGCCCCCAATAATGTTGCTGCTTTCTTGTGGCAGGATATGGAAATTGCTTATGACGCAGCCACAAATCAGGGTGTTACAATTGCTAACTTAACTTCAGGTGGTGTACCATCTGCAAGATTGATTGAGTATGATGATATCTATCTCTATGGTGATCCAACATCAACCTTTGATCTGGAAGCCTTTGTGTACTATGGTGTTGATGATACCCCAGGTGCTTACGAGATGATCTTTGCTTATGATAATCTTGTTGGTGATATGAGTGTGGCAACCATTGGACTAGAAAATGCTTTAGCTAATGAAGCCTATACTTTATTAAACGCTGGTGATGCCTCAACAGTTATTTCAGATGGTTCCGTTGTTTGTGTAGATTTTTCTGGTCCGACAACGCCGTATGAAATTACATATCGAGCGGTTGTAACTGGTGAAGTTGGTGATACAATCACCAATGTTGTTGATCATTCCGTTTTTGCAATTGGTTATCAATCTGATCAGGCAAGCATGGATTTGGATGTGATCGATTATGGTGATTTAACCACAACTTTAGCTGGTCCTTACAGAGCTTTTGAAGAAGCACCCTTCAGTGTAACAATTGAAAATCCAGTTACTGGTGGAATGTACCCCCATGCACAACTGCAATATCGTATCAAAGATATCGATTTGGACTATATTGTTTCTTTTGAATATGAAGAATTTGCTGTAGCTGATTTAGGCTTAGAGCCAAAAGCCCCAGCAATGTGGGTTGATGTGCCAATGTTCCAGGACGGTGATGATGTCGTCGGTTATATTGGATTGGAAAACGGATATCCAGTTTATCCAGATTATAACGAGACGATTAACCTACGCATTGTTATTGCTGCGCACGGTGAGTATGAATTTGATTTCCAATTAGTTGATTTGGATGAAACGATTCCTGTTGATTACATCGCAGAAGTCAGTCAATCCGCCTTCTTTACTGGACATATTTTCATGCCTCTCATCTTCAAATAAACACTTAACCTAGTTCCACAGCAGGTGAGCCCGTAACAGGTGCTCACCTGTTTTTTTTCTTGACCTGGCCCCTGGATAAATCTATAATTTTTAGACAAATGATATCCAGTATGGAGGCGGCAGTTTGGTTAAAAAAATGGGTTTGTTGATTTTTGGAATCGTATTTCTTTTTCTGCTGGGGCAAACACAGGCAGCCGCTCAGTACGGAGCCCAACCCCTGCCGGTAATCCGCTATGCCAACCGCCACGACACATCCTCTCCACTGCTTCAAATGGCACAGCAAATGGCAGCCCAACCGGATTTGGCTTCACCCACCGTTTTACCTAAATTTCAGCTGCCGCTTTCCACTAGCGAGGACAACAAATCATCCCTGGATGCAGCCTTGCAGTCCGTGGTGTATGATGCCGGAATGCCTGTTCCGCTCACCAATTTTAATGGGTTGAGCAACGTGAACGGGGTGCTGCCGCCTGATACACAGGGTGATATCGGGTATGATCCGCTCACCGGAACAAAGTACTACGTGCAGTGGGTTAACCTCTCCTTCCAAATTTGGGATGTGACCAATCCGAGCAACCCGAACGCTTTGGTGGGTCCGGTGAACGGCAATGCCTTGTGGAGTGGTTTTGGCGGGGCTTGTGAAACCATCAATGATGGTGACCCGATTACCCTGTTTGACCCGCTGGCCAAACGTTGGATGATGAGCCAATTTGCCTTGCCTTATTACCCCTCCGGGCCGTTTTACCAGTGTATCGCCATTTCCCAAACCGCCGACCCAACCGGTGCCTGGTACCGGTATGCTTTTGTGGTGCACGAAACCAAAATGAACGATTATCCGAAGTTCGGCGTCTGGCCGGATGCGTATTATATGAGTGTGAACCAATTCCAAAATTCCAGCTGGGCTGGGGCCGGGGTGGTTGCATTTGAACGCGAAAAAATGCTTTCCGGGCAGCAAGCCCGGATGGTGTATTTTGACCTGTATGCCGTTAATCCCAATATCGGTGGTTTATTACCGGCGGATTTGGATGGTTTAACTTCGCCGCCGGAAGGGCTGCCGGGTTTGTTTGCCTCGGTGGATGACGCAAGTGGGATTGGTCCCCTCGATTCGATCCGTTTGTGGGAGTTTGATGTGGATTGGGCAACACCGCAAAATGCCAGTTTTGGTAACCCTTCGGGGAGTGATCGGGCGATTGCCAATGCCTACTTACCTGTTACCTCATTTAACCTGATGCCCAGTATATATTATGCCGTTCCGCAGTTCAACACTACCGTTAAATTAGATCACATCGGTGACCGGGCCATGTACCGCCTGGTATATCGTAATTTTGGCGATTACCAATCCCTCGTCTTTAATCACACGGTCAAAGCGGACGGTACCGATCGTGCCGGAGTGCGCTGGTATGAACTGCGTAACAGCGGAACAACGTGGACGATTCACCAACAAAGCACTTTTGCACCGCCAGACGACTTATACCGCTGGATGGGTTCAGTGGCAATGGACCACGATGGTAATCTGGCCTTGGGTTATTCCCTGTCGGGCACTACGCGGTATCCCTCGATTGCGGCTACTGGAAGGTTGTCAGCCGATCCTTTGGGTGAGATGACTCTCGGGGAAACAATTTTAATGGAGGGAGGAGGGTACCAGGCCCATTCTGCCGCGCGTTGGGGGGATTACAGTATGATGGCGGTTGACCCTCTGGATGACTGCACCTTTTGGTATACCAATGAATATCTGCCAGTATCCAGCTCTACCGGATGGGTAACCCGGATCAGCGCTTTTCGATACCCAACCTGCAACAGCGGCCCATCCGGTGAAATTCAAGGCGTAATTCGTGATGTAAATACAGGAACATCAATTTCCGGCGCTGTGGTTCAGGTTGGTAGTTATCAAACGGTGAGCGGCAGCGAAGGAAATTATGTTTTGGCTGTACCGGTTGGAACCTATCAGGTTGATGTAAGCAAAGAGGGGTATCAGCCGGAAACGGTAACAGGAGTGGTGGTTAGTGATGGGGCCGTAACGACCCTGGACATTGATTTAACCGTTTTGCCCACGGTTTTGATGCATGGTCTTGTTTTTGATGGCAGCGGTCATGGCTGGCCTTTATATGCCAAAATCACGGTTTCCAGCAGCCAGAGTGATCAGGTTATTTATACCGACCCATTTACGGGGATGTACCAGATTTCTTTATATCAAGGCCAATCCTACACCTTTATGGTGGAAGCAGTTTTGCCAGGGTACCAGCCGCTGATTTTTGATCGAACGTATTCCACAACTGATCAACAAGAAGATATCAGTTTATCCATAAACCAACAAATCTGTTCCGCACCCGGTTATGGTTGGGCTGGTGGCCTGGCAGAAAGTTTTGATTACCCGACCATACCGGATGGCTGGCAGGTGACAGATAACGCTGGCACTGGTGCGGTGTGGACATTTTCGCCCACTCGAGACAATCTCACCGGCGGCAGTGGTAATTTTGTGATCGCTGACAGTGATAGCGCCGGTTTTGTAAACATGGATACCAGTCTGGTTTCACCCAGTGTCGATTTAAGCGGGGTTAACGAGGTTGTACTCAGTTTTAAGACGGATTATTATCATTTTTCGGTGAATGAGTTTGCAAGAGTAGAACTTTCGATTCAACATAACGATTGGGAAACCATCTGGGAAAAATCGGGCGGCAGTTACCGCGGACCGGTGACGGAGACGATTGATATTTCCGCCACTGCGGCCAATCAATCGGATGTGCGGTTGCGTTTCCATTACGGTGGGGCTTATTTTTCCTGGTTTTGGCAAATTGATGATGTTTATATGGCATCCGAGTGTGAGATCATTCCGGGCGGGATGGCAGCGGGTTTGATCTATCAGGCGGATACACTTGATCCGTTGGATGGTGTTCAGGTGGTGAACGAAGCGGGTTTAATCACCAGCAGCTTCACCGATACCGAAGATCCGTTAACCGCCGGTGTTTATTTCTTGTTCCAGCCTATGGAAGGGGTTTCCGAATCACATGATTACACGGCGTTGGGTGATACAGTTTACCCTGATTTGCAGCAGTCACTGCTTGTTTTGGCAGATCAAGTGAACCGGCTGGATTTTCCTTTGGGTGGCGGTTTATTAACAGTAACCCCGCAGGAGCTTTTTGTTTCCATCACTTCCGATACCATCCACCAAGAAACTTTGGAATTCCTTAACAGCGGCTCCACACCGGTGACGGTCAACCTGGGTTCAACGCTAGCGGATTCGGTTTATCAAAGTGCGGTTATAGAAGAGCCCCACAACATCGTGAAACCATTCAAACAAGCAGCCCTGACCACCGAAAAATTAAAATTGGAGGCTGGCCCGGTTTACCCACCTTACGGTTTCGTTTCTCTTTTATCCGAATGGCATTCCGGGTTAAAACAAGCCTGGGCGGTTTTGCCAAATGAAAATCAAGTGTGGGTAACCAGCCCGGGTGAGGGTTGGATGGGTAGTAATGCTTTGTTTTCTTATGATCATAACCAAACTTTGCCATCTTCCCGTCTCAACTTTAGCTGGCAGCCGCTGTATGGCCCGGCTGACCTGGCCTGGGATCAAAACCACCAAACGGCCTGGATGATGAACATCCATGATTCCAACCAATATTGCATTTACGCGATTAACCTGCAAACCGGCCAAACGGGTGAAATGATCTGCCCCAACAACAATGGTTTTGCGAATGCCCAGCGCGGTTTGGCGTATGATCCGGTCAGTGATACCTTTTTCGCTGGCGGCTGGAATGACGGCATGTTGTACCGGTTCAACCGCCAAGGCGAAATTCTACAGGCGGTGTGGTTACAGCAGCCCATATCAGGCCTGGCGTATCATCCGGTTACCAAAAAATTATTTGCTATCACCAATGAGGCCAGCACCCGACTGCTGGTGTTTGATACCGAATCCGGAATCGCCCCGCTGGGTGAAATGGATTTAAGCGGTGTACTTTCTCCTTACGGCGGTGCAGGCCTTGAAATTGATTGTGACGGCATGTTGTGGGCGGTAGATCAGTCGGATGGACGGGTGATTCAATTGGATGTGGGCGAACCAGCGTCCGTTTGTTCCGTTTTGGATGTTGGGTGGTTATCGTTTGTCCCCCAAACCTTTTCTGTGGCAGCAAACAGCCAAACCACAGCATCAGTCCAGTTTAATACCAGTGGTATGGCCCCAGGAATTTATCATGCTCGCATTCAAATTGGCGAAGACACCCCTTATATGGTAGATGATGTATCGGTAAATCTGATTGTGGATGCCCATTTAATAAATTGGATCTATTTGCCACTGATTGTGCGATAGAATAACGTTAAATCAGGGGTAACTTTTTTGTCTTCGTTACTAAGAAACCGTTTTTTGAAACGTGAGATTTTGGAAAATAACCTGTAAAACAAGAGCCCGATCTCAATTGGCTCTTGAAAGAACAGAAACCAGCTTTACCCTACGGGTACAAGGTGCCCTACGGGTACAAGGTCTGCGATATCCCTGTCCGCGAGAGTCCCCGACCTCGAGATTTTTGGATAAAAGGATAATCAGTGGGCGAATGTTGCCAGATTAACAGCGTATTTTATTTGCAAGGATGTAGCTCGAGGTCTGCTCTTTCCGCTTTGGGTGAAAATTAACCACGGAAATGAACAAAGAGCAAGTTAATTTACCCTGGGCCAGTGGTATAAGATATTCTCGGTCAAAAGTCGTTGGTTCAGGTTGGCGTTCAATTGATCCAGTGCCATTTCCAACCGCTGCATCTGGGCCAGGGCTTCTTCTAGGGTGATCTGATTGGCCACCTGGCGGGTGAGTCCGTTAAACTGCACATAGGTCAGCGGCATTTCGGAACCACCGGCTGTCAGAAAAATGTCCCGCCATAGGTTTAACCAGGTGATATAGATCGTACGCAGGTTTTCTTTTGTGTTTGACTTTTTGCGGCGGTCTGTGATTTTTTCAGCGTAATTAAAGCGGTCCTGGTTACCCTGCCGCAGCAGTTCAAAACTATCTTCCAGCCAGATATGCAGCTGTTCCAGCGATTCGGGATCAACCATGTATTGGTGTGCCAACCCAATCCGTCCATTGGTAAGGTGGGCCAGCTCGAAGGCCAGGTCGGTCTCTACATGCCACAATTCTTGTAAGGTTTGGTAAAGGGTTTCGACTGGCATTGGACGCAGCCTTAAAATCTCACAACGGGAGACGATGGTCGGTAATAAATTCTCCACCGAGTCCACAGTCAAAAATAGAATCACCTTATCTGGCGCTTCTTCCAGCGTTTTTAAAAGTGCGTTTTGTGCACTGGCATTGGCTTCCTGAAAGTTTTTAAGGATGGCAATCCGGTATTTGGCCTCGTAAGGTGACAGTGATAAACTGCGTTGTAATTCCCGGATCTGATCCACCTTAATATTACTGCTGTCTTCTTCTGATTGAACAATTGATAGATCAGCCTGCTGCCCCTTTTCGATTTGTTTACACAGACGGCAGGTTCCGCAGGGTAAACCTGGTTCCGGCGGCTGGATGCAGTTGATGGCCTGTGCAAACCGGACCGCCAGGCTGCGCCTTCCGATACCCGGTGCACCGCTGAACAAATACGCATGCCGGACGCTGTTTTGTTGAATATGTTTTTGAAGAATTTGGGCTGCCCATTCGTGCCCGATGATTTGCCAATCCATGTTCAGAATTCTAGCGTAGAAGGGTGGTTTAATCAAACAGAACCCGCCCAGTAAAATTACAGGACGGGTTCGTTTAAGGGGAAAGATGGAATTAACGGAGAGTCATCGGTAAAAAGATGAAAAAGTTACCGGTGATTGGATCATTTTCTTCCACAGTGATTGTCACGATCACAATTTCACTAAATAGTTCACCATCGGAAGCGCGGTAGCTGAAAACGACCTCACCGCTGTAATCGTTTGGCGCGGCATATTCAAAAGAACCATCCGTGTTTAACGTCAGGCTGCCAAACGCCGGAGAACTGCTGGTGATACTGGTAAGGGCATCCCCGTCCACGTCCATGTCATTTTCAAGTACCCCCGGATCAGACACGGTTAATGTTTCCCCAGCTTTGACTGTATAAGATTCCGGACTCGCTTCCGGTGCGTCATTTAATGGCTGTACCGTGAACGTGATGACAGCCGCTTGGCTGGTGTCGATAGAATCGCTGGCAGTAAAGGTAATCGAATCGGAACCAAAATAATTGGGGTCGGGAGTATAGTGGTAACTTGTGTCCACCTGAGTCAGGCTGCCGTTAGTTGGTTGTTCGATTACTTCAAACAGCAATATATCATTTTCCACATCCGTTGCGGAGAGGTCAAACACCAGACTGCCATCTTCATCCAGCGTTAAATTCTGTGCAAGGGCAGTGGGGGCATCGTTGATGGAGTTAATTGTAATTGTTAGGCTGTGTCCCATGTTTTGGTCCACACCGCCGTTGGCTGTTCCACCATCATCAGACAGCAAAATCGAAAACTCAGCTGTCCCAAAAGCATTTTCCGCTGGGGTGAAGGTCAGGTTACCGCTGGATGAATCGATTTCAGGCAGTACATCAAATAAGTCTGCCCCTGTAGTAGCTTGGAGGGAGAAAGCCAGCGCCTGACCGGTTTCATTGGGCTTCCCGGCATGTATATCTGTTGCCCAGGCTGGTATGGTTACCTCTCCGGCGTCTTCATCGACCATAACCGCTTCACCAGGCGTAAAAACTGGTGCGTCGTTAACAGGGGTTATCTCGATTTCGAAAGTTTGGATTGAAGATTGATTTTCACCGCCATTGGCCGTGCCCCCATCATCGGATAAAGTAACTTCAACAGTGGCGGTGCCAAAAGCCTGCGGAGCTGGTGTGAAAGTTAATGTTCCGTTTGTTTGGATGACGGGTTGTGTTTCAAACAATCCAGGCTGATCTACAACCAATTGGAATTGCAGTGTTTGCCCGGATTCATTGTCCGGGCCGGCCGAAATATCCGCTGCCCAATTGGTTTCTATGAAGGCTGCGCTGTCTTCCAAAACGGTAAGATTACTCCCGGCTGAAAAACTGGGTTTGTCATTCACCGTGTTGATGGTGATTTGGATGGTATGGCTTTCACTGACATCCAAACCGCCGATAGCCGTGCCGCCATCATCTTGTATATATACGTCAAATTCGGCGAGACCAAAAGCATCCGGTGATGTTGTGAAGCTTAAATTTCCGGTTGCTGCATCGATAGCTGGTGTAACACTGAACAGGCTTGCACCCTGGGTGACAGATATTACAAAGTTAAGTTCCTGCCCATTTTCGAGGCTGTTCCCGGCTGTGAAGCCGGTTGCCCAATCCTCGATGGTGACCAGACCAGCATCTTCATTTATAGTGACATTTTCACCGGGAATAAAATCCGGGGCATCATTTATCGGGTTAATTTGGATGGTTAAATTGTGGGAAACACTGGTATCGACCCCACCTGACAAAGTGCCGCCGTCATCACTGAGTGTCACCGAGATGGTTGCTTCCCCAAACTGGTCTGCCGCTGGGGTAAAACTGAGGTCCCCGCTTGACGCATCAATCTCCGGCGCTGCACTGAAGAGATCACTGCCTGCGGTGACCAAAAGATGAAAGGTTAAGGCCTGATGACTTTCATCTTCCGCACCGGAAAACATATCCGTTGCCCAGGCGGGAACCGTTTGTGGGCCGGCATCTTCATTGATGGTGATATTTTCGCCGCCTGTAAAACAGGGTTGGTCATTAACAGCAGTAATTTGAATGGTCAGGTTGACAGACGATCTGGTATTGGCCCCATTGTTTTCAACACCGCCATCATCGGACAAGGTCACTTCCAGCACTGCGGTTCCATTTTTGTCTGCAGCTGGTGTAAAAGTCAAATCACCGGTAGTGGAATTTATGGCAGGTGCCGTGGTAAACAAATCGCTGCCGGAGGTGAACGTCAGATCAAACAACAGGGTTTGCCCATTTTCATCCGGTGCACCTGGATCAATATCTGAAGCCCAGGCAGTTACGGTTTGGGCACCGGCGTCTTCATTCACTGTCACATCATCACCAGCGGTAAAGGTGGGTGCGTCATTGACTGGGTTGATCTGGATCGTTAATTCGTGCGAAATACTGGTGTTTTCCCCGCCACGTAGTACCCCGCCGTTATCGCTTAACACGACCGAAATGACGGCCGTCCCGTTTTTATCTGCGGCTGGTGTAAAGGTCAGATCACCGCTGGTTGCGTTGATGGTTGGTCCGGTGCTGAATAAATCACTGCCCGAGGTGATGGTCAGACCAAACGTTAATATTTGTTCGCTTTCGTTCTCTGCGCCGGGGTTTATCCCTGTCGCCCAGCCAGATACGGTTTGCACTCCGGCGTCTTCGTTTATCGTCACATCATCACCAGCGGTAAAGAAAGGCGCATCGTTAACCGCCTCTACCGTGATGGTAACCGTTGCGCTGCTGCTGTTTGCCTTGCCATCATTGGCGTAAAAAGTGAAAGAATCCTCACCGTAAAAATTAGTATCTGGTGTATACGACCATTCATTGGCTGAATCCGTTGTGAGGGTACCGTGCTGTACGTCTTGATCCAGATGATAGGTTAACGGATCTTCTTCACCGTCCACCGCGCTGAGGGTGATGGAAAATGACGTATCTTCGTTGGTGGTGACAGTTTGACCGGAAGCAGTCGGTGCAGTGTTTACCGCCAAACCCAAGTTCTGATTATTGTTTACCAAACCACGGGTATGAAAAGCAGGCGGCTGCCAGGTGAAATCGGTGTACTTTACACCCCGCCCGGAAAGCTGGAGAGATAAATCATCCCCTGATGTGTATTCAACTACTCCAATATTTTCACTTCTCAATCCATTCGCTAATCCATCTTGTGCAATTATGATGCCTCCATAACTTAAAAATTGTACAACTTGATTTTGAGCATTTATTAATGCAAAACCCTCAAAGGTACTATCTAAGTCGCCAGTTAAAAAGTTTAATGTACCAAAACTATCTTGTTGATTTGGTATGAAGCCGCTAAGGAGAACTGTTTTTCGTACTTTTTTATCAATTTTATAGTAAATTAAAATTTTCCAATTTTCTAAAGAATAATCTGCTGGACCAACAATTTCAATCCCTTCGTTTAATGAGTTGAAAGAATTGATATGATTTATTTCATTAATAAATACCTCACCAAAATATTGGCCGGTATTAACAGCACCAAAGGTTTCTTGTGCAGCGGCTTGCCAGGTAAAGTCAGCATAGGTCTTTCCCAGGCCGCTTAACTGCAGGGAATACCCTTCCGGGTCCGCACCTGTTTCAGAAACACCAATATTGGTGCTGGTTAAGCCAGTAGCCGGGCCATCCGCCGCGGTGAAACTGCCTTCATAACTCAGGAACATGGCTACGCTGGTATCCGGCTTGACCAATGCCAGGCCGCTCGGGCTGTCATTTAACAAACCGGGGGTTTCCACCACCACCTGGCCATACCCGCTGGTGGTATCCGGGATGATGGTGGTCAGGTTGATCGTATCGTAAACCAGGCCCGTCCCGCCGTTGTATAAAACCAACTGCCAACCGGACAGATCGGTACCGCTCGGTCCGGTTAGTTCCACCTTTTGACCGACATCATCCCCGCTGTTATCATAATGGATCTCGTTAATAAAAACAGTGCCATCATTAACATACGCCATAACGGCTTGGGGTTCTGAAAACAGGCATACCAAAACCAACAATCCAATCAGCGTGATTAGATTAACAATACGAAATACATTTCTCATTCCTTCCTCCTCCATGAAAGAAACAACAATGCAGACGCATCGTGCTATCTGATTTAAAAAAACTAAGTGAGAGTGAGTTTGTTAAGGCTTCTGCTACGGATAAAGTGTATCCCCCGTGATGAAATTTCCTTGTAGCAGGGGTGGATACTTAATATTAACATAAGTAGAAAAAAAGACAAAACAAAAAAGCGTGCCAGTTTTAGAAAAGTTTTATTTAAGTTTTGTTGAAATTATTCAGAAGTTGGCACTTCAAAAAGGTTACGATTATTTGACTAAACGGAGTGATTTTGTATAATTCAATACACTTAAATCAAAGAGGGCAAAATCCACATTGGAGGTAAGCGAATGAAAAAATGGCTGTTTTCCCTGATTCTTGTTTTGTTGGCCGGTTGTATCAATCAAAGTATGGTCGAAAAGCCCTCAAACAACATACTCCGATTGGTAACTTCCGAGGAACCCGGCACGCCGTTAACGATCAATGGGGTAATCCTCGATCAAATAACCAACAAACCAATCCCAGGGGTTGAGATTTATCTTTACCAGGCGGATGACGGCGGAAATTATTCACCTGCCGACCCGGCTGATGAATCCACTGCCAGACTGCATGGTATTGTATGGACGGATCATGACGGAAAATTTAGCCTGCATACCATTTTGCCCGGTGAATATGATGAAACCCAAGACGGCAACCGTCATATTCATATTGAAACCATTCAGGCGGAAGGGTATCAGGATAAAGGCGGCTTAATTTTATTCGATCATAATGTGAATGCCAGCGTGCGTACCTGGGCATTAGATAGTGGATTTGGGTATATTATTGAAGTTAAAGAAAATGAACAGGGCGTTTTACACGGGCAGTTGGAAATCAAACTGGAACCAAAAGATACCTGAAAAAGTTTTTAAAACCTTCCCTTTTTGGGGGATTATGATAAAATATGGTTCGCTTGGGGGCGTGGTGTAGTGGCTAACATGCGGCCCTGTCAAGGCCGAGATCGCGGGTTCGAACCCCGTCGCTCCCGCCAAGTAAGAGACCTTCGTGAAAACGGAGGTTTTTTTGTTTAAGGTGCGACGCACTTGGAGTAAGATCACCCTATGTTCATAGTTTATGAAGAACCTTAAAGCCTTCTCCCAATGGAGTAGGGGGGTAGATGAGAGAGGAATCGGGTGTCGAATTTGCTGATTTGTTATTCTTTTTTATTCTTAACCCTGCTGTCCCGCCAAGCCCGCCACGCCCCGCTTGACCATAAGGCCCAGAGCACCAACACAGGCTGAAACAGAAGGCGGATGCCACGAGTCAGGTCGGAGTTCAGTCCAAAGGCGTCAATGCCGTTGAGGTACTGGGCGATATTGCCGGGGAAGATGGCGATAAAAAAGGAGGCCGTGACCCAGCCGAAAAGAACGCGGTATTTGGGCAGTACCAACAACGCCGCCCCCAGGGAGATTTCGACGATCCCGGATAAAATCACCACCAGATCAGGTTCAAGTGGTATCCAGCGCGGCACCTGTGCTAGAAATTCCACCCGGGCAAAACTGAGGTGGCTGATCCCCGCAAACAGCAGGAATAAACCCAGCAGGAAACGAAAAATGGTTTGCAGCGTGCTGGTTTTTTTGGTTGTTGGGGTTAAAAGTTTTGTTATCATGGGGCAACCTTTTTATGGTTCGAATAAGTTAATGTTATTTGATGATATAGACTAATCATAACAAGTTTGTGATTGTTCAGCGTAACGTATTCCTCCCGGTGGTGAAATTTGTGTTAGTTCTAACAAAAGTCAGCCCACCGGGTGGTTTGAATTAATGGGGAATTCTTGGCTGTATTGGTTGAACCTTATCGTAACAAATGGTGTAAAGAGCAGACATCGAGCCGTATCCTTAAAAACGTAGAATTTCGTAAATTGAATTTTAAGAATAGATTGATTTTTTTACTCAAAATCTCAAGGTCGGAGAACATTCCCCCCAAGTTATTTGACAAAATATCGTTCACTTTGAATGATTGTGGGTGATTCTTTTGACTGTAGCTCGCTGATGATTTGCCAAGAAGTTAAAAATATAATCCAGGTTTGAAATGTACACCGACGGGATTATACTAAAGTATATATACTAAAACAAATCCCATTGGCAGGGTTTCGTGACCTGCAAAAAGTGTGCATAAATGAGTAAAACCAAAAAAGCTACCATTAAAGACCTGCCGCGTAACGTGTGGGCCGTCAGCCTGACCAGTTTTTTTATGGATATTTCCAGCGAAATGGTCATCAATATTTTGCCGCTTTTCCTGGCAAATGTGCTCGGTTTACGGACCAACCTGATAGGCCTAATTGAAGGTATCGCGGAAGCAACCGCCAGCATTCTGAAGTTGTTTTCGGGTTGGTTTTCGGATAAGATCGGGGGGCGCAAGTGGCCTGCCGTGGTGGGGTACGGTATTTCTGCCCTTTCCAAACCCTTCTTTTATTTTGCCAACACCTGGGGGGTGATTGCCGGGGCGCGTTGGGCAGATCGAGTAGGGAAGGGCATCCGCACTGCCCCGCGGGATGCACTGGTAGCGGATTCGATCAAAAAAGAACAGCGTGGGTTGGCGTTTGGTTTTCATCGCGCAGCCGATACGGGCGGGGCGGTTTTGGGTTTGTGTATCGCCTTGTTGATCACATGGCTGGCGCAGAAAAAATCGGTGGCCCTCAACCAAAACACTTTTCAAACAATTGTTTTGATCAGTATTATCCCGGCGGTATTGGCAGTGTTGTCGCTCATCTTCATCGCCAAAGACACACCGCGCAAAACGGGTAGTAAAGCGCCCAGTTTTGCCTTTAAAAGCCTGGGCAAACCCTTCATGGTGTTTATGATGATTGTTGCCATCTTTGACCTTGGTAATTCATCGGATGCCTTTTTGGTGTTACGGGCGCAGGAACGCGGGCTGAGTGTGACAGGCATTCTTGGGATGTTGATCACCTTTAACCTGGTATATACCCTCATCTCCACCCCAGCTGGCGCTTTATCTGACCGCATCAGCCGCCGCAAGTTGATCATTGGTGGCTGGCTGTTTTATGCTGTTATTTATTTTGGTTTTGGTCTGGCGCAAACCAGCACCCAGATTTGGATTCTGTACACCGTGTATGGCTTGTATTATGGGTTAGCGTATGGTACTAGCAAAGCCTTTGTGGCCGATCTGGTACCCGAACATCTGCGCGGTACGGCTTACGGCACCTATAACGGCATCCTGGGATTAATCGATTTTCCGGCTTCCCTGATTGCAGGTATCCTCTGGCAGGGCAGTGGTGCCTGGACGGGTTTTGGCCCCTCCGCACCATTCTTTTTTGGAGCTGTCTTGGCTCTCCTCGCCAGTGTTTTGATGCTCCTGTGGCCGAAAATCTTAAAAAATGAAATGTAGGTTGGGCATGGATTGAACAAACGCTCGTTTGTTTGCAAAATGAGAATCGATCAAACGATAGAATGATCACCAAGTGCCCAACAAAAAGTAGGTTGGGCAAGGAAAAAATAACCAGCAACAAGTTTGCAAGCTGAGAAATAATTAAACAGTGGAATGATTGCTAAGTGCCCAACAAAAAATAGGTTGGGCACGGAAAAAATAACCACCGAATGTTTGCAAAATGAGAAACAATCAAACAGTAGAATGATCGCCAACTGCCCAACAAAAGTAGGTTGGGCAAGGAATAAATAACAAGCAACAAGTTTGCAAGCTGAGAAATAATCAAACGGTGGAATGATTGCCAGGTGCCCAACAAAAGTAGATTGGGCACGGATTGAACAAACGCTCGTTTGTTTGCAAAATGAGAATCGATCAAACAATAGAATGATCGCCACGTGCCCAACAAGAAAAGGTTGGGCATCTTAATAATGATTTATTGAAAAATTGAAATTGTTCTTAATTAAATGCAAACAACCTTATAAATACCTCCGGGATGGTAGATAGGTTAATAATGCTGCCTTGCTTTTTACCTCCCGGAGGAGAACGAATCCCTCCCGGTGGTTAATATGCATTCTACACGATCATAAGTTAAACCACCGGGAGGTTGGTTTTGAAACCAACCTGAATTGTAAAATGATGATTCGTAAAAAACGTTGGGCATTTTAACAATGGTGATAATCCTTCACCATTGTTAATGCGCAAAAGAAGTAGTTGGATTGTCAGGCCATGCCCAACCTACAAGCATTAAAAATCGTCTTATCCTCGTCGTCTGCTTCGCCGACCGGACGTTTTCCCGGAACGGGTTTCAGAGCCCCGAGGACGGCTTTGCGGTTTTTCACGTTCTTCGGTTGCAGTGGGCATATCGGACGCGTAAAAGGTTTCTTTGTAAAAATCGTCCAGCAGCATTGCCAATAGATTCCTGCCATCCTCGTCTTCAGCCAACTGTCCTGCCAGCGGTAGGAAACGTTTCATCCGTTCCGTAAGCAAATTGTCTCGTTCTCGCAAACGTGATTCCAGCAGGGTAATCGCTCGTTCGGAAACAACCTGCTGTACTTTTTCGTCATCGGGCAGAGGGCGCTCTTCAATTTCAAAGGCATGCCGTTTGGCAATCCGCAGCAGATCACTGCGTTCCAAGATGTTGACCAATGTCATCGCTGTACCACTGGCACCTGCTCTCCCGGTTCTTCCGGCCCGGTGAATATAAGCTTCCGGGTCTTCCGGCGGTTCGTATTGGATGACATGCGACAGGTCAGGCAAGTCAATCCCACGGGCGGCGATATCGGTTGCGACCAAAAATCGCAATGCACCACGGCGTACTCGGAAGAGCACCTTTTCGCGGGCTTTTTGAGAGAGGTCGGAGGTTAAAAAGTCTGCGTCATATCCGAACCGTTTTAATACAGTCGTAACGTACTCGACATGCAGTTTGGTATTACAAAATATGATAGCGGACAGTGGGTTTTCTACTTCGATGATACGTACCAGGCTGCGGTCTTTGTCCATGCCGGGCACGGTGTAATAAACATGCTCGGTTTCGGTGACATGAATATGGTCACTGCTGAGGTTAATAAAGCCAGGATCACGTAAAAACTGGTTGGTCAGGCGCATCACCTGCGGTGGAAAGGTGGCGGAGAACATATAGGTACTGATCTGGTGATCCGGCAGGTAACCTTTTACGCGGCGCATATCCGGGTAAAAACCCATCGAAAGCATATGGTCGGCTTCATCAAAGATGAGGTATTTTAAATGGTTGAGTGACAAGGAACGGCGTAAAAGATGATCCAAAATGCGGCCTGGTGTACCGATCACGATGTGTGCGCCGGCTTTAAACGCATCCAGTTGGTCACGGTATCCCACACCGCCATAAACAGCCACGGACCGTACTCCGGTTTTTTTACCTAAGATTTCCGCTTCGGTGGCGATTTGTAATGCCAGCTCACGGGTTGGTGCCAAGATCAGGGCTTGGGTTGCGTTTTCCAGCGGGTTGACCATTTCCAACATCGGCAGCAGGTAGGCCCCCGTTTTGCCACTGCCGGTGCGGGATTGAATCATCATATCACGCTGCGAAAAAATATATGGGATCGCTTTAGCCTGAACGGGCAGCAGTTCTTTCCACCCGGCAAGGGCAGCGCCTTCTTGCAGTTTTTCAGGTAGATCGGCTAAGCTGGCTTCTGGCAGTCTATTCAGTTTATCCTGATTTTCAGGATTCTGATCATTGTTTTCATTACTTCGGGATTGGTTTTCCATATTGGGTTTACTTTCTAATTACTTTATCTTCTTGTAATTGTAACGTGTTATTGGACAATGAGAAAGCAGAACCGTATGACCCTCTCAGGTTTTCTATGAGCCACGCATCATAATTTTTGTTTTTCAGCCTGCAAAATACCGTGTAGGAACTATGCCATTAACGATCCTTAAAGAACTCATAACAAAATTGACTAGACTGCTTTCAATCGCTATCCTATAATAATACATATCATTCATTCAATTTATTCAGATATTCCGGAGGAAACGATGGCATCCATGGACAAGGTATTGGCGGTTATTTTAGGTGGTGGGCGCGGCAGCAGATTGTTACCATTAACCTTACAACGTTCTAAACCGGCGGTCCCAATCGCCGGTAAATACCGGCTGATTGATATTCCGATCAGCAATTGTATTAACTCTGGCATCTACAAAATTGCAGTATTAACCCAGTTTAATTCAGTCTCCCTGCATCGCCATATCACCCGCACCTACCAGTTTGACACCTTCCATACAGGTTGGGTGCAGATTTGGGCAGCGGAACAAACAACCCTTACCGCGGATTGGTATCAGGGTACAGCCGACGCCGTGCGTAAACAGTTGTTTGAAATTAAATCAGCACGTACACCGTATGTCTTAATCCTGGCGGGTGACCATCTTTACCGTATGGATTATGAAAAAATGACTGAATTTCATATTGAAAACGATGCCGATATCACGGTGGCGGTCCAGCCGGTTCATAAAAATGACGCTGATCGATTTGGCATCTTAAAACGGACTGAAAATTATGAAATTTCCCGTTTTGCCGAAAAACCCACCGACCCCGATGTATTAGCAGATATGGTCAGCCGGGATGATCCGGATTATCCTTTCCTTGGTTCGATGGGAATTTACCTGTTTAAGACGGAAGTTTTGTTTGACATGCTGCAAAAAACAGATTTTGAAGATTTTGGCAAACACGTTATTCCGTATGCTTTGGAATCCAGAAAGGTATTTGGTGCTGACTTTACAGGGTATTGGGAGGATATTGGGACCATTCGTTCTTTTTATGACACCAATCTGGCCTTAGCTGGACCGGATTCACCTTTTACCTTCTTTGATCAGACCAGTCCTATCTATTCTCGGGCACGTTATTTACCCGGTTCAACGATTGAAAACTGCAGTATGGAACGGGTGTTATTAACAGATGGATGTTGTATCCATAATGCCGAGATCCGCCACAGCGTGATTGGTTTACGCAGCCAAATTCGATCAGGTGTGCGTATTGTGGATACGATTATGATGGGTGCCGATTATTATGACCGCGATTCAGCCTGTACCGACCTGGAAGAGGATGATTCCTCCGGCTTTGTTCCCCTGGGTATTGGCAACGGGACCAAAATCGAAGGCGCGATTTTAGATAAGAATGTTAGAATTGGGCGAGGCGTCACCATTCTGCCCTTCCCGCGTGGCACGGAGTTTGAATCTGAATTGTATTATGTACGGGATGGGATCGTTGTTATTCCGAAAAGCACAACCTTACCAAATGGTATGTATATTGGTCCTTCACACGATTAGATATAAATCACTGTAAACCAAAAAAATGAGTGGGTTAAAACCGCTCATTTTTTTAAGGGGAATTCAGCCATTATTGATCAACCTTGAGGAGAATTATTTATGACACCAACCAAAGGAAATCAGCCAACCGCTGACCAACATGAATTAAGTGTTTTCTGGCATGCACTCAGTACGCAGGAAACGCTTGAATCATTACAAACTCATTTAGAGCACGGCTTAACCGATCAGGAAGTTGAACAGCGCCTTAAGAAGTATGGCCCGAATCAGCTGGAAGAAAAAGAAGGCACTACGTTTATACAGATGGTGATAAGCCAGTTAAATAATTTTGTGGTCATCTTGTTAATCGTAGCGGCTATTGTTTCTGCCATATTGGGAGAATGGATTGATGCTTCCGCCATTATTGCGATTGTGGTTCTAAATACGGTGATGGGTGTTGTACAGGAAAATCGCGCTGAGCAAGCATTGGCGGCATTAAAAAAGCTGGCAGCGCCGGATGCCCAGGTATTACGTAATGGAAGGCGTGTGTCTGTTCCTTCTCCGCAGTTGGTGCCCGGTGATATTGTTTTTCTGGAAGCAGGTTATTTCATTCCCGCGGATGTGCGCCTTTTGGAAGCTATTAATTTACGGGTAGAAGAAGCCGCCTTAACCGGAGAATCCGTGCCTGTGCAAAAAAATGCAGGTGAGATTTTCAGCGCGGAAGCTTCTTTGGGTGATCGCAAAAACACGGCTTTTATGGGTACCACCGTTTCTTATGGACGTGGGCGGGGCGCAGTAGTTTCTACCGGCATGCGTACTCAATTGGGGATGATCGCCAGTATGCTGCAATCCGTTGAAGATGAACAGACCCCCTTACAGCGTCGTCTCGATCAATTAGGAAAAACCTTGGGTTGGGCTGCTTTAATCGTATGTGGTATCGTGCTGCTGGCTGGTTTGCTGCAGGGTGGTGATTTGCTGGAAATGTTTATGGTATCAGTTAGCCTGGCGATTGCAGCAGTGCCGGAAGGACTGCCTGCAATTGTAACCATCAGTTTGGCATTGGGTATGCGAGAGATGATTAATCGCCATGCCCTAATCCGAAAACTTTCTTCCGTGGAAACTTTAGGTTCTGCGACCGTGATTTGTTCTGACAAAACTGGTACCCTGACCCAAAATGAAATGACGGTGACACGCATCTGGTCTGATGGGCAATTTGTGGAAGTTACGGGTCGAGGATACAAACCGGAAGGGGAATTCCTGGTTGATGAAAAACCGGTTGATTTACAAACCTACCAATCCATATTAACAACACTTTGGGTAAGTGCGTTAAATAATGATGCTTATTTGGAAAAAACCGAACTGGATGGTGAACCATCCGGTTATCGTATCATCGGTGACCCTACCGAAGGGGCTTTGGTGGTGGCCGCGGCGAAAGCAGGCGCGCATCAAAGTGTTTTAAATGAAGATTATCCACGTGCTCAGGAGATTCCATTTGATTCGGTGCGTAAGCGGATGGTTACCATTCATGCCATTGAAGATCCACATCGTGAGGATGCTTCACCATTTGTAGATCAATCGGAACGTCAACATTATGTGGTGGCGGTAAAAGGTGCGCCGGATATTGTGTTGAATCTCTGTTCACAATACCAGACGATCGATGATAAACAACAACCATTAACCGAGGAAAAGAAAAAAGAGATCCTTGCTGCCAACGATGAAATGACCGGCGGTGCCCTGCGGGTTTTGGGTGTGGCGTATCATGTGGTGAATGTCCTTCCTGATCAAGTAAATGGGAATTTATTGGAAAAAGATCTCATATTTGTTGGCCTGATGGGCATGATTGATCCGGCCCGTAAAGAAGTGCAGCCGGCTTTAGAGCTTGGGCGAGGTGCTGGTATTCGCACCATTATGATCACCGGAGATTACCCCAACACAGCCCGTGCTATTGCGCAGGATATTCAATTATTACAGCCAGGTCATCAGGTTTTGACGGGCGCCAACCTGAACGATATGAGCGATGAAGCACTGCAAGAAGCGGTTAAAACGACCGATGTGTTTGCCCGTGTTTCCCCGGAACATAAAATGCGGATCGTGGATGCCTTACGGGCCAATGATGAAGTAGTGGCAATGACAGGGGATGGTGTCAATGATGCACCGGCCATTAAACGTGCTGATATCGGTGTGGCAATGGGTATTACCGGTACCGATGTTGCCAAAGAAACAGCGGATATGGTGCTGACGGACGATAATTATGCCAGTATTGTGGCCGCGGTTGAGCAAGGCCGTATTATTTATTCGAATATCCGGAAATTTGTGTATTATCTTATTTCCTGTAATATGGCCGAGATCATGATTATCTTTTTGGCGACTGCTTTTGGACGCTTTTTATATCCTGCGGCTGGCGGTGAGGTTTTATCACCCTTAACGCCCATCCAGCTATTATTGTTAAACCTGGTGACGGATGGAGCCCCTGCCCTGGCATTGGGCACCGAAAAAGGCGATCCTGATATTATGGATCAGAAACCACGCCCCACAAAAGAACCCATTATTAACCGCTATATGTTATCCGGTGTTGTTATTCAAACCATTGCAATTACCGCGGTGACCCTGGTCGCATACGGCATCGGGTTAAGGCATGATCGTGTTTTTGCCGAAACGATGGCTTTTATCACCCTGTCTGCATCCGAACTGCTGCGGGCTTACACCGCCCGGTCGGAACGGTACCCGGTATTAAAAATTGGCTTGTTTAATAATAAGTGGATGAATTACGCTGTAATATCCTCATTAGCCTTGTTATTGCTGGTAATTTATTTGCCGTTCTTTAACACCATATTTAATACGGTACCTTTGGGCTGGACGGAATGGAAGTTGATTTTGCCCTTATTAATTGTGCCTTCCATTGCGGCAGAAATTGCGAAGTACTTTGTCACCTGGCGGCAAAACCAGGCCAAATCAACAAAAGTGGTTTCGTAAAAGATCATACGCAAGGGTAACACAACCTCTCCCTGGTTTAAAAACCTATGGAAAGCGCTTTTAAACCAGGGAGGGGATTCTGGTGGATATTTTTTTAAGATTTTGTTCTATTGAATTTGTATAGACAAGTTGTTATACTGTTTCAAAGGCAAACTTATCGAAAGGTAAGGACGCAAAGCCACAGGATCTAAGGTCTATTGGTTTAGACTAGGATAGCCGTGCTGCCTTTGAAAAGGCGAAACTGAGCGAAAGCCAGTGGTGCAAAGCCAGAGGATCTAACGCCCTGATCAGGCAAGGATAACCGTGCTGCCCGTTTAGAACGAGTATGTTTCCGTTCCGGAGAGAAACCCGGACAAAAACCAAAGATCTGTTGTCTACTAATGACAAAGGTTCGAGGAACGCTCTAAAAGGAAAGGGCAAACTTATCGAAAGGTAAGGACGCAAAGCCAGGGGTCTGCCGGATAGCCCAGCTGCCAAAGAAGAATAAATATCGCCCCTCTTCTCTTTTTAATGAAGGAGGGGCGATTTATTTTAATATCCTTGCCGGAATTTTATTCCGTTATCATCATTTCAGACATATTGTCTTGAAATTCAGCCAGAATTTGATCGAGTGTCTCCTGAGTCATACCGGCTTGCTGCGCGCTTTTAACCATATTTCCTAGATAGTTTTCTACGTGAAGGCATTGGGTTTCTAGATCTTTTAAAGCCTCTGCTGCTGTTATCTCCTGTTCGGACCACTGATCTACCACAGCCAACAATGCGGCCAGGCGATTTTGTAAACCGTCTTTGTATCGTGTTACGATCGGATCATTGGGATTCCATTCCGCGAAGGCTGCTTTCACGCCGCTTAATAGGAGGCCTTCCGTAAACAACTCACCATACGCGGCTTCATCGGTGATTAAGTCTGCTTGCTGGCGGCTGGCTGTATCGGTCATCATTGGACAAACCGCATACATGATCAAGCCACTCGAAAGAGCAGGCTGCCAAATATTCTTTAATTCTTCCTGCAAATTGATATTAATTGCCGTTGGTGATGGAACAATTGGTTCATCCAAGTTGTTTTCGGTAGGTGTAGGGATTTCTGATGGATTCGTGGGTGCAGCTTGATAAGTAACTGGTTGGCAAGCTGCCAAGATCAACACGAAAAATATAATTAGTCGATTACGTAAATGTTTCATTGGGTCAGTTAACTCCATTGTTTTTTATTTATGTCTGGAACTACTAATTGTACCAATAAAAATATCATTATTTTCCATCTTCCTATTTTGTTTATTGTTGACAAACTAGATGGATGTACTATTGAATTAAGCCCACCAAAAAGTTATACTTAGAAAAATTCAATTCAAGAAAGCCGTCTAAATTCAATTAAATACCGTTACTACTATTGGTAATTAACACCCAACCTTATGATGGACGGAAGGGTGTTTTTTATTCTAAAGAATTTAGTTAAGTTAACCTGAATTTTGGATATTTATCCAATTTACTGGAGAGTCATTGCGAGCGAAGCGAAGCAATCTAATGGCCTTGTGGCGAGCGTACCCTTGCTTTCTAAAAAGCTAGAGAAAAGGATACCCAAATGGGGCACACTGTTGCTTCGACCCCCAGGGGGGCAAGTCCCCTAATTGGGTCTCGCAATAACAATAAAGAGCTTTAACAAACCTGATATTAAGTTAAAAAGGATAATGAAAAAAACAAAAAAAACATTCTGGGTCATTTTGCCCATTATCGTGATGATTGGCGGTTTGGGTTTTGGTCTGCGCAGTTACGCTCAGCATACGATGCTTGTCGATTTTGATGAGCCCACTTATATCAATATCGCTTTGGATTACGCCAATTTTATTCGGGATGGGGATTATAAGTGGATTGCTTGGTATGACCAAAATGCGGAACATCCTATTCTGGGTAAGCTGGCTTACGCCGCTATGTTGTTAACCCAACCTCAGGTAGAAGACCTGGGGGAGAAAGACATCATGTGGTTAAAACCGGTTTACCCCGATGGGGCACGGTATGTCTACAGCACCCGTTTGGTCGCTGTAATTTTTGGTTCGCTTACGGTGGTGGTATTAGCCATTCTGAATCCATTGGCAGGGTTACTGTTAGCTATTCAAAATACGGCTATTCATTACACCAGTACGATTTATCTGGAAGCATTACCGGCTTTGATGAGTACCTGTGCTGCCTTTTGTTATGTAAAATGGTTACGAACAAAACCTAAAAAACTTGAAACACCATCTTATCACCCAACCGATCTTTGGTTTTACACATCTGGTATGTTTTTGGGTTTAACAGCCGGTTCAAAATATGTTTATGCACTGGTTGGGATTGCAATTGGTATCGACTACCTATGGCGATCTTTAAAGGACCGGAAAAACTGGAAATATTCTCTATTCAAGATTATTGGTTGGGGCTTCATTACGATTGGTTTCTTTTTTATATTTAATCCCATCTTATGGCCTCATCCCATCCAACGTTTGGTCGATTCGATCATTTTTCATAAAAACTATGCTCAATCCGAGTTTGTGGTGGTCCGTACCAACCATCCTTGGTGGCAGCCTTTTGTGTGGCTGGTCTCACAAAATCCACGTTATCACCCGGCTTTTTTCTTCAACCCGGATCTTGTCATTTTGATCCTATCTTTCATTGGGTTACCATTCACCTGGAAAAAGAACCGTGTTTTTGCTATTTGGTTGATTCTCTCCCTTGTTTTTTTGTTGGTCTGGCGCACCAAATGGCCGCAGTATATTATGATTCTGGTAACGCCGCTCTGTCTTTCCGCCGCAGTTGGGTTGCAGAATATTTTTTACAGGTTGAGTGTTTATTTAAACAGAAAGAGCAAAAAAACAGCTGTTTAAACAAGCAGTCTCTTGCTCTTCAATTTTATTAAATTTTAATAAAAGGGTTTATTTTTTCTTTTTAAAACAACGAACAGAAAAACTTGATAAGTTTCGTTTTATGCAGCCTGTAACGCATCAGAAGCACAGCGGGAAAGACATAAACCGCACTGCGTACAGCGTTCAACGTGAATATGAATGGATTTATCTTCCAGGTAAAGTGCTTCATACAGGCAGCTTGTAACACAGCGGTTGCAGCCGGTGCAGTTTTCCGGTACCAAACGCGGCGGCGCACTCATCACGGTTTCATTGTTTCGTAATGCCAACCCTTGAATTTCGCTGATGGATTGATAGTTGTGGCTTTCCATCCATTTTGTGAATTCATTGGCGATTTTGCCATACACACTTTGCCCGCGGGTGATGGCAGCCGTACAAACCTGTACTGCGCTGGCACCGGCCATCAGGTATTCCACAACATCAGTCCCGCGCGAAACGCCACCCACACCAATCACGGGAATATCCACAGCCCGGGCTACATCATACACAGCCCGTAGGGAAATTGGCTTAAGTGCTGGGCCGGAGATCCAGCCATACCCCTTGCCGCCCATCCATAAGCGACCCCCATTTTCAATATCAATTCCTAATGCCGGACCAAACGAATTGCCACACACAATCCCATCCGCTCCCGCTTCCTGGGCTGCTAATGCCGCGGACTGCACATCACGAAATGGGCTTAACTTCACCATCACCGGTACATCCACGGCTTCTTTGGCAGCCCGGATGGCATCTTGCATTGGACGCGGATCACTGCCAACATAATGTGTACTTAATTCCAGCGCATCAGCAAAAGGTTTTACTTGGGGTGCCAGTTTGGCGATGTCATCCGCGACATATCCCAGACTGACAATCAAGGGCAATCCGATTTTGCGCGCTTCCGGAAGCTCAAAATTTATCCAGTTTTCCGGCGGCAGTTCAGACCATAATTCCGCATTCAGAAAGTGGTTTTTTAAATCCGCCATATTTGGATGGGGAATGACAGCCGCAACGGAAGAGATCGTTTTTGCAACCAAAGCAGCTGCGCCGCCTTCGGCGCAATCCCGAAGCGCTTTGGCATCCATTACATTTGGGCCAGCCGCAGGCATGACGGGATGAGACAATTTCATTTGCCAGAGATTTACAGTTGTATTTGTCATGGGGGAACCTTTAAGGAGGGGAATCAGTAAAAAACAATCTTACCTTAAACCTTCCCATCCGGGTAGAGTTGTCTGACAATTTAAATTATTCAGAAACTACTTCGACCTCATACCAAACTTCTCTCTGATTAATCCATTAGCGGTCTCGCCGCATAAAGCCGTTTAACATGCTACGTTTTTTCTCCGGTTCGGGAGATTTTTCCGTTGGCAGCGGCGGCAAAACCATGCCATTTTCGGTACTGCGGAACTGCATGGCATATAACCGCGCATACAATCCATTCAAAACCATTAATTCTTCATGGGTACCGATTTCTATGATCTGCCCGTTTTCAATAACGGCAATCCGGTGTGCTACTTTGATGGTGCTCAAACGATGAGCTATGATGACCGTGGTGCGGTTTTGCATCAAGCGTTCCAACGCATCCTGTACCAATTCTTCCGATTCGTTATCTAACGAACTGGTGGCTTCATCCAGCAGGAGAATACAAGGGTCTTTCAGGATCGCACGAGCAATTGCAATACGTTGGCGCTGTCCACCGCTCAGGTTCATGCCGCGTTCTCCCACCATGGTTTCATATTGGTTGGGCAGATCAAGAATAAACTGATGCGCGTTGGCTGCTTTTGCGGCATCCATCATTTCCGCTTCACTGGCATCCAGGCGGCCATAAAGGATATTCTCACGAATTGTGCCGCCAAATAAAATTGATTCTTGCGGAACAATCCCAATCTGATCTCGCAGGCTTTTTTGGCTGATCTGACGCAAATCGACCCCGTCAATCCGAATTGACCCGGATGAAGGATCATAAAAACGCGGAATGAGGTTAAAGATGGTGCTTTTTCCAGCCCCGCTCGGACCAACCAATGCCAGAATTTCTCCGGCCTGTACTTTCAGGGAAATATCCTTTAAAACCGGAGCCTCTTCTTCGTAGTGAAATGAAACCTGGTCAAGGGTAATTTTTCCATCAATTTGGGATAAGGTAACGGCATCGGGTGCATCTTGAATGCTGGAGCGAATATCCAATAATTCAAATACACGCTGCACACCACCGACTGCCGTGCGCAGTTGGCCATATAAACCACTTAATCCCCCCAAACTGGCAGCGATTGAAATGCCATAGATCAAAAAACCGGCAATAGCCGCCAGGGTTAATCGTCCGGCAATTACTTCCCGTCCACCATACCACATGATGGCAGCGATGGAAGCAAAACCCAAGAAGGACATAATCGCCATAAAAAAGGCATTATAAACGGCGATTCGTAACGATGCCCGGAAGGTTTTATCCATGGCTTTATGATAACGAGCCGCTTCAAAAGCTTCTCGCCCAAAACTCTTGACTACTCGTATAGCTTGCAAACCTTCTTCTGCTACCACGGTAGAGGCCGCTAATTGATCTTGAACTTCGGTGCTGGCTTTTTCCACCCGCCGGCCAAACACCACTGCTACTACAATTAAGACTGGCACCAAAGCCAGAATAAACAAAGTCAAACGTGCGTTCATGCTGAAGACAATCACCACTGAACCGACCAGTGTGATCACCTGACTTAATAATGAGGTCAGGTTGTTGGTGAGCATGGTGCGCATCTGGGTCACATCACTGGAAAGTCGGGAAACCACATCACCTACCCGTCGAACCGCAAAAAAATCTAGAGACAAACTTTGCAAATGGGTAAATAATGCGGTGCGTAAATCAAAAACAATATGTTCCCCTACATACGCTAACAAATAGGATTGTAACGAAGAAAAACTAGCCTGAAACAGGAACAGAATCACCAACACGATAGCCAGCAGGTTCAACTGGTTGTACTGTTGAGTTTTGGTCACCGAATCCAAAAGGCGCACAATCACCAACGGGAAAGCCAAACCCAAACCGCTGGAAATCAGCAGGGCAACAATTGCCAAAAACATTCTGCCTCGGTAGGGTTTCAAATACGCAAATAACCGATTCCAATTAACGGATTTTAATGAAAATGCAGGTACGTTTTCATCCCCCATTTCGGGTTTACGGCGGCGGCTGGAAGGTCTTCTCATATTGTTTTTCTCCTGTTTGAATCATACCAGCGCCTTCTACCAAGTGCGAGAAATTGTATGCAGATTGATCCTCCAACTCGCCTAAAACTTAACGCGCTGGCCATTCAATCCAGGAATTTTTACCCCTCAAACCATCCCACAAGCTCGAATCATTTGACGCTTTTGGCTTTGCTGTGTAAACTGAATACATTGTCGTTAATGGAGGATTCGTATGCAAATTGATCTGTTTGCCGCTCAATTTCCGGTAACTTTATCACTTCAAGATAACCTGAAACAAATGCGATCCATGCTGGAAGGCCTGCCGCCGCAGAGTTGGGTGGTATTTCCGGAAGGTTCGTTATCCGGTTACGCCTACGATTTATCCTTTTTAAAACAATTAAACGCGCAAAATTTGCGTTTGGCGTTAAATGAATTACAGGGGTTGGCGCGAGAAAAAGAACTTTACATCTGGTTTGGCAGTTTGTGGAACAAAGATATCCGTTGGTATAACATGACTTTTGGTTTAACCCCTTCCGGACAGCGCTTCACATACCGCAAAGTTAATCTGGCAAATGTTGAACGCGGCGTCATCACCCAGGGGGATACACTTTCTGTGCATATCGTCAATACCAATCAGGGCGAAGTGCCGGTTGGTATCCAAATTTGCCGCGAATTACGGCACCCGGAACAGTGGCGCTGGCTGGCTGTAAAAGGGGCACAGGTCTTCCTGCACACGGCTTTTGCCATTAATGATCCGGGGGTGTTACCGGTTTGGCGTTCGCACCTTGTCAGCCGGGCTGCCGAAAATCAACGCTTTGTGGTCAGCGTTAACAGCACCGGTATGAGCGGTCAAAACAGCCCAACTACCGTCATTGCCCCCAATGGACGCATCATTGGCGAATTACCACCCCATGTCACCGACCGTTTACATGTTCGCCTGGATCTTTCGCTCACAGATGACGTCTACGTAAAACAGACTCGCCGTGAATTGGTTAAGGTGACAGGGAATTGATATACCCACAGGGGTAGGTTGAGCAAAAACTGGATTAAATCTAACTTCTTTTCAAATTAATACGGTAAAAAATTTCCGTTGTTTGCAACGTGCCCAACAGGAACCCACGATTATCATAAATTGTTGGGCATGTGGCTGTTCATGTTAAACACCAGTTATTCATATTTTCCTAGAGAAGGAAGTTGGTTAATGAGACCTTGCCCAACCTAGACTTCGCTTATCATTTCTCGTAAAGCGCGTAACCCAAGCACATAGGAATACCAGCCAAACCCGGCAATCGTTCCTTTGCATACGGGACCAATCAATGACCTGTGGCGGAATTCTTCCCTGGCCTGGGTATTGGAAAGATGAATTTCAATGACCGGAATCGAAATGACTGCTATCGCATCGCGCAGCACCACGGAGGTGTGGGTATAGCCGCCCGCATTAAACAATACACCGCCGGCCCAATCATCCGCCTGTTGGAGCGCCGTCACCAGTTGGCCTTCCCCGTTAAACTGCTGACAGGTTACTTCGAGATCCAATTCCTGGCCCAAATCCACCAGGGCTCGATCAATTTCAGCCAACGTTTTTACCCCATAAATACCCGGTTCGCGTTTTCCTAATAAATTTAGGTTCGCACCATGTAAAACCAAAACCTTTTTTTTCATCATATCCCTTCCTGCTGGCAGCCTTCTTCCACCTGCAACCCGGTTAATACGGTTCGGACCAGACGGGGGTTGACCTCATATCCTGTTCTGGCTTCTCCTACCCGCAGCGGCAAAGCAAACCGAACCACACCGCCGGATCGTTTTTTGTCATGCTGCATAACCATCATCACTTTTTCCAAATCCATACCCGCCGGGATACACACCGGCAGTCCCACTTTCACCAGGGTCTCAAAAATATCCGTAACCAGATTATCCGCTAAAACCAGCCCCATATCTTCCGCAAGCTGTGCTTCCGCTAACAATCCCAGGCCCACCGCTTCGCCATGTTTTAACTTAAAATCGGAGACCAATTCCAAGGCGTGCCCGATGGTGTGCCCTAAATTAAGCACTGCCCGGCGCCCTTGTTCCAGTGGGTCTTCACAGATGATCTTAATTTTAACCGCCATTGCATCTGTCACCAACCGCGTCAGATTAAACTGCCAATCTCCAGCGCATAATTGAAATAAATTTGGATCGGCAATCAGGCCGTGTTTGATAACTTCTCCCATACCATTGCGTAATTCAACGGCAGGCAGGGTCTTCAGGCAGTCAGGGTCAGCCAGAATTAAACGCGGGGCATGGAAAGCCCCAATCAGATTTTTACCAGCTGGTAGGTCCGCCCCGGTTTTTCCACCCAGTCCGGCATCCACCATCGCCAGCAAAGAGGTGGGGCAGACCACCCAGGATACACCGCGTTTGTAGGTGGCGGCGGCAAACCCCGCCAGGTCACTTACCACTCCTCCGCCCAGCGCCAACACCGTGCTGCCGCGTTCCAGGCCTGCATTTAAAAACGCTTGCCAGATTTTTTCGACCGTATCAATGGTCTTAAATGCTTCACCAGGGTTAAGGGACACAAAAGCAGTGGTATAACCGGCTTGTTCAAGCGAAGTAAGCACCACCTTGCGGTAGTGGGCTGCCACATTGCGGTCGCTGACCACCACCACCGGACCCTTTAAACCGTATTGTTTGCAATATGCACCCACCTCAGCCAACAGGCCCGGCTTAACGAAAACGTCATAACCGCTGCCCATTCCGGTCACATGGAATAAACCCAAATGGCGCTGCACAAGGTCAGCCGCTTCCGTGATGGAGAGAGTTTTTACATCAAGCGGATCAAAAGACTGGTAATGTGCAGTCCGTTTCTCCAGCAAGGACTTTAATTTTTGCGGCAAGTTGTCTGCTATCAAGGGTCTTTTTGTGTCTGCTGTTTTTAATCGATTCAGCAAAGTTTCCTCGCTGGCCATCAGGCATACAATTTGCCCGTTCTGGTTAACCAAACGGCGGTTTTCTCCATTTAACAATGCACCGCCGCCCAGTGCAACCACACTTCCTGTGTTATCTTGAATAATTTCTTTTAGGGCCGCAGTTTCCAGAACACGGAAGGCTGCTTCTCCTTCGTTTTCAAATAATTCGGGAATGGATCGGTTAGATCGATTTTCGATCCAAACATCCAGATCGACAAAATCACGATTTAACTTCTGAGCCAATATTTTTCCCACACTGGTTTTTCCGCTGCCGGGTGGGCCATAAAGAAAGATTGTTTTTGGATTCATGATTCCTCCCACCACACAAATTTTTGCTCTTGTAACAGTAAATCTTCCAATCGAGTTTTTCTTAAATTTTCAAAGCGAGGTTTCATTTCTTCGAGGGAATCCCCGCCTAATTTTTCGATTAAGGCATCTGCCAGCACAAAACAGGTCATGGCTTCCAGGATCACTACCGCACGCGGTACCGGACAAAAATCGGAACGTTCATAAACGGTTTCAGTTTCCTGTCCGGATGCCAGGTTTACCGTTTGTTGTGGTTTGAGTGTGGTGGCGATGGGTTTCATTGCAACCCTTAACCATAACGGTTGACCGGTGGTCATGCCGCCTTCCAAACCACCATCGTGGTTCGTGGGGCGTACCAGAGTACCGTTTTCCAATAAGATCGGGTCATGCACGGCTGTGCCGGGAAGCGCCGCGTTCTGAAAGGCATCCCCTATTTCAACGCCCTTCATAGCTTGCACACTTAACATGGCTGCTGCCAATCGGGCATCCAGGCGGCGGTCATACTGCACATACGAACCCAAACCGGCCGGCAGACCCAAAGCAAATACCTCAATCACCCCACCCAGGGTATCTTTGGCCTGCATGATATCTTTTACCGTTTTTTGCATGGCCTGGTCTGCATCAGGATCGGGGCAGCCGCTGAGGGCTTCCTTACCCAACAAAAACCGTTCTTCAAATGTATACCGACTTAAATCAGCCTGTACGGCTCCAATTGCGCTAACGTAACCACCGACTTGAATATCAAACTGCGCTAATAACTGGCGGCAAACCGCTCCCACTGCCACTCGTGAAGTGGTTTCCCGGGCGGATGCACGTTCCAATACCGGGCGGATATCGTCAAAACCATATTTCACCAGACCACTCAAATCCGCGTGGCCTGGCCGTGGGGTGGTGTAACTGTCGATTTCCTTTCCCAACCAGCGGCGGTGATCCCGGTTCTCCACCACCAAGGTGATCGGTGCGCCATTGGTTTTGCCGCCCATTACTCCGGAGAGAATGTGCACCTGGTCTTTTTCGATGCCCATCCGCCCACCAGCCCCCAATGATTTCTGGCGGCGTGCCAGATCCTCGTTGATTTTTTCCACCTGCAGTGGTAACCCTGCTGGAATACCTTCCAAAATTGCTGTCATTTGCGGACCGTGTGATTCACCTGCCGTTAAAAAACAAATCGCCATTTTTATTTTTCCTCCAACCCCAGTTTTCGTTTTACCGCTGATTCCATCGTTTGCACGGAAGGCTTTTTTCCCGTCCAGGCTTCAAATGCCAAAGCAGCCTGATAAACCAGCATCCCCAATCCACTCAACGCCAGATTTCCTTGTGACTTTGTGAATGTCAACAACGCTGTTTGGATGGGATTGTAAACCAGATCATATACCACCAAACCCGGCGGCAGTGTTACATTGTTTGTCAGTGGGCTTTCATTAATATTGGGAAACAAACCGATGGGGGTTGTATTTAC
The DNA here is from genome assembly GCA_002702705.1 of Anaerolineaceae bacterium. GTDB lineage: Bacteria > Chloroflexota > Anaerolineae > Anaerolineales > Anaerolineaceae > UBA6170. The sequence goes on from PABH01000049.1 coordinate 111,638, forward strand.
CATCAGTTTAAATTTGTTCAAAAAAGAGGATTTTTGGATTGCATCCCATAAAGAAGTACTCACATTCGGAAAACCAAGTGTCTCCACCAGGTCCTGTGCCTGTGCCAGGCGGCGCGCGACAACATTCACCTGCCAACCCTGCTCGGCCAGGGCAAATACCACTGCTCGAGCCGCCCCGCCTGCACCCAACACCAGTGCCTGTTGGTGAGGCATTACACTTTCCGGCACAAACCGTACCAGGTCCAGCCAAAAACCGGGGGCATCGGTGTTTTCACCAATTAAACGGCCATCTTTGTTATATACCGTGTTCACAGCCCCAATTGCCTGTGCCGAAGGGGTTAATCCATCCAGGTAAGGTAAAACGGTCTGTTTATAGGGAATGGTGATATTAATACCATCCAATTCACCGCTGCGAACTTGATCCAGCACAAGTGCTAAATTTTCCATTTGCGGCAGTGGCAGTAAACGATAAATACCGGTCAATCCGGTTTCGGTTAGTGCGGTTTTATGCAGTAGGGGTGAAAAGCTGTGTTCCAGTGGATACCCCACTAATCCCAGCCGCCAAATTTTTTGTGGTTTCACAAGGTTACTCCCATTTCTTTTAACATCTCAAAAAAACATGGAAAGGATTGGGTGACCATATCCGCCCCTTCTACCGTTACACCATTTTCGGACGCTAACCCAGCCACTGCCAGTGACATGGCCAGACGGTGATCCCCTCGACTATGGCCGCTGCCGCCCGGTACTTTTCCCGTTCCACGGATCACAAATCCATCGGGCTGTTCTTGAATTTGGACCCCAATCGCTGATAATTGTTGGCATAGTTCCTGAATGCGGTCCGATTCTTTATAACGCAGTTCCAACGCATCCCGAACCACCGTTTCACCTTGAGCGTAAGCAGCCGCGACGGCAAAGACCGGAAATTCATCAATCATCCGTACCACCTCATCCCCGGCAACTGTAGTTCCGGTTAAGGCACTGCTAATGACCCGAATAGAACCGATCGGTTCTCCAGCTATTTCACCCGTAATTTCCATCTCAATTTTCGCACCCATTTTCTTTAAAACATCCAGTAAACCCGTACGTCTGGGATTCAGCCCAACCCCTTCCAGGTGTAGTTCGGAATCCGGTGTAATTAAAGTGGCGACAATCAAAAATGCCGCGGCGGACATATCGCCAGGTAGTCGGATGTTAAGTGGTAACAAAGGTTGGGTAATGGGCTGCATGGTTACACTTAACCTATCCACAAAAAGCGGAACACCCATCGCTCGTAATAATCTTTCGCTGTGGTCGCGTGAAGGTCCAGGCTCGATAATTGTCAGATCCTGCCCAGCTGCTAATCCAGCCAATAACACACAGGTCTTAACCTGCGCACTGGCTTGTTGTAAATGGATCGTGCCGCCTTTTAATTTTATACCCTGGTTTCGTTTTTGAATCACCAACGGGGCAGTTCCTTCAGGGCTGGCTTGAATTTCAACACCCATCATTTGCAGTGGTTCAACGATACGCTGCATGGGACGTTTTCTGAGCCCATCGCTGCCGTCGAGGGTAACCTGGATTCCACAGGCCGCCATTGCCCCTGCCATCAGCCGAATGGTGGTGGCAGAATGTCCACAGTATAAGGGCAATGTGGGGGAAGTAAACCCGTCCAGGCCCTTGCCCTCAACGGTTAAAACCGTTCCATCCAAATGCCATTTCACACCTAACTTCTCCAGTGCGGTTAACATGACCTGGGTTACGCCCGAATCAAGAAAATTACTGATGCGGCTTTTACCTTGTGCTAAAGCAGAAAACAAGGCTGCCCGGTGGGATAAAGATTTATCACCCGGTAAAACCAGGTCGGTTTGTTGATTAAATAAAGCAAATAAGTGCTTGGATGGAGGAATAAATACGTTCATGAGGATAAATGTTCCTTTGTGATGATGTCCTGGTGTTGTTCTTTGCCGGTGGTTAATACTTTGTTTAAGCTGTCAAAGTTCTCATTTTCCAATAGATTCCTGACAAGATCCAATTGTTTGGAAAATTGCTCCAAAACAGACAAAACCTGTAAGCGGTTGGTTTTTAAAATATCAGCCATCATTTGTAAAGAAGAACTCGCCAGGCGGGTGGTGCTTAACCAGCCCGTAGCGGTTAAAGGGGCTGCCTCTTGTGGGGTAATGCCTGCCATTAAATTTGCTAATAAAAAGGGAAAATGACTGGTAATAGCTGTTATATGGTCATGGGTTTCCGCGTCCAACCACAGCGGTTTTGCCCCAATGTTCACAGCAATCGCTTCTGCCAGCTGAATTGAAAACGGTTTTGAATTGGGCAAATTGACCAACACAAATGGGCTGCCATGAAATAGATCCGCTTCCGCGTTTTTTAACGTAAATTCTGTTTTTCCACACATCGGGTGGCCGCCAACTGCCGAAAACTGATTGGGCATTTGTGCCAAGGCCTGGCATACCTGCTGTTTGGTGGATCCCAAATCGATCACAACAGCCCCTTCTGGTTTCCAATCGGGTAAAGACTCGATCAACTTTAAGATAGTTAACACCGGCGTTGCCAGGATAATTACATCCGCCTGCGGTAATATCTCTTGAGGTGAATCGCTGATCAAGTCAACAATCTGATGTTGGGTTGCGAAACGAATTGTCTCCGGGTTTTGATCTACCGCCAGAATTTTCTGACAGGTACCACGTAAGGCCAGTGCTAATGAGCCGCCCATCAGGCCTAACCCGATGATGGCGATCTTTTGTTTGCTGAGATCAAAACCGGATTCCATTAGGCTTTTCCAACTTTTGAGGGTGCGATGGATCGTCCGACTGCTTCACTAATCATACAAACCTGCTGAATCATTTCCTGGAATCGTTCCGGTGTTATGGATTGACCGCCGTCAGAAACGGCTTCCTGCGGGCGGGGATGCACTTCTACGATCAATCCATCCGCACCAGCGGCAATTCCCGCCCGGGCAATGGCGGTAACATAACGCCAGTTACCGGTGCTGTGGCTGGGATCCAATACCACGGGCAGGTGGGTTTGTTCTTTTAGTACCGGAATGGCATTAATATCGGTAGTATTCCGGGTGGAGGTTTCAAAGGTACGGATACCGCGTTCACATAACATCACCTGCCTGTTGCCGTGTGAAAGAATGTATTCTGCTGCCATTAATAGTTCCTCTACAGTCGCTGACATACCGCGTTTGAGCAGAACCGGTTTCATCGCTTCCCCTGCAGCGTGTAGCAAAGCAAAGTTTTGCATATTGCGGGCGCCAATTTGTAATACATCCGCATATTTAGCAACCAGTGGTACCTGTTCCGGCGACATGGCTTCGGTCACAATGGGCAGCCCGGTTTTTTCTCGGGCTTCCGCCAGATATTCCAGCCCTTCTTCACCCAGACCCTGAAAGGAATAGGGCGAGGTGCGGGGTTTAAATGCTCCTCCGCGCAGGGCATGTCCGCCAGCTTCTAAAACCGCCTGGGCAGTTTCCATAATTTGGGAACGGCTTTCCACCGCGCACGGCCCAGCCATAATCACAACACCCTCACCGCCCATCTCCACACCATCCAGTGGAAAGGAAGAACTCTGAGGAATAAACTCACGCGAAGCAATTTTATATGGGCGGGAAATCGGAATGATGCGTTCAATTCCTTGTACGTGTAAAAAATATTCACGCTGCACTTTGCGGGTATCTCCCACAATGCCGATAACGGTATGCTCTTCACCTTGAGAAAGATGCGCATCCAATCCCCAGTTTTTGATTACTTCCACCACTTCGTTAATTTCTTTTTGCGAACATTCGCCTTTCATTACGATCATCATCAGGACACCTCTTTTACCATTACTGATTTGAATTTGATAAATCCGGCCTTAAGCTTTCAGCCTCACCTAAATAAACATGTTGAATTTCCACCTGGCTGCGGTCCGTGTTCCAATGGAGCAACACCCGGATGCACATTGGTAAACCATCCGGTACGGGAATTTCCTGGGTGCATAACAACGGTACCGACTGCCAACCCAATTGGCGGGCTGCTTTGGCGGGGTAGGCAGCATTCAGATCGGGTGTTACCGTAAACCAGGCACTGGCAATTTCTTCCGGCTGCAAACCAGGATTACTATTTACCATTTTGCCTAATAATTCACGGGTGGCAGTCAGAATGGTTTGTTCCGTATTTTCTGTTACTGTTGTTGCTCCACGAATTCCTCTAACCGGCATAAAAACTCCTTTTTTAACCAAAAAACGCGAGGCCGTTTACCTCGCGCTGGTTTCTTTTGAAAAAATTACCTGCTTAAGCGCTACAAACGGCGTCCTGAGTTTGGGAGCCGTAAAAATAATAAGCAATAAATGTGGCGGAAAATGTTTGCATAAAATTAAACCTTTAGAACATTGTAACGCCGGATCAGAAAATGTCAAGCAGAAATATATAAACTAGATAAGCCTTTATGTGATTTTGCTGAAATTGTTAAAAAGTTCATCTACATTAGCGTGTTATTCAATTATTTTGGCGTGCTTTAAGGACTGGTTTATTCACCAAGCTCACCTGAATTGACCCGGCTGCCCGCTATGAGTACAATCTAATCATGCTTCATCAACTTACCGCTCTTTCTGATTCCAAACGTCTGCGCCTCTTAATGGTTCTATTTCTGGCGCTTTACGTCAGCTGGATACTATGGGGCAGTGATCAACCGTTAGAGCAAATCTGGATTGGCCAGTTTACTTTGCTGTTTACCAGTGCTTACAGTCTTTACCTGGCCTGGACCAAAGAACAATCCAATACCAACCCGGCTTTTACCAAAACCTGGGGTTGGATTCGGAATGCGTTTTTGGTCTGGTTGTTTTATGATTTGTTTTTTATTTTCGGTACCTTAAACCTGCTGCCATTTTCTGCGGTTTATATCACCAGCGGCTTATTTCTAATCGGCAGTGTGTGTTTATGGATTGGTTTGTTTCGTTCTCCCATCCAAATCCGCTCCGTTTATGGAAAAACGCGCCTCCTGCTGGATACTACCCTGACTTCAGCCGCGTTGATTACTTTGATGTGGTTAGCTTTTTATAAATCTTTCTTAAATATCACTTCTTTTGAACAAGCGCTTTGGTTTAGTTTCATTACAGCAGACCTGATAACAATCCTTATTTTCATTAACCTGTTTTTATGGGGAGACATAAAACAAGAATTTACGAATATTGGCTGGATGATTTTTGGTTTTGTTGCCTTCTTTTTTAGTGATTGGGGTTTTCTTTCCCAAAACGTGATCACGCCCTATCGTTTGGGTAGTTTTATGGATATGGGCTGGGTTTTTGGCGGTTTGTTTTTTATTTTTGTTTTACAAAACCCAAATCTTTTCCAGGACCCCGAATTAAATGGTTTTTGGGGAAAAAGTTTACCCCGCGTTCAATCCTTGCTGCCAATTCTTGCGGTAATTGTTTTGGGTTGGTATGCCTTATTAAACTGGCAGTTAATGGGCACAGTGGAAATTGTGGGGCTTTGGATCACGCTTGCTTTAGGTTTAGGGCTTCTTGTCCGCCAGGGTTTGGTTGCTGGTGAAATCAACTTGGCACGGTATGCTCAGTTGGTGAACAGTATCGCAGAACCCGCTTTCATTTGTGACAGCAGCGGTTTCCTCATGATGGTCAATCCGGCATTATTGGAAATAGGCGGTTACCATAAGCAAGATGTGCTCGGGTTCCCGTTGGGAAAAATTTTTCAATTTCGTGAACAAGAAGATACCTGGTGGATGCAAATTTTACATGATAAAAACGATAATAAATTCATGGGCAGTGAACGTGAAGTTAACCTGATCCGTAAAAATAATGAAATTATCCCAGTTATGTTGTCCCTACGCCCGGTTCAAAGTGAAAATTTACAATATTTAGCAATCGCTGGAACAGCCCATGATCTGCGGATCCAAAAACTTCAGCAAAGCGAAATTCAAAGCGCCTACGACGAAGTAGCTCAGGCGCAGGATGCCTTGCGGCGGTTAAATGCGGGGCTGGAACAATTGGTAAACGAAAAAACAGCTGATTTACAAAAAGCTTACCAACAACTTGAAGAACAAAATAAACAGCTCCAGCAGTTGGATCAAATTAAATCGGATTTTGTCTCCCTGGTTTCCCACGAATTACGGGCACCGCTTACCAATATCCGGGGTGGTATCGAGTTATTGTTATCCGGTTATATTCAAGACCCCAACCGTGTCAATTCCACACTGAGTCAGGTACAGGCCGAGATTTTGCGTTTATCCCAGTTTACTGAAACCATCCTTGACCTTTCCGCTCTGGATGCCAACCGTTTGCCGCTTTACCTGGAACCCCTTAATTTGACGACTGTGGTTTATTCGCTGCGCCAGCATTACCAACATTCCCAGCAAGCAGAACGTATTATTTGGGATGTATCTGTTGATACGCCACCCATTCTTGCAGACGAAAAAGCCCTTCATTCAATTTTATTCCATATTCTCGATAACGCCCTCAAATATGCGCCGGCAGGAGAGATTACACTTTCCGCAGTACCGGAAGCCAATCAATTGTTAATTTCCGTATCGGATCATGGTCCAGGTATTCCGCAGGAGGCACTGCCGTTTTTATTTGACCGGTTTTATCGGGTTAATATGGCTGATGCCCAGACCATTTATGGCCATGGATTGGGTTTATATATGGTTCGCCGTTTTACGGAAGCCATGCATGGCAGTGTTAGTGTAAAAAACAACCCACAAGGCGGTGCTGAGTTCATGATTCGCCTGCCGATTGTTACTTAATTTTATTGATATAGTGAATGAATTTGGGCATGTTGTGCTAAAATGTGAGAGAGGGAGAATGGTTTTGTGAAACAAAAAATCTTGTTGGTTGATGATGATAAAACCTTATTATCCTTTTTAAAAGAATTCCTCAGCGCTAAGTTTGAGGTTTTTACTGCTTCTTCGGGGCAGGATGCGCTGCGGAAAGCCTATGGAGAACAGCCTGTAATCGTCATCCTGGACGTGATGATGCCCGGTATGGATGGTTGGGAAGTGACCGCTCGCTTACGGGAACTCTCGACTGTGCCGATCATTTTACTGACCGGAAAAACTTCCGAGGCCGATAAACTGCGCGGTTTCAGCCTGGGTATTGACGATTACGTCACCAAACCTTTCTCTTTTGCGGAACTGGAAGCGCGCATCCAGGCTATTCTTAACAGGGCAAAACGCCGCACCGGGACCCTGGAAAATATCGTCATAAGTGATGAACTGGTAATTGATATCAACCGCCGTGAAGTACGCCGGAACGATGAACCGATTTCCTTAACCCCAACCGAGTTTCGGTTGTTGGAAACTCTAGCAAAAAAGCAGGGCAAAGCTGTTTCGGAAGAAACCCTCACCCGAAAAGTATGGGGAGAGTATCGCAGTGAGGATTCCACTGTGCTGCGGCGTTATATCTGGTCCTTACGCGCAAAAATTGAACATGATCCCGCCAATCCGCGCTGGATTGTGAATGTGCGTGGTTATGGATATATGCTCGAATAAATCTTTTTATTCCTCGTAAACCCATTCCTCGAACAAAGCGGTTAGGTCACAAGCGCATGTTTCCTCTGCCAGCTGCCGGAATCCTTCGGTCGTAGCAATTTTCCATTGGTAGGTTTCCACATAGGTGCGCATAAAAATATCAAAGGTTCCTCTACCCATGGTGTCGCGCAGTTCCATCAAAAAATATGGGCCGCGGCCGTAAATAATCGGGGAATAAGAATTATCAAAATAGTCAATTGCTTCCATCCCAATCGGAATTGTTTCACGATCAACACGTTTCCAACGAGAATCCCACGAGGTGCGATACTGCACGGCAGCAGGCAAACCATAGGTGTCTTCATAATAGACTCCGGTTACAAACTGGGTCACCGATTCATCAATCCAGGGTTCCAAAACTTGATCATTACCAACCAGGTTGTAGAACCACTGGTGACCAACTTCATGAGCAATCACCGATTCCAAATAGGTTTTATTGTTGGCGGATTCATCCAGACGATACAAGTCTAGTGCGATACCGGTTATTCCTGGATATTCAATACCCAACGCTTGCATGGGGGAACTGATCACATCAAATTCGGTATAAGGATAATTCCCATATCGTGTGCTGAAGACGGACAAAGCCGTTTCCGCAAAGTTCAGAGCCAATTCTCCGGCATCTTCAAACTCGGGGAAGGTATAACTGTTAACCGTGACTTCGCCGATCTGTCCTTGCCATTTTTGAAAACTGCTGCTGCCCGCTAAATAAAAATCACGTGCAGGTCCAGCCGAAAACAATGCGACTTGTTTGCCTTCTTCGACCGTGTGTTCCAGTTCGATACCCGAAGTTACCAGGATTAATTCTTCAGGTGCAGTAACTTCTACCAAATAAAACGCCGCATCGGAATAACTCAGATCACCCACCGGTACTGGTTTCTTGGCGTGCCAGCCAGTATCATCATACACCGCCAGGGTAGGAATAAATGTATCCAGCACCAACACCCCATTAAAATAACCAAATAAGCCGTAATTTCCCCCCATAACCGTTGGTATGCTGCTTGTAAAATCCAATGTAACAAATGCGGTTTCTCCGGGATTTAAACTTTCTGGTAAGTTGATTTCAAGAATGGTATTATCTGCCAGGTAAGCCCAATCGGCTTGCACATCATTAATTAATACTTGAAACACATCCAACGCTGCCCCTTGATAATTGGGGTAGAGGTGAAAATAAATTTTATCCAAAATAACGGATTCCTGGTTCACAAAGCGCAAATCCAACCTGCCGTCAAATTGGGATAAATTGTTAGCCACGGTTACCCAAACATGATATTCATTAAAATTTGCTAATTCCACTAAAACCGGTTGTTGTTCTTTTATTAAACCATCCAAATAATACTGGCTTTCTCCCCACGCGAATCCGTCTTGATCCGGATTGTTTTGAACAGGTTGTGTTTCCTCGGTGGGTATATCGGTATTTGTTACCTCAACCATGGGTTCCGGTGTTGATGCCGGCATCGTTTTATCCGGTTTAGGGCTGGTGCAAGCGGATAATAATACAATACTTACCAATAAAGAAACGATTATTTTTTTCATACCAACCATCCCAAATCAATTTGCCAACTGTTTTTTCTGCTTTTAAAAATACGACAAGGATTTTTCTTATGGTAACATCAAGCCCATTAAAAATCATCCTCCATCTGTTTTATTTTATAAAGTTTCTGCCTGATTTAATGGGAAAATTCCAGATTGAAAACAGTCCAACTGTTATGTATAATTATAACAGTTGGACTGTTCTTTTATGGTTTCTCCTATGAAAAATATTTTTTCCCATTTTTATATCGATCCTGAAAATCCTTTACCGATTTACAGTCAATTAGGAAAACAAATTTCCTGGCTGATTATTAATGGTGTTTTAAAAGAGGGTGACAGTCTTCCTTCTATCCGTTCATTCGCAACAAATTTGAACATCCACATGCATACTGTTCGCTTGGCGTACCAGCGATTGGAAGAAGATGATTGGATCAAAACATATCAGGGTGTTGGCAGTATTGTTTTACCTTTTGATCCGGGAAAAAAAATACCGAAATACTCCAATCCAACCAATACGATAGGGATTGTTTTGCCGGATTTTAGTGAATTTTACGCTCCTGTTTTAAAAGGATTGGAAGTGGGAGCAAATCAACTGCATGCATTACTACTTACAACACAGACATATGATGATTTTGATTTGACTCTTAAAAAGGTAATCCAGTTGATTGCAAAAGATGTTGATGGACTGATTATCGTTTCATCCCCCAATCTTTTTTTGGAACGTTTTTTTGCACCGGAAAAAATTCCACCGGTTGTATATGTTGATTCCCCGGATGTTGGTGATGAGTTAAATGCCATTTTATTGGATTCTTATCAGGCCGGATATCAGGCAACAGAACACCTGATAAAACATGGCCACCAGGACATTGGCATCGTGAGCTGTCTATTGGAATGGCCAAATGTTGAACCTTGTTACCGGGGATATAAGGATGCTATTCGCAATGCAGGTTTACCGATCATGGAAGATCATCTGCGTATTGTTCCAGGTTTTGAGGTCAACTTAGGTTATCAGGCCGCACAATCTTTTTTTCAGGGGAAAAAAAGACCCACGGCCATTTTTGCAATAGCAGATATTCTTGCAATTGGGGTTATGCAGTTTTTAAAACAACATGGAAAAAAGATTCCTCAAGATTGTGCCGTAATTGGATATAACGATATTCCATCGGCGGCCCTGATAGAACCGGCGTTAACGACAGTCTCAGTGCCTAAATATGAACTGGGACAAAAAGCTATATCTGTTTTGGCCCAATTAATTCAAAAGGAGGAGGTTTTACAAAAAAAAGTGATACTTAAAACCCAATTGGTTCTTCGAGAGAGTTGTGGGTGTTTGTATACTACTTGACCATTACAGAAAACAATCAGGCTTCTTAAAAAGGAGTTGAAGCCATGAAAATCAAATTATTTATATTTTCGTTAATGTTTAGTTTTGGGTTAATTCTTTCAGGCTGTCAGTCGGAGGACTTAACAAAATTAGATGAATGGGATGTTGTTATTATTTCAGCCTCAAATGGATGGGGTATTGGTGAACAAATGAAGCCAATGATCGAAGAAGAATTGGGCATTGATGTTAATATCCACGATTTTGCAATTGGATCATTGAGTGCGGTTGATGTATTGGCGGGTTTTGAAGGTACAACACCAAATGCAAATCTTGAAAAGTTAAAAAAGATTATTCCTGATGCCGAAATGATTGTGTTATTTGTTGATCCAGAAGATATCACGACTTATGAATCAAGTCTTTGGGATCAATGTTTTATGGGGATGACCATAGAAAATAATGATGGTTGTGGTTCAGATAAACTAGGAAATTATGATGAAGTTTTATCAAAAATCTATGATCATATCTTCACACTTAAAGGGAATTCTCCTGTGATTATTCGTGCACTTGGTTTTTATAATCCCCTTATTTCCGATTGGAAAAAAGTTGACAGCGTGGATACATGTAACCAATGTTGGTTAACTTTTAATGAAGAAATCCGAAAGGTATCTGAAAATTATAATATTCCGTTTGCGGATGTGTGGACAACGTTCAATGGTGAAAATCATTTGGATGACCCCCGTCAAAAAGGATATATCCTCGAAGATGGACAACATTGCACTGATTTAGGTGCTAAGGCACAGGCGGAAACAATTTTAGCTTTAGGATACGAACCCATTAAACCCTAGCGATTATTTTGGCACAATCACATTGAGGGACTGCGGGTTGATGCAGATATTTACCGGCGACTTTCCCCACATTTCACCATCGGCTTGAGTGGATTGTGGTGGATCACTTTCGATTTTAATTGATTTGGCCTGCCAATGTTGAGCCTGCCCTTTTTTCTCTGAGCCCCGAGCCACAGATGCCGCCAGTGAAAACAAACCCAGTAAATCCATTTGCCGGATGACAAATACATCCAGTAAACCATCATCAATCTTAACTTTTGGATCAAGGGTGATGCCAGGTACACCAAAATAACCGGCATTCGCAATCAGACAGGTTAATCCCTGGCATTCCATTTCTTTATCGTCCAGAACGAGGTGGTATTGTGCTTCTTTGGCTCCGCCCAAAGCCTGAATAGCCCCCATGATATATGCAAAGATGCCGTAATTTTCTTTTAATTCCCGGTCCGTGCCTTCCAGCATGTTGGCTTCCAGTCCGACCCCGGCCCGCAGCGTAAACGCCGGCAAGTTGGGGTCGTCACTACAACCCACATCAATTTTATGAATGCGATACTGCTCCGGTTTCGTAATCAACTCGCAGGCTTGCTCTAAGTTTTGAGGAATACCTAATTCCGCAGAAAGAATATTTCCCGTACCCCCCGGTAAAATTGCCATCGGGATATCTGTGTTCTGCAATCCACTGGCGACCTCCATTACCGTCCCGTCACCGCCGTAAGCTGCTACGATATCCGCGCCACCCTGAATTGCTTTTTCAACGAGACGGGTTCCATCCCCACGATCTTTGGTGATACTGACATCCCAATCATATCCAGCTTTTTTGAAGTGTTGGTTAAAAACACGCAGGGGAGGGTTTTTAATCCCAGCTGCGGGGTTTAATATGATATGGATATTCTTTAACGGTTGCATACATCCTCTTTATTTGATTATAAGGTGTATTGTTAGGAATGGGTTAATATCATATAAACTAAAAACAAGTATTTTTTAGCACTTTATGATAGATTATTAACACAGTTTTTCCTGAGGAGAAGAATATGAAACCAGCCATAAAGAGGGTGATTGTTTTTATTTTGTTTATCGGTATTACGCTCGGAGCTTATTTTTTAGCGACAGGAATTACGGATTCGATTTACGCTTATCGTTCCCCGCTCAAAGAAAACTCACCCCCTTCCGCTGACCCGTTGGGTGAGCCCATGGCAAGGAAAGTGGTTTTTGTATTAATTGATGCGCTCAGATACGATACTTCCCTAAATGCGGACATCATGCCAACGTTAAATAACCTTCGTTCTCAAGCCGCATATGCCCGTACTTCTTCTCAAACCCCGTCCTATTCAGCGCCGGGTTATTCCGTTTTGTTTACCGGAGCCTGGCCTTATTTAAGTGATGGTCCTGCTTTTAACCTGGACTACGACGATATACCCGCCTGGACACAAGATAATCTTTTTACTGCCGCAAAACGTAATGGATTAAATACGGCTGCTTCCGCATATTATTGGTTTGAAAAATTAATTCCAGCGGATTCTCTGGATGTTGGGTTTTTTACCGCTGGTGAAGATCAGGCTGCGGATCGAGAAGTCGTGGACGCAGCGTTACCCTGGATCCGAAGTAATGATTACCAATTGATATTGATCCATATTGATCAGGTGGATTATGCTGGTCACCATGAAGGGGGACCAGCCGGTCCAAATTGGGATACCGCTGCCAACAGGGCCGATTCCTTATTGGCCGAAATTTTGTCAGCACTTGATTTGGAACAAGATGTCATCTTTGTTGCTTCCGATCATGGACAGATTGATGCCGGTGGGCATGGTGGACAGGACCCTGTTACCCTGGTAGAACCATTTGTCCTGGCTGGAAAAGGCATTACACCCGGTGATTACGGTGATATCTTAATGGTGGATATTGCACCTACCCTGGCAGCAGTTCTGGGCACCAATATTCCCGCAGCAGCCCAAGGCCAGGTTTTGGTGGAGATGTTATCCGGATTACCAGAGACGGTGTCTGCTGCCCTGCCGCAAGCAATTTTGGCACAGCAGCAGGGTCTGTTAAAAACCTATGAAACGGCGATGGGTATCACCACCCCGACCCAAATCACAGATCAAGATCAAATCGTGTTGTTAACCCAACAACAAATCGAAAAATACAGCAGCCAGCGCTTAAGCCGGGAAAGAATATGGCGCTTAATCCCCACGTTGATCGTGCTGGCAGGCGTTTTTTGGCTGTTGAAAAAGAACAGCCAAAAAGGGGATATTAATCTGCTGTTAGGTGCGGTTACATACACTGTTTTATTTCATCTGATTTATTTTGTGGTGCGCGGTAAGGTATATTCATACAGTGCCATCATCAGCCAGAGTGAGTTAATTGTGGTGAATGGGCTCATTGTTTTGATCTTAATGACAGCCATCTGGTATGGATTTGCTCGCTGGATGAAGTGGTTTGAGCAGGGAAAAACACTGCTTTTAGATCGTTCTTCTCGTTTGTTTTTTGTCACCATCTTCCTTACCTCTTTACCCGTACTTGTTCATTTCGTGTGGAATGGGCTGTATGTCGGTTGGACCTTACCTGTTCTCGGCATTCATTACATCGCCTTATTGAGCCTGCTTCAGATCATGTTTTTGGCAGGTGGTGCTTTATTAATTTACCTTGGTTTGATGGTGTTTTTTGACAGAAAAAATGAAAGGCTTACAGCATGACAACGACTTTAATCCATCACGCAGCGAACCGGCAGGGTCTATTCCCGGTGGGATCCCTGGCTGCCCTTCAAGATTGCGTCTCTGCGGGTGTGCGCTGGGTAGAGGTTGATTTAATTCCATTAGCAGATGGTGATTTTGTTTTATTACATGATCCTGATTTAACCACCGCTTCAAATGGAATTGGTTCCGTCATCGAAAAAACAAAAGCGGATTTAAGCGGTTTGTTTTACCGTCAAACGGACGGGTCTATAAGTCCCCATGCTTTGAGTACGCTGAGTCAGTTGGTGTCTTGGGTAAAAAACCAGGATTCACCGACCCAAATCCAACTGGATCTAAAACCCTATGCCCCATTAACCATCCCTGTTTTGGAATCATTATTAAAACACCTTCGTCCAATCCAAGAACGGGTATTAATCAGTTCTGTGGCTGATTGGGCTGTGCGTCTCTTGTTTCACCTTGAGCCAAAAATAAACCTGGGTTTTGACCCCCTTCTTTATTTGGATTTGAAATCTGACACCCCTCGCCCGGCTGGTGTACCGCCGCTGCGGGTAGGAGCCTATGGAATGTTAGACGAACATCCCTTATCCAATCAATGCTGGGGAAACGATGGGGCCTATTTTGCTGCACGCGCGGAAGCTTTATATCACCAGGCGCCGCCTGGAACAGCCTGGTACCTGAATGCCTGGCTGTTGGAAAAAGCCTTGGATGCTGGCTTTGATTGGGTTGACTTTTTACACCAGCGAAAAGCTGTAGTATCAGCCTGGACTTTGGACGAACCTCATCTGGGTTTGATTCGCAAACTGATCCAACAAAACGTCGATTTTATTACCACCAATCAAGCGGTTGAAATTAAAAAAGAACTCGGCGCCCAAATTGTTTTATAATAAATTAAGATATAGGAGGTGGATGAATGAATTTTTGGCAAGATTTTTTAACCGGATTAAGTGATCATCCATCTTTATTTATAAACCTCGCTGTAACCGTCCTCGTAATCCTGATGGTTTACGGCATCCGGCGTCTTTTTGTGCGTTTATTTTCCCGCCGGGTGGAAGATACGGTGGCTTTGTATCAATGGCAAAAGACCAGCGGGTATGTGGCTGTTTTATTAGCCCTGCTGATCCTTGTTCCGTTATGGATTGGTGGAATTACGGATATCCTTACCTATTTGGGGCTCATTTCGGCGGGTTTGGCAATTGCACTGCAAGGGTTAATCCTGGATTTTGTGGCCTGGTTGTTTATTCTCACGCGGCGTCCATTTCGGGTTGGCGACCGCATTCAATTGGGCGAATTTGCCGGGGATGTGATTGATTTACGTGTGTTCCAATTCAGCCTGGTGGAAATTGGGAACTGGGTTGATGCGGATCAATCCACCGGGCGGGTTATTAATGTGCCAAATCGAAAGGTGTTTAACGAAGTATTGGCAAATTTTCATGGAGGATTTGAATTTATCTGGAATGAAATTCCGGTTTTATTAACTTTTGAAAGCAACTGGAAAAAAGCCAAACGAATATTAACAAATATTGCTGAGGATTATGGAAATCAATTGAGTGAAAGTGCTCAAATCGAAGTAAAAAAAGCTTCACAAAAATATATGATTTTTTATAAAAATCTGACACCCAGAGTGTACACCACCGTTAAAGACAGCGGTGTGTTGTTAACCATTCGTTATATATGTAATCCCAGAAGGCGGCGTGGAACCATGGAAGAGATGTGGGAAGAAATTCTTAACCAGTTTGCAGACTGCGATGATATTGATTTCGCATATCCTACCATTCGTACCTATGATAACCGTGGTGAGGGCAAGCCCCAAGCGAGGGCTTGATCAAAAAGAAATCAGCCGCTTTATTCACTTAGCTTGAGATGTACCGATAACCAGGATAAACGCTCAATTCGAGCCTGTTCATTTAACCCATGCCCACATTCATACCATGCAATTTGTTTTGGTTCTTGCGCTGTTTCAAAAAACGCTTTGGCTTTATCTTCAGGGACATGTTCATCATGTGTTGCAAACTGCATGAACAAGTTTGCAGGGGCTAAATCCGCGATGTGATGGATTGGGTCATAGTCCTTCATGCGAGAAAGATACAATTCCCGCTCTTGTTCATTTAATTGTGGATAATAGAGATACCAATCTGCAAAAGAAGAAGTACCTGCCATCAAAACATAACTATCAGGCCGTGTATCAACGACACCAAACAGTACGCCGTACATGGCACCGAAATCATGACCGATATAAGCAAACCGCTTGGAATCCACATCGGGTTGGGTTAACAATAAATCACTAAATACGCTTAATTCAATGACTTGATTTAATGTGTTTTCTTCATCTTCATTCTGGGTGCGTTTGAAAAACCAATCGGGATCAGACCACATGGTTTCAACCAGTAAACAGACCACCCCTTGTTGTGCCAATAGGCGCGCTTCATCTCGGAATTGACTTCGGTTTGAATCGCAGGCTTTGGGTTCATACCAATGGACAAATAAAGCCGCCGCGTAGGGGCCTTTTCCTGTCGGGCAGATCATTTCCGCTGTCCGCAAACATCCATCCGGCATTGTCACAATTAACAAACGGGATAATATACCATTTTCCGTTTTTTCGCTTACCACACGGGGAGGGGGTAGATAATCTGAGTCATATTCAAATCGGGTAATAAAATCCATCTCGACCTCTTTTACAAAATATATCCATATTCATTTTACAAGAAATTGGGAATTTTACAGCATTAATTATGATATTTATCTGGATTTCCGCTACAATAGGAATAGTGATGAACTAGAGGAACTTATTTAATAACCATGTTTAATCAGTTTACGCCCACCTATTTAAAAGAAGCATCCATTGGTTTGTCCAATTATTTCAAAAATTGGCGAAAACAATTTCCCCTGCTTCCCCGGCAAATTCAGGATCAGGATTTGTTATACGCTACGTTAAATAATTGGTTTAAACAAGAAAAACCACAGGGCATATTTAACACCAAAAACAAGACCTATTTATTAAGTCAATCATCTGAAAATGTTTTTTTTGGGAAACATACCTGGACACCGCTTTACGGGGCTGCATTTGATTCTCCGGTATCTTTTGTGGATCAATCGGAATTGTATGCGCTGGCAGGCCAGTCCTGGCTGGATTCTTTTTACATTAATCATTATATGGTGGTTCCAGCCCTTTCTAACCTGCTTTTTCAGTGGCAAAAATTAGGTTTTGGTATTCAACAAACCTATGCGTTATTGGACTTACAAAAACCGATTAAACCGGCCCCGCTCCCAGCAGGGTTTGAGATCCGCCCGGCAAACACCAATGATAAACAAAAATTAGCCGAAGTATCACCCTGGATCGCGCTGCGTTTACATGCTGCCCCCGTGTGGGCACCTTTACCTAACGAACATCTTTCTAACCTGCGGGAAGGTTTTGCTGGTTTACCCGATGAAAAAACAGCCATCACCTGGCTGATTTGTAAAGAAAATGACATTCTTGGATTTGCGGTTTTTTATGCCCTGGAATCAGACCTGAGCGACCCCCTCAGTGATCATAACTGGGTTGAACTGGCTGTAGCAGCCGTTCACCCGCTCTTTCGCGGCCAAGGTTTGGGAAAAGCGCTTTGCAGTGTGGCATTACAAGCGGTTCAAAATCTTGGATATATGGTTTGTAAAACAGATTGGCGCACCGCAAATGCAGCCACAGACCATTTTTGGCAAACATTAGGTTTTGAACCAACCGCCTATCGTATTGTTCGCCATATTAATCCGGATTATCTTAATACTAGAAAAAATGCCTTATAAACGACTAAGCACAGCGAAGATTGCCAAAATTGTAGGCTGTCACCCCAATACCGTCCGTAAATATGAGGAGTGGGGCTTTCTTCCACCGATTCCGCGAAGTGCAAATAATTATCGCCTCTTTACGCAGGAACACCTTGACCAGATGCGCCTGGCTCGTTGTGCTTTAAACACTCCTTACCCGGGAAAAACCATCCGTCAGGCGAGTGTGCAAATCGTCCGCCAGGCTGCCGCTGGTGATTTGGGCGGTGCTTTGGAAAACACCTATCATTACCTCGCCTTAATTCAATCGGAACGTAACCAGGCGGAAATAGCAACCCAACTCGTCAAACGTTGGGCTTTGGGTTTCCCCGCTGAAGCAACCCGCTTGAATCTGTCGATTCATAAAACCGCTAAATATCTAAATGTCACCACCGACCAATTAAGAAACTGGGAAAGAAATGGTTTGCTTACCGTTCCCCGTAACCCAAAAAATCGCTACCGTGTTTATGGTGCGAAAGAAATTGCTCGCGCACGCATCATTCGAATGTTAAGGGTAGCCGGTTATTCACTGTCTTCGATCTTACGTTTGTTAACCCAGCTGGATATGGACGCCAATACCGATATTATCCAGGTATTGGACACGCCCCGTGAAGATGAGGATGTAATGCATGCTGCGGATCGTTGGATTTCTACCCTTAAAGATATGGAAAATAGTGCCCGGACGATGATTACCATTCTCGAAGAGCGCCTGGTTGTATAACGGCCTATTTAAGAATGCCAAATTAAACTATTTTCTAAAATATCCAAAGTGAAAGACTTTTAAAACTTTAAAAGTATTGACATTTGACACTCTATATCGTAAAATTACGATATAGAGGAATGATATGAAAAAAAACGCAACTATTTATCCATTAACGAACGATGAAAAAAACCTGGCAAACATGTTGAAGGCATTGGGTAACCCGGTTCGTTTTCAGATCATGCAAATTTTAGCTGAGAAAAAAATGTGTATAACCGGTGAAATTGTGGAATTCACAACGTTGGCACAATCCACCGTTAGCCAGCACCTTAAAGTGCTGCGTGAAGCTGGGTTAATTTCTGGCGAAGTGGATGGACCAGCTACCTGTTACTGTATTAATGAAGATAAAGTACGCTGGCTTAAGTTAAGGATTGAAAATTGGCTGCCAAGCTGCTGTCCGGAAGAAGTACCATCTTCTGATAATGAGTGCTGTTAATTTTTTTATTTTATTTATCGTAAAAATACGATAATAAGGAGAAATGATGACAACAAAAACTAACGAATATTTTTCAAAGGTTGCTTCAAATTGGGATCAACTTCGGAAAGGTTTTTTCCCCGAAGCCATACGTGACCTGGCAATTCAAAAGGCTTATTTACGACCTGACATGATCGTCGCCGATATTGGCGGCGGCACCGGGTTCCTTTCCAGGGGTATGGCTAGCCTTGTTCAAGAAGTGCATCTTGTTGATGGTTCTCCGGATATGTTATCTCAGGCACAGAAAAATTTGTCCGATTGGTTAAATGTTCACTACCATCTTGCCGATGGCCTGCGGATTCCATTACCCGATCAGAGTATGGATGCAGTTTTAGCCAATATGTACCTGCATCATTGTGCCGATCCGCTCGGTTCGATTTTGGAAATGGTACGAATATTAAAACCGAATGGTCGTTTGATCATCACCGATATGGATAGTCATACGTATACCTGGTTAAAAGAAGAAATGGCCGATACCTGGCTTGGCTTTGATCGAGACCAGATTCGAGAATGGTTTCAAAAAGCAGGATTGGTTAATATCTTTGTAACCTGTACCGACCAATCTTGTTGTGCTTCTTCTGCCGATCAACCGGTGCAAGAGGATGCAAAAATCAGTACATTTATTGCTGTTGGTACCAAACGGATGTCCCGTAAACAAGCGGTACAGGAATCATACAGCATGGTTGCAGAAAAAGGATGCAAATGTTCTCAAATTTACAACGAAGAAGAAAATAATTGCTGCCCACCCCAGGCTAAGAACCTGTATTATCAGCCGGATCAACTTTCTTTGGTTCCGCAAGAAGCTGGTGACCTGTCTTTGGGTTGTGGCAATCCAACTGCGATGGCTGCCCTTAAACCGGGTGAAACCGTCATTGATATTGGCAGCGGCGGGGGATTGGACAGTTTTATCGCGGCAAACAAAGTCGGTTCCACTGGCAAGGTGATTGGTGTTGATATGACCGATGCCATGTTAGACCGTGCAACAAAAACTGCCAAAAAAAATGGCTACAGTAATGTCGAATTTCGCAAAGGGGAAGCCGAGAACATTCCGGTTGCAGATGCAGTTGCCGATGTTATCCTCTCCAACTGTGTGATCAATCTTACCGAAGATAAAGGCAAAACCTTCAAAGAAGCCTATCGTGTTTTAAAACCGGGCGGCCGCTTGGAAATCAGTGATACCGTTACCACCAAAAGTATGCCCGGCTTATTATTGGCGGACCAGCACCAATGGGCAGCCTGTGTCAGTGGGTCCTTACCCCTGCCTGAATATCAAGACTTAATTACGGAAGCCGGATTCACCATCATAAAAACCAAACAAAGTGCGGTCACCCCTATTGATGAATTTACCGGTATTTTTAATGTTACCCTTTCGGCTATAAAATAAACAAACAGAGTGGCCTATGAATACTTGCAGGCCACTCTGTTTTTAAAGATCCCCGGATCGTTATCGAATCACAAGTGGAATAAAGACCATATAATTTTCTTCAACGGTCAGTACCATTGTTGTTTCAGTAAAGCTTCTTTCCCAATATTTACCCGTTGGCAAATCCGGCAGATTGACAGTCTCAAAATCTCCGCTGTAAGAAGCAAAATTGAGAACTTCAAACTGGTCACCAGCAGCAGGAATAAAACCATCCAACAAGGTTATATTCAACGTTCCAGCGAAAGCTGCCGAACCCTCAATTACCAATACATCAAATTCCGTTTCAGCTGTTGTTCCACCAATTTCAATCTCCAATCCTCCGGCTGAAGTTTGTGTATAATCCCCGGTGACCGTGATTTTTCCTGGCGAGGTTCCAGGTGCTACGGTGCCCGCATTGTTTAAATTACCATCCACTGTGCCTATTCCGCTTAAGGTTGCACCCTGCAAATCCAATGGGCCGGTGCTTTCGAGATTACCACCCAAAACAATTTCTGTTCCGCTTGTGGAAGTTAACCCGTCGGGAAAAACCAATGTTCCGGCTTCGACGAAGATTTCACCAGCATTTGTAAAATCGATATTCATGGTCGTTGTGGTGCTGTCTGTTTTCTTAACAAATAAACCTTGATTATCAAACAAACCATCCGTCCCACCGTTCATACTGGTTGTAGCCTTTGCCTCAAACGTCCCCTCGTTGGTAAAAGCAGCATCATTACTGAGCGTGATCGTGTTGGCTTCCCATTTGGCTGTGGATTGGTTGATCAATGTTTGACCGGAGAGACTTAAACCGCCCACGCCAAACATACGATAAGTTGAACCTGTCAATACGGTGGTTGTGCCGGTTCCGTCAAAAATACCGCCATACCATAACAACTCTGTGGATACATCCCAATCACCTAGATTGGTTAATTGGGATGAATTACTAACCCTTAATTTCGGCTGTATCAGGCCAGACAAACTGGCAGGCAAACTCATGTGACACTGTGACAGGGTGATCTTTTCCGATAAAGCCATAATCGTTGCAGCTTCCTGAAAAGCCAGCGATCCGCCACCCTGACATGACAGGGTTGTTCCGGTTGTTATAGGGATATTAAACGTGCCGGAAACATCCAAATTCGCTCCATCGATGAGTACGTTTGAGGTCGTAAGACTGGAACCATTTTGAAATGTATGCTCCACCAGGCTAACAGTATCAGCATTATTAAATATAATCCAACTACCGGGCTGTCCGTTGATCGATCCAGTGTGGGTTCCGGAGCGAGACAAAGTAAGTATTCCCGTTTCCATTTGAATAGTTCCAGTATTATTCAAAACCACTTTGCTGGTTACCGTACCGCCATCATAGATCATGATCGTACCGGCATTTTCAACCAGGCCATTCCCTGGATAGTCCTCACGTTTAAATAATTCAATATCGGCCCCGCCGTTATTAACGTTAAAAGTGCCGTTATTGGTTAATATACCACCGCGATCAATTATAAAACCATAGGCATTGGATTGGTTCATGACACCCTCATTGATAAAGTGACGCTCATACAATCTTTGGTAGGCTGCCGTTTGAAATGATAAGGATGCACCGCTGTTGAGGGTAGTGGTCCCGCTGCCATCCATCAGGCCATCATCCGCGCCCACATCACTGCCCCAATACATGGAACCCGTGATTTCCAAATTACCCAAACCGGTTAAGTGTCCAAACAAATCAAAACTGCTTACCGTCAATGTGCTGCCAAATCCAATATTCAAGACGCCGTTACTGTTAATTGTGAGTGTGTCTATGGTGGCATCTGTCGTAAGAATCGGATCGATACTGACATTTCCAATCACCACATTATCCCCGCTGCCGGGAACCCCTCCGTTGCAACTACTCCAATTTCCGGCGGTATTCCAATCCGTCGTTGAATCCCCTCCTGTCCAGATACAAGTAGCGGCTTGGACTGGCTGAAAATTACCCATTAGTAATAATAAAACAACCGCCAGCATCGTCCCGATCCGCAAACCTTTGTTGATTCGTTTTTTCATCATTTCCTCCTGAAAATATATTTGAAACCCTGTTATTTTTCCTGTGTTTCAACTGCGCTTTTTTTTATGAACTGCTGAATATCTTCCAGTTTTGAAAAATAAATACGCTGTTTGTTTTCCACGTTTTCGATTTCACCACGCAGCTGCGGTGGTTCTCGGGTTAAAAATTCTGCCCACACCCGCAGTACAAATGAGATGCTGTGTATCTTTAACGGTTTGGTCATCGCCATCCCTTTCTTAAATAAAAACTGTCGTAAACCAAGATTTACGACAGCCTACCATATCCACCTTACAATTTTCTTACACTAAGATTTGTCTGTTTTTAATAAAAGGAAAGCACCTCCTAAACCACCCGCGATAAACGAAAAACCCAATGCGAATGGTAAACCACCCCAATCCGACAGTAATCCCACCACGAAAGTCGCTGGGGCAGCACCCAGCACCTGAGTAAACAGACCAAAAACGGCAAGGCTGCTGGCCTGAAACGAATCAGGTACCAGCGATTGTACCTTCACAATTAACGGACTGACGGGTAATGTAATACAAAAACCAGCTAAAAAGAAACATATCAATGTACCCATAACCGATGGTACCCATAACCCAAGGCACCCGAATAAACCCGCCAAAATGAGACCCCAACCTGCTACTTCCAGTTGGACAGAATTATTTTTCTTAATAAAACGATCACCTAGTAATCCGCCCGTTAAAGTCCCTCCCACACTGCCTGTTAAAATCAAGCCACCCGTAATCAATCCGGCTTGAGTTAAATTAAAGTCAAAAAACCGCACAAAATAGGTTGGCAGCCAGGAAACCAACGCAGTGGATGCGAAGACGCCGAACCCTGCGGAAATAAAAATAACTGGCAGGGGTGACTGCAATAAATAAGAAAATTCTGCCAGACGGGGATAATCGATGACGTTTTTTTGACCTTCCGTCTGAGATGAGCCGTCTTGTTTTGATAAAACTGATAACAAAACAGCAGTTATCAGTCCCAGTAAGCCGGGGATGATCAAAACCCAGCGCCATCCAAACCGTTCTGCCGTAAATCCGGCAAATGTAACGCCAACCGCACTGCCTATATACAGTGCCAGAGAATAGACAGCCAGCGCCGTACCGCGTTTATGCTCGGGCACGAGTTTTCCAAGATAGGCCTGGTCCACCGGACCGTTCGCTCCATCACCGACACCCACTAAAAAACGCAGGAACACAAATCCGCTAAAGCGGCTCACCAGGCCGGAAAGGGCAACCCCAATCGCCCAAAAGAAAACAAGCGGACGAAGCACCCGTAATAATCCCTTTTGATCCGCCAACCAGGCAGCTGGAAGACTGACCAACGCCCTAGCGAAGGTGAAAAAGGATACCACCATCCCTAACTGGGAATCGCTTAAAACCCACTGTGCCTGTAAAACTGGAAAAATGGTCACCAGCGCTCGGCGGTCCACTTGATTTAACAAATTTAATACAGCCAATATGATTAATATTTGGGTTGTTTTGCTTCGGAATCCGGTTTTATTGTTTTTTTCTTGTGTCTTTCCGATCCATTCTGCCTTCATGGCGGACTGCTTTCCACACTGGTCTGGGATCGTTTTAATTGCCACAGATATGGTTTTAAACCAAATTGTTCTGCCAGTGGCAGCGCTTCTGATAATAATTCGGCAGCTCTCTCATTTTCCCCTTGTTTTAAATAAACTTCAATCAAAATCGTTAAGATGGCAACAACGTAAGGCTGTGCACCAAGATATTTTGCCAGCAAGAGTAAATTGTTTAATCCGGAGATGTTTGAATCGATTTTCTGATTGGTACTTAACAGAACTCTTGTTTTTAATATCAATGCATTTAACTGGCGTAGAATGTCTTTATTTTTTTCACTGACAGTCCAAACGTGATCCGCATAAGCCGCAGCCTCGTCAAAATCCCTTTTTTCGTAAGATACCCGGCCCAAACCGAGCTGGGCTTCCCCGCATAAGCGTGGATCATTTGCTTTTTCCGCAATTTTTAAACCAGCCATGAAAGCCTCTTGGGCTGAACCGTATTCACTTCGATTTAATAAAACCTCACCTAACCAAATTTTGGCAGAAGCCAAATTATTCTGCTGCCCTGTTTCCTCAGCGTTTTGAATCAGGCACTTAACAATCTTATGTGCGCTAGAAAAATTCCCCCATTGGATATGCATCCGTGCTAATAGGGTATAGGCTCTCTGCCATATCCACGGCGGAAACGATTCTCCCCTTTGAATGAGATCTCTTGCAACCCGCCAGCCATTCCGATTTAACAAGATTGTCTTTTTAACCTTACCTTGCATCAGGACAGTAAATGCCTGCCCCCAATATAACAAGGCCAAAGCCCATGAATTTCCATCACTGATCAAATCAGCTTCCAGTTTTTTTGCCAGCTCTTCAAAATTCTGCAGTTCTGTACCTGTCATCATATTTAATTGAAAAGCCTGGTAAACGGCTGCTTGTTTTAAAACTGCGGGTAAAAGCGCTACACTACGGCTGTAACTGATCATAGCTTCTTCATAATTTCCAGACAAACGTTGGCATTCTGCAAGCCCAAACAATATCTCACCAAACAAAGGTGTATTGTCGAGTTCCGGCATGTTTTTTATTAATGCTAAGGCACGAGAAAAATAAAGTTCGGCTTGCTGCGGAACATAAACTTTTAAACCATACCACCCTGCATCATTATAGGCTTTGACCGCACGGTTAAAATCCTCGCCTAAAACAGCGTGGTGAGCAACCAAGGCCGCATTCTCCAACTTGTCTTTGCCAATCAGCGCCAGTTCTTCCGCGATACGCCGGTGATAAATCCGCTTGCGTGATTTTGGCAAAGTTTGGTAGATCACTTCGGTATACAAACCATGTGGCAGTGATACTTCTGGTTCATTTCGAGAACGAGGTTCCACCACGTAAGTGCGTTCTATCAATGTGTCGATTAAACGGATCAAACTCATCTCGCTGATTTCCAAAACGGTATGCAGTAAATCCATATCCATTGCGCCCCCCGCCACAGCCAGCACATCCAAAATGCGTCTCTCTTCCAAATGGACTGCTTTTAACCTGGTTTCGATCATGGTGGATAAATCAGCAATAATTTCGTTTTTGTCTTTTCCAAGCCATACCCATTTTCCATCCGGATTGACATATAAATCGCCTGATTCAAATAAATTTTGCAAAAACACCAAAATAAATAATGGATTTCCCCCCGTCTTTTTAACGACAAAATCATGGAATCCGGGTATATCGGAATCACTGATTTGGGTGATTAAGGTTTTGATATCTGCGGAGGATAAATGAGGCAAGCTTAAACGGAATAATGCGTTTCCATTTTGTTGTTCTAAAAATTGACTTGGTAACCATTGCTCGATCAGTGTTTCCCCACTGCGAAAAACCAACAAAATGGTGAGATTTCCAATTAATTCCGCCAAAAGATTCAGTGAAGCTTCATCAGCCCATTGAGCATCATCAACAATAAAGACACTTTGGGAAGAGTGTTTTCTTAAGAACGTTTTGATTATTTCAGCAGTTTTACCATAATCAGTACCAGCTGTTGAAGAATTTACGCGGCCGATTTCATTTCTTAATAAATTACCCAGGTTGGGTAAAGATTGGTTTTTGTTGTTTTGTTCGTCCTGCCTGATTTGGAGGAATAGTCCGTATGGTGTATTTAAATCCGCAAGGCCTTTAACGGAAAACACAGTCACTCCCAGGTTTTGAATATACCCACGAAAGGCTTCCATCAAACGCGATTTTCCAATGCCCGCTTCACCCTCGATTAAAAAGACTGCGCCTGGATTTTTTTTCCAATGATTCACGATCCAGGCATATTCGCGGTCTCGTCCTACTAACGGTAAGTTACTTAAAGAAAAAGGCACTTCATAAATTCGTCCTTCGTAATTCGGTGGGGGATATAAAGGTGAATCTCCCTGCTGCCATAGACTACCGTTTTGAATTTTTTCTACCAACTCAATAGTGGATGCATCCGGTTCCACACCCAATTCTTTCCATAAGACCTTTTGACAATACTCAAAGGTTTGTAGGGCTTTATTTTTCTCTCCGGCATAATAATAAAATAACATCAGACGCACAAAAACCGCCTCCCGGCAGGAGTCGGCTTGTAAAATTTTCTGGCAGGTATGAATGGCACGACGATATTGTCCCATCTGGGCGTAGGCCTCGGATAGTTCGGTTAATAAAATCAGAAACCGGTCGCGCATACGTTCTCGTTCTGTCATACTCCAATCATCGTATTGGTCTTCAATCAGATAGTCAGCCCGGTATAGGGATCGTGCTTTTTCAAACACTTCCACAGCGGCTTGATATTGGTTCTGTTCCAACAACATTCGCCCCTGATCCGCCAAATTTTCAAAAACATCCACATCAATCCAACAGCTGCTAATTTCGCCAGGTTGAGGATATTTATAATCAAACAAATAACCGCCTTCGATCGTCTGAATTTTGACTTCAACGGCTCCTTGTTCTAAAATCCGCCTTAATTGACTGATGCGGATATACAAGCGCTGCAGTGCAACTTCCTGCTTTTCGTTTGGCCAAATGGCTTCAACAATTTGTGTGCTGGCTAATGGACGGCCGCGCTGCAGGATTAACAGCTTAAAAATGGTGCGCACCTGGCGGCTTTGCCAATATTTATGTTGGATAGGCTGATCAGCGATTAAAACTTCAAATGCGCCGAATAAATGAATTTTCAGTTCTGGCATGATTTCTGGTATGAAAAGGGTTTGATGACAGCAATGGTGGACAGGTATTAAATTTGTGACAAATTTTATTAAAAACGAGGGATACTTGATTATACATAAAATCAGAATTTCTCCGATATTTAAAAAGACAAGTAATCTCGCTTGTAACTTTCCAAATAACAAATGAATAGAGTCCCACCATGAACGCTCTTATCGATAATGGAGCTTACCACGGCAGGCTAAGTCTGTTATTTAAGAACTACAAACCGAAACTTTAAAAACCAACCCGCAGAAATTAAAAATCCTCAATTTGAATCGTGAAGTGTTCAGCGGGCAAACCGGTAAAAAAGGTCAACGTGCGCAGCCAGGCGCTTTTTTCGTCCAGACTTAATTCGTGTTCATCATTTGCCCAATTATGTTTATCAATGTACGACTTCATGTGCTCACGCTGCGTTTCCAGGCGTTCCACCGTATCCTTTAATAGAAAGGCGGCGCCCTGCGGGTAAGGTTCTGCGTAATGTTCCAAGCCCTGTCTTAAATGGTCAAAGCACAACCCGTTTGATTGGTAATATGTCGTTTTGAGATCCTGGTTGCCTTGATTTAATTCCTCAAACAATGCTGAAAGAAAATTCTCTCCGGCTTGCTGCACGGTTTCACATACCGGGCAAATCCGTTTAGGGTGCAGCCCTGGAAAGCGTTTTCCGGGTTGATTGGATAATTTTAATTTTCCAAGAATTTTTTGAATTGGATTTTGTTGGTTTTTCCGTTTTAGTCCCTTTTTTAATTCGGCTTCCACGTTTTTTGCCAATAATTCATAAATAAAGTGAATGCCCAATACCGGACCGCTGGTTGACATTTCAACAGCCGCCAACATCTTGGTATGTTTAGGGCAAAAACCATATGCCTGATTGATCGGTTTGCGTACCACCGGGTCTGTCACGTTTTCCCACAAGAAGGTTTCAATTACATGTTTGGCTTTTTCATGTTCCACCCTGCAAATTGAACACCCTGTTTTTTTTAAAGCTTCATCCAGTTTATTTAAAACCAAGGCAAAGGCCATATTAAAATTCCTTTCGTTAACCAAAGAAGCTTTTTATGAAAACAACGTTGGGGAAACACCACGCTGGCGGTGGTTTGGGTTATTATAAATTGGCTCACCACTTGACGCAAGCGGCAAGCTGACTTAGAATTTCCCTTCGAGTGATGAGGCTCACTCTTAAACAAACCGCCTTTGTGCTGATGGCCTCTGCCAATTTTATTTTTTCCTTTTGGCAGGGGTTTTTTATTACCGGTCTACGAATGGGATCTTATGGAACGATTTTTATTAATATCAATTGGGGCTGTTTTTGGAGCAAATTTAAGGTATTGGATTTCCGATTTGGTTAACCAACGTTGGCAAAACGATTTCCCGATGGGAACTTTTATGGTTAACCTGGTTGGGTGTTTTATTCTCAGTTTTTTTATGACATTAACCGCAGATCGTTTTATCATCGATCCACGGCTGCGTTTATTTTTTACCGTGGGCTTTTTGGGGGCTTTTACAACCTTCTCTACCTATAGTTTCGAGAGCATCAATCTCATTTCGAATGGGCAGCTGGGACTTGGGTTAATCAACCTTTTTGGTAGTGCTGTTCTGGGAGGTTTGGTTGCAGTTTTGGCTGTGTATCTGGCAAAATTAATTTAACCATTGTTTTTTACTTCCCTCTTGACTTTCAACCTGACTTGAAGGTGTAAGATAAACCCAATTCAAATCAAGGAAGTGAAATCATGGCCGAAAACAAACAAGTATATGATATTCTGGGACTGGATTGCCCGGATTGTGCACGAAAAGTAGCCGATGGCGTAAAAAAATTACCAGGAGTACAGTTAAGTGAACTCAATTTTGCTACTGGTAAATTGACCGTGATGGGGGAATCCACACAAGAAACAATCACGGAAAGAGTGCGTGCACTGGGTTATGATGTGGCTGAACCTGAAAATGAAACCGTTGGTCCACCGAAACGGGAGAAAAACTTTTTTCGATTTTTATGGGGGCGAACTGAAACGCAGTTAGCTCTGCTTGGTACTTTATTGGTTTTTCCTGGCCTGGTTTTTAATGAAATTTTACAAATGGAATTATTTTGGGTAAATTTGCTTGCAGTGGCAGCCGTGTTGTCTGCGGGATTACCAGTTGCTCGCAGTGCCTGGCGTAACCTCCGTTTTAATCACAGTATTGATATTAATTTTTTAATGAGCATCGCCGCGGTGGGTGCAATTGTCATCGGTGCTTATGTAGAAGCAGGTATGGTGATGGTGTTATTTGCCTTAGGGGAAGCTTTGGAGGGTTTTACATCAGAACGGGCACGAGCTTCCATTGAATCTCTGATGAACGTTGTCCCACAAACAGCAACCCGGTTAATTCTGGTCGGAGATGAGGTACAAGAAGTTGATGTACCGGTGGAAGATCTGGACATTGGACACCTAATTTTGGTACGCCCGGGTGAAACGATCCCAATGGATGGAATTGTTCGAGATGGGTTTTCTTCCGTAAACCAGGCAGCCATTACAGGTGAATCCCGACTGGTGGAAAAAACGATCGGAGAAACGGTGTTTGCCAGTACATTTAACGGGGAAGGGGCATTGGAAATTGAAGTAACCCACCGCTCGGAAGAAAACACCATCAGCCGTGTGATTAAGCTCGTACAGGAAGCGCAGGGAAAACAAGCTCCAGCTCAGCGATTTATTGATCGTTTTGCTCGCTGGTATACCCCATTGGTGGTCGTTCTGGCAGCATTGGTCGCTGTACTGCCACCGCTAATCTGGGGTGAACCTTTCTTAAATCCGACCCAAGGTGAATTTGGTTGGTTGTATCGGGGTTTGACCTTACTGGTAATTTCTTGTCCTTGTGCTCTGGTGATTTCCACGCCTGTTAGTATTATCTCCGCCATCAGTAATGCTGCCCGCAATGGGGTCTTGTTTAAAGCCGGGTTACACCTTGAAACTTTAAGCAAAACCAAAGTATTTGCATTTGATAAAACCGGTACGCTGACAGAAGGACGGCCGATGTTGGTGGCAGCCCGCAGTACTGCGCACCCTGATTTCCAACCGATTTCAGGTTCCTGTACGGATTGTGCAGACTTGGTTGCGTTGGCACATGCTGTGGAGCGGCGCGCAAAACACCCGCTGGCAGAAGCAATCGCGGATGCAGCCTCCAGTCTACAGGTGACAGCACGGTACCCGGCAGCTGATGCTGTCTCCGTACTGCCTGGCCTGGGCGTCAGTGGTCAAGTGAATGGGCAATTGGTACAAATTGGTTCCCATCGATTAATGGATGATTGTGCAGAACACAGCCAGGAAGATTGTTTTCAACTCAATATGGAAGAACAAACAGGCAATACCCAAGTACATGTTGCTGTGGATGGAGAACTGAAGGGCAGCCTATTGGCGACGGATGCGGTTCGGCCCAGCAGCAAACAAGCCCTGGCGGATTTACGAAAATTGGGGATTAAAACATTGGTGATGTTAACCGGTGATTTGCCAGCTGCTGCTGAGCAGATTGCCGCTGAAGTCGGTGTAACGGATTTTCGGTCTTCTCTTTTGCCGCAAGATAAAGTGAACGCGGTGATGGAATTAAAAAACCAGTACGGGCATGTGGTTATGATAGGAGATGGTATCAACGATGCGCCTGCTTTGGCGTTGGCAGACGTTGGGATCGCCGTGGGTGGTGCCGGCAGCAGTGCACAGGCCATCGAAACCGCAGATATCACCCTGATGCAGGCTGATCTTTCAAAATTGCCATTTGCTTACAATCTCAGCCGAAAAACGATGCGGATTATTTTGTTCAACATCATTTTTGCGATCGGCGTAAAAGCGGCCTTTATGGTGCTGGCAACCTTAGGTTACAGCAGTATGTGGATGGCTGTTGTGGCTGATATGGGCATCTCTATCCTGGTGACATTTAATGGGATGCGTTTACTGCGATATCCAAAATAGGTCTCAAAAAGTTGATGGTCTTTAAAATACGGCTTAAAAATAAAAAAATCAACCAATAGAATGGCGCTAGAAACAATATCATAAATTAACCTCAGTTTTGGTTTTGATCTTTAATGTCATCGCGAGTAAATGTACGTTAGGGATACCCTAACCTATATAAGGAAAGAAACAAGGGAGAAATTTTCTAGTTTCTTAGTAGAACCCGTTAGGGGGCGAAGCAATCTTTTACCCCTGTGGTACAGCGTGCCCCTGTGGTATCTGTTGCGCTTGTATTAAAGATACCCAAGGAGCTTAAGATTGCTTCTCTTCGCTCGCAATGACAGGCTAATCAATTAGATCGTTATCCAAAATTCAGGTTAAATTAGAAAAAGATATATTATTATTCTCACGAAGAGGATTTAATTGAATTATCTCCAATTCAGCCAGAATAGCCGATAGCATATCGGGCGAAGCGATTTTATTCAAAAATCGGTCAGCGCCTGCACTTAATGCATCTTGTTGTACTTCCTGATTACAGCTCATAACAATGATTTTTAATATCGGGCAGTAACGGCGTATGGCCGCAATAATATTCTTCCAGCTGACATGTGGTAAGGGGTTCGATACTTCATTTTGCGGATTTAATTCCCAATCAATCAAAATGGTATCGACACATTCGTTTTCAACCTGTGTTAAAAGCTCGGTTAACGTATCCGCTTCATTAATAATCCAATCAGGATGAAAAAAATTGATATAAAAGCGCAGGGCTTCCCGCACTGGTTGTCGTTGGTCAACAATTAATATTTTCATACGTACCTCATTCTTAACAACAAGTTTAAGGTAGGCTCTCAATTCTAATACCGGTGAAGTTGCTTAACTTTATTTGTCTGCTCGGAAACTATTTCCCTGGTCAAACGGTCAGTGAGTTTGCCGCCGAATCGGATAAAACTTATTCCCTTTTTAGTTTTCCGATAATCAATTCAGTTTCCGCTTCTTGATCAATCAAGCCATGATGAGCGTATGTTGTAAATACAGCGTACGCAGCTTGTTTGAATTTTGGATAGAATGGGTGATTTGGCAGCGGTGTAAAAGAAGCCGAATTAAGTGCACCCCAAAAGGCTTCCCAATCTTGTTGGTACTTCATTGTAAAATGCCAGATTTGTTGCGTGCCAGGTTGAAAATACGATTCAAAAGGTGGGGGTGTGGTGGAAGATGGTGCAAAAATGACGCCATTTTCGGATGTTAAGATGTCATTCAAATCCTTAATGTGGTTTTGTGGCAGACTGTTGTTTTTAAGTAATATCAGCCAACCTTGGGGGCGCAGGACACGCTGCATCTCACGCAGACTCGCTTGGGGCTCAAACCAATGAATTGCCTGTGCCACGGTGATCATATCAACGGATTGTGATTTTAATGATATGGCTTCCGCAAACCCGCAAACAAGGTGAGCTTCTTTCGTTGTATTTCTGGCCTGTTGCAACATAACCCATCCGGGTTCCATGGCGATTATTTTGCCAGCTATTTTTATCAAACGCCGCGTCAAGATACCCGTTCCACCCCCCAAATCAAGGACTGTATGTTTTTGATTAAGTTTGCAAACCTGAACAATTGTTTGCAGAGCTTGTGAGGCATAATCCCAGCGATAAAGGGCATAAGCCTGTGCTTTAAAATGATAAGGATTAAGCTTCATATTTGAGAAGTTTACTAGAAAATTTAATTGCTGTAAATTTTTCCTCAAGAAAAAAACCATGCGATTAATCGGATTCGAAACATCTTGTTTTAAGTATTTAATTGTGCCATACTGTGAAAAGCAATTGAAATGGGGTCGTTTTTTTGAGTGATAGGTTTTAGCATGATGAAAATTAAATTAACTCAATTGGTAATGACTTGGTTTTTGATTGGTTTATTTTTAATTCCAATTCACCCGGTTTCTGCCCAAACGTTAACAGCGAACGATCTAAATAGCACTGTAAACGCCTTACGTTCTTCGAACGGCTTGGCCGCCTATCAGGTTGATTCTTCTGTAATGGCCTATGCCCAACAACACGCGGATTATATGGCTTCCATTCAAAGCGCCACGCATACCCACAGTGATGGGTCCTCCCCCTGGGAGTCTGGTTACCAGGAAAATGTTGCCAGTGGTTCTGTCGATTTTGTGACCCTGGATTTTTTGTTTAACCAGGTTTGGGCGGATGCTGTCCATTCCAAAACCATCCTCGGTTATGAGAGCGGCAAACTTGGTGCTGGAGTTGCATTAGGTGCTGATGGAAATCTCTATTTGGTGTTAAATGTGCTTCCGGGGAATACAGTGGCCAGTCAGCCTCAGCCAACCAGTGATTCTTTAACGAGTGACACGCCGACCCAAACACAACCCGCTGCAATTGCACCCACAAGTAATGCTCCCTTGGTAACAGCTACAACCGCATTACGTTCCGACACACCCTTTGAACATATTGTCGTTACAAATGAAGCCCTTTGGAGTATTGCCATGCGGTATGGGGTAACGATTGATGAGATTCGCCGCTGGAATGGTTTGGCAGCCGGGGATAATTTTCTGATTGTTGGGCAGAAATTAAAAATATTTTTACCGGTTACTGCGACCCCAGAAATGACTTCTACCAATACCCCTTTGCCAAGTGCCACTTTTACCTTTGCCCCTCCTACCAATACCCCACAGGTTACCCCAACCAGAACGAATACCCCAACTGCTACGATTACTCCTACCCAGCCCCCTGATGTGATGGATCTAATTACCAAGGGAGATAAAACCACCACCATTATTATTGTGATTGTGGCGGGATTATTGGGGGGATTGTTAGTTCAGTTGCGTGGGCGTAGTGGGCGATCATCCAACTAATTGGTAACAGCAATACTGATTCTCTGAACGATTTGTCGTAATACCAATTTCTGTTATTGTCGCATCAAATGGAAAAGTTATCATTTCATCGGTAATCTGAACAACAGAAGGAATGTGCTCAGGCTCAACTTCGACAGCCACCCCACAATGGGGTACCCATTTTTCCGGAAGGTAATAGGGTATCCCTGATAGTATGGAATAAGGTGTAATTTCCTGGTAAATTTGCCGATGCAATTTTAACAACGGTTTTGTAACAACTGGGCCTAAAAATATTCCCCTGGTTGTTGGAAATACGCCAATATATTGAAACGAGATGGGGATTGGTGCGTTCTTTTCACCAATGGATGTCAAAATCTCATCAATTTTTTCTAAATCCAGGTCGTTATAGGTTGCCAGGGTAAGATGAGGGCGGGATTCGCTGTGATAGAAGTAGTTCGCTACCCCTCTTTCTGCTAAAACTTCCCATAAAGTCCGAATTTTGGTTTCACTTTCCGCATCAAAATAAACCCCGATACTATATGGGAATAATTTGGATTGGATTTTCGCAATGTCCTGCATGGTTTTATTATAGTGGAAAACCAAGGTTTTCCAAGAATTATTTTACCGTCTCTATTAAAATTGAAGATTTGAAGCAAAAAGTCTTTTTGAATACCGTTGGTATTTGATAAAAATTTCGGATGGGATAAAGAAAACATCTGATAGAATTATTTAACAAACTAATTAATGGTAAAAAAATCAAATAAACACAGGGAACTTTATGGATATTCAATTAACGGTGTGGGTTTTTATTATGGTGGGGTTAGCAGCTTTTTTAACAGGTTTTTCCAAAGCGGGATTCGGGGGTATGATGGGCCCGATGATTACCATTTTGGTTTCTTTGGTGATTCCGATTGACAAGGCATTGGGCATTTTACTCCCGATCTTAATGGTAGGGGACTGGTTTGCGCTGGCTACCTATTGGCGTAAATGGGATAACCGAAGTTTATTGATTTTGCTGCCTGGTGCAATTGTGACCGTCATTATTGGTAGTTATTTCTTGAGCAACCTTTCCAGTTTTTGGATCAAACGCATCATGGCTGGGGTCATCTTGATTTTTGTGATATTAAAATTTTGGCAAAGCTGGCGTAAACAAGTGTCCGATAAACCCGCCAAACCGATTTGGGGAGTTTTGGGTGGTTCGATTGCCGGGTTTACCTCCGCTATCGCTCATTCCGGTTCACCACCAATCACCATGTTTTTAATCACGCGCGGTCTTTCTCCGGAAACGTTAGCCGCCACAATGGCTGTATCTTTTGCAACCTTAAATATGATCAAACTGCCCAGTTATATTCTTTCCGGTGTGTTAAACTTTGCCAATGTGGTACCTTTTTTGTGGTTGTTTTTGCTGGTTCCGGTCGGTGTTTTCATTGGACGTAAGGTCACTCGTTACGTAAAAAAAGAAAAATTTGAAAAAATTCTATTGGTGTTGTTGGCGATGACGGCGGTGTTATTGTTGTTTGATTAAAAGGTGAGACATTTTCTCATACCTTCGTCATGGTATGTCCCTTATGAAAAATTTTTATGTAGTGGCTTCCAACTGAATGCCACTACTTTTCATATAATTAGTCTCTATTCCACAAAACAGGATTACGAATAATATATTCCGTTATCCGATGATAGGATTTTTGATTTCGAATGATGTGTTCCTAATAATTTCGCTGCCAGACAGGCAACCCTGGTGTGATACGAATTTGATTGATCCGTTTGGTAACAATCGATTTAAACCCCGCCACCAATGCCCCAATGGATTGTGGCGCCGG
This sequence comes from Anaerolineaceae bacterium, assembly GCA_002702705.1. GTDB lineage: Bacteria > Chloroflexota > Anaerolineae > Anaerolineales > Anaerolineaceae > UBA6170. The sequence continues at coordinate 147,311 of PABH01000049.1, forward strand.
TCCCCATTGTTTCGCGGTAATATTTGCCGTTGTATGGGCATCCGGCCGGATGACCCTACTACGTTGAATGATGACGATTCCATGAAAATGGTTGGGCATAACCACAAATTCCCTCAATTCAATTTCGCCCCGAATTTCGGATGATTTTTCCCATTCATCACGTACAATAACGCCCATTTCGTTCAAATGCATTTTTCCATCACGAATCTCACCAAATAAACATTGGCGTTGATCGGTACAAATGGTGATAAAATATGCACCTGCTTGTGCATAATCATATCCCGGTAAACGAATCGAACGGCGATGATGGATGTTCGGGTTGTAGGTCATTTCCAACCTCCCCTAAACAATACGGATAGATTTTATTTAATTATATTTTATAATTTCGTAATTATCTGCGAATTTATCAACCGTCATTGATAGTCGACAAAGCGATATCTTATTCGATAAATAGAATGACCAAACCATTAGGAGGCAGTTCATGCAGCGTATTGTGATCATTGGAGCAACCGGATCGGGAAAAACAACCTTTGCGAAAAAACTGGCTGAGGCTTTGGCAATACCACATCATCCCATTGATGATATCCGTTTTTTGGCGAATTGGGAGATCCGTCCAATGGATGAACTGCGGGCTGACATTACGGATTTAGTAAACCAACCGGCCTGGGTGATGGACGGGAATTATAGTAAACTGCGAGACCTGACCTGGGGAAATGCGGATACGGTGATTTGGTTAAATTATTCCTTCCCGGTGGCTTTTAGCCGCCTGGTGAGACGCACCCTCCGCAGAATCATTACCCGTGAAGAATTATTTGGCGGCTGTGTGGAAACCTTTCAAAGCCAATTTTTGAGTAAGGATTCCCTCTTTTTGTGGTTTTTTCAGACCTTTTGGAAACACCGCAAACTCTACCCGCAGGTATTTCAACAACCGGAATTTAACCATGTCAATTTTATAACCTTAAAATCGCCAAGGGATACAAAAAAGTTTTTGTCACAAGTTTCGACTGTATCCAGCCAACCCATAATTGCTGCTTGAAGTTTGGTTCTTAAGTTGAAGCGGTACTGTCTTTTAATCCAAACTGGGCTTCAAAAGAGATAGCTTCACTGGTCAGGTTATATCCTTCTACCGTGTAGCTCTGATCCGAATTTCTCCCGATGGAGAGTTTAACTTCTTCTTCCGGTTTAACCTCACTGCTGTAATTGATTTGAATCCAATCTAATTGAGAACCGCGAATTTGTTCAAAACTGAAACAGTCAAAAATCCAGTCGATATACTGAGTGTTATTCACATGGCCCATCATATCGACCGCGCTGTATTTTGCTTGAAAACGCCCCATCTCCTGCAGGTTGTTTTGATGTGCAATTTTTTCAAGTTCTTCATTCAACGCATATTTTCCATCATTATCGGGCATTTCCCCCGGCAGCAAATCAGGACGTACAAACCGGCGTTTGTTGGTATCAATTAACAACCAGGCGGTTGAAGCTTTGGCAAACAGGTTTTCTTCTGCATCGGTGATTAAAAAATCGCGCATGAAAAAGATTTTTTGTTGAATCCCTTTGGGCCAGGTGAGCAAGTGAACTTTTTCTCCCGGCTGGGGAAAATGGTAAAACTTAATTTTTGTGCGGGATAAAATCCAGGCCAGGTTGTTTTTTTGTAGGGTGAAATAATCATAACCAAGGTGGGTTGCGTGGTGAACAGCGGCTTCTTCCATTGCCCGGAAAAAGGCGGCTGGTTTCCACCTTAATTGAAAATCGGTTTCGTAGGTTCTTGCTTCAACTTTTTCCAACCAGATATTGTTTTTCATAAAATTACCAGTCGTGAACTTTCATTTGTTAATTGATAAAGTATGGTTTGATGTGAATTGACCATGCACCATTAAAAATATTGTTTCAGATAAGTTATGATTGTAACCCCTTAATCCACTGTCAGGATTGTTTTTTTCGCACTTTTTATTCTTAACCGTACTATTGGTGAAATGAGAATGTGATACAGTAAAAAATAATGACATTTTTCCATTGTATGTATATATTATTCTTTGTATAATTCAATTTGTATTGAACTAATAAGGGAATTAAAATGGAATCGTATGAGTTTGTAAAAGATTTGTTTCAAGTCTTGGGCAACCCTACCCGCCTAAAAATTTTTGATATCCTGATGACTGGGGTACATTGCAACTGTGAAATTGCTGATATGACCGGATTGGCGATCAATTTAATTTCACATCATTTAAAAGTCCTCCAAGAGGCGGACTTAATCCAATCCGTACGCAGTGAAAAGGACGCACGCTGGATATATTATTCTGTTAATGAAGAAACATTAAGATCGATCCAAACGGAAACGGAAAAGTTTTTTGATAATAATCGGATCATTAACAGGGAACCTGTTTGCCCACCCTGTAATAAAAAAACAAACCAAAAGGAGTAAGACAAATGAGTAAATTTGAGAAATATTTAGCGGTCTGGGTAGCCCTGTGCATGGGGTTGGGTTTACTTTTATCAAAATTTATTCCGGGAATTGGCGAAGCCATTAATTCTTGGCAGGTACGCGGTATTTCCATTCCAATCGGGATTTGTTTGTTTTTGATGATGTATCCGGCTTTATTAAATTTTCAGGTTGCTGAACTAAAAAAAATCAAAAACGCGCCAAAACCAATTTTGTTAACCTTGTTATCCAACTGGATTGTGGCTCCGATTGTGGCTGCCGTTTTAGCCAATATTTTCTTAAAAGGCCAGGAACAATTGGTTGTTGCCATCATTTTATTGGGTTCCAGCCCTTGTACGGCCATGGTTTTGGTGTGGGGAAAACTGGCAGATGGTAATCAGGAACAAAATGTAGTGAATACCAGTTTAAATACACTCACCATTATGGTGTTGTATGTGCCGATTGTGTCCCTGCTGACTGGCATTCAGGATATTCCGATTGATCGCTGGGCACTGGTGATGTCTGCTCTGGTGTTTATCGGACTACCGTTAATCATTGGAATTTTCAGCAAACGTTGGATCGTGCAATCGAAAGGTGAAACCTGGTTCCACAAAACCTATCGTCCGATGGTTGGTAAGGTTGCGATTGGGGCATTATTAATGACCCTGGTGATTTTATTCTCCTTAAATGGTCAGGTGCTGCTTAACAACTTTGACCTGCTGGGTTTGGTTTCAATCCCCTTGTTATTGGGTTTCTTGATTGTCGTAACCTACAATTTAATTGTGACTAAAATTGCGGGTTTGGCTTACCGGGAAGCTGTGATCACGGTGCTGATCGGTTCATCCAGCCATTTTGAAATTGCAATTGCAGCCGCTGTTTCCATGTATGGGGTTGGTTCGTTGGCTGCCTTGGGAACCACCATGGGGCTGTTTTGGGAAGTGCCGATTATGCTGGGTCTGGTGGAGTTAGCTAAATTCTTACACCGCCGCAATTTCTGGAAAACGCCAAAACCGGCGATGGCAGATTAAAACAAAGTCCGAAGAGGTCGTGGAAAATTTCCACGGCCATTTTTTTATAGTGATCATATTCAATCTTTTGCATATTAATCACAAAAAACTTGTGATGTTTTGCACTATTGGCGGCATAGAGGTGGGTATAAAATCATATTCAAGGAAATGAATATAAAAAAATTAGACTTGGATTCGCAAAAAAAACAAGCAAACTATTTCAAGTATTTTACCCATCCGGTCCGAATTGCTATTTTGCAAATTTTGGGAAAAGGGGAAGCCTGTGTTTGTCATATGGAAGCCGTGTTGGGTTTACGACAGGCTTATCTTTCTCAGCAGTTGGCTGTTTTACGGGAGGGTGGGTTGATTACGGATCGAAAGGATGGGTGGAATGTATTTTACCAACTGACCGATCCTCAAATTTTAAATGTACTGCACGCCGTTCACTCCTTAATTTCAGATGATTTAGAAACCGAAACATCCCTGGTGCCGGAAAGTTGTTCCTGCCCAAAATGTGCTGTTGTACTTGAAAAAAACAATTGTTGCTAAAAAAAAAGAGGAAATGATGTTAACGATAAAAATTTTAGGCGGCGGATGCGCCAATTGTAAAAAACTGGAAATGATCACCCGCAAAGTGGTTGAAAATTTAGCGTTAGAAGCGGAATTTATCAAAGTAACTGCTCAAAATGAAATTATGGAATATCCCATTTTATCCACCCCCGGCCTGGTCGTTAATGAACAGGTCTTGTCCTACGGCAGAATTCCTAACGAAAAAGAAATCGAAAACTGGCTGAAACAAGCCTGATTAAGGTAAAACAGGCGGCATTTATTTAAAGCCGCCTAATTTTTTTTTGCAATCATATTCATTCTTTTGAATGTTTTAAGGAAAGGTAAAGCAGCGTGAATCCAATATTACAATACCTAAGTACCTTATTATGGTCCGGCTGGACGGGACTGTTAGATTATCTGGCGGCCCATGTTTTGTTATGTTTGGTTCCGGCATTTATTATTGCTGGTTTTATGAGTTCGATGATCCCTAAGGAAGTCATCACCCGTTATTTGGGTCCAAAGGCTTCCAAATGGATCAGTTATCCGGCCGCATCAATTGGCGGGTTTATATTGGCGGTATGCTCGTGCACCATCCTGCCGCTATTTGCCGGAATTTGGAAACGTGGGGCTGGGTTAGGGCCTGCAATCACCTTTTTGTTTGTTGGCCCAGCCATTAATATTTTGGCAATCACCTATACCGGCGCAGCGATAGGGTTTGACATCGCCGCTGCCCGTTTGATCCTTTCGATTGTTTTTGGGATTGTGATCGGTTTGTTAATGGCATGGATCTTTCGAAAAGAAGAAGCAGAACGAAATGCGGAGATGTTAAAAAACAATATATTTGACCAAACCGCCCAGGTAAAACCAATGGTATGGGTGTTGTTTTTACTGCTGGTTTCCATTTTAATCGTTGGCACCTTACAAATTCCGTTATTAACCAATATTTATTATGAAATACAACTGCCTTTTTCAGCAACCAGTTCATTGGTGACGATTTTGACCAATGTAAATCTTTCGTTTCAGGGTGGGCTGCTGATTATGATGTTGATCGTGATTGGTTTATTGGCATGGAAAGGTTTTGAAGATGTATTTGAAGGCTTTAATAGGTGGACTTACGCTGCCTTTTTTGCAATCGGATTAACGATATTAATCGCTGCCCCCGCTGAAGCCGCCGGGAGTATGACATTAGGCATTAATGGGCGTTTTATCGGGGTTTTGCTCCTGCTGATTGTTATTCCCATTCTAACCGCACGATCTTTTGATGAAGAAGCGTTGTCCGGCTGGGTTTGGGAAACCTGGAAATTTGTAAAACAGATCTTCCCCTTACTCATCATTGGTGTTTTTGCGGCTGGTGTTGTGAAAGTGATCATTCCGGAAACCTGGGTGCGGACGATTGCCGGACAAAACACGTTATTGGCAAATTTTGTGGGTGTTGTATTTGGTGTGTTTATGTACTTCCCAACCCTGGTGGAAGTGCCGATTGCTAAAATGTTCCTTGATTTGGGCATGGCGCGCGGTCCACTGCTGGCGTATTTGTTATCCGATCCGGAGTTGTCTATCCAATCCATCCTGGTTTTAAATGGCATTATGGGTAAAAAGAAAACGGTTGTTTATGTTTCTATCGTGGCTGTGTTAAGCACCCTGGCTGGTTATTTATTTGGTTTGATGTTAACCGTTCTTTAGGAAATTGAAGAAAAAAAGTTTAATGGGTAAAATTGCTAAAGGAGTTTTACCACCACTGATGAAGACGGAATTTCAAAAGTCTACCTATACCAGCTGCGGTTGTGAGATTTGTTTATGCACATATTAAACAAACGTAAAATCCTATCGGTATTGGTTATATTAATTGGTTTTATGGTTTTAGGGCATTGGCAAACACAAAGTGCAGTATTTGCTGAAGCGACGAAGACCCTAAAAGCCTGCCATATCTGCGAAACCATTCTGCCGGATTCAACTGCCACTCCCACACCGGATGGCTGTGCCATTGACTGCCTGGATACGACCCCACCTCCCGCCCAGCAGGATGATGAGAATAAAAAAGCCACTCAGCAAAATAACGAAGCCGAAATTGTGGTCGTTTTTTATTGGATGGACGGCTGCCCCCACTGCGAAGAAGTGATGGAAACCACCTTGCCCGTTTTAAAACAAAAATATGGCGATAACCTGGATATCCAAGAAATTGAATTAATCAGTGTGGAAGATGTAAATCAGCTGTATGACTTGGGAGAACAATTTGGCCTTGAGAGAGAAAAAATTGAAGTACCGTTTGTTGTTTTTAATGGGAGTGCACTCTCCGGCCAGGATCAGATTAACAAAACCTTACCTGATTTGATTCAACGTGAGGCGGAAATTACTCATCCAAATATTTATTTGCCGAATGATGAAAAAGCACCAAATACGAGTCTCGCGATTGTATTGATTTTTGCGGTTGTCATTTTGATCGGTTTGGTGGTTGGTGGGTTGGTAAAAAAAGGTTTTCCCTTTAAGACAAAGTAATTCAGACCAAGGTCGTTTATAATTTAATCATGAATCAAAATTCCCGCACAAACTTTTCGCCGGATTCTCCTTACAGGAGATTGGCCGCCGCCTTAGACGCTTTGCCAAATCGTTATCCACCTGCGGAAGATGAATCCGATTTGTATTTGCTGGCGAAAATATTTACGCCAGAAGAAGCGGCCTTAGCCGCTTTATTAAAACCTGCGATGGAAACCCCGGCTGAAATCAGCGAACGTCTGGGTCTCGAAATGCGCCCTACCACGCTGCTGTTAAAAGAGATGGCGAAAAAGGGCTTGATTCAGTTAGGAAAAACCGAACAGGGCAGATTGGGTTTTGGAATTATGCCGTTTGTGGTTGGTATTTATGAAGCCCAAATTGGTCGAATCGATGCTGAAATGGCACAGCTTTTTGAGGATTATTACCAAAAGTCCTTTGGTAAGTCTCTTAATATCCAACCGCAGGTGCATCGTGTTATTCCGGTTAAAGAGAGTATTCCCAATACCATGGAAATACACCCATATGAAAGTGTAACCGACTTAATTACCCAGGCAGGTTCCTGGGGTGTGGTTGATTGTATTTGCCGCACCCAACAAGCTTTGATCGGTAACCCGTGTGAACATCCTTTGGATGTATGTATGGTGCTCAGCGAGAAACCGCAGGCTTTTGATAACAACAGCACCATTCGTGCCTTAAGTTTTGAAGAAGCACAAAACACACTGCAGCGTGCTGCCAATGTGGGCTTGGTACATTGTGTCAGCAATCAGCAAGAGGCAATCTGGTATATCTGCAACTGCTGCACCTGTTCCTGTGCCATTCTCCGGGGGATGGCCGAAATTGGGGTTGCAAATATGGTGGCCAGCTCATCTTTTATAAACACGGTAAACCCGGATTTATGTTTGGCCTGTGGAACCTGTGTTCCGGTATGTCAATTTAACGCACTTGAATTAAATGATGTGATTACCGTAAACGAAATTCGCTGTGTTGGCTGCGGTGTATGTGTTCCGGTCTGCCCGGAAGAAGCGCTGCACCTTATCCGCAGAGAGAACGAATCGATCCCTCCAAAGTACGAAACCGATTGGCAGCAGGCACGGACAGTTCATTAATTCATTATAAAAAACCACCCTCAAATAACAGGATGGTTTTTCTTTTAAGCGGGTTTGTTTAATCAACCAGCAAACGATCAGGTAATTTTTTTGCAGTCTCGATACATGCCAAGACATCTTTTTGGGAGTACCCAGCCTTGGTTAGTTTGTTCTCCTGATTAACTTGTAAAGTTCGTTGATACAAATCAGCGGCATCACTTTCAGCAAGTTCCTTGATAGAGTGGATACCGGTACTGTGCAAAAGGCGCACAAAAATTGGACCAACCCAGCCCGCCCTGACCAAATCACTTAATTGAGCCAATTCATTAATTTCTTCGATCGGAACTTGCAGTTCATTTGCCAATTCAATACGCTGGTTTGGAGTCAGGCAACGATCAAAAAGGTGTTGGCTGTTATTAATACCAATTTGTGCCAGCTTTTGAACGGTTTGGGAATTAATACCAGGGATTTCTTTAAGATATATTGGGCTTGCTAGATAACTACGAGCTTGCCGGCGAAGAATGGTCAGATAATCTACTGGGATGCCAGTAGTTTGACTGAAGGTTTCGACCTTCTTTTTTGTGCTAAGCTGGTTTACCAAATCTTGCATGGTAAAAAGACCGGCTGTTTGTAATTTATCAAAGTATAAATCCAAATTGTCCCTTAAAATTACCCGGGATGGCAATAAATCCTGTTCCTTCAGCAGCGTACAAAATTCATCTAATTTAATTTGTGATAGATCTAAGCCATAAGAGACTGCCATTATTTCCTCCAAGCCATTGTGAGCATAATCGTTAGTGCTTTTTCGTCTGAGAATTTCCTTTTTTTAATGTATTGATGCGTTGTAAAAGTTTTACCATAGCGTAGGCATATACAAAAAAGAATAAACCCATAAAAATTCGTACACCGTTGTATAGCCATCCAAATGGACCAGTAAAAGGTGAATTGATATTTAACATCATAAAAAAGATCGGTAAAAAGATGGTTAAGTAAAGCATTAACCGCTGGTATTTAACTAATTTTGAATCTTTATCTGTGTAAATTTCCGGAATGGTTGATCCGACCTGTTCCGTACGGAAATACTGCCAACCACCAAATTCGCTAACCAATTCCCAACCAGCATCTGCAAACAATTGGATATACTCCTGGTATTTTTTTCGATCATCAAAATAAAAATCTAAGCGGTAAACCATCTTTTTTGGTTCTCCAACCTCAAATGTGTAATTTGCAATAAAATTAGCGGAGATCAGGTGGAAACCTTGACTTGCCATTTCTTCCAGCCAGGCTTCTTCTTTATCATCATTCCAGGCCCAGAACCACTTGTATTTTGTAATCGTTTGTGTCATTTTCTCTTTCTCCTAAAAATTTTGAAGTTTTTTATGTCCAAAATTCACTAAGATTTCCGTACGGCGAAGATGTTCTTTGATAACCAATAAACCTTTGTCCGTAATCTGGTATATTTTTCTGCGATTATCTTCACCAACTTTTGTAATCAATCCTGCTTTTTCCAGCGTTGAAAACGCGGTATATAACGTGCCAGGGCCAATTGTGATTAACCCATCACTAATTTCTTCCACCTGCTGCATCAGTGCATACCCATGTAACGGTTCGATTAATGACAGCAGGATATAACTGGTTGTTTCGGTTAGCGGAAGAAACTTATCAATATTCGGAGTTTTCATAGATTGCCTTTCTTTATAGCGATTGTCAATATATCGTATATAGATATAATAACAAACGATATAGCGATTGTCAATATATAATCGGTCTTTTTGGGTAGATTTCTGTAAAAGTGGTTAACGAAAAGAATCAGCCTAAGCTTGTTTGTTTATCGCCTTGTTATAATAAATCACGCTATAATCAGTTTAATGATGTAATCTTATTGGAGGTAAAATGCAATTTTTAATTATTATTGCCTTATTGATTGCGGTGATTGCCGTTGTTTTTGCACTTCAAAATACAGCTGTCGTCACAATCACGTTTTTAGCCTGGACGGTGGATGGATCTCTGGCACTGGTTGTTTTATTGGCGGTGTTAACCGGTGTTTTAATCAGTGTTTTTGTCTCCTTGCCTTCCATCGTCAAAAACAGGATAGCTGCTTCAAACCGCAAAAAAAAGATCAACGAGTTAACGAACCAGGTTAACAAACTGGAAGAAAAACTGGAAGCAAAACAACAAGAGTTGGATCTTTACCAGGCTCCGCCCGAATTACCGCTTGAGCCGGTGTTGGAAGAACCACTTCCTCCAGAGAAGACAACGCAAACTCCTTCAATCACAGAAGAATAACAAAAGTCCGAATTTAAATAAACAGAGCTGGTTTATCTGCCAGCTCTGTTTCCTTTTTATATTGAAGAAACCTTATGGAATGGGTTCGAGGAAATAAAAAGTGCTATTGATTGCTGCCTCTGCTGACCAACCGCTGGTTCCCGAATCAAGCTGAACCTGCCACCAGAGATAAGCGCCATTCTGATAAGGGTAACATTCCGGACCACCGATAATTTCAAGATTACTGCCTGCCAGATTGGTTTGTAGGATATTATTTCCCAAATCTGGTGAAGAGCGCATATGCAAGTTACTGGTCACGCGGACTTTGTCCCCAATCTTTATTCGGGTTGGTGCAGCCAAAGCACAATCTGATGAAATGGTTTCTTCGCTTTGAGCGGTTGGTTCCGCCGTAGGCTCAACCGTTGGCTCTGTTGTTGGCTCAACCGTTGGCGTTGGAACCAATGTTGGCTCTGCTGTGGGTACTTCGGTTGGACCCTGTGTGGGCTGAGCTGTTGCTGTGGGTTCCGCTATAGGGGCGGAGGTTGATTCTAATGTTTCCGCAGCTTCCTGACCAACCACAACGGGGATATTTACGGTGTGGTTTTCTGTAGTTTGATTCTTGGTAGGCGTATTAAAAAACAAAAACCATAACAACAATAACAGCAAAATGATGGCAACAATCAGTTTAAACCAATCGTAACCAATAAAACCTGTTTTTTTCTGCATGGCTTAACCTGCCTTCGATTGTTTTTGGTCTGCAAATAACTGCGCCTGCTGGATAATGGCATCTTCATCCGCCAGGCGTTCGATCACTGCACCCAACACTTCCCGTAAATATTCTGTATTTTTTGATGCTAATTGTTCAAATGTGTATACACCAGCTTCATTTAATTTTTTCTCAATCACAGGACCAATCCCTTTGATTTTTTGAAGTTTATCTGGTGTCGGGGGAACAATGGGTTCAGCAGCCTGAACGGGTGCCGTTACCTGCGGTTTTGTTTGTTTAAGCTGCTTTTTGAGTTCTTCATTTTCCGTAATTAAGGCCTTGATTTGGCTGTCCCAATCCTTTTGTTTATCCTGACATGTTTGTAAAGCTGCCTGGTTTTGCTGCAGTCTTTTCCGCCAGTATAACCAGTCAATAACCCATTCCACCAACCAGCCAACCAATAAACCTAAAATAAATGCAACAATCGGACTCATCACCCTGCCCTCCTTTTGGATATTTATATACTTTATTATACGGTTTTAAGAGGATAATTTATACCGAATAATGTACGAATCCGATTGTATGGTTATGTTTTTTTGTTCGATTGCTCCAAATCAAGCAAGTATTTTTTTCGCCACAAACCACCACCATATCCGGTCAATTGTCCGTTTTCTCCAACGATCCGGTGACAGGGGATCAAAATTGCCAGACGGTTATCCCCGTTCGCTCGACCGACCGCTCTGACAGCCTTAAGTCGTTTGATCATAAATGCCAGGTCTTTATACGAGCGGGTTTCCCCATAAGGGATCTTTCGTAATTGATCCCACACATCTTTCTGGAAAACCGTGCCCGGAACCATCAACGGCAGATCAAATTGTTGTAACTGGCCTGAAAAATAAGCGTTGAGTTGTTTTTCCAATTCGTTTAATAATGGATTTTTACCGGGCAAGGTTTCGGCCTTCAAATGAAATTTTAATCGTTTCAGCTGGGTTTCGAGCATGCGGCGGTCACTAAATTCCAATAAACAGATTTCCTTTTGGGTAGAACCAGCCAACATCGGGCCTAAAGGCGTTTCCAAACGCGTAATTTGTATTACCGTTTCTGCTAAACTATGGGTTGGTGCTTTGCCAATATGTTTTTTATAAGAATCCTGAAAACCGCTTAACGACTGGTACCCCGAATCAAAAGCCGTGGGGGTAACAGCATCTCCTTTTTGGAGATGTCCAAAAGCGTGATTAATCCGCAAAGCACGGAGATAACCTTGAAAGGTGATACCGTGGTTTTGTTTAAACCAACGCCGCACTCGATTTGGTTCAAGCCCCCGTTTTTGTAAATCAGCATCTTTTAACGGTGTTTGAGGGTTATTGTGAATTTCTTCCAAAAGACTAACAATCCAATCCGGTTGTTTGCCAGGGTTTTCCATCGGACGGCAGCGTTTACAGGGACGAAAACCATAATCCAATGCATCTTTGGCAGATGCAAAAAACAAAACATTTTCTCGTTTTGGTTTTTTCGCAGGGCAGGTTGGGCGGCAAAAAATGCCCGTGGTTTTCACACCAGTGTAAAAAATACCGTCAAAATGACTATCTTTTTCTTCAAATGCACGATACATAATTTCGGGATCGGGTAGGTTTCGGTTCATAAGCATCTTTCTTATTGTTTAATTTGGTTGCTCACTATTTGGAGTATAAGAAAATTATGGATGGATCACAACCGCAAACTTGTCATTGAATAGGGCGATTTGTAAAATCGTATTCATTACTAGTGTGTTTTTTATCCCTCGGGTATGTTCTTACATTAATATTCCCCTCATACTGCACCCCTTTTGCCTTTTGTCATCCATTGATGAATTGCCGTGGTGGATGGATATATTTAAGATTCTGATGTGGCCTTGGTTTCCCTTGTCAGGTAAAATGAGAGGTAAATATTTCCGATTAAATTAATACAGACAAGGAAATGATTTAATGATCCGTTTGTTTTTACATTCACCCCAAGGTACAATCTCCACCGACCTGCCGGTTGAGCAATTTCCACAGGTCTTAGAACAGCCTGATTTTCTTTTATGGGTAGACCTTTTGGTATGAATTTTTCCCAACCGTTGTTCCAACCGGATTCGTGGATTGGGATTATCACCTTTATTATTTTAATAATCATGATCTTAACCTCGCTTGGTATGTTTATCTGGGCAAAACGCTGTCGATGGGTATAACCGGGTTGGTCAAATGAAAATGGAAACCAAACACGAAGCGCAGATCATCTCTGTCCGCAGCCTGGTTGAATTTGTATTACAGTCCGGGGATATTACCCCCGGCGGTTTTCAACGGCGTGACCGTGCCCAACTGGGCACGAAAGGCCATCAACGGGTGCAGCGTTCCCGCCCTGAGGGTTATCAATCGGAAGTGGAGATCGCCTACCTTGTTGAAGGTCTTGCTCCCTTGTGGGGACTTGCCCCCTCGCGGGGACTTGCCCCCTCGCGGGGTCTCGATCTGCCTCTCGAAGTTCGCGGCCGGATCGATGGTCTGTATGCCAATACAGAACCGGTAATTATTGAAGAGATCAAAACTACCACCCTGAGTCTTGAATTGGTCCACGAGCTGCATAATCCACTGCATTGGGCGCAGGCGCAGTGTTATGCCTACATGTTTGCACGCCAGCAAAATTTAAGTGAAATTGGCATTCACCTGACCTATTACCACCTGGACAGCCAGACGGAAAAAACCTTTAAACGCCAGTATTCTTTCACCGAGCTGGAGACCTTTTTTAACGACCTGATCACACAATATCTGGATTGGTTTCGTAAAATTCTGACCTGGCAGGTTCAGCGCGACCAATCCATTCAAACACTCGATTTCCCTTATGAGGCGTATCGTCCAGGGCAACGTGAGATGGCTGTGGCGGTTTACAAAGCCATCCGGGATCAGGAGAACCTCTATGTCCAATCACCGACGGGGGTGGGAAAAACCATTGCAGCCCTTTTCCCGGCGATTAAAGCTGTGGGGATGGGGCTGGCTGAAAAGATCTTTTACCTGACAGCCAAAACGCCCGGACGTTTGGTGGCAGAGGAAACACTCGAAGATCTGCGTCAGGCCAACCTACATTTTAAAAGCGTGACCCTGACGGCAAAGGAAAAGATCTGTTTTTGTCCGCCGGTGAATTGTGATCCGGAAGTATGTATTTATGCTCGTAATTATTTTAGCAAGGTCAAAACAGCACTGGGAGAATTTGATCAGGTTCAGGCATTTACCCGTCCGGTGATCGAGCAGAATGCGCGAAAGTATGAGATCTGCCCTTTTGAGTTTTCGTTGGATCTGGCTTTGTGGGTCGATTGTATTATCTGCGATTATAACTATGCCTTTGATCCGCGGGTTTACCTGCACCGCTTTTTTGATTTTAATACGGAAGCCTATATCTTTTTGGTGGATGAAGCACACAACCTGCCGGACCGAGCTAGATCGATGTATTCTGCTGAACTGGACAAACAGACCGTGCTGGCGCTTCAGCGTACGCTAAAAGGACATTTGCCGCTTTTGGTTAAAAAACTGAGTGTCATCAATAAAATCCTGCTGGAGATTCGCAAAACCTGCCAGGCAGAAGGACTTCAATCGCTCGTAAAACACGAACTGCCTGAAACTCTGCTTAAAGCCATCAGGGAATTTAACCAAAAGGCGGAAGACTGGTTGGTTTTAAACCAGCCCACACCCTTCCGGCAGGAACTGCTCGACTTTTATTTTGCGTGCAACAATTATCTCCGGACAGCCGAGTATTTTGACAGCTTTTACGTATCCTACTTTGAACGGCAAGGCAAAACGGATCTCAAAGCCAAACTTTTCTGCCTGGACCCGGCCCCAATGCTGGCGGCACCGCTGGAACACAGCCGGGCGACCATCTTTTTTTCGGCAACCCTGCTGCCGATGGATTATTTTAAAAAGCTCTTAACTGGTGCCGCAGCTCATCCCCATTGTATTTTCCAATCTCCTTTCCCGATTGAGAATGTCAATTTGTTAATCCATAATGGAATCGCCACCCAATACGCACAACGCGCCGATTCCTACCCGGCGATATCCGCAGCAATTGAAACCATCTGCCGTGCGCAGGCTGGCAATTACCTGGTCTTTTTTCCATCCTATGCTTATCTGGCAGCGGTGCTGACGCTGCTCCAAGAAAGGCTTTTGGAGAGCCAAGCTCAGTCAAACTTGCGGCTCCTCGTTCAGGATCGGGGTATGACGGAAACCGCGCGCGAGGAATTCCTGGCTCAGTTTTCGGCCAATAACGAGGGGACACTGGTCGGGCTGGCGGTTTTGGGTGGTATCTTTGGCGAAGGAATTGATTTGGTGGGAGATCGGTTGATTGGTGTTTTGGTGGTGGGTGTGGGTGTGCCGCAGGTCTGCCTGGAGAACGATTTGATCAAGGATTATTTTGATCAGCAAAATGGACACGGTTTCGCCTATGCCTACCAATATCCGGGGTTTAACCGGGTGCTGCAGGCTACGGGGCGGGTTATTCGCACAGAGACCGATCGTGGTGTGATCGTATTAATGGGTAAACGCTTTACCCAGGCACGCTACCGCCGTTTGTTTCCAACACATTGGCGGGGGGTTCAGATCGTAGAGGGTGAAGGCGAGATAAAGGAAAAATTGGAACACTTTTGGTTACGTTCCTGAGGTGATCTTGGTTTCGATTGGGATTAAAATAAACTTATTGAGTTTTTTCTAACAAGGTTGAAGACGAGGCAATTAATGAAAGATTTTTTTCTACTCGATCCAAGTATCATTTTTCTCAACCACGGTTCGTTTGGCGCTTCTCCAAAACCTGTTTTTGACACCTACCAGACCTGGCAGCGCAAACTGGAAAAACAGCCGGTTTTGTTTCTTGGGCGTTCATATCATCAATTATTACAAACAGCGAAGGAATCTTTGGCGGCTTATCTGGGTACCCAACCCCAAAACCTGGTGTTTGTACCTAATGCAACCTATGGGGTCAATCTGATTGCCCGTTCTTTGGACCTCCAACCTGGGGACGAAATTTTAACCAGTAATCATGAATATGGGGCTTGTGATTACACCTGGGAGTTCCTGAGTGCCAAAAAGGGTGTACGTTATATTCACCGTGCGATTCAATTTCCATCCCAAACCGATCAGGAAATTGTTGAAATTTTTTGGCAAGGGGTCACCCCCAATACCAAACTGATTTACCTCAGCCACCTCACTTCTCCCACCGCACTGCGTTTACACATAGAAGAAATAAACCGCCGGGCAAGGGAAGCGGGCATCCTGACGTTGATTGACGGTGCACACGCACCCGGGCAAATTCCGCTTGACCTGGACAGCCTGCAGGCTGATTTTTATACCGGAAATTTGCATAAGTGGTTAATGGCACCCAAGGGCGCTGCCTTTTTATATGCCCATCCACGGGTGCAGCATCTGGTAGAGCCATTGGTCATCAGTTGGGGATTAAAAACCGAACCGCAGTTCTCCAGCGGGTCACCCTTTATTGACCGCCTAACCTGGACGGGAACCCACGATCCTTCAGCCTATCTCTCCGTACCAGCGGCGATTCAGTTTCAGCAGGAACATAACTGGCCTGAGGTTCAAGCCGCATGCCATTTACGTTTGAAAGAATATATGCCTGAATTTTCTGCCCTGACAGGCAAGCCTGTTTTATATGCTCAGGATCACCAATATGGACAGATGGCGGCGATTGAACTGCCGCTTGTGCGCGATCTATTAGCCTTCAAAACCGAGCTTTATGACCAATACCGGATTGAAATTCCGCATATTTTATGGGAAAACCGCCACTTTTTGCGAATCAGTTATCAGGTCTATAACCAACCGGAAGATTTAACCCGGTTGTTAGATGTTTTAAAGATACGTTTGCCACACTGGGTCCGTGGGTAAATACAAGGTAAAAACGATTACCGGTCTGAAATAAAAAAAATTATTAATAGAGCATTTATCATTCAAAATAGTAACAAGGTGATTAACTTCAAAACCTGAGTCTCTGTTTCAGTTATCCCATTTAAACTGAATTTTACGCTTACCCTTCCAGTTTAACAGCAAGCTCTTCCCACTGTTCCATGATTTCCCCCAATTGGTCCTGGGTTTGCTGGTAATCCAAACCAAGCTGCTGTACCAGTTTGCCATCTCCCGGCGGGTTTTGCAGTTTTAACGCCAGGTTTTTTAAGTCTTCTTCCAGTTGGATGATCTTAGTTTCAAGCTCTTTCATTTTCATTTCCAACCGCTGTCTTTCATTTTTGGAAAGACCCTGATTACTGGTTGTGTTTTTTGCAGTATCAGTCTGGGTTTTTGCTGGTTGTTTGAGTGTTTCCTGTTGTTCAGTCTGCGTTTGCTGGTAAAGTTTATATTCGCTGTAAGACCCTTGATATACTTCCAGTTTTTTTTCACCCGCGTTTACATTCCAGATTTGAGTCGCCAAGGCATCAATTAAAAACCGGTCGTGGGAAACCAACAAGATGGTGCCGTTAAAATCAGCTAACATGGCTTGCAGCACTTCCTGAGAAGGTAAATCGAGATGATTGGTCGGTTCGTCAAGCAGCAGCAGGTTTGCGCCGCGTAATCCCAGAATGGCCAGCGCCAGCCGACCACGTTCACCGCCGGAGAGTAAATTGACCGTTTTAAACACATCTTCACCGCTGAATAAAAATTTTGCCAGGTAGTCGCGGATTTCTCCCATCCGTTTCCCTGGCGCAGCCGCTTCGATCTCCGCCATTAATGTTTTTTCAGGGTCCAGGTCTTCATGGGCCTGGGCAAAATAACCAATCTCCAGGCTGGCACCCAGTTCCACCTGACCGGAAAAGGGTGGGATTTGCGCCAGGATGGTTTTTAAAAAGGTAGTTTTTCCGGCACCATTAGGGCCAATGATAGCGGCGCATTCTTTGCGTTCCAATAATAAATCGGGTGCTCGGAAGAGCGGCTGGCCTTCATCGGCGTAGCCAATTTCCAAATCACTGGTTTTTAACACCAGGTTGCCGGAACGTCCAACCGGCTCTAACTGCAGGCGCATTTGACGGCGCAATGTGGGCGGGGGCGTGATTTTGGCTTCATTTACCATCCGCTCCAAACGCCGCCGGCGACCCTGAGCCTGCCGGGTATTTTGACCGGCAATATTACGCCGGATGTACTCTTCTTCCTTTTGAATAAATTCCTGCTGCGATTCATATTCCGCCAGACGGCGTGCATAGCGTTCTTCGCGCTGCTGCAAATAGGCGCTGTAGTTGCCGCGGTAGGTTTCCAACTGTGGGGTCATTTCCCAAATGCGGTCGGTTACCTGATCCAAAAAATAACGATCGTGGGAGACAATTAAGACAGCTCCCGTCCAGTCTTTCAGGTAGGATTCCAGCCATTCCACTGCAGCGATATCCAGGTGGTTGGTTGGTTCATCCAGCAGCAGCAAATCCGGTGCTTCCAATAACAATCGGGCTAATAATGCGCGGGTGCGCTGGCCACCTGAAAGCTGCTGTAAAGGGCGGTTTAAGTCTTCCGTTTTAAAACTTAACCCTGCCAGGGTTTGCCGGATTTTTGTTTCATAAAGATACCCACCCAGCCGTTCAAATTCATCCTGCAAACGGCCGTAGGTTTGGATCAGATCCGTTTCCTGACTCTGACCCATCTCGGTTTCCATTGTACGCAGTGCTTGTTGACGTTCGATCAGATCTGAAAAGACGGTTAAACACTCATCCCACAAGGTATGTTGTGATTCCAAACGAGCGTTTTGCGGCAGGTAGCCAATTCGTAATCCTTTTGTCACTTGCAGCAGTCCTTCGGACGGTTTTTCTTCTCCGACCAGAACCCGCATTAAGGTGGTTTTGCCAACCCCATTAGGTCCGACCAAACCAATCCGCGCCTGGTGGGGAATATTAAAAGATAAACCATCAAAAATATCCACCGCGCCGTATGATTTTCCCAAATTGGAGACTGTCAGAATAGCCATAAATCCGAAATTTACCCTTGCGATAAAGAATCAAACCGCGCAAAGTATACCACAGCGGCATACCATCAGTGGAAATTTTTGCCCGTTGAGTAAATACGGTTTATTAATAAAAGCAGAACCCTTAATTTAGACTAACCCGATCTCTTTCAATCGCTGGAATAAAAAATCACCTGCGGTAATATCTTCAAATAATTTCGGATGATCTTCATCAATACAATTTTCGAGAACGTTAAGTTTCATATCACTGACAGGGTGCATAAAAAACGGGATCGAATAACGGGCTGTGTGCCATTCTTCCCTGGGTGGATTGGCGACCTGGTGAACGGTTGATTTCAATTTGTTGTTGGTGTGGCGGGATAACATGTCCCCAACATTAATAATGAGTTCATCCTCTTTGGCAGTGGCGTCAATCCATTCCCCGGCTCGATTTAATACCTCGAGTCCTTTCCCCTGGGCACCCATTAATAAAGTGATCAGATTGATATCAGTATGGGCTGCGGCACGTAGTGCACCTTTGGGATCTTCGGTGATGGGCGGGTAATAAATTGGGCGCAAAATGCTGTTACCTTCCATGACATATTCGTCAAAATAGTTTTCATCCAATCCGATATATAACGCCAAAGCCCGCAGCAGGTAGACACCCGTTTTTTCTAACATTTTGTAGGTGAAATTACCCGTTTTATTAAATCCGGGCAATTCGTTTACCTCGACATTTTCAGGATATACGCCTTTATATTTCGACTGGTCGTCTAATGGTTGGCCAAAGTGCCAGAATTCTTTTAAATCCCCCACTGTTCTTCCTTTGGCGTGTTCTTTACCAAAAGAGGTAAACCCTCTTTGCCCGCCGATGCCTTCGATTTCGTATTTTAATTTTGTTTCTAACGGAAGGGCAAAAAAATCTCTAATTTCTCGATATAAATCTTCAACCAGTTTGGGTTCTAGAAAATGGCCTTTTAATGCCACAAAACCAATTTCTTCAAATGCTGTTCCAATTTGTTTCACAAAGTCGGTTTTACGCTCCGGGTCTCCATTGGTGAAATCAGAAAGATCAACAGATGGTATTTCACGGATGATTTTCATTTCCTTTACCTCTCTTGCTAATTATTAAGCAATGTAATATTTTTCCCTCATGAAACAGCGATGGCCGGTATTGTATTAGTATACCCACAAACAAGGGGCTAACAAACCAAGCGTATATTACGTTAACTTATCCCTGGGGTAATTTGTGCCCTTTGGGTAACTAAAATGAAAGCGCAACAGATACCACAAAGGGGCAAGTCTCCGCTAGGAGGATACAAAAACCTTGAGAAATCCTGCCTCCGACGACCCAAGGTCACACGGTGACACCAGGGATCTTTGTCATTGCGAAGGAGCGATTTTGTTAAGTTGTTTTTTACATATAACTTGCTTTTTGGTTTAAGCTGCCAGAATTACACAATTAAAGCGACTGAAGCAATCTAAATAACAAGTAGGCCAAAACGAACGATTTAAAAAATGAATACTTTGGGCGCTAGATTGCCACAGCCGCTTTTACACGAAAGCTCAATCCATCTCCCAAAATAACAAGACTCGCGGCTTCGCGATGACACAAGGTTATACCGTGACAAAAAAGAGCGACACCAAAGCAGAAATAATATTAAGACTATCGTACAAAAGGTACCGGTGGATTTAATCCATCAATTGTTGTTGTTAACTGATGAAGAATTAACAAAAAATTAAAAAGGCAAATGAGGATTAAAAAAACTGATCCAAAATTTCTTGTTTGCGTAAGTGAACCTGATCCAGTCCGGACACTGCAACAACTTCTCCCCACGGCCAGCGCTGTAGGCTTTTTTCTAATAATTCCGGACGCATCACCATAATCGCGAGATGATACTGCCGCGAATCGAGTGCGGGTAAGGCTGCCGACCAGCCTTGTTTTCGGTTTAATTCCAAGGGTCCAATCTCATCCACAACCAATACTTCCGTTGGAGTAGCGGAAGATAAGACTTGATTTCCCCAGGTTATCACCGCCGGGTCAAATGTCCAATTTAAAGGCCGGTGCTCTGCGGAGGGATCTTCCGGTTTTGGGTCATATACAGCCAGGTGTCTTGTTTCCCCGGTTGCCAGGTTAACTGCCGTTATGCCGGTTTTTTGATCACCCTCAAATACAGCCGGTGAAGTCAGACCGGATAGTTTTATCCCTTGTTGACGAAAAGCCGAAATCAATTCACCAATCAGTGTGGTTTTTCCAGCCCCCCTTGCTCCTGTGATAATGATTAAATTCCCTTGCGTGTTTTTATCCATGACTTCACCTATGATTCATCTGGTTCCAAATCAGTAAAATTAATCCCAACAGACTGGCTGCTGATAAAATTCCAATTTGGAATTTTATTTGCTTGTCTTGATGATTGGTGTTTTTTAAATCATCGAATGGCAGTGATACACCTACCACCCAATCATATCCTTGAACCGAAACCGGAGACCAGGCATTCAATTGTTGTGCTTTATCCTCATGCCAGGAAAACACACCCGAACCCGTAGTTTGGGTTTGAAGGACGGTCAAAAAATCCGGTGCAGTGATGGAACTTAAAGGCACTGCGGGTTTGTTTTCCAAGCCCCAATACATGGTTTCCTCGGCGATCATCCAGGCGTAGCCTGTTTGCAGCACTTGTACCGGCTGGATGACGGTTACCAATGTTTCTTGTAAATAAATATCTCGCAGAGTGTCACGGTTGTAATCCAACTTTAATGACAATGATTCGTCTACCGAACGCGCCAGTTGACTTGTTATGCTCTGTAATAAGGATAGGGTTGTTTTAATTTGCATTTGCTGCTGTTGATAGGATCCATATAATAAAGAAGCCCAGGCTAAACCCAGGCTAATAAGGGCAAATATCAGGGAAAATCGGGTAAGTTTTTTATTCATGAAAGTTCTGCCAAAACTGATTATAGTCGAAGATAAGTGAAAAAGAAAAATGAGGTACAATTGTCTGGACTAGTACGCCGTGCTCAGTTTTTTTGTTTTAATTTGTAAAAAACATTGTCCAAGTTTGCAAAATTTTATCTAAATAGGAAAAACTCAGAGAAAATAAAAATCGTTTTACCCTCTGTAGACTTTCGATTTTAAAAATTGGTATTTTTAATAGGAGCGCTTTCCATGGAAGTATTAAAAGAACGGATTTTAAAGAGCGGGGCAAATCTGGGGGGTGGTATTCTAAAAGTTGATGGATTTATTAACCATCAGGTCGACCCGGTTTTAATGGATGCATGTGGGAAAGAGTTGGCGAGACGTTTTCAACACGTAGGCGCTACCCGTATCTTAACCGCTGAAATTTCCGGTATCGCGCCAGCCGTTATGACAGGCAATTACCTTGGTTTACCTGTGGTGTATGCCCGCAAGACCAAGCCGGTTACCATGCCCGACACCGTTTATCTCACGACGGCTCCTTCCCATACCAAAGGTCGCATGGTGGAGTTAATTGTATCTCCGGAATATCTTGCCCGTGGTGAAAGAATACTCATCATTGATGATTTTTTGGCTTCCGGCAACACCATTCAAGGACTGGTGCGATTAACTCAGGCTGCCGGCGCCGAATTGGTGGGGATTGGCACGTTAATTGAAAAGAGCTTTGAAACCGGACGTGAAAAATTGTCTGTTTTGAACATTCCCATTGAATCTTTGGTGATCATCACCAGCATGGACGATGGTTTATTGGAATTTGCGGACTAAATTATGAATGATACGATGGTGGTTTTGGACTTTGGTTCACAGTACAGCCAGCTTATTACACGCCGAGTGCGTGAGGTGGAGGTGTATTGTGAAATGTTTCCGTGGGATATAGACCCCAAAAAAGTATTGGCGCTCAACCCGAAAGGGTTTATCCTCTCCGGCGGCCCAAATTCCGTTTATGCGGATGGAGCACCGCAGCTGCCGCAGTATGTGTTGGATTCCGGACTGCCGGTTTTGGGAATTTGTTACGGCATGCAGGCGCTGACCTTTGCCCTGGGTGGAAAAGTAGCTCCGGCAAACGAATGAGAGTTTGGACCAGCCGAAATTACCACCATTACACCGAATTCTTTAATTCCGACCGGATCACAACCGGTGTGGATGTCTCATGGGGATCGCATTGAAACCATGCCGGATGGTTTTGAACGCCTGGCTGTCAGCCCGAACAGCCCTTACGCAGCGATGGGTGACTTAAAACGCGCTTATTTTGGTGTGCAGTTTCATCCCGAAGTGCGCCATACCCCGGGTGGTTTAGAACTATTACGCCGCTTTGTGGTGGATATTTGCGGTTGTGAGCCGACCTGGACCGCTGAATCGATCATCGAACAAAGTGTGGAACGTATTCGTGCCCAGGTAGGTAATGAACGTGTTTTGGTTGGTGTCAGCGGCGGTGTTGATTCATCGGTTGCGGCGGCCCTTGTGTTCCGTGCAATTGGCGATCAATTGGTGGCTGTTTTTGTCGATAACGGTTTGCTGCGGAAAGATGAACGCCTGCAGGTGGAGCAGGCTTTTACCCAAAACTTAGGCGTTGAATTGATAACCATAGACGCCATTGAAGAATTTATGGATGAATTGGAAGGTGTAACCGATCCTGAGAAAAAACGAAAAGTGATCGGACGCACCTTTATTCGCGTTTTTGAACAGGCGGCATTAAATGCGGGAAATCCAGGCTTTTTGGTGCAAGGCACCATTTATCCGGATGTAATTGAATCCAGTGCGCCGGATCGGAATAAAGGACACGTTATTAAATCCCATCATAATGTAGGTGGTTTGCCGGAAGATCTTTCGTTTCAATTGGTGGAACCGCTGCGTTATTTATTTAAAGACGAAGTTCGGGCGGTGGGTGAGGCCCTGGGTTTGCCGGTTGAATTGGTTTGGCGGCAGCCTTTCCCTGGGCCGGGGTTGGCGGTGCGCTGCCTGGGCGATTTAACCATGCAGCGTCTGGCAACCTTACGCGCGGCCGATGCGATTTTCACGGCTGAACTGGAAAAAGAAGGTTTGTTGGGAAAACGCAGGAAAGCGGATGACCCCGGTATTGCTCAAGCCTTTGCCGTACTGCTGCCGGTGAAATCAGTGGGTGTGATGGGGGATGTGCGCACCTATCAGGAAGCTGTTGCATTACGGGCGGTGGCAACCGACGATTTTATGACCGCCGATTGGGCACGTTTGCCCTATGATTTGCTGGGCCGGGTTGCCAACCGTATTGTGAACGAGGTGCCGGGCATTAATCGCGTCACCTACGACATCACCAGCAAACCACCAGCCACCATTGAGTGGGAGTAAGTTTTCTCGGATATAATAGAATCTTCCAATGGATGAGAGGAGGTAGATATGAATGATCGCGATGGTTGTTTGATGGGGTTATTAAAATTGTTTTTGTTGGACAAGCTGTTTGATTGGCTTCAATCCCGTTTTGGTTTTGGACGAGGCTGCTCAGGCTGCGGTTGTGGTGTCATTTTTTTGATTATCTTCCTGATTTTGGCTGGTTCAATTATTTTTGGTACCGATTGGTTCCGCTTGTTTTAAAAACCAAAAAAAGGACGGCTTGTTTTTAAGCGGTCCTTTTTAATTATCCCTGGTAGCGTGCCACCCGATTGCGTCCGGCTGCTTTTGCCTGGTAAAGCGCTTGATCTGCCTGGTTAAATAATTCTGTTAACCGCACGGAGGGGTCTTCGGTGCAGGCGACCCCCAGACTGACGGTGATATGAACCTGATTTCCTTCAAATGAGAAGGTTTTTTCCATAATCCGTGTCCGGAACCGTTCAGCGACCAACAAGGCCTGTTTACATTTTGTTTCGGGCAGCCAGATGACAAATTCCTCACCTCCGATACGCCAGATTAAATCAAATTGGCGTAATGTTTCACGCATTAAGGAGGCCAGAGTCACCAAAACCTGATCACCAGCCAAATGCCCAAACTGGTCATTCACTGCTTTAAAGTGATCGATATCCAGCATGATAAAAGCCGATTTTTTTTCGCTGAGGTTGGAGCGGGTGAGATCATCCTGAACGATTTTATCAAAGTGACGCCGGTTGTATAAACCGGTTAAGGGGTCCGTGATGGACAATTGCTCCAGGTTTTTTTGTACTACCTGCTGTTTTTCCAGTTTTTCTTCGAGTATTTCACTTTTGGCGCGATATTGTTCAGCGTCTTTCCGAGTTGATTCAACCTGATGCATAATTTCCAGGCTCTTAATTCGTTGTTTTTCTCTGTCATCAAAAACTTGCTGTTCAATGCGGTAGAATTGTTCAAAATGTTCCAGTGATAAGGCAAACTCGGATTCTTGTTTATAAACTCGGGAGAGCAAGCGGTGAAGTTTGTATAACTCTCGTTTTGCGCCAATATCTTCTGCCAGGGATAGCCCCATCTTTAAATAAGACAAAGCTGTTTCCGTTTCTTTTTCTTCAATACTTATTTCCCCCAAACGGATCAGCGCATTCAGTTCAAGGAAGCGTAAATTATATTTTCTCGTTAGTGATAAGGCCTTCTCATACGATTTTTTTGCCAATTGAATATTTTTGGTAGTCTGATATACCCGGCCGAGATTCATTAACGTATCAGCTTCACCAAAAGAGTCATGACTTTGTTTGTAATAATCAACCGCCTTGCGGCCATAATCCAATGCTTTTTCGTATTGTTTTATTTCTAAATAAAGTTGGCAAAGGTTGTTATAGATTTCAGCGTAGGTCTTGGATTGTTTTTCAAAGCCTTCCAGCACTTCGATCGCCTGAAAAAAATAACGTTCAGCCCATTCAAAATGGGCCATATTTAAATATTGAAGGCCGAGGTTGTTATAGATGGTGGCGATCCAGAAGGTCTCCTCTGTTTTTTCTAGAATTTCAAGTGCCTGCCAGGAAAACTGAAAACCTTCTGCTGTATTGCCCAAATGAAAATTAGCTGCTGCCAGTATATTTAACAACCGGCCGTGCATCACCTCATCTTTATGTTTTAATAACATCGGTAATGCGCGGTAAACGCAGTTGATCACATGTGAGTAATTTCCGGTGTGAAAATATAAAACTGCTTTGGAAAAACAACTGTTTAACAAATAAGCAGCCACTGATTCATCTTGTTGGTACAGTTTTTCGCCTAGTGTAACCGCATCTTCTAAGATCGCAATTGCCCGAATCGGATTTTCGATTTGTGTTTTTTGAGCGAGATCATTAATCCAAATCAATTTTTCGATTGAATCAGGTTCTGTATTTAATTTTTTTTCGTAATCTGATAATTCTTCCGTCATATAATTCATTTGCCCATTGATCGAAATAATCAATAGACTTATTATAGTAAAAAAAGGGATCAAAACCTATAAAAAAACGGTGAATCAATTTGACTCACCGTTTTTCATAACCTCCGAAAGGTTAACGTATAACCATTGGAATAAACACGTGGTAAGTATCAGGCAGAATCTCCAGATTCAAAATATTTGAAGTGCCTTCTGCATAGGCGGAAGTTTCAATGTATCTGGCTGTGACCGGGTAGTTTCCTACGGTCAGGTCGGAAACCTGTTCGCTGACCGCTACACCATTCACCAGGGTAACCGGGCTGCCGAAGGCGGTGCCATTGATGTAAAACTGGATTGTCCCTTCCGGTGTTCCTTCACTGGGTGCAATACCAGCAGCAGTGGCAGTCCACTGTAAATTACTTCCAACAATGGCGGAGGTTGGCCCGCTGATGGTTACTGAAGTGTTTGCCTGCGTTACGACTGGGCCGGGTTCTTGAACGGCGGGGGCAGGATTATAGTTGCTGTTTCCACCAAAATTGGCTTCTAAATCTGGGTTGCCGCTGTTGGATGGAATAAGTTCGCAGCTTCCCTGACCGTTTTCATCCAATGTAACTACGCAGCTGTCCGTGCCGTTCGTGACTTCAATTGTACCGCTGGGGTATCCGGTACCTGGAGCATCTACCTGAGCCTGTACGGTAACGGTCACGGGTTGGCCTACCACCGGATTTTCTGGTGTAAAGTCCATTGAAACGATTGAAACACTGGCTGGTGTGACAGTTGGTCCGGTTTCAGCTTGGGAGGTGGATTGGGCGTAGTTTGAATCACCTTGATAAGTTGCATAAAAATCAGGTGAACCCACTGCGCTAGGTGAAAGGAAACAGGATCCGATTCCACCAGTCAACGCGGCAACACATTCATCCGTACCGTTGGAAACCAGGACATTTCCGGATAAAACAGGCATGTCCATTAACATCATCTGCATCAAACTTTCCGGCAGATCAGCTGGGGTGGGATCGGGGTCTATAATTACGGAAACACTAACCTCCACGGGCTGGCTGACGACCAAAGCTGTTTCCGATATGTTCGTAATTGTTGTAATGGTTGGAGCTTTGCCGACAATGGGACCGGGAATTTGACCACTGGTTGCACTCTTGAAATGGATGTCGCCGATATAGGTTGCTTGTAAATTCACTTGACCAATAAAGGAGGGTGTCAATTCACAGCTTCCTTGCGCCGCTCCATCCAAATTAACAACACAATAATCAAAACCGTTGGTTACAGTCACTGTACCAGTTGGCAGTCCATTTCCGGGCGCTTTAGGTGATACACTGACATCTACCAAGGTCGGCTGTCCTAAATACAAGCTGGTTGGATCGTAATGTTCAATGATAACAATCGATTCAGATTTGGAAACGATTGGTCCAGCAGCGGGATCATCAACGATGGGATTAAAGTTGCTATCTCCGGGATAGTTTATCGTAATCGTTTCTGCTGAGGGCGTGGTAACCGTCGTAGGTGCGTAGGTACAACTTCCTGAACCTTCATTTAAGGTGATTGTACAGCCTTCGCTGCCGTTACTAATCGTCACCGTTCCGGAAGGGATTCCATGACCGGGTGATTGGACACCAACGCTCAGACTGACGGTTGTTATCTGCCCAACGACGGGGTTGGTTGGGTTAAATATCAGGTTTAGGATTTCCGTATTCGCTTTGATTACGATAGCACCGGTGACAGAGTCGGATGTTGAGGTTTGGTAGTTGGTATCGCCCTGGTAAACGGCTGTAAAGGTCATGCCGGTGTCTGCTGCCGTTGGGGATGTCGGGCGTAAATTACAAGAACCGCTGCCTGATGAAAGGGTAACTGTACATTCATCGCCGTTCTCGTTACTGATGACCACAGAACCAGTCGGTGTGCCGCTGCCGGGTGCAACCGAAACGACCGAAACGGATACCAGGGTATCTTCTCCAACAACAATTGTTCCATTGTCAAAAGCGGTGATTGATGTTGTTGTAGCGGCTTGGGAAACGGTTGGACCTGTTACAGGATCAGAAACAACTTCGTTAAAATTGGTATCTCCGGAATAACTGGCGGTCAAATCACCGGAAGCGATGGTGGTTGGTTTAAAGGTGCAAGTGCCGCTGCCGCTGCCATCCAATGTGATTTCACAGGTATCACCTAAACCATTACTGATCTCGACCGTTCCGCTGGGGATGCCAACCCCGGGCAAAACAGCGGAAACGGTTATAGTTACTGTGGTTTCTTCACCAACCACAAGGGTCATATCTGCAATCGAATCGAAATGAATACTTGCATCGGCTTTGTTCACATTGTGGGCATTGGTAAATTCAAAAGGAGCCTCGTCACCAACAGATGAATATTCTAGATAATAATCGTCACCACTGTAATCGACTGTGATGGTATGGTCACCAACCGATAACGTATTAATAGTGGGGGTTGTTGCTTGTCCACTACCGTTCAGGGTTAATGCGCCTCCTAATGGATTTCCATCCAAATATACCTGGACTGTTCCCGAAGGTTGAATCAGGTTTGTGGCGTGACTTACGGTCACTGTGAAATCAACGGCTTGACCAAAAACAGAAGGATTCACAGACGCCTGAACATCTGCTGAAGCGTAGGCTTTGAGAATTTGGTGCGAATATGGTGTAGATAAATTATCAGTGGAACCAAAATTAGGGCTGTTGCTCGTAAAAACAGCCGTCCAGTTATGTGTTCCTACCATCAGGGTTGTGAATTGTAAGACCTTTACTGCCTCACCGTTCACAACGGTTACACCAGAACCATAATTCGCATTCTGTAATTTGAACTGAACGCTACCTGTTGGGACAGCAAGGCTTGGTGAATCAGCAACAATGGTTGCTGTGATCGTCACAGTATCGCCGTAACGCGAAGGATTTGGATCGGTTAAAAGGGTCAGGCTGGTACCGACTTGAATCACCTCTTGCGTGATGTTTCCGGAAACGCTGGTGTTGTAATTTGAATCACCGAGATATTCAGCCCGTACTGTATAATTCGATACATCCAGATCCCAAATGCTGCTGCTTTGTGCTAAACCGGAGATCAGGGCAACCGGTTCACCAAAAGCCACGTTATCAATATAAAATTGTATAAAACCGGTTGGTGTGCCTGTGCCAGGAGAATCTACACTAACCGTAGCTGTAAAATCGATTTCCTGACCATATACCGATTGGTTATCGGAAGATACAACAACGGTAGTGGTATCTGCTTTGGCATAAGTTGGTCCGGGTGAAAATATATCAGAGGTGCTGTTAAATTTAGTATCTCCAGCATAGCTTACGGAAATATCCGGCTGTCCTGGGTTTGATAAGGTCAGATCACAAGACCCAACCCCTGCAACTAAAGAAACTACACAAGAATCCTCACCATTTGAGAATGTTACTGTTCCAGTTGGTGTGCCGCTTGCTGGTGCTTTTGGACCAATTTCAACACTCATCGTAACCGGCTGCCCAAAGACCACACTCGCTGGATTGAACGAGAAATCAACAATTTCCGAATTTGCTTTTGAAACATTGGGGCCTGAAACAGATCCTGAAATCCCGTTCAGGTTACTATCACCTGAATAGGAAGCCGTTAAATCTGGCTGTCCGGTAGAAGTTGGTGTCAAATTGCAGCTACCACTACCGTTAGCTAAAACAATCGTACATTCATCCGTACCGTTGCTAATGGTTACGTTTCCAGTTGGTGTGCCGCTTCCAGGGCTTACCACTGCCAAGGAAACGCTGACAGAAACAGGTTGTCCGACGACAACGGAATCTGGTGTAAAGCTAAAGCTCGTGATTTCAGTATCTGCTGCGGAGACCGTTACCGGATCTATAAAATCTTGCGGTGTGGTTGAGAAATAATCATCACCACTATAAGAAACGGTTATGGTATGACTGCCGTTATCCAAACTTAACCCCGTTACATTGTATTGACCGCTGCTATCGAGGGTGAAAGGTCCCGCTACCGGGCTTGAATCAACCAAAAGGGTGATTGTTCCGGTTGGAGTTCCCAGGGTTGAAGGATTGGCAGAGACCTCCACCAATGCGCTAAAAGTTTCTCCGCTGTTAACTTCGGTTTGATTGGGTGTTAATGAAATGACTGGGTCAGCTTTATTAACAACCTGTTGTAGATTACCCGTACCTGCTTCAAATTCGCTGGAACCAGCGTAATCAACATCTACATCATGAGTTGTTGGCCAAATTGAAGTATATGGTACTAACAACGTTGCTTGTCCACTGCCATCCAGGTTTTTAACACTACCGTAATTGGTACCATTGAGTTTAAATTGTACTTCTCCGCTTGGGGTGGCTGTACTGGGGGCTTGTGCAGTAACTGTCACCGTAAAGGTTACATTATCCCCATACACGGAGGGATTCAAAGAAGACGTCACTGTTACAACGGGGATCGCTTTGGTTACCGTAACCGGATTTGTAAAACTTGGTGATAAAGAGCTAAAGGTTGCATCTCCGCTATACTGTACTACAACCGTATGGCTGCCAAAATCGAAACTTAAGTTGCTAACCGTTGCTTCTCCACTTCCATCTAGTGTTAATGGACCAGCAAATAAAGACCCATCAACAAGGATGTTTACGGTACCGGTTGGTGTTCCGATTGCAGAAGGGCTTCCTGAAACGGTTACCACTGCATCAAACGATTCTCCACTGACAACAGAACTTGAATCCGGTGTAAAACTGATACCCGGGGTGGCTTTATTCACAGTTTGGACCACAGTATTCGATGAACTTGTTTCAAAACTGGAAGACCCCGAATATTCAGCGGTCACATTATGACCTCCAATTGTCAGGTCATTGTAGTCTAATACAATTTGGGCTACTCCACTGCCATTTAATGTCACTGGGGTGCCAACGTTCGTTCCACCGATTTTAAATTGAATATCTCCATCGGGGGTGCCCGTTCCGATTACATTGGAAGTGACAGTTGCGGTAAAGGTCACATTTTGCCCGAAAGAAGATGGGTTACTGCTGGTGCTTAAAACCGTTGTGGTTGTTGGTTTTGTGATCGAAATCCGGATCGTTCCGGTATCAACAGAACCTTCGGAATTGGTTGCTCGGATCACAAAATCATAATCGCCGACGGTGGTGGGTGTTCCGGACAATAAACCTGTATTTGAACCCAATGTTAAACCAGGTGGTAAAGAGCCGGAAAATACGGAATAAGTAGGTTCTGGAAAACCATCCGCAGCAAATACAAAATAACTATAAACAACGTCAATCATCCCATCCGGTGGATTCTCATCCATAAAAAGGGTGGGAGCCGCTGGGATAAAGTTCGCATCTAAAGCTGCATTATTATTACTGTTCGCATCAATTACATCCCCAGGTGGTGTAATCGAGACAATATTAATCACGCTGTCAGATAATCCCGCATTCACGGTTGCATCCAAAGTATACGCAACGGAAGCAGAAGCCGGTAAATCAATCGAATCGCTGATATTTCCGGACCCGCTGGCCGTACAAGTGCCGCCCCCGCTGCCTGCACAGGTCCAGGTAACGGAAGTTAACTCTGTTGGCAAGGTATCTGTTACGGTAACACCTGTCGCACTTTCAATGGAACTATGATTTGTTACGGTGATGGTATAGGTCGGTGTGCCACCATCGCTAATGGAGGTTACACCATCTGTTTTCGTTACCGATAGGTCAATTAATGTGTCCGTGGTAACCGTTGTGGCGACCAATGGACCCAATAATTCCGGTTGGCTGTCTGCAATAATGGAATAAGCACCATGACTTATGGTTCCGGTTGCCCCGGAATTGACGTGAACAACCATATCAAATGAACCACTTTCGTCAATCGTTAAAGTTCCAAAATTACAAGTTACGGTGCCGCTGTTTTCCGAACAATTGGTTGTATCTGAAACAGAAACAAAACTTGTATTTGCCGGAATGGTCGTTTCAACGATGGTATTTAATGCATCGGCAGTGCCTTTGTTACGATAGGTGTAGGTATACGTAAGATCTGAATCTGGGTTTACCAGTTCCGGGGCTGTAGCTACCACAGATATGCCCGGAATTTCGGAACCAAAAGCATCAATATAAACCCAACCTCTATGTCCACCTAATGAACAGGCAGAAGCGATTGCTTCTAATTCAATTGTATCGCCAATGGACAAATCTGTTAAACCAGGGGCAATATCTACTACCTGCCAGTCCGTGTATTTATAACTTCCACTGGTCTGCCAGGGAACCCCGGGTTGATTAGCGTAGGCAAAATTTTCATATAAAATTGTATTCCCTTTGGTAACATTCCGGACGGCAATATAAAACCAGGGTTGTTCGTCGGGAGTATGTCCAGGGTCTTCCATAACAGGCGCAAAAGCAAAACGTATGTGAACTTTTCCATCCGCATCATCTACATCGCGGGAAGTTACTTGAGCCTGTTGTTTTAATACATTTGCATTCGTTCCAGAAACGTTATAATTGACGACCGCGGCGTAATTTCCATAACGAGGGTATTTCACTGCGCTTACGACACCATCGGATTGGGAAAGTGGTGTAACACCGTATCGCACATATGTTTGATCTGATCCGCCGGTATTCCTTACAATGCTTGCACTGGTAAAAGGTGCAGATCCGATTAATCCCGGATTTGAGAAGGTTTCTTTCGTCCAACTTGTGAAATCACCT
Organism: Anaerolineaceae bacterium; assembly: GCA_002702705.1. GTDB lineage: Bacteria > Chloroflexota > Anaerolineae > Anaerolineales > Anaerolineaceae > UBA6170. The sequence continues at coordinate 179,664 of PABH01000049.1, forward strand.
GTTTCAAAACTTCCGTTATCAAACAAAGCTGAAACGTTGCTGACGGTAATTAACAAAATTATGGACAATACAATAAACAAACTCCATTTTAGTTTTTTCATTCCATCCCGCTCTTTTCTTAATCTAAAAAATTTTCAGATTACTGAATTGTCAAAGATTGATAAATGTTGATTCATTTATTTCTAACCACTTACCATTATTGGCTGAAAAAACGAACAATGGAATAAAAAAAGAATAAAAAAAGAATATATATCCTGTGAATCAAAAGGATTTTTTTGTAGAGGAATTTATCAATAAGAGTTTGGTCTTTATTAATATATGAAAAATTAAAAATGGGTACAAACCAAATCACCCTTGTAGATAATTTATCAATTAAGTCTATTAAATTCGAAAAACGCGGGGGAGAAATTCCGCGTTTTTCGTTTTGAGAGGTTAGAAGAGAGTATAGTTTATTTTAGGTTTTTCCAAACAAAAGCACGGTTGCGTCCGGCTTGTTTGGCGGCATACATGGCTTGATCTGCGTGGTCAATCAGGCTGTCCAGCGTGCTTTCCGGTTCAAAAGAGGATAAACCGATACTGACTGTGATATGGATATGTTCGTTTCGGATTTCGAAATCAGCGTCTGCAAATTGGCGGCATAAACGCTGCGCCACACCTTTGGCCTGTTCTTCATCGGTTTCTGGCAGCAGAACTACAAATTCCTCACCACCAAAACGCCCGATAATATCCACTTCACGTAAAAATTCTTCCAGACAACGAGCTACCCATGTTAGCACCTGGTCACCTGCCAGATGTCCCAGACGGTCATTGATCTTTTTAAAATGATCGATATCAATCATCATGATACACATGGGATGGCGATAACGGCGTACGCGGCGCATTTCGATGATGGCTAATTCATAAAAGAATCGACGATTGTTTAATGAGGTGAGTGCATCCAGGTTCGCTAACCGGCGGTACTTATCTTCAGACTGTCTTAAGGCTTCTTCTACCCATTTTCTTTCCGCAATCTCTTTTTCCAACTGCTCGTTTTTGGTCTGGATAATGCGAGCTTCTTTCTGGATGGCCTGCGTACGATATACGGTTTCGATCGTCTTAAACCGCAGTTCATTTTTTTCTTTAGCGATGCGCTGATCCAGTTCATAAAAGGCTTTTAAATGTTCATAAGCCTGGGGATAATCTTCCATGTTGGCAAAGATTTGAGAAAGTTTGTTATAAGCACGTAAACAGCCTTCATCATAACGATATTTTCGTGCCCAACCCAAGGCCTCCAACAAACGATCAGCCGCTTCTTTGGTATTCCCTAATTGAATATCGACTTCACTGATCCAGATCGCTGCTGCAATCTGGTCGGCCTGGTAACCATGTTTTTGGGAGAGTATAAGGCTTTCCTCAAAATGTTCTAATGCCCGGTTGATATTTCCCTGGTTTAATTCATATTGACCACGCTGGCGAAGTAGATCAATCTTAATATAATCACTGCCAATTTGTTCTGCGAAGCGGAGACTGCGCTCAGAGTACTGCCGATAGATATCATCTTCGCCCATTAATTTATAAACAGCAGCCAAATTACAATAGGCATAGGCTAACATCTTTAAATCGTCACTGCTCTGAAAAATTTGCAAACTCTTTTTAAATTCATTCAATGACTGGTTTAAATCCCCGGCAAATAAATAAGCAATGCCAATATTTAATAAAATTTCACCCATCGGAATGGGATTCATCAGGTTTCTGGCGATCGTTAAACCTTTTAACAAAGTGTCCATGGCTTTGCTGTATTCATTCATTGCCAGATAAATGGCCCCCATATTACATAATGTACGGCTTTGGCGTTCCGTATTTTTCTGGTCATTATAAATTGTGAGTGCCTCTAATGATTGAGATAAAGCCAGATAATAATCACCACGGTTTAAATTGAAATGCGATTGATTAAACAAACTGTCTGCAACCCCGCGTTGATAGGGTTCCAGGCGAAATTTTCCGGTAGTTGAAAGGAGGTGGGCTTCTTTTGAAAGAGTCAAGCCTTCGCGGGGATCAATACTTTCCAGGTGCCAGGCCCGTTCATTTAATAAATCAATATCTTCTTTTGTTTGCGATATTATCTTCTCTTTGCTTTTCGGAGAATTGATAGAGATTGTCATTCGAACTCCATGGTCACTTTAAAAATGTTTAAGGTTAACGTACCAGTAAAAAAATCCTTTCCCCTCTATAATAAGAATGAAGTGTTAATGATATAAAGATAAGGATTTTGCATGATAAAAAAACAGGCATTATTTTTACTGATCTTGATGTTAACAGTTGCATGTAACGTACCAACCCAAGAAGTGCAGACGGAACAGCTTCCAACCGTACCATTGGCGGTAATTCCTTCGGATACTGCTGTTCCTCCAACACCAACCATAACCCCTGTTCCCCCTTTTTCTCCGGACGTGGATTCCGGTAATGTAATGTATGATTTTACAGCGCAGTATTGCAGTGCCAAGTGGGGTAATAATGGCGAATTTTTTGATTGCCCGATTAATGATTTGGAAACGAAATCGGGTGTTGTTCAAAAACTGGATGATGCCAAATTAGAAGGCGGCATTCCGATTAACGCGCCAACATTATTAACCATCCCCGGATATGATCAATTAATGGGCATCTTTGGGCGGTATCCGGCGTACCAGGTTCAATCGGGCGATCATTTCATGGCGCACCTGGCCTGTTTGCCTGATGGGGGTGAATGCCATGTTGAATTTGCATTGGAGTATTACCGCCAGGATGGTACGTATGTCAGTTTACCCTTTTCGGATATTGAATTAAACAGCAGTAATGGTTTTGATTTAATGCCAGTAGATATTGATCTGAGTTCACTGAGTGATCAAAGTGTGGATTTTGTTTTGGTTGTCCGCAATATTGTCGATGAGCCGCCCGGGTATCCGGTTTGGATCTATCCGCATATAACCAGGAAAACTCCTTAACTGCTCCCGTAAACTGGCAAAGCCACACCGGTTACATCTCGAGCGGCAGAGGATGTCAGGAAATAAATGGCCTCCGCCAGAGATGCCGGAGAAACCCAACGGCTGAAATCCGCTTTTGGCATAGCCTCTCGGTTTTGGGGTGTATCAATCGTGCCCGGTAAAATACAATTGACCCTCACACCGGAAGATTTTAATTCGGCTGCCATACTTTCCGTGAAACGAATCACGGCACTTTTGGCAGCGCTGTAAACGGCCATATTGGCTGCCCCTTTTAGCCCTGCACCGGATGAAATGTGCACAATTGCACCGTTTTTATTTTCTAACATGAGGGGAATCGCGAATTTTGAGGTAATAAATACTGATTTTACATTTAGATTGAACATCAGCTCATAGGTATCCAAATCGGTTTCATGCAGCGGAGGGCCAGCTCGAAATCCGCCAACTGTGTTGACCAAAACATCCAATCGGCCAAATTTTTCTTTGATACGGGATATAACTGTTTTCATTGATTCGGAATCGGTACCATCGACCCCTTCAAAGATGAGGTGGCGATCATTGTTTTCCAAAAAGGCAAATTGTTTCAATAATCGCTCTTTGGCATGATCCACCAAAACCAAATGCGATCCATTTTTTTCAAACAGGCTGACCACCGCAGAACCTAAATTTCCACTGGCACCGGTAATTAATACAATATTATTTTTCATTGTTTATACCTCCATTTTTATTATTGGGTTTCTTTTTGGCCAGCCAAATTTTGAACAGAAGCCCTGTTTTTTTATTGGCAGTAAGAGGCAAGGCCACTCAACAATATATACTAAGTATAAGAAGTAAATGAAAAAAGGCGAACAAACAGTATATCTGTAAAAGCTCTTTTTTGATATCAAAGCCTTAACGGAGTACACTTCTAATAAATAATCCTTCAGGGTGTAGTTAAATGAAAGATACTGAGATAACTATATTCAAAAATAATAACAGCTTAGCCCAAGCAGCAGCCAAAGATTTTCAAGAAACCGTGGTTTCCGCTGTGAATGAACGGGGTATTGCTTATGTGGCTTTTTCCGGCGGCAGCACGCCTCGCAGTTTGTTTAAGCTGCTGGCACAGCCTCCTTTTTCGGACATGATTCCCTGGGATAAAATTCATTTTTTCTGGGCGGATGAACGACTGGTAGATCCAACGGATTCCGAAAGTAATTATGGTCAGGTTCAGCAGCTTTTATTTCAGCACGTAGCGGTTGATCCCGAAAAAATTCACCCGGCAGTAGAGGCGTCATTAACACCAGAGACCCTACCCGAAGAAATCGCCCAGCATTATGCGGACACATTCAAACAATTCGCTCCGAAGGGTAGGCAATTTCCGCGTTTGGATTGGCTTCTGTTGGGGATGGGTGCTGATGGACACACGGCTTCTCTATTTCCCGGATCGGAAACAGACCCGGCGGAAGTGGTAATCGCTGTGGAGGCAAATTACGAAGGCCGGCCTGTTCACCGCGTCAGCCTGACACCGCGCATTTTAAACGAATCCAGGCAGATTGTATTCCTGGTAAGCGGGGTGAATAAAGCCGATATTTTATTGGAAGTATTACACGGTATGCCTGATCCTGTTAACTTGCCTGCTCAGCGTATTCATCCTAATAATGGCCGTCTGGTCTGGATGGTGGATAAGGCGGCTGCGGTTAATTTGGAATAATCAAAGCCGGGTACAGGGGAGACGGACGAATCTTCTTCAACAATCCAAATTGAGGGATAGTATATACCAGGGTTTTGTTGATTGACTGAAATTGGATAAAATGGGTCAAAGTTTTTATTAAAAGGAGCTTCTCATGGATCCTGTTGATCAAGCCGTCCAAACCCAACTTAATAATATACAAACCCGCACCGGAAAAAGTTTAGATGACCTTTATGCACTTCTTTCAGACTCCGGTCTTAAAAAACATGGAGAAATGCGTGACTTCTTGATTCAAAAACTTGAATTAGGATACGGAGACGCAAATTTATTGGCCCATATGTACCGCGCTAAAACGGAGGAACAACCAGCTCCACCGGATGATCCGTTGGATCTGTATTACACTGGAAAAAACGCTGCTTTACGCCCGATTCACGAAAAAATTATGGAAGAAGTTGAGAAATTTGGGGAATTTGAAGTTTCACCCAAAAAGAAAAACCTCAGTTTGCGACGCAGCCGTCAATTTGCAATACTTGGTCCAGGTACCAAAGGCCGGATTGAAGTTGGCCTGAACATGAAAGGTGTCGAAGGAACAGACCGCTTATTAGCCCAGCCGCCCGGTGGCATGTGTCAATACAAAGTCTTTTTGAGTGATATTTACGAAGTTGATGAAGACCTGATCGGTTGGATTCGCCAGGCCTATGACGTGGCAGGGTGAACAACACGGAGAAATAAATCATTAATAGTTCTAGTTCAGGCTTTTATTACCAGGACACAATATCAAAATCCTCATTCCAATTGGCTGGGTTATTGTGGATATATAACCGGATGCGGTTCAGGTCTTTATCGTTACGAATAATATGTTCGTAATAATTGCGCTGCCAGATGGACGAGCCTTGGGTCCCAAGGTTATGATTAATTCGTTTGGATACCGCCGATTTTAACGACCCAATTACCGCACCCAATGACCCGGGTTTTGTTCCGTTCGGTCAATCTTGTAGGGGCGAGGCATGATGTAGCGAGGCTTGCCTCGCCCCTACAAGATATTCGGTTGAATCCAAAATCGTAATAATCCCATGAATATGATCGGGCATTACCACGAATGCATCTGTTTCCACATGAGGAAAATGGTTAGGAATTTCTTGCCAACAATCCACCACGATTTCACCATTTTTATTACATATCATCTCTTGATCTCAAATAACACCAAATACCGCTTCCTGAGTTAAGGCACAGACCGTAATAAAATAATTTCCGGGTTGAGAATAGTTATATTCTTTTAATCGGATTGATTTTCGATGATGAGAGGATGAATTAGGCACTTCCATAAACATCTCTTAGACACAAAAAAATAAATTTTCCCGCATAGAATTATTTTTAATCTTAGGCATTAAACACATATATGTCAATCAAATTGGTTTTGAAATACCCTATTAGGTTCCCTTCTTAATTAAATTTTTATTGCGCTGGTTCACACTAAGGCTTATAATCGTACCCATCCAGCCTATGGACGGTGTCTTACAATAAAAAAAAGGTGAAGCTGTGGTGAGGAACACGGCTTTTTCTATATATCCCAAACACGCCAAAACAGCTTCGGGAGAATGTGTCATCGGATGGATGGCATCGTTTTCCGTATCCGTTTCAGGAGGAACCATGAAAACCTTAGTGATGAAATTCGGCGGTACATCGGTCGGCAGCCCGGACGCCATTCAGCAGTGTGCCGAGATCATCAGCCATCAAAAAAAATCCTGGCAAAACCTGGTGGTTGTTGTTTCCGCGATGAGCGGCATTACCAACCTGTTGATTCAATGTGCCCGTTCCGCTGCGAACAATGACTATCTTAACGCCAAACAAGTGATGGCAGATATTGAACAAAAACACTTAAATACAATTGATGCGTTGATCCCGGACGGTGCGGAAAAAAGTGCATTGGAAGTTGCCATCAGACAGCACCTGGCTTTATTGGATAATTATATTGAGAGTATCCGGGTCATGGGTGAAGTTACCCCACGGGGGATGGATACCATCTCATCATTGGGTGAGCGGATCAACGCCCAGATTGTGGCAGCTGTGTTACGCAAGGATGGCCTTTCCAGCCAGGCTGTCGAGGCTACCCGTTTGATCATCACGGATAATACGTTTCAAAACGCGGCCCCGCACATGGATCTGAGCCGGGAAGCCACCCAAAAGGTTTTACCGCCGCTTTTCCAGCAGGGCATTGTGCCGGTGGTAACTGGTTTTCTCTCAGCCAATCAGAGCGGCATTACCACCACGCTTGGTCGTGGCGGTAGCGATTATACCGCTGCTATTTTGGCGGACTGCCTGGATGCGGATGAGGTCTGGATCTGGACCGATGTGGATGGTGTCCTTTCTGCCGATCCGCGTATTGTACCTTCCGCACGGCCTATTCCGGAATTGTCTTTTGCCGAGGTTGGAGAACTGGCTTATTTTGGTGCAAAGGTATTACATCCCAAAACCATTCGTCCGGTCGTCAGCCGTGATATGCCGTTGTGGGTTAAAAACACCTTTAACCCGGATTTTCCCGGAACACGCATCAGCCAGAACCCTCAGCGGATACAGGGTGAAATAACTGCTGTCACCACCATTCGTGATTTAAGTATATTAACCGTGGAGGGACGCGGTATGCTGGGTGTACCCGGGATCGCTGCCCGCTGTTTTGGAGCGGTTGCCCGGCAGGGTGCGAGTGTGTTGATGATTTCCCAGTCTTCATCGGAACAGTCGATTTGTTTCACCATTCCGGCAGAACATACGTTAGAAGTGATCCAGTCGATTGAGGAAGAGATGTCCCTCGAGTTACATCGCGGGGATATAGACCGGGTTTGGGCCAGAGAAAATGTGACCATCGTATCGGTGATTGGTTCCGGAATGCGCGAAATTCCGGGCGTATCGGCTCGTATTTTTGGAGCGTTGGGGAAAGCCAATATCAATGTGATCGCCATTGCACAGGGTTCATCCGAATACAGCATTTCGTTGGTGGTTAATGACAAGGATGCAAAAGAAGCGGTGCGAGCCATTCATGCGCATGGGATTGAAAATGTAGGTTGGGAGGTTTAAATGGATTACAACTGTTGGTACGAGTGCATTCGCGGCTGCGGTACGCGTTATTCAATTTTTGATGTGGTTTACCGCTGTGAAACCTGCGGCGGTTTATTAGAAGTGCGCCATGATCTGGCTGCCTTAAAACAAAAAAGCGCAGCAGAATGGAAACAAACCTTTGTCGATAGGGCATTCACCACAGCCTGGCCTTATGGCAGCGGTGTGTGGGGAAAAAAAGAATGGATTTGCCCTCTGGTGACGGATGAAAATATTATCTCCACCTATGAGGGAAACAGCAATTTATTCTGGGCCAAACGTTTTGGTGAAGAATTGGGCATGAATGAACTTTGGGTGAAGTTATGCGGAAACAGCCATACCGGTTCCTTTAAGGATCTGGGAATGACAGTTCTGGTATCGGTTGTGAATCAGATGATTTCGGATGGTAAACCGATCAAGGCTGTGGCCTGTGCTTCCACCGGCGATACGTCGGCAGCCCTGGCAGCCTATGGAGCCGCAGCGGGTATTCCTACGGTCATCTTGCTGCCCAAAGCCAAAGTTTCCACCGCTCAGTTGATCCAACCGATTGCCAATGGGGCGACTGTCCTTTCTCTCGATACGGATTTTGATGGCTGTATGGAGATTGTGAAACAGCTGACAGAAGACCCGCAAATTTACCTTGCTAATTCCATGAATTCTTTGCGGATTGAAGGCCAAAAAACGGTAGGAATTGAAATTGTGCAGCAGTTCGATTGGGAAGTACCGGATTGGATCATTTTGCCATCGGGCAACCTGGGCAATGTGCGGGCTTTAGGGAATGGGTTGAAGATGATGAAAGACCTGGGACTGATAAACCGTTTGCCGCGCATCGTGTGTGCGCAAGCGCAAAAAGCCAACCCGCTTTACCGTAGTTATTTGGATGGATTAAAAGAATTGGAACCGGTGCAGGCGCAAAAAACATCCGCTTCCGCCATTCAGATCGGGAATCCGGTCAGTTATGAACGCGCTCGGGATACTTTAATCGAGTTCAACGGTGTGGTGGAGCAGGCCAGTGAGGATGAGCTGGCGAACACCTCTGCACAGGCAGACCGCACCGGTTTGTACTGCTGCCCGCATACGGGGGTGGCCCTGGCTGTGATGAAAAAACTGTTGAATCAGGGTGTGATCAACCCGAAGGAACGGGTGGTAGTGATTTCCACAGCACACGGATTAAAGTTCTCTCAATTTAAGGTGGATTATCACCAAAACCGGCTTGCGGAAGTGGATGCCCAATTTGCCAACCCCCCCGTGGAATTAAAAGCGGATTATGGTTTGGTGCGAGATACGATTCACCAGTTGGTGAAGTAATGTTACCTTTTGGTTAACCTTCTGTAAACTTATGTTTTTTGTAACTGCTCAGGACAATTCACACATCCCGTTGGTGAAGTTTGCGTTAACCCTGTCAGAAGCATACCCAACGGGAGGTATGGATAAAAAAGCCTCCCGTTGGGTAAACTTTATGAGATATTAGTCTTGCATCTCACCTACGGGAGGAATACTTTTGGAAAGGCTGAGCGTTTACTGTTTTTTATCCAATAAATCTGTATACTTGCTTTGTTAAGACGAAGAGGATATAAAATGAAACCAAAACTGCGTGTATTAATTCTTTGTACAGCAAACTCTGCCCGCTCTCAGATGGGTGAAGGTTTATTACGGACGCTCAGTCAAAACCAAATAGACGTTTATAGCGCGGGTACAACCCCTTCCCAAGTGAATCCCTATGCGGTTTTGGCGATGGCGGATGTGGGTATTGATATTCGGAATCATACCAGTAAAAGTTTAAATCAATTTATGCACCAGGAATTCGATTATGTTATCACGGTCTGTGATAACGCCGCAGAAACCTGTCCTGTTTTTCCGGGTCCCGCAAAAAGAATCCATTGGAGTTTTCCTGATCCTGCCGCAGTAGAAGGAAGCCATGAAGAAAAGTTAGCCGCGTTTGTTCGGGTACGAGATGCAATTGAAGAGCAATTTCGTCTTTGGTTGGCAGAAACAAACTTTTAAAAAATAGTAATACTGCACAAATTTTTTATACTAACAACCATTTAACAAAAAGACATCTTCATTCATCGATAAGCGAAATTCCTGGTTTTGTTTTTGCAAAATTTCTGTTATTCTCTACACAAACGTTAATCTTTTGGAGACATAATGACAGAAAAAATCGAAATCACAAAACAAATCCATCGGCAGTTGGGTGTCGATTTATTTAACCAAACCTGGGATTTAATGGAAAAACCGGAAAGAACAACACAGGATGACGACGAAATGATACATGCCGCCCATGCTTCCCGTTACCATTGGGGTTTTGCGGGGGAGGCCGTTAACCTGGCTCGAGGAGAGTGGCAGATTTCCAGGGTTTACAGCGTGTTATCCCATGCAGAAAGCGCTTTATATCATGCGCAGCGCTGCCTGGATATTTGTTTAGATCATCAAATCGGTGATTTTGACCTGGCTTTTGCGTATGAGGCACTGGCAAGGGGTTTTGCCATTTCAGGAAATATTGAACAAAAAGATAAATTTATCCAATTGGCAAAAGAAGCCGCTGCTTTTATTAATGAAAAAGCGGATCGTGAACTCTTACTCGCCGACCTGAAAACAATTCCTTAATTTTTTGATTTAGCGTGTGGTCAACGGCAAAAAGGTTTGGCTTGGTTCACCGACCCAGATTCGGTATTTGACGTCATCACCGGCAAGACGGCTGTCTGGTGGTTGCAGCCGTGCATAAATTGTTTCGTTAACTTCCGCGGTCCAGAATAATGTGCTGCTCATTCCATAATCCAGGGGAGTAATATCAGCAGCGGATTTGATACCATCATCTGTGTACAGTTGTATGGCTACTGCAGCGGTACTGCCATCCGCGACAGCCAGAATCATATATTTTTTTCCAGCTTCCACATCAAACTTAATCCAATCCACATCATTGGTCTGACAAAAATTATGGCTCTGATAGGTCTTCAGCGGTAAATATACCGCGTTTGCAAGTTCATTATCCGACTCAAAACTATCGGAAGAACAGCTATTAACTTTTACAGATACTTCCGGATTATCCGGGTAGGCTTCTGTTTGATCGTTATAATCAATAGCTCTGATACGAAAATTATAGGAATTTCCCATATTGCCAAAATAAATATATCTGCGTAAAGCGCCAGAAAGGCCGCTTACCAGATCTTGCCAAGCGCCGCCATTTTCCTGAACCTGGATATCAAATGCTTTGATACCCGAGATGGGATTATTTGCCCACCATGTCAGATTAAGTAAGGTGGTTTTTTGTTCGCCGTTCAGGGGATTAAGCTGGCTTTGGGGTTCTCCCGTGCCGAAGCCATCAATTACCATTAATACACCGGCATGGTTGTTGTTTAGATCAAATGCCTCAACAAACAACATACTGTTTTTGACAGTGGTTAAAAGTGCAGGGTTGAAGTTCGCTGTCCAGCCATCTGAGCCGACTGTATCGCTGCTAATTAAATTCCAATTTGAATTAATTGCATCCCCATCGCGGTAGTAAAAATCAACCCGCTGAATTATATTTTGTCCATCACTGGCATTGACCTGCACAGGAAATGTTATGGAGGGTATTAGGGAATTGAGTGGTACCAGAAATGAAACTTGAGGTGGTGTTAAATCACCTTTATATAATCGTAATGTGTAATAATACTCTCCATCACCTACATTGGGATGATCCCACGCTTTCACCATCGCATAATAGGTTCCGGCATCGGGTAAAGTATGAGTGATTTTTGAATCCCGATAAACAGAATATACTTCATCATCATTCGATGCCAGTACGCGACCTTTACTATCGAACAGGAATAAATACGGATCCAAACTTGATCCAAATTCCATCGCATCTACGTCAAGTGCGATTTGTTCTCCTTTCAAACCACTGAATGAGAAATAATCCAGATCACCATTTGGACAGATATGTGCAAAAACCTCGTTGTTTGAAGGAAATGGTGTGGCTTGAGAGATATTGTTATTTGGCTCCGTACTCTGACAGGTTAACGGCGCTTGATTGGTGATGCTTACATTATCAATTAACCAACCCAAGTATCCGCCGTTATTGAAACCATCCACGATATCAAAATGAAAACGGATGCGAATCGTCTTTCCGGAATATGCAGAAAGGTTAATGGCTGGACTGCCTAACCACATCTCTTTAGGATCATAATAAAGCTGGGAGATGTTTTCAAATGGTGCACCATTTACGGAGATTTGTACCCAACGTTGATCCCAAAAATGATAAAAATCTTCAGTTTGGTATAAGGAATCAAAACGCAGATAGTATCCACTAGTTGGAATGCTGATGGGTGGAGAGGTCAAATCGCCTGCGCCAATAGTAGGATGTCCAATATCCGGTGGGGAATTGTTTACATTGTTGTACACCCAGGAAGAGGTAGTTCGGTTATTATAATTAGTAGCAGCATGCCGCCATAAACCGGTTCCTACCCAACTTTGAGCTCCATTATCAAAATTAAAGGTTTGAGGGGCTGAGAGTACCCCCGTATTGGACAATGTACCGGGCAAAATGAAGAAATCGGATGTGGCATTTTTTTCGCCAGCGGAGTTCCTGCCCCAAACATTCAAAGTATAAGACCCCGACGGTAAAGAACCAAGCGACCAGCTAGGTTTTCCGGTCCAATCGAGGGTTTTATTTACCGGGCCAGTTAAAGTTGCCCGAATCTCGGTTGATCCATAAGCGTTAAAATCCGCTACTACCGAATCAATGGAAGTTACCGCCTCGACTGAGTTATTAAAAATAGGATTGATAATGGGTGTGTTGGGTAAATTGGATTTGCTCATTACCCGTAAGGCAGAAACACGGTTCAAGCCAATTGGATTATCTTCCAAATTAGGATCGTTCACCTCAAATGTTTCCGATCGTCCCCAATTCCAGGAATCGCTTTGTGTGTTTTGATACAAGAGTGCTCGTACGTTTTTTCCCACCAATAAGGATTCAATGTCTTTATCACTAACTGGGCTGAGTGTAGTTGCATCTTTATAATTGCCAATATCAAAAAGTTTGCATACCCCAGTGTAATTTACTTCGCTAAAGACGGCAACTTGATTATCGTTGGGGTTACAAGCTGGTGGTGTGATTGCAGCCGCTGAACCACAATTCGAATTATTTAAAATGGTACGGAATCCAGGATAATCACGAGCCTGGTTGCCTTCATAATCAAAAACTCGGGCATAGATATCAATTGGGCCAGTTGGCAACCCACTGGCGCATAAATCCACCTCTGTTAAAAAGGTTGTTTCCGTCATCGCTGGGCTGATAACACGCCAGACGTTATCCTTGGCACGGGCCATAATCTCGATTTTGGTGATTCCACGATCATCACTCGCCGTTCCACCCACCAACATGGTGGTATCCGTAATTTCTTCCCCCGGGGCGGGAATAATTAAGTTGGCTGTAGGAGGATTGGCACCGTAATTTTGAGAAACATAGATATTATTTGGTACGTAGCCAGTACCGTACACAGGCCAATTGGTTGCTTCGTAACTGGTGCGAGGTGTACCGTCGTTCACGGGAACATCATCAAAACGAACGTCAACCGAAGCGCCCCAATAGGAGTAAGGATTGGTATGAACCATAAAATGCAGGTGATGACCAGAACTGTAACCCGTGTCATCCACATTGCCAATATATTGTCCTTGAACCACCTTCGCTCCGACCTGTCTTAATTCCTGGGGTAAAGATTCGTAAGCATTGTGTAGATAAAGTTGGTAAGTAGTGGGTGAGGTGGATTCGTCTTTTAGGACCAGATAGTTAAAACAATCTGTTCTTCCATTTTCACAGTCGTAATCGAATTTATAAACCGTGCCACCACGTGATGCCAAGAGGGGAAACATGGTGCCATCGGCAAAATCATAGGCATAACGGCAGTAAGCTTCGGAACAGGAATTATAAATTAAAAAATGTCCGATAGATCCAGTAAGACGTTTTCCCAACCCTCCGGCCCAAGGCAGTTTGTAACCGCGGTAAACGGTTTTTACATCTTTTGCTTCATCAGTTGGGGCTGCAAAACGAGTTTTTAAATCCTCACTCATTAAATCATCCGGTAAGGCTGAAAATTCCGCCTGCCAGTCTGTATCGGACTGCATGGTAAATTCCCAGGGAAGGCTGCCATCGGCCAATGCTTTTTGGTCTCCATCCAGTTTTGCGATAGCCAGACCTGGTTCGGCAGCGATTACTTCCCCGGTATCAGGGTCGGTAAGCGCTAACCATAATAAGGCTGTTTTCCCATCGGCGGCATATTCCACATGGTCAATGCTGACATCAAATAACACAAAAGCCAAAACCTCAGTACGAGATTTGGTAATGGTCTGAATTGATTTTAAGAAAGCTGTTTCCAGCGCTGGGTCAATTTCTTCGCGGGGTGGTGGAGGGGTATCCGGCAAGGATGTTTCGGGAGCGGGCGGCGGCGGTGGAGCAGCCAGACCCAGGGATTGCGTCGATCCTAATAAAACCCCCAACAAAATGAGTGTGGTGAAAAGCCTGCGAAAATTTAACATAAATCTGCTTCCTTTTTGAAAAAAACCTATAAACCAGAACTGGAGGGTGTTCCGCTCAATGCAGGTGTTTTGTTTCGGAACAAATTACGTTGCAAGTTGTTTGCCGCCTCAAGAAAACGACAATTCACTAACAAATAAATCTAAGGCCAGCCGAATATCCATCTGGCTGGTTTTAATGTTTTCATCAATGACCAATAATTGTTGAAACACGTTTTCCAATACAACGGATGAAAAACGCCTGGCTTGATTTTCCAATTTTTCAGCTACAAAGGGATGAACACTTAACGCTTCCGCGATCTGTTCTTTTCTACCGCCACGTTCTACAACCTCATTTGCCAGTAATAACAAACGAAACTGGCGGATGATCATACCAAATAAACTGAAGGGATCTTCCACTTCGAGCAGGCTGTGTAATAATTTAATCGCCTGGCTGCTTTTTCCTTCGGCCATCGCGTCCACCATGTCAAACACACTGGTGGGGGCAACATCCGGCACCAATTCTTTTACATCTTCCACTTCGATTTCACGGGAAAGGTTTACAAAAGTTAACAATTTGTCGATTTCAAGGCTGGCTAATTGGGTATTGGTACCGACATGACTGGCTAATTCTACTGCGGCAGCTGGTAAGATTTTTCCGTTTTGGCGTTTTGTTTCTTCGATGATCCAACCGGGCATCAACCTTTGGTTCGGCAAAGCACATTCTTTTTGAAAAACTTTGTTTGCAGGTTGTTGTTTAACCCACTTTCTTAACCAATGGGCAGCCCCAAAATCTTTCCAGTCTTTTTTTTCAGGGACTGTTTCAACTACTAAGACCAAGGCAGTAGAGGGTGGCATTTTTTCCAACAGCTCTAAAAACTGATCCTGCGGTTTTTTGCCCTTTACCAGAGCCAATGCCTGATTAACAATTACAATGCGGCGTTCTGCTAAAAAAGGTAAAGCAAAAGCGGCATTGCGAATATCGTCCAGGTTAATGCGGTTTCCCTCTAGCCGGGTAGCGTTCATTTCTACCGTGGTGGGATCATCACTGAGTTTGCTTAACAGGTCCTGACCAAATTTTTGCATCGCAAAACCATCGTCCCCATATAAGAGGTAAAGGGTAGGTTTTTTTTCTGCTGAATCCGGTGAGGAGAACATGATTTAATTTTAACCTTTTGTCAAAATTCGATGAGCTGGCGGTCTGCGTTCTACGTAGCGTTCAACAGCCATGACGCGCAAATCACCTAAGTTTGGATCGGTGGTTATTTTTTCCTGCAAACGCGGGCCTACTGGTTGGGCAATCATCAATGCCATTGTTACCAAGGTTATTACCAATGGCAGGCGGTCAAACCGGTCTCCCCAGGTTTTGCCCATATTTAATGTACTTAACCAGGCCGCAGCCCCCCCAAATAAACCGGCTGTTGCCAGGTTGGTTCCACAGTTTGGATGGATTGCTAAAGAGTGTTCACCGTTGTTTAAGCGTTGAATTCCCTCTTCAACTGCACCAATCAAATCTTCCGTATCCACTTCACCAATGACCCAAAAACCACGGGCATCCGAAAAACCAGCCAAACGGCCAGCCTTTCTCTTTTCGGCCAATATTTGTAATGTAGCATGCTCTAAGGCGTGGTTATGGCGCACACGGGCAGCCGGCCCCCAGTTTTTTATCGATTCTGTTAAATTCATGAATATTCCTTCATTGTTTCTTTCCCTTTGTTATACCAGAAAAAGCACTAACCGGGTATTTACAGATGCTTTAAAGGGCGTAAAAAAAACTTTCAGTTTGATAACAAATTGGACCACTGGTCATAAGACCAGGTTGACCTTATCCGTGATGAGGTTAAAGGGAAGTTTGGTTCAGATTAGAATCAAGTTTACTATTCGTTATTGTTAATATTATAAGGAGTTCGGCATGGTAAAACCAACTAAAATAGTTTTAATATTAGGTATTCTGATTTTTATTCTGGTTGCATTTGCGGCGGCAGCGGGATTATGGTGGCAGAACCCTGGGGAAAGTTATACCTTCACTACAATCCGTGGGGAAGAAGTAATGATTGAAGGGCAGGGGCTTTATCGTTATGATTCTGTTTCCATCGTGGCACAGGCCAAAGCCCAAGATTTGGTGACATTGGTGGTCGGATTACCGATGTTGTTGGCGGGTTTATGGTTTTATCGTAAGGGTAGTTTACGCGGTAGTTTGCTTCTGGCGGGTACTTTTGGGTATTTGCTTTACACTTACCTCTCTTACTGTATGTTGTCTTCCTTTAATGAACTATTTCTTGTTTATATCCTTTTATTCACCTTTAATCTTTTTGCGCTGATCGGTACAATTCTTTCAATCAATATACCTGCCCTTCCGGAGCAATTTACGTCAAAAACCCCGATCAAAGCAATTGCAACATTGTTATTTGTGATGGCAGGATTTTTGTTTTTAGCATGGGGTGGCAGGATAATTCCGGCTTTAATCAACGGTGAAACGCCCGTAGGATTGGATAATGCCACCACGCTGGTCATTCAAGTTTTGGATTTGGGACTGATTGTGCCATTCAGTTTGGTTGGTGGTTTGTTGTTGCTTAAGCGAAAACCGCTGGGATATCTGACTGCAAATATTATGCTCTTTAAAGGAATTAGCATGGCTACCGCCGTCAGCACAATGGCAGTTAATATGCTCTTAAATGATATCCCGGTCAGCCCGGTAGAGGTGATCGTTTTTCCCTTGTTAAATGTGGCCATTATTATTATGACAATTCTTTTGTTTCGGAATATTAAGGAAACCAAATCCGCATAATTTCTCGTCATCTTTGAAGGTGTTGAATAATTCAACCTGGTTTCATCATACGCCTCCCGTTGGATTGGCTTTTATTTGTAGGCGCGTAACAATTTCACCAACAGGAGGCGTTATGTTATCCCTTTTTGAAGAGAAAACTTGATATAAATTGTTTGTTATTAACTTACAGTTGTAAGTTGGCTTTTTTTTATCCTAACGCCTGATAAGCTCTTAGAATATCTTCCATCTCATCTTCTGCTTGCTGGTCAATCCATTTTCGTTCTGGTTTGGCGTTAAACCAATCTAATGTACGGTGTATGCCCTGATGGAACGGGATAACGGCTTGATATTCCGGTACGTAGGACTTGATTTTGCTGTTGTCGAAAATGACACTCCACGATTTGTCTCCCAATAAACCACCGGTCATTTCCGGTTTTTGCCGAATGATAAAGTCCGTAGCGATATGAACAATATTGGGTTTTACACCCACGGCAGCTGCAATACTGGCATAAATATCATTCCACGTAAGGCGTTCATCGGATGTAATGTGAAAATCCTGTCCGAGTGCCCTTGGATGCCCTAATAAACCCAAAAACCCGCGCGAAAAATCTTCAGCATGCGTAACAGCCCACAAGGAGGAGCCATCCCCATGAACGATTACCGGAGCGCCGCGTTCCATTCGGTTAATTAATGTATAACTGTCCCATCCGCCGATGGCAACGGGAATATGGCGATCATAAGTGTGTGATGGTCGTACGATGGTTACGGGAAACCCTTGTTCCCGGTAAGCATGCATCAATAGGTTTTCACAGTCAATTTTATCGCGGGAATATTTCCAATATGGATTGTGAAGCGGCGTTGATTCGCGGATAATCACATCCGTAGGCGGTTTTTGGTAACAAGAAGCTGAACTGATGAAGATGTATTGGCCTACCTTACCAAGAAACCGATCCAGATCAGCCTGTACATGTTGGGGTGTGAAAGCGATCCAATTTACAACAACATCAAAGGTTTTTGAACCGAGTGCAGTTTCCACTGCTTGAGGATTGTGAATGTCTGCGGTGATCCACTGTACTCCGGGCAAATCAACTTCCTGCTTTCCGCGGTTTAATAAGGTTAATTGAATGCCACACTCGACGGCCATTTGACTGACAATTGTACTGATATTTCCGGTACCACCTATAAATAAGACCTTCATGAACTGCACCTCCATTTTTTAACTATCATACCTGATTTTTTAATTGCATACTTAAACATGTGCTATCCAAAAAGCGGTATTCTATGTATCATACAAGAAGAACTAGGAGGTGGCGTAATGAAGATAAAACGAAATAAATCCATTCTGATTTTGCTAGGGATGATTTTGATTTTAATAGTTGGCTGCACACGGCAGGCAGCAGCACCAGACACAGAAGTGCCAACCAGTGTACCGACCTTACCGCCCTTTCCCACAAAAACACAGGGAATGGAAGAGCCAACGGCAACGAAAATGGCAGCTACGGATACAGAGGCGCCTGCAACGGCTACGCCGGAGATTGAATCACCGCCTTTGCCACTTGCCCCCACAGATACACCCACGGTAGTGGAACCGACTACAACAGGGAATTCTCCCAGCGGTAGACAAACCGTACAAATATTTTTGGTAGCACTGGAAGGAAATTTGGAAGGAGTGGAACAAATTGGTTGCGGCGATCAACTTGTTGCGGTTGATGTGGTAATTCAGCCGACAGTGGCAGTATTAAGGGCGGCTATTACCGAATTGTTGGCGGTTGACAGTGAATATTACGGTCAATCCGGTTTATATAATGCCTTATACCAATCGGATTTACAAATTGACAAATTAGGCTTGCAAAATGGCCTGGCAACTATATATTTAACCGGCGATTTATTGGTGGGCGGTACCTGCGATTCACCAAGAATTCAAGCCCAGCTGGAACAAACAGCACTCCAATTCAGCACCGTAACCCAGGTGAAGGTTTATATCAACGATATTCTATTGGAAGATTATCTTTCCCAAAAGTAAGAGATTGTTTTTATTTTCGCTTGTAACCATTCTTGCGGATGGTATTTTCCAATTCCTTTAAATCAACCGGAGCGGTCAGATCAATCGTTAAGGGTGTAACCGAAACGTGTTGGTCATAAATGACGGTGTGAATATCGGAATCTGGGCAAATCTCTTCTTGTTTAACGCCAATCCGATACGATAACCGTTCCGGTTGGTTCCAGTCCGCATCTACATTGGTGAAAGGTTCGTAATAATTATGACGAGCCAGACGCGTCATACGCCATGGGGTTTCAGGTGTGGCATTGGCGGGGACTTCCAGTTTTAATACATCCACAATTTCAGGTTGAGTGTGGTTTAATAAAACCTGGGCAAACTGCCGGGTAAAAACCGCCGCCGTGCGGAAATCAATCTCCGGGTTAAATGTTTCAAAATCTGCCATATTTAATAACTGAAGCGACGAGGCTAACGCTGGGATGCCGTAACTGGCTGCTTCCAAAGCAGCGCCAATCGTACCGGAGATGGTAATACCAACCCCAAAATTTTCGCCATAATTAATACCGGATACGACAAGATCCGGTTTTCGATCCAATACCTGAACCAAAGCGCGTACCACACATTGAGCGGGTGTGCCGCCGACAGCGTAAGCTCGGACGGGGCAGCCCTCAATCTCGTAAGCTATTTTTTCGATCTTACCATCTGAAGTTAAAGGATGGCTGCGCCCGGTGGCAGAGGACTGTTCACGCGGGGCAACAATAATCAATTCGCCTAAATCGCACAACACTTCAGCAGCGGCTTGAATGCCGGGTGATCCAATTCCATCATCATTGGTTAGTAAAATTAAAGGTCGTTTATTTTCTGTCATGAATCTTCACTCCGAAATTTTTTTGTCCACAGCAAATATAACATAGATCAGTCTGGCAATGGTAGGGAAGGATTTATGATTTCATAACATTGCGATATCTTTTCGCGGCACAGTTTACACAGATATTAAATAATCTTTTTCTCTGCATCTCCGTTCTTCTGTGTGAGGTGTTTATGGCAGCACTACTTATCGGCAAACCTGCCGGAAGGTTATCAAAAAAGATTGTTTTTTTGATAATAAAAACGATCCTGATTGAGTTTAACTATCAAACAAAGATGAACCGTTTATTCAAACGACGTTTCACAAAGGGTTTGGTCGTTAAGCAGACCACAACCTTCAAATTCACCCTGGTTTTTTAAATAACGATTAAAAAAAGCAAGACATATTTTATTAACATTGATGATGTATTCTTCATTATCCATAGGAGACTCACCACCTTCTAATATCCGGGTTAAAAATGGGCTGGATAGTGAAAGATCGGTTAAGGAAAAATGCCCACCGCCGATTAAGTGCAGGTTAAACACGGTCGCTTCTGAATCTGAAAACAAATCATAATTCCGGGCATACTGCGCCCACTCGGAAAGATGATCCCAGGCGCTGTCTGAATAGATATTTAAAACTGGGGCCGGATAAACCTGGTCTGTCCACTCAAACTGATTATTTTTGACCCCCGTGATGTCGTATAGGTAGGGGGATTCAAGAGCAATCACCGCATCAATATTATCCCTTTGCCGGGGAATACCTAAAACAGCGGAACCGCCAAGAGAGTGCCCCATCAGACCGATTTTTTCAATGTCTACCAGGCTGTATACACCATTATTGGCATCTTTTGTTTTGTTTAAAATGGTATCGACCACAAAATTAATATCACCCATGCGGATATTCATCCACTTTTGATAATATTCAAAACTGCGTTGTTTATCGGTTTTTGCATCTTCTTGCTGGACTTCTTTAAAATAGTCCATATTCAGGTAAGTGATCTGCCCATTTTCGTCCTTTGTCCAAAAAGAATGATAGGTATGGTCTATGGAACAAACAATATAACCCT
Source organism: Anaerolineaceae bacterium (assembly GCA_002702705.1). Lineage (GTDB taxonomy): Bacteria > Chloroflexota > Anaerolineae > Anaerolineales > Anaerolineaceae > UBA6170. Next base: position 200,554 of record PABH01000049.1, read on the forward strand.
GGCTTGCAAGTTCGGCAAACAATGAGGCGTTGCTGGTTTTAATTCCAAATGCGCCATGTGAAAACACAATCAATGGATAAAGACCATCCGTAGTTTCCGGGTACCAGAATTTGAGATTGAGTTTACGCGGTTCGCCGTTTGAGGTGTACGTTTCGATCCGATTGTTATCGGTATAGGTATATTCCACGGTGGATACAGTGTATTTTCCACTTGGTTCCGGCACCTCATGTTTTGGAAATAAGAGGGCTGGTGTGGTGATGATGATCAATAGAATCAATAAAAAAACAGTCCCAATGATAAGGTTTCGTTTTTTATGGTATGTTTTGCCTTTGCTGCTTAATCCCGTTATTGCTGTTTTTTCCAATGCCCGTTCCTCGTAAAAAAATGTGATCTATCGTATCAATCCTAAACTAAGAACAGTTTTCACAACAGCTTGCAATGGCTAATCTTCACCTGGTCATGCAGATAGGTACAAACTAAAAAACAGGTTGATGTCAATCCAAACCTTCTGGGCAAAGTTAATATAACCTGAATTTTGGATAACGATCTAATTGATTGGCCTGTCATTGCGAGCGAAGCGAAGCAATCTTAAGCTCCTTGGGTATCTTAAATACAAGCGCAACAGATACCACAAGGGCACGCTGTACCACAGGGGTACGCTGTACCACAGGGGTAAAAGATCGCTTCGCCCCCTAATGGGTTCTCGCGATGACATAAAAGAGCTAAACCAAAACTGGGGTAAATATAGATTTAAAAAAGCTTTTGCTCTGCATTTCTGTTCTTCCGTGTGAAATCAAAGAAGTTTTTGCAGGTAAGCCTTTACATCTTGGGCAGTTAATAACTCACAGACCGTATTTGCCACATCCTTACACTGTTGTGAATCCAACTGCCGGATGGTCTCTTTTAAACCCGGAATGGAACTGGCGGCCATGCTGAATTCATCCAAACCCAACCCCAACAAGACAGGTGCAGCTAACGGGTCACCAGCCATCTCTCCGCACAAACCGACCCACTTCCCTTTGACGTGTGCCCCTTCAATCGTCATCCGGATCAGGCGTAATACAGCGGGGTGGAAGGGACTGGCAAGGTGGGCGACCCGTTCATTGGTGCGGTCGACTGCCAGCGCATATTGTGTCAGATCATTGGTCCCGATGCTGAAAAAATCAACCAGATCAGCCAATTCCCGTGCTTGAATGGCTGCGGCGGGAATTTCGACCATGATGCCAAATTGCACTGTCTCTGGTGTGTCGATTTTTTCGTTTTGTAATTCTTGTTTGGCCTGGTTCAATAAATTTCGGGCCATTTTAATTTCGTCCGCATTGGAAATCATCGGGATCATAATCCGCAGGTCGGTTTCGGCGCTGGCAGCACGCAGCAAGGCGCGAAATTGGATACGCAGTAAATCGGGTTGGTTGTCTGCCATGCGGATTGCGCGCCATCCGAGAAAAGGATTGGCTTCTTCTTCAAAGCCAATATAGGGAACGGCTTTATCTCCCCCGATATCCAGGGTTCGCACCACCACAGGGCGATTGCCCATAATTTCGAAGATTTCCCGGTAAACCTGGGTTTGTTCTGCCTCGGTTGGCATCGATTCGCGGTTAAGATATAAAAATTCGGTACGTAACAAACCTACGCCCTCTGCACCCAGCGTTAACGCATGGCGGGCATCATCCGCGCTGCCAATATTCGCAACCACTTCAATGGTTTTTCCATCGGATGTGTTAGCAGGCTCGGCCGCGTGTTTTAAGAGGTGTTCCCATTCCGTTTGTTGTGCAGTCTGTCGTTGGTTGGCTGTTTTTTGTTGGTCTGGGCTGGGGTTGAGCAGCAGACTGCCAACTGCGCCATCCAGGATAGCCATTTGCCCGTTTTGGATTGTTTCCCAATCAAACGGGACACTGACCGCAGCCGGGACCCCAAGGCTGCGGGATAAGATAGCTGTGTGGGAGGTAGGACCGCCTTTTTGGGTGCAGATCCCAAGAATTTTATTTCGTGGAAACTGAACCGTATCGGAGGGTGAGAGGTCTTCTGCCAGGATGATAACAGGTTTTTCGGGCAGTTCAAATGAATCGGTAGGGACACCCATCAGAATATGGATCAAACGATGCCCAATATCCAAGACGTCTTGAGCTCGTTCTTGAAAGTAGGTGCTGTCCAGGGCTAAGAGCATGTTGGCGTATGTGTTTACACTATCTTGAATGGCAATTTCCGCATTATAAGTTTGGGTATTTAAATTGGTCTGGATCGTTTCCAAAAAATCCGGATCAGATAAGATCATTTGATGAGCTTCAAAAATTTCCGCTTCCGCTGCACCAATTGTTTCCGACGTGCGCTGGTGGAGTTGTTCAAGCTGCTCATTGGCTTTCGCCAATGCAGATTGGCAGCGCTGCCACTCGATGGAAGGATCACAGTTGTTTTTTCGCACAATCTGAATGGTTGCCGGACGATACAACCAGACCGGGCCAATCGCTAACCCGGTAGAGGCGGAAATTCCTTGATAGACCTTACTCATTATTTTTCTCCGAAATTATCCGCAATTAACTGTGCCAGGGCTTCAGCAGCTTCCTCTGCTTTTTCGCCATTGGTTTCAATTCGAATTTGATGTCCCTGGTTAACGCCGAGGGTTAGCACACTCAAAACACTTTTGGCATTGACCATCTTGCTGTCGGTGGTCAGGTTGCAGATTTTAATGTCACAAGGGAAACTGGCAGCTAATTGGACAAACTTTGAAGCGGGCCGGGCATGCAGTCCAACTTCATGCTGTATCGTAAATTCTTTCACAGGCATGAGCATAACCTCCAATTGGAAAAATACGGAAATTTAGTAGATATGAACATTATTTCACAAAATGAAAAAATGTTCAAGTAGGAAAACCCCAATCTATATGACAAATGTCAGGTAAGTAGTATGATTTTTATCATTGTTTAATTGAATTAGAATGATTAAACTGAAATAAAGTTCAGGAAATGATCAAAAGTTCAAATTATGAGTCTATCCTCCGAATCCCGTGTAAACACTGAATCAAATGAATATCGCCAAATCGTCCGTATTGCTAAACTTTATTATGAAGAAGAATTAACACAAGAGCAAATCGGCGAACAATTGGGGTTATCCCGCGTTAAGGTTAACCGTATTTTACAACGAGCTCGCAAAATTGGAGTCGTAAAAATTACAATCGATGCTCCCGAAAGCGACCCGTACGATTTAGAACACGCGCTAACGATTAAATATAAACTGCGTGATGCCATTGTTGTTCCTGATGCGGAAGAAGGTGAAGCCTTGTGGCATGCTTTAGCCAAAGGAGCAGCTGAATGGCTGGTTGACCACCTTGAAGATGGCATGCGGGTTGGTCTGGGCATGGGACGTACCTTGTCGCATGTGCCTTTGTATTTTAATCCCCCCGAAAAAATCAACTGCAGTTTTTGTGAAGTGATCGGGGGCGCAGCAGAAACTTCCGGTGGTTTTTCCAATTACAATGTAACCTCTCAAATGGCGGAGCTGGCTGGTGGGCGAGCCGAATATGTTTACGCTCCATCCATACTCTCCAGCGCAGAAGCCTGTTTATCCTTTAAACGAGAGCCAAGTATCGCCGATGCATTGGAGAGAGCACGCCAGTGTGACATTATTTTACAGAGTGTTGGTCCTGTGAATAAATCTGCCCTGTTGTATGTGCATGGTTATTTTGACGAAAAAGATTTGGAAGAACTGCGTGAGAATGGTGCTGTAGGGGATGCATTAGGACGGTTTTTTGACCAGTCCGGTAATCCATTTCCAACCCGATTGGATGACCAAATTTTGGGCATCACATTAGCTGATTTAAAGAAAGTACCCTGGAGTGTGGTTGTGGCGGGCGGATCATCTAAAGTACCGGTCATAAAAGCAGCGCTGCAGGGAAATTTGTTTTCGGTGTTGGTGACCGATACAAAAACCGCCGAACAATTATTACATGAAGGATAATGCATGCTGAATACCTATTTAACCCCGGAAATGGTTCGTTTGCAGATCGATGTTAAAGATTGGGAAGCTGCTGTACGGGCAGCTGGAAATTTACTGGTAGATGCAGGTTACGTCTCCCCGAACTATATTGAAGCGATGATTAATGCGGTGCACGAAATGGGACCTTATATGGTATTAGCACCCGGCTTAGCTCTGGCACATGCCCGTCCTGAGGATGGTGTATTAAAAATGGGCATCAGTTTGGTCACATTGGCAAAACCGGTCAATTTTGGCTCGGAAGCAAACGATCCGGTTAATTTGGTCATTGCTTTTGGCGGCACCGATCACGAAAGTCATTTAGGTCTATTAGTTACGTTGGCTAGTTTTTTGGAAGACGAATCACGCCGTAAAGAGCTGGCAAGTGTTAAAACCTATCAAGAATTAGATCAATTAATAAAGGCTCAATAAAAAGGAGTTCAAAATGAAAAACTTAAGAATTATGGCTGTTTGCGGATTTGGACTAGGTTCCAGCATGATCCTGCGCTTAAAAATCGACGAAGTGTTAAAAAAACATGGCATTAAGGCAGAAACCTTTTGTTCTGACGTAACCACCGCTCCCGGTGAAAAATTTGACGTTGTATTCACCTCAAAAGAGATTAAGGATATTTTTAAGAAAGTCAGTCAGCCGGTGATTGTGATTGATAACTTTTTAAGTATTCCTGAAATTGAGGAAAAAGGCCTTCCCATTTTGAAAGAATTGGCGAATCAAGGATAGTGGATGCCAAATTCTAACAGTTTTTATCCGTATGGAGCTTCCTATTCCCCGCTGGTTTTTCCGGAAGATACGTGGCAGCGAGATTTAACCCGCATGGCAGAAAATGGAATGAACCTGGTGCGGGTTGCCGATGTGCATGGTTCATGGGATCAGATCGAAATTCGCCCCGGATTTTACCGTCTTGATAAACTAGAAAAATTTTATCAGGCGGCGGATCAATATGGTGTTCGTGTTTTATTAGCGGTTGGAACTTCCTGCCCGCCCTTGTGGTTGGCGACGGAAATCCCTGATTTACCCTTATTATCGAACCGGGGAGAACGATATCCACTCGCTTCTTCTTATCATTGGGCTTGTATTCACCACCCAGCCTTAATTGAAGCGGGTAAACGATATATTCATCAGTTGACTACTTTAGCGGTTCAACAGCCGAATCATTTTGGCTGGCAGATTTCTAATGAATTGGGTTTTCCGTTTATGCCGGTAAGGGAGAAAGACCAGCTCAGTTTATATTGTTATTGTGATCATTGTAAACAACGTTTCCGCACCTGGGTTAAGGATAAATATGGTGATTTAGAAACGCTAACCCAAGCCTGGGCTTGGGGCACCTCTTATTACTGGTATAACGATTGGAATGAAGTGAACCCACCCGAAGCGATGCCGAGTGCCTGGTCTGGGGTGACCCGCTGGATTGATTGGCGTTTATTCTGGCAGCAGGCATTTGCCGATTTCGCCGGATGGCAGCATGATCTTATTCATGAATTGGATCCCAATCATCCCACTTCGGTCAATACGTTTAACTTTAAAGGCTATGACCGCTTTGGGGTTTTCATGGGGCTTGATCAATGGAAGGTATCCCAACGGGTGGACCATATCGGATATGACCTTTACCCTGGCAGCGGTGAAAAGATTCGTAAACGTACGGAACATAATTCCATTTTTTTGGATCATGGAAAGAGTGTAGCGCACCAGCGCGGCACCAATTTTTGGCTGCATGAAGTGGAAAGTGGTCCGATTGGTGGTTGGGTATTAGGCCCCGATTACAACACCAACGCCAAGGATATCCTGCGTAATGGATTGGAAGCACTTGGGCATGATGTCAAATTAATGCTGTATATGCCCTGGCAGGAATGGGATTACCAACCACTACATTGGGGTGCTTTGGTTGATTTGGATGGTAACCCAACCGAACGACTGTCTGCTGCCGGGCAGTTGGGACGGTTCTTACAGGAAAACGCAGGCTTATTAAGCTCAGCCCGTGTTCCGCGTGCTGAAGTTGCTGTTTTGGAATCAAAACCAAACGCCATCTTTTTCCGGGGCGTGGATCAGGAAGAGATTTTGTTTAATGCCCAACGTGGTGCTTACCGTGCTTTTTGGGAAAAAGATTACCAGGTGGATTTTGTTAATCCGCAAATGGTGATCGATGGTAGTGTATCTGACTATCCGATTTTAGTACTCCCACTGATGGGATTGGTCAGTCAAGAATTGGCAGCAGCGTTGGCAAATTATGTAAAACAAGGCGGCCTGCTGGTTGGTTTTGCCCGGTTAGGCACCTTAGACGAACAGGGTTATTACCATCACCAATTACCAATTGATGGATTAAGAGAAGTTTTTGGTTTATCAAAAATCGAAGCTGATGATCAGGCTAACCTCCCTATTCAATTTGATGGCCAAAACTATATTGGCTGGCTTAAACGAGATTTATTAACCCCAGCTGAAGATACTGATATTTTGGCAGCATTTGCGGACGGAAAACCAGCAGTGACATTGGCACGATATGGACAGGGTTGTGGTTTATATTTTGCCAGCCAGGCTGATAGCGGTTTTATACATCAAGATGGTGGTTTACTTTCGGCTGTAATAAATAAGGTTTTGCCCTTACTCGAAATCAAACCGCAGATAACACTTTCATATCCTAACCGCCAGGCACGAGAAATTGATGCCCATATTTTAAAGGCGGATAACCAACTCTTATTGGTTATCAGTAACTATGCCTTACATGATCAGACGGTTTCCGTTCAGATCACGATGGGAAATCAAACCGTTTCCAAAGTTGATGAGATTTTTCCAACTGAAATGGACAAAAAGTGGCAGTTTAATGATGGTCAGCTCACATTATTATTAAATTTAAAAAAGGAGGAAGGGAAAATTTTCAAAATCAGTCATTGATCGTATAAGTTAGAACCATATCACCATCAAAACCCAATTTAAATCGAATTTCTATTCAATACCCCCGAAGGAGAAAGTTCATGGATCTTAATATTGTTTTTGCTATTGTTCCCCGCTTATTGCCAACATTTATGCTGGGGATTGTTGCTCTGGTTGGTTTGCTCTTACAGCGCAAAACCTTTAGCCAGACCCTGGTTGGGACGATTAAAACGATGGCTGGTGTCATCATTTTGTTCACGGCTGTGGATTTATTGAGTGCCACCATTTCACCGATTTCCACCATGTTCTCTCAAGTTTATCAGATTGAAGGCCAACCCACCGTTGATTTCACGGGCTTTTTGGCTTCCCATGGTGTTCAGGTTGTGTTGGTGCTGGTGTTAGGTTTTTTGGTAAACCTCTTATTAGCCCGTATTACCAAGTTCAAATATGTCTTCTTAACCGGACATATTTTATTCTGGAATGCCTTCATGGTTGTAGCAGCCTTAGGTGACACCGGAAAAATCACTGGTGTAGCCTTGGTTGTGATTGGTTCCATCATCCTTGGTATCATTTCCACTTTCCTGCCAGCCTTGATTGCCCCCTTTGTAAAGAAAGTAACTGGCACCTCCGACTTCACCATTGGACATACAACCACTTCTCTTTCTATCGTCGGTGCTTGGGTAGGCCAATTATTTGGTGATAAATCCAAATCCACAGAAGAGTTAGCAATTCCGGAAGGTTTGGCTTTCATGAAGGAAATGGTCATATCCACATCTGTGATCATGATGGTATTGTATCTGGTAATGGGTTTGATCGCTGGGCCAGCCTGGTCTGCCGCGACCTTTGCCGGTGGTTCCGTCGTCGTCTGGATCCTGTGGGCAATTTACCAATCCATTTCCTTTGGAGCCGCGTTAGTTATCTTATTAACTGGTGTTCGTATGATGTTGGGTGAAATTATTCCGGCGTTCAATGGTATTGCCAAAAAGATCGTTCCCGAAGCTGTACCCGCTTTGGACTGCCCCATGGTATTCCCCTATGCACCCAACGCCCTGGCGATTGGTTTCCCGATTGCTATGATTGCTTCATTGATAACCTTGGTTATCTTTGGTTTGGTAGGCGTCAAATTTGTCTTGCTGCCGTTGGTTGTAGCGGCCTTCTTTGATGTTGGCCCGGCAGCCATTATGGGTAACGCAACCGGTGGTGTACGCGGTGCGGTATTGGCTTCCATCGTGGGTGGTATTCTGTTGATCGTTTTGCAAGCTCTCTCCATCCCGTTTGTTGCCAATTCAGCAGCCGGATTCATCAATGCATTTGGTGGAAACGACTTCTCCTTAATCGCAATTGTAGTTGGTGGTTTAGCCCGTTTGTTTGGGTTCTAAACCCCTCATCCAACCCCTCTCCCCGCCGGGGAGAAGGATTTAAGAACTTTGAAAATAGTTTAACTGTTCTGCGCAATTTACCCTTCCCGTTGGTGAAATTTGCGTTAACCTTGTCAAAAGTGCACCCAACGGGAGGCTTGGATTAAGATTGCCTCCCGTAGGGTAGACTTTTTGAGATCGTAGACTTGCATCTCACCTACGGGAGGGAAAACTTCCGGATAGGCTGAGCGGTACTTAAAATTTTACAAAATCACCTCTCCCAAAAATGGAGAAGATTAGAAATAAAGGTTTTATTATGGCACGCCCAATTGGTATTCATCTTTCATATTGGCAAACAAATTGGTCTCAGGATGTGGCCCCTTTTATTCAAAAGGCAAAACAAGCCGGTTTTGATGGTGCGGAATTCCCCTTGTTATCACCATTTGAGATTGATTTTCCGTTTTGGCGGGCAGCCTTGGATGAACATAACATGCGGGCTACCTGCGGAACCGGTTTAAACCCACAGGTAGATATTACCAGCCCGGATCGTGATATCCGTGCGGCTGGCATTCGGTATTTAGAGGCTTGTTTAAACGGTGCTGCTGTTTTAGGCAGCCCGGTTTTGGGTGGTCTGACCTATGCCCCCTGGGGTTATTTTCCACAAGGTGATCCCTCAGTCTACCGCTGCAATTGTATTGAATCTTTAAAACAAGTGGCGGAAATTGCTGAAAAAAATCAGGTAACCCTTTGCCTGGAAGTGGTAAATCGTTTTGAAGGGTATTTAATCAACACCGTGCAGCAAGGTTTGGAATTGCTGCAAGAAGTTAACAGTCCATTTATTCGTTTACATTTAGATACATTTCATTTAAATATTGAAGAAGATCAAATAGCTCCTGCCATCCGCTTGGCTGCAAATCAGCTTGGACATTTTCACTGCTGTGAAAATAACCGTAAACGCCCTGGCTTGGGTCATATTCCCTGGCCGGAAGTGCGTCAAGCTCTGGATTCGATTCAATACCAGGGTTGGTTGGTGGTGGAGTCATTTGTTAATCCGGCAGGTGAAGTTGGGCGCGATTTATTTATCTGGCGTACTTTAAGCGACGTCCTGGATGAAGATGCAACCAATGCTGCCGAATTTTTACGTAAAGAGGTTGCTGGTGTTTAATCAGGAAAAATTACCTGTTTTATTTAATTTATTGGCGGAACGTTTTGACCAAGAAGAAAAGGCTCTTAACCAACTGGATGCATCCGTTGGGGACGGAGATCATGGTACAACGGTAAACCGTGCTTTTCAAGCTGCGGCTGGGGTAAGTTTTGAAACCTATCCTGACTTGGGCAGTGGATTTGATGCGGTTTCCCTGGTTTTGGCAGAACAAGCCGGGGGAGCGATTGGACCGTTGTTGGCCGCATTTTTTGCTGAACTTGGGGTTCATTTTTCCGGTAAACAAACTGTTCAAACTACTGATCTGGCAGAAGCCATGAGGGATGGTATACAAGCCATTCAGCAGGTCGGTGGTGCTTCCGTGGGACAAAAAACTTTACTGGATGCCCTGGTTCCGGCTGTTCAACAGCTTTTGCAAACAAAAGAACTTCCGTTAAAAAATGCCATGCAGCAAGCAGCTTCGGCTGCCCGACAGGGAGCGGAGGCAACGAAGGAAATGGTAGCCCAACATGGGCGAGCCCATTTTTTGGGTCAACGTTCGAAAGGTTATCAGGATGCGGGTGCAACCTCGATTGCCATATTATTTGAAACCTGGCTGGCTGTGCTGGAAGGTGTTTTGCCGGATTCACAACCCAAACCGGAAAAAGATAAGACACACTTTGTCCCCCCTGTTGGTAAATTAATTAATCATCCCGATGATCTAATCACACAGGATCAAGAAGGCCTGGTAATGGCTTTTCCCCAGCATGTTGCCTTAACCACAGCGGGTATATTGGTGAGGGCAAAATCCAAAGCCGTAGGAAAAGTAGGTTTGGCCATTGGTCATGGTGGTGGGCACACCCCTTCGATGGGTGGTTTTATTGGTACCGGTTTGTTGGATGCTGATGTTTATGGGCCCTTATTCACCTGCGCTTCCGGTATACGCATCAGTCAAGCCATTCAAGCCGCTGACAAAGGGGCTGGTGTGGTCCTTTTGGTATCCAACCACAGCGGTGATGTATTAAACGCCCGACTGGCTGTTCGCCGTGCGGTTCAAATGGGTATTCAGGTGACACCGGTGTACCTCGGTGATGATATTGCCACAGCCCCAAGAGAGTCTTATCAGGAACGGCGGGGTTTGGGTGGTTTATTATTTGCATTAAAAATAGGCGGTGCCGCTGCCGAAGCAGGTGAAAGTTTGCCTGAAGTGGTTTCTTTAATGGAACGAACGAACCGTAACACGGCTACCCTTGCAGTAGCTGTCCGGCCGCCAACCCATCCGGTGACGGGTGAACCGCTCTTTTCATTACCTCCAGGTGAAATTGAAATTGGCACCGGCGTTCATGGCGAAGTTGGCGTGTATCGTGGACCACATTTGCCCGCAGATCAGATTGTAGATTTATTGTTAGAAAAAATTCTGGCTGATTTGGCACCACTTCAAACCGGAAAGGTGCTGGCTTTTTTGAACGGCAGCGGCGGCACTTCCAAGATGGAACTGCATATTCTTTATCGCCGGGTTAAACAAAACCTGGAAAAAGCAGGCATCACCCTGGTGGCTGGCGTTGTAGACTCCTTGTTTACGACGTTGGAGATGGGTGGTTTTTCTTTGTCGATATGTGCAGTTGATAAAACTTTAACGCAGTGGTGGCAAAAACCAGCCCAAGCACCTTATTTCCGCTGGCCAGTTTAAGTGAGGAACCGATGAAAAAAATATTAAAAGTAGGACTTGTTGGTTTAATGACTCATCCCTTTCGAGGGGATAAAAAAACTCAATATAGACAATCAGCACAGGCTTTAAGGGATCTCTCCAAACAACTCAATTTTGAATTGGTGGTGATACCCGATGGCATTTATACGGCCGAACAGGCCCAGGCTGCGGCAGATCAATTAGCGAACCAGTCGGTGGATTTTGTTTTGATTCAGGCCTCCTCTTTTAGCGGCGGGGCTTTTATTTACCCTTTTGCTAAGATGCAAACCAGATTGGGTTTATGGGGAGTTCCGGAAGGCGCACCAACCGCTGAGGGCGGGCTGCCTTTAAATAGTTTTACCGCTGTGAATATGTATAACAGTATTATTAAAACCTATCTCACCGGTTATAAACAGCCGGTTAAGTGGTTCTTCGGCCGGGTGAGTGACAGCTTATTTGAGCAGCGTTTTCGTCTCACCGTTCAGGCCTTAACTGCTCTGGTGAACCTGCAGGGCGCCAGGATTGGTTTGTTAGGTGGTGTGGCACCCGGGTTTGATAACCTGAAAGTGGATGAACGTGATTTGTTGGAAAGACTGGGTATTGAAGTCGCAGCGATTGAGTTTGAACAGGTGTACCAACGAGCCAGAGAAGCTTCTGATGAAGATGTACAACGGGGAAAAGAGGCATTATTAAAAGGTGTTACCCGGATTGATACAGGCCTTGATGCGGGGCTGAAAAAATCCGCTTCCGTTTTTGCAGCGGTAGATTCCCTTGTAAAGGAACACAATTTGGATGCGGTTGCCATTTCTTGTTGGCCGCGTTTTCAGGAATCGATGCAGGTGGCAGTATGTAGTGTTGTCGGCGCATTAAATGCCTCCGGTTTGGTGGCTGCCTGTGAGGGTGACTTGACTTCGGCGGTTTCGATGTTAGCCTTATCTTATTTAAATCAGTCAGCAGTGGTCACTTTAATGGACCTGGTGACGATTGATGACCAGGATGACAGCTTGTTTTTGTGGCACTGCGGCCCTACCGCGCCTCAATTGGCTGATGAAGGCGGCGTCTTTGTGCGTTCTTTGTGGTTAATGGAAGGTGACAAGGGCGATAAGGTTGGTATGGCGAACGACCTTGTTTTAGCCCCTGGCGAAGCGACCATTTTTGGTTTCACGCCGGATTTCAGCCAGGTATTGGTAATAAAGGGTACGCTTGATAATCAAAAACCTGGTTATCGCGGCAGCCGTGCCTGGATGCGCGACCTGCAAATCAATGGAAAAAAAGCTGGCATGCGCGATGTGGTTGAAACGATTTTGGCATCCGGTTATCAGCACCATTATCCATTGGTTTTTGGAAACTGTACTGCAGCCGCTCTGGAGCTGGCAGCCTGGCTTAATATCCATCCGATTCCGCTTCATCCTTACCAGGATGGATTGTTTGTAGAGTGTGATGTATGTTAATTGGCCTGCGAGACATGCTCGCTGCTGCAGAAAAAGGTCAATACGCGGTGATTGCGCCGGATTTTACTGATTTTTCGGTTGTGCAATTATTAATTGAACAGGCAGAGCGCCTGAGAGCCCCCTTATTGTTAAGTTTCTCGCCTGGCCTTAAATATGATATGACACCAAGGCAGTATGCCCGTTTCATCCGCCTGGTGCGAGAGGAAGCCCAAATTGCGAGTGTACCGCTTGGTTTGCATTTGGATCACGCCTTTACACTGGCAGATATCCGGGAAGCAATTGATATTGGTTTTACTTCGGTGATGATTGATGCCAGCCGTGAAATGTGGGAAGTGAATATCGAACGCACTTGTGAAGTGGTGCAAATGGCGCATGCCGCCGGCGTGGCCGTTGAATCCGAATTGGGGCATGTTGCGGTGGGTAGCCAATATGATGCCCAAGAAGATCAAAACGATCATCATGGATGGTTAACTGAACCGGATCAAGCCGTGGAATTTGTAAAACAAACAGGCGTGGATGCTTTGGCAGTTGCTGTGGGCACCATCCATGGTGTTTATACCGGCGAACCAATTTTGGATTTTAAACGGCTGGAAACCATTCATCAAATGGTAGATATTCCGCTTGTATTACACGGTGCCTCTGGAACAGGTCCTGAAAATTTACGCAAAGCAGTCAAACTGGGCATCCGAAAAATTAATGTTTTTTCGGAATTGGTGCAAACGTTACGATCTGAATTACTGACGGGGTTACAGGCTGATCCCTCCTTCCATACGATGGCACACAAACGGAAAGCAGTACGCCAGGTGATGGACTTATATTTGGAAGCGTCCGGTAGTATCGGTGTAGTAAAAGATCAGCCCGTAGGATTGGTTTCCAGGGTGAATGAACTTTTTAATAATGGGTATGCTTGCAGTGAATCTGTTTTTCTGGCGTTTGCTGAACGAGGTGGTTTTGCTTCCGATATTGCACTTCAGTCTTTAAGTATGTTTCTGGGCGGTTTGTGCCTGAAAGGCGAGACTTGCGGCGCACTAATGGGAGCGTTGGCTGTAATTGGTGCGGTGCAGTCGTCCATTAATCCGGTGGATAAAACGCGGCGCGAAACAGCCATCACGACCGGAAAGGCCTGTATAGATTGGTTTCAACAGGAAATGGGGACAACTTGCTGCCGCACATTAACCGGTATCAATCTAAATGATCCTGAAGAGCGTCAGTCGTTTAAAGACCAACAGATTGGACCAAAAGTTTGTATACCGGCTTTGGAAAAAACGACGCGTTGGTTAATAAAAAATTTAGAAGGCTTTAAAGATGAATAAACTGGCCCAAGTACGCGGTTTTGTGATGGATATGGATGGTACTATTTTTTTAGGGGAAACCTTATTGCCGGGTGCAGTGGATTTTGTAACCCATTTGCAGAAAAACAAGACCCCCTTTTTGTTTTTGACCAACAACTCCTCCAAACATCGTGAATTGTATGAACAAAAATTAAATCGATTGGGATTAAATGTGACAGCGGCAGAAATTTTTACATCCGGAGAGGCAACTGCCATTTATTTAAAAGAAAAATTTGCCAGGTTCGGCATTTATTTGGTAGGCACCCCCGCGTTGGAAACCGAATTTCAACAGCACGGTTATTTTCTGACCGATCAAAATCCATCTGCGGTGGTGTTGGGATTTGACACCACCCTGACCTATGAAAAATTATGGAAATTATGTGATTTTGTGCGGGCAGGACTGCCTTATTTTGCAACCCACCCCGATCTTAATTGCCCGACGGAAAATGGATATATGCCGGACATTGGCGCTATGATCGCCTTTGTGGAAGCTTCCACTGGAAGAAGGCCGGACCAGATCATTGGTAAACCCAACCTACCTGTAGTGGATGCACTGAAAGAACGGTTACGGCTTCCCGTGGAAGAAATATGTATGATCGGTGACCGCCTGTATACGGATATAGCGTTGGGGCAGGCTGGTTTGGTGACTGTTCTGGTGTTGAGTGGTGAAACCAAAGCCATTGATGTGCCGGAATCTCCTTTTAAACCGGATATCACGGTAGATAATCTGGCAGGATTATACGAGCTTTTACGGTAATCCGAACAACCACATTCCTTTAATTATTTCTCTCCCCTTTAACGACCGCCCTATTAATTTTTATTAACAGGGCGGTCTGATGTTAAATAGCTTTCTTTGTTATACCTTTTAACGTTTGAATCTGGTACACTAAAAAAGATTGGTTTTTTTTAGGAGGTAAGATGGAAAAGAGAACCTTTGGACGAAGTGGTCATGCTTCGACAGTAGCAATTTTTGGTGGGGCCGCCTTTTGGGATATTTCACAGGCGAAGGCTGATGAAGTGATGGAACAGGTATTGGCTGCTGGTGTGAATCATATTGATGTCGCGCCGCAATATGGCATGGCAGAAGAACGTATCGGACCCTGGATGGTGCGTGAACGGAATCGTTTTTTCCTTGGTTGTAAAACAATGGAACGTTCCCGCGAAGGATCCTGGCGCGAGCTTCAGCAGTCCTTACATCGATTAAAAACGGATCATTTTGATCTTTACCAAATTCATGCTGTGACCAATATGCAGGAACTGGATGAAGTCACCCAGACTGGCAGTGTGCTGGAAACTTTGGTTAAAGCACGCCAGGAAGGGTTAACGCAATACCTTGGTATTACAGGGCATGGAATGGATAGCCCAGCTGTTTTTTTGGAGGCTATTAAACGTTTTGATTTTGATTCGATCTTATTTCCGGTTAATTTTGTGCTTTATGGACAGCCCGATTATCGGGAAGGGGCAGAAACCTTATTAGCAGAATGTAAAAAAAGAAATATTGCTGTGATGGCGATTAAATCGATTGCGAAAGGTCCTTGGGATGATAAACCAAAAACGCACACCACCTGGTATGAACCCTTTAGTGCTTCTGATATGATCGAAAAAGCAGTTCATTTTGTCTTATCTCAGGATGTGACGGGAATTTGTACCGCTGGAGATATAACCGTATTACCCAAGGTGCTGGAAGCCTGTCAAACTTACCAACCCATGCCAAAATCAGAACAGGAAGAACTAATCCGTAAAGCAGCGGAATATGATTTGATTTTCGATACGTAAAATTTAATATCGAATGGGTTGAGAAGTAAAAAAAGCTTTTTTTTAATGCAAGCCATAAGTTCAATGCATTTGGCAGGTTGTCTGACAAATGTCCTTGGTTTTTTGGTTTTTATTCCTAAAATCCCCCTTAATTGATCTTTTATTTGTATAATCTCAGATGGATCAATCTGTTATGTTTTGACCGATCCGAAAAAACTTTTATTGGTGGTACAGACCCTATGCTTTATTTATTGATTGTCTCTTTGGTTTGGGCATTTTCTTTTGGTTTGATTAAGAATCAATTAGCTGGATTGGATGCAAACCTGGTCGCTGCGGCGCGTTTGTTGGTTTCTTTATTAATCTTTTTGCCTTTTTTACGAATTCGTGGTTTGCCCCGTAAACAGGCCGGAAAATTAATGTTGACTGGTGCCTTGCAGTATGGGGTTATGTATGTCACCTATATTTATTCATTTCAATACTTAAAGGCATACGAAGTAGCCCTATTTACCATTTTTACCCCATTATACGTTACCCTGATCCACGATATATTTCGGCGAAAATTACAGTGGATCAGCCTGATTGCCACTGTTTTGGCTGTGGCCGGGACAGCAGTTGTAAAACTGGGTGGTGTAATTGGATCTGATATTCTGACCGGGTTTTTGATAGTTCAAATCTCCAACCTGGGTTTTGCCTTTGGTCAGGTTTATTATAAAGAAGTTATGGCAGAACTGCCATCTGGTAGATTCAACAACTTGCAAATATTTGGTCTCTTGTATTTAGGCGGATTTTTAACCGCTGGGCTTTCTGCGGCTGTATTTACTCCCTGGCAGAGCCAGGTCATCACAGGTAATCAGGTGGTGGTTTTGATCTATCTTGGTGCAATTGCTTCCGGCGTTTGTTTCTTCCTGTGGAATGTTGGCGCACGCCAGGTGAATGCTGGCACATTGGCCATCTTTAATGATCTGAAAATCCCCCTGGCGGTGGTCGTTTCGCTGTTATTTTTTGGTGAACAAACCAATATTGTTAATCTCTTGGTGGGCGGTTTGATTGTATTTGCGGCTTTGATTCTGAATGAGTGGGGTTTAAAACGAAAACCACCCAAGGTAAAAACAGTTTCGGAAGGCTTGTTATAAAGTAGGTTTAATTCGACTTCCAGGTTAGAAAATTTGGCCCCGCTAGTCGGTAAAAGTCTGAAATTTAGCTATAAAAGGTCCTCCAACGTGGGGACGATTTAAAGAGTAGATACTCGGAAAGATAAGCTTTTCAGGGATGAGCCTATTTTTCCGAGGGGTTAAATTTCCATCAGGGATTGTTAGTCAATCTCGGCAATCTCTTCTTCAGGAAATTCAACGACGGATGGTTCAGTTTGTTCTTTGGGTTGTTTGTTTTTGGCGGGTGCTAAAATGACATACAGCAACAATAAAAACAAACCGATTGCCATTGGTACCAAACCAATCAATACCCAAGGACCCAAAGCCAGGGGATAATAACGTCCTTCACCCAGCGCCAGGGCCCCCAGCAGCCAGAGGATAACGGTTCCGACCAGACCCAAGCCAGTAATGATCCAACCGGCTATTAAAAAACCACGGTTTCGTTTTGGTTTTGGCTGGGAAATTAATCCTTGCTCTGCCATCTTTATATTTTCACGGTAGTTGAGATACCGCATTCCTAGCAGAAAAAGAACCAAAAGGATAAATACAAATGCGATTCCAACACACAACAAAATCAAGAGCCATGCAGCCATTAGATTATTCCTCCACAATCGTTTTTTCTAGGGTGATATTTCCATTTTCTGTTTCGATCGTTAACAAACCGCCGCCTTCATTTAGTTTGCCAACCCAATGGTTTTTGTTTACGTCGCCGGAAATAAAAATTTCGTGTTCTGTTTGAATGGTGCCAAAACTGGTGCCAATATCAAAATTAATCGACTGATTGGCGGGTAAACGCATGATGATATTCCCAAAATCCGTCTGGACCATATGGTTTTCAGGGCGAAGGCTGCCGCGGAAGGTTATGCTCCCATTTTTGGTTTCTAAATCTAGCTGGGCCTGTTTGATATTACTCATATCAATATTTCCGAAATCGGAAATGATTTTAATACTGCTGTTTGTGGCATTCTTCAGAAAGACATCGCCGTTTTTTGTCGTGATTTCATATTGGTTGGCGAAGACATTTTCTAGTTCCACAGCACCGAAATCGGATGCTGTCGTCACAGTTTCAGTAACTTGAAAACCGTTTAAATTGATTAAACCATTCTGGTTTTTAACCGTCAGGTTTTTGGCGGAACCTTCCCGCAGTGTCAGCTCACCAAAATCGTTGCTGAGTTCCACATTTCCGGCGGCTTTCAGGTTTTCAGCAGTAATGATCCCGTTCCGGGAGGTACAGGTAATCTCTTGTGCCGTGATTTGAAAAAGATCAATATCTCCAAAATCGCCTTCCACCTTTACTTGATTGCCCTCCACCAGAATGTTTTTTAGGCTGGTTTTTCCATTATGAGAGACGACATTAATATTCCCATCCAAAATATTCATTAAGGTAGTACTTCCAAAGTTGTTTTCCAGGGAAACATTACCGGTAATTTCAGCGGCATATAAATCACCTAAACTGGTTTGTAAATCCAGGTTGATGGTTTCCGGTACATCGATCTTAAAGTTGATTCGGTTTTCGGGAAAACTGCTCTCTCTGGTATCTTTGATACGAATCGTGATTGTATCGGTATCACGAATAATTTCATACGAGAATGTGTCAAGCGCTGCTTGGGCATCTTCTTCGGATTTGCCCCAGGCTACTTTTTGGGCATTCATGAAAATATCCTCTCGCTGGCTTCCTTGGATCAGGATATCTCCCGCTTGATTTTCGATAACCAATGTGATGGGCTCTGTCCCCAGCGAAATGGTTTCTTCTTCATTTTGTTCTGCCTGCACATCGTTATTGACAAAAATTTCTCCGGATAAAATTTGACCAACCGGGATTTCGGCTGTGTTTGTGATTCTGGAAAAAGTAAACCATGCTGTTCCTATGATTAATCCACAAGTAAGCATTAAAGCGATGATTAAAATGACGATCCATAAACCCTTAAGTTTCATAGTTACTCCTTGATTGATTGGGTTACTCCATCGAAAACCCAGTTTTTATTGGTTTCTTCATTTCTTTTGACGGGGTTAAGCTTTAAAATGTTTCAAGAAGTGTTTATTTGAAACAAATTACCAAAAAAGCCAGTCTAAGTTTTAGAGACAGTTATGTGTGATCAAGATGAAAAACAGGTTATCTTAAAAGCGCAGTCCGGAGATGCTCAGGCATTTTCGGTTTTGGTGGTTAACCACCAGCAGTTTTTATATAATCTGGCTTTACGGATTACCAGCCATCCCCAAGAAGCACAGGATCTTTCTCAAGAAGCTTTTCTTCGTGCCTGGCGGGCATTATCCAGTTTTCGAGGGCAGTCCAGTTTCCGAACCTGGTTATACCGTATCTTGGTTAACTTAGCATATGATCGTTATCCGAAAATAAAACGAGAAATGATGCATATTTCTATGGAAGAAGAGTTATATGATCCACCGGATGAACCTTATCTGGAAAAATACTTGGATCGAAAAGAGTTGAGCAGGTTTCTTCACGATAAAATGAAAAATTTACCAGAAACCTACCGGATCGTATTATTAATGCGCTACCAGAATGATCTTTCTTATAAAGAAATTGCGAGCATTCTAGACATTCCAATGGGCTCCGTTAAGACGATTATTTTTCGGGCAAAGGCTGAATTAAAAGATTTGCTTATACCACACCAGGAGGTGGCCGCATGGATCGAATAAAACCTGATTTTTTAGATGAGATCATGGAAGATGCGTTTACTAGCGAACCGATGGCTCCAACACCACCCGGGTTTACAAAAATGGTGATGGATCAAATTCAAATTGAAACGGTGACTGGTTTTCAGATATTTTCTTTATTGGATTTAATCTTAAGTTTAGGCGCTGCATTTACTTTTGGGTTGGTTATTAGTTTACCCTTGCTGGTACCTGAACAATTACAACCCTGGATCGTATGGTTGGTACAGTGGGTTTTTTACACAATGGAAAAATCGCTCGTGAGTTGGCCTTTATGGCTTTTCTTAGCTGGTGGAATCTTGTTGGTTGGCCTGCTGCTGATCGTATTCCAAAAAGAAGTTGCTTCGTCCTTACACGCGTTTAAGAAACTTCAAAATCAAGAAAGATGATTTTTTGGCATTAACCGTAAACGAAGGGGAATACTGTTGTCTAAGGTAAAATCGCAGAGCCCAACTCCGACACAAACCACTTTAACAGGTATTGTTCGAATCACATAACAAAATTGTAAAGCAATTTGGTGAAAAATTGACTTCTGTTACAATTTAACTATTATTAGTCTTATTTGTAGAAATTTAACAGGAGTTAATGATGAAGTTTAAACGACCCTTAATTGTGTCGATTTTGATATTGATCGTTTTTGTATGGGTCAGCATTTTTGGAGTTCAAGGAAATAGTCTGGCGCAAGTACTGCAAAATGAAGTGTATTTGCCGCTTGTAGTAAAACCTGCTGCACCAACTGTTGTCCCAACGCCTACGGTTGGCCCCACATCGGTTGTACCTACCGCCATTCCACATGAAGGCACGCTGATCATTGATCACACCTCTGTGGCATTGTATGACCGCATCCCCGCCCAATATTTACGGGCAGCCGAAGCGTTACGGGTGACCTATATGGATCGATCTGTGGGACAAAATATCTCAGATGGGCTGACGTGTTTGTCTGCTCCAAATTGGGAAAGCAGTGCATCTCATTGCCGCAGAGATTATATTGACAGCAGCTTAACGGATTGGAAAACGTTCACGCTAAATGATAATAATATTCCCAGTGCGATCTTGTTCCCCGGTGGAAATAACCGGAATAATATTGAAGTGATTTTTGGAATGGGCACCTGGGAAGAAGATTTAGAGGATTTTATTAATCGTTTCCCAGGATATGCGGGCAGTAGAGATATTATTACCTTCCAGCATAATTATTTACATGTCGCCGCTGGTTCTACGATTGATAATTATTATTTTGATCAAAATTACAACGGGACCAATATGTACGATTTGTTGGCTTTGGAAAACCAATACCCGAATAAAACATTTATTTATTGGACGTCATCTCTTTCACGGTTAATTGGCACGGCAGATGCCCAGTCTTTCAATAACCAGATGCGTAACTGGGCTGCTCAAAATGGCAAAATTTTATTTGATGTGGCTGATATAGAAAGTTATACACCGGAAAACCAACCTTGCCGAAATGGACAGGGGTATGAAGTGATTTGTGAACGCTATACAACCGAAGTGGATGGCGGTCATTTGGGCAGTGTTTCTGCCGGGAAGATCCGAATCGCCAAAGCCATGTGGGTTATGCTGGCGCAAATTGCCGGTTGGAATCCGTAAAAAAAAAATTACAATCGATAAAAATCAGATATGGCGATTATGGTAGAATCATCGCCATATCTTTTGTTTAATTGATTCAAACGAATCCTTTATTCTTTAGGTATAAAACTGAAGGTTAAATAAAAAAAGCGAATCCATAGTCTAAAATGGAAATTTTTTTGCATATACATAGGAATATCAAATGGATACAACAAATTTTTCAGCACCGCTTTCATTATCAATTTTATTGGTGAACTTGTTATTGGGAATCGGGCTCTCTCTTTTGATTGCCTGGTACTACGTCCGCTTTGGAAAATCACTCTCCAACCGGTCTAAATTTGCACCAATTCTGCCAATGTTAACTTTAATTACGTTATTGGTGATTTCCATTGTAAAGTCCTCGTTGGCACTCTCTTTGGGGTTGGTCGGTGCCCTGTCTATTGTGCGTTTTCGGACTGCCATCAAAGACCCGGAAGAATTGATCTTTTTGTTCTTAGCGATTGCGGTAGGCCTGGGATTAGGGGCAGATCAGCGTATTCCAACCATCGCTGCTGTGGCTGTGATTATGTTGTATTTATTCGGGCGAACCTTGTTTGACCGGAATCGCAATAAAACCAATACGGTATATTTGAATATACAAATTGACACCAACCCAACCGAATCTAATGTGTTTGATCAGGTAAACAGTTTATTATTGGATGAATTAAGAGAAATTGATTTACGCCGTCTGGATCAACATAAGGATCAGGTTCAGATGACCTATTACGTGAATGTCACCGATCAAAAGAAGCTGGTTTCCTTGATGGATCGTTTAAAACAGAGTTATCCCGACAGTGTTGTCAGTGTTGTTGAGCAAAATAACCTATTAGGAGGATAACCTTTGAAATTTAAGGATGCATCTCCTGAAAAAATAAACCGTAAAAAAACATTATCCTGGTTTTGGTCACGCTGGTACGTTCAGGCAATTATGTATGTGATGATTTTTGTTGCTGGAGCTGTTGTCTACCGTTCCGGTATTGTCCAACCGTTTACAAGTCAGATCAAAGCTGTTTTACAGGGTCGCGTTTCGGTATTATCAATTCCGCAAGGATTATCAGAACCAATTAATGACGCTGTGGAAAACCTTACCGATGAAATCCGTTTGTATTTGGATAATGATTTACCAACAATATATATTGATATCGGATTTGAAGAATATCAAGAATTATTAGAAAAAAGAAATGAGGCTTTAGATTTAGGGATCTTGGTCTCTGCAGATGATGATTTTGTACCAGCTTCAATTCGTTTCCAAGATGGACAACCTTTGGATGTCGAAATGCGACTAAAAGGAGACTGGACAGATCATTTGCTTGGTGATAAATGGTCGTTCCGGATCAAAATTAAAGAAGACGGGGCTGTATTTGGCGCTAAAGAATTTAATATCCAAACACCTGAAACAAGAAATTATATTTGGGAATGGGCATTTCATCAAAATTTAATATCAGAGGGTGTTCTAACCACTCGATACGATTTTACGAATGTTGTTTTGAATGGTAAATTATTAGGTATATACGGGGTTGAAGATGCCTTCACAGCTGAAATGATGGAGTCACAAGAACGCAGACAGGGCGTATTATTACGTTTTGATGAAGATATCTTATGGGATACACGGGCTGATTTTTGGGAAATTGGTACTACTAATGATAGTTCAATTCTTCAATCGAATACTTATGAGAGTTCAATAATTTCTATATTTAAGGCATCAAAAATTGCCGAAAATCCAGTATTATCCGCCGAAGCTGAAACTGCTTCGAACTTATTAGCTGCTTTTCAGCGTGGAGAAAGATCTGCCTCTGAAGTTTTTGATGTGGAATTGATGGGTCGTTTTTTCGCTTTGAGTGATTTGTGGGCTGGCTGTCATGGGCTGTATTGGCATAATTATCGGTTTTATTACAATCCGGTAACCACACTTTTAGAACCAGTAGCATATGATAACGAACCTTTTTGGACATGTCCTACTGAAAATTCAATTATAGGTAAAATGGTGGAAAGTGGCTTGTTTGATGATCCGGAAATTCGTGCTGCCTATGTACATGAAGTGGAGAGAATAGCTAACAAAAACTATATAGATCAAGTTAGACTTGATATGGAACAGGAAATAGAAATATATCAAAATGCATTAAAACTTGAATATGGGGAACAAGATCTGGGTGTTTCATGGGATAAATTGGTTAATCGTGCAGAGATTTTAATGCAAGAATTGCATCCTGCGCATCCTGTTCGCGCAAATTATCAAATAGTCAATCGAAATGGGCAATCATCTCTTGTTTTAGACATAACGAACATGATGTTATTACCAGCCGAATTAGTATCTGTTAAAGTTGGTGACCAAGAAATTCGTTTAAATACAGGGAATTGGGATATTCCAATGGTAATTGATCCAGAAGGTTGGGTATATACGCCGACTCAATTTGAACTTCCTATTGAATACATTGAAAATACTACTACTCCTGAAATCGAGGTAAGTGTTGTTGTACGTTTAAAGGGCTCAAGCGAATTGATGCGTGTTGCAACAATTGGGTCAAACAATCCAACAGCACAGAAAATTGGACCTTTACCGCAAATCCCATCTGTGGATGAGGTTTTGAAATCGTACCCCTTCTTAAGGCTCCAAAACCCGCAAGGCAAATTATTCATTGTAGAGTCCGGAAACTGGTTGGTAAGCGGTGACCTGGTATTACCCTACGGATATGATTTAATCATATCCCCAGGTGCCTCACTGCGTTTTGAACAGGGTGCAGTTATGCTGGTAAATGGCTCAGTTCAGATAAAAGGAACATCCAATAGTCCGGTGGTTATTACTTCACAGGATCCAGCGTTGGGTTGGGGTGGAATGGTTGTTTTAAATGCGAACAATGACTCCACATGGACCTACGCAATTGTGGAAAATACGACCGGTATTGAACGCGAAGGTTGGATTCTAACCGGTGGAATCACTTTTTACCGCAGTAATATCACCCTGGATCATGTTTTTATCGGCAATAATCAGACCGAAGATGCGATCAACGTCATCCATAGTGAGTTTCATTTTCTAAATTCTGAATTTGCAAACACCTTTGCCGATGCGTTTGATAGTGATTTTTCGGCTGGCGAAATCGTTAATTGCGATTTTCACGATATTGCCGGTGATGCGGTTGATGTCAGCGGCACCAAAGCGTCAGTTGAAAATACTCGTTTGGTTTCGATTGTGGATAAAGCAATTTCAGTGGGTGAAGTCAGCAATATCTTGGTTAAAAATGTGTCGATTGATCAGGTTGGTATTGGTATTGCCAGTAAAGACCGTTCCACGGTGGTGGTGGAAGGCAGCGAAATTAACAATGCCAGTTTTGCCGCTTTGGCTGCTTATATTAAAAAACCAGTTTATGGTCCGGCATCGATTGAGGCAGCCGACATCCAATTAAATAACAATAAACAAAATGCAATCGCCCAAACCGATAATGTCATTTTATTATGGGATGAACTGGTAGAAACGGTTTCGATGGATGTTGATTTGTTATACGACCAACAGATTTTAGGAAATTGAACCGTATGATGGAAATTCAAAACGGCAAACGTTATGAAATCAAGATGGTGTACGAGAATATGCAGCGGTATCTTGTGGAAAAATGGGTAAGGACCAACCCATTTGCTTTTCGCACCCCATTTCCAAGCCGGATTGTAAATAATATCTATTTTGATACGGAAGATCTTAACGCATATCAAGATCACTTAAGCGGTGTGGAAGCCCGCCGGAAATTACGTTTTCGTTGGTATGGGGAAACCGTTGAAGAGATCAGAGGCCAGCTTGAAGTTAAACATAAACAAGGAGACACCGGCTGGAAATGGATCCAGCCAGTGGAAAGCATGTTAGATTTAACGACCCTGGATTGGCAAACGATCCGGGGTAAATTGTCCGCCCAGGTTGATCCGCGCATCAACACTTTGTTGGATTGTGCCCGTCCAGTGATGATTAACCGTTACCGGAGAGATTATTATGTTACAGCGGACAATCAAATCCGGTTAACCCTGGATTATGATTTGAAGTCATACAAGCAGCAAAACCACCTTAAGCCGAATCTTACATTTTTGAATCCTTATCTTGATATTGTTGTGATTGAATTTAAATGTGCCATAACCCATGCGGACCAAATGGCGGATGTGCTGGCGCGGTTCCCGCTGCGGGTAGGGGCTTATTCCAAGTATGTGAATGGCATGGAAGCTTATTTTTAACTCGAAGCACTGTGATACTGCTTAATCCCTTTATTAAACAACCAACTTGCGAAGAGAAATAGGAAAACCGAGGCAGCAAGGATAAGAAAAACTATGGGTGCTCCAGTTTGTCCGCTGATCACCTGGGCTGGAATGGTGGTGATGACCCCGACCGGGATGATCCAGGTGAGGAAGATACGTACCCCCACGGGGTATATGCCCAGTGGGTACCGTGCCAATTGGAAAATGGCGTCAAAAACCCATGTAAAAAGATAACCGGGATTCCAAAAAACCAGGGCGGTAAAAGCAAGTAAAATGGCGTACAGGATCAAAATCCCTGCTACCAGCGCCAACAGAAACAAGAGCCAGGCCAGTAAATTGGGACTTTGAGGTGTTTGAAAAATACTATAAAGCAAAACCGCGCCACCCAAGAAAAGATCGATCAGTGAAAACAATCGCCAAATGCGAAAGGTAATCAGGAATTGGGTATTTACTGGGCGTAATAAGGTAAAGTCAAATTGCCCGTTCCATACCTCCTGACCTAATCCAACCAATGCTTCCAGGCTAGGCCCAATGAATAAGTTCCGAATCGCGCTGACAATGAGATACACACCCAGTAGACTGAGCGTGCTGGATAGATTCCACCCGTTAAGGTTTTCGGTTTGACCAAACAGGATCACCAGGGCTAAAACAGCAACGATTAAATTCAAAAAAGCATGTAATAAACTGACCCAAAAATTTGCACGATACATCAGCGTTTCCTGGGCTGAGGTTTTGATAAAAACCTTAATCAATTTTAAGTAACGCATCACTTTATCCTCCAACCGCGCTGTAATGGCGGATTCCTTTTACCCACAACGTACGGGATAACAATACTGCAATGGCAAGCCAGGTAAGCTGCATCAGAAATCCAAATAGGATGGCTTTGTTGCTCAAGTCATACACCAAAATTTCTACCGGAAAACCGACCATGTAACGAAATGGAAGGATATTGGCGATTTGTTGCAGGCTTCCTTGTAATAACGGGATGGGTGCGACCATGCCGGAAAAAATAAAAACCAGTGAATCTTGTAAGGCCAAAAATGAATCTGCCCGTGTGATCCAAAAGGCCAGGATTGCAAGCCAGAAACCCCAAGCAAATCTTAAGCCCCAGGCGAACAGCGTGGCTACCAGGGATAAAACAAAGTTGATGGGTGTTGTTTGGATTTCCGGTTTTAATAAAATTGCCAGCAGCAGTCCTACTGGAATAACAAAGATAAGATAAACAACTTTGCCAGCCAGCTCACTGGAAAGTGCTTGATAGATGGCTGAAAGGGGTTTCAGCAGCCAATGGTTTAGGGTGCCTTCTCGGATGATATCCCCGACAGTCCAATTAACCTGGGCATACGTGATCTGGTTTACCAATACCAGCACCAAATAATAGGTGATAAATTCTCCCCGCGTGAAACCACCCAGGCTGCCTTCCCCGGCAGCGGCAGACCATACAAACAGTGCGACCAATGGTGGAATCATCCAGCCAAAGGCCAATACGAAAAAAAAGCTGCGATACTGCATCCAGGAAAACCAGGTTGCTTTGATTAAAGCAAATCCGCCGCGGTGGTTCATAAATCACCGTCCTGGTAAATGCGGTCAATGACGGTTTCCAAAGGCGGGTCCTCTACGATCAAGTCAGCCACTGGCAGGTTGTGAAGAAGGGCAGCAGTACAGGCAGCAGCTTCTTTTTGGGCCACTCGCAGGTGTAAATGTTGTTTTTCTTGGGAAACGATCTCTGCAGAAGCTGGCAGCCAGTCTGGTTTTGGATTTACTCCATTCTGTTGGGAAAGGGTAACCCGGATCATTTTGATCGGCTCAATCATTTGATTCAACCCGGAGAGCTGTCCATCATAAAGTAACTCACCGTGATGAATAAGCAGTACCCGCGAACACAGCCGTTCGATATCGGCCATATAATGGCTGGTGAGTAAGACGGTAGCCCCGTACCGATGGTTATATTCAAGAATGAAATGCCGCAGACGATTCTGAATATTAATATCCAAACCGAGGGTGGGTTCATCCAAAAAAAGCACTTTTGGGCGGTGTAATAAACTGGCGACTAATTCACATTTCATACGTTCACCCAGAGAAAGATTACGGACCGGCTTTTTTAAGATCTCCCGCATTTCGAGCATTTCTACCAATTCATTAATACGAGACACTGCTTCTTCTTTAGGAATGGAATAAATCTCTGCCAGAACAAAAAAACTATCCAGTGGGGGGATATCCCACAACATCTGACTTTTGTTTCCCAGTACCATACTGATTGAGCGTAAAAAGGCAGGTTTCCGTTCCGAGGGATTAAAACCAAAAATATTAATATCACCGCCGGAAGGGTGTAACAACCCGGTTAACATCTTTAAAGTGGTTGTTTTTCCGGCGCCATTGGGTCCGATCAGGGCGACCATTTCTCCGGATTCGATGACAAAATCAAGCGGTTTTACGGCAGGAACATCTTGATAAATTGGTCTGAAGAGACTCCTCACGGATGCTTTAAACCCGGCTTCACGCTGCGGAACGTGATAGGTTTTGTGAAGTTGTTTTACTTCAATTTTTGAGAATTGCATAACACCTCTTATTATGTAAATTTTCTTTCTATTAATAAGATACAACATTGGTGTAAAATGGGAGGGTTTGTCATTGGATCAATATACAAATAACAAGCGCCAGCCATATTGTGCGGTATGAAATGATCAGCAACATATCATTTTTAATTTTAAAATATCTAAATATTACTCCATAAATTACAATTCACTACATATAATTAACTCATGCAAAAAAGCTCGACATTGTCGATAAGATAGAGGCTATAAAATTTTTATGAAAATTGGTAATCAGAAAAAAAATTCTTCAAAGAAAAACTGGGTTAAATTTTTCATCGTATTGGTTTTCGCTTTTTTATTGGTCAAATTTGTTTCTGTAATTTACCAAACAAAAGAAGTTAAAAAGGGTTCATCTTTAGAAATATTTACTGCTCATTTGGAAAAGCGTATTCCTGACTTAATGGAAACATACGATATCCCCGGTGTGAGCATTGCACTTGTGGAAGAAGGCAAAATAACCTGGAAAAATGCATACGGGTATGCTGATCTGGAATCCGGACGGAAAATGACCATAGATACCTATTTGCGCGTTCAATCCATTTCAAAATCAGTCACTGCCTGGGGCGTAATGAAATTGGTCGAAGAGGGAAAAGTGGACCTGGAAACGCCTGTGAGTCAGTATTTAAAAAAATGGAATCTGCCGGAATCGGATTTCTCAGAAGAAAAAGTGACGGTTGAACAGTTACTTAGCCATACCGCAGGCATGCCGCTGGGTGATTTTTTTAATTTTTATTCACCGTTGGAGAAAGACATTCCTTCTTTAGAAGAAAGTTTAAACAAAGAAGCTGTTCTTTTTCAGGAGCCGGGTTCTTCTTTCTTTTATTCAAACACCGGCTTTAATTTATTAGAATTGTTAATTGAAGAGGTTACAGGGCGTGATTTTTCTGAATATATAGAACAAGAGATTCTAACCCCGCTTGGCATGGTTCAATCCAGTTTTGTCTGGCGGGAAACCTTTGATCCGGAGATTCCAAATGGTTATGGTTTAACCGGTAATGCCGTACCGGTTTATGTATATCCGGAAAAAGGTTCAGGAGGTCTTTTTGCAAGTGTCGGTGATATCGCAACTTTTGTTTCTGCCAGCATGCCCAGCTTTTTTTCTGGGAAGCAAGTGCTTAAACCAGCAAGTATAAATCAACTTCATACACCGAAAGTAGAGGGGTTGGGTATGTATAGTCTGATTTTTGATGCTTATGGTTTTGGTCATTATATTGATGAGTTTCCTGATGGCAGACGGGCTGTTTCTCATGGCGGGCAGGGAACAGGTTGGATGACCCAATTTTTCGCTGTGCCTGATACGGGGGATGGGATTGTCATCTTAACAAACAGTCAGCGCAGTTGGCCTTTTATTGCATATATATTAACGGATTGGGGGGAATGGTCTGGATTTTCTTCAATTGGTATGAGCCGTATCCTTCTCGGAATAAAATTGATGTGGGCTATCATCGGATTAATTTGGGCAGGGGTGTTATGGCAAACCTGGTCGGTGGTAGAGGAGTTGATAAATAAAAAACGGCAATTTTCACCCTTGTCGAACGTTTCACTCCCTCTTCGGTTAACACAAACTGTTTTGAGTGTTGTTATTTTGACGGGATTGATTTGGTCTTTAAATCAAGATTATTTGTTTATTTCATCGATCTTCCCGATTACTTCTGTTTGGTTAGGATTTTCAGGTTTTATGGTTGTTTTGGTTTTGTTGGTTTCTGTTTTGTTCCCAAAAAAATCCTCAATCGAATAGGTCCCTCACCTGTCAGCAAAATTGGTAGTGCGTTCTCATTTTCATTTAACAGCGTAACGATCACCCTTGTAACGCGTCATAATTATTAAGGTTTATTCGGCTGTTAATTCTCATAGTTGAAATCAAAGACGAATCATGAATTGTAAAAAGGAGGTATTCCACCAATTTTGATTGTTCTGATGAGTTAAATTTGTGAATCAACTTTACCCAAGGAGAAAAAATGAAAAAAATATCCCTGACACTCGTACTTGTATTGGTACTTTTGTTTGGTATTGTCGGTGCTGCCAGTGCAATTACCTATGGGACTGAAGATGGTGAGGGACATCCCTATGTGGGATTGATGGTTGCTTTTGATGAGACAGGTGCGCCACTCTGGCGCTGCAGCGGCACACTGATCTCACCGACCCTGTACCTAACGGCCGGACATTGCACGGAAGCCCCCGCTGTCCGAGCGGAAGTTTGGTTTGAAGCGGATATCCAAAACTATATGGAGGAACTGGGTTATCCTTATGGTGGGGATACCAGTATTGGAGGAACAACCTATACCCATCCTCAATTTGATCCGGCAGCCTTTTATCTATATGATTTAGGCATGGTGGTTCTGGATGAACCTGTTTATAAGGATACCTACGGTCAGTTACCAGAACCGAATGTGCTGGATGCCTTAAAACCAAAACGCACCCAGGAAAAAGCGATGTTTACCGCCGTTGGTTATGGGTTGCAAGAGAGTTTTCCGGATGCGGCAGCCTGGAAGGATGTAAGTAATAAAATCAGAATGGTTGCCTATCCCGAACTTTTAATTATTAATGCACCAGGGATGACCGGTGATTATTCTATGGTGTTATCGAATAATCCCATGACCGGCGGTACTTGTTATGGTGATTCCGGTGGACCGAACTTTATTGGCGAAAGTAATGTGATCGGCGGAGTAACATCTTTTGGAATCAATCCGAGATGTGCCGGGACGGGTGGTGTTTACCGCATTGACCGGACCGATGACTTGAATTGGATCAATGCCTTTTTGGCTGGTGCTCTGCCGTAAAAGTTGGTCAATTAATTCTTAAAACATGCCTCTCTTTTAAGAAAGGCATGTTTTTATTTTATAAATATTTTTGAAATAAAATCAGGAAAGTCACTCCATATTTTTTATACAGTATGGTAACTATCTCATTAATAAGTTCAATTTTTACCGATAATTTTAAGATATTTTCACTATCAAATTATCAAACCCTGTTTATACTTTAAGGGGGTAACAGTTTATTAACGCAGGGAGAATTAAACGTGAAACTAGACTACAAAAAAGCCTTCACCATCGGATTTGGTTTATTTGCCGCCCAATTAATGTGGATGATTTACAATACTTATATGCCCATTTTTCTTCAGGCAGGTGGACCAGGCTTCGATATTCAGCGTTCTGCCAGTAGTTTGGGGTTTGGACTGAGCGCTACCATGACCGGCCTGATCATGTCTATTGATAATATAGCTGCTTTTTTTATCCAACCCATTATGGGACCCATCAGCGATCGTACCCGTTCTCGTTGGGGGAGGCGTATGCCGTACATCATTATTTTTGCACCGATTGCTGTGGTTGCTTTTATCCTCATTCCGTTGGCACCACAAATGATCCCTGTTGAGTTAAACGGACAAATTGACAAACTTGGGGGACAATTAGCCTTTTTATTAGGTTCGTCACTGGTTATGTTAGTGGCTATGGCCCTCTGGCGCACGCCATTATTTGCACTCATGCCGGACTTGATTCCCTCCCCCTTACGATCCCAAGCCAATGGGGTGATTAATCTGATGGCTGGAATTGGTGGAATTATCGCTTTTGTTTTAGGTGGTGTTTTGTACAATTTATATCACCCCTTGCCATTTTGGTTTGGCGGTTTTCTTACGCTGGCGGCAGTTGCAGTATTATTTTGGAAAATCAAAGAACCCAAAGAACTGGTACAAGCAGCGGAAGTGGAAGGCGGATTACAAGTTTTTAAACAAATTCGTAATATCCCTAAAGAAAACGCCCGCAGTTTGATTCTGCTCATCCTAACCATCTTTTTTTATATGGTTGGTTTTAATTCAGTTGAAACTTTTTTCTCATCTTATGCTGTTAACACCTTAGGTGTTAAAGAATCATCAGCTGCCTTTATCTTATCGGCGTCTTATATTTCATTCATTGTTTTTGCCATCCCCACCGGTATATTGGCGGCAAAAATTGGGCGTAAAAAAACCATGATGTTCGGTTTGGTCGTCTTTGCTGCGGCTTTGATTGCAGCCTTTTTTCTCCCGATTGTCCCTGTGATTGTAGGCATACTGGTTATTGGCGGCATCGCCTGGGCAGCGATTAATATCAATGGATTGCCGATGGTGCTGGATACTTCTACTTCTGAGGAGTTGATGGGGACCTATTCCGGTTTGTATTTTGTCGCCGCTACGCTCGCTGCCTCGGTTGGACCCATTTTGAATGGCTGGATTATTGACCTTACTGGACAAAACTATAATATGATTTTTATTGTTTGTCCGATCTTTTTTGTGTTTGCCCTGATCAGCCTTTCCGGTGTAACACGCGGCGAAAGTAAACAGAAGGCAACATAAATGGTGAAAAACCCGAGCTTAACAATGCCGATATCCTTTTCTGAGTTCAATCCGGGGGATAGTGGTATATCTCCAATGGCGGTACAAAAATTAAATAATGTGTTTGAGCAGCAAATTGAATCAGGCTTGCATCCCGGTGCGCAGCTTGTGGTATTAAAACACGGGCAGGTCATATTCGATGGTGCGGCGGGATTGGCAAATATCAGAAAAAACGTGGCGGTAACGAAAGAAACCCCATTTTTGATTTTTTCCAGTACAAAAGCATTTACCGCCATCTGCATTCATCATTTGGTGGAAGCTGGCAAACTTGAATTGGATGCCCCGGTCGCGGTTTATTGGCCGGAGTTCGGATGTAAAGGTAAACAAACAGCAACCATCCGGCATACGCTGGTACACCAGGCAGGTATTCCCACCAGCGGAATGCCTTTCCAATTGTTGTTATGGGGCAGCCGTGCCTTGATGGCCAGATTGATCGCCAACCTCCCTGTTGAGTGGGAGCCAGGCAGCCGCATGGAATACCATCTTGTAAACAGTGGATTTATCCTTGGTGAATTAATTTATCGTGTCAGCGGATTAACATGCCAGGAATATTTACAAAAATTCTTTATCGAGCCGCTCGGAATGACAAACACCTATACCGGTTTGCCATTCCACTTACAGCCAAAAGCAGCCCACATATACAACCAAGACCCCATGCAGCGTGGCGCGGCATTCCTATTTAACCGTGCCATTTACAGGCGATTGTTTATTCCGGCAGCTTCTATCAACAGCACAGCCAGGGATTTGGCTGTGTTTTATCAAATGTTGAATAATGGTGGCACCTATGCCGGAAAACAATATCTTAGACCGGAAACCATCCAGCGGGCTACTGAATTGGTTTACGATGGCCCGAATGGAAATACGGGTAGAAGAATACGCTGGTCAATGGGGTTTACGGTTGGAGGGTACTCGGAATTTCCTGATAAAGATATCCGAATGATGGGTAAAAACAGTACACAGAATACATTTGGGCATCCTGGTCAGGGCGGTGCTGCCCTTGCCTGGTCAGATCCTGAATCCGGGATTGTATTTTCCTTTCTGAATAATCACTTTCAGGATGCTGAAAGTGTTCACCGTAGATTTGAAGTTTTGGCAAATTGTGTTTGGGACATATTCCACTAAAAAACTCAATAAACAAATTTGTCGATTTATCTTCTTAAACAAACCCAGTTTGTAAATTGAGAAGTGCATTTCATTTGTTAATGGCGTATACTTTTAACACTAAAATTTAGTAAACTCGCAATCAAAAAACTTTCCCTTCAATTATTTCCCACGAAAATTAACAGAATTTTTGGAAATCTTTATATCAATTTAATGGTTTAGTTGACTAGATCTCTTTATAATCATAAAAAGAGTTTAGGTTAAAACTAAATCAAGAATGTTTGGGAAATCAAAAAATTAATAAATGCATAAAGAACCCATTAACCCTAACGAGACTTCACTATTAAGTCAATATCGTGATTTTTTCAAACCCGCTTCCGAAGGGGTTTTTTTCGCTGATTCTGATGGGAAAATTATTGAAGCAAACCCGTATGGCTGTAAGTTATTTGGCTACCGTTATGAGGAAATTTGTAAATTAACCATCCAGGATTTGATCTCTGCCGAAAACATTCATAACGATCCAGTTCGGATTGAGATTTTATCAGAAGACCAAACCACCATTAAAGAACGAAAATTACGCCGAAAAGATGGCAGTTTGTTTGATGCGGAAATTCAGGGGCGCAAATTACCCAATAATACTATTTTAGGAATTATTCGAGATATTTCCAAACTCAAAGAAACCCAAAAACAACTGCACCTGGCCGAAACGCGGTTTCGAAAATTTGTGGAACTGGCAAATGGCATTGTATTTAGTATTGACCAAAATCAACGGATAACCTATGTGAACCCCCAAATCAAATCGATGTTGGGTTACGATGTAGAAGAGACGATTGGAAAATATGCCAATCAATTTATTTTTTCTGAAGCGATTGAAGACCACGAAACGCGCGTAAAAAACGCAGAAGCTCACCAGGCTGAAGTATACGAACAGCGGTTGTTAAAAAAAGACGGAACGATGATTTGGGGGCTGGTTTCATCCACTCCGGAGTTTGACCAAGGTGGCAATTTTCTTGGTGCGTTTGGCACCATCACGGATATTACCACCCAAAAACAACAACAGAATATTCAAGAAACACGAATCCATCTGATGCAATTTGCACGAACCAAAACCCTCGATGAGCTATTACAAGAAACACTGGACAAAATTTGTACCTTAACCCATAGTTCAATTGGTTTTTACCATTTTTTGGAAGCTGATCAAAAAACCATTTCCTTACAAGCCTGGTCTACTGATACAAAAAAATATTTTTGTCAGGCAGAAGAGGAAAAACTGCATTACAACATTGATGAAGCAGGGGTCTGGGTGGATTGTATTCGGCAGCGTAAACCAGTTATTCATAATGATTATGCTGCTCTAGAAGAAAAAAGAGGGTTGCCGCCCGGGCATGCTGTTGTGATTCGCGAATTGGTCGTACCGGTATTCCGGGATGATTCTATTGTCGCTGTATTAGGTGTAGGAAATAAACCTGCTGAATATGATCAAAATGATATTGATCTGATTTCCAGCTTCGCCGATCTGGCATGGGACATTGCTGAACGGAAAAGAAATGAGATTAAATACCAGATGGTCGCCGATTTTACCTATGATTGGGAAACATGGATTTCACAAAACGGTACTTACATGTATTGCTCTCCTTCCTGTGCAAGAATTACTGGATACTCACCTGAAAAATTTATTAATAACCCTGATTTTCTTTTATCCATAACCCATCCGGAAGATTATGAAAACGTAAAACATCATTTTTCAATCGCAGATGCCAATCTACAACAAGAAGAAAAATTGGTTTTTCGCATCATTAATCAATCCGGGAAAGAACGTAACATTGAACATATTTGTGTTCCCATATTCACCGATGATGGTACTTATTTAGGCAGGCGTGGCAGCAATCGTGATGTAACAGATAAAAAAAATATCGAGAAAACACTTATAAAAAACGAAAATTTACTGGAAGATTCTCAAAAAATAGCCCACCTGGGTAGTTATGAAATAGATATTATTCAAAACACAGTCATCTGGTCAAAAGAAACCTTGCGAATTTTCGGATTAGCGGAAAACGATCCAGCCCCCACAATCGAAGAATATCAGTCATTCATTCATCCGGAAGATGTAAATGGGTTATATCAACTTTTTGATGAAAGTTTAAGAACTGGTAAAGATTTTGAATTAATTTATCGAATTATTCGCGGTAATGGGGAAATACGCACAGTATTCAGCCTTGGGAAAATCACCAAAGATAATACCGGGCAAATCACTGGTATGACCGGTAGCATTCAGGACATTACCGAAAACCAGCGCATGCAGAGCAATTTCGATGAGGTAAATCAACGGTACCAACGGTTAGCCAATAATGCCCCGGATATTATTTTTCGATATGGGCTTATCCCCACCATGCATTTGGAATATATTAATCCGGCAGTTGAAATAATCACGGGGTACAGCCCGGAAGAATGTTATGCAGACCCTAATTTGATGTTAACGATGGTCCACCCGGATGATGCCAGTAAAATGATGGGGTATATGCAAAGCTTATCACCACCGCCAGAACCATTAATCTTGCGTTGGATCGGAAAAGATGGGGTTACACGCTGGATGGAAAGTCGGATTGTGTCTATAAAAAACGAGGAAGGTCACATCATTGCGGTTGAAGGCATTACCCGTGATATAACCGAACGAAAAATGGCTGGGGATTTGCTCCTGGAAAGTGAAGAACGTTTTCGCCGTATGGCGGATACCGCCCCGGTTTTAATCTGGATGTCCGGCAAGGACAAATTGTGTACCTATTTTAATCAGACCTGGCTTAATTTCACTGGACGAACCCTTCAACAAGAACTGGGAGAAGGTTGGGCTGAAGGTGTCCACCCGGAAGATTTTTCAACTTGTTTAGAAACCTACGGTACTGCTTTTGATTTACGCCAACCTTTTGAGATGGATTATCGTCTTCGATCGGCAAATGGTGATTATCGCTGGATTGTTGACCATGGTATTCCGCGTTTTTCTCAGGAAGGTGAGTTTTTAGGCTATATTGGCACCGGGTATGATATTACGGAACGCAAACGATCAGAAGAAGCCTTAAGAAAAAGTGAAGCTTTATTAAAAGAAACACAACAATTAACACATCTCGGTGGTTGGGAATATCAGGTATCAACAGAAACTTTGTCTTGGAGTGATGAGGTTTACCAAATCTATGGCCTTTCCCGCGCACAAAACCCAGTTGAATCTCAAGCGTTTATGCAACTTGCTTTGGATTGTTATCCTTCAGAATCCCGCGACTTGATTAAGAACGCATTTGACGATTGTGTTCAGAATGGAACCCCTTACGAACTTGAACTGCCTTTTGTCACCCTCCAGGGTGAGAATAAATGGGTTCGCACTATTGGTAAACCCGTTGTTCGGAATGGAAAAATTATCCGGGTTGTTGGCAATATTATGGATATCACGGAACGAAAAATTGCCCAAATCAATTTGCAAACTTCTTTAAATGAAAAAGATGTGCTTATTCGCGAAGTACATCACCGCGTTAAAAATAATCTGGCAGCTATCCTGGGACTTTTGGAATTGGAACGCCAAACCACTTCCGATCCAGCTGCTACGATCTTGATTATCGAACTCGGAAACCGGATCAAATCCATGTCCACGGTGCATGAAAAACTGTATCGTTCAGAAAACCTATCAAAAATTGATTTCCATGATTATTTAAAGTCGTTTGTTTCTCACCTCAGAACCTCACTTAATATAAAAAATGATGTGGTTAGCCAAATCTGTGCAAAAGGAATAGAGCTCAGTCTGGAATATGCTGTGCCTTGTGGATTGATCGTTAACGAATTGGTTACCAATGCCTTAAAACATGCATTTCCAAACAATAAACCTGGTGCAGCTGGTGAAGAGACTTGTAAAATCACTGTATCCATGCAGGAAATGGATGGCACTTATACGTTAATCGTGGCAGATAATGGTGTAGGTTTACCAAAAGATATTCATTGGGAATCAAGTACTTCGTTGGGTTTGCGGTTATTCCGTATGTTGGGTGAACACCAATTAGGAGGGAGAATCATTTTGGATCGTACAGAAGGTACCCAATTTAAACTCGTTTTTAAACTTAAGGAAAAGGGATCAAATTATGAGTAATCCAACCGTATTAATAGTAGAAGATGATGCGATCCTTGTCATTCACCTTGAAGATTTGCTGAAACGACAAAATTACACGGTGTTAAAATCCGTTGCCACCGGTGAAGAGGCAATCACTGCTGTAAAAAAATATAACCCCTCCATCATGATAATGGATATTGAATTGAGTGGAAAGATAAATGGTATTGTTGCAGCTGAAAAAATTCACGCGGAGACCAACACGCCAATTGTGTTCTTAACAGGTTTTTCTCAGGACTCTTTGTTGCAAGAAGCTAAAATTGCTGCCCCTTATGGATATCTGGTTAAACCAGTCCCGGAACGTGAGTTAGCAGCCACGCTTGAAATGGCGCTGTATAAACACAAACTGGATCAGCAGGTTAAAGAAAGTGAAACACGTTACCGAACATTGGTTGAACAGGCTGTAGATGGTATTTTTCTGGCGGACCCAAATGGTTATTTGATTGATATCAACACAGCGGGTTGTAAGATGTTGGGTTTCAACCAGGCTGAATGTCTAGCTTTAAATATTTCAGACTTGATTATTCCGGAAGAAAAAGAGCAAAAAATCTCGAAAATAAATTCCTTAAAAATTGGAGAAGGTTTTCGAAGTGAACAAACTATCATTCGAAAAGATGGTTCGAGATTACCTGTGGAAATTAGCGGAAAAAAACTGGAAAATGGTTATCTTCAAGGCATTGTCCGAGATATAACGGAGCGCAAAGAAGCGGAAGACTCCATCCGATTGCAGTCAACGGCATTAAATGCTGCTGCGAATGCCATTATTATTACCGATATCCATGGTCGAATCGAATGGGTAAATCCCGCATTTTGTACCATAACAGGATATTCCAGTGAAGAAGCCATTGGAAGAACTCCTGGTGAATTGGTCAAATCTGGCCAACATGATGCTGCTTTTTATGAAAAAATGTGGGATACCATCCTAAAAGGAAATATTTGGCAGGGAGAACTCATCAACCGGCGCAAAGATGGGGTAACTTTTTTTGAAGAAATGACGATTACACCCTTAATGAATTCAGAGGGGGTCGTGACACAATTCATTGCGATTAAACAAGACATTAGCAAACGCAAACGGACAGAAGCAGCCTTAGAAAAACGAATTTTAGCCTTAACACAACCACTGGAAAATTCAGAAAAAATTAATTTTGAGGATTTATTTAATTTAAATGATATTCAACAACTTCAGGATGAATTTGCTCGAGCAACCGGCGTTGCTTCCATCATCACCTATCCCGATGGAACACCGATTACCCAACCCAGTAATTTTTGCCGTTTATGCGAAGATATTATCCGTAAGACAAAAAAGGGTGCCTTCAATTGTTACCAATCAGATGCAGCCCTTGGAAAATACAATTTGGAAGGTCCAAGTATTCAACCCTGTAAAAGCGGCGGCCTGTGGGATGCGGGGGCTGGTATTACCGTGGGGGGGCAGCATGTTGCGAATTGGTTAATTGGGCAGGTGCGAGATCAAACCCAAACTGAAGCTGCAATGCGTGCTTATGCAGATGAAATTGGCGTTGATCAAGAGACATTTATCGAAGCCTTTCAAGAAGTGCCCTCCATGTCCAGTGAACAATTCAATCATATCGCACATGCCTTATATACACTCGCAAATCAACTTTCCACCACTGCATTTCAGAATGTTCAACAAGCCCGCTTTATTGCTGATCGTACTCGCGTTGAAGCACAGTTAAAAGAAAATGATGAAAAACTTCAAACAATAATCAATACATCTTTGGATGGGTATTTTATTTTGACTTTAGACGGACATATTCAGGAAGTTAACGATGAATACTGTAAAATGAGCGGGTATTCGAGAGACGAACTTTTAAAAATGTCGATAGAGGATCTGGATGTCCAGGAAAATTCACAGGACGCATTAGCCCATATTCAAAAAGTAGTCGAAAAAGGAACGGATCAGTTTGAAACCCAGCATCGTTGTAAAGACGGATCGCTTATAGACATTGAGATTAGTACAACATATCTCAAATCGAAAGATTATTTTCTAACATTTGCGAGAAATATTAGTGAAAGAAAACGAAACGAAAAACAATTAATTCAACTTTCAGAACGGTTTACGGTCGCCACGGATTCAGCCGGAATCGGAATTTGGGAATTGGATTTAATAACAGACACATTGGTGTGGGATAAATGGATGTACCGTCTTTATGGTATTCAACCTGAAGATTTCGGTAATATCTATGAATCCTGGCAGACTTTTGTTCATCCTGAAGATAAAGACCAGACCTTTGAAGCTGTAGACCAGGCGATTCGTGGTGAAAAGGACTACGATTTAACCTATCGGATTATCCAACCGGATGGCAGTATTCGTTATCTTAGAGCATTTGGTTTTGTAATCAGAGATAAAAACAATTCACCAATCCGCATGACGGGTGTTAACTACGATGTTACGGAAAGAAAACAAGCCATGCTTGAAAAGGAAATGGCCCTGGATAATTTACGCGAACGAGAAAATTTACTGAGTAAGATCTTTGAAATTTTACCGGTTGGATTATGGATCGCGGACAAAAATGGGAATCTTATTCAAAGTAACATCGCTGGCAGGAAAATTTGGGGTGCCGAACCATTGGTAGGCATGGAAGAATTCGGAATATTCAAAGCACGCCGTTTACCTTCCGGAGAAGAGATTGAACCGGATGATTGGGCGTTAGTGCACACGATTCAGGAAGGCAAAACGATAACGGATGAATTATTGGAAATTGAGGCTTTTGATGGTGTCAAACGGACCGTCTTAAATTATGCAACCCCTGTTTTTGATAATGAGGGAAACATTCGAAATGCGGTTGTTGTTAATTTGGATATTTCCGAGCGAAAACAAATTGAAAAAGCCCTTTTACAGTCGGAAGCACAATACGAGTTACTGTTTAATGAAATGGCCGAAGGTTTTGCCTTACATGAAATCATTTGTGATGATGAAGGGCTGCCGATCGATTACCGCTTCTTGGAAGTCAACCCGATGTTTGAGAAGATGACAGGACTTAAGAAGGAAAAAATAATTGGTAAAACCGTTTTAGAAGTGATGCCTAATATCGAATCGTATTGGATTCAGACCTATGGCAAAGTGGCATTAACCGGAGAAGAAATTCGATATGAAAATCATTCAGAGGATTTAGGAAGGTGGTTTGATGTAATTGCATTTTCACCCAAACCTGGGCAGTTTGCGACCACCTTTAATGATGTTACTGATCGAAAAATAATGGAAAATGAGATCCGCGAAAGCGAAGAAAAATATCGTACCTATGTAAACCAGGCTCCCTTTGGCGTTTTCGTAACGGATGAAAATGGGAATTATCTTCAGGTCAATGAGGCAGCAACAAAAATCACTGGGTATTCTTCTGCAGAACTGCTTAAGATGAAAATATCGGATTTGTTACCTGAACAAACCTTAGAATCCGCGAGAACACATTTTGAATCAATTAAGAAAAATGGTTATGCTTTTGGAGAATTTTCATTTTTAAATAAAAACCAGGTCATTCGGTGGTTTTCGGTGACAGGTGTTAAATTATCTGAAAAAAGAATTTTAGGTTTTGTGGAAGATATAACAGATAGGAAACAGGCTGATATGAAACTTAAGGAACAATTGGACGAGTTAACAAGATGGCATTCAGCGACACTTGGTAGAGAAAATCGAATTATTGAATTAAAAAAAGAAGTGAACCAATTATTAAAAAAACACAATTTACCCGTGCGATATACCAGCATTGAGGAGAGCTTGTATGAATGAAGCCAGCTTGGTGGGTTTGGTCAATAACACTGCCTTACTCCTGGCAATTGCCTTGTTATTTGATTTGGTTGCTGGTCGTTGGAAAATTGGTCAAACGGGCTTAAAACAAATTCCGGTGGGTATTTTTATTGGTGCTGTGGGCATCGCGCTCATGTTAACCCCCTGGGAATTTGTGCCGGGTATTATTTTTGATACCCGTTCCATTTTACTATCAATATCCGGGTTATTTTTTGGGTTGATTCCGACCTTGATCGCCATGGCCATGACAGCAGCCTTCCGCATTTATCAGGGCGGTGCTGCTACGCTGACCGGGGTCGGTGTTATTCTGGCAACCGGTACCATTGGGTTGTTATGGCGGCATCGCGGAAAAATTCAGCTATTAAATCTTTCCTGGTCTCAACTTTATTTATTTGGCTTGATTAATCACGTGGTGATGTTGCTTTTAATGTTTTTATTACCAATGCAAACCGCTTTACAGGTTTTGAGGCAAATCACACTGCCGGTCATTCTCATCTATCCAATCGGCACAATGTTACTTGGTATTCTGATGGTTAACCATCTTAAACGCGAACAAAATAATCTTTTATTAAAAGAAAACGAAGAACGTTTGCGACTGGCGGTTAAGGGTGCTAGAATTGGCTTTTTCAGCCGTGATATGAAAACAGATCAGGTGGTTTTGTCTCCGGAGTGGAAAACACAAATTGGATATACAGACAACGAAATTAAAAACGATAAAGCAGAATGGGAAAAACGAATTCATCCCGAGGACAAAGAAAAAACACTCCAACAAATCGAACAGTTTTATGATCAAAGACAAACCGGATATGAAATGGAATATCGTTTGTTACACAAAAATGGGTCTTATATCTGGGTTCTTGAACGCGGTTTTTTTGAAACGAATGAAAAGGGTGAAGTTACCAAACTTTTAGGTTGCAATATTGATATTACAAACCAAAAAATAATCGAGGAATCGATTTTGTCCAGTGAACGTCGTTTTCGCAGTTTGGCAGAAAGCAGTCTGGACTATATCATGTTATATGACAAAGACAATCGTCATGTGTATATGAATCCGGCAGCTTTAAAAGTGTCCGGTTTAACCAGTGAGGAAGTGATTGGAAAATCGCATATAGAGGCTGGTTATGATCCGGAATTAAGTGAACAATGGGAAAAAGATATCCAAAAAGTTTTTTTGAGTGGAGAGGATTCTCAGTGGCTCTTTACATGGGAAAGTGCGGAAGGATCTATGGATCTGGATTGGCGTTTATCACCGGTTTTTGATGCCAATGGTGAGGTGGAACTTGTGTTAGGTATTTCAAGAGATATCACCGAAATCAAAAAAACCGAAGACGCATTAAGAAAAAGTGAAGCAAAATTTCGGCAAATATTTGAAACCGCGGGGATTGGTATTTCCCTTGCCAATCTGAAGGGTGAATTTTTATCCGGGAATCCCGCAGTGTTGACGATGTTAGGTTATACCTTGGACGAATACAAACAATTGTCTGTAAAGGATATAACCTATCCGGATGATCTTGAAAAAAACCTTGCTATTTATGAAGCCTATTTGAGCGGCAGTCAAAAATCATTCACGATTGAAAAAAGAAATTTCAAAAAGAATGGTGAAATCGTTTGGGGGCAGCTTACCTCAACTGTAGTACTTGATGGAAATGGAAAACCATTATTTACGATTGGTATGTTTGAAGATATAACCAAACGGAAACAGGATCAAATGGCTCTAAAACATCTGTTGGCAACAGCAGATCAATCACGCCTGGCTTTGTTAAGTGTTGTTGAGGATCAAAAATTCACCCAAGATGCACTTACGAAATTAACTAAAGAGTTAATGGTGGCATACGATTCAACGCTTAAAGGCTGGTCGAATGCCTTGGAATTACGAGAGCGAGAAACCGCCGGGCACAGCAAGCGAGTTGTAAACCTGACCCTTGAACTGGCCAAACGATTAAATATTCCTTCGGATCATTTAATTCATGTTGAACGCGGGGCACTGCTGCATGATATCGGCAAAATGGGCATTCCCGACAGTATATTATCAAAACCTGGTCCATTAACCGAGGAAGAATGGGTCGTGATGCGTTTACACCCTACGTATGCCTACCGTTTGTTATCTGAAATTGAATATCTTAAACCCGCATTAGACATTCCTTATTCACACCACGAACGGTGGGATGGCAGCGGATATCCACAGGGTTTAAGTGGAGAGAATATCCCACTGGCTGCGAGGATTTTTTCCGTAATTGATGTCTGGGATGCACTTTCATCGGATCGTCCTTACAGACCCGCCTGGGAAAACAGGGAAATCATCAATTATTTAAAAACCCAATCCGGAAAACAATTTGATCCACAGGTTGTGGAAGAGTTTTTAAAGTTGATCGAATCATAAAAAAATGTCATTGAATTAGCGGTTGGCTTTTCCCGCTGGTTTGTAAATCTGAAATTGACTATAATAATAGTATCTTTTTGTAACGCAGCCCAGAAAGTTAGGATATCATGGGTAGATTGTTCTCATCGTTACGCAGCCGTTTGATACTAATCGTTTTTTTGACTTCAATACCCGCGATTTTATTCTTAATTCAATCGGGGAATTACCAGCGCAAGCAGGCTATGCTGGCAGCACAGGACGAAGTGGTGCACCTCACAAGAGTGGCATCCACCATGCAGGCTACCCTGGTTGACAGTGTAAAGGGCGTCTTATTAACGTTAGGCCATTTTCCGACCTTTCAAGCCCAGGATACGAGGGGCTGTCAGGCAATCCTTTCCGAGATGGTAGATGAGCATTTTGAATATTATGCTTCATTTTATGTGGCGGATTTGGAAGGCAGAATTTTGTGCAGCCCGCCGGAAAAACATGTCCCGCCTGATTTCCATACCTGCCAGCATTACAGCAATTTGATAAAAGCCACGGATTTTGTCATCAGTGGTTATCATATTTGTGAGTATTCAGGTAAGTCTGTGCTTTCCATTGGTTACCCTGTTTTAAACAATAGTGGTCAGCCCGTGTTGGTAATTAATGTCAGTTTGGATTTGGAATGGTTTTACGATTTTGCTGTTCAGGCTGATTTGCCGCCAGGAGCGGAATTGATTGTGATTGATGATCAGGGGGTTATCCTTTCCCATTACCCGGATAACGAAAAATGGGGTGGATATACCTTGCCAAAATCCAGCACTCTGGGGGCCTTGTTTGAACAAAAAGAAGGGCGCACCATAGGGGTTGGTTTAAATGGAGAAGAAAGTATTCTGGTAATTAGTTCGTTGGAAGGCGCCTCTAAAAAGATCTACGTGGCATTAAGCATGCCTACTGAGGTTGTTTTTGCGGAAGCTAACCAAAATATGAAACGAAGTCTGGTTATTTTGCTGCTTGTGATGGGCTTTGTAATGGGGTTAATGTGGCTGTTGGGGGACTCTCTGATTGTTAAACAAGCCCAAATTTTGGTAAATGCTACCCAAAAATTAGCAAGGGGTGATTTGAACACCCGCAGCGGCCTGGATTATGCTCACGGGGAATTGGGGCAATTGGCTTTGTCGTTTGACAGTATGGCGCAGCAGCTGGCTGATCGGGAAACCGAACGTGAAAATAACCTGAAAGCTTTAAATGATTATGCGACCAGCCTGGAACATTCTAACCAGGAGCTGCGTGATTTTTCAAATATTGCTTC
This sequence comes from Anaerolineaceae bacterium, assembly GCA_002702705.1. Taxonomy (GTDB): domain Bacteria; phylum Chloroflexota; class Anaerolineae; order Anaerolineales; family Anaerolineaceae; genus UBA6170. The sequence continues at coordinate 245,428 of PABH01000049.1, forward strand.
TCATGATTTACAAGAGCCGTTACGCAAGATCCAAACCTTTGGCGAATTATTACAAGATCGTTATCAGGATCAGCTTGATGAACGGGGAAAAAATTATATCCAACGCATGCGGGATGCTGCCAGCCGCATGCAAAATCTGATTTCAGAATTGCTCTCTTTTTCCAGGGTTACCAATAGAACGACGCCATTTAAAGAGGTTAATTTAAGTCAGGTAACCAAACAGGTAATCAATGATTTGGATTGGCAAATTGAACAAAACCAGGCGGTAATAAACGTTTCCAAACTGCCTACTTTGGAAGCTGATCCAATTCAAATTAATCAATTGATGCAAAATTTAATCGGAAACGCAATCAAATTTCATAAACCGGGACATCCACCAACCGTTCGTATTTACTGCGGAAATCCGGATTGCGAACCGGATGAAAATGGGATGTTAGATATTCGGGTGGAGGATGATGGATTGGGATTTGATGAAAAATACCTTGAACGTATCTTTCAACCCTTTCAAAGACTGCATCCCCGTGAATCCATTGAAGGAACCGGCATGGGCTTGGCTATTTGCCGGAAGATTGTGGATCAACACGGCGGCACAATCACTGCCCAAAGCAAACCCAACAAAGGGACTACTTTTATTGTTCGTTTACCCAAAATACAACCATCTGAAAGGCTGGAAAATCTATGAGCAGCACTCCTAAAATAAAATCGATTTTATTGGTCGAGGATGACCCTGATGATATTTATTTAATTGGCGAAGCGATTGATGAATGTCAATTGGAAGCAAAGGTATTTATTGTTCAGGATGGAGAAGAATTAATGGATTTTCTTAATCACCGGGGCGAGTTTACGGAGGTTGATAACTATCCGTTTCCGAACTTGATCTTATTGGATTTAAATATGCCGCGTAAAGATGGCAGAGAAGCGTTGCGAGAAATTAAAGAAGACCTAACATTACGCTCAATCCCGGTCGTCATTTTAACCACATCGACTTCCGGAGAGGATTTAGAAAATATGTATGCCCTGGGCGCCAGTGGTTTTGTAACCAAACCCACCAGTTTCAGTGGACTGCGCGAAACGATCGATAAAATTGGTTCCTACTGGTTATCAACGGTTCAACTGAGGGATGAAAATAAATTGGATTAAGAACGAAATTGTTTTTGATTCGGGAGGGTAAAAAATGGGCATGTCATCCACAGTGAAGCGGCGGGTGTGGATAGGGGTTATTGTTTTTGTGGTGATGTTTATAGCGGTTAGTTTTATTTTTGCCCGGCAGTGGCTTATTCATTTGCCCAGTGTACAACAGCAAATTCGAGAGAAAAACGGTGCTGTGGTTATGGTTACTCAACCAGAAAATCACAGCAGTTGGCCCTTGGATGCGGTTATTCCTATTCAGGTGGATTTCCAAACCGAAGATTCTGTGCAGTCCCTGGAATTGTATGTGGATGGTAACCTGGTAAACCAACACAATTTAACTGAGGGATCCGCTCCGGAAGTGATATTTTGGCAGCCTTCCCGGACAGGGAGTACCGTTTTAACCGCCCGATTAATCACCACAGCAGGGTTGGCATATCAGTCTGAGGCGGTTACTGTCTTCATTAATGATCCCGCTGGTGCGATTGTTTGGCTGGAAACGGCAGGTGGCGAAACCCTGCCGGAATTAAGCCAACGTTTCCAGGCACAGCCCGAAATAATCCAGCAGGAAAACCCGGACGTTAATTTTAATGAACCGTTATCATCCGGTCTATTGTTAAAAATAAAACAACAAAACCTCCTTAATATGGCCGCTGTTCAACTTGAACCGGTGGATAATCCCTCTCAAAATCCTGATCTGATTCTTCCGGACCTTTATTTAGATTCCCAACCCGAAACGGTCTGGTCCCGCGTGAAAGTTTCATTGGATAATTTATCTCCGGTACCAAAAACACAGCCGAATCCGCCCGAACTGAGTGGGTTCGCGGTGGATTGTGAGGCCCAACTTACGTTTCGAGATTTTTCCGAAATGGAGGATGGCTTTTTTGTTTATCGTATCCTACCTGGTTCCAGCGATGTAAAAAAAATCGCCACCCTGCCAGCGGATCAATCGCATCACAACCTCGCGTATCGTGATGCCCCGCAAGCCTTATCCGCCATCTACACTGTGGCTGCTTATAATGTGTTAGGTGAAAGCAGCAGCAAGCCGGTCGAGATTAACTTTGCTCCGGAATGTTCCGCAAACCAACCGGTTCCGGCCAGTACGGGTGCTTTTGATTATGCGGTGATGGTGGTGGATGGTGACTTGAAAGTAGAGGACCATACTGTTCATTTTCAGCAGCCGGTTGACCTTGCTTATTTATATATCAGCGTAAACCAACAGGATTGGGAACGTATTCCCGCTGGAAATCAAAAATTTCTTTCCGGTGCAGGAGATAAATTTGATCTGGATATTTATCTTGATCAAATCATTAACAAAAATCCCGCTACCAAACTGGAAGTTGATATGGAAATTTGGGGTTGGAGCGGCAAAAAATTGATCGATTATGGGACGATCCATGTTTCCGTGCGGCGCACCGTACTGCGGGTATGCGGTTTGGCGGGAGCGGATTGTGATGATCTATTACGAACGGAAATTAATTTGCCGCCTGCTTCAGACCCGGCTACTTTAACGTATTTTTTTGAATGGGATACTGCCGACCGGACCGAAACGATTGATTATGTTTGGCAGGTTGCAGCGAAGCCTTTTACAGGGGAAGAAATTCGCTCTACTCAAAGTTTGATTATTTCAAGAGGTGTTTACAACACCAAAGACCCCAGGTTTAAATTTAATCTGTCTTATTTATATAAGGATGGTCCGTATGATCTGGGTTCATGGCCGTATATGGGCCAGAGTTTTGACAGTAATTTTTTTGATGATGTTTATCCTCCCGACACGCCGTTTACCTTGTATGTACGGGTTTTACCTTTTGATAAGGACAACAACAAATTACCTACTTCAAATACCGTTGTTTTACACTATCAAACTGAATGGTCTGATCCATTAAACCCGACTTATGCTTCCAATCTACCCAGTCGTTACCAGCTGGAGTTTTTACCAGAAACCTACCGCGCACCGATTTTGGTCCAGGAAAGTGAATGGGGCTGCATTGTTTATGACCAAAATGTTTATTTTACGCACCCACTTTTTATGGCGGGTGCTGGTATTAAGGAGGAGGATATTAAAGCAGACCCTCAAAACTGTAACAGCCCAGCCTCCCCTACGTGCAACGGGAAACAAAAACCGCTGCAGTATACCAGCGGAACCAAAGTCTGCCCCAATAATTATTCGGAACCAAGTGGTTTTTGGAATGATGTAAAAACCATTATTACCGGTGTGTGGGATGGCGTGACAGGCGGGTGGGATTATTTGGCGGAAAACCTTGAAAATGCAAAAAATTATTTGGCTGAACAAATTGCTTCCGTTATTCCAGGCTGCGGCGCGGAATGTACGGGTTATATTAAAACAGGATTGGAAGTAGGTTTTACAGCGGTAACCGGTATTCCTCCCACCATGCCTAGTTATGAAGAGATGGTGGATGAGGGTATTGCTTATGCGGTTGACATGGCAGCCCAAGAGATTGGCCCAATGTGTGATGAGCTTTGCAAAGAAGCGATTGCGGCTGGGTTAAAGGAAGTCATTGATTATTCCAGATCAACACAACCTGCACCCGGCTGTGCTGATGAAGGACAAGCCCACGCCCGAGGCAAAGAACCATTCTGCCCAAATTTAAATGGTGTAACCTGGCACCCATCACCCGGATCAATCTATGAGCCAGCCTTTATTCAACTTAAGATCAGCCGTCCACCTGCGCCCGGAAACATTCCACAAATGGCGATTCCCTTAGAGACCCAAAAAAAATACCGGGTTGTTATTTACAGTTATGGCTATAATGACAGCCGGGTTGGTGATTGGTTCCCCATTTGTGGTTTCCACGAGGGATTGGATGGAGATAACGCAATTGGTTATAACGATGCGGGTGGCGGATACCACCATAAACGACAGATCAATGTGCCGCTGGAGTCGGCTTTATATTTGCCGAAGCATTTAACCCTGCCGAGTCTTTCGGGGGGGGAAGGGATGGAAATTCCGCTGGTGTTTGACATCCAAGAGTATTGGCGTGCAAATCACATTTATGATGTGAATCAATTTGGCGTCAATTTTGAAGATTTTTATCAAAACTGTGGCAATGATTGGCCTTATCTATATTATGACGGAATAACGCGGCTGACAGCTGTGGAAGAATGCCTGAATGACCAAAATCAATGGGTGCCGTGCAGCGGCGGCGGGATGGATGTATTTGAAACAACCAATCCCGCAGCCCCCTAAAGGAGCATTTGATGAAAACAGTCTTTCGATTAATTGGTTTTTACCTGCTCTTTTTATTGGCAGCCTGTAACCTGCCCCTCGCTGCGGATTCGCCCACCCCAGAAATCAACGGAAAGGTTAACACCTGGCTGGATGCACCGCTGGATGGGGATCAAATTCCTTTGGCAGCCTATGAAATTGTATTCCATGCCAACGCACCGGCTGGTTTAAAAGGGGTAGAACTTCAAATTAATCAAGAAACGATCCCATTGTCTGGTTTGCCCATTGGACAGGTTATGTCTGAAATTCGTTATACCTGGCTTCCTGCGGCCCCCGGAGTTTATATCATCCATGCACGTACGATCGATCAGAATAACCAGCAAGACGAAGGCTCTACCGTGCAGATTGAAGTGATAACTGATGCTACCGCAACACTGATCGCCACAGAAGTTCCCGTTGAACCGACGGTTACGGCTACCTTAACTGCCACCACGACCGTCACAATTACGCCACCTCCGGAAGGTTTATTAGCCGGTTTAACGGTGCAGCCGAAACAACTGGTGGTAGGGAACTGTGGTGAAAATCAAGTCGGTTTTACGATTCAGGTGAACGATCCGGTAAACATTAAAAATGTGCTGTTGTTTGTGCGGTTGCGGGATGCTAATTCCGGCGAACAAACGGGGTGGAATACCGGGTTTGCGATGAACCCCGGCACACAAAGCGGGGTGTTTTCATACCAGGTCAGCACAGCCAACTTGCCTGAAAATAACCGTTTCGATAGTGCTTTTTTGGAATACCAGTTCGTGGGAACGGGTGCGAGTGGGGAAGTGGTCAAACGCAGTCCAACCTTTGGTGATGTGAACCTTACCAAATGTGGTTTTAATCCGCCATTAATTACTTTAAACCCTCCACAAATAACCCTGATGCCGGTATTTACTCTGACGGTACCCACACCAACACCTACGATAAGCCCACCGAAATAAGTTCAGTATTAGGAGTTTCGTCCGGCTGAAAGATATCTGACCTCGAGATTTTAGATGAGAGGGTAGATATTTAACGAGGTTTGTTTAAAAGGATATATGTTAAGCGAGGATACATCTCGAGGTCTGCGCTATAAGAACAAAAATCGAGATATCACAAGACATGATCATTGCTTAATGGCCTCCCAAATCATTATTAGTGCTACTTGGCGAATAGCCTTGAGCAATTTCTCTTTTTCCCTTGACAGGGGAGTAGGGAGATATTATTATATAGCCACACTGTATACAGTTTGACGATATAACGCTTAACTGACTAAGAGGAAAAAGTATGAATCTGAATAAATTTTTACCCATGACGGAAACCACCTACTACATCATGCTTTCTTTAATCAATGCCTTACATGGGTATGGCATCATGCAGCAAGTGGAAACCTTAAGTAAAGGAAATGTAAAAATCGCTCCAGGGACGATGTATGGTGCTTTGGAGAATTTAAAAAAGCAAAAACTAATTCGGTTGGTACCCGAAGAAAGTGAAAAAAGACGGAAAGTGTATCAACTAACCGACCTGGGAAGACAGGTCTTACAGCTGGAATTTACCCGTATGCAAAATTTGATCAACATCAGTAAAGAATTATTAGAAGGAACAACCCTATCATGAAAACAACAAAAATCGTTTATAAAATTTTTTTCTCCTTTGAAAAAGAAGAAAAATGGCTTGAAGAAATGTCTTCTCAAGGCTGGCACCTGGTGAATCCGCCAGGGGTTGGGTATCGTTTTGAACAAGGTTCTCCCGAAGACCGAATTTATAAAATTGATTACCGCTCACTGAAAAATCAAGACGCGGTGGATGAATATGTCAGTCTGTTTGAAGACAGCGATTGGGTGTGTGTTAACCCTTATCCTAAAAAGAATAACTATTATTTTTACACCCAATCTGAAAATGAGATGAACCATATTTTTTCCGATAAAGTTTCAAAAGCACAGCGCTATCACCGCTTTGCGAATATGCTGACCTACAGTATTGTTGTGCCCATTTTACCCTTGTTCGCTTTGTATGTTTCAGGTGCCATAAAATTTAATGAAATCGGTTATTTGACACCTGGTTTATGGGAGATGCAAGGTTTTGAATTCGTCCGCCATTTTTTATTTGAAACACCATTCGTGTTGATGCGGTTGAGCTGCGGTTTATACCCCTTCCTGATCCTTTTATTGGTTTTGATATTTCGAATTAAAGCTGACCAGGATTACAAAAAAACCTTACAGCAGGAAGAAAATGAGTAAAACAAAACCGGAGATCATTTTAAAAAATGGTCTCCGGTTTTTGTTTTATTATGTTGTTGGTTTAATTAATGATGGTTTGACTGAGAATATAATTTTCCAGGCTGGTTATGGTGGACTGCTGGTCATTGATCACTGCGCGGACCACATCCCCAATCGAGATCATCCCCAATAAATGTCCTTCCTCTACGACCGGCAAATGCCGGATATGGGCTTTCGACATCAACTGCATGCACTCGTTTATTGACATGGAGGGAGGAACGACAATAACATCGGATGTCATCCACAGTGAAACGGGCTGATCCAGACTGCATTTTTCGCTTTTTGCCAATTGGCGCACAATATCCCGTTCGGATACAACCCCAAGGATCTTCTCTCCATTCACAACCAGAAGCGCACCGACATTAAATTCCTCCAAACTTTTTAACGCTTCCAAAACGGTGGTTTGAGGGGTGAGTGACCACACCTCAGAACCTTTATGTTCCAAAATATCACTGACCAAATTCACGAGCTGCCTCCAATCCTATTAACCTAAGTTTGAACACTCCATGAGATTAGTATAGCAAAAAATGGACAAATAAAGCTATATTTACCAAATTGTGAAAGATTTAACAAATTGCCTTTTGGCCTCACATTGATCTCTATAAGCTGTGAATAGAAACTCCTTTTAATCTTCTTTGCAAATTGCCATATTCACCCATAGAATGGATATGTTAAACGGAAAAAATAGATTTTGGAGAGGTTTGTATGGAAACGTTTGTTGCCTTATTCAGGGGAATTAATGTAGGCGGACACAATAAAATCCCAATGGCAGAATTGGTAACTGTGCTTCAACAGCTGGGATTAGAAAACGTAAGAACGTATATACAAAGCGGTAATATTGTTTTTAACAGCCGGAAAACAAACCATGCGCTTTTAATTGATCAAATTCGCAGTGCAGTACAGTTAACCTTTGGGTTTAAGCCAGCGGTTTTGATTTTCGAAACTGAGCGTTTTGAAAAAATGATCAGGATGAATCCTTTTCCCCAAGCAGAGGGCGAGCCAAAAACCCTGCATCTTTATTTTTTGGAAAAACCGGCACATGATCCGGATATTTCCAAACTGGAGAATCTCAAAAAGCGAAATGAACAATATAAACTATTTGAGCATGTTTTTTATCTTTATGCGCCGGATGGCATTGGTCGGTCAAAATTGGCCGCAGGTGTCGAAAAAGCACTGGGTGTCCCTGTGACGGCCCGAAACTGGCGCACCGTTAATAAGATTGTGGAAATGACATTAAGATAAGTTAGGGTTTCAGATATGGGGTTGGAGAAATTATTTAATTATCTGTATAAAGAAGTTTTATTGTCTTTTATCAATGTTATTCGATAGTTAAATTTTCTTCCCCCTTTGCCCACGAAAGTTTTTACGGCCTAACTTGTCACTTGCCTGTCCAATTTCTTCAATTGGTTTGTACCTTATGTTGTTAAACCACTGCGACCAAATTCCATACTTTACAGCTGCAAACGAAGAGGGGATCAATTCAGCTGGTAAGTGTACACAGGGGTATTTTTGTGCTGTTATTCCTCATAGGGGTACAAAGTTTATTTTGGCTGCAGGTTAATTCTAAACCGTTGCGTAAAACCACAAAATTTCTCTTGCAATACATAGGCTTTCGATGTATTCTATACCTAGAAATCCTATGCATCAGGAGTCCTTATGAATTTTAAAGGAAGTTTATCCTTATTAATTTTACAAATTCTGGCTGGCAGTGCCAGTCATGGATACAATATCGCCCAACAAATTAAACAGCAGTCACAAGGGGTATTAACATTTAAAGAAGGCACCCTCTATCCAACCTTGCATTCCCTGGAGCAGCAAGGTTTGTTAACCAGTTATACGGAAGAAGAACAAGGCCGAACCCGTCGTTATTATCAACTCACCAAACAAGGACAGAAACGCCTTAAAAAAGAACGCCAAGAATGGGAAACCTTTGTTGATGCGGTGAGCCAGGTGTTGGGGGAAAAAATATGAAATCTGACCCGCAGCCCATATCTTTTGAAACATGGCAAAAAATTGCCACCCAAAATCTACCCTATCATCTTAATCTCAGCATTACAAATGAATTAAGCTGTCATTATCAAGATGCGTATCAATCCTATTTGTCCAAAGGACTCTCATCAGAAAAGGCGATAGAAACCGCATTAGCAGATCTTGGTGATCCTTCGATTGTAAATAAGCAGTTTCTAACGACCTTTATCTCTCGCCGCCGATTATTCGGAACCATTGCAGCCTGTGCCAGTTATTTTATTGTGCTGCTGACATTTCCCATTCTGTTGCAATTATTGGGAGATTTAGTGAGTTATGTTGTGCAAGATTTTTTCAGTACATTGGTGCTGATTTTTATTCTGTCTTCTTTTATTCGATTGATTGGGATAAAAATTCATTCGCTCCATCGACCGAGTGGCTTGTTAATGGTTTCTTTAATGCTTGGAACCATTATCCGGTTTGGTTTTTTATTTTTCTTTAATACGTTGCCGTTTTCAGGTTCCGAACCCGTTTTTTCATTGGGAATAAACTCTATGACGGAAACTATTTGGCATGCTGGTTTTGTTATTATTGAACTGCTGGCTGGTTTTGCATCTATCTGGTTGGGATGGCGTTTATTTCGGATCAATCAATCTTTGTATGGTTTACTTCCAACAATCCGGATTGTGTTTGTCCTGATTGGTTTCTTTGCGGCTGGTGTGGCCGTGTCCCTCGTATTAAATAGCATCGTAGCAGCAAGTCTGTTTTCGGCATTAGGTTACAGTATGGTCACAGTCCTACTGTCACTCATGATTTTGCTCTTTTATCGTGCTTCTTTTTGGAAATCCGATTATCAAATTAAAACCATCGAATAACTTCACGTTTTTTATCACTACACTCCTGTAAAAATCTTAAAAAACTAGGGCAGGTTCATATGAATAAAAAAAGCAAACTTCGATTCCCCCGGATTTTATTGTATTTTTTTCTGAGTCTATTAATCTTGGTTTTACTGGTGTATGTCTTCATCGTTTATTCTTCCTTATCAGGTAGAGAAACAATTACCGTTGACAATCTGGAACGCCATTATCGGGTTTATGTGCCTGATGCGTACACGGAAGAAAAACCAACTGCCTTGGTGCTGGTTTTCCATATGCTCACCGCCAGTGGGAAAACTGCTGAATGGTTAACCCACTTTAACAAACTTGCAGACAAGGAAGGGTTTATTGTTGTCTATCCCGAAGGTTACAAAGCGAGCTGGGCAGAGGGCAGCCAACTTTATGCGGCAGACCAGGCGAATGTGAATGATATTTATTTTATATCAACATTGATCGACCAACTCTCCACCCAATATATGCTGGACCCGCAGCGTATTTATGCGACCGGATTTTCAAGCGGCGGCTTGATGGTACAGCGTTTGGCTTGCGAGTTAAGTGATAAAATCACGGCGATTGCTACGGTCGGGGCTACGTTAACTGAGAATTCTATTAAAAGCTGCCAACCCCAGGAACCCCTGCCAGTGTTGATGATTAATGGAAATGATGACATGGGAGTTCCCTGGCAGGGCACGCCTGATTATGTTCCCATTCCCGAAGCTGCTGCTTTTTGGGCAACGCAGAATGGATGCAAAAATACACCTGAAACAGACCGCATGCCAGACCAAATTGCAGACGGCACTTTGGTTGAAAAGGATGTTTATCAAGACTGCAGTACGAAAAAACCGGTAATTCTGTATCGGGTGTTGGGTGGTGGGCATACCTGGCCCGGCGGAAATCAGGCTGTTCAATTATGGGGTTTAAACGGAAAGATTAATCAAGATATAGACGCGAGTTGGGAAATCTGGTCTTTCTTTTCAAACCAATAATCCACAAACCTGGTTTCCACATAAAGTACCCATAACTTCCCCTCTTTTTTATGGTTTTTAAATAATCTATTTTCCTTGACAACGTTTAAAAAACGATGTATATTTAGTGAACATTGTTCACAAAGAAAGGTAAATCATGGTTGAAACACCTGCAGAAAGAAGATACGCCCGCAACAAAGAAACCATTTTGGCGGCTGCGCGAGAAATCTTTAGAGAAGAAGGTTTGGATAAATTCTCCATGCGTTCTTTAGCGGACAAGGCGGATTATTCTGCATCTGCAATTTATAAGTACTTTAACAATAAACAGGAAATCTTGGAGGCGTTACGAGCCGAGGGCTGGCAGTTGTTGGGACAGTTCGCAGCCAAACGAAATGCCACCATGTCCGACTCAATTGAAGCTGTGATTCAATCCGGGCTGGCCTGGTTTGATTTTGTTCGTGTTTATCCCGATTATTTTAAATTAATGGTCAGTGAATCAAGTGATGAAAGAGGTGGGTTTGAAGCCATGATGTCCCACCCCGGATTCCTCGGATTAGCTGCCAATATTCAAAAATTGATTGATAATCAGTTGATTCGCCTGATTCCCGGTACCACGGTTCAGATGTTGGCTTTTAATTTTTTTGCAAGTATTGAAGGATATTGTTCCTTACAAACCAATCTTTTCAAAGTGGATTCGCCGGAGTTTGAAGCTTTTCTGGAACAAAGTTTGCGCCAATACATGGCTTATTTAACGAGTTGATTTTTTTATCTTAAAAAGAACAGTGTTTATTTTATAAACAATATTTAGAGGAAGTTTAAAATGGACAACAATATAAAAATGGATCGCCGAAGTTTTTTAAAGAAGGCTGCTGTTGGTGTGGCCGCCGTTAGTGTTTCTTGTGTGGGGCTAACCTATGTTGGCACCATTCAACCCGAAATTGAACAACCACGATATACAGGAGAAATTATGAATACAAATAAACGCATTTTGGTAACCTATGCCACCCGTGCTGGGTCTACCGCTGAAGTTGCTGATTTCATCAGTAAACAGTTAGTCCAACAAGGATTTTCAGTTGATTTGCAGCCGGTCAAACAGGTAAGCGACCTGAGTGGTTATCAGGCTGTTGTGATGGGCAGTCCAATCCGCATGGGAAAATGGGTAGGAGAAGCCAATCAGTTTCTTCAAAACAACAATGACGTTTTATCGAAAAAACCTACGGCTGCTTTTACTGTTTGTATGCCACAGATCGAAGATCACCAACAAGCCTTTGATGGTTATTTGACACAGATCAAAGCCTATCATACACCCAACGAGGCCGCATTTTTCCTTGGCAAAATGGCATTAGAAAAATTATCCTTCCTTGATCGTTTCATCAGCAAAACTTTGAAAGCAAAAGATGAGGATTTGCGTGATTGGGAAAAAATTGGGGCTTGGGCACAGGCTTTACCAAATAAGCTTAGCTTAAATTAACGTCATTTTTGGTTATGCGTTTTATTGTCATTGCGAGTAAATGTACGTTAGGGATACCCTAACCTATATAAGGAAAGAAACAAGGGAGAAATTTTCTAGTTTCTTAGTAGACC
>PABH01000050.1 GCA_002702705.1 Anaerolineaceae bacterium
AAACCGTGCCTGACCAAAATTATGAGCGAAAATCTGCTCTTGGTCGGCGGTTGGGTAGAGGCGGTAACGGTAGGCTTTTCGTATCAGCATATTTATAGACGATTATAGAACAAAATTACCAAAATTGTCCACACTTTTCCCATTAAAATTCCGCCATTCATCCCCGAAGCTGAAGACTTCGGGGATGAATGGCGAGCTGCTTATAAAAAAATGTTTTACATCAGATTGCTTACAGAACAAATTATCTATATATTGTTTTAACCGTGAAGATTAATCCATAATATAGGTTCAAATAAAGGTGAAAGATGTCAACCGAAAATTCAAATAACGCTCAAAATAAGTTGCGTATGCTTTTAATAGGTACTCGCAAAGGGGCTTTTGTTTTACAGGGTAAACCAGATCAGTCCCAATGGGAACTAACAGGACCCCATTTTCTGGGTGCAGCGGTAAATCACTTTGTATCTGATCCACGCGACCCAAAAACCATGCTGATTTCCTCGAATCCGGGACATATTGGCCCTACCATTTATCGCTCAACAGATTTTGGCAAGACCTGGAAGGAAGCTTCTTCCCCGCCAGCATTTCCAAAAGAAGAAAACGGTGAGACTGTGCGACATACTTTTTGGCTGGCACCTGGACATCAATCGGAACCAGGTGTGTGGTATGCCGGGACCTGCCCACCAGCATTGTTTCGTTCTGAGGATGATGGAGAAACATGGTATGGCGTAACCGGGTTTAACAACCATCCCCTCCGAAAAGAGTGGGCAGGTTTGGACTTGGGGTTTGAAATTCCGGGAGGTAATATTTTACATTCCATCCAAATTGATCCCCGTGATCCCAATCACATCTTGTTTGGCATTTCAGGGGGTGGGGTTTTTGAAAGCCAAGATAAAGGCGAAACCTGGAACCCTTTAAATAAAGGTATCGTATCCTACTTTTTACCTGAACCGGAAGCAGAAGTTGGTCACGATCCCCATGCAATACGCATGCACCCGCTTAATCCAGACTTGTTATTAACCCAAACGCATACCGGCATCTATCGTATGAATCGTGAGGAAGGTGTCTGGCAGCATGTCGGCGCTAATATGCCTGAAGAAGTTGGTGATATTGGATTCCCACTGGTAATGCACCCTTATGATACCAATACTGCCTGGGTCTTCCCAATGGATGGTACGGAAATCTGGCCGAGAACCAGCCCTGATGGAAAACCCGCGGTTTACCGTACCATAAATCAGGGTGAAAGTTGGGAACGTCAGGACAATGGATTTCCAAAAGAACATGGTTATTTTTCGGTGAAGCGCCAGGCAATGACCAACGACCTAAATGAAATACCCGGCTTATACATCGGCACCACCGGTGGTGAAGTATGGGCTAGTTTTGATGAAGGACAATCTTGGGAAAAACTGGTGGATTACCTGCCGGAGATTTTTTCCCTGGATGTTTTATTGATATGAAAGTATTCATCCCTACCCAACTCCGTTCTTATACACAAAGCAGTGAAGTTCAGGCATTCGGTGAGACCTTATCTGAACTGATTCATGATCTAAACCGTCAATTTCCCGGCATCCGTTTTCGAATGATTGATGAACAAGATCATTTGCGTGAACATATTCATATTTTTATAAATAACCAAACCATCACTGGATTGGATCAAAAACTTCAAGCACAAGATGTGGTTCGAATCATCGGACAAATTAGCGGTGGATCGCTGCCCTAACCATCTGACCAGTTAAACTCTCACCGCATTTCCGGTAGACAGTGCGTTATTATATAATATAATGACATTATCACTGTAAGAAAGGGAACGGCAAGGCATGACAGACAACCAATAATTTTTGAAAACAGATTTGTATTCATCATTTTGTATACAAAGTTCGTAGTTAACCATCTCATGGATGGGTTTTTCAAGAATAGCAGGTTGTTATGCTTACAGTACATCAAATTTCAAAAAACTATGGGGTGAACCCCATTTTAGATCAGGTTAGTTTTTCCGTTAATGCAGGTGAGCGATGGGGATTAGTAGGGATCAATGGCAGTGGCAAATCTACGTTACTGCATATCCTAACGGGTTCGGAAAACCCGGACAGCGGCCATTGTTCACTTACACCCAGTAATCTTCGGGTAGGGTACCTCTCTCAAGGTTTTGTTTTTAATCCTTCGGAAACCATCCAGGAACTTTTAGATCGGTACCATCCCAGTCCTGAACATTTAGCGCAGGAATTATCAAAACTCGCTGAATCAATGATAATCCAAACAGAAAATCCAAGCCTACAAAAACGTTATGATCAACTTTTGGGTTTATTGGAACAATCAGAAAACAGCTGTGAAACCCGAGTTAGGACTTTAAAGGGGCTTGGACTTGATCATTTCCCTATGGAAACGCCAATTCAACACTTGAGCGGTGGGCAAAAAACTCGCCTAATGTTAGCCTCTGTGTTAATAGGTAATCCACAACTTCTACTGTTGGATGAACCAACCAACCACCTGGATATAACCATGCTGGAATGGCTGGAAAATTGGCTGCTTGAGTTCTCAGGCGGTGTGTTAATCGTTAGTCACGATCGCACCTTTCTAGACCATACGGTAACTGGTATTTTAGAATTAAGCGAACATACACACCAGATCACTTCCTATATTGGTAATTATTCCACGTATCTGGAAACCAAACTAACCGAGCGTGAAAAACAGTGGCAAGCTTATAAGGATCAGCAAGATGAGATTAAACGCCTGCGAGCCGGAGCCCAGGCAATGCGCAACATGACGAAATTTCATAAGGGCGGTAAAGCCGATAAAACCGTAACAGACGGCTTCAGCGCTGGATTTTTTGCCAATCGATCCAAAGAAACCGTTCAGAAAGCAAAAAATATTGAAAAACGAATCGAAAAATTACTAACAGAAGATCGTATTGATCAACCCCTTCGAACCTGGCAGATGCGGATTGATTTTGAAAAAACCCCGGTCAGTGGTCAGGATGTTTTATTAATGGAAAACCTAACCATTGGTTATCCGGAAAATCCATTAATTAAGAATCTCAATCTGACGATCCAACAAGGTCAGCGAATTGCATTAATTGGAGCAAATGGCAGTGGTAAAACCAGCCTGATTAAAACTATCATTGGTGAAATACCCGCTCTTAACGGAGATCTTCGTTTAGGAAGCAATGTTCATGTGGGCTATATGACCCAGGAACAAAGGGAGCTAAATCCGGACTGGAACGCAATTGAAACCATGCGTCACTTGGTAGGCAGTAATGAAACTGCAATGCGTTCGTTTTTATCAAAATTTCTCTTTACCGGAGATGATGTTTTTACTCCAATCGGGCTAATGTCCTATGGAGAGCGGGCACGGCTTGCATTAGCTTGTTTGGTAGCAGATGGTTGTAACTTTTTGATCTTAGACGAACCGGTAAATCATCTTGATATCCCATCTCGCACTAATTTTGAAAAAGCTTTAAGCCAATTTGATGGAACAGTTCTAGCTGTTGTGCATGACCGCTTTTTTATTCAAGGTTTTGCCACGCAGGTTTGGGAAGTACGAGATCAAAAAATTTATACACGGGAAAAATGATAAGAACCGTGAATAGTGAAACTTATCGAATTTTTGGTTCAAAACAGATTTCACTATTCACGGATTTATTTTGATTTTTTTTAGTCTTTCGGTATGAACACTAGTCCGGCGATACCGGTCAATTTGTTATCATAAAAAATGCCGCCTATCTTATCACCATTGGCATGATACCATTGATAGGTAGTTACCATTTTGCCATCATCTTGACGGAGATACTGTTCTCGTAAGAACCCAGGTGAACCCAGTATATTCGCCATGACCGAATAAGGAATTACCTTATCCTGTTTATAAATCGCATCCAATTCATCGTAGGTAGCCTTTGTAACCGTATCCAGGGTGAAATCAGGGGGAAACGTATTGGGGGTAATGGATTTTTTGTAAACAATACCCTCCATCGTAACGCCAATATATGCCTTCATATCTTTTGGGCCCATTTCATAAATAAAGGTATCTGCGTGGTCATCCCGCGGTTTCCAGTTTTCTGTGCTCTTTTTACCGGTTAATCCTATCAATCCATCTAATTCTTCCACCCGGGTAACACCGGGAACAACTTGCAGATACCCTTGATATACAGATTCAGCCATCCAGCCAAAATAATTAGTTGGTGCGTTTGAAGGGGCAGACTCCAACGCCGGATTTTCAATCGGTTCTTCTATTATCACCGTTGCTCCCCCTGAACCTGGTACATATCCCACCAATTCTACAGCATCGATTTCATTCCACCCCCAACCCATAATACTCTGATCGACCACCACACCTACTTGATCAATCACAATCTCTTCTTCAAGCTCGATTGTGATGGTCATTACGTCAGGGCATTCATCAATCCAAACGGGTTCACCCTGCCAGATCGAATATTCATAACCATCCAGAGCAACACCAAACACTTCAACCACTTGAGAAGGATTGTATGTTTGATAAATAATGATCTCTGTCGGAACAACCGGGGTAGTATATTCTAGAATCAACCATTCAACCGTAACCGCAGATTCGGATGCCCAGGCTCTGCTATTATCACCGCACTCATTTACATCCGGCTCTCCTGCAGCCTGACTTGCTGACCAATTTTCACTGCTATATTCGGAACTGGCTGCTGCTGATACAGCCCATTGGCGAATCAGCTGTGGGGCGGACTCCGGATGATCAATCTCGGATTCCAATACTTGGGTTGGCGTTGGCATTTCTGTATCCGCAAGCACCGATTCTTCAAGCAAATCGGTTTCAGTTTGCTCCATCAAATTTTCCTCAGCCGGAAAAACCTCACTATTCCCGGAATTAGCAGAAAACAGTTTATCGGAAATACTAGCCGGTAAACAAAAACAAGCCATAGATAATAAAGAAATAACCACAATCAAAACACCAAAACGACCTAATCGATTACGCATTCATTACTCCTTACCTTTTTATCAATATGATAGGTAGGCAGCGTCAAAAAAGCGTCAAAAATGGTCCGTTTCTTCATTTTAAGTTTCTAATAATTTGGTTTTACTATCAGGGAAACTTATTTTTGGTTATCTATTTTTTATTCTTGAAAACCAAAACAGCGGCACAAACAGAGATTGGAAAAATTTGTACTTTCAAACCGCTCTCCTCTAATACAGGCAAATCCTCTTCCATAATCCAATAATATTCATCATCCCACGTGTCGGGGTAAGCCTGGCTGATTTGGTACCTGACAGATTGATCCTGAAACACCAAATCTCCAATCAACAGTTTCCCACCTGGATTAAGATGCTGATTAAGATAACTTTTAATCAGGCGGATTTTTTCCGGTAACAAAAAATGATGAAAAACGTAAGCAGAAGTAACCAGGTCATATCGTTGTGGGTATATCACGGGAAGCGGATCTCTTAGATCTTGAATTTCAAAAGGCAAATCGGGAAATTTAGTCCGTGCGATTTTGATCATTTCTGGTGAAAAATCAGTTGACCAGACTTCCGCTCCATCCTTTATCATAAAACCTGCCAAATTCCCAGTGCCGCAGCCCAGATCAAGCACTTTTTTTCCACGTAAAGGGCTGCCTTCACTGATCAATTTTGCCATTAACTGTCGGTATCCAATGAAAGGAAATACGTTTTCATTCAATACGTCTTGATCATATCCCGCTGCCCAGTTGTCAAAATCATCCGGATAAAATTGTTGCTCCAAGCATAAACTCCTTGATTTTTGCAATTGTTTATTTTATAAAAATTGTTCCCAATCGTTAATCTCAAATACCGGGATCTCGTTTTCAATTCGTTCACGCCGCCCCTCCATAAACCGAGCTACCCAAGGATGCATGTTTTCCAAATCAGCACCGCGATACATGGCAACATATTGACCTAATTCCCGGAACTTTAAAAATAATGGCATTCGATACAAACATTGACCATTTATTTCTTTCTCACTTTGGTAACCTTTTAAAAATGGTGGCAAGAACGTACAGGGTACTTCTTCACGAGTTTGGTTATTTGGCGGCCAAACAGCCGTCATGAATAAACTGATGGCGATATCAGAAACATACCACATCTGCACTGCATCTTCAAAATCAATCATCGTTATCTTACTGCCGTCATATAAAAAGTTACCTGTATGCAAATCATTATGAATAATGCCATAAGTTTCTCTAGAGATTGGCAGTGTCTTTAACCGAGCTGTTGTTTGTTGAATTTTTTCTATTATCAACCATTGATCCGGTGATAAAAACTGATCAGGTTGTGTAACCTCAATTTCTTCATACCAGTGCATACGCTGGTATCCATCTTTTGGCTTGTAAGTTGTGGATAACTTGTGCAAACGTCCCATTGCTTTGCCCCAAGTATAATAAAGTTCAGTTTGGTGATCTTCATCCCGCGGATGTTTCCCAGGTGCTTTTTCAAAACATACAACACTGAAATATCCATCTTCTTCATCGGAAATAGTTTCAACCAGTTTGTTTTTTAATGAAAGAATTGGTAAAGCAACATTTGCCTGATTGGTTGCTAAATACTGAAGGTATAACAACTCCGATGTAATAGCGTGTTCTGTTTTTTTGCTACTATGTGAAAGGCGCAAAATCACCTCTTGCGATCCGGTATCAACTTCAAACAAGAAATTTTCAAATCCATCCAAAGCTTGATAGGAATATTTATCTAAGCCGAAGCTGAGTAGAGCCTCAGATAGTATTTTTTGATTAAATTTTTTTTGAACTGAAACTTCCATCTTAAATCCTATGAATCATTAACTTTATTTACACCTGAAAGAGTATAACTGATTCTTTTTGGTTAAGATATACGCGGTTTGGCGGGAATTCAGCCTGACCATTTGGTGAGGGTTAAAAGAATAAAACCTTATTATTCACGATGCGGAGCTTGTTCCACATAGGCCAAACTCTGATGCCGAAAGTACGTGTTATACAATTCCGCATAGTGTCCTGACTCAGATAATAAAGTGTCATGACTGCCTTCTTCAATGATCTTGCCTTCCCGCATAACGATGATTCGGTCCGCCGATTTCACAGTAGAGAGGCGATGCGCAATTAAAATAGAGGTCGTCCGTTTGAGAATTAAGTTTAACGCCTGTTGAATCTGCCATTCGGTAAATGGGTCAATGCTGGCAGTAGCTTCATCTAAAATAAATACGGCTGGACGCTGCACCAAAACCCGCATCAAAGACACCAATTGACGCTGTCCCATCGAAAGCATACCACCACGTTCCCCCACTTCCGTCTGCAAACCCTGTGGCAAGGTCTCCAGCCATTCTCCATCTCCAATTTGGTTAGCAACTTCCTTAACCATGCTTGGATCCATCTGGTCACAGGTATAACAAATATTTTCCAAGACAGTTCCGGAAAATAAAAATGGTACCTGGGAGACGATTCCCAATTGACGACGGTAAGATTCAAGATCAAAACTGCGAATATCCATCCCATCAATACAGATACTACCGCCCTGGAATTCGTAAAACCGGGTAATAAGTTTGGCGATCGATGATTTTCCAGCACCTGTATGTCCAACCAAAGCCACCGTTTCACCGGGTTTGATGTGTAAATTAAAATTATCTAAAATTTGTTCTTCTTTTTTGTAATGGAAGTCCACCTGCTTAAACTCAATTTCACCCCGTAAAGGTGGCACGATATTGGAATCCGTCTGCACAACAGCTGGGTCTGCATCAATCAATGCAAATACGCGCTCCGCAGCTGAAAGTCCATTTTGGACATTCGTCCAGAAAGAAGCCAGGTTCATCACCGGAAACATAAATCGATCCAAACTCAAAATAAACAGATACCAGGATCCGTATGTTACAACCCCTTGGATCACGGTTAATCCTCCGGTATAGACCAATATGGCTGTAGCAACACCGCCAATTGTATTTAAGGTTGGAAAAACGATCGACAGCACCAATCCACGATTGATATTTACCCGATATGAGGTCTGGTTGGCTTTGTTAAAAATTTCAAAAATACTGGCTTCTTGCCGGTAATTTTTTGCAACGCTAATTCCACTCACGGTTTCTTTAATCGTGGAGTTCACTTCTGCCATAGCACGCATTCCAGCTCGAGTAACTTTTCGGGCTAATTTACGGTAAAGTATGGCTAAGGTAAAAACAATCGGGATCATAGCCATAGAGATTAATGTCAGACGCCAATTAATAGAAAATAAAACGACTGCCAAAATCACAGATTCAATTACCTGTGAAGCAACATCCGTAAATAAAATCACCAATTGCCCAAAGTCTTGTGTATCGGAAGTGATACGTGAAGCAATTCTGCCTGAAGAAAATTCATCATAAAACGATAAATCATGTGCGGCAGCAGCCTTAAAGCCATCAGTAGCTAACTTCATTAAAACATCAGCAATGACGCGGATCGTTAACCTGCGCCGAATCCAATTCATTAACCAGGCAGATACACCAATTAATAAAACAGCACCAGCAACAAGAAAAATATTCCGCATGTTATTATCAGTGGAGATTTGATCCATGCCGCGGGATACTACTATCGGCTGCAAAGAATCCGCTCCAGAAACAGCTAATACCGCCAAAACAATTACCACAATCTTTCGAAGATGTGGTCTGAAATAAACCATAATCCGTTGAACCAATTGCTGATCGGAATACTGCCGGTCGTATTTTTCTGCGTCTAATCCTGAAAAGAAGCCCATAAAATTTTAATAATTCCTATCGTTCGTAGAAGACAATATCACTATTTCTCATTGTATTGAGTAAAACAAAAATTATTCGTTAAAAATCCTACGATATGCCACTGAAGTTTCCATTAATTCTTCATGCGTACCTATTGCGGAGATTTTACCGCCCCGCATTACTACAATTAAATCTGCCCAACGGATTTGTGAAAGACGATGGGTAATAATAAACGTGGTTCGGCCTTCAGCTGCGGCATAAATTGCTCGCTGGATCATATCTTCCGTCGCACTATCAATAGCACTTGTAGAATCATCCAAAATCAAGATATGCGGTGAGGTCAAAAATGCCCTTGCCAGGGCAATTCTCTGGCGTTGCCCACCCGAAAGGGTAACCCCTCGTTCACCAATGACCGTCTGATACCCTTCCGAAAATGTTTGAATAAACTCATGTGCCTGCGCAGATCGTGCAGCCTGTTCAATTTCTTCCTGGCTTGCATCAGGTTTACCAAATGCAATATTTTGTGCCAGGCTTTGAGAAAACAGGAATATATCTTGTTCAATAATCGAAATTTGACGCCGAAGCTCTTCCAAATTCCATTCTCGCACATCGATCCCATCCACCAGTACTTGCCCAGAGGTTACATCATAGGTGCGGTTAATGAGTCGCATTAATGAGGTTTTACCGGAACCGGTTTGCCCAACAATAGCAACGGTTTGCCCGGGTTTTACTTTAAAATTGATATGTTCCAATACCGGTTCACCATTTTGGTAAGCGAAGGTAACATCTTTAAATTCAACTTCACCACGCATCACACCGCTATATCCAGAAACATTTTGGTCCAGATCAGTTTCCTTGTTAATCGTCTCTAAAATACGGCGTGCTCCTGCCACACCCAGAGCCAGGCGGGAATATGCAAAAACAGAGGCAAAGACTGGAAATCCGAGCATTAACAACAGACCAAAATAAGCAACAACATTTCCAACATCAATCACACCTTGGCGGAAAAGGATCATGGCATGTAATAATCCACCTGCTAATGCAACGGCTAACAATAGTAATGGCAAAAAACGGGCTTCCACATCTCCCTGTTTTACAGAGGCATCCCGATACCGAATGATATTTTTACCAAAACGCATTACTTCAGATCTTTCCTGTGCTGTGCTCTTTACAACCTCAATACCATCTAGGGCTTCCGCGAGGCGAGTATTTAAAGCTCCAAACGAAGCACGAACTTCATCCGTAATGGGGCTTAGCGTACGAAGGTAATCCCACAAAGCCAGACCATATAGTATGGTGAACACGATGGGAGTAAGCAATAATGAGGGGTGGTATTGGGCAGATAAAAGCAGGGGCATAAAAAGAAAATTTAAAGAACCAACCACTACATTAATGCCAGGGCTAAACATATAATTCACTTCGCGCACATCATTGGTAGCTCTTGCCATCGTGTCACCAACAGGCTGTAAATTATGGTATGTCATACTTTTCCCCAACAAGCTGGTATAGAGTTCATACCGAACTTCCCGTTCAACACGCTGAGCGGTAAATTCAAACCCATAATTTCGTCCAAGCTGTAATACACCTCTTAAGACTTGTGAACCCGCCATCAATAAGGCAATTTGACCCAAGCGATTCGTATCACCCGTATTGTTTACAACCAAGTTAAAAGCTTCACCTGTTAATATGGGAATTACAGCCATCATCGCAGCATTGCCAAAAGCACCAATCAGAGCAGCAATGATCATCGGCCATTGACGAATGGCGTGGGAAAAAATCCAGCGGACGGCACCCCGTCTATCAGTCGAATAATGTTCAGGAATTGTAAATTCAGCAGATGTTGTATGCATAAAACAAGTATATCGTAAAAAAAAACATACCTGCAATAATCAAAAGCTAAAATTCATGAATCATTTTTTGCTTAAGATAGCAGTATGCTGAATCTTGAAGAATATTTGATGTTGGGATCGGATCAGTAAATTTTCGTTGACAGTTCATAAATTCAAATGTTATAAATTAAACCAAATTGAAGGCTCCAAAAATCAATTTATCAGGAATCTTAAATGCTAAAAAATCAGAAAAGTTTGTTTTGGATCGTTTCACTTCTATTGTTGATTATCACCTGTGTCACATACTTGCAACATGTGGATTCCATGGGTTATTATGCCGATGATTGGTATGAAATTTACGGAGGAGAAAAATTTGGACCGGAACGATTTTTCGAAATATACGCGTCGGATAGACCTTTCCGTGGTTATTTATCTTCTACTCTTTATGATTTTTTTGACAGCAATATTATTTATTATCAAATTCTAGCCATCGGATTACGATGGGCAGGAGCTGTAGCCCTTTTGTGGGGTCTGTTATTAATATGGAACAATAAGTATCTACCTATAACATTAATTAGCATCCTTTATCTCCTTTACCCAGGTTTTTTGGAACAGCCACACGCCTTTAACTATCAAGCACAACAATTCGCAATGGCTGCAATGTTATGGTCTATTGCATTAAGCATTAAGTTCTTACTATCCAAAAACTTAATTAGCAAGATATTCCTTTTTTTAGTTTCAGCTTTGTTATCTTTATTCAGCGTATTCTTAATGGAATATTACATTGGCTTAGAAGGTTACCGCTTTTTATTGTTAATTTATTTAATATTAAGGGAGTCTTCTGAGATTTGGTATAAGAAATTGAAAAAATTATTCTTAACCGTTCTTCCATTTACATTAGCCCCGTTAATTTTTGTGGTCTGGCGATTATTTTTATTTGATAGTTCACGATATGCAACAGACGTAGAGCGTTTATACCTAAATCTGCTTGATAATCCAAGATTAATTGCGGTCAACTTTTTAAGAAGATTCATTATCGATATGGGTGAAATTTTTGTTGATGCTTGGATTACCCCCATAAAACAATTCTTACCTCAATTAAGGACAAGTGAATTCTTAATCGGTTTTCTATTTGCAATTTTAATTACAGGGGGAACTATTTTATTGATGCGCTCCCTAAACACATCATCGACAGAAACAAATAATAAAAATTATTGGGCAAGAGATATGTTTATTATTGGATTTTTAGGTGCAGCGATTTGTCTAATTCCTATTAATCTTGCGGAAAAAGAAGTGGCTTTTATCGTATTAAATCGCTTTTCGTTTCCGTCTTCGATAGGTATATCTATGTTTATCATAGGTGTGATTTTTTATTTTTGTTCTGCCTCTTGGAGACCAGTATTTACATCCATTTTCATTTTTTTTGCGGTAATGACTCAATATGCAAATAATCTTCGGTTTGCCTCAGATTGGGTTGAAACACAGAAAATGTGGCGAGAATTTACCTGGCGTGTTCCCGGTTTAGAACAAGGCACAACACTTATGGGGCTTTATCCGGGTGAAACACAAGAAGGCTATTCCATTTGGGCACCAGCAAGTTTACTTTATTTCACCGATTCTGAGGAAATAAACATATCCGCTGAAGTAATAAATGACGGAACGATAAAGAATTTACAAACCAACGCTCCCTATGAAAGAAATCATCGGTCTTTTTATTTTTTCCACCAATATGATAAAGCTTTAATCTTTTCCAAACCAACTAGCAAATCATGTTTAAGATTACTGAATGGCGATCATCCAGAAATCTCAGTATACGATCAAGCAACCATACAATATGCTGCAGAATTTTCAAAACTTGGACAAATAATTAATGAAGATACGCTAAATGATGACAAATTTAAGGAAATTATTGGTTATGAAGGGGATACCAACTCATGGTGTTATTATTACGAAAAAGCTGATTTAGCAAGACAGTTCCATAATTGGGAAGAAGTTACCTCACTTGAACAAAACATACAAACACACAATTTAAAACCCTATGATGCCATTGAATGGATGCCGTTTATTGAGGCCTATGCCTATACCGGTGAATATGGGTATGCAGGTTCACTAATTGATTATGTTAATAAAGTTCCATATTATAGGGAAAGCCAATGCATGTATTATAAAAACCTAAGTGAAGTAAATGATCCAGCGATTCAAGCTGGAAATGAATTTCTCAAGAACGTATTTTGTGAAGAAGATTGAAGATATGAATAACCGACAAGGTTACGATTTTTCACTCCAAGAAAAAGATCTACTTTTAATCCAAGCTGAAAAATTTTTAAGCTTCTACAATCAGTCTCAAACCGCTGCTCATTGTGCTTCTGTTTCTAACCAAGCAAAACACCTGGCCAACCGTTTTAATACCAACCCAATCCAGGCGGAAGTAGCTGGTTATCTCCACGACATTAGCGCGATCATTCCAACACCACAGCGTGTTATGTATGCCAAGTCCCATGGCATTCCTGTGCTGCCAGAAGAATTAAAAGCCCCGATGATATTACATCAGAAAATATCAACCGTTATTTGCCAAGAAGTATTTGGCATTGAAGATCAAGAAATTTTAAGTGCTGTTGGCTGTCATACTACACTAAAAAAGGAGGCTTCCCTGTTAGATAAAGTCGTTTTTCTGGCAGATAAAATTGCCTGGGACCAAACCGGTCAGCCTCCTTACCAACAAAAATTGTTAACTGCACTTGATCGTTCACTCGATGCTGCGGTGTGGGTCTATCTGGATTATTTATGGTCACAGCATGAAAATCTAGTGGTCATTCATCCCTGGTTTGTAGATGCCTATCAGGAATATATTCAATATATTTCAACTGAAAAACAACCTTAACAGCAAGGCCCAGCAGCCAATACCTCCGGTGGGACTTCATCTGCAAATTGGGCAAAGTTAGCCTTAAACATGGTAGCTAACTTTTGAGCCTGCTCATCATAAGCCGCAGGATTTGCCCACGTTGTACGGGGGTTAAGTACATCAGATGGTACACCAGGACAAGATTGTGGCACCAAAACGCCAAATACCGGGTCTGCCTTATATTCTACATTCTCCAAAGCACCGCTTAAGAGGGCATCTACCATTGCGCGGGTATAGGAAATTTTCATCCTGCTTCCTTCACCATACGCTCCACCTGTCCAACCCGTATTAACCAACCAACAATTCGATTGGTGTTTTTCAATCTTCTCACCTAATAAACGGGCATATACCATCGGGTGGTGCACCATAAATGGACCACCAAAACAGGTGCTGAATGTTGCCTGTGGTTCTTTAATTCCTTTTTCCGTTCCGGCTACTTTGGCTGTATAACCCAAAAGGAAGTGATACATGGCCTGTTCCGGTGTCAGGCGGGAAATCGGGGGTAACACACCAAAAGCATCCGCCGTAAGGAAGATAACATTTTTCGGATGCTGCCCCATACCGGAAGGCTCAAAATTTTCTAACTCGGTTAAACGATAGGAGGCTCGCGTATTTTCAGTAATGGTATCATCCATTAAATCGATTTTACGCGTGGCAGGGTCAACCACTACATTTTCCAAAATGGTACCAAAGCGACGGGTCATGGAAAAAATCTGCGGTTCGTCTTCAGCAGAAAGTCGAATCACCTTAGCATAACAACCACCTTCAAAGTTAAATACACCGTGATCACTCCAACCATGTTCATCATCACCAATTAGCCGGCGGTTCGGATCCGCGGAAAGTGTGGTTTTACCTGTGCCGCTTAAGCCAAAAAACAAAGCTGTATCACCGTCTGCTCCGATATTGGCAGCACAGTGCATCGGAAAAATATTTTGTAAAGGAAAAAGATAATTTAAAGCAGTGAAGACGGTTTTTTTGGTTTCTCCAGCATAACGGGTTCCCGCTATAATCGCCAATTTTTGCCCTAAGTGAATGGCGACCACTACATCAGAGCGGGTTCCATCTACCTCCGGTTCCACTTCAAAACCCGAAGCTACCAATAACGTTAATTCCGGGGAAAACTCATGAGGTGGTTTTCCTTCAGCATGGATAAACATGTTATAAGCAAACAAACTTTCCCAGGCAGTATCTGTAATGATGCGCGCCGGAAAACGGTAATCGGGATCTGCACCACCGTAACAATCCTGAACAAACAACTCTTTCTGGCTGAAATATTCAAGAATACGCCCTTTCAAACTCTCAAATTTATCCGCAGGGAAAGGCTTATTGACTTTGCCCCACCAGACATGATCTTGACTTGAGGATTCCTTCACAAAAAATTTATCATTCGGTGAGCGGCCCGTACATTTGCCAGTGTAGACGACAACCGGACCGGATTCTGCAATGATGGCCTCACGGCGCTGGATAATTTCTTCATATAACAGCGGCGGCGTTAAATTCCAAAAAATCTTTTTTGCTTGAACTTGTGTTTTTGTTACCAAATCAAATTGTGCACCTGAACTTTTAAACATCCAATTTTTCTCCTGAAGATGGTTTTAAACATCAAGGTAGTTGATAAGCTATTATTCGTTGCCTGTCAGCAAAGCTAATACAGCCATACGGATCGGCCCGCCATTGGCAGCCTGCCGGAAATAAGCCGCCCCCTCATAATCGTCCACTTCCCGGGCGATTTCATTTAAACGCGGTAGAGGGTGCATAAGGGTTATGCCGGATTTTGCTTTCCGAATCAGATCATTATTAATGAGGTAAGTATCCTTCAGACGTTCGTAAGCTTCACAGTCAGTAAACCGTTCTCTTTGGATACGGGTCATGTAAAGTACATCACTTTTGGCTGCTGCTGTGCTGAGATCGGGTGTCTCAATGACTTCAATGCCGTCATCTACTAACGCCTTGGTGATTTCGGGTGGCATACGCAGCTCTTCCGGGGAAACAAAATAAAAACGAGGACCATATTTACCCAGTAACCAGGATAGAGAATGTACGGTACGGCCATTTTTTAGATCACCTGCCAGAGTAACCGTCAGATTATTCAAACGGGTTCTTTCTTTTTGGATGGTGTAAATATCTAACAAAGCCTGGGTCGGGTGTTGCCCAGAACCATCCCCACCGTTAATAACCGGAATGCTGGAACCGTCAGCTAATTCCCTGGCACTACCTTCCTGCATATGCCGAATTACTGCAATATCAGCATAACCATCAATCATCTTGCCAGTATCATAAAGGGTTTCACCTTTCACAGCGGAGCTGGAAGCCCTGGCATCTGGCACGGAAAGCACTTGTCCACCTAATCGCAGCATGGCTGATTCAAAAGACATGCGGGTATGCGTAGATGGTTCATAAAACAACATTGCTAACAATTTTCCTGCCATGTTGTTTAATCGCCCCCCTGAATCCAAAACCTGTTCAAACCGGGCTGCAGTTTCCATAATCATGTTAATCTGCTCCAGTTTAATATCCTTAACGTGTAAAATATCCTTACCTTTTAACACAGTTGTCATTCGGAAATTCCTCCTGCTAGATTCCGGTAATTGCATCGATGGGTTTACCCTTATATGATACAACATTCCGAAATTTTTTTTCAACTATGTGAAATCATGGCCTTGTATACCGATTGGCATCGATTTAATATGATAATCGTTACGCTAAGAAGTCGTAATAGTTCACGAAATTATTGGATGTGAAAAGTATGTTGAATTCAAAAAGAAAAAGCTGGCCTTTAAAGCCAGCCTTTTGTTGTTTATTATCCGTTTGCCCAGCCGAGGGAGATGCGGCCGCGTTCTTTTTCCACACTCTGGATGCTGACAGTGATTACCTGTCCCACGGTGAGCACTTCACCACGCGGAAGTTGTGAACGGTGTAATAAGCCATCTTGCTTAACACCAATATCTATGAAAGAGCCAAAGTCTACCACATTACGCACAGTGCCTTTCAGCAGCATGCCTTCTTGCAGGTCTTCCATCGAAAGCACATCACTGCGTAAGATCGGGGCTGGTAAATCTTCGCGAGGGTCGCGCCCGGGTCGGATAAGCTGCTCAAAAATGTCTTCCAGGGTAGGCACACCGCAATCTAATTCTGCCGCCAGTGTTTGTAGTGGTGTTTCACGTTTTAGCCGATCTAAGGCGTGTTTACGGTCATCGATCGACATTTTTAACGTGATGCCGCTTTTTTTC
This sequence comes from Anaerolineaceae bacterium, assembly GCA_002702705.1. Lineage (GTDB taxonomy): Bacteria > Chloroflexota > Anaerolineae > Anaerolineales > Anaerolineaceae > UBA6170. Next base: position 16,629 of record PABH01000050.1, read on the forward strand.
ATAACTGCTTTGGCTACCTTGTAACTTTCCGGGTGAATGGCAGAAGCATCCATTGCTTCTTTTCCATCCCGGACTCTTAAAAAGCCAGCAGATTGTTCAAATGCTTTGGGACCCAAACCTGGTACTTCCTTTAACTGTGTCCGGGCGACAAAGGGTCCATTTTCATCCCGAAAAGCAACAATCTTTTCCGCCAGTTTGGGGCCAATGCCGGAAACGTAGGTCAGTAACGCTGGGGAAGCGGTATTAACATCTACCCCCACCCGATTGACTACATCCTCTACCACGCCAGTTAAGGAACGAGATAATTCACCCTGATCAACATCATGCTGGTACATACCAACCCCGATTGATTTGGGATCAATCTTCACCAATTCAGCTAACGGGTCCTGCACCCGACGTGCAATTGAAACAGCGCCACGCATGGAAACATCCAGATCCGGCATTTCTGCGCGTGCCAAAGGGCTGGCAGAATAGACAGAAGCGCCGGCTTCACTGGTGATCAGGTAACGGGTGCTGCTCATATCTCGAGTCAGTTCGGCCACCAACTGCTCACTTTCGCGGGAAGCGGTGCCGTTACCAATCGAGATTAAATTGACTTTGTGTTTTTTAATTAGTGCTTCCAAAATAGTCAGTGATTTTTCTTTTTGATTTTGTGGCGGATGCGGGTAAATGGTGACCGTATCAAGCACCTTACCGGTCGGGTCAACAACTGCCACCTTACAACCAGTCCGGTAACCGGGGTCAATGGCGAGCACATTATAACCAGCCAAGGGTGGTTGGTTTAACAAACCTTTCAGGTTGGTCGCAAATACAGTGATGGCATGCGCTTCTGCCATTTCGGTTAAGGCACGGCGCACATCCCGTTCGATAGCCGGTAACAACAATCGTTCGGCTGCGTCGTTTATCGCTTCCTTAAACTGTTCAATCATTAGAGATTTTGGATTGGGGCGAAAATGGGTATAAATCGCGTTTTCCCAATCACGCTGTTCCAGCTTGACATGAACCCGTAAAACTTTTTCTTCTTCACCGCGGTTGATCGCCAATACCTGATGGGGGCGGATTCGATCTACCCGGTAATCAAAATTGTAATACGTCTCATAAACCCGTTTTTCGTCTTCCGCACTGTCGATTTTTTCACAAGAAAAACCACCCCACTGCATTGCTTTTTCACGGGTAGCAGCACGCACTTCGGCATGGTCGCTGATCGCCTCAGCGACAATATCCCTGGCTCCCTGCCAGGCATCTTCAATAGTGGGAACATCATCATTTAAAAAGGGTTTTGCAATTTCTTCCAGACTCGATTTTGTTAACGGCTGGGTTAGAATCCACTCTGAAAGACCTTCCAAACCACGCTGCCTGGCCAACATAGCACGGGTTCGGCGTTTCGGTTTGTAGGGTTGGTAAATATCTTCCAAAGCGGTCAGGGTATCAGCGGCCATAATCTTAGCGCGCAGTTCATCAGTTAGTTTATCTTGTTCTTCAATTGATTTTAAGATGGTCTGGCGGCGTTCATCCATCGCACGAAGCCGTTCCAACCAGGTTTGCACACTGCGAAGCTGTTCTTCATCCAAGCTGTCGGTCCGTTCTTTTCGATAACGGGCAATAAAGGGGATTGTGTTACCCTCATCGAGCATTTCAATTGTGGCAGAAACTTGATTTTCACGCAGCTTTAATTCGGCTGCTATTTGTTTTGCGTAAGACATGGAATATTCTCCGATTTGTTTAAAAATGACGAATGCAATTTTATCACGTTACCATTCTCTTTCACTGTTTTTGAGACAGAATGATTATTAATCTCAAAATCAATTATGATCCAAACCTCAACGGCTTGATTTCATTATTTTTCCTTAAAGACCCTTTACTACCGGTCGCAAGAAAAATTAAAAAACCATAAAATCGAAGAATAATTAGAAGCTCTTAAGATTCCTTTATTACAAAATGAGAGTGGAAGAGAGGTAACCTGGTGCGTTGGAAAAATTTGTTTTCTTTATTCGTCCGTTCGTTTTGGGTTTTATTTATTTTGGTTGGATGTAATATGTTTCCAAAAACACCAAATATATCCACAACGACAGTTACAGAAATATCCCTTAACACTCAAACACCTTCGCCAACCTTGATTCCATCACCAACCACTCCTATACCAAACATAACCAACACCATCGAACCAATCCTAAACCAAAATAAACATCAAATCGGTATCCGCCAGTCAGAGGGAATTGGTGAATTTTTTCTTAAAGATAATGGGGAAAAATTTACTCCGCGCGGTGTAAACTATGCTTTTGTTCCCACAAATAGTGGTTTTACAAACCTGTTACTTCGAGTAGGAATCTACGATCCCGATTTAACCAGAAGGGATTTCAAAAACCTGGCTGACCTGGGATACAACACGGTACGGGTATTTTTAGACCAATGTAACCAGGGGCCGGGTTGCATTGCTAATACGGATAAACCAGGTCTTAACCCAGCCTATTTGGACAATATCACAGACATGATGCTGGCAGCCAGAGAAGCAGGTATCTTCATCCTGTTTACCTCAAATGATCTCCCGGATGCTGGAGGATACGCTGAAGAAGCAAATTTTAACTCTGGTAGCGATTTTGCCGGTTATCGCAATTCCTACTATCTACGCCCGCAAGCCATTACTGCCACTCGGCGTTACTGGCGTGATTTAATAACTGGATTGAACGAGAGAAACCCTGCCTTTGTTGCCGTACTTGGATGGCAATTGCTGAATGAGCAGTGGATGTTTCGTGACCAGCCACCTTTGTCGTTAACCAGTGGTTCAGTTGAGACAACTACAGGCACATATGATATGGGTGATCCGAAACAAAAGGAACAAATGGTCAGTGATGGGATCATCTATTATATTCAACAAATGAAGGAGGAGATCCTTTCCCATGATCCAACTGCACTGGTAACAATGGGTTTTTTTGTGCCTGAACTGGTTGCGCCAGATTGGTATGTGGAAACGAAATCTCTGCTTGAAAAATCGGATTTAGATTTTTTTGACTTTCACGCCTATCCTGGTTCGTTAAGTTTAGAAGCACACGTGGAAGCGTTTGGAATGCTGGATTACTCAGCCAAACCGATTATATTGGGTGAATATGGACCATTTCGCCATATTTTCCCTGACCTTAAAAATGCCGCTCGCGTGACAACAAATTGGGTAGCGGAATCCTGCCAGTATGGTTTTGATGGCTGGTTATATTGGACTTACTATCCGGCTAATGCCAGTGCAGGAGACCGCACTTGGGGTTTAATGGATGAGGATGCATATTTATTAAATCTATTTTCACCCAACAACCAACCAGATCCCTGTGTTGCCGTCGAAATTCCACGGGACAATATAGCCTATGGTAAACCGGTCCAGGCATCTCAAAACCTGGCAGAAGAACTACCGGAATATGCCGTCGATGACGATCCCACCACCCAGTGGGGTTCCGGCAGCGATGCACCGCAGTGGATAACAGTAGATCTGGAGAATAATTATCGTGTCAGCGAAATTCGCTTACTGGTGGCACAGTGGCCACAAGGCAATACCCTTCACCGTCTGCTCATTCGCCAATCAGAAACAGGCGATTATATCCCCGTTCATGCTTTCAGCGGCATTACCCGAGATAATGACTGGTTGGTTTTTAAACCAAACCCACCATTGGAAAACGTCCGACAAATCCGCATCCAAACCGACAGCAGCCCTTCGTGGGTCTCATGGAAAGAAATTGTGATTAAGGGTGAGATAATGCCGTAAGGTATCGTAATTTCAGAGAAAATTTATATCGATTTTCTATCAACCTCCATTATAATTAGTTTGGTGGTTGGTGCGTTTTGGGGGAAACAATTCCAATCCCGTTATTTTTTTTCGCGGGAGGCATTTTTCTTTGAAGAATAAACAGATCATCTTGATCACAACTGGTGTTATTTTAAGTATTTTCCTGGCGGCAGTCGAAGGTACGGTTGTTGCCACCGCGATGCCTTCGGTTGTAGCACAATTGGGTGGATTGTCCATCTATAGCTGGGTATTTTCAATTTATATGTTAGCTTCAACAACTACCGTACCCTTATATGGAAAGATTTCCGACCTTTTTGGACGAAAAAAGGTTTACTTATTTGCCATGATTCTATTTTTAACGGGATCGATTCTGTGTGGTCTGGCGCAAAATATGCTGCAATTAATATTCTTCCGGGCCATTCAGGGCTTAGGTGCAGGAGGTGTCCTGCCCTTGGCACTCACCATCATTGGAGAAATTTTCAGCGTAGAAAAACGTGCCCGCATGCAGGGAATGATCTCCGGCGTTTGGGGCGTTTCTTCCATTGTTGGTCCATTAATTGGTGGGTTTTTGGTCGACCAAATCTCCTGGCACTGGGTATTTTTTATTAACCTTATTCCGGGTTCATTAGCTATTTTTCTGGTCTGGTTCGCCTGGCAAGATGCTCCCAATCCGAGTGATCAAAAAGTCCAATTGGATATTTCTGGTGCCGTTCTATTAACGCTGGGCGCATTAAGCCTGTTATTAGGGTTAAACGAACTCGGACATCCATCGGGCTGGTGGTTCATGGCGGCTGCGATTGGACTATTGACGGGTTTGTTTTTTGTTGAAAAACGTGCACCGGACCCCATTTTACCGCTGCATTTATTTTCTGATCGGTTATTTTTGGTCTCTATTTTTCATGGAATTCTGGCAGGATGGGCAATGTTTGGTAGCCTCTCCTATGTACCGTTGTTTGTACAGGCGGTTTTGGGCACTACTGCAACGGTTGCGGGTATTACCTTAACACCTATGTCACTGAGCTGGACATTAGCCAGTATTTATGGCGGTCGGTTGGTTTTAAAATTTCCATTCCGGGCAATTTCAATTTTTGGCATGGTGCTGCTGGTCATTGGGGCATTTTTGATGACCACGATCAGCGCTGCCACAACGTGGATCACGGTGATGATCTTTACATCCTTAATGGGCATCGGTATGGGGCTTACCCTCCCGGTTTATATGATCGCAGTGCAAACAGCAGTCCAACGTCGGGATTTAGGCACTGCTACCTCAACCATACAGTTTTCACGCAGCATTGGCGGCACAATCGGCGTCAGCATGATGGGGGCTTTTCTCAGCACTCGGTTAGCCAGTTTGCTGCTTAAAGCTGGTTACCCCTCCGGCACAGTCGATCTTAATAATCTGATCAACCCCCAACCTGGCAGCAGTGCACTGGTTGAAGATACCATCCGGAATGTACTTGGTTTATCAATGGCAAATATGTTTTGGTTAGCGTTGATCCCTGCGACCATCGCCTTAGCCGCGGTGTTTTTTACACCCAGAGGAAAAGTCACACAGCTGTCCAATCAGGCTGTTGCAGTAAAACAGTAGGTGCTTATCCCTGCCAGGTCGCGATGTAAACACGGTCCGTTTTATCTTCAGATAACTCCGGATCGCGAACAACCCATTCACCGTCTAAACCCATTTCACGCACCGTTAATTCAAAATGGGACATACCAATACCAATATCAAGGCGCTGCAAATCCACCAATCTCATCAGTCCAAACAAGGTACTGCCTTTACCGTAACCAGGTGTTCGCTGACAGTAAAAATGCCATTTCGAACCATTCCGAATAACACGCCAGGGTTGTTTGTTTGAGGCAGATGGTCCAATTCGCAGCATTTCCAAAGCTTTTTGATATTCCCCTGCTTGTGATTCGGTGAGGGGTGAACCAAATTGGCCTTCAAAAAATAGTGATGACCACGGCAATCGACGGTCAGCCTGTATACGTTGACGAAGCCGGTCGGTTGAACGGCTGTCTTTGGTAGCATAACCGGTGGCAATTACAGCCGGAATCACTTCATTTTTTTGTTTGTTGATCTTTTTTGCAAAAGCAGATTTTGTAAAAGTACCGCCCAACCAGCAAGTGCCCAATCCCAGGCTAGTGGCTTTTAACACCGCTAGTTCTACCACATAACCATAATCTTCCGGCATTTGATCCGTTTCTTCAGCGGCACCAATAATAAAACCGGTAGCATTTTTAATAAACCCATAAGTCCCCAAACCGCGTAGGGCGGCGTTATCTTCCTGCGTAGCAGCCGTTAATTTCAACCGGATTGGTGTTCCGAAGGGTCCTTTGGTTAAAGAATCCAGATAATTCTGAAATTCTTCCTGCAAGTTTTTATCAATGGGTTCTGTCTGATACTTGCGGCAGGAATAACGCTGCTGGATGATATCGGTAATTGGGGTTGATTCCATAAAAATTCCTTTTTCGACTTTCTAATTGTAAATCCCAATCATACCTTAAATTAAAGATAGCCGTTGAAATAGGTGAGAAGCACTTCGGATCAGTAGATTCCTATCTACCCAACACCACCTTCCCGCCAATAAATCATTAACCAAAGAAGTGGGCTTCATCTGGACCGGCATTAACGCATTCAGAGGTGCAGCGCACTTTATTCCAATACGATAGCGTGGGAAATCGGTTTTTTTCAATCAGGTAAACCTTGCAAAAAAAGTGCGCCGCACCTACTTATTTGCCCGGACTGAAAACATCAACGGTATTCGTGCTTTTCCCTCCGGCATCACCCACATTCCCTTTTCATTTCGCACCAAAAAGGGATATCGTTTGTAATTGCTGAAATCAAACTCATGCACAAATTCAAGTTGGAAACCCGCATTAATCAAAGAGGTTAACACCTCACCCATCGGGTGCGCCCATTCATACGATTCTTTTTGGTCAATGACCGCCTCCGGGTCGGCATACGAACCAACAATGGTCTCAATCAAAACTTCTTGATCAAAATAATCATATCCGACCTCCAGTTGATCAGGATTTTTTTCATCAAACACCCAGGTAAATGGATGGTATTCAGCCAGATAGAAAACACCACCTGGTTTAACATAATCAAAACAAATTTTTGCCCACCGGGTTAAATCCGGCAGCCAGTTCAGCACACCAAAACTGGTGTAAACGATATCAAATTGTTGATCCAGTTTATTGGGCAAATCGTACACATTGGATTCGATGAAGCTGGCGGGCTGTTTGATCTGCTTTGCTAAGTCATTTGCGGTTTTAATCGCTTCCCCTGCCAGGTCAACCCCGGTAACTTGCGCTCCTAATCGTGCCCAGGAAAGTGTGGTTAATCCAAAATGGCACTGTAAATGCAGTAAGGACTTCCCGCTCACCGGTCCCACCTCATCTAATTCAAAGGGATCAATTGTATTTTTCCCATTGATGAAAGAGTTCACATCATAAAAATCGGAATTAAAGTGGATTTTTGTCCATTGGTTCCAAAGGTTTCGGTTTCCGTCAAAGTATTCCTGCATATCTGCCTCTGCTTTCTTAATTATATCTATTGTAGTGCAGAACGAAGCAACCTTCAAAATTGATAATGCATGTAATTTTATTTTGACGTGGAATTCAGGATATAGTAATATGTGATATGTGAGTAAATAGATCTTTCATTATACGAATCTAGGCCAGCCAGATAAATCAATAAAAATTGGTCAGGGAAACAAGTGATTCTTATACGTACCTAAAAACAATGGGATTTAATACGATAAATCCAGGTACTCAAATCAGGCAATAACAAAATATATCCATGTTCTTATAGGTCATTGATATGGTTGAAAAAAACAAAAATGAGATCAGAACAAGTGTTTTTCTGCGTAAGTTATTAAACGCGCCTGAAATAGAGAATTTTATAGAATCCAATTCCCAAGAAATGGAACATCCATCCTTCGATGCATACATCACCAATATGTGTAAAAAAACAGGGAAAGTTCCTGAGCAAGTTATCAAGAACTCCGCGATAGAGAGAACTTATGGACATCAACTTTTTAATGGCACAAGAAAACCATCCAGAGATAAAGTAATTCAACTGGCATTTGGGTTTAATCTGGATTTGGAGGAAACGCAAAAACTATTACAAATCGCACAGAAAAACCCGTTATACCCCAAAATTAAACGGGACGCTGCAATTATCTATTATATAAATAAACATAAGGATATCTTTGAAATGCAATATATTCTCCAATCCCTGAAGTTGACATTATTAGGTGGTGATTAAAAAATGACAAACGAATTTATTGAAAATTTTGAAGCCAGTTTTGATGATAGCCGCTTTCCAAGTGATTTTATGCAAAACTACGAACTAATGGAATGTTTCTCGCATAATGATATGGGTGAAACATTTTTTGTAAAAGACAGACAGACAAGTGATTATTATGTAACAAAATGTTATTCTGATATCTCGCTTTATGCTCACACAACAGAAAGCGATATTCTAAAAAAAATGAATCATGATGGGTTGCCGAGCTATATTGGGGAGTTTCGGAATGAAAAAATGCTTTGTGTAGTACGTGAATTTATTCAGGGAAAATCACTGGATAAACTGGTTCAAGAAATTCCATTAACCAAACAACAATCAATCGCAATTATTACTCAATTGTGTGAAATATTGATATATCTACATGGACAATCTCCCCCAATTATCCATCGAGATATTAAACCACAAAACATCATTATTAATGAGCAGGGAAAAATTACTCTAATTGATTTTGGTATATCCCGCATGTATAACCAAATATCACAGGTTGATACGCTTTGTTTAGGAACAAAGTATTATGCTGCTCCGGAACAATATGGTTTCTCTCAGACAGACTGCCGTTCGGATATCTATTCTCTTGGTGTTTTGTTGTGTTGGTTGTTAACTGGTAATGTGGATGTTCAGCAGGCATTAAAGACGATCCCAGATCGTCACTTAGTAAATATCATCAAAAAATGTACTGCTTTCGACCCTCAAAATCGATATAAAGAGGCTACCCAGATTAAGGATGCTCTGACAGGTCACTTATCACGGCGTAAAATGCTCATCTTAATTGTCACATCACTTCTCATTTTAGCAGCTGCTCTTGGTCTTTTGAATTTTGCTAAGTTGGTTTTACCTCAACCTATTAGAATAACATTTCAGGAACCGCTGATTGAGCATGCTGTCCGATTGGCACTTCAAATAGATGGTAATGAGGAAATTACAGAACAAGATTTATTATTAATTACTGATCTTTACATTTTCGGAAATAAGGCCGCTGCTAATGAGGAAATTTTTAATGATTATGTCGAAAGTTTTGTAAACAATGATGGCACAATTTTACGGGGAGATATCAATACACTCAGTGATTTGCCAAAATTAAAGAATCTTCGCAGAATTTCGTTGTCATACCAAAATATAATGGATCTTTCCCCATTGTCTGAACTCAACAACTTAGAATATGTTGATTTGCGGCATAATCCCCTCGATGATGTAACCTCTTTATCAGGAGCCGCGTCACTGACTTCTTTAATTCTTTTTGATACAAATGTCTCAGATTTGACTTCCCTGCATAATTGCTACCGATTAACAACTTTGGATGTGGGCTATACTAGAGTTAAATCAACTGCTGCAATGTCTGGACTGACATTTTTACGTTCATTGGTTATACGGAAAGCACCACTTCAATCGCTTGACCAAATTGAAACTTTTACAATGCTTGAAGAGATGTATTTATCAGAAACACAGCTTCTTGATCTATCACCGCTTTTGAAATTACCTCGTTTACAGCAAGTAGAAGTGAGTGAAAATATGCGCCTAGCTGTAGAAGCAATATCTGAAGTTGCTCAATTTAAAATAATTTACAAGTGAAATAAAAAGAGATTAAAAATAAACAAAGGTGTGCAGACTGCACACCTTTGTTTATTTTTGGTTCGCTATAATACGATCAAGATATGAAAGCATGATTAATATTTCTTGTTTTTAATTTCCTTAAAAAATTTTACCTAACGCAATTTAAACACAACTCAAATTTTCTCTTACAAATAAGTATATAAACGGCCCATTTTGTGGACGGTTTATAACTAAACATTATATATAACGAGGAAATAAACATGGAACAAATTCGATTTTCTTCAAAAAAGGTTGCTCTTCTGCTTATTGTTATCATGATTGGGTCGATGAGATGGATGCCAATCTCAGGTGTCCAGGCGAATACAGGTTTGATAGCTGTACTTCCAAATCAGGCATTCAACGATGTTGATACACCGATAGAAATAATCGGAAGCGGATTCTCAAATGACGGTGGTGTTACCCAAGTGTTCTTGGGTGATTTCCCTTTATCACAGGTGATTTTAGTTAATGAAAGTACAATAACCGCTTTGGTTCCTTGGGGACTACAACCAGGCATATATGATCTGCGAGTGGTTAACCCCAATGGCGATGAAAACATCCTGGACTCCGCTTTTGAAGTTACCCAGGGAGTGGGTCAGTGGAATTCCAACCCCATTGATGGTGGTCCAGTGAAAACAATAATTCCAGTCGGCAATACGCCTGGGTTGCTCTATGCTTATTCGGATGTAACTTCAGCTATTTACCGCTCAATTGATTATGCATCCCATTGGGTTACGGTTGGTCACGCATCCGGTCAATTCTTCAAAACTTCCTCGACTGATGAGAATACCCTGTATCTTGACGCTCAGCAATCCACGGACGGCGGTGCAACCTGGCGAAACATGCTAGAAAGTGGGCTTTGGCCTGCTACAGATAAATGGCCTGGTTATTATACCCAAACATTCCCTCACCCATCGGATTCTGACACGCTCTTTTTAGCCACTGCAGAGATTCCGGATGGCATCGGTGACCCTGCCGGTTTGCTGCGCTCAGAGGACCTCGGCCAAACTTGGGAAGCAGTAGAGACAGGTTTGCTCCCCGATGACAATCATATCACTGCAATGGAGTTTTTGGGAAACACCATATACCTGGGTACACGGGATGGCAATCTATATCAATCCGATGATAACGGGTCATCCTGGCAGCGAATAGGGAGCGCGAACGTTCTGGAAAGCATTGGAATTTTGAAGGTTAATCCTTATGAAACCGATGAACTTTGGATTACCACACATTTTTCTATGTCTCCCAATGCTAAAATCGTTAAAATGGACTTGGGAGACCCACTCTATGCCGTCAGCGAGGTCGCTGCGTGGCAGCAAGAGTCATACCCAAAAACCATGGGATTCCTGAATGCAGACACAGTATTGATCGGTACCCAATGGGATCACGGATGGATTTCAGAGAATGACGGCGAGACCTGGGATCTTTTCCAACCCTCAACTGGGAAACCGGGTTACTGGTTGGCCATTGACCCTTGGGATAGTACCCAAAAAACCTTCTATATTGCCGATGAGCAATATAGTGTTCAAAAAACACTTGATCGTGGTGTCACTTGGATACCTACTAACCAAGGTCTTCATGCTATGTCTCCCGATTATTTGGGGGTAGACCCGGCAAATCCGGCACAGATATACGCCAAAATCGCAGGCAACGGTTGGCCAGGGATCTTTGTCTCTAATGATGGTGGTCAGAATTGGGACTTTTCATCCCTGGAACCTGTCAGCGAAGGCACCAAACCGATGACCAGTATGCTGGCAGTCAACGCATCCCGCGTTTTCGCCGGTGTTCACGGTAACGATGTGCTTGGGTATGGACCACAGTTATTTATTAGTGAAGATTATGGCGGTTCTTGGACACGCTTGAATATTGATACAACTCCTTTGCTTGCGGATTCCTTCCACATGCCTTGGATGTTAAAGACTGATCCTAAACGACCCAACAATCTGTTGATGACCGTAGTGATTGGTAACCGCACGATAACAACAGACGAATATGTAAGCGAGATTTACCGCAGTACGGATAACGGTGATACCTGGCAACGGGTAAATCTGACAAATCAGATTGGGCGCTCAGTGTATAACCTGACTCAACTGGGCTTTGATCCTCATGATTCAGATATTGTATATGCGGCAGGGGATCACGATATTTTAAAAAGCATCGATAACGGTGTAAGTTGGTCTGTTGTTATGGAAAATAATAGCACCTGGTTGGGCGGTCCCATTGCTGTTGAACCGGTTGCGCCTTTCCGCGTTTATGTGGGAAACCTGGTTTCATCTGACGGGGGGCAAACCTGGGACCCGGCCAACTTGCCCATAAACGCCAATCAAATGACATTCCTCTCTGACGAGGCCACGCTTTACATTGCCGGGGACGGGTTGTCATTCTCTTACGATGGCGGTACCACCTGGCAAACTCCGGAAGGAATATTGGCATCTGCCAAAATCAATGCACTCGCAGTAACCAAAAGCGATCAAAGAATTATAGTCTACATAGGAACACCAGGAGGCGAAACGACTTTGACAGATATTTCGTCAACCAGATACCAAACAAAAGGAAGTCCTTCTTCGTTTGAAGCAGGGGTGTACCGTTTGACCGAAATCGTCCATAGTTATATTTATTTACCATTGGTGATCCGGTAGATTTTAATTGATCAAAAAAAGCGTCTCTTCAAGACGCTTTTTTTGATCAAATGAAGTAAATATCCATATTAGTTTAATAAAGTTAACGAAGTTGAGTTTGAGCTTCTTTTTGAGAATTTTTGTAAATTAATTCAAGAAATTTGCGAAGGTAGATAGTTTGTATTCTTTTTTTGCTGGCATCCGGCTATTATTTCTTCGTAAAAATTGTGCTTGATTAACAAAAAAGGAATGAAAATTTAATCCTTATCTAGTCCAAGATTGTCGTTCCAACATTCTTGGTGTGTTTTGCATCCTTGTTTTTCACTCTTCACTTTTCACTGTACCGTTCAACCAGGATTTAACCTGTAAACGAAGCACTTTATAGACCGGACACCGATCATAAACCGCGCTGAACAATATTACGGCAGCCACGGCAAACAGCCAATAAGCAGGGCCGTTTAACCATGCTACTACCGCTACAGCGACAGCCATTAAAACCCGAATCAGTCGTTCCACCCAAGATAAACTACGGATAAAAGGTTTTTGTTCAGCAACTGCAGCAAAAAAGTCATTCACATGCTGCGGAGCCATCGCACCAGTTTTTCGGGCGATCTCTTTCCCCTCAAAATATCCAAACATGGTTGGAATACCTTTGACGCCTAAATCGCGCAGTAACTCAGGTTCTTTATCCGCATTAATTTTCCACAAATCAACCTTTCCATCAAAATCTTCGGCTGCTTTTTTTAAAGCTGGCGCCATCATTTTACAAGGACCACACCACGGTGCCCAAAATTCTACGATGATCGGGCGCGGATTGTTTTTTATCTTTTGTTGGAAAAACTTTTGATTCATGCAAAACCTTTCTAGTCTATTTTACTATTCAGCCAATTCTTTTTTATTGGTGCGCATATTTAAGAGCATATAAGCAGGGCAAACCCCAATCAAACCGGTTAATAAGGGTAAAAAGCCAATGATCTTAAAAAAGAGACCCCAGCCGCCTGTTACGATACCGCCCCAACCTAAAACCAACAGTACCAGTCCAAGGACAACACGTATAATACGATCTAATCCGGATTCATTCATTAATTTTTTCATTTTTTCCTCTTTATCATCACAACAAAAGAGCAAATTCTCTTTATATCAATTAGATGCAAACTTTTCATAAAAGATACAAAAAGAGGCCGGCCTGGTTGCCAACCTCTCTCCCCATTACAAATGGGGTTAAGTGCGATCAAAAGTGATTTTCGGTGAAATCCGGGATTTCCAGTCTGATGGGTACTATGAATCATCTAATGCTTTTAGCACTTTCACCAACAGGTAATAATCACCATCAGGTACTTGAATCGTCGTATGATCTATATTCCAGAATTCGGTTCTCTAAGTGAATTACCGCTATGTCTTTAGCATAGCGGCTTCCGGTTTCAGCGAGGACTGCCAGCTTTTCAAGGCTGGTCTTTCATCCTCTCCACCGGCGTAAGTTTGGGCAGTTCCCGCCCTACTTCGAGCCAAATTTTCGAGGTTAATTGCCGCGT
>PABH01000051.1 GCA_002702705.1 Anaerolineaceae bacterium
GGTAGACTTTCAAAACCGAGATTTTTGGGGGGAAGATCCGAGTTAAACCAATTAATCTGGAAAGAATACGAGCCGCTTAAGCAAGTATTTATCTCGGTTTTTGCTCTTTTTATCCTTAAAATTAAGGATCACTCAATAGAAAAAGAACAGACCTCGAGGCCGAACCCCTACTTTACAGTTTACCAACAACATTTATGTTATTTTTACGTGCTCCTAACAAAATTATCAATGCACCTCCCCGATGGCTATCGTATAATGAAATCAATAATCGTTATTCATGGAAAAGTGACTATGGGTTTAATTACTTGGATCATCATCGGAGCTGCTGTAGGTTGGCTCGCAAACCGAATACGAAAATCTGATAAATCGACGATAAATCTGGAATGTATTCTCGCCGGGATGGCAGGAGGCACGATCGGTGGATTGTTAACCAATGTATTTTATCCCCCCGGCGGCCTTAACATCAATTTCACCTGGCAAACTGCAATCAGTGCTGCGATTGGTTCCTTTTTTGTATTAATGGCGTATTTTGTTTTTGAACGAAAACAAAAAATTTAGTTCATAAGCGGCAAAACAAATTTAAAAGTACTTCCTTCCCCTTCACTGCTTTCAGCCCAAATCCGCCCCTGATGCGCTTCGATCAGGCTTTTTGCGATGGATAAACCCAAACCACTCCCACCCTGATCGCGTGAGCGCGATTTCTCAACCCGGTAAAAACGGTCAAACAGGAATGGCAAATCCGCTTGCGGAATCCCTTCACCTGTATCCTTAATAGAAACCAAAACTTCATTTTTTCCTTGCTGCTTCATGGTCACATTTACCGAACCGCTTTGCGGTGTGTGACGAACAGCATTGGAAAGCAAATTGATCAAAACCTGTGAGAGGCGCTGGCTATCACCATTTACAAAAATTTCCTCATCTTGCAAATCAAAATCAAGCCGGACACCTTTATCACGCGCACTTTGCATCTGGCGTTCTACTACATCACGGATTAATGATCCTAATTCAATTTTTGCATGCTCAATGCTGATTTCACCAGCATCTACCCGCGATAATATTCTTAAATCTTCAACCAGGTTTCTCAAATGACTGACTTCGTTCTGCAATACCCGCATATTCTCCGGTGTAACTTCCATCAATCCGTCTTCCATACTCTCCAAATCAATTTGTAAAATACTAAGCGGTGTCCGAAGTTCATGGGCAATATCCGCCATCGAGCGGTTTCGCAAAGATTGTTGATTTTCTAACTCTTGCGCCATATCATTAAACGCTTGAGCCATTTCTCCAAATTCATCATTTCGATTGATCTTTATCCGATGGGCATAATCTCCCTTTGCAATCCGCCTGGTAGCGTTATTTAATATCTGAATGGGTTGAATGATCGACTGAGACTGGGTAATCCCTACCACCAAAACAGCTGCAACCGACAAAAAAGCAATCCAAAGTAATATTCGATTCACTTCTCTTAAAAAACGGCTTTGATTATCGGTTAGGAACCCGATCGCGGAACCAGCTACGACATTCCCAACCACTTTACCATCCACAATGATCGGAACACCGTATTTCTGGACATCCACATTCAATATGGACGTATTTCCTTTGGGGTCCGTATCAAACAAAACTTTGTTTCCTTCAAATAATATTAATCGTTCGTCACGCCCGGCAAATAAAAAATCAGGAATGACGGAATTATTGGTTATTCGATTTGCGATTCGTTTTGGATTATCCTGAAATTCAACCAAAAGGGTGGCCAATTCATCCACATTGTCCCAACCATTATTGAGCTGATAATAACGTTCCAAAAACGGAGCGATTTTTTTTGCATAACTTTGTCCGGAACGGGCGATCATGTCATTAAATCGAACCCGAATAACCCGGTTTGTTAATACAACAAAAAAACCGGTTGTCACCAAAATGATAATCAGGAAACTAAGAATTAATCGGGATGAAATGGATAAACGCATAAATTTATTATTTCTGCTTTACAAATCGATAACCCACGCCAAAAGCGGTTACCAAATAAACCGGATTGGATGGATCTGGTTCAATTTTTCGTCGCAAATTGTGAATATGGACATCCACCGTCCGTTCAACACCTTCAAAAACTCCCAAATCCGTTGCTTCCAATAATTGTGTCCGTGAACAGACTTGATTTGGATGACGTACCAGATGGTGCAGCAGATCAAATTCGGTTGGTGTTAAAGAAACCACATTACCATTCACTTTACATTCACGAGCAGCAACATCAAAAACTACCTGACCAAATTGATACACTTGGCTGGAAGGTGTAGGTTCCGCATTTGCCCGGCGTAAAACAGCACGAGTGCGAGCCACCAATTCCCGTGGGCTGAATGGTTTGGTAATATAATCATCTGCTCCTAACTCCAAACCGATCAGTTTGTCCGTCTCTTCGACTCGGGCGGTTAACATAATAATTGGCACATTGGATTCTTTACGGATTTCGCGGCAAACATCGAAGCCGCCCATTCCCGGCAGCATCAGATCCAAAACCACCAAATCGGGAAACTCTTTTAATGCAAGCCGGACAGCACTCACCCCATCATAAGCTGCGATAACATCAAAACCAGCCTGTTCAAAATATTTGCGGGTTCCTTCCACAATTCTTTTTTCATCATCCACAATTAAAATCTTCATATGCATAGTATATATTAATAATTCCAATCACACGAAACCAGTGTAAACGAATTCCCGCCCCACAGGTGAGGCGGGAGTAAACGGGGAAACCAAACGATAATTAGTTTCCTTTACCGTGAAAAGGGAAGAAGTTTCCACGGTCCGGACGCTGACCATCTTTCTGGTCAAAACCGAAAGGCTGTTTTTCCTGACGAACCTTCTGTAAGAAATCGAGTGGGAAACCATTATCCAATTGATTTTCCAGGCGTTCCATTATTTGGTCTGCCTGTGCCTTGGTGATTTTTCCATCTTCCAATGCAGTCTGAACAGTTTCCATTTGTTCGGTAATCCAATCTTGGTAAATAACATCCAGGTCCACACCGGCTTCTTCAGCGATTTCATCTAGTGTTTTTCCATCTTGTAAAGCAGTACGAAGGTCCTGAACTGTCATACCCAGTGCATCCATCGTTTGTGTAATTAAGTCTTTTGTTGAATTCAGAATTACCTTTTCTCGATCCAAACCTTTGTGTTCAAATGGGTTCCAATTTTCAAAATCAAATCCCTCTTCCAATATCTGATTCATCTTTTCGATTAAAGCATCAGCCTGCGCCTGAGTTAATTTTTCATCTTCAACAGCCTGTGAAAGATCTGCAATTTGCGCTTCAACCCAATCCGCAAACAATTCATCTAAATCTACATTCTGCTCTGCTGCAATTTCCGGTAAGGATTGACCGTTATTCATGGCAGTTTTTAATTCCGCAGCTGTAAGTCCAAGGCTTTCCGCAATATTATCAAATGATAAAAAGCGCAATTTTTGGATACCGGGATGTTTGAATGAACGATGCCCTAACAAGAATGGTTTTCCTTCCTCCAATCCTTTTTCAACAGCAGAAATCATTCGCTCGGCTTGCGTTTCGGTAATTTTTCCATCTGCCAAAGCCTGATTGATACAATCGAGCTGAGTTTCGGCCAACTGCTGGAGATAAGCTTCATAGTCCAATCCGGCTTCTTCAAATAGATCCTGGATCGTTTTACCTTCTGCTAATGCGGATTTGACCTCATCCAAGGACATCTCTAAGGTGTCTAACAGGGTAGTTTCCGGTGCACACACCGGTGGATTTTCTTCTTGGGCATACACACTGGATGCAGCACCAACCACCAACATACATCCAATTAAACTTGCGATTATTATTTTTCGAAACATCGTTTTTTCCTTTCTAATAACTTTATATTTGAAGTATGGTTATCTTATCCAAAACATATTTAGAAATTGTTAAGAAGGTATTTGGATTGTGTGAGCTTAACTAACGTCAGTTTTGGTTTAGCTCTTTTTGTCATCACGAGACCCCTTTGCGGGGACTAGCCCCCTTGCGGGGTCGAAGCGATCTATTGAGCTGTGATTTTAGATACCCGAAGGGGTAGACTGTTGCTTCGCTTCGCTCGCAATGACATTTACATAAATTAGATCGTTATCCAAAACTCAGGTTAACTAAAAACAGCGATGAAATGGATCATCGCTGTTTTTAGTTTATGAATGTATTCTATCGGGATGGGATAATGACCTGGATTGGTTCTTTAATAGAACCCGGTTTTTCAGAAAGCCGGTATAACTCCAACAAGATGGGGTAAGTTAATTCTAACCCTTTGGGCAAAACTTTCTCATTTTGAGAATTCATCACATCTTCTTCTAAGATCATACCTTCTTGTAATTTACTGATTGGAAGCTGTTTCCGATTTTGAAGATCAATTGTGCTTAAAGCCTTTAACACTTCCGGCATAAATTCTTTGGGATCTTTTCGCATTTGATATACTGCCTCTTTGGTAGGCACCTTTTGAGTCAAATATTTATCAAAAACTTGGGCTGTATACAATAAATGGGCGCCCATCGCTACCACCCACTCATCTCCCTGGGTATGGTCGGGGTGCATCCGCTGCAAGGGAACATCCTGAGAACCAACGATCTTAGCGACCTGTTCTAAACGGGGAATCCGTTCTAAGAATTTTCTAGCAATTGTTGGGTGTTGTGAAAATTGTTTTTCTTCTTCCAAAGAAAGTTCTCCCCCGGCAAATTTTCGCAACAGAACATCTTGCGGCAGCATCACCGTGCCCACCTGGGATAACATAGCAGCCAGTTCATATTGGTAAGCCTGCTCCAGTTTTAATTCCCGGACAATATGCTGCACAATCAACCGCAGGCGTGCGCTTAAGCTAAAAGCGAGGGGGTTGGTCATACTGAGCATGTCGGTTAACATGCGGATACTTCCAGCCAGTGTTTTTTCTAACAATTCTTTTTCGGCTGTAATCAATTGATACTGGCGGGCACCTAATTTTAAAACGTCCTGTAATATTTCTGGCGGGCAAGGTTTGGTGAGAAAACGAAATATATTTCCTTTATTAACTGCGTCAATCGCCACCTTTTGGGTGGCATTTCCCGTTAACATAATCCGCACCGTATCTGGCGAAAGTTCTTTTACTTGCTCTAAAAACTGAACACCATCCATTTCCGGCATATTCATATCCGCAACAATGACGGCAAACGGTCCCTTTTCTTCAATCAAGCTTAACCCTTCCGCACCGCTGGTGGCTATTTCCACATCATAAATATTCCTTAAGTGCCTTCGAAATGCAGAAAGCACATTCATTTCATCATCTACAAACAAAACTTTTTCAGCCATAACGCAATCCTTCCATCGTAAATTTGCCGCATTTTTCTTTCCAAAAAGAAAGCTGGTTCGTAATACCTAACGCATTAAGATAATCCATGTGGATGCCTAAAGTAGCATCTGTTTTGTCGATATGATTGGCAAAACAATTAGCGATATGCACAGCAGCCACTTCATAACGAAACTCACCCACATAGTTTTCAGGTTCATGGTGAAACGCCGTAACAGCCATCACCACTTCATCCAACCCCCACACACCCAACAAATAAGCTCCTACATCCGAATGAGTAGCTCCAAAACGTTCCAATTCAAGCTGGATTAATGGTTTTTCATTTCTTTCAGCTTCCATTAAAACTGGCTTATATAACCTTGGTAGGTTTTGCGCCAAAACCAGTTTACCCAGATCATGCAGCAGGCCTAACACAAATCCGACATCCCTTTGTTTGGGATTATGATTCAAATCCTGCAAAATAATCTTGCTAAACCCCGCTACTGTAAGAGAGTGATCCCATAACTTTGCCAAACCCATGTCAGCCAGCAGATCTTCATTAAACTGGGAAAAAACATGAAGCGATAACGCCAGGTCGCGCACCGTTTCTAAACCCAAAAATGTCGTCGCTTGCACCGGATCAACGATTCGATTGGATAAACCAAAAAAGGATGAGTTTACCAATTGTAAAACACGCGCCGTCATTCCCATGTCCATCGCGATGATCTTTCCAATTTTTTGGGTGGATGTTTCGGGGGCATTTAATTCAGCCACAATTTTATAATATAAATCAGGCAGGCTGGGCAAAGAATTTAACCGCAAGACCAGTTTTTGGAGTTCCGGTTGTGTGATGAGGGTATGTAAAGTCGATGCACGCTGAATCGCTTTAATCAAAATATCCGCATTCACAGGCTTTGAAATAAATTGATGTGCCAAACCAACGGTACGTAAACTGATCTCACGGTCCGCATAACCGGAAAGCACAATCCGCACTGTATAAGGATATTGATTACGAACTTTTTCCAACAAATAAACCCCATCATGTTCCGGCATTCTTAAATCTGTTACCATCACATCGATTGGCTTGTTTGCAAAAA
This sequence comes from Anaerolineaceae bacterium, assembly GCA_002702705.1. GTDB lineage: Bacteria > Chloroflexota > Anaerolineae > Anaerolineales > Anaerolineaceae > UBA6170. Next base: position 6,384 of record PABH01000051.1, read on the forward strand.
CTTCCAGGGCTTCATCCGCTGAATTGGCAAAAACCATGTCATATTCAGTCCGAAATCCCCGTAGGATTCTTCTTAATCCGTGCAGGATATTGATTTCATCATCTACAAATAAGATTGTTTTCATTAAGCCTGCACCTGTAAAGGTAACTGAATAAAAAATGTAGTCCCCTTGCCTACTTCGGTTTCAAACGTTAATGTTCCACCATGTTTTTCAACAATCACATTATAAGCAATGGTTAACCCCTGACCGGTGCCACGCCCTACTTCTTTCGTCGTGAAAAATGGGTCAAAAACTTTGTTTCTTAGTTTTTCAGGAATTCCTGTACCTGTGTCCGAAATCTGTATCTCAACCATATCATTTACTTTACGGGTTTTTATATGGATACGGCCTAATTCACCCGGCTCATCGGATAAAGCTTTGGAAATTGCATGCGCTGCATTGGTGATCAGGTTCAAAATAACCTGATTAAATTCACCCGGCAAACAGGGCACGAGGGGTAAATTCTCTGCATAATCACGCTCAACCTCGGCGATGTATTTCCATTCATTTCGAGCCACAGTTAAGGTATTTTCAATTGCATGGTTAATATCCGTTGGTGTTTTTTCGCTTGACCCGGGATGTGAAAACTCCTTCATGGCACGCACTATGGTAGAAACCCGTTCAATTCCCTCTAAAGATTGCTGAACCGCCAGTGGGATCTCTTCCATTAAATAATCCATATCTACATCGTTTAAAACCGCGTTTAAGTTTTCAAGGGCAACGGGTAATACTTGCGCTGTCTCGGCTTCTTGTGTTAACGCTAAAACCGCTTGATATGCCTGGTATAAATCCGCATAACTTTCTTTTAAGAATCGGATATTATCCCCAATATATTGGGTGGGGGTGTTAATTTCATGGGCAATTCCGGCAGCCAATTGCCCAATCGATTCCAGTTTTTGAGCTTGCAGCAATTGCGTTTCCATCAGTTTGCGATCTGTGATATCAGCTCCCAATAACAAACATCCCATATAGGATTTGTCTTGATCATCCATAATCGGATTTAAGGTAATCCCAAGGTATCCATCTCCCCCGCTTTTTCTTCTAAAATAAACATCATCCAGGCGCACCTGGGTTTGGAATATTTCACACTGTTGAAGGCCATCTAATATTCTTTTCTGGTCCCAATCAAAAGAACAGTTTTCAATCGTGTTGTGAACAACATCCTCTGTTTTTACCCCTAATACATCACTCGCTTTTTGATTCCAATGGACAATTTTTCGTTTTGCATCAATTTGAATAAATATTGATGTAATCGCTTTCATTAATTGTTTGTTTTGGGCAACCGCTTCTCTTAACCTGATTTCGGTTTGTTTACTGCGGGTAATATCTTGCGTGGAAACCAATACTCTTTCCCATGTATCTTTATATTCATCCGGAATACGTAATTGAACCCTCATATCCATCCGTTTACCATCCAATGTAACCCGGCTGGTTTCCCCATCAAATTTCGTATTGCCCTGAATTAATGAAATAATCTCCTCTAAAATCATTTCCCGTGATTGGGTCATAAAAGAATCAGCCAATGTGCGGGTTAAATCCTCTTTTTTGGTAACCCCATTCTTTTCCAGGCACACCAAATTCACATCCAAAATCTTGACCAATTCCAAAAATTTTGCTGTTTCATCGGGGTTATTCCTGAAATAGGTTTCCAGGTCAGCATGCCCCTCTGCACGAAGTTGCTCCAAATAGGCTAAAAAAGCGGAAAAATCCTCTTCCCACAAGGGAACAGGGATATTATCAAATAAAAATCGATACCTTTTTTCTTGTTCATAGGCATGTGAGATATTGGTTTGTTTAACAATTTCTGTAATTTCTTTAAACACAACTGAGTGAAAAACAGCGCCATCCCGCTCATAAGTCCAACAGGTGTTGGTCCATAAGCTGCCCGGCACATCGGTGTTTTCTAAATAAAGATCTTCCTGACATAAAACTTCTAAACTGACAATTCCAAATATTTTTTGAAACCTCTCCAACAAGCTGGAAGTGGTTTCTTTTTCCAAATCAAACATGTCTTGTGCTGCTGAATTAAAATTAACCAGCTCAAAATTATGATTAAGGATAATCATTGCGTGTTTCGTCGCCAGATCACCATCCTGCGTAACTAAATTGATTTGTTTCTGCATAAGCTGCTCTTAATATTTTGTTTTTTATAAGAAGGGTTTCATGCAAATAAAATTTTTACATAATACCTATGTTTTAATTATAAAGAGCCCTTCCAATAAGAAAATAAAAGCTGCATAAAAATAACAACAAAAACACCTAAATAAAAGAAAACGCTCCCGATAAAAGGAGCGTTTATCACAAATTGACAAGGGATATTACTTCACTTGTTTACTGGCAAAAATTACGCCAAGGTTTTCTTTCAGGTTTTTTATTTCCGCATTGGTTCTTTCTATTTTCTCAAATAGATCTTTCCGGGTTCTTGCCCCTTCACCAATCAGATATCGCGCGGCGGCACTTCGATTTTCAACCACACCAGCACCGACCAATTGATCTAACCGCTGGCGATCTTCTTCTTCCAGTGAAACCACGGTCAATTTAGATAAATCATTTGCCGCCTGATCAATTACTTTGCCAAGGGAATTAAGCAAGCTTAACCCTTCTTTTTTGAACTGTTCCCAGTTTGAATTAATTGAAGTATTTTCTTCCGCAGACATAATTCTCTCCACTTATTTATTTGAATCCATCGATTCGTTTTTAACGGTTTCTCTTAATTGTTCACGTAATGCAGCAATTTTTGTTGTTACATCACTAATCTTATTAAACAAGCCATCATTTGCTTGAATGCCCTCATTGATTAACAAGGCTGCAGCTTCTGAACGGCTTTTAACAACCTCTGCCTCAACCAACATATCCAGGTGACGCAGAGCTTCATCATTTACGCGCACCATAACCACGTTACCACGACCTTGCAGCGCGTCTCCAATCGCCTGTCCAATATTTTCGACTTGTTTCCAGGCACCTTTTAAATTAGGGTCCGCTTTTTGCGTTTCACCGGTTTTGTTTTTTACTTCTTGCCCTTCAACTTTAACCTCATTCACTGGGGTCTCATTTGTTTCATTATGTTCTTCTGTCATATCGTCCTCAATCACCTTACACTGTATTTTGTAATTCAATTACATATAACAATATAACAAAAAACCTCTGGTAAGTCAAGACTTATTAAAATTTACAGAAAATTCACTTGTCTTATGTACCCCTCTTCTATAGAATTAATCTATGCTTGTTTGGATCTCCAAGGAGCTTCGTTTGTTTTTCAATCCTTCAAAAAAACAAAAGAGATGGGTTAAATCGATTCTAATAGGGCTAACAACTGGCTTACTATCCTTTTTGATCGTCAAATTTGCGATCTATATTCCCATTCCTGGAACGGTTACGCATACAGACCCCCGCGAAATATTTACTATTTTGGGCAGTGCATTGGGTGGATTCCCTGCTGCTGTCATCTGTGGTGTTTTATCCGGTATCGGCACCAGTGAAAATACTCGATATGCCAGCGTGTTTGCCCATCTTTTAAGTGCGTTTTATGTCGCTTTTTTGTATAATACCTTTCTTTACAAATTAAAAACTTTACCATTAATTATTTGGTGGTCAGTAATGGTCCTGGTGAATTTTTACTTGGTCCTTGCCCCCGCTTTTATCCTTGGTTTATTTATATTTAATTCACCGCCGGAACATCCAATATCCTTATATACTTCAATCATAGAGGGGGCGAACATGGAAATTATCTACACCGTCTTCATCACAACCGCGGTTATTAATGCTTTACCAAAAAATTTAAGAAAACCGGTCTTTGTGAAATAATGAAAAATGATCAAATTTCTGTTTTAAAAACACCTCAAAAAACAAATAAATTGTCTGCCCTGGCACTCAGGTTAACCGTCTGGTTTCTGATTCTTTCTACCCTGCCATTAATTGTTTTGATGGTTTTTATTCAAGGAAATATTTCAAACCAATTACGACAGACGGAAGTTGATATGGAACAACGCCGGAATAAGGAGATCGCTGCTTCAATCAGCCAACAAGTACAGGTGGAAAACATCCTCCCTATTTTAAAAGCTTCATCTTCTCCTGATAAGACTTTTTATGCCATAAACAACGGTGGTGAAATTATTTTTCATCCCGATGGTGCGAAAATTGGCGAACAAGCTGAATTCCCAGAAAACTTCGATTATTTATATAGGATTAATAATGAGATTGATGGTTATTTTATAACATTGGATGCCAAAACAATCATCTCCTTTACACCCATTCCCCATCTGAATCTTTTTTTAATTTCTGAAAATCGAAAACCTGCCATACTTTCTTCTATCAATGAATTAGAAACCAAGTCGATCATCCAACTTGGAATAAGTTTATTTATCATTTCCATCATTGCGGGAATCATCATTTGGATCGTAGTTGGGAAACCAATCCAAGATTTAACGAAGGTAGCAGTAAAAATTAGCGAAGGTGATTTATCACAAACCGTTAACCTTGAATCAATGAATGATGAGTTACTCGTGTTGGCTAATGTCTTTAATTACATGACCCAACAATTAAAAGACACGATTTTAGGATTAGAACACAATTTACACCAATTACAGGAAACGCAATCCGCCTTAAAAAGCAGTGAAAACCGTTACCGTACCATTTTTGAGACTGCATCGGTTTGCCTTTGGGAGGAAGACTATACGGAGTTTTTTAATCGAATTCAACAGCTCCGTGATGAAGGCGTTACCAACTTCAGGGAATATTTTGATCAGAACCCGGACTTTTTAATAAATGCCTTTGCCTGTATTAAAATACTGGATGTAAACCAAGAAACAGTCAAACTGTACGAAGCAGAAAGTAAAGAAGAACTGCTTGGTTCATTGGATAGGATTTATACACCGGAATTGCTGGAAGTTTTTAAAGAAGAAGCCATAGCAATTAGCCACGGGGCCAAGTCTTTTGAATCGGAAATTCCAAATTTAACCTTGAAGGGTAATAAAATCCAAACATTAATGCGTATCAATCTTCCGGAGACGAGATCGGATCAAAGATTGATGTTGGTCAGCATCATGGACGTTACCGATCAAAAACAAAATTCTCTTCGAATTCAAAAACAAGTTGAACATTTATCAGCCTTGCGGCAAATCGACCTTGCCATCACCTCTCATTTGGATTTGCGCAGCATCATTAACTTACTTTTATCTCAAATTCGGCGGCAGTTAAAAGTCGATGCGGTCAATGTCCTAAAATTTAACCCCCACCTTAATTACCTCCATTATATTTCCAGCACAGGCTTTCGCACAAATGCGCTTCAAAACACCAGGCTGCGCCTTGGAGATGGTTTTTCCGGCAGGGCAGCACTGGAACGAAAGCCCTTATTTATTCAAGACCTTTCAGAACAAACCAATCCATTTACTCAGGCCCCCTATTTTTTTCAAGAAGGTTTTGTTTCTTATTACGGCATTCCCCTCATCGCAAAGGGCGAAATAAAAGGCGTATTAGAAATATTTAACCGATCACCCTTATCCATCAACGCGGAATGGGAAGAGTTTATCAAAGACCTGGCAACCCAAGGCGCGTTGGCCATTGATGCTGCTTCGTTATGGGAAGAACAACAGCGGATCAACGAAGAGTTAAAAATAGCCTACGATAGCACCTTAAAAGGATGGTCATTCGCTCTGGAACTACATGATTATGAAACCTTTGGCCACTCGGACCGGGTTACGGATCGCACCGTACGTCTGGCACAAAAAATGGGCGTTCGACAGGATCAATTAATTCATATTCGCCGGGGGGCTATTTTACATGACATCGGAAAAATGGGTGTTCCGGAAAGTATCCTCAATAAAAAAGATAAGTTATCCGAATCGGAGTGGAAAATCATCCGAGAGCATCCCCTTTATGCCAGAAGGTTGTTGGAACCAATCGATTTCCTTAAAGAAGCCGTTGACATTCCGTATTATCATCATGAATGGTGGAATGGCGGTGGGTATCCGGAAGGTCTAATGAAAGAACAAATTCCGTTGGCCGCCCGGATCTTTGCGGTAATTGATGTTTGGGACGCACTCAGTTATCCGCGCCCTTATCGGGATGCCTGGCCAAAAGAAAAGGTTTACCAATATATCAAAGATCTCAGTGGTATTCAGTTTGATCCACAAGTGGTCAGTGCATTTTTAGAATTGTTAACCGAGGAAGAACAAGAAAAATCGCTTAAGGTAGAGCCCTGAAGGTGATTTTTCAACGATTTTTAAATCACAAAACGAAGTTGTTATTTTGAATTGACCGTAATGGGCATTTTTATTAACCCGGTGTTGGATAATTATCCATATCAGTTAATCACATTTAATTTTTTCTGCGGCGAAGCAAAACGGTAAATAATCGCTTGTTTTGAACACCCATCCACACACTGACCACACAAGATGCAATCTTGATGTTCCATTACATTGTTTTTTACCATTTGGTGCACATCCAGACTCATCGGACAAGTCCGGTTACAACTTAAGCAATCTGAACAAAGTGAAGGATTTGTATACAAACGCAAAGCAGGTGTTTTAAAAAAATTGCTAATTTTTCTGCCCACAATCATAAAGGGCGCCATCCAACATGTTGTATGGCAAAAACCACGTTTACCAACTGCTAAGTTTAAACCCACAATGGAAGCCAATACAAAATAATAAATAACATACTGTTCAGGGTGTGTAACCGAAACAATCTCCTCCGACATATAAAATGGATCCACTCGTTGGTAACCGCCTGCCTTAATTACAAACAAAGTAATTATGGTTAACCATATGGCCCAAACGCCCCACTTAATCCAACGGGTTTTTCGGCCTACCGGTTTTGTTTGCACCATTAAGCAAACATCCCCGATCCCAGCAGCCGGACATACCCAGGCGCACCATCCACGCCCAAAAAACAAGGCACTTAAAAACAATAAACCAAACACCAAAAAAGACCCATTAATTACTCCTTCACTTGCTCCCATAATAATGAGATAAGGGGAAAGATAATTTAATACAACCGGGAACAACAATAAGGTAATTAATAAAATCGTCATCCGAAGTTTTTGGCGCTTCGTTTTTATTTTCATCCGATAAAATTCTCCAATCATTGAGTTTGGTTTAATATATCAGAAATTTTGTATTTTTACATCTACCCAAAGTCAAATCAAAGTATTAAATCGGAAGTTCAGCATCTTTTTGAGTATTAATATCTGTCCAGGTATTGATAAATGCCTCCACGACGACGGGGTCAAACTGCCGCCCGCTGTTTTTCTTAATCTCTTCAATTGCTTGCTCTGGCATCATAGCCGCCCGGTAAAAACGATGGTCCGTCATACTCATATAAGCCTCTGCCAATGCCAGAATCCTGGCACCAAGCGGAATCTGCCTGCCTTTTAATTGATTTGGATATCCATTACCATCATAATGTTCATGGTAACTACTTAAGATCATTCCCACCGTGCGGTAACGGCTAAGCGGTTTAATTAATTTTTCAGCTTCTCTTGGAGCTTGCTGCACCAAACCCCATTCATCTTCCGAAAGCGGGCCTGGTTTTCGCAACACATCTTCCGGTATTTCCAACTTACCAATGTCATGCAAAAGAGCAGCCCAACGAATATCATGGATGTCATCTTCTGAACAACCTAAATAGCGCGCGGTTTTTTCTGCCCAATTTGCAATTTTTAATGTACAATCGGAAATCTTTGTTTCCCGTTCATCCATCGCTGCGGCTAATGCCAAAGCCAACTCTAAATATCCTTTTTCAAGTTCATCATACATCCAAGCATTTTGAAGTGTTAAGACAGCAGTATTTGCGAAAATGCTCGTGATGGATTGTTCATCTTCTGACCAATTTTGAACATTTTTATTCGCAGATACAAAAAGGCCTAATACCTGACTCTGGTATAAAAATGGTAAGAACTTAATATTCTTAATATCCAAAGACTGTAAATAATTTGTAATCTGTTTTGGTAGTTTCTCTCCGGATTCGAGTGTGAAAGAAAATGGACGTTTATATTCTAAAATTTTTTTCTCGAACCCATCTTTTTCCGATTCCAAGAGCTGGTTTATTTTCCATGAAGGTATCCCATAAGAATAAATCGTGTTAAGCGTTCCATTTGGCTGCCTCAGTAATAAAAAAGCGATATCCGGTGTCATCATCTCAACGGCCGTATTCCCCACCACTTCAATCGCCTCATCGTAAGTTAATGTGTAACTCAGTTTATGCCCGAGTGTGTTCATCCGACCAATCAGATGGATCTGGTGTTTGTTTTTTATCTGGGTCTCCATCCTATGATATTCCAATGCCAGGTGTTTACCCGTAATCTCCAACAAGTTAATTTCATCTCGAGACCAATCCGAATAAAAAGGAGACGCAGTCAAAATATATCCAACCCGCTTCTCCTTTAACAAAAGTGGAACCATCAACAGGGATTCAATTCCGACGGATTCGATCATTTGCATTAATAAAGGATGGATTTCATCCGTTGGATTCACAGTAGGGATAGATATTCCTGAATTTCGCCAGGTTGTATCGTTTTCAAATAATTCATTAATTTTTTGTTCAAAACCATCAGGTAATCCACGGTTTATCGTGTGGTTATTCAGCCGAATCGCTGCCATTCTTGCCCTTAAAACAGGCATACAATAATCCAGAATGGTGTTCATTAAGTCTTGAATGCCGGATGAAAAATAACCAGTTTCGAGAATCCGATTTAATGTTCGTTGATATTCTCTGATAATTTTTGTTTTACTGGTCAATTGATATCGATCAATAAAAACCCCATACCAGGCAATCATTTGTTCCAGTACGCACTCTTCTAAAGGGCCAAAACTCTGTTTATTGGCTGAGCGCATAGCCTGGATAACCGCAATCACCTCCCCATCCCGAAGAACCGGTTTGGCAAAGACGGTATGGAATGGCTTATCTAAATCATAAAACGCCTCACGGTACGGATATAGCGAATAATCATTTACTAAAATGGTTTTCGCCTGATCAGCCACCATGCCCGCCACCCCTTCCCGATAATCCAGCGATAATTTTTCGTACCCAATTGGCGCTTGATAGGTATGTGTTACCCATAACCGGCCCAAATGCGGATCAACTTTAAACATCAAAACCGAATCTGCCTGGATAGCCTTGGTTGTATAACAAACAAACTGGTCTGACAAATGATCAAACTTCTCAATTTTTTGTAAATCTTGCACATACGATAAAATCATTTCCGAAGCATTTCTTGATTGTAGAATCTCCATATACAAAAAATTCATGCCAATCACATCTGCTGTTTGGCATGCAAAATTAATTTCTTCTTCAATCCATATTCTTCTGGAACGAACCTGGTCAATCTTCAGCAAGCCAATTAACTGCCCTCCGCCGCGGATCGGAACAAACAACACCGATTTTCCATCTTCCACCCCCCAAGATTGTGTTCTTAATTCTCTAAAATAGGGGTCCTCTTTGTAATGAAATATATCGAGAAAACGGTTAACCAAAATGGCATTATAAAAAACCGGCATTTTTTGAATACTAATCTCCGGTAGTGTGCGGTGTATCCTGGTTGGTGCATAAAAAACATCCAAGGGGATCAGGCCTAAACGACTTACTTCCAGTTTGTACACACTGACCTGTTCCACATCCAGTGTTTTTGCGATGACCTCACAGGTGGTTTTAAGAATTGGGGTTGGGTCCACTTTCGTAATATTTGGATCGGTTGCCAACTGTACCAAGATATCATCATACATTTTTCCGGCATCGCTGCGCATCATATCACCTCATTTCTTTCCCTTATAACAATAAATAAACAAAAATACTCCTGTAGGTGAAAAAGACAGGAGTAGGTCCGGGTTGAGTTTCCAGGTTAACAATTTTTGTTTATGTTCTGTGGGTTGACTGAGATTTAACCGTAATCCGCTTTTAATTTGGATAAATGGATTTACATGAGGGTTACGGATTTCAACCCAACCGGCACCTATAATCTATCTTCATTATAGAATATCAATGAAGTTTGTCAATAATTCATAATGTTTCAGCATGTTAATTTTGCAGAATAGATAAACAAGGTTTTGCAACTGATAATGCCCAGAAAAAATTGGGGGAGGAGTTCTGATTATTTCGGTAGATTATATAGGTTTTTTACTTAGCTTTTACGGAAAGAAACTGGCTTCTTGTTAAAATTAGGATTATGCAAGAATACAGTATTTCTCCTTTGATGCAGTTTATGAATCAGGGAATTCAGCCGTCCAGTTTTGAAAATGTTCAAAATCAGGATATGCAAAAAGAATTCCAACAGATTCTCTCTGCCATGATGTTTGGTCAACTTTTTTCCCCACTTTCCGAAGGCGGGAATACACAGTCGATGATGGGTTCTGATTTCTTATCACCATTAATGTTTATGTTAATGAATAATTTTTCAATGGACTCAGCTGCAACCGACCTCTTTTCAATGCCCTCTAATCAGATGTCACTTGCACAAGCGCAGATGATTCATATCAATCAGTTTGATGCCGAAAAATTAGTGGGGGGTGACGGTGCAAACGCCAATTGTGGCCCTACGGCCTTAACCATGGCGTTACATGGCATTGGTTTACCGGTTGCGGGTGAAACACCCAGCAGTTCCAATGGACAAATTGTTGACCTGGCAAGACGTTCCATGATTCGAGATTCATACCGCGATGGTGTGGATGCAAACGGAAATCGTGCTGAATATGAACATAATTCATATACAAACTTCACTGATCTTAAAAACGGCGTGTTGGCCGCTGGTGCTCGTGCTGAATTGATCGAGCCAAATGCCGAAATGATCCGAAGTGCCTTGTTACAAAATGCGAAAGTCGTTGTCAGTGGAACCTTTGCCGGAAAATCTCCCCTGCCCTGGACGGGTGATCGCGGTCACGATAACCAAAGCGCTCCCGGTGGTGCAACAGCCCATTTTGTCACCGTCACAGGTTATGATTCGCAGCGCGATTTATTTATTGTTAATGATCCAGCCCGGCGTACCCCTTTGGTCGTAACCGGAGCAACCCTGGAAAATTTTATGCGCGGTAATGCTGGCGCACTTTCCGTTCATAGATAAATTTATATTCACTGAATTATTGGTTTTCTCCTCACACGATGTCCATAAAAGCGAGCTGAGCTCGCTTTTATGGGTTTAATAACCAGTGTATACAAAAATTCATGGATCTTGTTCTTCTTTTTAATCAAATCAGTCGTGGTAAACATTTTTAAACATTTGCCCAAATTGCAACGGTACCGGAAGCTTTCAGCCGCTGCTTACAAACACTAAAAAAACAAGGGATGATTAAAATCCCACAACAAACGATCGAATTTATCGATCTAAAAAATCTAATTAAAATCGCTCAGGTGGAATTATCGGTTGAAATTTAAAACCCCGGCAGTGGGAGCGCGCCGGGGTTTGTACCAATAAATGGAGAACATGCTCAAAGCATGGTTTCCTTTAATCAAATTTAAATCCTGCTACTGAAGTTACCAGTCGATCCGCCATCGTTTTTAAATCCTGGGAAGATTGGGAAACATCCACGACCTGTGCGTTCATTTCTTCCGTGGAAGCACTGACTTCTTCCACCGCAGCTGCATTTTCCTCGCTGATACTGGCAATATTTTCAATGGCCTGAGTAAGCTCTCCGGCACTGGCTGACATCTGCTCCGTTGCGGCTGTGTTTTCTTCCACTACTGCCGAAACGGAATCCATTGAATTAACCATTTCATCCGCTGTGGCGCTCATTTGTTGGGCAGAAGCGGCAATCTTTTCCACTTGCACCCGCACTTGTTCTGCCGAATCCAAAATTTCATTTAAGGCTGATCCCGATTGATTAGCCCCTTCGACACCTTTTTCAACTTCAGTCGCACTGGCGCTCATCGCATCTACTGCTTCGCTCACCGTTATCTGAATGGCATTAATCAAGTCCGCGATCTCTTTGGTTGCCGCCGCTGATTTTTCTGCAAGTTTCCGAACCTCATCTGCCACAACCGCAAAACCTTTGCCATGTTCACCGGCTCGAGCCGCTTCAATGGCTGCGTTTAATGCCAACAAGTTCGTCTGGGAGGCAATATCATCAATCGTTTCAACAATCACACCAATCTGGTTAGACCGTACTCCCATTTCTTTCACTTTTTGCGCGCTCTGACCCACTTTCGATTTAATTTCGTGCATGGCACGCAAATTGTCTTCCACTTTTTGCGAACCTTTTCGGGCAGCATCTGCCGCCTGGTTAGAGCCTTTCACACTCGCCTGGGCGCTGTCTGCCACTTCTTGAATCATGGAAGCCAAACGGCCGGTTAACTGAGCCGCCTTATCAATCGCGTTCGCCTGTTCTTGCGCACCGCGTGCCACCCCATCAACCGTGCGTGCCATCTGTTCTACGGAAGTGGCGGTTGTGTTAATAAATGTGGTCTGCTGCTGTGTACCACTGGCAACCTGCGTGATGGTGGAAGCGATCTGGTTGGTTGCCTGGCCGGATTGTAAAGCGGCAGCGGCCATTTGAGCACTCGCACTACCGATTTCACCACTCATATTGGATACCGTTTCACATACCGTGTAGATTTCCTGTAAATTCATCACATATTCGACAGCGCCAATTACGTTTCCCTTTTCATCCAAAAGGGCATTGGCTGCATATTGGATTGGTGTGATTTTTCCACCCGCTTTACTGATGGTACGTCCCTCACGAATCTGTTTAGTTTCCATCGCCTGATGTACCCGGCAATTTTTCGTTTGGCAGTGATTGGTTTGAAACAAATCATAACAATGTAATCCCACACATTCCTGAGCTTGTTTCCCAACCAATGAAGCACCAGCCTCATTCATATACGTTACCACAAAATCGGGGTTGACTGCCATCACAGGCGCGCCGACTGCGCTCAACAACATAGCCTGCTCTTGCAGCTGACTTGATTTTTTCTTATTAAAAATATCCATTTAAAAGAATCCCTCCTGATTTGGAAGTTGTAAAAAGTGGTTGGCTTTGTAGTTAATCGGTGTCCCACCAGGTTTAATTTTTCACTGTTTAGTTTACTTAACTTTCCCCGCCAGTGCCATAAAATCAATATAAAGAATAGATAAATGTCACAAAAAAAACATAAATCCATTGATGAAAAATCAAAAGACACCCCTTCGGGAAGTTTGGACTTTGTAAGCGCTAATCCCAAACTTGACTTCCCTGAAGGGGTCATTTTTTAATCGATACTGTGTATTTAAAATCTATTCTTCAAACGTTACCACAACGGACATCTTCCAGCGGAGGGGTAAATCCGTTTCGTCTAATTTAATCCGCACGGGGTAGGTAACATCACTGTAATTAATTTCAGCATAGTCTTTAATTTGAATAACGGTTCCGGTCAGGTCTTCCCCTTCAAAAGCATCCGTTTTAATCAGAACAGTATCCCCTACTGCTACGCGCGTCACTTCCAATTCATTTAGATCTGTGGTTTCAACATACCAATCCGAAAAATCCGCCAAGACCGCAACCATTTGTGCTGCGCGAACAAATTCACCCTCTGTAATGTCAACACGAACCACTGTCCCATTAAAGGGGGCCGTTAACTCCAAATCCGAAATTGCGGATTGAAGGGCATCGACTTGTGCAGTGGCCGCAGCTAAGCGCTGCTCGGTAGCAGTCAGAACATCCTTGTCCGGACCCTGTCCAAATTTATCATAGGCATCTTCCGCTGTAGCTAAGTGAGCTCTGGCTAAGTCCAAATCCAAACGGAGCTGATCGTATTTTTGTTTAAGTTCGTCTCGATCCCGCTGTTTTTGGTTTAAGTCCACCTCCGCTCGATCAACCGCATCCTGCCGATTTTGGCGGGTTGTATTATCCTCATCTAAATCCAGATAATCGGCTAAATCGTCTCGTTTATCTTCCAGGGTTTGTTTTGCGTCAGCGATCTTCTCTTCCGCATCATCCAGGTCATCCTCATATGCATCTTCATCAAAATCATCCCAAGCTGCCTCAGCCTGGTTTAATTGAGTGCGGGCTTGTAAAACATCTTGGTAAGCTTGATATTTTTCCGTGTCAGCGTATAAAAACAAATCATCCAAAACCTGCTGAGCATTAAGTTCTTCTAGCCGTGCTTTTTCCAAATCGGCTCTTAAAACTTGTTGATCTTCTAAACGAAAAAGCACATCTCCTGCACGAACAGTTTGCCCTTCCTCCACCAAAACTGATTCCACCACGCCGCTTACCTTAAACATCAGCTGCACATCTTTGGCGGGTACAATCTCGCCATCCGCGATAACCACACCCGAACTGGAATTCTCTGATGAATCATACACAACAGGAGCTTCCTCTGTGGGATTGATCTGGCTGCATGCACCAAGCAGTACGATAAAAGATAACGAGAGAATAATTAAGCTTAGTTTTTTGTTCATTTTGGATTTCCTTTCGATTTTTTCCAAATTTATCCCTCACAAAAATGGTTATTCGTAAGCCAAAACTTCCCGAATAGTAAGGCTGGCAGCATTTTTGGCAGGGAAGTAACTGGCAACCAAAGATAAAATTAACAAGATAAAAAACCATAAGATAAAACCTTTTGGGGTAATGACAAAAGCGGAACTGGCCCCAAAAATAGCCGAATTGACCAAATTAGTTAACACGTAGGAGATGGGGAATGAAATAACAATACCAATTAAATAACTGGTGAGGCCGATAAACAAACTTTCAAACATCACCAGGCGGGTAATAATTTTGTTATAAGCTCCAATTGCGCGCAAAATGCCAATCTCCGCAGTTCGTTCCAGCACATTTAAGCTCAATGTACCGCTCAGACCAATTCCCCCCACAATTCCAGTTAATACGGACAAAAAAAGCAAAACGTAGATGAGCACGTTCATTTTTTCAAGTCCCTCTTTAACAATTTCCTGCTGAGATGTTGTACCGGCCACATTATAACCCGCTGATGTGAGTTGGTCTTCAATTTTCTGAGCCATTTCCAACTGAAATTCCAGAGTATGTTCCGCCGTAACAACGCGGTACGTGCTGGTATGGTTCGGAGAATTCAGGTCTTGTGCCAGGGTACCAAAGGTGGTGTAAGCAAATTTTTCATCCAACCCGGTATAATGGAAAATACCCACAACTGTCCAAAAATCTTCTTTGCCCCTGATTTCCAACAAAATTTGATCTCCGGGTTTTAAATCGGGGTAAGTATTCCAAAAAGCATCATTAACAACTATGGTGTGATTTTCTTCGGGTTTTACCCAGCTCCCCTCATTCACCACTTGAGATACGAGCGGGCTGTTATCTGGTGGTGCAACCAGGTTTACGTTTTCCGTCTTTGATTTGGTTTTCAGCTGGGCATACGTCGTCAACCAGGCCTCGCTGTAATCCACACCCGGAATCGTACTCAATTGGGCATTCATTTCTTTTACCGGATATTTTTGTTCCATTTCCAAATAAATATCAGCCTGGTTATAACGGGTTACGCGATCAATTTGTTTATCCAAAGAAAGTTCCACATTAAATACGGAAATAAAAATGGCACTTCCTAACGAAAGGGTAAAAATGGTCAGGGCAAGCCGCCCCTTTTGGCGAAAGGTATTACGAATACCCAGGGTAATGATGCCATCTTTGCTGCGAATATTTTCTAACCAGCGGTCAAACCGGCTTATTTTTTCTTCATTTTTAATTAATTTTGCTGAAAGTGCTTTCTGGATGGGCACGCTGGCCCCCTGCAGAATCGGGATAAAAGCCGCTAAAATCGGGATCAATAAAGCCACCACAATTTGCAGCATAATGATCGGTGGTAAAAAGATAAGCTGGTCATTAGTTTGTAACTTTCCGTTTAGAACGGGCAAAATATTGGCTGCCATTTCCTGCCCCACGTAAGCACTGGCTGGTATGGCAATCATCAGGGAAATTAAACTAAATAAGACCACCAAAATCAAATACATACCAATGATTTGTTTTCGTTCTCCACCAATCAATTTAATTACACCAATCTGGCGGATATGCTGTGCCATCAGTGCATTCATCGTGTTAATAACCAATGCGCTGCTTAAGACCAAAATAAAGATACCGATAAAACCTATGATGACCGAAACCGCATCCGTGTAATTGGCGTAAGGCTGATCCACAGAACGGTTAATATCTTTGCTTAAAATACGCCTCCCACTGTTTTCAACCTGTTCCGTAACCAATTCAGCTACCGCTTCAATTTCATTTAGATCATTTTGGTCACCTTCCGTAGTGATAACCAGGGTATCAAACAAACGTGGTTGGTGCAGATACTCCAGGGTATCCAGATTGATCATACCCAAACGTTGATTAAAAGTAATTGCCAGGTCAGAACTATAATCTAAGGTTGTTCCAACCACATTTAACGTCAGGATGGTTCCATCGGAAAGCTCAACCTGCATCGGCGAACCCGGCTCAATTGGCAATGTTTCCAGGGAATCCGACAATAAGAGCACTTCTTTTTCAGCGGGATCAGTTTTTCCGCTGACCGGCGATAATTTTTTTATCCGCTGATTTGAAAAATCGTCAATTGCAGTAAACCGAATAGATAACCACTCATCTGTTCCCGGTTTTTTTGCGCGAGCTGCAATAGACACCCGTCCTTCGACTTCCTTCACCCCGTCGATATTTTGGATCGTTTTTACAAAATCTTCGTCAAATAAATCGGTCTGAATTTGAATATTCGCCGGGTTCGTCGAAAGATAAGTTTGCACCATGCTTTCTGGAATGACAAAATAACCAACCCCCACGACACCCACCGCAAAAACCCCGATGGTTATGGATGCAATAATCATAATAGAACGAGCTTTATTATCCCAAAAATCCGTTAAAACTTTTCGCCAGCGTGGTCTCATTGAAATTTTTTCCTTAATCGATGAAACAAGGATTCGGAGGTGGTCTTTTCACCAACCAATTGACCATCCACCAGTTTTAAAACCCGTTGCGCCCGGTTTGCAAGCTCATTGTCATGGGTCACCATAATAATTGTTTTTCCCTGTTCGGAAAGCGATTGAAAAATTCGAAATACCTGATCCGCTTCAGCAGAACCCAGATTACCGGTTGGTTCGTCCGCAATTAAGATAGGCGGATCATTCGCCAAGGCACGAGCGATGGCAGTTTTCTGCTGCTGTCCGCCGGAAACCGCATAAGGACGTTTATGTGCGTATTTTTTTAAATTGACCATCTCTAACAGTTCATAAGCACGATCTTCCTGTTGAGCAAGTGTAAACTTCCCGGCAATTTGCATGGGTAATTTGACATTTTCCAGCAGGGATAAAACCGGTATGAGTTGATAAAATTGAAAAACAATGCCCAGATTTTCACCCCGCCATAACGCCATTTGTGTTTCGGATAAGGTATGAATCTCGGTGTGGTTGATGATTACCTTACCGGAGGTTGGTTTATCAATCCCCGTGATCATATTCATTAGTGTTGATTTACCGCTGCCGGAACGCCCCACCACCGCTGTAAATTCATGTTGGTAAAAACCTATTGAAATATCCCGTAAGGCAGGGAATTCTTCCGCCGCAATCCGGAACACTTTGTTTACTGAAGATAGGTTAATAAACGCCTGATCAGTCATTTTTGCCCCGCTTTTTTTCTTTAATCACTTCTCCATCTTCCAAAAAAAGCAGGTGATCAAATCGAGAAGCCAGGTTGCGATCATGGGTCACCATCACAACGGTTTTGCCACGATTGACCAGGTCCTGAAAGATCTGAAAAATAACTTCACTAGTCTGGGAATCCAGTGAACCGGTGGGTTCATCAGCAACAATTAAATCAGGATCATTCGCCAATGCACGCGCAATTGCCACTCGCTGGCGCTGTCCTCCCGAAATCAAATCCGGGGTCTTTTGGGCGTGATCACCAATCTCAACTTGCTCTAACAGTTGTTTTGCTCTTTTCGGACTCTCAAACGGGATGAATTTTCCACAAAGGTCCATGGGTAACATTACGTTTTCTAATAGGCTGAGCTGATTCAGCAGTTCAAATGATTGGTAAATCACACCAACATTTTCTCCACGCCATCGGGTTAATTGATCCTGACTCAAATTGTGAAGTGGTGTGTTATCCACCCATAATTCACCGTGGGTTAGGTTATCAACTGCGGTTAACATATTGACCAGTGTCGATTTTCCTGCACCTGATTTACCGATAATCCCAACAAAACTTGCCCTTTGAATTTCAAAATTTAAGGTTTTTAAAGCCGGAACATCCCCTGCGGGCGTGAAATATGTTTTGGAAACGTTTTGAAAACGGATATATGATTTTTTCTTATCATTCATAGTATAATTAACTTATGTCGTTTTATTTACAGATGAAGCATAAAATAAAGCGTGCTAATTGTCAAATTCAAATTTTGAAGTATGTAAATTAGTTTACAAAAAGGCTTATTATGTCAAACAAATCTAAATTAGACCCGCGTGTCCGAAGAACACGAAAATGGCTGCAAGAAGCATTACTTTCACTGATGTTAACCAAACCATTTTCAAAAATATCAATTGCCGAAATAACCGACCAGGCAAATGTTTCCCGCCCTACTTTTTATTTACATTACAAAACGAAGGAAGAATTATTAATCGCCTATCTCGACGGCATCTATGAAAGTTTTATGGATGATATGGAGCAGTACATCGATTTTATCGCCCAGGGGAAATTGGCCATCAAACTATATGAACAGGTGGCGGAAAACGCAACCTTTTTAAGGTCGCTGATCGATTCCGAAGTATCCAACCTGGTGATGGAAAAAATGCAAAATTATTGTTATGATGTCATCAAAAAATTATTCGATAAAGAACCATTAAAATCCAACCACAATCTATCTGACAGCGTTAAAGACTTTACGGTTTCCAGTATGGCAGGCAGCACCTATGCGATGAGTATGCAGTGGCTTAAGACGGGTATGCCGCTCAGTCCAAAAGAAATGGGTGATTTAACCATGCGTTTATTAAAACCCGGCATGGAGGATGTTTTAACCAACGGATAACTTCTTCCAAATAAAGTTTTTAACCCCATCATTTATTAAAATCAAGCTTGTTTTGTCATTTCCGCTTCAAGTTTGTCTAATAGATCATCCAAATCCTGATGGTATTCTTCAGCCGATTCCCAATTAATCATATCCTTATCCAGTGCTAAATCGATTTGGGAAATCATTTTTTCATAATTTTCTTCCGAAATCATGCCGGATTGTAACAAGGTATTGATGGTACTGCGTTCGGAACGTAAGGCTTCGCGCCATGCCATATCCAATTCATTCGCAGCCACATCCGGTTCTTTTTCCAACACCCCCCGAATCAAACCACGTAAACGAAATAATTCCGTTCTTAATACCGGATCAACCAAATCAAAAGTGTGGTTAGAGATAAGCCCTTCGTTTCTAAGGGTATTGATGCGGTTATGCGCGGCCTGTGTGGCTGCTGCGCGAGCCTGGCGGATCATATAAATATTATGCCCCAATGTATTTTCATTAAGCTTTAATCGTTTTACCAGGCCACCCATGGTTGTACCTTGAATAAGCAAGGTGAAAATCACCACACCAAAAGTCATGGCACGGAGTTGGGCATACTGTGCTCCCAATCCTAATGCTAATGCCAGGGATATTGCGCCCCGTAAACCGCCCCAAAATAATACCGACTTCCAACGGAAGGAAATAGATCGAGAAAAGCTGGAAAAACCAAAGATGACAATGGCTCTGGCAACCAAAACAGCCAAAATAGCTACGATAATAGCCTGCCAATTTTGCAATAACAAGACCGGATCTACTACCAAGCCAATTAATAAAAAGATCAATGAGTTGGCAATAAACGCTGCAAACTCCCAGAAGTTGGAAACAACGATGCGGGTGGTGGGTGACATGGATTTTGGGCCAACACTCCCATTCACCAGACCTGCCGCTACCACAGCCAACACACCACTGACATGAATATTTTCAGCCAGGAAATAGACACCATATGCCAGAATAAAGGTGAGCGCGGTTTCAATCAGATAGTCATCCAATCGTGTCAAAATCCTAGATATGATAAAACCAATGATGATACCAACCAAAATGCCGCCGCCCGCCACCAGAAGAAAATCCAGCATACCGGACAATAAGGTCACTTCTTTGGCCTGCGCAAGTTCAAGGGCGATGCCAAAAATGACAATAGCGGTCCCATCATTAAACAAACTCTCCCCTTCCAGCAGAACCTGCAGCCGTTTGGGCACACCCAAAGATTTAAACAAAGCTACCACAGCTACCGGATCGGTGGCAGCAATTAACGCCCCAAAAACCAATGCCGCTGTGAGCGGAATACCCACCCCAAAATATACACCAAAGCCCACCAATAAGGTTGTAATTACTACACCCGGAATGGCAAAGGTGGTAATTAGTTTCCAATCCTTTAATAAATCTCTTGCTCGTAAATTAAAAGCTGCCTCAAAGATCAAGGGAGGAACGAGTAATCCTAAAATAATTTCGCGGGTTACATCCGGGTCAAGATGAATAAACTCATCAAGAATATCAACCACACCTACGATAAACCCATATTCACTAAATGATTGTGACCAATTGATGACAACAAACAGGAAAAAACCCACCAAAACCAGCCCAACCGTGTAGGGCATGCGTAATCTTCTGGCAATAATTCCCACAATGGCGGCAATTGATAATAATATTACAATTAATTCAATTGTTAAAATAATGTCTTGACTTGTCATGTAGAACTCTCAGCTTTTGATTGTAAAACTCGACCCCATTCATTATTTTATCATATTCGTTTTGTGATTTCATTTGATATAATCAAACGATCTTCGCCAAAAGGAACAATTTAACATGTCCACAGTTCGTCTCCGTCCGCTGGTTAAATCCATTTCTCCAGCCTTTCCGGTTGTATTTGGCTATTTACCCATTGGGTTTGCCTATGGAGTTTTAGCCAATAACGCCGGATTAAGTGTTTTTCAAACGGTATTAATGTCCATCATCGTATATGCCGGCTCTTCCCAATTAATTGCGGTTGGTTTGTTTGCACAAGCAGTGGAGCCAATTTCAATCATCATCACGACCTTTATTGTCAATTTGCGCCATTTATTGATGTCTGCTGCCCTGGCACCCTACTTACGCCAGTGGAAAAACTGGCAGGTGTTTTTGTTTAGTTTTGAAATTACCGATGAAAGTTTTGGGATTCACAGTCTGCGATTTGAACAGGGTGAGAATCAAGCCGGTAACTCGATCCGGATTAACATGATCTGTCAGACTTCCTGGGTATTAGGCAGTTTTTTGGGTGCCGGTGCTGGAACATTGATCACCGATATTGAAGTATTCGCGTTGGATTATGCCCTTCCCGCAATGTTTATTGCTTTATTGATCTTGCAAATTCGCAAAAAGACCCATGTCTGGGTAGCCGTGATCAGCGCGATTTTATCCATCATGTTGTGGGTATCGGGAGCAACCCAATGGCATGTCATTATTGCAACCGTGATTGGTGCAACCATCGGAGCAGGAGTGGAAACATGGCAGAAAAAACAATCTTAATCACCTTAGTGCTAATGGCATTGGTCACGTTTATTCCTCGTCTGTTACCAGCCTGGTTCCTGCGCGATAAATCACTGCCGCCATTTGTGATCGCCTGGTTAAGGTATGTGCCCGTGGCTGTCCTGGCTGCGATGCTGCTGCCTTCGCTGATCGTTAAGGACAATATGCTGAACTTCCAATGGAATAATATTTACCTTTGGGCTGCCATTCCGGCAGGCTGGGTAGCCTGGAAGAAAAAAAGCTTGTTCGGAACGGTCATCACAGGGATGGTCGTTGTGGCGCTGGCGCGTTTACTTTCTTTTTAATACCCTAAATCCCGCTGAAAAATCGAAACAAACCTATACTCTTGGTGAGGTTTTTTTTATCCTTTTTTCTCTTTTTTCTCTTTCAACAACAGGTTATAAATAAACTACCCTGAAATATGAGAAAAAACATGTTTAATACACCCACTCCAATTCAACAAATATTAATTTCAATGTCTTTATTGAATCTACGGGGAAAAGATTCGGTAGCTTACCAGACTTTGGAAGATTTTCAGAAAACAATTTTCTTTTCCGCCTTTAATGCTTTTCAATTTGACCACGTACAAAAATTAGTTAATCAGAACTATCTTAAAGTTAATGGGGATCATCTTCAATTAACTTCCGAAGGAAAAAAACAAGGAGACGCTTTACGATATCATTATCCCAAGGCACGTTTTTTTTATGATGAGTTTTTTCTTAAAGCCGACTCCAGCCCTACACATCAAAAATTTTGTGAACAGGTGTATGGCATGAATCTTTGCCAGCATGGCATGGCGACCATGAACCAGCTCCAGATATTATTAGATTCCTTAAACATAACCCAAAACGACCGGGTTTTGGAGCTTGGTTGCGGAAATGGACGGATCACCCAATGGTTGCAGGCACAAACAGGTGCATTTTTTACCGGGATTGACCTTTCTCCGGTGGGTATACAACAAGCACAGATGCGTATGGGTAATACGAATCCCAACTTGAATTTTCAGGTGGAAAATTTAAATGAATTTGTACCGGAAGTAACCCCATACCAGTTTATTATCGCAATTGATCTTTTTCCTTTTATCCAAGATCCGGAAGCCTTGCTAACCAATCTTCAAACTTGCCTTGCTCCTGGCGGAACCCTTGTGATATTTTGGTCTGCCTGGAAACCGGATCATTCCCCGGAAAGTGTCCTCTCACCAAAACACAATCATCTGGCATCGATTCTTGATAAAAATAACTGGTCCTACCAGTTTCTGGATTTTTCAGTGCAGGAAAGAGAACACTGGAAACAAAAACATGAAGCATTGTTTGATCTAAAAAATGCTTTTGAACAAGAAAACAATCATTTTTTGTATAACTACCGCTTTATGGAAACATCTTCCCACCAAACCTATGTAAACAATGGAAATCTGCGGCGGTTTTTATATTTGTGCACAAAATAAAATAATCTTACAGTGCATTTGTCATCTGCGCTTGACGGAAAAATCGTGAACCCCTATACTCAAAGATATACAATTAAGGTGGAGGAATAAACGATGTCAGTACCGATTTTACCAATTAACCTGGGAATGGTTAATTGTTTTTTATTAGCGGGTAAAGAAGGGTACCTTTTGGTAGACAGCGGGTATCCACATACCTATGAATCCTTAATAGAAAAACTAAAAAAACAAAAAGTGAATGTCAAAGATATTCACTACCTTTTATTAACACACCACCACGATGACCATTGTGGTGCGGCTGCCTTACTTCAGCAAACTTGTGACCTTCGATTGATTGTTCACAAAAACATGCTCCCTTTTTTGGAAGAAGGTCACGGCGCTTTGGATGGCGCTGAACCGGTTACACCAACGCTAAATTTCTTTTTAAATATTTACCAACGTTTTAACCGCTCCGACTATCCTTTTACCCCCGTAACCGTAAAAGAAGACGACATCATTTTACAAAACGATGACCATCAACTTTTACCGTCGATTGGTATTGCAGGATCTATTTTGTACACCCCAGGCCATACCAACAATTCTCTTTCATTGGTTTTAGAGGGCGGTGATGTCATTTGTGGGGATATCGCCTTTAACAATCCCTTGTTTGAATTAATGGGAGCCCGCCACCGCCCAATTTATTTACAGGATGAAAAAACAGTCTACCGTTCCTGGCAAAAAATAAAACAACACGGTGGAAAACGTTTATTTCCGAGCCATGGTAAACCATTTTCTGTTGATAAATTAATACGTCCGGAAGGTGAAATTAAATACCAGGTGGAATGAAAATCAACCTCCAGGAAGGCAGTTTGTTCATTAAACTAACTTGACGTTACCTCCCGGAGGGACTAAGATACCTCCCGGTGGTGAGATGCCAACCGACCAAGCAAAAAATTACCCCACCGGGAGGATAATCATGCGGACCATGCTGATCCAAATTCGGCCTCCGGGAGGGCAGTTTGTTCATTAAACTAACTTGATCGTTACCTCCCGGAGGGACTGAGACACCTCCCGGTGGTGAGATGCCAACCGACCAAGGCCAAAATTAAACCACCGGGAGGACAATCATGCGGACCATGCTGATCCAAATTCGGCCTCCGGGAGGGCGGTTTGTTCATTAAACTAACTTGATCGTTACCTCCCGGAGAGGTTGAACTGTCAACACATGGATGGTCGTTATGGCGCTGGTGCGACTAATGATTTTTTAACACCCATCCGGGCTTAAGAAAATAACGATCCGTGACGATTTGTTCGTTAAAAAATCCGGTATATTGTCATATAAAAACTTTCCCCAGCTTACAAAGCTAACCAGGCACATCAAACAATGTAGAATTAAAATTTGGTATGTTTAACTTTCTCCGGATCGGTTAAATAATTAATTGGCTTCGGCCGGAATATATTTTGTTAATGTGTCAGAGGCCAACCAAACCGTCCCGTTTTCATCAATTTCTAATTCAGTATAATATCCCTTTAACTTGTGATCAGTCCATTCCGTACCATCAAATGAAAACAAACCTGAATTCGTTAAAACCCACACTCTCCCCTTTGGATCGATTGCCATGTCATGCAAATAATCCGTGTTCCCATCTTCTTCCGTGTAACCGACTTCTTCTTTGTAACCAACCCACTCTTCCCCGTCAAAGTGGGAAACTCCTTCGGAACTGCCTACCCAAATTGTATTATCCAACCCAAGCATAAGTTTATTGGCAATGCCAATCGTTACTCCATCCCGTTTTCTAAAATGTTCTTTTAGGATCTCATCGTGAAATACATAGATTTCTTCATCAGTGGCAACCCAAATATCCCCATTGTGAGAAATGATTAAGTCATTAATAAAAATGCAATTGTGATAAATAGGTTGGTTGACTCCAAACAAAATCATCTAATTGATATACCACATCACTTGTTAAAAATAGGAAATGGCCCTCATCGTTCATAGCTATTGAATAAAACGTATTACTTTCAGTTTCGGATATGTCTGGATAAGTAGTTAATATTTGATTCTTATATCGAAACAAATTATCATAAGTCGTCATCCAAAGAGAACCATCCGGTGTTAATAAGATATTGTAATATCTGATATCTTCATTATCCATATCTGAAGGTTCAAAAGGTTTCCATTTTTGTCCATCATAACTGGACATCCTATCCGGGTATGTAATCCAAATTTTTTTTGAACTGAGTACTTGAAGGTCATTAATCGCGTTTGTCGGTATCTCGTCACTCGTTACCAAAGTTTGCCAGCCTTGTTCGTCCAATTTCGAGACACCCTGATTGTAAGTACCAAACCAGACATTACCTATTGAGTCCACCGCAATATCTGTTACCTCATTTTGGGCTAATCCGTCATCTTCATCAACTGTAATCCAGATTCCATTTTCGAATCGTGAAACACCATGAAACCTCTCTTTTACCTCCACCATATTCTCGCGAAAACCAAATGAGTGTTCATCCGAGGATTGTGTGAAACCGACCCACACCGTTCCTGATTCAGAAACAGCGATTGAAGATACACCAACCCCGATATTCCTTTCACTGGTAAAGGCAGCCGGATAGGTTTGCCAAATCCCATTCTTAAAAGACGCTAAGTATCCTTCACCCCCAACCCACATCGTACGATCCGGAGAAAACGTTATCGCCATCACGGACGGTGCCGGTAAAAAGGGGCTGTAATCGATCCAGTTTTCTCCATCAAAGCGCAGTAAACTATGATCTCCTAACGCGCCAATCCACAAATCACCATCCGGCCCCTCTGTAATCACATCAACACGGACCAAATATAATTCCAGTGACGGCAAAAGTGGAATTTTTGTCCAAACCTCACCATCATATCGATTTAGACCATCCACAGAACCAGCCCATACGATACCATCGGTTGTGACTGCCAGGCTCATCACACAATCTGAGATTAGTCCGTCTTCTATTGTAAAGGTGTTCTAGTTTTTTCCATCAAATCGAGTTACCCCGCCAAGGCAGGAGCTGAACCAAACCGCACCATCTGAAGTTTCTGCAATATCCGTAATAAAATTTCTGGGTAGACCTTGATCCACGGTATATTTGGTATATTCCCCGCTGGTTGTATTCCAATAAACCGCACCCCCGCTTCCGCCCGTCCATAAATTACCTTGCTGGTCGATCAATAAAGTCCGAATATAGTTCGCGTTTGTAAAGTCGAACCATTCCGGTTGGCTTGGTTCTGATTTTACGGATTCAATTGTTGCTGTTAAGGTCGGCGTTGGCCGGTGTATTACTTCGGCAGGGATAAAAGTCTCGGTTACCACATTCACAGTGGGTTCTTGATTTACCGGCATTTGTGAATTTGGATGGATTAGGTTATTTACCCCTCCAGCACTACACGCGGTTAGAAAGATCAAGAGCAAAAAACACAATCGGACTAGAGGGCTGGATTTTTTATTTCCCATAGAAATACAACATTCTCAAAGTCTGTATTGGTTGAAACCAGTTATATGATCAACGATTTATTTAATTGTAATACTGAATGAAATAAAAATATCGTTCTTAGTGATATACGTTTCATTCCACTACAGGTGTTTTTGATCTGAACCGACCGGTTACACCAACGCTCAATTTCTTTTTAAATATTTACCAACGTTTTAACCACATCTTTACCTCCCGGAGGGATTGCGACACCTCCCGGTGGTGAGATGCCAACCGACCAAGCAAAAAATTACCCCACCGGGAGGATAATCATGCGGACCATGCTGATCCAAATTCGTCCTCCGGGAGGGCAGTTTGTTCATTAGGCTAACTTGGTCGTTACCTCCCGGAGGGGTGGCTTTCCAAAGGATTTCCGCTTAACCTTTTGAAGGCAGCACTTTCATTAATCCGATACTTCCTCTTGACCTTGATATCAGGAGGTATACAATTAAATTAACCGTACCGGGAGGGAAACTTCGGTAAGGACTAAAAAACAGGAGTTAATCATGAAACAGAACCAAATATATGTATGTGGGGATAAAAATTGCAGCGGCATGGTTGAAGTAATCGCATCATGTGATACCTGCGAGGACACGGACCTGATTTGCTGTGGGGAACCAATGGTGTTATTGGAAGCGAAGACTGCAGACCAAGGAAAAGAAAAACACGTGCCGGTCGTAGAAAAACAAGATGGGGGTTATCTGGTCAAAGTTGGCGATGTGCCGCACCCAATGATCGAAAAACATTGGATTACCTTTA
The DNA here is from genome assembly GCA_002702705.1 of Anaerolineaceae bacterium. GTDB lineage: Bacteria > Chloroflexota > Anaerolineae > Anaerolineales > Anaerolineaceae > UBA6170. The sequence continues at coordinate 33,554 of PABH01000051.1, forward strand.
TTGAATTACGCACCAAAGATGCCGTTTATCGAAAATATCTCCACCCTGACCAGGAACCACAAGCCTTTTTTGCCACGGAAGAAGAGATTGTGGAAGTGGTTTCTTATTGCAATATTCACGGGTTGTGGGTGGCGTAACCCGAATTTTTTTATCATTAAATAACCGCTTTGCATTTGAGCAAAGCGGTTTTTTCTTTCACTCACCACGTTGATAATTAGGCGCTTCACGGGTAATGGTAATATCATGAGGATGGCTTTCAATCAATCCGGCGCCTGTGATACGAACCAAACGGGTGTTATTTCGCAGGTTTTCCAGGTTTTCAGCCCCGGCATACCCCATACCGGATCTTAATCCACCCACCAGTTGGTAGACAAAATCTCCCAATGTTCCTTTGTATGGCACCATACCTTCCACCCCTTCCGGTACCAATTTTCCCGGTCCACTCTGCCCGGAGCCATAACGGTCTTTCCCGTAACCCTGCATGGCCCCCATGGAACCCATACCGCGATACGATTTAAACTGTCGCCCGTCATATAAAATTTCTTCACCAGGAGATTCCTTTAATCCAGCCAACAAACTACCCAGCATAACCGTGTCCGCACCAGCAGCAATCGCTTTCACAATTTCGCCGCTGTATTTAATGCCGCCATCCGCAATAACCGGTATACCTAACGGGCGGGCAACCTTCACGCAGCGGTAAATGGCACTTAATTGGGGCATACCGGCACCGGAAACTACCCGTGTGGTGCAGATTGAACCAGCACCGACCCCGACTTTAATCGCGTCCGCACCTGCTTCAATTAACGCCAGCGTGCCCGCTTCCGTAACCACATTTCCAGCGATCACGGGTAAATTGGGTACTGCTTTTTTTAACCGTTTGATGGCTTCGATCACACCGGTTGTGTGGCCATGTGCCGTATCAATCACCACGACATCCAAACCTTTAGTTAACATCAGTTCTGCCCGCGATTCGAGGTCGGCCCCCACACCCACGGCTGCCCCAACCAATAACCGGCCGCGATCATCTTTGGCGGCGTTTGGATACTGCGCTCTTTTTTGAATATCTTTTACTGTGATGAGGCCTTTTAAGTGACCCTGTGCATCGACCAAAGGTAATTTTTCAATTCGATGTTTCTGTAAAATCACCTTCGCCTGTTCCAGCGTGGTACCCAGTTCAGCGGTGATTAATTTTTCCGAGGTCATAAATTCAGAAACGGGTTTGTAATAGTCTTCACGTTCGGTAAAACGAATATCGCGGTTGGTGAGGATACCAACCAATTTGTTGCTCTCAGGATCAACCACCGGTAAACCGCTGATTCGAAAGCGAGCCATGATCTGATCGGCTTCTTCCAAAGTGGCGTTTGGCGGTAAAGTGATCGGATCAGCGATCATGCCGGATTCGGATCGCTTCACCGTTTCCACTTCTTTGGCCTGGTCTTCCGCAGACATATTGCGGTGTAAAATACCGATGCCGCCTTCCCGCGCCAGCGCAATTGCCAGCCGCGACTCGGTGACCGTATCCATCGCCGCAGAAAGCAGCGGAATATTTAGCTGGATATCACGGGTCAGTTGGGCTTTAACATCAACCTGAGAGGGTAAAACCTGGCTGAACCCGGGTTCAATTAATACATCATCAAAGGTTAACGCATCGACTTGTTCAAAAAGTTTTTGATTCATGGATTTTCCTTAACTTGCTTAATGTCGGAAATGACGAACACCGGTAAAAACCATCACCAAACCCAGGCGGTTGCAGGCATCAATCGATTCTTGATCACGGATGGAACCACCCGGCTGCACGATAGCGCTGATACCGACCTCTGCGGCTGCTTCCACTGAATCCGCAAAGGGGAAAAAAGCATCCGAAGCCATTACCGCGCCCTGGGACTTTTCGCCAGCGCGTTGAGCAGCAATCGCTACACAATCCACCCGGTTGGGTTGGCCGCCCCCAATTCCAACGGTTGCCTCACCCGCAGCAAATACAATCGCATTCGATTTGACATGTTGGCAGGCTTTCCAGGCAAATTTTAAACTTTCCATTTGTGTTTCTGAGGGTTGTTTTTCGGTAACCACCTGCCATACTGTTTCCGCCGGGTCGCCCAGATCAACCGATTGTTTTAACATACCGTGTACAATCGAACGATACTCAACAACTGGTTCAATGGCCAAATCAGGCATTTTTAACAAACGCAAGTTTTTTTTCTGAGTTAAGATTGATAAGGCCGTCTCACTAAATCCAGGTGCGATGACACATTCCACAAACATCTTGCTAATTTCTGCTGCTGTTTCGCCTGAAATTTCGCGGTTGGCTGCCACAATGCCGCCAAACGCGGAAACCGGATCACTGGCCAGGGCAGCCTGAAATGCATCGACTTGTGATTCCGCAGAGGCAATCCCGCAGGGGGAAAGATGTTTGACGATAACGATGCTGTTTTTTTGATAACTGACTACAGCTCGCCAGGCTGCATCCAGATCAAGCAGGTTATTATAAGAAAGCGCTTTACCATGCAGAATTTTCCCACCCAATGGGCCTTGATTTGCATCATAACCGTAAACGGCAGCAGTCTGATGTGGATTTTCCCCATACCGTAATTCTTGCTGAGGGAAAAGATTTATACTTTCCATTTCCAAACCACTTAAATAATTTGTTATGTGTTTATCATAATTTGATGTCAACCGAAAACCTTTAACTGCCAATTTTGACCGTTCTTCTACCGACAGGTTGCCAGATTTTAAAGCTTTCAGAATGCTGTCATAATCCACCGGATCACAAACAAGTGTCACCCTTTGGTGATTTTTTGCGGCGGCCCGAATAAGTGCTCCCCCGCCAATATCAATTTGTTCGATCGCTTCTGCCAGCGATACACCGGGTTTTGATATGGTTTCTTTGAAGGGATACAAATTCACCACTACCATGTCCAAAGGCTGCCAACCCAACTCAGAAAGTTGGTCCCGGTCCTCATCCGTATCACGGGATAAAATGCCCCCATGAATGGCAGGGTGCAATGTTTTTACCCGCCCACCTAAAATCTCTGGAGAGCCTGTGTATGCGGCTACTTCCGTCACCGGAAAATCATTATCTTTTAATAGTTTTGCAGTCCCACCGGATGCCAATAATTCCCAACCCAAACCCACCAATTCGTGGGCAAATTGAATCAACCCGGTTTTATCATACACAGAAAGTAACGCTTTAGGCATCGAATCCTCCATTTTTAATGATTTGTTTAATTGTCTCTACCAGAAGGTGATGTTCACAAGTATGAACCCTTTTTTCCAAATCTTCCAGGGTATCTTGTGCATATATCGGTACAATTTCTTGGTTTAAGAGCGGACCGTCATCAACCCCTTCATCCGGTACTAGGTGTACCATTACACCGGTATGGGGTATTTGCCTTTGTTGAAAGGCTTCATACGCTCGTTGGATTGCATCTACGCCGGCAAACATGCCGGGCAAAGCCGGATGTAAATTGACCACGCGGTTAGGAAAATGACTTAAAAAAGACATGGATAATAACCGCATCCAACCTGCTAATATCACCCAGTCCGGTTGGTAAGCGGAAACCAATTCGGCCAGTTCGGCGTCGTAACGCTGACGATCCTGACTCTTTAATTTCGGTTTCACGATGGTTGGAATTCCGGCAGCTTTTGCTCGTTCCAGACCAAACGCGGATGATTTATTTGAAATAACGGCGCATATTTCGGCATCTAATTCACCACGGATTTTTGCATTGATAAGAGCCTGTAAATTAGTTCCACTGCCTGAAATTAAAACCACCAGCCTGGCATTCCTAGCCTTCATACAATACAACCCGTTCGTTTTGATTTTCTCGTAATTCACCAATTAAATACGTTTTCTCCGGGATCAAACTTTGGAAATTGATCGCCTCCGTCTTCTCTACAACAGCAATCATACCAATGCCCATATTAAACACACGGTACATTTCTTTTTCCGGAATAGAGCCTTTGGCTTGAATCCAACCATATAAAGGGGGAACCTGCCAGGAATTTTTATCAATAAAGGCACCCAGATAATCTGGCAAAACTCTCGGAATGTTTTCGTGAAAACCACCGCCGGTAATATGTATCAGCGCTTTCATTTTGTCTAAGACTGGGGATATTAATCCAAGATAAGAACGGTGCGGTCTTAATAACAGATCACCCAGGCTGCCGCCTAGTTCAGGGCGTTCAACTAACAAGTTCTCCCCTTCGCATAACTGCCGGATCAAGGAATAGCCATTGGTATGTGGGCTGTTGGAGGAAAAGCCAATCAGGACATCTCCTGCTTTTAGGTTCTCTTTTTTCGGCAGGATTTGTGAACGGTTAACAACGCCAACAATCGTTCCTGCTACATCAAACGATTGGTCTGTATAAACACCGGGCATCTCTGCGGTTTCACCACCCAACAAGGCGCAGCCATTCTGTTTGCAAGCTTCAGCCATTCCGGTCATAATTTCTGCCACAACAAGCGGATCGAGACGTGCTGTTGCAAAATAATCCAGAAAGAATAACGGTTTCGCACCTTGTACCAAAATATCATCCACACAATGGTTGACAATATCCATCCCAATCCCCCGATAACGTCCTAATTGAGCCGCTAAAGCTACTTTGGTACCAACCCCATCTGTAGAAGCAACCAAAACCGCGTTTGTTTCCAGTGTGCTGATGTCATATAACCCGCCAAAACTACCCACTTCTGATAACACTTGCGGAGTATAGGTTGATTGCACCGCCGATTTCATCAAAGCAACCGCCTGGTTTCCCGCATCGATATTTACACCCGCCTCCTGATAGGAGGAAGGTTTTTTACTTTGTTTTAAAGTTTTCTGAGCGATATCGGTTCGATACTGCATACCTTCAAAATGAATGCCTTCAACAGCAACATAAGTGCGCTGGATGGCTGCCTTCATGGATTCATCCCAACAAGTAACCCCCAATACACGCCCTCCCGTGGTAATAAACCCATCTTTTGTTTTACGGGTAGCGGCATGAAATACCACGCCATTTTGGATCGATCTCTCTAAACCCTCAATTATTTTTCCGGTCTGTGATCGGTTGGGATATCCCTCAGATGCCAAAACAACACAAACGGCTGCCTTTTTTGACCAATTAATTTTTATATTTTTTAATTCCTGGCGGGTACATGCGATAAGGATGTCTACCAGATCACTTTCCAGTAAGGGTAAGATAACCTGGGTTTCCGGGTCTCCAAATCGGGCGTTAAATTCCAGCACTTTGGGACCATTCTTGGTTAAGATTAACCCAGTATATAAAACACCCAGGTACGGATTTCCTTCCTGGCGCATACCATTTATGACGGGTTGAAGGATTGTTTTATGGATGGACTGTAAAGCCGGATCGGATAAGATATCCGTCGGAGCAAAGGTGCCCATTCCACCGGTATTGGGTCCCTGGTCTTCATCCAATAGCCGTTTATGGTCCTGTACAGGGGGCATTAATTGCAGGGTATCTCCATCACTAAAAGCTAACAAAGAAACTTCCTGACCTTCAAGCCGTTCTTCGATCACAACTTGTTTCCCGGCTTTTCCAAATCGTTCCACCACCATCATCTCATATAAAACAGAAAGGGCTTCTTCGTGGTCTTTTGGTAAGATGACCCCTTTTCCAGCGGCCAATCCGGATGCTTTGATGACAATCGGATAATTAACCGTTTCCAAATGTTTTTTGGCATCTAAATAACGATCAAACACCGCAAAACGGGCAGTGGGAATGTGATGCTGGGCCATAAACCGTTTTGAAAATGCCTTCGATGTTTCAAGCTGAGCAGCTGCCTGAGAAGGGGCAAATACGGCAATTCCCGCAGCTCTTAAAACATCACTCACCCCAGCCGCCAAAGCAGCTTCTGGGCCAATCACAGCCAGGTCAATCTTATTATTGACCGCAAAAGCAGTTATCCCGGCACCATCCTCGACCTGTAAGTTAACCAACGTTCCCAACGCTGCCATCCCATCATTGCCAGGGGCGATAAATAACTGGGAACAATGTGGTGAATCAGTCAGTTTCCAGGCCAGCGCGTGTTCCCTTCCCCCTGAGCCAATTAATAATATTTTCATCGCAGTCACCTCCCGTTAACCCAGGTTTTGTTCAAACCCTGTTTTTACGATATCCTTTTGGATTACAAAAGGATACTCCCCCGTAAAACAGGCATTACAATACCCATTCTTACTATCGATGGCCTTCATCATCCCTTCCAGGCTCAAAAAAGCCAGCGAATCAGCCCCAACGTGCTGCCGGATTTGTTCAACAGTTTGGTGAGCTGCAATTAACTCTTCATAAGTACCCATATCCACTCCCATAAAACAGGGATGCCGAATGGGCGGGCAGGTGATGCGCACATGTACTTGTTTTGCCCCGGCGTTGCGTAACAGCTGAATTAGCGGGCCGGTCGTATTGCCACGCACGATGGAATCATCAACCAAAATGACCCGTTTCCCCTGGATATTCTCGAGAATAACATTGTATTTTAAGGCAACACCCTGTTTACGTAAGGAATCGGTCGGCTCAATAAAGGTGCGTCCGATATAACGATTTTTGATAAAACCGTCATTATATGGAATGCCGGAAGCTGCCGCATAACCAATTGCTGCCGGAATGGAGGAATCCGGAATTGGAATGACGACATCCGCTTCGGCGGGTGCCTGCATAGCCAGTTCTTTCCCCAAATTGTGACGCACCGTATGAATGGTTCGCCCGTCCCATACCGCGTCCGGGCGGGAAAAATAGATGTGTTCAAAGGTACAAAAGGCAGTTTTTTTGGCTGGTTTGAGTGCTTGGTTTACTTTTAAGGCTGTATCACTCAAGGCCACGATCTCTCCCGGCTGCACTTCACGAATAGCTTCACAACCCAAGGTGCGTAAGGCACCGCTTTCTGAAGCAGCAGCATGCCCACCACCCGGTAGTAAACCAACACTTAATGGACGAACCCCCCACGGGTCACGGACAGCAAAAACCTGATCCTTGGTTAATAAAACCAGAGAATAGGCACCTTCCCAATGCTGCATGGCATCCTTTAGACGTTCAAACCAGGTTTCGCCTTGAGCACCAGCCAGCATCATCGTCATCACTTCCGTATCCGACGTGGATGATAAACCCACACCGGAATGCATTATTTTTGACCGTAAAGCGGCGGCATTAACCAGATTGCCATTATGTGCCAATGCTAACGGCCCATACTGGGTATCAATTAAAAAAGGCTGGGCATTACGTGCAGAGGAGGAACCCGTGGTGGAATAACGGGTATGCCCAATGGCATAATCACCATCCATTTTAGCCAGGGTGGTGGGAGAAAAAACTTGCGATACCAGGCCAATATCCTTATGCAGGCGCAGCGTCTGCCCATCGGATACGGCTAACCCGGCAGCTTCCTGCCCGCGGTGCTGCAAGGCGTACAAACCAAAAAAAGCCATTCGAGCCACATCTTCATGCGGCGCATAAATACCCAAAACACCGCACTCTTCTCGAGGAGCGTCTTTATTTAAATTTAACGTATTTTCAATGTTGAAGTTGTTGGTCATCTGCGATTATCGTCTTTGCATTTTGTTCTTGGTAAGTCTGCACTTTTTTTAATACATCAGCATCAAATAAAGCAATGATTTTAGCAGCCAACAAAGCGGCGTTAGTTGGCTCCAACACTACGGCTGGCGCAACGCCGGAAGGCATACGCAGCGATGAATAGATATCAGCCCCACCAAAACTATCGGAAGGTGGTGGGCAGGCAATGACAGGTGCTTTCACAAAACCATCCGTGAAACCGGATAAGGCATTACTGCGGCCAGCAATGGTGATGTACACTTTGGGGGTGGGGTCATCTTCATAAGCTTTTAACAAATTCATGACATGTCCGGCTGTTTTATGGGCTGATCCAATACGCAATTCCACCCGCAGACCAAACATCTCTGCGCCAGCTTTTATTTTTTCAGCGTGGTTTAAGTCCGCCTTGGAACCCATTAAAATAACAAGATACGCTTTATTCATAAACAACCTGCTTTCCTTAAATTCTCAATCAACCGCGGCTGCACCGGGTAATCTCCCGGCATAAACTGGAGGCCAGTTAATAATTCATAGATTTGAACATAACGTTGGCTGGCTTGAATCCATAGATCCGGATCAACTTGTGGAGGCTGTCCTTCACCACGATAGCCTAAGTCTGCGTAAGCACGCCGGATGAATTCCTTATCAAAATTCTCCGGTTCTTCCCCTTTAATAAAATGATCAAGATAAGAATCCGCTTTCCAAAAACGGGAAGAATCGGGTGTATGGACTTCATCAATTAACACAATTTCACCGGCTGGGGTTAATCCAAATTCATACTTTGTATCCACCAGGATCAGGCCAGCCGATAAAGCGACTTCTTGACCCCGTTGAAAAATTTCCAAAGCCGCTTTTTGAATTTTTTTCCAAACATCCTCTTCCAAATAACCATGCTCCACCACCTCAGAACAGGTTAACCGCTCATCATGCCCGGTTACGCCTCCTTTCGTGGTAGGGGTAATGATTGGGAATTCTAGTTTTTGATTTTTGTTTAACCCATCTTCAAACTGGTAACCGTAAATTTGACGCTCACCCAAGGCATACCGGTACCATAAAGCGGTACTGGTAACACCGGTGATGTAACCCCGCACAATCACTTCAATGGGGAATGGCTGCACTTCCTGCACAATGGCAGCATTCGGGTCCGGCAGAGAGAGAATATGATTGGGCAAAACATCCGCTGTTTTTTCAAACCACCAGGCAGCCAATTGGTTTAACACCTGCCCCTTGTAGGGTACGACCGCTAAATTACGATCAAACGCTGAAAGGCGGTCTGTGGTAACGATTAAACGCTTTTGCTCTGGCAATTGGTACCAATCCCTTACTTTTCCGTGTTGTTTGCCCGGCAACGATAATGTTGTTTTTTCAAACGCAATGGGTTGTAAATTTACAAGTTCTTCCTTGGTTAACATTTTTTCTCCCAATCAACTCTGAGTGGCATGGCTGACACCGTTTACAAATAAAGCCAAACCGGAATTGTTTTTTCTGTGAAGCCGGTTCGGATTTTGAAATTCAAAGATATGATCTTCTGGGTGCGGCATCAGACCCAATACATTCCCGGATGGGTTACAAATCCCAGCGATATCCAAACAAGAACCGTTGGGATTATAAGGATATTCTCCATTTGCCAGCTGACCATTTTGGTTTAAATAGGTTAATGCGATCTGATCAGATTGTTGTAATTTGTCTAAAATCTGATCATCGGCCACCTGGAAATTCCCTTCTCCATGTGCTACTGGACAATTGATGTCTGATTTTAAATCACGCGTCCATAAACAAGTTTGTGAGGAAGGACGCAGTTGTACCCAGCGGCACTCAAAATGCCCAATTTGGTTAAAGGTTAGGGTGGCTTGTGGCTTGCCAGCAGAAAGATTATTACCCGGCAAGATACCTGCTTTAACCAGCGCCTGAAAGCCGTTACAAATTCCAATGACAGGTTTACCAGCAGAAACAAAGTCTTGAATTTGATCTTTAAAATAAGAATTTAAATCCAAAGCCAGCAGTTTTCCGGCACCCAGAGCATCCGCATAAGAAAAACCACCCGGGATAACCAGAATTTGATAATCCTGCCAGTTTTGTTCACTGGTTCTCAAGTCTATTAGGGGACGAATTTTAGTTTGTGCGCCAGCCTGTTCAAAAGCAACCGCTACATCCCCATCCCGGTTTGTGCCGGTGGTAAAAAGAATTAAAGCTTTTGGTTTCATGGCAGTTCCTCGGGAAAAATTTGGTCTTTCCAGGCGGCGAGTAAGGTGCTGATGGAAAATTTAATGGGAGTCGCTTTGGAAGTGTTCACCTGGAAGAAAGGTTCCGGGGTGACCAAGCCAACTTGTTGGATAGGTAATCCTTCAAACTTTGATTCAAATTCAACCTGATTGGCTGGTGAAACCTCCACCAAAATACAACCTGCTGTTTCTGCAAAACACCATCGATACCACATATCATCATCAAGTGTTAAGGTTAAACCCAATCGCCCCGCCATCGCCATCTCTGCAGCACAAACTGACAAACCACCTTCACTGAGGTCATGAGCAGATTGGATCAGCTTGGCTTGGTTGGCCTGATAAAAACACGCATAGACGGCAGGTGTGTTGGGATGACAGAGCGGCATCCCCTCTTGAATGGGTTCACTGGTTAAATTATGATGGCTACCTCCAAACCGGGGTTCAAAATAACCCACCAGGTAGAGTAAATTACCCGCCTCTTTCAGATCCATTGTCAGTGATTCCCTCCAGGAAGGTAATACCCCAATCGCGGAAATTAAGAGGGTTGGTGGAATAGCATGACGCTGCCCATCCGAACCCAGATATTCATTATTGAAGGAATCTTTGCCAGAAATAAAGGGGGTTCCATACCGGAGGGCACCATCATAACAAGCCTGGGCGGCCTGCACCAAATCACCCATTGTCTCAGGACGGTTTGGATCTCCCCAGCAAAAATTATCTAAAATTGCAATCCGCTCGGGATCGGCACCACAGCAGACCGCATTCCGCACCGCCTCATCAATGACGTTGATCGTCATGACATAGGCGTCCACTTTACCATATTCAGGATTTAATCCGGCAGATAACACAAATGCGTATTCACCATCTACACTTACCGGTTTGATAACAGCCCCATCGGATGGCCCATCACAAGCCGGCCCGGTTAACGGTTTTACCACCGTCCCACCCTGCACTTCGTGATCATAAACTCGAATCACCTTCTCTTTTGAGGTTATATTCGGGTGAGCTAACAAGTTTAATAAGGTTTTCCCAGCCTGTTGGGTCGGATAAGCCTGGAGTACAGCCTTTCCAGGGTAATAATCCGGTGTGCGAATCACTGCGTTTAATTTGCGCTGCGGTAATCCTTCGTGTAAAAAGTGATTCTCAAGGTTTAATACCACCTGATCTCGATAATATACAATTAACCGCCCTGTACTATTAAATTCGCCAATATCGGTCAATTCAACAGCATATCGGTCACAAATTTTTTGTAAAGTTGGTATATTTTCCGCCGGAACTGCAATTACCATCCGTTCCTGGGCTTCCGACAACCAGATTTCCCAAGGAGCTAAGCCTGGGTACTTTAAGGTCACATTCGCTAACTGTACTTCACCGCCGCAAGTACTGGCCATTTCCCCTACAGCGGAAGATAAACCACCGGCGCCACAATCAGTGATGGCATGATATAACTTCTGGTCACGGGCTTCCATTAATACATCCACCAGGCCTTTTTCCACAATCGGCGCACCAATCTGAACGGATGCACCGGACACTTCACCGGTTTGAGCATCCATCGTCATTGAAGAAAAAGTAGCCCCACGCAGACCGTCCCGCCCGGTGCGTCCACCCAACACGATGATGCGGTCCCCGGATATAATCTGACGGGGATGGGAATCCCGTGGTGCGAGACCCACACAACCGCAGAATACCAAAGGATTAGCGGTATAGCCAGCATCATAATAGACTGCCCCATTTACCGTAGGAATCCCCATTTTATTGCCATAATCTTCGATCCCTGCGATAACGCCAGAGGCAATTCGGCGTGGATGCAGAACGCCATCCGGCAGGCTGGATAAATTCTGCTCCAAGGGACCAAAACACAATACATCGGTGGCTGCAATCGGTTTGGCAGAAACGCCAATCACATCACGAATCACACCCCCAATGCCCGTATTCGCGCCACCAAAGGGTTCAATTGCGGAGGGATGATTGTGGGTTTCTACTTTGAAGGAAAGTTCAAAATCGGGGCCAAATTCAATGATGCCCGCGTTATCTTTAAAAGCGGATAATACCCAGGGTTTGTTAATTTTATTTGTAGCCGCCCGAATCGTTTGGTTAAATAAATTGGTGTACGTATGAGGAAAAACATGATGCTGGTTTTTATTAGGCTGCACCTGGACATTTGCCTTGAAGGTTTTATGGACGCAGTGTTCACTCCAGGTTTGGGCAATCATCTCAAACTCAACATCGGTTAAATCGCGGTTTTCTTTTTCGCAGTAATCTTGAATAACCAACATTTCTTCCAGATTTAATGCAGCGCGGTGCTCCTGAGAAACTCTTAATAAACTCTTTTCCGATATGCCACGGATTTTAATCATTTCCACACTTTCAGAAGCACGGGCATCTTCCGGAAAAGAAGGAAAAATGGAACCCAACGTATATCGTTGGATGACATCATTGGTTAATAAGCGTTTTGCCAATTGATGAAGTTTTTCCGGCGATAAATTCTCCCCTTTAACAACAAAACGTTGCCCGGTTGAGGCAGCGTTTATGTCGTAGGTGTTGATCAGTTGAGCCGCGCGTTGGATTTGTTCAGCCACTGCATCAGTCACCCCCGGGCGTAAAGCGACTTCGATTCTGCCCCCATCCGTTTCTTCATTTTCCTGTTTAATCAAGGTATCCGTTAGTGTCGTCCACTCGATTTTTTGAGTAAGTGGGTCATGCAGCAGTTGGTTGGTTATTTCATTTAACTGTGCTTCTGTCAAAAAACCACGCAAAAAATAAAGATCATGGCACAAAATTTGTGTTACATCGGTATATCCTAAAAAAGATGCATCTTTAAGATAATTTACAGAACGAGGATCATTTGGATTAATCGACTGGACGACAAACCGGTAAACCTGATTGGAACCACTACCCATAAACACCTCAAATTTAAACAGATGTTGGGATTTTACTCCGCAACCCCAAACCTGTCTAGTCATCTTTATGAAAGACCGCGTTTTATCCCTTTTAAGAGGATAAATGTCACTTTAATACGCCAATAACAGGGATTATTGTCAGACAACCGCCATATATGGTGTATTAAGCAGGGTTTTGCAATGTTTTCTGGATATCTTTGGCAATTTTTTTGGCTCGTTGGGGTGCGATGCCAACATAACCATTTACATCGGATAAAAGGTCAATTTCTTCAGCCGATATATAACTCAAAATAACCGGATCACTTTTTAGCTTTGTTACAAGTGTATTCTTTAAACCATGCTGAACTTCCAACCAGGCACGCAGTGCGTGTTCCCGCAAACATTCATGCATCTCCTGCCGGTCCGCTCCCCGCTTACCGGCAGCCATCATCACCCGTTCCGTGCAGGCAAACGGTGCATATTGATCCAAATTGCGTTGAATGGCGGTTTGGTGAATATTCAGATCACTGATCAATTTCAAAGTAACTTTTAATAATTCATCACAAATCAAAAATGATTCGGGCAGAATGGTGCGGCGGTTGGCACTGTCATCGAGGGTGCGTTCTAATAACGAATTTGCCGCATTATGCCAGGCCACCTGGGGATAAACCGATAACTGGCGAGCAAGGGAATCCATCTTTTCCGCGTTAATCGGGTTGCGTTTAAATGGCATGGCCGATGACCCGACCTGTTTTTTAGCAAATGGTTCGCTGATCTCCCCTAATGGCGGTGACTGTAATAACCGCAGATCAAACGCAAACTTATGTAAGGATGCACCGAGTCCGGCAAGCGCAGACAAAATTTGATAATCCTGTTTGCGGGGATAGGTTTGGGTGCTGACCGGGTAAAAAGGCAAATCCAGTTTTTGACTGAGACTGAACTCAAACCGCTCAAAATTCTCCATACCTAACAAATCCCCATAAGCTGCCGCTGTTCCAACCGCACCTTTAAAACCCTTTCCGCGAATCGAGTTTCTTACCTGTTTAATGGACTGGTAATCTTCAAATAAATCTTGGGTGTACATAGCCAAACGGTATCCCAAGGTAGAAGGTTCTGCTGGCTGGATATGGGTAAACGCCATAATCGGTAAATCAGCGGTTTTATTAATCAAATCGGTAAATTTTAATAGGATTTCTTTCAGGTAAACCAACAACAAATCCATCGCCTGCCGTAAACGCAAAGCATCCGCATTATCTTCAATATCCATTGAGGTTGCCCCCATATGCAGCACACCCCCAGCCGAAGGACATACAGCAGCAAATGTTTTTAACTCAGCCATCAGGTCATGATGAATTTCCGCTTCAATCTCCAATGCTTTTTGAATATCAATATCTTCGATGTGGGATTTTAATTCGGAAACTTGATCAGCAGATACCAGACCAAACTCTGACTGGGAAGCTGCCAGGGCTACCCAAATCTGGCGCCATAACCGGCGCTTGTGGACCTCGCTCCAAATTTGGCGCATTTCCGGTCTGCCATACCGCCAGGAAAATGGGGATTGATAATTCTCAAATTCATTCATAAACTGCACCTTCTGTTGGGGATTTCTGAGTTTTATTATAACGGGCAGTTTATGATTTTAACTTAAAATCCGATCTTGTATAAACAACAATTAAAAATCAAACACCCAAAGTGCTGAACTGAACCTGTTTGACGGAAAAAATCCTATCCACCTGATCCACCAATTCTTTTCGCCGTTGGGCATATGGTTCGGGTAAGGTAATAAAATTCCGACTGCGCTGGCAGGCAGGCAAGGCGTAAGCCAATTCCGCATCAGCCTGCGGGGTATCACTTTCAAACAAAACCATTAGGGTGTAATAAAATGGAAAACGATTCCAACGCCCATTTCCGTCGCGCTGGCTTTTTAATAATCGCACATAATGGTTGATTCGTTCTTTTCCATCCAACCAATTCGCACTGATCAAATAACGCCAAAACGCTACCAAGCTATAAGCACATTCACCGATCAAACAATCATCTTTAACGAAACAAAGGTTTAAAAGACGCTGATTAACATCCTTAATAATCTCCCTGGTTTCCACCAAAAAACCATCCATACGCTGAAGCTGGCGGCATATTTCCAAACCGAGCACATAATTTAATCCAAGCTGGGTATGCAGTCGTTCACCGGTAAACAAACGTGCTCCATTGGTAAAATCTGCTGCGGAAAGGCAAAACCCCAAATAGTCTGAATTACCAGTGTGAAATTGTTTTAATACGTTAACAACCTGACGACGTTGATGGGTTAATAATAACTCCCCTCGCCACTCCAGTTCATTTAAGTGTTCCACCAAATCTGCCAGACTTTTTTTTGAAGGTTCAAACTGCATGGTTTCCTCCTGTTAAGAACGTTTGTTCTATTATTATAGCCCCCTTTTTAGACGAAGTCAATTAATTTTAAGAAATAAAACAAACCAATTAACCGATCGATTCCCCTGAGCGAACATTTTCTTCAACCTATACTAAGTGTTACTCGCTGATGGTAAAATAAGCCATTCCTTATCAGGTGAATCCTATGACCTTTTTACAAATCTTCACAGCCATCACGCCCATCTTATTGGTATTAATTTTTTTGGTGATAATGCGCTTACCGGCCATCAAAGCGATGCCGCTAAGCTGGTTGGTTCATGCATTGTTGGCAATTTTTATCTGGCAGGTCCCTTTAAAAATAATTGGTGCTGCTTCCATTGAAGGGCTGATCATTGCCGTCTCCGTATTATGGATCATCTTCGGTGCCATCTTATTATTAAACGTGCTCAAAACAAGCGGCGCATTGGAAACCATCCGCAGCAGTTTTATGCAAATCTCAAAAGACCGACGCGTGCAGGCCATTTTAATCGCCTGGGTATTTGGCGGGTTTTTAGAAGGCGCTTCTGGTTTTGGCACGCCTGCCGCGATTTGTGCCCCCATTTTAATTGCGGTAGGGTTCCCACCGCTCGCCGCTGTGGTTTTGGCGTTAATTGGAAATGGGATTCCTGTTACCTATGGCGGGATCGGCACCACCTTTCTGGTAGGAACGACTCAGGGTTTACAACAGGCCGCTGCCACTGCCCCCATCGTTAGCCAATACCTGGGCGGTACATCTTTGGTTGAATTTGTACAAACCGTGAGTGCGAAATCTGCATTGTTAAACATTCTTCCTGGCACGCTGATCCCACTAATCATCTCCGCTTTCCTCACCCGCTTTTTTGGACCCAATAAAAGCTGGAAGGAAGGGCTGGCCGTTTGGAAATTCGCCTTATTGGCTGGATTTAGTTTCACCGGTGTCTCAGCCCTGATCGCCACAATGGCCGGACCGGAATTCCCCTCATTATTCGGCGGTTTGATCACCCTCATTATCATGATCCCAATCGCAAAAAAGGGCTACCTGCTGCCAAAAGAGGTCTGGGACTTTGATAACCAACCGGAACAAAACATGTCCACGCCTGAAAAATTAAACCCAATGCCTTTATGGAAAGCCTGGCTGCCTTATATCTTGGTTACCTTTCTTTTGGTGATTACAAGACTACGTTTTTTACCGTTCAAATCATGGTTAAGTGATATTCCGCTTGGATGGAGTCATATCTTGGGCACCGAGATCAGCACCAGTTTTGCACCCTTTTATTCACCTGGGTTTATCCTGGTTGTCACATCCCTCTTGGTGATGATATTTTTCCGGCTGACCGGCCAGCAAATAAAAAACACATTCTCCGTATCCGGAAAAAGCATCCTGATTTCTGGAATTACCCTGGGAACGGCAGTCCCCTTGGTACGCATCTTTATCAACTCATCGATTAATGCTGCCGGCCTCGACAGCATGCCAATCGCCCTGGCTGAAACCATGGCAGAGGCCGTGGGGCCGCTATGGCCGCTGGTCAGTCCGTTTATTGGGGCATTAGGGGCTTTTGTTTCCGGCAGTGCCACCTTCAGCAATCTCATGTTCACCCTCTTCCAATTTGGCGCCGCCTTACAAAACGGATTCGATCCCATCAACATCGTTGCCCTGCAAACCATAGGTGCAGCCCTCGGCAATATGATCTGCGTGGTGAATGTTGTCGCAGCCTCCTCCGTGGTTGGGTTACAGGGTCAGGAAGGCCGCATCATTCGCTATACAGTAGGTCCGTCGCTGGCATTGTGTTTGCTGGTGGGGGTGATGGTTTTGGTGGGGGGATAGGAGAAAAAAAGACCGGATTATTCATTATAACCCGGTCTAAACTTTTCTTAAAATATCATGTATTACGGTATGATTTTCACTGGTGCTGCGCTGCAACTCACGCTTTCGTTATAACCATCATTTGCAACTGCACATATATAATATTCCCCAAGATTTACTCCAGAGGTATCCCACTGATAAGTTGGATATTCGTAATTCACATAGTTTTTTAACAAAGTCGGCAAATAAACAAAATAAGGACCTACTGGGTCACCAGAACCTGGAATAAGATTAAACTCCTGTGCCTGATTCTTTTTCGGTTCATCTAAGTTATCCGTGTAATAAAAAACCAGACTTTGTAAATCCTCCTCAGAAGAGTTATATTCTATTGTATATACTTCACCGGATTTTACGGATTCCATTTTATTTAGTTTGATCCAATCAATTTGTTGGTGAAAATGAAAATCCATCACATTTTCGTTAGGGTCAAAACGGAAATTTGCATTGGGTTCTGTGAAATTTAACCAATGCGTATTTGCCGAACAGTAATCACTATCCACTGGCACACCGTTATATGGATCGTATAAATCAATTGTGTACGTATGCCAACCAATTTCCAGTGATATTTCACGCGAAACGTAAGTACATCCATTCGAGCGCCACATCCACCGCCCTGCCATACCTTCTTCCGGTGCGGAATAAGGTCCATTTTGATACATACGGATATTTAAATAACGATAATCCGCCGGAGCAGCTAATTGATTATTAGGAAAGCTTAAGAAGATCTTTGGTTCAGCTTCACCCACCCCACCTGCACATTGATGTGGATCTGTATATACGTGCAAAATACCATCGATGAACTGATAGGTGGAACATCGTGTATCCCAGACATCTTCCGGCCCGGACATATCCCATGGAGCACCTGCTGCTGTTGCAAAATCCTCACCACTTGTTGGAGATGGATGATAAAATTCAACTTCAGGTTTTTTATTAATGATCAATTGACCACTTTTAACCACGTTTGATGTACCTGCGGTCTTCACATAATAAGTATATTCTGTCTCTTCCATCCCTTGGGTATCAATTTGTAAACCACCATTTCCATCTGAACTTACACCACTTTGTATTAAAACCAATCGTTCAGGAGATCCCAACCCAACCCAAAAATCATACTGAGTATTCGGGGTTAAGCCAGATATGCTAAAATAAACGGGGTTACAATCTGTTAAACGAATCCAATCGTAACTAAGATTTGTGTTTGCATTCCATGTTGGATTAATCTTTAATACTTGCCATTCTGGCAAATCAGTCCATTTTAAATTCTCAGTTGTAGGCGGGTTTTTTAGATCAACTTTATAGAGCCTATAAGAACTTGATGCATAAGCATTAAGGTGCTGAGCAAAACCCGAGGTATATGGATCAATTCCCGATATAAAATTTCGATTACTACCATAAAATATTTGATAAATTGCATTCTTATCAATCTTTTCAGCGAGGAATAAACATTGATATTGTGAAGAATCTATTGGGTACAACGCCCCAATTTTTCCATGTAATAAACCAGGTTTATAACCTGGAAATAACGGATAAAATTCACTATAAGTTCCTTCCGTCTTTGCAGAAAAAACACCATCTGAAACTTGAATATTCAACAATTCATTGGTTGTGCCAGCATTATTTAACCACTTATCAATATCATGAAATTCATTCATATCCCATGGATCTTTTAAAACGTCCGTCGCATAATCATTGCCAGCAGGAATTACCACTGGAGGATTATCATTTTGTGTTGCTGAAATATTTGATTCAGTCAATGAATATGAAGCATACAATTCTGTTGTATTAAATATCAATAATAAAGCAAATACGAAAACCAAGCTAAGCTTAAAAAATTTCATTCCATTACTCCTTAAAAGTATGGATTTATTATAAACAGCAAAATATTTTAATCACTTAACAACTTCGTTAGATTTTATATCAGCTGATTTCAATCGGTTTATTTGTAAAACAAATACATTTTTTATACAATCCCAATAACAACCTTGTGATTTTGGGGATTGTATAAAAAACATTAATTAAATTGTTGTTGGTTCCCATTTGTAAATAATATTCTCAAAATATTTAAAGCTGCTTTTTCTGGATAGAATGTTCTGGTTTTATAAAGCGCATTTATTTGCAGTTTTTTACGTAATTCACTATCTTCAATTAAGGATTTTAATGCATTTAACATTGCAGCAAATGAAGAAGTATCGATGATCAATCCATCAATACCGTGACGGACAATGCTTGTGGATCCTCCATTTTCAGGAACAATTACAGCATTTCCACAAGCCATAGCTTCCAAAGCCGCCAAACCCATTGCTTGATGCGTAGAGCAATCAATAAAAATATCCGATTTCGACATCAAAGCAGATACTCTTTCCGGAGGAAGGAGACCATATATTTCCCACTCAAAATCCACTGGAAGCATTTGAAATGAGCGATCATTCAATGTCGTACCGTAAAGCATGATGTTTACGCGGTTTCCATACATTTTTTTAATTTTCCGCAATAACAACATCGTTTTGTAAGGTGCACGGTAAGGAGATTCTGGACGAATCATAGCGACAATATTCACTGTTTTTTGATTTTGAACTTCAAAGAATCCTTGTCTGGGTTGGAATAGATCTAATTCAAGGCTCACCCCAATATTTGCAGTGTCGACACCTATTTTTTCCAAAATCATCTTTCTTGTCCAATCCGTTTTGGTAAAACGTATCAACTCGGGAAACTTATTGTATGAGTTCCATGCAACTCGATAATCTTCACTATCTTCAAGATACATTAATGGTTCAAATCCTTGAATATAATAACCACGGAATAACTTTTCCGTATCCTTCTGTAAATCCTCCATCCAAGCAACAGTAGGATTATAAGTGGCAACAATTGCGTCAAATTTATTTACTAAGAGTTGGAGATCTTTAATTTCACCGTAAATTATTGGAAGCTGCAAGTTTGGATAAGCAGATTTAAATCTGGCTTCATAATCCATTAAATTAAATAGGCAGACTTTAACACCCATTTTTTGCATCGCATATGCTTCACTAATAACAACATTACCCCCGCCACCCGCACTTGTAATCGGCAAAATAAACAAAATACTTTTACCGGCAAACAATGCTGAGCCCATTTTGATTGTTTCTTCGCGTTCCAAAACTATACTGTTAATCGCCCGGATTCCTTCTAACACCCTGCTTTTATGACAAAACGCAACGCCCTCTTTTACATAGTCTGCGCCATGTTTGTTCTTTAATTTTTCAAACGCCTGTTGTCCTAGTTTTTTGCGAAGATCATTGCTGTAACTTTTTGATTGGGCATGATAAATATAAACATCATCAGCTAATGCTAATTTCCACCCGGCTTTTCTCGCGCGCAAAGCAAAATCATCTTCTTCTCCATAACCCTTTCCAAAATTTTCCTCATCAAACATCCCGATTTCGTTAATTAAAGCGCTGCGAATCAACAAACAAAAGCCATTTAAAAAAGGCATATCCGGATAAACCTGTCCCGAATATTTTGTTACTAGCCTAGCCATTTCCTGAACAGATATTCCTTCCGGCAATTCATTGGCTGACCAATCGCCGTTTTCTTCTAACTTTGGAACAGACTGCCACGATGCTGTATTAGATAATGGGCCAACCATCCCAATTTCATTATCACTGTTTGCACAGGCAACCATACGATCAAGCCATTCTGTCGAAACAATCGTATCGCTATTTAATAACACTACAAAATCCGCGGAACTAACCTGCAAACCACGGTTGGCTGCGTAGGTATATCCTGTTGCTTCCTCACTACGGTAAAGTTCAGCTCCAATTTCTACCGCTTTCCGATTTAAAAAACTTGCAGTTTCTTGATTACTTCCATCATCAATCAAGATTAGATGATAAGGCTGATTGGTATACAATATTACGGATTCAATACATTTTTTTACGTCTTCCAATGCATTGTGAATACATATAATAATATCTACAGGTTCTAGATGAGGGGAAACATCAAAATCCGGCAAGTTGATCGGGGCAATCTCTTTTGAAGAACCACGCATATCACCGTAAAGGTTAATCTCCAAACCAATTCGTATTAATATTTTTTGAAAAAAACCTAAAAATCCACGTTCTTTAAAAACATTTAAGATTTTAAACATTTTTTTAAGTATTTTTTCCAAAAAACCACCTTTTGGAATAACTTTATAACGTAGAGAGCGGATAAAATTCATTATTATCCATAGTTTCCCCCGCTGCAGATCATCATAAAAAATTTGCCATTCTTGATTCTTTAATTGAGCTAAAGAAAGTTTATCTTTTAATTCTTGGTCATACCCTTTTTCAGATAACAAATAACTAAAATGTTGGTTCCGCTCCAAGTTTCTGGCGTTTTGATTTTTGTACTCAATTAAAAGATTCTGCCGGATATCAATCTCTCGTGATCGAACAAGTGCAATTTTCTGAGTTCGGGCAATAAAACTTGTGTTATCCAAAAGGCTTTTTTCATACTTTAACACTTTAAATTCCGAATAATCAGAGATAAAATCGAAATCTTCATAGTATCGAAGTTCAGCAAATCGATCAATTAATTCAAAAAGATCCAATTGGTAATCTAAAAACTGTGCTTTTGGCATCAACAAATAAACAGCTTGAAAAGCGGAGAGATTTGTGTATACCTTTAGCAAATCTCCAAATTTATCAGGTAAAACAATTAGTGAATTTGTTTTTTTATTTTCAGATAAATCATATTTTTTTAATGAAGTAATTTGATGAACTGAATTAATTCCCTTAAATTCAATCGATGAGAAAACCAAAGGAGATTGATCGTAAATATTTTGGACAAGTTGTTCTAAACATAACTGGATATTTTTAAAATAATCTCGATTTTCGGATTCCATAAATTCCTTATGATAATAAAATATCTTGAATGGTCTTATAGATTCTCGTGATATTTTTTCGAATCGTATGTTGGTTTAATAAATCGAAATAAACAGATTTTTTTATATTGTTTCTTAATACAGAATTTTCAATTAATTCGATGAAACTTGCTTCCCAATCTTGTAAATTTTCAGCCAAGAATCCGTTCTCTCCGGGGCGGATAACCTTCTGATATTCCTCAATCTTGGAAAAGATACCAGCTGCTTGGATCGCAGCATAATCCAAAAACTTTATATACGATTTTGCTTTATTAAACTCGTAGTCCTTAAATGGTGAAATTCCTATATCCCAATTAACCGTGGATGTAAACCATGACATAAACAAAGGATATTCATAATTTTCAGGATTTGTGGGTATGTTATAAATCGGAAAATCGATTTTGTTGTTTTCTAATATCTCTGGGGTTACAGCCCCAAGTAACTCAAACCGAATTCTGCTGCCAAATTTTTGATGCAAATTGGATAATACCGGTAACACCATTTCAAGATCATCCTTATGAGTTAGTGTTCCCATATAACCAATCCGAACCACTTCATTTACAACTGGCTGAATCTTCATCCCACAAATTAATCGTTCATCCATAAAATTCGGCAGAACTTGAACAGCATCATTCCAAGATTTGTATTTGTTTTTCAGAAAATCCGTTGTTACTAATAAGGAATCCGCGTTCTGTAAAAAAAACTCAAAAACTTCAATATGCCTTGAGGTTGGGAAGTCCTTACGCACAGCCTGTAATGCAAAAAAATCATCATCAAATGCGTATACAAATTTAGCATGCACTTCTTTTATTTTATCGATCAAAATTTTAGCATATTCCAAATTAATATCCGGACGCCAAAAACGATCAACAATGACGACTTGAGTTGAATCTAAAATATCATCATAAGTGACAGAATCGGTAACTATCAGTTTACTACTTAATAATGGATGGTAAAGAGGGCGTAATAACCGGATATAAGCGCTACCGTGTGGTCGAAAATCGATCCCATATTCGGGTATGATATGAACCCTGATTTTATTTTCCATGAAAGTAAAGCCCTTAACCTTCAAATAATCCAGATAACAGGTTAAATGATACCACTTCTGGGTAATATTGTTGTACGCTTAATAACGCCCGGTTTTGAATCTCTGCTCTTTTCTGATGGTTTTCTATTAAAAAACGGAGTTGCTTCATTATCTCTGATTCCACCTTGGTATCCACCAAATAACCATTTTGTCCGTGATTTATAAAAGTATCGGCACCGCCTTCTATTGGAGCAATTACGGCGCAACCACATGCCATTGCTTCCAGGGCAGTCAACCCCATCGCTTGGTAAGTGGAAAAATCTACAAAAATATCCGTTTCGTTTAATAGAAATGCAACTTGTTCTGGCGCAAGTAATCCATACAATTTCCAGGGAAATTCAATCTCCATTGATTGGAATAAATGGTTTGTAGCCGGTGTTCCGAAAATATTTATCTCAACCATCCCTCGATACTGATCGGATATTTTCTTAAGTATCTTCATCGTTAGGCCGGGTTGACGATATTCTGTTTCCGGTCGGATCATCGCAGCAATTTGAATGGGCCCATTAGGCCAATCCTTCTTCGGGGTAGGACGAGGCAAAAACAAATCCACATCAAAATCACAACCAACAACCATAGCTTGTTTCCCGGTCTCATCCAAAACAATATCACGATTCCAATTCGTTTTTGTAAAACAAATCAGATTTTCAAATAGAGTATATGATTTCAAAGCTTGCTCGTATTCTTTCGAACCTTTAGAAAACATTCGTGGTTCGAAATCTTGAATATAATACCCTTTTTTTATATTTTCCAAATTCCTCAACCATTCAACGGTATGGTATGCCGTTGCAATTACAGCATCAAAGTGCTCACAAATTTTGGGCAAGTTTTCCTTTTCACCATAAATTACGGGAAGTAATAATCCAGGGTATGATTGCTCAAATTGTCCTCGATGTCCTTCTAAATTAAAAATCGAGACCTCAACCCCCATTTTTTGCATTGCGACTCCTTCCGACAGGATGATATTTCCTCCTCCAAAGGCTTTCGCGATAGGCAATAGAAACAAAACTTTCTTACCGATAAATTCCCCCCTCCCTTTTTGAATAATCTTTTCACGTTCCCAAAGAAACGCTGACTTCGCTCGAATTCCATTTAACACCCGGTCCGTCAGACAATATAACACTCCTTCATCAATAATACCCTGACCGTGTTTATTTACTAAAATTTTTCCTGATTGAGCACTGAGTTGCTTGCGCTTTTCCGAACTGTAACTTTTTGACTGGGCATGGAAGATATAAACATCGTCTGCCAAGGCCATCTTCCAACCAGCTTTCCTGGCTCGAAGCACATAATCATCCTCTTCTCCATATCCTTGACCAAAATTTTCTTCGTCAAAATACCCGATTGATTCAATTACTGCACGTTTTATCATCAAACAGAAGCCATTTAATAATGGCATATAAGGATACATCTGTGCGGAATTTCTTGAGATTAAGATTCCCATGTCAAAAACATCGATTCCGGAAGGTAATGGATTGGCTGCCCAATCACCATCTTCTTCGATTTTTGGAATGGATTGCCATGAAGCTGTATTGGACAAGGGACCAACAATGCCAATTTCATCTTGATGATTAGCACATTGAGTCAATCGATCAATCCACTGATCGGTAACAATGGTATCGCTATTTAATAGCACCACAAAATCCGCTGATGATGCCCGCATTCCGCGATTTGCTGCATATGTATAGCCAGTTCCGATATCGCTGCGTAATAGTGTGGCTTCGTGTTTTTTACTAAATTCTTCTAAATATTTTTGTGTTTCTATCCCGCTGCCATCATCAATTAAGATTAGTTTATATGGGGATGAAGTGTTTTCAACAACAGATGTTAAACATCGTTTTACATCATCCAATGCATTGTGAACACAAACGACAATATCCACACTTTGAGTATGTTGTTTTATAGCCTCCTGATCACGTTTGACTGCCTGTAAAGAATTTATGACTTTTTGATGATTTTTCCTGAACCGAAAAAGAACATTTCCTTTAATTAACAATAGAGTTCTTTTAACTTTCATAACAACGCGCCGTAAAGTTTCTTTAATCCCTGCTGTTTTTATTATATAAAAGAAGTGATTAACATAATATCGTATTTTCAACTAATCCTCGATAAATTGACATTTTTTATTTACTTGCTTTCGCAATTTTTTTCTAGATTTGGAGACATATACAAACCAGGTTCAATATTAATATAATTAGCAACTAAATATTCATCTAATCGCTTTAAATATTCCCGAGTATCATAATGATCCCAAACAACCATCTCTTTTCGAATAACAATGGCATTGATATCTGGTTGTTTTAAATCTATCAGAATATCATCCAAAGCAACTTCAGCTACCCATGGCCATAAATAAGTATATTTAGAGATGAATTTATAATCCGTATACCAATAAAAGTATAATTGTGATGGATAAAACCCAACCAACACATTGTTTTGTTCGCAGGTTAATTCATTTAGTTCATCTTTTAATTCTAAAATATATGAAAAGTTGTTTTTATAATTATACTTTTCAAAGTTATGAACTATACTTGTAAACACGCGAAGACTGATTCCACTAATTATAAGCAAAACCAATATAGATACTCCTTGATATACTTTTCTTGGTTTTAAAGATTTCCAAACCTCAAAGCTACAAAACAATGAAATAATAAAAACTGCTAAGAGCACAAATGGTTGAGCTCGAAATCCCCATGGATTAATTACCAATGTTGCAGCCAAAAAAAGATAGACAAACAAACCAGATAAAAACTTTTTATGTAACAAATAAATTAAAACGATTAGAATACTGACAATCCGATATATCCCACCTGTGAAAAACCAACGATCAAAGTCCGTATAATTAAAAGTAATTGGTCGAAAAATATCAAAATTCCACCAAACCGGATTAAATAAATCAAACGCTGTTCTAATAAATTTCCAAATATCAAGGAAACGATTCGGATTTGTGTACACATATTTTGAATAAATAGCAGTATTAAAATGGATCGCCTGAGAATAAAATGCTTGAAATGAGTTTGTAATAATTAGAAATATAAGAAAAAAAAACACAAATCCTAAACCCAAAAAAAAGATTTTTACTCCTGCTTTAAAATGATCGATTGTGATAAAAATCCCTGCCACGAATATTGGATAAATTGCTAAAGGATCTGACATAATGGCGATAAAAGAAAACACAACGATTGTAATAATATTAATAAAGTTTAATCTCTCTCGTTTAACAAATGCGTTTAAAACTAAAATAAACACAACCAATAAGGAAATAGCACAAAAAGCATTATATAGAACCATATTTCCCAGATACATCACACGTAAAACACTCCAAATCAAGCTTGTGATCCCGATCGGAAGATAATTTTTTGTTAATTTTGCACACCAAATTAACGACACTAATTGAAATAGTAATACAGATAATCGAGAAAAAAACAGTGATTTTCCAAAAATACTAACAACAAATGCCATCAAATAATAAGTAAAAGGAAAGTGATGGGTAAATACGTCTTTATAAAGGATTTTTCCTTGGGTTATAAAAGCGCCTGTTACGAGATTATCTGCCTCGTCATCAAAAACTCCTATATAAAGGGTAACAATACCTAGGGCTAACGAAAAGCAAAATAATACCCAACCTAATATTTTTTCAATTTCAATTTCTTTTTTTACTTTAAAATTCAGCACCATATAAAGATTACTCTCTTAATTTTTATACATTTGTGATTACAAAATTATATTGATATTAAAACTTTTTTAGTCTATTTTTTTCTTCGATTAATCTGATTTTTTAAATTGACTAATTTTGTCATGACCAATTTCGACTAAAATACGATTATACTAAACTTGTAAGTGATGGACTATGTATATTCTTCTTTATATTTTTATTGAACAATTGAGGTGTATGGTAAAGTTATTAGCAGATCAAGAATTATCAAATTGGTATCTTACTCAATTTGATTAGTAATTGCAGGAGAATATTATTTGATGGAAAATACTAATTTTAAAATGGGAGAACGATTCATCCCTTCAATCAAGGAATGGCCTGAAGATAGTCGAAAAATGTTTTTGGCGAATTATGTATGGGCCAGTCAATTTGTTGAAGATAAAATAATTCTTGACTGTGCTTGCGGCTCTGGTTATGGTTCTGATATTCTATCAAACCGAGCCAACCAAGTTATTGGTGCTGATGTTGATTTTGGAATTATTAATTACGCCAAGAAAAACTATCCAAAGTCAAATATCCAATTTCACAACTTTTCATCAATTGCAATACCATATCCAGATAATTACTTTGATGTGATTGTATCCTTTGATACGATTGAGCATGTGATTGATGATGATAAAATGCTTTTAGAATTTAAGAGAGTGACAAAACCTGATGGAATAATAATTATTTCAACACCCTTACGATATTACAGAATTGATCAAGGGGATAAAGAATTATTTGATAATACACATATACGTGAATATTCTGCTTATGAGTGGTGTAATCTTCTAACACATTTTTTTCAACATGGAGATTTTTTCTCTCGAGATAGTGATTTTAATTTTCATAAAATTAACCCCGAAAATTATAGTGGTTCACCTTTTGAGGTAGGGCACGTGATTTTATACAATCGTTTTTTAAATGAAAACACAATTAATCAAATTAAACATAAGATCTCTGTACATTTGACAATAAAAATAAAAGATTTAGAAAAAGAATTATTTTTTTGCCAAGAAGAATTAAAAAAATTAAATTCATTTAAGAATTTACTTAAATTAATGATAAAAAAGATTCAGCGTAAGTTTTTTTCTTAAATTAAAATTTATAATCAAACAAATATTTACGATTGATTGGAGTTTTTGAATGTTATCAAACAACATTTCTTGGACAGTTGACGAAATAACAGACAATGGAGAAAGAGTTACCCATCTTAATAAAGACAGCGTATATTATGCCCATTTATCGATTTATGATTTTGGGCTTCAATTCTGTCGAAATAAAATCGTTTTAGATGCAGGCTGCGGATCTGGTTATGGTTCGGATTATATGGCTAAAAATGGGGCAGATTTTGTGTATGGCATCGATATTAGTGAAAAAGCTATAGAATTTAATAAATTCAATTTTAAGAAAGATAATCTAATTTTTAAAACTATGGATTTAAGCAATATTACAGAGTTTGAGGCTGAAACCTTTGATTTTATTTTTTCATCAAATGCATTAGAACATATTTTAGATGTAAACCACTTTTTTTATACCGCCAGTAATCTCTTAAAGCCAGATGGGATTATTATGATCGCTGTTCCCCCAATCACTGACAATCGACTTTTATATCTAAATGTAACAAATCCTTATCATTTAAATTTATGGAGTCCAAAACAATGGGCACATTCTTTAAATACTTATTTTTCGGAAGTTAATTGTTATTTACATGGTGTTATTCATATTGGAAAGGATTTTAGACCAGAACATTTTACTGAAAAAATCTTAACCACAAAAGATTTTGTTTTTAAGAAATGTTCAATCGAAGAAATGTATAAAAAATTTACACTAACTTCTATCTTTGTTGCAAAAAAATCTCAAGTACAATCTGTTTTTCAGCTACAAAAATTGAAATTTATTGATGATTCATTTTCAAGATTAAATGGTGAAATTGACGAAAAAACAAAAGAAAGATTAAAAGAATATTTCCTAATGACTGAAACCCCATTTATTAAACCCTCTAAAAACAAAACGAATAGTGTTATATTAACAAAAATAAAAAGAAAACTAATTAAGCTTTTAGAAAGAATTAAAAGAATTTAGCCTTTTCGATTTGATTAACTCCCCACATTACAAAATAGAATGATTATATAACATCGATAATTTAACAGAGGTCTTGGATAAGTATCTAATTTGTTGGATTTCCTTGCAAGTAAATCTACGTTAGTGCAAAATCCGGAGCATGTCGCACACTGAATTCGGAACAAGCCGCACAGTGAATCCGGGGCATGCCGCACACTTATTAGGCGGATAAAAAGGGGAGAAAAAACACTGGTTGATACAAAACTATGGCAAGCTTACTACTTGAAAAACAAGGAGGTGAGCGTTGTCACAGGAGCGATTGACCATGAGAAAAATCAAAGAAATAATGAGACTGAAATACGAAGCAGGTCTATCAAATCGAGCCATTGCTGGAGCAATAAGAGTGTCCAACAGCACCGTTGGCGAGTATCTAAGAAGAGCAAAACAGGCAGAGATTGAATGGCCATTGGGTGAAATTAGCGAAGAAGAACTGTTTTCAAAACTCTTCCCGGAACGGAAAAACAAGCATTCAGAAGAGCAACCATACCTGCCAGATTGGGAAGTCGTCCAAAAAGAAAAACGCCAAAAAGGTGTAACTTTGAAGCTGTTATGGATCGAATATAAAGAACAGCACCCCAATGGTTATCAGTATACACAATACTGTTATCACTACAAACAGTGGCGAAAAAAGCAGGTCGAACCAAGTATGCGTTTTGAGCATGTCGGGGGCGAACAAATGCAGGTGGACTACGCAGGCGTTAAAATTCAAATCACCGACCCAGAAACAGGGGAAATCAGCAAAGTACCTGTTTTCGTGGCCGTATTGCCAGCCAGTAATTACACCTATGCAGAAGTCCACTGCAACGCCAACCAACGGAATTGGAATAATGCCCATGTCAGGGCTTTGGAATACTTTGGTGGTGTAGTAAAGATCGTTATCCCGGATAACCTAAAAACCGGTGTCAAAAAACCAAACTACTATGAACCTGACATCAATCCAGCTTACCAAGAACTGGCAGAACATTACCAATTCGTTGTACTTCCCGCCCGGGTACGTAAACCCAAAGATAAAGGCAAAGCCGAAAACGGCGTGCAAAATGTGGAGCGTTGGATAATTGCTCCACTTCGGAAAAAGACCTTTCACAGTGTCCATGAAGCCAATCTAGCGATCAAAGAATTGTTAGATGGACTAAACCATAAACCATTGAGCGGTATTAGCCGTTCCCGCTATGAAGAATACATCGAGATTGATAAACCCAATTTGCGTCCATTACCCAATAAACGGTATGAATATGTTGAAGAAAAGACCGCTATCGTTAATATAGACTACCACATTGAGTATGATAAGCACTTTTACTCTGTTCCGTACCAGTTTATTCAGCAAAAAGTGACTGTTCGGGCTACAGAACGGGTAATACAGATCATCTGTGGGAAAGAAACAATCACACATCCAAGGAATTTCAGAACAGGCCGCTATTCAACCATGCTAGCGCATATGCCATCCAATCACCAACATATGCGAAACCAAAGTAAAGAGTACTTCATTCAGAAAGCAAAGGAAATAGGGTCGCAAACAACCAAATTTATGCAAGCGGTACTAAAATCGAAAGATTTTCCTGAACAAACTTACCGGACTTGTATGGGTATCCTCAGTCTGACAAAGAAACATAATCCGTTTTTGTTGGAACAAGCCTGTCAGGCAATCCTGCCAGAGCGAGTTTACACATACTCAGCTCTGAAAGCTGAATTGGTTTATTTGAAAAGAAAAGAACCCGAACCAGAAATGGCAATTCTCGGACATGCCAACATTCGCGGCCCGGAATATTATCAAGAAAGGAATACATGATGGTTTCAGAAACATTGATGGACAAATTATTACAACTACGATTACCTGCTTTTCGAGAGGGCTTACGTCAACAGATGACAAACCCACAATATGCACAGCTTTCATTTGAGGAGCGTTTACTGCTCCTGGTCGATATGGAATGCGTCCGCCGATTAGATCATCGTACCCAAAGACGTTTGAAATTGGCTGGTTTTCCAATCCGAGCGGCGGTGGAAGATATTGACTTTTCACCGGAACGCGGCTTAGATCGTCATTTGGTTTTGGAGTTATCTCAATCGCTCTGGATTGATAAAGCCCTCAACCTGATCGTGTCCGGAGCTACCGGAACTGGGAAAACATACCTTGCCTGTGCTTTAGGTTATGCAGCGTGTAAGCTTGGTTATTCCGTCCGGTATTTCCGTACAGCCCGTTTTTTGCATGACTTCAACATTGCAAACCGTGACAATACCTTTTTGACCATGCTCAAATCTTTATCCAAAGTTGACCTTTTGATCTTGGATGATTGGATGCGTGATCCTATTCAATTATCTGCCGCTCAATCTTTGTTGGAATTGTTCGACGACCGCTTTGGACACTCTTCTACAATCATCGTTTCGCAAGTGCCCGTGTCTGATTGGTTTACTCGTTTTCCCGATCCAACCTTGGCTGATGCCATTCTTGATCGCACAATTCATAATGCTTACCGCCTTGATTTAGCGGGTGAATCTCAACGCAAATTACACGAATTTCGGACTA
The DNA here is from genome assembly GCA_002702705.1 of Anaerolineaceae bacterium. Lineage (GTDB taxonomy): Bacteria > Chloroflexota > Anaerolineae > Anaerolineales > Anaerolineaceae > UBA6170. The sequence goes on from PABH01000051.1 coordinate 64,757, forward strand.
TGCCGCACACTTGATGTACAATTCTTTTAACTAGTGTTTTTTCCCTCCTAGGTGTGCGGCATCATCCGAATTGACTGTGCGTTTTCACCGAATTGCGCAGTTATATCCTAGTCAGGTTATATTCGTAAAGTAAAAAAGAGCTATACCTAAATAGGCATTAATTTATTAATGAGGTGTAAGATTATTAGAAAGTAACAAACTTATGCGTTATAAAAACAAACTTTCCTCCTACTTAACACAATACTCAATCCTTATTTATATAATATTTTTATTTATCTTTTTTTTATCATTAAAGCAATTGGAATGGTCTTACTATTTTTTTATCTTTTGGATTGGTTTAGGAATTAACCAAATCGTTTTTTATCAAAAACTTCCTTTATTCAGAAATCTTTTATTAAGTTGGTTTACAGGCTCTGTAATTTTGATCGCTTATTGTAGTTTGTTTAATTTGGTTGGTTTGCCAATTAATCAAAATACAGTTGTATCATTGATTGCTATTATACTCGGACTAATTATCCCCAATCACAGAAAATTCAAACTGGAATCCGTTTCTTTTGAATTAGACAAGTTTGATGTTTTCGTGGCTGTTATTGCTGTTTTAGCCCTCGGTGCAAAAGTTATTTCCATTCGTGACTTTTATGCCCCTATTCTACACGATCCAATGTCACATGCCGAGTGGGCAAAAAGTATTGTGGAAACAGGATTTATATCTTATTTTTATTCACCGGGATTACACATTCTTGCTGCTGCAGGGGAATTATTAGGAAGTTTCAATTCTCCAAAACAAATATTACTTCTAACAAATATTTTTAATGCATTAGCTGGTTTGCCAATTTATCTTTTATTAAGAGAAGTCTATAAAAAAGATTGGTGGGCCATAACTGCTACCATCTTTTTTTCACTTTGGATCTATCCGACAAATCTTTTTCTAACCGCCGGAAAAAATGCATTTATCATTTCAATTCCTCTTGTTGTTTTTACCCTTTTTTTTATTATCAATAATAATAACCGCAATCTAAAATCAATTCTATTTTCAAATCTTTTGATATTTTCACTGTTAATGACACATTACCCAAATGGGTTTATTACGGCAATTTTTATTGGTTCCTATTATTTATTTAACATAGATCAAATTAAAAAAGCCTTTTTTTTACTACCTGGTGCATTTTTAGCTGCATATTGGGGGTTTAAAAACTATTTTTTAGATAAACAAGCCATATTAAGTCCAGTTTATGAAAGTAATCTGATTAAAACGTATGAATTATCTTTTTCCTATATTAGAGATATTCTTATTTCAACATGGGAAAGAACTGTCGTAAGTCTTGGTACTGGTGCTATGTTTTACATCATTTTGTCTTTAAGTCTATTTGGGTTAACCATATTGGTCTTAAATTCTCGACGCAAAAAAGAATTAAGATGGCTTTTATTTTCCTTGATCATTTTTGTACTAGTAATGTTAAGTATTGAAATATTCAAATTTTCTGCAATCCAAATCATTTATATTACACAAATTCTCTTCGCATTTATGATATTTTACCTGTCCGCATCCTACGTGATTGGTGAAATTGTAGTTCCTTTCCTAATAAGAGGTTGGAAATTCGCGTATATTCCTATATTCACTGTATTATTAGCGCTTTCTACTTACAGTGCATTTAATATTTACAAAACCTATCAAGCCAAACAATTAGATGTAAATATGGTGACAAAATACGACCTGGAAGTGTTCGAATGGATTGAAAAAAATATTAACTCCAACGAAATTATCCTTAATAATGGGATCATGGGATTTCGCGGAATTGTTTTCCCAACCGATTCAGGAGCTTGGATTCCTGCTTTTACATTTAAAAAAATCGCCATTCCATTTTCTGACTTCTCATCCTTAAACACCTATGAAAATCATGTCATTCATCAAGAATTGATTAAAGACCCCGGGAATTGTGAATTATTAGACAAATTACTTAACAAGGGAATTGAATATTATTATCGGGGACGAAAAGAAATATATGGGCCATCATTAACCATCAATGATAAATATTTAGAATCCGGTCTATATGAACTCCTTTATGAAGCACGGGAAGCTAAACTTTATAGAATTAATGGATGTGATAAATAATAATAAAGGCGTTTTATAGAGAACCTTATCTTCATAAATTACCAAATCCAAAGTAAGATAACACAATCAAATAGATTTGCAATATAGACAACAGGCACTCAATCTAAATATCACTAATTACAATAACATCGCTAAAAAGTTAAAAAAAATCCTATTACCGCCCCACCTCAATTGCCTCCAACTCCTGGGTCTTTGTCTCCGAGGGGTTAAACAAGCTGACAATCGCGATCGGAATGAGCATAATGAGGGCACCAATCACCCAGAACCATTCCATGGTCGGGAATAGGTTAAGCAAAAAACCAACCAGCAGTGGGCCGATCACGTAGGAGATACGCGCGATGGTGGTGGTCCAGCCCATGCAGGCGCCGCGCCGTTCCGTTGGGAAAACTTCCGGGATGTAAACAACGATCCAGGTATAGGTAAACGAAGTAAAGAAGCCAACAAAAGCAGCTGCCACCGGCAGCATAAACCCTTGTCCAAAACCTAATAAGACCAGAATCAATGCCAGGCCAATACAGCCCAAGATCAAAGCAGGTTTTCGGCCCAGTCGGTCCATAATCCAGCCGCTGAGATAACCACCTACCATTGCCAAAATCAATGTTACAAGCAGTACCTGTGACCACTGTCCCAGGGAATAGCCTTTAATGGTCATGAAGTAATATCCGGCCCAGTAGTAAAAGAATTGGTAAACCAACCAGCATAACCAAATCGAAGAGGATATAGCGATGTAACGAATATCCTGACGATTGATAACACCCAATCCAAAGAAATGGTTCTTACGTGCACCGCTCTTGCGTTCTGCCTGAATAACTTGAAAACGAGAGGTTTCCTTCATAAAGAACCACATGATGACTAAAGGGATCATAAAGATGAACATGACCCCGTAAATCCATTTCCAGCTTAAACCCAAGGTATCCACAATCAATGGGGGAAGAAGCGCTTGCAGGGGAATCAATCCAATAATATACACTACTGCTATGTACTTAGCTCGTTTATTTGCCGGCGATTCTTCACTGACAGGGATCGTCCACATGTTAGATACAGTAGCAAAAATGGCGATCGTGTACATTACCATAAAAAGATGAATGGTTGGCGTAAAAAACAGCATCAAAAAAGAGGAAACACCCATGATCAAAATTAAAATTAATATGGACCATTTTCTTCCAATGATGTCAGTTAATCCATTTAACAAAAAGATTAAAAAGGTAAACGCCAGATAGAGCGCTTCCAAATAAGAAAAACGGGAAGCGGTCAGGTTATATTCCTCTAAAATATAGGGGATGGCGGTCGTTTTTACGGTGGACAGGTATTGATCCATTATCGCCACCAGTCCCATAAAAATGATCATGTAAACCAAATAATTTCGGCTGCGTGCTTTGATCTTAACGCTGGCCTTTAAATTCTGAACAGTTGTATCCATAAGTTTTCACTTCCTTTGTAAAAGGGGAGTATCTGAAAATAACTCTTATTTTATCGCAAAATTAGCAATTTTATTTGTTATTTTATTTAGGAAAATGATCCCATGTGTGTTTTGTTTTTTGCTTTTACGAATAAAATTAAGTAAGAGGTAAATAATGAAAAACAAACAACGAATTTTATTGCATGGTCTCAGTATTGTCCTTTTTATTCCTGTGTTTCTTTTGACATTACAAGCCAGTTTTTTAGAACAAACCCCCGTTCAATTTACTTCAGAAGAAGCTGTCAAATTACTGGGCACTTTTTATCCCGGGGATCAACCAGCCGGCGTCATTTTGTTAGAAGGGTTTGGCAGTGACCAGGTCAATATGACCAGTTTATTGATTGAATTTCAGCAGGCAGGTTTTAACGGATTTACCTTTGATTTTTCCGGTCACGGTCGTTCGGATGGTACGCTTGGTTTTGATAATGCCCAAACTGATACACAGGCCAGACAATTGATCCGGGCGATGGATGTATTTAAAAAGCAAACGGGACTGGAAAATTCTCAAATTGTTCTCGTAGGGCACAGTCTCGGAGCACGGGTCGCCCTTCAAGCCGCCGGGATGCTGCCCTCGCCCCCTGCCGGATTAATTTTATTAGGCACCCAGGTTAATTTAAGCACCAACATTCAATCCGAGTTTTTCACCGGAACCAGTGATACTAACCTGGATTGGGTACAAAACTTAAGCCCAACCCAACCAGCAACAAATATTGTATTAATGAGCGGTACCTGGGACGATATTCTCACCCCATCAGCCGCAAATTTATTAATCGAAAGACTTTCCGGTAAACCGATTTCACCCGGAGAAACCACTGGGTCTATCGAAAATAATACCTACCGCAGTTACGTCATTTTCCCGCGGATACTGCATAATTACGAAGTTTTTACACCATCAATTATTGAAAAAAGTGTACAGGTCGCACAAAACTTCACCCAAATCCAAACCGAACCGTTTCACCAGCATTTTGCCGCACTGCGAATATGGGCCTGGATTTTCGGTTTAATTGGGTTATTTTTACTGGTGATCGCAAATGCTGGCAGAGCACAACCAACCAACAAGAACAAACTACGTCTGGAAATTACAAATCCCCGAAAATTCTTATGGCGGAAATTGTTTTTATGGCTCCCGGCCTTGCTGGTTGGGGCTTTAATTGCCGGATTGTTTTTCCTGGTTCCAGCCGGATTTCCCGCTTTTAATATGATTTACATCGCGTTTTTAGGTGGTTATGGTGTTGTGCTGCTGATCTTTTATTGGCGGGGTTGGATACCGGCAACCAGTGGAAAATTACCTTTCACTGAAAAATCAAAACCATCTTCATCAAAACGAATATTCTTTGCAATTTTCGCAGCAGTCATCTTATTATTGTTAACAACCATTTATACCCGTTCCGGATGGTTTTTTATTTACCCTTTTAAGAACAGATTGGTATGGTTGATCTTATTTTCATTGTTCACAGCCCTCGGTTTTTGGATCGGCCAGTATGAGAATCAAATGTTAAACCAAACCAATGGAGTAAGCCGATTCCATAAAATAGCCCTTCAACTGATTGGTTTATTTCCCTTCTTTTTATGGGCTGCCTTATTGGCAGGGTTAGGGTCTCTTTCCGGGTTAACGGGGGCTGTGCAGGGATTGATAATCTTGGCTTTTGTGATCCTCAGCGGCAAGGTTTTCCAAACCCTGGGGCAGCGCGCGTGGTTAACCGCCCTGCTGCAAGCGATTCTGCTCTACTGGCTGATCCTTCCACAAGGGGTTTTATTTGGGATGTGAATTTATCGGACCGAACCGCGCTTAAGATAAGCCGGATAGGAATGCACAACCAAGCCACTCGCGAGCATTAACAAACCAATCACCGCCAATATGGGTAATTGGGCATAATATCCTTTAACAAACCCGATGATATTAAAATATAAATGAAATACCAACGGTACCACAAAAACAACCCAATCCAAGCGTTTGGCGGGAATAATGGTTGGTCTTGCACTAAACACCATCACAATTCCCAACCAGAATAGAACCACCATACTGAAAGCCCCCATCAATTCCGTACGAATGAAGACGGTGGAGTAGACGAAATTTGTTACCCCAACCATAATCACAGAACCAATCAACGATAATGGTACATAACCCCAGCGTTTAAAACCATTTTTATCAATCCGCCATCCCCAGGCTCTAAATAAATAAATTAACCCACTAAAGGAAACCACCACAATATACCAGGCCCAGAAGTTTCCCCAAGGCACCCCAAACCATTGGCTGTCGATCGGGATCACCCAGTTCCAAAAACCCAACCGGATCGCAATGGCATCCATCGCCAGATCCAAATTAAGCGCCAGAAAACCAACCAAAAAAGGACGGGCATAAGTTGGCATTTCCAGGTTTTTTACAAATTCCATGCCGCTGTAAATGATAACCGCCCAACCCAAACCAATACATAAGGGGGCACCATCAAACATGATCACAAATTGACCATACTCATAAGCCGCCAGCTGCTGCAGTGTCATCCATTCTAAAAGCACCCCATACACCACACTGAAAAACAATTCCCATACTCGAAAACGCCCCTGACGGCTGGCATGCCACACACAGGCAATAAACAATAAAATAGTAAGTACTTCAAAAATTAAAAACTCAGTCTTTATCATTAAGTTTCCTTAATACAAGAATAAATGCATAACATTCCAATTATAGGGTCAGGTTGGTTGAAACACAAACCTTACGGCAGGCCGTATTCTCGTTGAACCGCATCGTGATTGGCTTCAATAAGGTAAATATCCAGGTCGTTTATCGTTTCTACTTTTTGGGTGGTTTGCCGATCAAAAAAAACAGGGTCCGGGCCGCGATCCGCGATCACAAAATCTAAAGTCTGGTTTTTATCGGAGGTAGTAACCACCACAAAAGCGCGTGAAAATGGTTTATTGCGTGAGAAGTATTCCTTGCCCAAACCATACTTTTCAAAATAAAACCACATCGGCGCATCATCAATGGCTGTAATCACGACAATATCATCCTCTTGAAGGTTTTGTTTTAAATATAATGCTGCTTGTTCAATTGCGCCTTCTCCCTTTTGGGCTTGTGGAAATTTTTCGACCACATACGTCAAGCCGTTTACGAAAAACAAAAGGGCAACCACGGCGACAACAAGCGAGGATACCTTTTTTTTACCCACCCAAGGCAGCGACACAGTCCGTTTATTTATCACTTTGGTCATTCCCGCTGCTGCCCAAATACATAACAAGGGGAAATAAAAATGCCAGGTGCGGGCATATACGTTCGGACGCTGCACAAATACCAACAAGGTAATTACAACAATACTCACGAGTGGTAAAGAAACGCTGGACAAACTGAGTCGTTTATGAAAAATAATCGAAAGGATTAAACCCTTAACAAGCAACAAACCAATGCCAGGTAAAGCACCCCAGTTTAATACCTGCCAGGTTTCCTGCATCCGAACCAACAACGTTTGTCCATATAATTCCTTTGAGATGGCTTCCACGTAGGGGTTGGCAAACAAACTGGATACGCCCCAATTACGAAAGATGGCTAAATACAAGGCCATCCCTAAACCTGCTGCCAGCAGACCGGAACCGATCGTGTAAACCGCAAAACTAAATTTGGTGTAAGACCCGGAAAAATCGTTGAATAACCAGGTGGCAGCCAGCCAGACATATAACACAGCCAGTGGATATGCCATAATTGGCAGGGTGTAAAAACCCAATGCACCAAAGATACCTAGTAAAAACCAAACTACGCGGTTTTTTCTGGTTTTGGTTATATCCGCACAAATAAAAATTAACAACGTAAAAAGTGCCAACAATGAATATCCTCTGGCACGTACTGAATAGCCAATTAAGTCCGGCAAAACGGCGATCATCAACCCTGCCAACAAAGCGGTTTGTTTCCCATACCAGCGCCGGGCCAAAAGATATCCCAAGGGTGCCAGAAATATCCCCGACAAAAAAGCAGGCAGGCGCACCACCCACTCTTTTGCGCCAAATATACTATAAAAAAGATGCACCAAAAAAGTGTGAAAAACATGGTTATTCGGAAAATGATAATCTGACAAACCATTTACCAGAGGCTCAAAAGCAAATACAACAGAAGTATATGATTCGTCATGCTCCATCGGCTGCCACAACAACCCAATCCGCATCAAAAATGCCAGCGTCACCAAAACAACCAAAATCAAAATAGTCTTTTTATCAAGACTGGACCGAATATCTTTAAATCCGGTTTTCCAATCCTTGAAAAAAGCTTGAATAAAAACAGAGAATTGCTTAAACCACAAAAAAAATAGTTTTTTTGTGTGGTGGAATTGGTAAAGAGCAAATAAATCAAAACCAAGAATAACAAAACCAAAAATCAAGAGGGGCAACCTGATTTTCCCAAACAAAACAGGGGTAAAACTTTCAAGTCTCCCATCAGCCGCCAGCCTGTTTACCCAACCTGCAACCTGAGGATAAGGAAGCAGGGCAGCAATCACCACGATTAATAAGATGGAAAATATAATTATTAATACTGTTTTTAAAACAATAGAAAAAATCCGTTGACTGTATTCATTTTGTAGTATGTTTTTTGTCATACGCCGCTCGGAATAGATTTTTTGATGTATGATTAATAATAATCATCCTATCCTCCGATTTTAACCGCATTTTCCACTTTTGGTAAAAATCAAACGAGACTCCTATGAATTTAATCCAACTTATCCAATCAACCATTCCGGAAAACTATGAATGGTTAACACCGCAGCAGAACCCGCTCATTCAATGGGTTTCTTCCAATTTAAGTGAAACCCAACCATCCGATTTATTATTAATATCTTCACAAGCGGAATGGGATGACCTTCTTAATCAGAAAAATCCAGCCTTACAACCTGGCGCTGTTTTATGGACTGCTCCGCATTTATCTTTTCCTGAAAAAGGAACTATTCCTTTCCCGGTTCTTTCGTTAAAAAAAGCGCTGCCATTAAGGAAAATCCATCAGGAGCTCACAAAAAAATTATTGGATCTCAGCAGTACGCAGCTGGAACGCCGGTTGGCAATTCAGGAACAGCTTTCGAAACAAACCGCAGAGGGTGAGGACGTGCAAGCTCTGGCGCGCACCATGCAAACCATCAGCGGGCATGCGGTATTAATCCAGGATAAACGGTTAGATGCAATTGCCGCTTACCCAACCCCCGGCATGTTGGATGTCTGGCTTGATATTGTTGCTTCTCTGTCAGACTCCAACAGTCTACCCTTACCCCTTCAAAACCGAAAACAAGCAGGTGAGTTACAATCTCCTTTATTACAGGAACTTTCCGGCGGTTTGGCCCGGCTGGTCATTCCCATCATCGTTGGGCAGGTTGCCCGTGGTTACCTCTCTATCATTAATTTACGTGATTCGCTCGATACGATTGACCAGATCACCGCCGAGGAAGGCGCCCGTTTTTGCGCGATTAAGATGTCACACACCAAAGCCATCCGCGAAACGGAAAAAAAATTACAAAGTAACCTGTTGAATGCCTTGCTGCACGGTATTTTATCTTCCCGGGATGCCGAATTGTGGTTTCAGGCGGTCGGTTTGGATGAAAACCAGGCCCATATTCCCCTACAGTTTGCCTGGGACAGCGATAACCCACCTTCTCGCCGTCGACTGGAAACCATCATCAATGGGATTATTCAAAAACGGAATCTGGTCGTGATTCTTAATCCTACCGGAGATAAGGTGATTTGTTTTTTCCAAATTCCACGTGAAAACAAACTGGCTTATGGACCCATTGAACTGGCGAAAGAAGTTTTGCAGCAAGCCCAGGAAGAATATCCACACAGCGCAGTGCGCTGCGGGATCGGCACCGCTGCCTATGACACCAACAGTTGGAGCCATTCCTTTAAAGAATCCGGTTTTGCATTAGAACTGGCTTTCCGGCTCAAACATAACCAACCCTTTTATTATCCCGACTTATCCATCTACCGTTTGTTAATGCTGCTGGAAAACAACCCTGAACTGGAAACCTTTCAGCGGGATATGTTAGGTGAATTGTTAGAACAGGATAATAAACAAGTGCTGCTGGAAACTCTGGAAGCATATTACCAAAACGGGGGCAATCTCTCCCAAACAGCTGAGACCCTGTTTATCCACCGCAACACCCTCAGTTACCGGCTGGACCGCATCCGGGAAATTTGCAGCCTTGATCTTAATCATCCCGATACCAGTCTGGCGATGCAAATTGCCTTGCGGTTGTATCGCATGGGGAAAACGGGGTAGCCATAGTTCAAGCTCCCCAACCTCGTGAGTCACTGACCTCGAGATTTTGGAATAATGGATAGATGCTGGGCGAGTATTGCCAGTATTACCGGTAACTTTCTTAGCAAGGATTTACGTGTGCCCATCGGGTAGCTCGAGGTCTGCTCTTTCCGGACAAAAACCCAACTTTCCCTAAAAGATCCATCCTTACCTAAAACAATCCCGGCTTCTGGTGTCTCCTTGACCGCGTGAGTCACCGACCTCGAGATTTTGGAATAATGGATAGATGCTGAGCGAGTATAGCCAGTATTACCGGTAACTTGCTTGGTAAGGATATAGCTCGAGGTCTGCTCTTTCCGGACAAAAGCTCAGCTTTCCCTAAAAGATCCATCCTTACCTAAAACAATCCCGGCTTCTGATGTCTCCTTGACCACGTGAGTCACCGACCTCGAAATTTTGGAATAATGGATAAATGCTGGGCGAGTGCTCTTATAAGATCAGAATCCGGGCTTGTTCTTTGCTTAAGCAGCGCAATAAAAACCAAGCTCGCAAACATAACAAGTATTCCCTCACCAAAAATCCTGGCTTCGGGTACCTCCCCAACCTCGGGATTGTGGCCGCTGAAGCGCGACTTTTAAAGGACAGGGTAAGAGTCAGCACACATACCAAGACAGGTTGGGGAAACAATGAAGCTGTTTTAGGTAAAGTCGGGCTTCTGCTCTTTCCGGACAAAAGCCCAGCTTTCCCTAAAAGATCTAACCATACCCATAAAATATCCCAGGTAATTACCTTGATTTTGAAAGAATGCCTTAAAAGCTGCGCTTTGTTACTTTCCCTGCTACGCCAAATCTCCCCATCCTCAGGATTGTGGTCTACATAGCTGCCTTTTTGCAATACCCATTTTTCAGCAAAGCAGATCGTTTGCAAGTTTCCTACGTGTGCCCGTAGGGTAGCCTGAGGTGCTCTTAAAACAGAAACCGGGCTTTCCCTTTGCTTTAAAGTCCCTCTCCATTCCTGACAAACCATTCGTAAAAAACTATTCTTTTACCCACAATCCCGGTTTCTGGTGTCTCTCAACCCAAGGTTTTGAGCCAAAACCCGCATTTTTCACTTTTAACTTTTCGTTTTTAAATCCCCTTTGTGCAACTTGCACAAAAAGAAACAGAATTTCTCTCTCATTTTTACAATAGACAAAACCCCCTCAGCGGCTTAAACTAATTCCTACAAACAAACTTTTTTAGGAAAAAGGTTACTTTCATTATGTTCCATTCTTCTGCGTTCATTATTTTGGTTGTCATTATTAGCATTCTTGGCGTAATCGTCGAGAATGATATTCAATCATGGGCAGCCATAAAGGCTGAAAGCAGATAGATCGCCAAAGGAACTGCAACAGGAAAAAGACTGCCCAACACAGGCAGTCTTTTTTTTCGTAATCATAAAAATCATATTCGGAGGAAAAATGCAAAACCCAAATCAGAAAGACTTAAATCAGAAAAAAATGGAAAGCCAACAGGAAGAAACCCTCTTCCCCTTCACCACAAACGAACAAGCCAATCAGTCCACGTTCACCAGTGAACATGCCTCAGCCCAATACGATTTCGTAACCCAGGCCGGTATGCCAAGCCGCGCTTACGATACGAATCTGCGTTAGGGATTAAGGAAAACAATGCGATCCGATACCATCAAAAAAGGCTTTGAACGTGCCCCCCATCGCGCTCTGTTAAAAGCAACCGGTGTAAAAGATGAGGATTTTAACAAACCCTTCATCGCGGTTGCCAATTCATTCATTGATATTATTCCCGGTCATGTTCACCTGCAGGAATTTGGACGATTGGTAAAAGAAACCATTCGTGCTGCTGGTGGTGTCCCTTTCGAGTTTAATACCATTGGTGTCGATGACGGCATCGCAATGGGACACGGCGGCATGAAATACAGCCTGCCCTCCCGTGAATTGATCGCCGACTCCATCGAAACCATGCTGCAATCCCATTGTTTTGACGGCATGGTCTGTATCACCAACTGCGACAAAATTGTACCCGGTATGGTGATGGGTGCGGTGCGGGTGAATATCCCCACCGTCTTTGTATCCGGCGGTGCAATGGCAGCCGGAAAAACGCCCGAAGGACAAACGGTTGACCTGATCTCCGTTTTTGAAGGTGTGGGTGCGTTTAAAGCAGGCAAGATCAATGAAACCCAACTAAAAACCTTGGAAGATTTTGGCTGCCCAACCTGTGGGTCATGTTCCGGTTTGTTTACTGCCAATTCAATGAACTGCCTGCTGGAAGTACTTGGCCTGGCCCTGCCGTTTAATGGTACGACCCTGGCGGTTGATGAATACCGTAAAGACCTGGTTCACCAGGCTGCAGAACGAATCATGCATCTGGTGAAAAACAACCTCCGTCCACGTGATTTGGTCACCAAAGAAGCGATTGACGATGCTTTCGCGCTGGATATGGCAATGGGCGGCAGCACCAACACGGTCTTACACACCCTGGCAATTGCCCAGGAAGCCAAAGTAGATTATCCATTAAGCCGGATTAATGAAATCGCCGACCTGGTGCCGCATATCAGTAAAGTCAGCCCCTCCGGAAAGTGGCATATGGAAGATGTGCACCGGGCCGGCGGTGTACCCGCCATCTTAAAAGAGATCACCCGCTCCAAATACAACCTCCATCTGAATCGGCAAACGGTCAGCGGTGTTACTCTCGGCGAACTAATCAAAGACAGCGAGATCACAGACGAAGACGTCATCCACCCGATCGAAAACGCCCATTCAGCAACAGGCGGGTTGGCGATCTTGTTTGGCAACCTTGCTCCCGAAGGATCCGTTGTCAAAACCGGTGGTGTAGCCGCCAGTATGCGTAAACACACTGGTCCAGCCTGCATTTACGAAAGCCAGGATGATGCCATCCGCGGCATCATGAACCATGAAGTACAACCCGGTGATGTAGTTGTCATTCGATATGAAGGTCCGGCAGGCGGCCCGGGCATGCAGGAAATGTTATCCCCCACCTCTGCCATCATGGGTATGGGTCTGGGTGAGTCGGTTGCGTTGATCACGGATGGCCGTTTTTCCGGCGGCACACGTGGTGCTTGTATCGGTCACGTCAGTCCGGAAGCCGCAGCCGGTGGACCAATCGCCGCCCTTAAAGATGGTGATCTGGTTGAAATTGATTTAGAAACTCGATCTTTAAATGTAAAACTCAGTGATGAGGAAATTCAGCAGCGACTGGAAGCCTTACCTCCCTTTGAAGTGCATACCAACAGTTCCTGGCTGCGGCGTTACAGCCGTATGGTCACCAGTGCCAACCAGGGTGCTGTTTTAAAGTAATTATCATCTTATTCGTATTTTATCCCAAGGAGACAAAATGAAATTATCTGGTGCAGAAATTGTTATGGAATGTTTGGTCCGTGAAGGTGTGGAAACTATTTTCGGATACCCCGGTGGGGCAACCATGCCCATGCTGGACGCAATGTTAAACTACCCGATCCGCCACGTACTCACCCGCCATGAACAGGGCGCCGCCTTCGCGGCAGATGGATATGCCCGTTCCTCCGGCAAGGTCGGTGTTGCAATGGCAACTTCAGGCCCGGGTGCCACAAATCTGGTAACCGGCATTACCACGGCTATGATGGATTCTTCTCCGGTCGTTTTTATCACCGGGCAGGTCCACTCCACATTAATTGGCGGTGATGCTTTTCAGGAGACTGATGTAACCGGTATTACCCTGCCAATCACCAAACACAATTATCTTGTCACCAGTGCGGAAGAACTGGCGGAAGTGATAAGGGAAGCCTTTTATATCGCCCGCAGCGGACGTCCTGGGCCGGTCTTGATTGATATTTGTAAAGATGCTCAAATTGAAAAGGTGGAATTTGAATATCCGGAAGAAGAAGTCTGTTTACCCGGTTATCAACCTCCCACACATGCCACACCAGCCTCTCTTGAAGCGGCTGTAAAATTAATCAAGGAAGCAAAACGCCCGGTTATTTTAGCCGGTCATGGGGTGCTGATGTCTGGTGCGATGAGTGAGTTATATACCTTCGCAGAAAAAACACAAACCCCAGTTGCACTGACCCTGCTTGGTTTGGGTTCCTTCCCAGCCGGTCATCCCTACAATTTGGGCATGATGGGCATGCATGGCACAGCCCACAGCAACCTGGCCATTCAGAACGCCGATTTGATCCTGGCTTTTGGCATGCGTTTTGATGACCGTGTAACGGGCACCCTGCGCACATACGCCCCACGAGCCAAAAAGATTCATGTGGATATCGACGCTTCCGAGTTTAATAAAAATGTCACCATTGATGTTGCCTTATTAGGTGATTTACGTGCCATCTTAGCCGATCTAAACCCGAAACTGGAAACTATGGACCATCAGGAATGGCTGCAAAAAATCCAAACCTGGGTTCAAGAGAGCAACGACCGCGACATCTTGTATTGGGAAAACAGTGATAAATTACATGCTGCTCATGTCATCCATGATTTTTGGCAGCAGTCACGCGGTGAAGCCATCGTCACTACCGGTGTTGGACAACACCAAATGTGGACTGCCCAATATTACAGACAGGAAAAACCCTATCAACTGATCACCTCCGGTGGAGCAGGATCCATGGGCTTTGGCATGCCATCCGCATTGGGTGCCTGGTTCGCCCACAAAGACCGTGAAATCTGGGCTATTGAAGGGGATGGAAGTTTCCAAATGAGCTTAAACGAATTGGCAACCCTGACTCAAGAAAACGCCAATGTTAAAATTTTGGTTATCAATAACCGCTATTTGGGTATGGTACGCCAGTGGCAGGAATTCTTCTTTGATAAACGTTACGCTGCCACCCCCATTACAGGCCCTGATTTTGTGAAATTAGCAGAAGCGTATGGCATCCCGGCTGTGGCTGTCAGCGAACGCGGCCAGATTAAAAACGCCCTTGATTTTGCACACAATACACCCGGTCCTGTTTTGGTTGAGTTCAAAGTGGAACAAGAAGATTGTGTTTATCCGATGGTGCCCACTGGGGCAGCGCTGGATGAGATGTTACTACGTCCCAGTTTGGTTAGGGTCTAAAACAATGATAAATGGATACCCATAGGGGTAGGCTGTGACACAAGAAAGCTAATCCCGAACTCAGGTTAACCCACATTTATTAAAGAAAAGAAAGAATGGAGAAAAATCATGCAGCATACCCTGATTGCAAAAGTTGAAAATATCCCCGGCGTATTAAATCGAGTCGCATCCTTGTTCAGGCGCCGTAATTTTAATATTGATTCATTAAATGTTGGCCGCAGCGAAAATCCAAAAGTTTCCCGCATGACGATCGTCATCGATAATAATGCCGTTGATGCCGCCAAAGTTCAGTCCAATCTGTATAAATTGGTGAATGTGATTGACGTACAGGATGTCACCAACCAGCCAGTTGTTAGCCGTGATCTTGCCCTCATCAAAGTAGCTGCCACAGCGGAAAAACGGCATGAAATCACCAATTTGGCCAATATATTCCGCGCCAATGTAATTGATGTCGGCACCGATTCAGTCATCATTGAAATCACCGGCACAGTCGATAAAATCGAAAGTTTAATGGAGCTCTTACGCCCCTTTGGCATTCTCGAAATGGTCACAACGGGTCAGGTCGCCATGTTACGCGGCAAATCCAACGGCACCAGCCCAAACGGACACCATTAACAAACATCATAGAATAAAGGAAAACAAAAAACATGGCAACAATTTATTATCAAAAAGACGCAAATCCGGAATTAATCAAAAGCAAAAAAGTAGCTGTTATCGGTTACGGCTCACAAGGGCATGCCCACAGCCTGAATTTACACGAAAGCGGCGTAGATGTCGTGGTCGGTTTACGGGAAGGTTCTAAATCCAAAGCCAAAGCGGAAGTAGCTGGTTTGACTGTCAAAACCGTAGCTGAAGCTACCCAATGGGCGGATGTTATTATGATGCTTGCCCCGGATACCAAACAACCCCAGATTTATCATAATGACATTGAACCCTATCTGACCGAAGGCAAAACACTCATGTTTGCCCACGGGTTTAACATCCGTTACGATACCATCAAACCACCAGCGAACGTTGATGTCAGTATGATCGCTCCCAAATCGCCCGGTCATCGCGTTCGAGAAACCTATGCGGAAGGCGGCGGTGTGCCATCATTGTTGGCTGTATACCAGGATGCCAGCGGCCAGGCCCGTGAATTGGCTTTGTCCTATGCAGACGCTTTGGGTTCTACCCGCGTTGGTGTGTTGGAAACTACTTTTACCGAAGAAACCGAAACCGATTTATTTGGTGAACAAGCTGTCCTTTGTGGTGGAGTAGCAGAACTGGTTAAGGCTGGTTTTGAAACACTCGTAGTAGCAGGTTACCAACCCGAAATTGCGTATTTTGAATGTCTACATGAACTCAAACTCATCGTTGATCTGATGTACCGCGGTGGTTTGAATTTTATGCGTTATTCTGTATCCGACACAGCCGAAATGGGCGATTATTATGCCGGTCCGCAGGTAATTAATGAAGAGACCCGCCATGTAATGAAACAATTATTGACCAATATTCAAAACGGTCAATTTGCCAAGGATTGGATTAAAGAAAACGAGAACGGCCGCCCCAATTTTAATAAAACCCGCCAGGACGAACAGGACCAATTATTAGAAAAAGTGGGTGCCGAATTACGCGATTTGATGCCTTACGTTAATCCAGTCAAAGTAAAACCGGGAGAATAAAATGCAAGATAATACCGTGAGAATTTTTGACACCACTTTACGCGATGGCGAACAATCTCCAGGCGCATCTCTAACTTCTGATGAAAAACTGGAAATTGCGCGCGCGTTGGCAAAATTAGGTGTGGATGTCATTGAAGCAGGTTTTCCAGCCGCCTCCCCGGATGATTTGGCTGCTGTTAAAAAGATAGCCATGGAAATCGGTAATCCCGCACCTGGTCAATCCCAAAACGTACCGATCATTTGTGGTTTGGCACGTGCTTCTCAAAAAGATATCGATGCCGCCTGGGAAGCGGTGCAGTATGCACAAAAACCACGTATCCATACCTTTTTAGCAACTTCCCCGATTCACATGCAGTATAAACTTAAAATGGAACCGGAAGAAGTGCTGACCAAGGTAGGTGAAATGGTGACATACGCCCGTTCCCTTTGCCAGGATGTTGAATTCTCACCGGAAGATGCCGGGCGCAGCGAACCGGAATTTTTATACAAAGTTTTGGATGTCGCCATCCAGGCTGGAGCAACCACCTTAAATATCCCGGACACGGTTGGTTATACTACCCCGCAGGAATTTGGTGCGTTGATCGCCGGGATTAAACAAAATGTGCCCAACATCGATAACGTCATCATTTCCGTTCACTGCCATGACGATCTTGGTTTGGCAACCGCCAACACGCTGGCCGGTATTCAGGCCGGAGCACGCCAGGCGGAGGTCACCATGAATGGAATCGGCGAACGGGCCGGGAATACTTCCAGCGAAGAAATCGTGATGGCGCTCCATACCCGTCGCCAGGTTTTTAATCTGGAAACAAATATCGATACTACTTTAATCACCCGTACCAGCCGCCTGGTATCCAACCTGACCGGTGTTCCGGTGCAGCCTAACAAAGCCATTGTGGGTGCAAATGCCTTCGCCCATGAAGCCGGTATCCATCAGGATGGTTTGTTAAAACATCAATCTACCTACGAGATCATGCGCCCGGAAATGGTTGGAGAAACCCAATCTCGCCTGGTATTGGGCAAACATTCCGGCCGGCATGCCTTTAAGAAAAACATGGAATCTTTAGGTTATGAATTAACCGAAGATGAAATGGAACAAGCCTTTGAACGTTTTAAAAACCTGGCCGACCGCAAAAAAAATATCACCGAAACCGACCTGGAAGCGATGATTTCCGACCAAATTTCTCAGCCGGTTGAAATCTTCAAACTGGAAGGGTTACAGGTCAGCTGCGGCACAATGGGCATGCCCACCGCCACCGTCCGTCTGCGTGATATCCAGGGAAATGAATATATCAATGCCGCATTGGGCACCGGCCCTGTGGATGCTTCGTTCACCGCCATCAATCAGGTGGTCAAGGTGGAAAACACCTTGTTGGAATACAACGTTAGCGCCATCACCGAAGGGATTGACGCCATCGGTCATGTCAGTGTACGTTTATCAGCTGATAACGAAACCACCATGCAGCGCCAACTGCCGCAAAACAACCAGATTCGCCAGCGCACTTTTGGTGGACACGGCGTTGATACGGATATCATCGTTGCCAGTACCAAAGCCTATCTGGCCGCACTGAACAAGATCCTCGCCACCAGCGGTAAATACGATCAAGAGTTAAAACAACTCAAGAAAAAACAAGGAAAGGAAACCTATGAAGCCGTCGTCGCCTAAACCCTTAACCTTACTCGATAAAATCTGGAACGAGCACGTGGTTACCCAGGAAGCGGATTCCCCTGCCATCTTGTATATTGATCTCCATTTGGTACATGAAGTCACTTCCCCCCAGGCTTTTGCCGGGTTACGTGGGCGCGGTTTAAAAGTCCGCCGTCCCGATCGCACCGTAGCCACGATGGATCATTCCACCCCAACCATTAATATAGATAAACCGGAACTATTGGATGCCATGGCAAGAGCCCAACTCCAGCAGCTGCGGGATAACTGTGCTGAAAACAAGGTAACCTTGCACGAATTAGGTTCGAAAAACCACGGTATCGTGCATGTTATCGCGCCGGAAATGGGTTTGGTTAAACCTGGGATGACCATCGTGTGTGGTGACAGCCATACCGCCACACACGGTGCTTTTGGCTGCCTGGCATTTGGGATCGGCACCAGCGAAGTGGAACATGTCCTCGCCAGCCAATGCCTGCTGCAAAACAAACCCAAATCCTACGAAGTCCGTGTAGAGGGTGAACTGCAGCCCGGTGTCGGGGCAAAGGATATCATCCTGGCATTAATCGCAGAGATTGGCACTGAAGGCGGTACAGGTTTTGTTTTTGAATATACTGGTTCCACCATTCAATCCCTCAGCATGGAAGAACGGATGACCATCTGTAATATGTCGATTGAGGGCGGTGCCCGAGCTGGCTTAATAGCCCCGGATGAAACCACCTACGCGTATCTGAAAGAACGGCCAAATGCCCTACAGGGACAGGCTTGGGAAGATCAGGTGCAGCAGTGGGAAACGTACCATACCGATCCCGGTGCAAAATTTGATAAAACCATCTTCATCAACGCCAGCGAACTCCAGCCGATGGTGACCTACGGTACCAATCCTGGCATGGGTGTTTTTATTAACAGCACTGTGCCCGATCCGGCCGCGGAATACCAGGCCGAAAAACGCCAATCATTACAAAAATCATTAACCTATATGGATTTGAAAGCGGGGACGGTGATGGAAGGCCACCCCATTCAAGTCGTATTTTTGGGGTCCTGTACTAACGCCCGTATCAGTGATCTGCGATCAGCCGCCCAACTCCTCCGGGGGCGGAAAATTGCAGATGGTGTCCGGATGCTTGTGGTACCGGGTTCACAACAGGTCAAACAACAGGCGGAAGCCGAAGGTTTGGACCAACTCTTTCTGGCGGCTGGCGCTGAATGGCGTGAGGCCGGATGTTCCATGTGTATCGCCATGAATGGTGATCAACTGCAGCCCGGTCAATACGCCATCAGTACCAGCAACCGCAACTTTGAGGGCAGACAGGGCAAAGGTGGGCGCACCTTCCTGGCTTCTCCACTGACTGCTGCAGCCAGTGCTCTGACGGGTAAAGTAACCGATCCCAGAAAGTTCTTATAGGAGACACATCATGCAAACATTTACCCAACTAACCTCAACCGTGATGCCCTTACCGGTAAATAATATCGACACCGATCAGATTATTCCAGCCCGTTATTTAAAAGTGTTGGATAAGGCCAGTGTGGCCGAAGGACTGTTCGCTGATTGGCGTTATCTTTCTGACGGATCACCAAACCCCGATTTTGTCCTCAACCAACCACTCTATCAGGGTGCCCAAGTTCTATTAGCAGGAAACAACTTTGGCAGTGGCTCATCACGGGAACATGCGCCCTGGGCATTAACCGGTTCCGGTTTCCGCTGCGTTATCAGCACCGGCTTTGCAGATATCTTTAACAACAACGCCTTAAAAAACGGCCTGTTACCCCTGGTTGTAGATGAATCCTTCTTTCAACAATTACTCGAAAAGGTTCAGTCCAACCCAAAAACCGAAGTAACAGTCAATTTGGAAAATCAAACGGTTTTGGTCGAGGAAAACAACCTATCCTTTGAATTTGAGATCAACCCATTTGCCAAAAAGTGCTTAATCAGTGGGCAGGATCAGTTGGAATATATTTTGTCTTTTGAGGACAAAATTATTCAATTTGAACAACAGACAAGCTGAACCACGTATCTGAATAAATATCATCAGACCTTTGGTTCAAGCCAGAGGTCTGACTTAATATGAAATGAAGTAGGAATTTATGGACAAAACATTAACCATCTATGATACCACCTTAAGAGACGGCACCCAACGCGAAGGGTTATGGCTTTCATGTGATGATAAATTACGCATCGCTCAAAAATTGGATGAGCTCGGCGTCGATTATATCGAAGGTGGTTGGCCAGGCTCGAATCCGAAAGACGTTGAGTTTTTTCAGCGTTTGGACGAATTGGATTTAAGTGTCGCAAAAATAGCCGCCTTTGGCTCTACCTGCCGGGCAAATTCTGACCCGGCCGAAGATGCCAATATTCAAGCCCTAATCGAAGCCAACACCCCGGTGTGTACCATCTTTGGGAAATCCTGGACATTACACGTCACGGAAGTGCTTAAAACCACCCTGGAAGAAAATCAACGTATCATTTTTGAAAGTGTGCAGTACCTGAAACAACAAAACAAAACCGTCTTTTATGATGCGGAGCATTTTTTTGATGGTTTTAAAGCCGACCCGGATTATGCCCTCAGCACCTTGGCTGCGGCCCAACGCGGCGGTGCAGATGCGCTGGTATTATGCGATACCAACGGCGGCTGCCTGCCGGATGAAGTAGCAAAAATTGTTTCCGAAGTAGTCTCTGCTTTTCCGAATGTCGAAATTGGAATTCACGCCCATAATGACGGTGAATGTGCCGTCGCCAATTCGATGATTGCCGTCAGCAGCGGAGCAACCCATATCCAGGGAACTATCAACGGTTATGGCGAACGCTGTGGTAACGCCAACTTATGCAGCATCATCCCTAACCTGGAATTAAAACAAAACAAAGCTTGTTTACCAGCTGGAAATTTATCCCGCTTATACGATGTATCCCATTTTGTCTCCGAAATTGCCAACCTGGCACCAGAGCAGCATACCGCCTACATCGGGGTGAGCGCTTTTGCCCATAAAGCCGGGGTGCATGTGGCTGCTTTACAAAGAAACATTAACAGTTATCAACATATTGACCCTGAATTGGTTGGCAACCAAATGCGTACTGTCGTTAGCGAACTTTCCGGCCGGGGCAATTTGCTCAATAAAGCACTCGAATTTAACATCGGTGAAACCGATAAAGAAGATATGAAACAAGTGTTGGATAGTATCAAATTATTAGAATCACAGGGTTTTTCCTTTGAATCTGCGGAAGCATCGGTAGCGTTGATGATGCACCGCCGCAAAAAAGATTACCAACCCCCGTTTGAATTGATCGATTTCTTCGCCACTGTGGAACACCGTTCAGGGCGCGGCATGGTGGTGGAGGCTATGGTAAAGGTGCAGGTGAATGGGGAAACCGTACATACCATCGCAGAAGGGAATGGGCCGGTTAACGCGCTCGACCTTGCATTACGGAAAGCCCTGCTGCCTTTTTATCCTGAGTTGGACCAATTCCAATTGTCGGACTACAAGGTCAGAATTATCGACGGAAACAGTGCCACGGCCGCAACCACCCGGGTATTGTTGGACACCCAAAACGGGCACCGCCGCTGGAGTACGGTCGGCGCAAGCCCGAACATCATCGAAGCCAGTTGGCTGGCATTAGCAGATAGTATTGAATATGGATTGGTCACCGCATGAATGTAAACCTCGTCTTGCTTCCTGGGGATGGAATTGGCCCCGAAATTGTAAAAGTTACCGCTGAATTGTTAACCTTGGTCGCCCAAAAATTTGGACATGAATTTAAAATGGAATCCTGTCATTTTGGCGGAATCGCGATTGATGTCACCGGCAGTCCGCTGCCGGAGGAAACCCTGAAAGCCTGCCTGGCTGCAGATGCTGTTTTATTAGGTGCGGTTGGTGGCCCAAAATGGGACCAGGGCGGCCCCAGACCGGAAGCCGGTTTATTGGGCCTGCGCAAACAAATGCAGTTATTTGCCAACCTGCGCCCCATTTTACCCAACCCAGAGTTAGTATCCGCTTCGCCTTTACGCCCAGAGCGTCTGGTTGGGGTAGATTTCCTGGTAGTACGTGAACTAACCGGCGGTATTTATTTTGGTGAACCCAAAGAACGCCGCCAGGTAAATGGTTTGGAAACCGCTGTGGATACCATGGTCTATAACACTGCGGAAGTGGAACGCGTCAGCCGTTATGCGTTTGAATTAGCCCGCACCCGCAGAAAAAAGTTAACTTCCGTAGATAAAGCCAATGTCTTGGAAACGTCGCGCCTCTGGCGGGAAACCGTAAAGCGAGTGGCAGTAGATTACCCCGATGTCACCCTGGAACACCTGCTGGTAGACGCGGCTGCCATGCACCTCATCACACGCCCTGCCAGTTTTGATGTCATCGTCACCAGTAATATGTTTGGTGATATCCTGACGGATGAGGCTTCCGTTATTACTGGCTCGATTGGTAATTTACCCTCCGCCTCGATAGGCGCAGATAAAAACCGCTTTGGTTTTCCACGCGGTTTATATGAACCAATCCACGGATCCGCACCCGATATCGCAGGAAAGGGAATTGCCAATCCGGTTGGCACCTTACTTTCCGCTGCTTCACTGCTGCGTTTTTCACTGGGTCTGGAAGAAGAAGCAGTCCTGATCGAAAAAGCGGTTGATGAAACCCTTAAAGCGGGTTACCGCACCGCAGATACAGCCGCTTCAGGGCAGGCCAGCTTAAATACCCAGCAATTTAAAGCCAAAATTGAGGAACAAATCGAACGGATCATGGCGAAAACTAAATAATCCCACCTCTCGTAGGTGAGTTGTTATGGATGAAAAATTATCGTTTCACCTCCGGGAGGATACCCTTTCCGCTGAAACAACAGGTGAGTCAGCGGAGTTCACGCCGCCTTCCGGTACCGCGCCAAAGGAGCCGGAAGGAAGTGGCGTCGTTCTTTCCCAATCAAAAAAACACAGGAGATATTAAATGAAATCAGACAAAATCTGGATGAACGGAACGTTAGTACCTTTTGAGGACGCAAAAGTACATGTATTAGCACCCGGACTGCATTATGGTTTAGGGGTTTTTGAAGGCATCCGCTGTTATAACACCCCGTTAGGACCAGCCGTATTTCGGTTGAGAGAACACATGGAACGGTTTGAAGATTCAGCATTAGCCTTTGGTTTATTGGAAATGCCATACAGCGTAGATGAGATGGTAAACGCAGTCAAAGAAACGGTTCGTGCCAATGGTTTTAAATCGTGTTATATCCGGCCCTTATTATTTATGGAAGGCGGACCACTGAGCTTAAACCTGGACGCGCATACCCCCGGTGTCAGCATCTCAGCCTGGGAATGGGCTTCCTTACTGGGTGATGAAGGCGTTCAAAATGGCGTCCGTCTGATGGTTTCCTCTTTTACCCGGTTACATCCCAATGTCAATCTGACCAAAGCCAAAGTGTCCGGAAATTATGTAAACTCTGTCATGGCAAAAACAATTGCAGTCCGGCTCGGCTTTGATGAAGCCGTCATGCTTGACCCAAGCGGCTTGGTGGCTGAATGCACCGGCGAAAACCTGTTTCTAGTGCGTAAAGGAAAAATCTACACCCCCTCCACCGCTGCCATTTTGGAAGGGATCACCCGTGATTCATTAATTACCCTGGCTAAGGACGCCGGGTATGAAGTGGTGGAAGGCCCAATTTCACGCGATCAGATTTATATTGCCGATGAGGTTTTTGTGTGCGGTACCGCCGCTGAAGTCGTGCCCGTCACCGAGGTGGACTTTCGCAAGATTGGTAATGGCAAAATTGGTCCGGTGACATCCGTTTTACAAAAAGCATTTAACGCCGTCATTCGCGGCGAAGGGCCGCGTGCCGCGGAATGGCTTGATCCTATCGAGTAAAATCACCGCAGCGTTCTAACAAATAGAAACGCTCACACTGAGGTACAGTGGTAAAGAAAATTCAATTTTTTTCTATACCACTGTATCTCTTTTTTATTATGTGTACTTACCCGTAAATATATGAACTATTTTGCCGCTTTTTTTGCTTGTTTTTGTTGATACATGGCGGCATCGGCTTGCTGTAAACCGAAACCTAATTTTTGAAAACCCATAACATTGGAAAAACCAAATGATATATCCAAAACGGGTTTGTTAATTTCTTTTTGATTATCTTCTTGAATATACCGGTTAATACGTTCTGCCAACTCTGCTTCACCAACTTTTGCATTTAATAACAAGGTCACAAATTCATCCCCGCTTAGGCGCACCTTGATATCATCATCTCGAAATGTCTGCCGTATCACCTCTGCTGCCCGTTGTAACAGCTCATCCCCGGCAGCATGTCCATATTGATCATTTGCCTGTTTTAATCCATCCACATCAAAATAAACCACTTTTATAGAAACCATCTCACGATCTTTATTATCTTTTCTGAATTGTTCAAAAAAGCTGCGACTGTAAAGACCGGTCAACGGATCAAAATATCCCATTTTTAACAGTTGTTTTTCGTGGTGTAACTGTTTATGGATATTAATTCGTAAATAATAAAAAGAAGCAACCAAACCAAAAATCCCAATAAAGTAAATCAGAGTGTGCATCCAAAGAAAACGTGAATACTGCGGCTGAAAGATATCACGGAATGTCCTTAAACGCACAATTTCACTAATTCCGCCGCGCACCTGCCCCACTTGTTCGCCATACCGTTCATGGCAAGCCAAACAGCTCTCTTCTACGTATAGGGCCTGCATATAAAAAAATACTTCTTCTCCATCTACTTCAATCACATCATAATATTCCGACTGTCCATTTTCGAAAGCCTGTAATGCTTTTACTTCAAAGGGATAAGCTGCATTTTTGATATTAATTGGCTTAAGGCCGGTGATATGACTGGTAACCTGATTGGTCTCTGACTGCAGGTCAAAAACCTGGCGTGTCATATACGCCGGATTGATGAGGGTGTAATCCTTGTCAGACACCGAAAAATCTCGGGTTAACACAAACCCGAGATAAGGATTAGGTGGTGTTTTCGCATCCACAGGAACATATACCCCACCGTGACTCGCAACCCATCCTCGATACAAAATATCTTTCTCAAACGCAGTTCGGGTGATATAGAGTGCGGTTTCTTGAATAGTTTGGTAATGCCGATTGATATTCCATCTTAATGAAAATAATACAGCGATTGTCCAAATAAAAAAAATGAACAACAACTGTTTTTTTAATTTTGAAAAGAATGCATTCGTTTTGAAATCATTCATTTGATGGTCTAACCCTCAATGGAAAAAGTTCAATTTAAGAAATCGCCAAAAAGCCCCCTGTGTAATTTTACAACCATCTTTGCCGTTATCCATTTTAACTTATCCTGACGAACTTTATCCATAAATGATATAAAAATATAATAAAAATTAATTACAAATTAAAACAAAAGACCAACCCGTTTGGTCAGGTTGGTCCATAATCCAGCATTTCTTACAATGGTAAAGGCTTGTTGGTCGAAGGTATTATTTTGTTAAACGTAATACCTTACTTAACCTTATCTTAATTTGCCTTTCGTATCTAAATCTTCATTGTTATTTTTACGAACGGACAAACCAACTTGCTTCGTTTGTCTTTCTTCACCATACTTATTTATTCGTCTTACATCTTAATTCGTGCAACTTACTAAATTTCTTCGTCTTGATTTGTTCAACTTACACTAAATTACGAACTTACACTTACTCACGAACTAACTTTATGATTGTAAATGTTTATTCGACTTACCTTCCAACAAAAACCTTACCATACCAAACTTTTTTAGAACTTGATAACTTGATAACTTACTTGCTGGATGTAATCATAATAGCCAGTTAATTCTTAAAAATCAAGTATCAAATCTGTTAAGTTTGTACAATCTGTTTTTTTGAGTCTGAATTTCTTAAAGTGATTAGGACCAATATATCAGGAAAATACGAAGAACCAATCCACCACAACGGAACGGACAAACTTAATCCACTAAAAAATCCTTTAGTGCGGTCATTAACCTAAGTCGATTGGTTATCACAGCCGGAACATTTTTACTTCAACCCCCTATTCGGGCAAACATGCGGCTGCAGCTGTGTAAACTAACCTAAATATGGAACAAAATCGCTGCTCTCAAACAATATTCAATTGTGCAATTTTGAACATATTTGTTCTATTTTTCACAATTCGGACAATTTAGGTATTAGTTCTGAATTTACTCTTGTATATCGTTTTCTTTCATGTTACTATATTTTATGTCGGTTTTTTCGCCATACCGGCAATCCAACACAACACCCAAAACAAAAACAATTTCATAATCAGTAAAAACTTTACAGCCATCTCATACCAGTAATCGGGTTGTTTTCATTGGGGTTCCCAGATTGAAAGGAGAGTTTTTTTATGCTTCATTTAGGAGAGAGTATCCAGGAGTTTCTTTTAAGAGAAGGGATGTCACGGCGCGATTTCATGAAGTTTTGCACCATTATGGCTGGCGCATTAGCTCTGCCAAAAAATGCAGTGTCTGATATCGCCCGGGCATTGGAATCCCCACAACGCTTGCCAATTGTTTGGCTTGAGCTGCAGGACTGTGCCGGTTGTAGTGAGGCCTTTTTGCGCTCCACCAGCCCTACCGCTGCCGAATTGGTATTGGATGTTTTGTCCGTTGATTACCACGAAACCATCATGGCTGCTTCCGGTTTTCAGGCCGAAAAATCCAAAGATGACGCCATCGCTGCCGGTGGATATATTCTTGTGGTAGAAGGATCAATCTCCCTGGCGGATGACGGCGGATACTGTACCATTGCCGGGAAATCATCAAAAGCCATACTGGAAGACGCAGCCGCAAATGCCGTTGCCATTATCGCTGTTGGCAACTGTGCAACTTTTGGCGGTATTCCTGCCGCGAACCCCAACCCCACCCAAGCCGCTGGCGTCTGGGATATTATCAAAAATAAACCCATCATTAACCTGCCCGGCTGCCCGGTCAATCCGGTCAATCTGACGGCGACTGTAGTACATTACCTGACCTTTAACCAACTGCCGGATATGGATAGTTTCAACCGCCCGTTATTTGGATTTGGAAGAAGAATTCACGATAACTGCGAACGGCGTGGACATTTCGATGCCGGCGAATTTGTTAAGGAATGGGGAGACGAAGGCCACCGCGCTGGTTGGTGTTTGTATCAAATGGGCTGTAAGGGCCCCATCACGTTCCACAACTGTCCCAGTGTGCGATATAACGAAGGCACAAGTTGGCCAATTGCGGCCGGGCATCCCTGCATTGGTTGTTCTGAGCCAGGTTTTTGGAACTGGGAAGTTTACAAACCCATCTCACTGAATACTTTTACTCCTCCCACCACCTTCCCCACCGTGGAAACACCAGACCGTGAAATTTCACCCGCCGGAATCGCCATCAGCGGAACAGCCGTTGGTGCAATTGTTGGCGCTGCCGGTGCTTTTGCTTACACTGCCCTCACCAATCGCAGCAATATTCAGCCAGAGGTTGCAACCGAAGAGCCTGAAGAACCTGCTGAACATTAGAAAGGAGCCAATGAATGGAAATTAACCGCAGAGATTTTCTAAAAATGGCTGGGGCAGGAATGGGAAGTATGATTTTACCCACTCCGGATAAAAGTTCCGCTTCCAAATTGGCTGAGGCGGAAAATGCATTTTCGATGTTGTATGATGCCACTTTGTGTGTAGGATGTAGGGCATGCCAAACGGCATGCAAAGATCGTGCTGGACTTCCCCCCGTTACGGATGAAGCCCGTTTGTATGAAATGCCTACGGAATTGAGCGCAGATACCTGGACTTTAATCAAGTTATACAACGGGGAAGACGATTATTCCTTTGTAAAAAAACAATGTATGCACTGTGTTGATCCAGCCTGTGCTTCGGTTTGCCCGGTACAGGCACTCGAAAAAACACCGGAAGGCCCCGTCGTTTATCACGGATACAAATGCATCGGCTGCCGCTACTGTATGACAGCCTGTCCTTTTGATATACCCAAGTATGAGTGGGATGAAGTAAAACCTTACATCCAAAAATGTGATTTTTGCGCAGACTTACAGCAAGAAGGTCTACCGCCAAAATGTGGGGCAGCTTGTCCTACCGGGGCACTTATTTCCGGGCGGCGGGGAGATATGCTGGAAATTGCACATAAACGGATTACAGAAAATCCGGATACTTACATTGATCATGTTTATGGGGAACACGAAGTAGGTGGAACGTCCATGTTGTATCTATCCAAGGTATCGTTCGATAAATTGGATTACCCCAAACTGGACAGCAAACCCATTCCGGAAATTACCTGGCCCTATATGAAAGCCGTGCCGTATGTCTTTTTTGGTATGGGCGGATTGATGACCGCGATTTACTACTTCACTCACCGTAACGACAAAGCGAAGGAGGAATAATATGGCAACCGCTTCGCGTAACCTCAGATTACGTCCTTATCCGGTTGGATTAGGTATGATCCTCATCTGGGTAGCAGGTGCGCTTGGATTAAGTGTGGCCGTTTATCGTTGGATTGTTGGTTTAAGCATCACCAATATGAGCGACAACCGACCCTGGGGTATCTGGATTAGCTTTGATATGATGAGTGGTATCGGCCTGGCTGCTGGAGCGTTTAGTGTGGCAGCCATTGTTTATATCTTTAACCTCAAAAAACTCTACCCCATTGTCCGGCCCACCATCCTGACGGGTTTTATCAGTTATATCCTGGCAGCCCTCACCCTGCTGGCCGATTTGGGTTTACCAGCCAATATCTGGCACCTCATCATCTACTGGAACATCCACTCACCACTTTTTGAAATCGGATGGTGTGTGATGGCATATACTACCGTATTACTGCTGGAATTCAGCCCGGTTTTGTTTGAAGCCTTGGGATGGAAGGCACCACTGGAATTAATTCGGCGGATTACCATTCCGTTGGTGGTTCTGGGCATCATGCTCTCGACATTACACCAATCCACATTGGGCACCATGTTAACCGCACTGCCCTACCGCATCCATCCCTTGTGGTACTCACCCCTGCTGCCGGTATACTTCTTCCTGACGGCTATTGGTGCTGGCCTGGCAATGACCGTGTTTGAAAGTTACCATTCCGCCCGCACCTATCAACAAAAATTTGAACTGGATATTGTTGCAACCATCACCAAATGGATCCCTTATGTACTGGGTCTCTATTTTGTGATCCGGGTAGCCGAATTATTCATTAGCGGGAAGTACATTTACCTGGTTCAAGAACCCTGGCCTGCTTTCCTTTTCCTGATCGAAATGATGGGTGGTATTTTAATTCCAACCCTCCTGTTTTTGGATCCCAAAGTACGGTACAGCAAATCAGGCATCGTATGGGCTGCTTTCCTCACGATGGGCGGTTTGATCTTAAATCGCTTCAACAGCAGTCTTGTCTTTTTGAATGGTGATTTTTATTTCCCCAGTGCGGCTGAAATTGCCGTCTCAATCGGGCTAACCTGCCTGGGTATCATCATGTTTGACGCGGCGATTCGTTTTTTGCCCATGTATAAAAGCCCCAATCAGAAAAAAGAATTGGTAACTGAATCATAAATCCAGCCCATTTTAAGGAGAACCCCCTATGTCAAAAATCGTTATTGATCCCATTACTCGGATCGAAGGACACCTCAGAATTGAAGTTGAAGTAAAAGACGGTAAGGTAACCAATGCCTGGAGCAGCAGCACCATGTTCCGCGGTATTGAAAATATTCTGAAAGGACGCGATCCACGCGGGGCATGGACCATCACCCAGCGCATCTGCGGTGTTTGAACGACTGTACACGCAGTCAGCTCCGTGCGAGCTGTTGAAGATGCTCTGAAAATTCAAGTCCCCAGTAATGCCCGTATCATTCGTAACATTATCGATGCCATCCAATTTGTGCAGGATCATGTCGTTCATTTTTATCACCTCCATGCTTTGGATTGGGTGGACATTGTCAACGCCCTGGAAGCCGATCCGGAAGCAACTTCCGCGCTGGCACAATCCATCTCGGATTGGCCCAATTCCAGCGCCTCTTATTTTAAAGGCGTTCAGGATCGTGTGAAAAAATTTGTCGCCAGCGGCCAGCTTGGCATTTTTGCCAACGCCTATTGGGGACATCCGGCTTATAAGTTACCCCCTGAAGCCAACCTGATGGCTGTTGCCCATTATTTAGAAGCCTTGGATTGGCAGCGTGAGGTCATCAAAGCACACGCCATTTTAGGCGCAAAAAACCCCCACTTACAAACCTACCTGGTAGGTGGTATGTCCATTCCGGTGGATGCCAACAGCGAAGTTGGGATTAATGCCGATAAAATTGCCCAACTCTTGCAAATGTTCGCCAAAGCAAAAGATTTTGTCAACCGAGTTTATTTACCGGATGTACTGGCGATTGCACCTTTTTATCTCGAATGGGCTGATCTTGGGGAAGGACTGGGCAACTTTATGTCCTACGGAGATATTCCGCTGGTCGATAATGCCGATCCCAATAATCCTGGTGATCTCTTCTTCCCGCGTGGTGTCATTTTGGACCGTGACCTGAGCAAAGTACACCCGCTTGACCCGGAAAAGATTCACGAATACGTGACCCATTCCTGGTATACCTATGACGATGAAAGCAAGGGTTTACATCCTTCTGTTGGAGAAACCAACGCCAATTACACAGGGCCAAAACCGCCTTATGAATATTTGGATACCGATAAAAAATACTCCTGGCTCAAAGCACCCCGCTACGATGAAAAATCAATGGAAGTTGGTCCACTGGCCCGTATGTTGATTGGATATGCTTCCGGGCAGGAACGGGTTGTTGAACTGGTCGATTCGGTATTAAATACGCTAAACGTACCAGCCACCGTGCTGTTCTCCACACTTGGTCGGGTAGCCGCCCGCTGTATTGAATCGGTGCTTTTGGCAGAGAACCTGGAAAAATGGACACTTGAACTGGCAGCGAATATTGCCAAAGGCGATACAGCCATCCACGAACAGGCGCATTGGGACCCCTCCACCTGGGAAGCAGAAACAATGGGCTGGGGTTGGACCGAAGCACCGCGCGGCGCCCTTGGACACTGGATTCATATCAAAGATGGCAAAATCGCCAATTACCAGGCCATCGTACCGTCCACCTGGAACGGCTCTCCCCGTGATGCAAAGGGTTTGATGGGCGCCTACGAAGCAGCCCTGATCGGCACCCCCGTGGCTGACCCTGCTATGCCAGTCGAGATTTTACGCACGGTGCATTCGTTTGACCCGTGTATGGCCTGTGCTGTGCATGTGTTGGATGCAGATGGTAACGAAATTACCAAAGTAATTGTGATGGACTGAGCCATGCCAAAAACACTGATTTTAGGTGTGGGTAATTACCTGCTTTCCGATGATGGTCTGAGTGTGCATGTCTTGGAACGGTTACTGGCTGCCCATAACTTCCCGGAAGAAATCGAAGTGGTGGATGGCGGCACGTGCGGGTTGGACTTATTACAATTTCTGGAAGGAATCACCAATCTGGTCATTGTGGATGCGGTTAATGCCGGAAAAGAACCCGGCACAATCATCCGCTTGAGCGGGGATCAGGTTCCAGCCTACCTTTCGATGAAAATTTCTCCCCACGATATTGGCCTGCCCGACCTTTTGGCTACCGCCAAACTGCGCGATCTTTACCCCCCGAATGTGATCGTTCTGGGTATCCAACCCGAGTCGCTGGCCGTCAGTGTGGACCTTTCTCCCTCCGTGGCAGCCCAGGTAGATACGCTGGTAGAAATGCTGGTAGAGGAAACGTTAGCATTGGCTGTTTGACCTTCAAGGTACCACACAATTGGGATCACCCTTAATAAGATAAAAAAACCTGCATTAAAAATGCAGGTTTTTTTTATCAATCTACTTATTTTTCTTCTTCATCCACCCTGGTGAAAAGTTTACCCGGCTGCCAGGGCGTCCCTAAAAGCGGTAATACCCAGCGGTCCAGGCCAAACCAACCAGCCGTCTTCCAGGCCAAAATCAACAAAATAGCCAGGGTAAATAAAACCGGATTGGTACTTGCCGTGCCAGCCATCATGAAGTTCCAGTTCATAAAACCGCCAAAAAAGGCAGCCAAACCGGTGAAAATACCCAAAATCAGGGCAGCACCAATTAAAAGTTCTCCGGCAACCACCAATTTGGCAAACCAGGTATAGGAACCACTATCCAACATGGTCTGCAAAAAACTGCGGTACCAGTCGAAAGCAATCATGGGGCGAGCCGGAGCTTCGGGAATAGCAACAGCCCGCTGCCAAAACCCTTGTAATGCTTCTCCTGTTTGAGTCCAACCCGGGTTGGAAAGTTTTCCAATCCCGGAAGAGAGCCAGGTATATCCAAGGTAAAGACGGGCAATTAACCAAATCCATGCCCAGCGTGGACTGGAAAAAAGTGCGGTTGCGATGGGTGGATCGGTAAACCGAATTACCCGTTTTTGAAAATCTACATTTGTAGCCATAAGGAAAAAACCTCCAGTTTTTAGTATTTAGATAATAATTATCCAAATAATATCATAAAACAATAAATCCGGTTAATCATCCGTTTGTATATAGTGAAAAAAAACACAATTTAGCACTTTTAATAAAATATAGAGAAGATAAACCCTCTATCCAAATCACCTCCCTAATTTTCTCGGCAGATTATGCCATTTCCTAGGTTTTTTATAATCTCTTCATATAATTAAGGTATGTCAATCAGCATCGAAATCATCTTTTTAATCATTGCCATTTTATTGATATTAAGTGTCGCTGCCAGCAAATTTTCGGAACGGTTTGGCATTCCGGCATTATCACTATTTTTGATCCTCGGCATGTTGGCGGGGTCAGAGGGTTTGGGCGGCATTTATTTTGATGATCCGATCATCGCCCAGGGAATTGGTTTTTTTGCTCTGGCCGTCATTCTCTTTTCCGGTGGTTTGGAAACCCATTGGGAAAGTATCCGCGGGGTGATGAAGGAATCACTGGTGTTGGCAACCGTAGGCGTCAGTTTGACCGCCTTAATATTGGGCGCGGCTGCTCATTTCATCTTGGGGATTTCTCTGCTGGAGGGTTTATTAATTGGGGCAATTACTTCTTCCACCGATGCGGCCGCCGTCTTTTCATTACTTCGTGCCAGCGGAATCCGGTTAAAACAAAATATTCCCCCGATTTTAGAACTGGAATCCGGCACGAACGACCCCATGGCTGTTTTCTTAACCATCAGTCTCATCCAATTGATCCAAATGCCCCACCAACCCTGGATAAACCTGCTTGGCCTGTTTTTTCAACAAATGCTCTTTGGCGGATTGTTGGGCATTTTGTTTGGCAAGCTGCTGTTGTATATGATTAATCGTCTGCGGTTGGGTTATGAAGGGCTTTATCCGGTTTTAGCTTTGGGTATGATTTTGCTGACTTTTGGCAGCGCGACCCTAATCGGCGGCAGTCCCTTTTTGGCGGTTTACCTGGTGGGGCTCACCTTGGGGCGATCTGATTTTTTGCACAAACGCAGTCTGATCCGCTTTTACGAAGGACTGGCCTGGTTGTTCCAAATTGTTATGTTTTTGGCGTTGGGTCTGTTTGTTTTTCCCTCACGGCTCGTTTCAGTCATTGTACCCGGTATGATCTTAGCCATCATTCTCATTTTTGTTGCCCGTCCATTAAGTATCTGGTTGAGTATGATCCCTTTTCGTTTACCTACCAAAGATAAAAACTTTATCGCTTGGGTTGGTCTGCGGGGAGCCGTGCCGATTATCTTGGCGACCTACCCCCGTTTAGCGGGTATC
This sequence comes from Anaerolineaceae bacterium, assembly GCA_002702705.1. GTDB lineage: Bacteria > Chloroflexota > Anaerolineae > Anaerolineales > Anaerolineaceae > UBA6170. The sequence goes on from PABH01000051.1 coordinate 98,646, forward strand.
GAACAGTCCGATCTGATTTTTAACATCGTGTTTTTTGTCGTTTTGACATCCATTTTAATTCAAGGCACTACCATATCGTCCGCTGCACGCCTTTTGAAGGTCATTGATCCCAACAAACCACAGCCCAACTACCCACTCGAATTAAACCCATTACAAGGATGGAAGGGAGAACTGCGGGAAATTATCATTCCGGAAAATTCCTGCGTGGTGGGGAAAGCAGTTTTTGAATTAGGTCTGCCCGACGATTACCTGATCGTCTTGTTGGCACGGGATGATGAGTTCATCATTCCACACGGCAGCCTGGTTTTTCAGGAGGGCGACCGCATGTTGGGCCTGGCCACGCAAGAAACCCACCAGACCGTATTAACCCAATTTAACACCCTGACCTGTTAGCCAGAAATTTACACCATAAAATCACCCGGAAATGGCTCGCGGTGAGTTAACCAATCTTGTGGAATAGTCTTAGCAGAAAGGGCAACGATCCCACCAACCATGGCACAGGTTGTATCCCGGTCACCCAAACCGGAAATGGTTTTCCACAAAGCTTCTTCATAGTTATCCAGGTGATGTGCGGCACACCAAACACAAAACGGCACCGTGTCCTGGGCAGAAATGGCAGTCCCATTACCCAATAATTCCACAACTGATTCAATCTCCGTTTCCGCTGGAATTTCCACCGAACGAAGGATTCCGTCTTTCGTCAGTCCATCCGGTACATATCTGTGTACAGACTTGATAAAATCAATGCCGGTGGGGTAATCAGGTTGGGCGGCCAACGCAGCTGCTACCGCAATGGCAACCGCCCCGGCAATTCCTTCCGGGTGAGCATGGGTCACCTCGGCAGATAAAGATGCTTCAGATACCACGCGCTCCAGGTCATCTGCGAAAAACGCACCTAATGGCGGCACACGCATCGCCGCCCCATTGCCGTATGAACCACCTTTGAGGATTGTTGTATTGATCTCAGCCCAGTTTTCTCCTGAAAATACGCGCTCCAAAAGTAATGCGGCACCACGCCCATATCCCAATCGCCCGTCATGGATAAATCGACGGCTAAATTGACGGATTAACGCGTCCTGATCGATCTTTCCAAATTTTGTTAATATCTCCACCAGAGATAAAGCCATATGGGTATCATCTGTCCATTTCCAGATCCCTTCAGGAAGAATCCGTTTCTGAATTAACGGTATTGGATTTTGCACAAAAAAACGTTCCCCAAACGCATCTCCAACCGAAAGCCCATCCAGGCTGAGTAAGGCATTTTGTAAGTTCATGGCAAAATCCTTTTTGTCCTAAAATATCTAATCTTATTATATCTATTCTTACCTTAAAGGGATAAATTCCGCATAAAATACAAATCCCGATTGTTTATTTAACTATTTTTTATTTTATAATCAGTTTACTCATTTAACCTTATTACTCGGAAACGTTAAATCTCTCATAAGTAAATCAGGAGATTCTTTTAATTAAAACAAAGCCTATTCAAAACAAAAAAAATATATCCTTCCTCGTCAAAATGATCGGGGTTGGTTTAGCCTCTTACCTTAGTATCCGGTTAGCATTCCGGGTTGGATTTGCCACCAACGATATCATTGCTATCTGGCCGGCTGCTGCCATCAGCTATTGGGCTGTGCGCCGTTTTGGCCCCTGGGCGATGGTGCCTATTTTCCTGGCTGACGCTATCAACCTCATTTTTTTTGTTCCCCACCTCGTACCAATTGGCTTCATAAACGGATTGGGCAATGCCATCGCACCCTGGATCGGTGTGATGTTCGAACGAATTTGGAGTAATACAGAAAAACCATTCGAGAATGTGCGCTCCACGCTGGTTTCCATTTTGGTTGGGATGAGCACCCTCAGCCTGGTTGCTGCCATTATTGGTTCTAGTAATATCAGTATTCATTATCAAATTCCGCTGCCAGCCGCTGCTGGTTTGTTTTGGACCTGGTTTCTAAGTGATTTCACTGGTTGTCTTGTGTTTGCGCCGGTACTTTTTTTAGTTCCACAAATCCAGCTAACAGCCGTAAAACGTAAAGATCTTCTGGTAGACAGCCTGGTGGTGTTTGTTTCCATGTTTGGTGTTTGGCTCACCACCAGCACAGGTTTTTCGGATAGTTTGGGGCATTATCCAACCGTTTTCTTAACCATGCCAGCCATGATCTGGTTATCCATGCGGGAAGATACCCCCAAAGTGATGTTGGGTATTACGCTGCTTGCTTTGGGTTCATTTATTTTCACGATCCAAGTGGTCGATAATTTGGGGTCAGCATCCTGGATGGCTTTACAGTTATATATTGTGGTTATTGTTTTCTCAGCCTATGTGGTACATGCCATGCAGTTAGAACGCACTCATTTGGTGAAAACCCTGGCAATGGAACGTGACATTTTGGAACAGCGTGTGTTGGAACGTACCAATGAACTGGAAAAACTTGCCACCATTGACCCTCTGACTGGTGCACTTAATCGCCGTTCTTTTTTCCGAATTGCTGAACAGGAGTTCAAACGGTCACGCGGTGAAAAACCAATCAGCCTGGTCTTATTGGATATTGATAAATTTAAAAACATTAACGATACCTATGGACATACCACTGGCGATAAAGTTTTAATCACGTTGACTGAAACCATCCAAAAAATGATTCGCGGTGGTGCAGATAACCTGTCACGGATGGGTGGGGAAGAGTTTGCAATTTTACTGCCGGAAACCACCTTAGAAGGGGCAGCACTAACAGCGGAACGGCTGCGGGCTGCTGTTGAAAATTTGACGTTTATCAGCGATACCGTGATTAAACCGTCGGATCAAAAAACACCTCGTGAATTTCACATTACATGTAGTTTTGGTGTAGCGGAATGTGATCTTCAAATCGCAAACATTAATCGAACCTTTTCAAACGCCGATAAAGCGCTTTATGAAGCCAAAAACAAAGGCCGCAATCAGGTTACCCGTTACAACAAACAATAATTCTCGCTGCCAAAAGCATAAAACAAATCATTTTATATCATGATACAATCGCCGTGAGGTGATTTTATGCAAAACATACACATCCAGGGCGCGCGGGTTCACAACCTGAAAAACATTGATGTTTCTATTCCAAAAAACAAGCTGATCGTTGCAACAGGGGTCAGTGGTTCAGGTAAATCAAGTCTCGTATTTGATATCCTATTTGAGGAAGGACGCCGGCAGTACTTACAATCCCTAGGTATTCTGACCGACATCATCGAAGAAAATAAGTTCGAAAGCATCTCCGGTATCGCACCAACGGTGGCTGTAAAACAAAACATCATCCGTCAAAGCAGCCCCCGTTCCACGGTGGGATCACGGACGCAAATTTTAAATCTCCTCTGCCTGCTGTTCGCCAGAGACGGACTTTCCACCTGTTCCGTTTGCGGAGAAGAACTGGATAACACCCTTATCTGTCAAAACTGTGGAACCACGGAAGAACTTCTGGATGCCAGTTATTTTTCTTACAATGCACCCAACGGGATGTGTTTAAAATGCGCAGGACGGGGCAGCTATTATGAAATCAATTTGGAAAAACTGATTCCTGAATCAAAAACAACCTTGCAGCAGGTTCTAAACGGAACCGGTGATATTACACCCGGTTATATGCGGCTGCTGCAAAGGCAGTTTAAAGACCACCTCAACACCCCGTTCCTTAAACTTCCCGCGGAAATTAAAGAAGAGGTTCTTTACGGCCATTATGTGAACAACAATTACCAACAACGAAGTTACTGTCTAACCCGTGTATTTGAACTTCGAGTACAACGCGATGGGGAGGACCTGAGTGGTATTTACACAATGGTAGAATGTGCGGAGTGTGGTGGTGCCCGTGTCGGTGAAGAAGCCCGCTCGGTAAAGCTAAACCAGAAACATATTGGCCAGCTTGGAAAAATGACAATCAACGAATTACAGAGATTTTTAACCGGTTTAGAAGGTGTTTTTCCACTTTCTTCCCTGGGGAAAAAGCTGCTCAAAGAGGTATTGCAAAAAACCAATCATCTTATCGAATCACGTCTGGGACACCTTTCGTTATATCGGGAAATGCCTACCCTCAGCGGTGGTGAAATTCAACGTTTGTTTTTAAATACCCATCTCGATTCAAAGATGGACTCCCTGATCTACATCCTCGACGAACCTACCATCGGCCTGCATGAATCGGAAAAAACCGATCTCCTTAAGAAAATTCTAGCCCTAAAAGAACTGGGTAATACGGTAATTGTGGTTGAACACGACCGCAAAACCATCGAGATGGCAGAACATATCATTGACATCGGACCCAAAGCCGGTGTTGAAGGTGGGCAAATCGTATATCAGGGTGAATTGGCAGGTTTATTATCTTCAACCGAATCGATGACCGGGTTGTATCTTTCGGGGAAAATCCCTATGCCCAAAAGAAAATTCAAAAAAAACAAACTCGGACAATCGACTTCAAATCTTACACTCCAGCATGCGAAAACCAACAATCTCAAAGACATCACCGTTTCCATTCCTTTGGGTTGCCTGGTGGGTGTGGCTGGGGTTTCAGGCAGCGGGAAAAGCTCGCTTATCTCGAATACGTTGGTCCCCCTGCTGAAAGGACACTTTGGTAACACAACAGCTGCAAACCCGAATAGGGGCGAATCAATTCTTATTCAAACCATTGCTGAAAAACTGGAAGGAGTTAAGTATATCAACGGGTTTGCAGAAGTCTCGCAAGCCCCAATTGGCCGCAATATGAATTCCAACCCGGCTACGTACATCGGTGTTTGGGACAAAATCCGCAAGCTCTTTGCCAACCAGCCGGAAGCCTTAGTTTTGGGTTTATCGGCCGGTCATTTTTCATTCAATTCCAAAGGAGCTTGTGAAAGCTGCTCTGGCAGCGGCAGTGAATCCATCCGTTTGGGTGGCAGCCTGAATATCGAAATCACCTGCCGCGAATGTGAGGGGAAAAGATACCACGAAGAAGCCCTCTCGGTCTATTACGAAGGTAAAAATATCTACGATATCCTTGAAATGAGTGTATCAGAGGCGGTGAAGTTTTTTGCAAACCAACCCACAATGATAAACACCCTTACCGTGATGGAACGCATTGGCATGGGTTATATCAAACTCGGCCAGCCCACACCCACCCTGAGCGGCGGCGAAGCACAGCGTATCAAACTTGCAAAAGAAATTGGCAGGCGGCGTAAAGGGAATATCCTCTACATTCTCGATGAACCGACCACTGGCCTGAGTATGTACGATACCGCCAAACTGATCCAGCTACTTGACGAACTCGTATCCAAGGGTAATTCCGTCCTTGTGATTGAGCATGACCCCATTGTTTTATCTGATTGCGATTGGATTATCGAACTCGGCCCGGGAGCCGGAAATGAGGGTGGGCAGATTATCACCACTGGCACCCCGAATGAAATTAAAAACAATCCGCATTCCATCACAGGCAGGTATTTATTATGAACCACTCCCCGGATTATTGGCCTACATTAAATTGGCAGACTGCCGAACCGCTTCACATGGGGTTAAATCCCGCTAAACTGCAAGAATTGGACACAGCGCTTACCACCCGTTATAAAAGTATCAACGGTTTCCTCATCATCCGGCAGGGGCATATCGTTTTCGAACGCTACAACAACGGCTTTGGCCCGGACAATCCGCAAAATGTCGCCTCCGTCACCAAAACCATTCTCTCTGCGTTGGTCGGAATCGCGATCGATGCCGGGTATATCCAAAACGTAGAGCAAAAAGTGCTCGACTTTTTCCCTGAATTTACACCTGCTCCCGGAGAAATTCAAAAAAAGGCCATCACCATCCGTCATCTGCTAACCATGACAGCTCCCTTCGCGTGGCAAAGCACCGCCAAGGGTTACGAACCACTCGATAGGTTACGAAGGCAAAAAAACTGGGTCGAGTTTATCCTCAAAATTCTTGGTGAACGCGGCCAGATTGGTAAATTCCAATACAGCAGTGTCGGAACCCACCTGCTTTCGGTCATCCTGACCCGCACCACGGGAAAATCCGCCCGTGCTTTCGCCAACGAAAACCTTTTTCGTCCACTTGGGATGCGGGAAATTCCTGAACCGGATATGGGTACTTTTTCACTTGATGATGTGTTCGGAAAAAACGTCAAAGGCTGGATTAATGATCCTCAGGGTTACACCACCGGTGGTTGGGGATTAACCATAACCCCACGGGATATGGCACGGTTTGCTTATCTTTACCTGAACAACGGGTATTGGGATGGCAAACAAATCATCTCACAAGAATGGGTAAAAAACTCCACCAGCGAACAGGTCAAAAATTACGGTTATCTGTGGTGGCTGCGCGAAAGCGGCAGCGAATTTACCTATTTCGCAGCGGGTTACGGCGGATCGTATATCTACTGCACCCCGGCCAAAGATCTCATCGTGGTTATCGCTTCCAAAATGAGCCCCAAACCCCTCGACCGCTGGCCATTGATGGAGGAATTTATTTTCCCGACGGTGGAGCAGGGATAAAAACCGCAGGTCGGGAAAGCGTGCGAGTGAAGGTTGACGGAGACCTGCCGTCCGTTTTGGTTTAGCTCTTTATTGTCATTGCAAGAATCCGTTAGGGGACTTGCCCTCTTGCAGGGTCGAAACAACAGTGTGCCACCTTTGGGTATCTATTTACCTTGCTTTTTAGATACCACAAAGGTACGCTGTACCCAAAGGTCACGAGATTGCTTCGCTTCGCTACTAAGAAACTAGAGGTATAGCCATATTATAAGGCTCCAAATAATAGCCAAAATTAGCAGCTTGCTTATGAAGTTTTTTAATGAGA
>PABH01000052.1 GCA_002702705.1 Anaerolineaceae bacterium
CCGTAGGTACTACGGAAAGTCACGCCAGTGGAGTTCATGTAAGACCTGCTCCCTTGTTCGATAAGCAGGCTGGAACGTTGAAGCTGGAAACACCGCTGCTTGCAGCGGGGTAGTTCATCGAAATTCAATATTCTGACCATACGTTGCGGAATTTTCCACTTTTAGGGTCTCGCATAGGTCCTTCTTGGGCTCGAAAAATTTCCACATTACTTAGGCTTTGCTTCTGAAAAAAATCTTGTACTTGGATTTGCACCATATGCCAAATATCGGCATCTGTTTCAGAATTGATTGTTTCCAGACGGATTTTTAGCGCGTAAGGGGAGATCTTGATAGCCTGGAAACGCAGCACGCCCGGTATCTCTTTGATCACAGCCCAAAGCGCTAAGGGTAGAACGGGTATATTTTGACCATTAGCATTTTCAAAATATAAGATTTCGTCGCTGCGCCCTTCCACCTTAACTACTGGCAGAGTGATACCACAACTACATGGCTCAGGTTCCAAACTGGCGCGATCAGATAGTTCATACCGGATAATAGGCATGACGCGATTGGCAAGATTTGTGATCAGCACGCGGTTGGAAGTTTGTCCAATGGAAACGGGATTATAGTTTTCATCCACCGGCTCAAACAAGATCCAATCAATATTTAAGTGCATTTTTCCTTGGCGACATTCATAAGCCATCACACCGCCTTCTGAGCAGCTGTAGTTGTTGCGTGGTGGAACACCAAATGCCCGCTGTATCAGCGCCCGGTTCTCGTCCGTAAGTGGTTCCGCTGAACTAACTACAATGGATGGGTGGATGTTTAATCTACCTGAAAGTTGTTCATATGCAAGTAAAGTCAACGCGCTGGCATATCCACTGAACATGACAGGCTGTAGTTCATTCAAATGCTGGACGATTTCAGGGATGGGCAACGTAATTGGAATTAAATGTTTGGATTTTGCACGTGAAGAATGGTTAAAGCTTTGGCGTTTGATCATCGATACACCGAGGAAATGACCGTTTCCAGCAAATACCGCCGCCGTTATTCCACCACCTTTCACCATTCCTCGAATTACATCGGGCGTGTACCATTCTAATCCAATACGGGTTAGGTTGACCGCGCTTAAGACTGTGTCCCAGTTTTGGTCTTCAAGAAAAATACCTGGGGTGCCCGTTGTGCCGGAGGTGGTCCAGACCATATAGCGATCCAAGAAACGACGACCGATAGTATTCTTATTATCGAGAAATTTTTCAACATCTATCCTATGCACCGTTGGGTCTGTAATTACATCATCAAAGTGTTCCATTAACTCTACTTTAGTCACCGGTGGTAACTGCCTTATATCCGTCACAATGTCAGGTAGTGTACGATATTTTTCTGCGTAGAAGGGTGAATAGGTTCTAGCAAACGTTACCAGATCAGAGAGGCGTTTTTGCTGGCGTTGTGCGATTTGTTCAGAACTTGCATGTCTCATGCGCCAGGCGTCGAAGGCAATTGGAAGGAAATGAAAGAAGGTCATTCCCACCTCGGCATTCTGGACAATAAGATGACTGAACCCAAAAGGAGTCCGCTCATTCCAATAAGTCCGGTTGGGTTGGGTCCTAACAGCGGGCTGATACCAAGGTAGGAGACGAGAACTGCCATTTCACCAATGACATTTCCAGCACCGTGCAGAATAACAGCGGGAATTATGCTCTCAGATTTAATTGTCACATAGGCAAGCCAAGTTCCCAGGACCAGACAAACTAGAACCATCATCAAAATACCACTCCATGGTGCACCCCAGTATTCTGAACCGTAGTTGAAACCAAAATAGATAAGTGGTGCATGTGCCAGTCCCCACAGGAAACCGTGGAGAAGAACAGCTTTGCGCGGGCTCGTCAGTTTCAGCAAGATAGGCAGCAAGTAACCGCGCCAACCGATCTCTTCTCCGAGAGCAAAGAGATGAACTGGGAAGATTAGCGGTGAAAGGATGATAAATGTTAGTCCGATCAGAAAAATAGTCTGTGGTGTAAACAGCAACGTTTCGGGAGCACCATACTGCCCATACTGAGCGACCAGGTTACGGGCAGTCAGATCAAGGTCTTGCGGAAAGATAATGAAGTACAATAATCCCCCGAAGAAGATAGCGATACCGGGTATGAACGCCGCAAACATATATGTCTTCCAACTCTTGAGAAAGTTTAGCTTGAGATACCAGGGTGACTTATCTTTGGTAATGACACGTGTCAGGATAGTTGATACTACAGGTAGAATACTAAAGAGTCCCCAGATGATTATGTAAAAATCAGGTAGGAAAAGCGTTACCAGCCAACAAAACAACAGGAAACTATAAAGGATAACCACATATAGAATGGCACGTTTCATCAAAATTTTCTTTTCCATAATAATTCTCCATATTACTCATCACAACGTAGTATCGATATAGCGCATTGAAAAATAAAGGTAAGGGGTAAAATATTTTCTCCAGAAATTTCCTCCTGGTATATTTGCTGTTTCGTGTTCTACAAAGATTCGTTCGAAACCCTTTTGTTTTGCCCATCCAATGGCATGGTTTAAAAGGGCTGTTCCAATTCCTTTATCACGAACTTCAGGCTGAGCATATGCAGACTTGACTTGAGCAGAATTCGTATTCTGTAGCAAGAAGCCTTCACTTCCAATTGGTGATTTCCCTACGATCAAATAGGCGCACGGTTGACCCTGTTCGTATGCGACAAATAAAACATCTTCGTTTTGGACGTGCGATTGTAAATCAGCTAGAGCAGATGGATGCTCAATAGTGCGTGGGATAAAAATTGGAGATTGGGAATAATAAAGAATATGCTCGATATGAAGATCGACTAACTTACTGATGTCTTTTTCTTCCTTAATTTTTTGATACTGAACACCATCAATCGGAGATAGATCACGTACCCGTTCTGCAACAAGTGCCCCAAACCCTAATTGATAGAGCGTTTCTTTTAGAAGTATGTTATGTGAAAAATGCGCGATCAGATGAAGGTGACAATTCGTTTTTAACCATTCTTTTGCTAATGTTTGATACATAACTTGATATAGTGTTTGATCTCTGCCAATAATTTCGGCGTGACCGTATTCCGGAACGATTACAGCACGCTGACCTTTCCATGTGAATTGGCTTCCTGTGACCATAAAGGCTAGTAATTTTCCTTGTTCGACCACAGCTATCCCCGGATTGGATAGTTTGGCTTGTAATGCTGACTGGATCCAGACAGGTTCATTCATTACACGAGATGGTAAGTATGGATTTTGAAATCTTTCCTCACGATAAGCATTAATGAAAAGCTCAACTGCAGGTTGAAGGTGTTCCTGATTAAATGGAATTAGTTTGTAAGGCATAAATGTGAATATCCTTTCTTCACTTGGTTTTTAATTGGGTCTGTCGGATCATTGCTGATGCAAGCATCAAAGCGAATGCTATACAGAGATACATTTTCCACGGACTATCAATAGTCAATCCAACGAAATCCAATGAGGGTATCTTTTGCAGTATCAGATACATCCACAACACATAAACAATTTCAAAAAGTTTGTTAGTACCTGTCAGCACACCAAGGAATAACGCCAGTGAGGGAATGAAAATCGCACCTCCTAGCCAAGCGAGAATACTTTGAAGGTTACCCATCATAATGAACTTAACCAATGCACCGGATCCGGTTAATGCGGTGAGGGTGAAAGCAGAAAACCATATCGCGGGTAGTTGGGTTACCACAGGATGTGGAGTTGAGAAGACGATTTGGTGAGTATTGTGATGGATTTCTCGACTCCCAAGTTTGCTCAGCAGCAGGGTAATCCAGAGCCACGAGATTATAAGCAATATATACGTCACGTTGAGCGTATTAACAAATTGTGCAATCACCAGTCCTATGGCGGCCATATACCACCACCAGCGTTGTCCTTTCATGAGTAATTTTAGTTCGTTGAGAAGGATGACATCAAAGCGGAAACGTATTCGGGAAGCAGGAAGCGGTGTGAGATGAATGTCGATGTTGGCAATCGGCTCGGAAAAAGCAATTTGTTTATGGTTTGTTCGCTTTGTTTTCTTTTTTTCTAGAGACGTATGAGAGGGGCTGAAACGGTCAAAAAAAATAGACGAAATCACGGCGGTTGACATCCCCAAAAATAAAATTACGATGCGCCATATCACCACGGCAGGCTTCCATTCGATGCCAGTAAAAGGAAAAAATTTTGGGGTGCTGAGTGTAGTGATTGTGAAGGTAAAAGCGCCTGTACTTTCTGGATATATTGCACGGGCGGCATTGGCTACGTTATCCCCGATGAGTCGGAATCCGAGTATGTCTAATAATGGGAGATAGTTGGGTGTCTCGATAGAAGGAATAATCAACATCAGGAAGGCGATAAAATAAACGATATTTCCAAGACCGCCGCGCAGCCAGCTGATAATTTCAAACAACACTGCAATTGAAGCTGTTACTGCCATACAGGGTAGGGCGATAATTAACAATGGTGAAAGCAGAGCCCATAGATTGAGTGGTGTATTGTTAAATAAATTCATTAAGATAGCTACTGCCATCAATAATAGGATCATCACACCCAGTAATGCGAAATTACTTAGCCATTTACCAAGAAGGTAGAGTGGGCGAGTCAGTGGTGTTGTTGCCATAATTTGTCCGACACCAGTTTCATAGTCGCGCGCCACCGATCCTTTAACGAGGTAAAAACCGAACCAACCTAGGAAGAACGAAACTGTCAGTGCCATGAGTGTTCCAATCCAAGCAGAATTTAATTCACCGGTATAGTCAGGGTAGATGCGCATGATCATCTTACCGGTGGCAGCGGCGTAACCGATCCACATCACAAGCCCAATCATGATGAGAAAACTATAACGGCGGGTACGCTCGAGAAAATCAGCTCGAGCCATATGGTAGATGACACGGTAGGTTTTCATTTGGATGCTCCATTCTGGCTGACTTCTTTCAAATAGACATCTTCTAAGTTCGCAGTGACTTGCTCTGCTTCGGGAGCAGGTTGTATTTTGCTTACAACCCGTACCTGAATCCCGTTTTCGCGCCGGATCGTTCCGCTTACTAGGTGAATCTCTTTAAGTGCAGACAAGTTCTCTGAAGGGATGACCCACTGCCAGACTTCTCCATCTAACTGTTCTAGTAGTTTTTCTGGTGTGGTATGTTGGCATTTTCGCCCTTTGTTGATGAGGACAATTTCAGTAGCTGTAGCTTCCACATCAGAAACAATATGGGTGGATAAGAGGATAATGCGTTTCCCAGAAAGATCGGATAAAAGGTTGCGGAATCGTACCCGCTCTTCAGGATCAAGACCGACGGTGGGTTCGTCAACGATTAATAATTGTGGATCGTTGAGCAATGCTTGGGCAATTCCGACGCGTTGTTTCATCCCACCTGAAAAGCTTCTAAGCGGTCGTTTTGCGGCTTGGACTAGATTAACCAATACCAATAATTCATCAATGCGGCGTCGGGTAGTCTTGCTATCCATACCTTTGATGGCGGCCATGTATTCGAGAAACTCCAGAGCTGTCAGGTTAGGATAGATTCCAAAATCCTGTGGGAGATAACCAAGTACCTTGCGTAGATTATTGGGAAATTTATTAATGTCATCACCATTCCAAAGAATCGTGCCCGTGGTGGGCTTGGTAATGGTGGCAAGCATACGCATCAGTGTGGATTTGCCTGCACCGTTTGGTCCGAGCAAGCCGATTACACCAGGTTTGAGTTCCAGATCGAAATTCCGTAATCCCCAGAAGTCGCGACGATATTGTTTAGAGAGTTGTGAAATAGTCAGATTCATTTCATTTTCCTTTGTTTAGAAAATTTTTACTCAGCTGTTTTCCAAACTGGGTCGCGTAATAGAATCAGGACAACCACCAAGCCTAGAGCTAAACCGGGCAATCCGGCACCAAAAGAGAAAAGAACATTGTATGGAGCAACGACAGCCATGAAGAAAAAGCTCAAAGTTTGATTGTTGAGCGCGTGCAAGTACGCAGCCGTCCAGACACCCTGTGATTTGAGTACACTATAGGCAAAGAAATACGCAAAGATGATACCTAGTGCAACCATCGCCAGTGATCCAAGCACTGGTTGACCGGGAAAGTTGTATCCCATCCATATGATCGGCCAATGCCAGATACCCCAGATCACGCCCAACAGGAAAATACCGCGAATACGACCGATATGGATCAATTCGGTTTGCAGGTAACCGCGCCAGCCATACTCCTCGCCAAAAGCAATGATCAATCCCAGGAACGGTCCGATTATTATGGTGTTCAACGCCATAATGGGTAGTAATGCCGCAGCGGGTAAGTTCGCATCAGCCATTTGTGGGAAAGCTGTTGTGATGTCCACAACTTGTCCCATCTTAAAAAAGTAGTTGAGAAAAGTTTGGAGACCGTAATAAGCAATCAAACCCAATCCATAAAATAACCAGATCCGGGCTTTACCACCTGCCATCCCTATACTTGAAAATGTATCTTTTCCTCCTACTATCCGGAGAACGATTAGTAAAACCAATCCAAATACGCTAGGGATTAGCAAAAGTGAACTTAAATTTGCTGCTTTATCCGGCTGAGTTAATGCTGCTATAGCACCGATTAGATAAAAAAAAGTCAATAAGAAGTAGAAATAAACGAACCAGCGTGAAATGCTTTGATTGGTTCGATGATAAAGGCGACTTTCTTTGAAGAAAAAAACACCTAAGAACATCGCTGAAAAGGCTGGTAAGAGCATTTGGAATTGTAATAACAGCATAGTGGCAGGGTTTTTCAATCCGCCATTTAAATATAGAACTAGGTCTACCAGCCAGGTCAAACCAAAGGTTAGACCGAGAAACGAGACAACATGGGGCCAGTTGGGTTTTTTTGTTGAAATGTTAATTTGGGACATGGTTTCCTCTTGTTAATCTTATGGATAGGTTTAGTTTTTAATGGTATATCAGCTATTTAATTTATGAATAACTGAAACATTAAAATTATTTGGCAATAGCTATTGCTTTTTGAATTTTTTGATTGTTAATAAACTAATCACCAGTAATGTTAAGAAAGTGGTTATAAATGCAAAGGTTTGGATAGTATATGGAACTAGTAAACTGAGTGTTACATTGTAGCTAAAATGGATTAAGATGGCCGTAAGTACACTGCGCTGGTTTGCGTTATGCGCGAGTGTCATTAGGATGGTTAACAGGAAGACATTCATCGAAAATAACCAGAACATGCTGCCAAATAATCCCCAACTATATTGGGTTGTGCCTGGAAGGAAGAATAGGGGGAAATGCCAGACCCACCAGATAAGGAACAAAACGAAGGTTGAGATCACCGCAGACCATTTTTTCTGAAAATTATCGAGTAGGATACCACGCCAGCCTAGTTCCTCAGCTAACGGTCCGCCAATCATCATCATGATAATGAAAAAAGGAATTTGCACTGGCTGGGTTTTCAATAGATGGAGAGAAACCATCTGAGGCATAGATCCACCCAGGAGCCTGTTGATCCAGACTCCCAATAACATGCTGGCTGGTATTGCCACCAATATGATGATCCACCATACGGCTTTGACTCGGCGTGGATTAAAGGCACGGGACCAAAACTCACGTCGTTGTGTGGTATCGTAAGTGCGCCAAACAAAAACAAGCGCCATCAGTGACGGCCCACAGCCGCCTATGATATAGAATAATATAGCGGGAAAATCTTTACTGGATTGTCCACTAAGGATAGCGATTGCAAACAGCAGCCAAGTAAAGGCGAAGTTCGCTACGATGAATTTGATTGATGAAATACTTTTCATATCATTCCTTCTATAAAGTATGTTGGTATTATTTGCCAGAGTCACTAAATTGTTGAAGCGATTCATTTTTCGATATATCTTTGATGGATAAGCCCGAGCAACTAGTATCTGGAATATTGCAAAAGAAGAAAAATGGGTGATGAATAAACATAATGGTTTTTAGATATCAATTTGATCTTCTGGAACTTCGTTATAAGAAACCGAAACCAGGTCCATATTTAGATTACGAATCTTGTTCAGTACGGTATGGAGAGCAGTTGAGTCTTCAAGAACGCCTTCTAGTAGGGTTGTTCCATCTTTCCTAGGCGTTAGATTCAAATCGTCAAACCATTCTTTCCAGGTTTCATCCAATAAATGAGAAATTACAATCGAGTATATTCGAGGCATATGTCTCCTTTCGGTCTGTGTTTTCAGTTTATCTAAATTAAATCAAAACCACCCTACACATTTGTGTAGGGTGGGGCTGACAAACAATGTAGTTTCATTTTAGCAAAGCTAATTCTCGAGCACGTATCACTGCAGCCGTTCGGTTACCAACGCCGAGTTTGCTAAAAATGTTTTTTGAGTGATAACGAACGGTGTTAAGGCTGACAACCAATTTGTCTGCGATTTCTTGGTTTTTCATACCCTTAGCCATTAGGTAAAGCACTTCGATCTCACGTTCGGATAACATCTCTGGTGAATCTGGAATTGGTTCGGGGTGAATTAAAACAGGAAATTCAGCTAATAGTTTACCGATATAATCAGAATAGATTCCCCGTCGTTGGGCTTCCAATAGTAGATTTCGAGCTTGTTCGCCAGTAGAAAGATAGATTTGGACAGCGCCAAAGACTGCTTGAGATGTTTTCTCCAGCAATTTCTCCATAATCTCCATAGCAATGTCTTTTTGATCATTTGAGGAATAGACAATTGCCTGGGTGAGCCATGTACGATACAACACCCAATCCATCCCAACCGCTTGGGCAGCTTGTGCCATACGGTCTAATACGCGTAAACCAAGTTGATGCTTTCTTTTAGCTGACAACACACGAGCGTATACAAAAAACTCATTTACCCGCCAGCTCATTAATTCAATATCGCTGATATTTGCCAACGTACCATTAACATCATCTGAGAATCCTAAATGTTCCAATCTTTTCACCGCAGAATCGATTTTTTCTTCAAATAAATCCTGCAAAATGGCAGGTAAAATGACTAGACGGCTAATTTTTTCGTCACAATTTTGAGTGGAAGATTCTAGATCATTGACAATAGATCGTGCCGCTGGATAATTTCTCTGTCCGATTTTTACCCACCAAAGGGTTGTCCATCCATCAATTGCAGCAAATGATAGAGAAAGTGAATCAATACGCAATCCTGTTTTTAAAGCGGATTCAGCTTCATCTAGTTGATTGGCAAAATATAATATTTTTCCTAAACCTACATAAAGATACAGTGTAGCTGCTTTGCGGTTGTCATTTGACGAACTTTCAAAAGTATGGATAGCTTCTTTTAATAATCGAATTGCCTGTTTAGTTTCTTGGCGGAAATTATGGGAAACAGCTAAAAATTGTAGGAAATCCGCCTCAAGTATCCCCAGACCGGCTAAGCCGTTTTCATCCTTGAAAGTAGATTGGATGAAACGATACTCATCCATTGCTTCGACAAATTTTCCATTTCTAACTAATGCAATTGCCAAAAACATACGGCTGCTGCATTGTAAAAATAAATTCTCTTTTGGTGAATTCACCACGGATAGTTCGGCCAAACATAGAGCCTCTGCAACTTCACCATAAATGCACTTTTGAAAACTCCGTAAACCTAAAATTTCGCTTTTTATTGCATTCGTATCTCCCGGCTTGTCCTTCAGCAGAATCTCAGCACGTTCTAAAAATATTCCTGCGGTTTCAGTTTGGGAGGTGAAGGTAAGTGCCCAGGCGCGATCCAGACAAAGTCGTGGGCTAGTATTTTGTACGTCAACCGGTAAACTATTTAACCAACGGACTGCGGTAGAGATTTGACCTCTCAAGATGAAATCAAGAGAATATTTTTCTACTAAATTTTGCGCATATATAACATCTTTTGTCTGGTAAGCATGTTCGATGGCTTCATCAAGCATTTGATGTTTCTCAAACCAGCAAGCTGCACGTTGATGTAATTTGGATTCCAATCCAGGATATGTGTGCAAAAGCTGTTTTTGCAGCATATCTTTGAACAAGTGGTGATACCGATACCACTTCCTTTGGTGGTCGAGTGGGATGATGAACAGATTTGCATGTTCCAACTCTTCAAGCATATTTTGCGCTTGAGCGATGTCGGTTTCTTCCATGCAGAGCGTTGAACAGATGTCTGCATTAAAACCCTCTAAAATACAAGTTCTTAACAGAAATTCACGAACACGCAGTCCAACATGGCTAAGCACTTCATCCAAAAGATAGTCCAGAATATAACGATGTGATCCTTTCAGTTCGCCTAAAAACCGATCCATGATTTGCTTTGGTTCACCACCTGTCACTTCTAATTCAGAACGGAGTGCGAGAAAGGTCATCTGTAATCCAGCAATCCAACCTTCAGTGGATTGATACATTTCATTAACAAGATCACCTTCGGATGATGAAAAACCTGGAAACTTTTTCAATAGATCACTCGTCTCGTTAATCGTAAAACGCAGGTCATTTGTCCGGATTTCGACCAATTGTCCACGAGCCCGAAAGCGTGAGAGAGGTAAATAGGGATCAACGCGCCCAACGAACACGAGGCGCAGATTGTCTGATATATGATCCACCAATAACTCAAGAGCTTGGTGTATTTCTTTATCATTGATGAGATGAATATCATCAATGATAAGTAGAAATTTCTTCGGTGATTTAGCAATCTTATTGATGATGTAAGAAACAATTTCATCGGCAGTTAATTCAGGATGGACTTCAATAAGCTCAGAAAAATTTTCACCAAAAGATGGATCAGCATTATGCAAGGCGGCTGCTACGTATGAAAAGAAACGAGTTAAATGATTATCGGTGATGTCAAGCGAAAACCATCCCACCCTATAAGTATCTGGTATCATCCGAAGCCATTGTGAAAGAATCGTTGTTTTGCCAAATCCAGCTGGTGCGGAAATCACCGCGAGTTGATAACCTGGATCTAAGAGCAAGTTTAAGCGGGACAGTAGATGCGAGCGAGAAATTAGATTTGATCTTGGGGTAGGGGTATGAGTTTTGGTGATCAAAAGTGCCATGGTTATCTTCTCTAAGAGAAAAATTTTAAGACAATTACATAATTAGTTAAATATGAAGAATAATTCACTTTTAAAATAAACGTTCGGTTTTTTTTGATCCTTGTTTTAGATAAATTAGGATGTGGGTGTTTGGTAAAATACTAATCAACTTTTAAATAACCGATATTCATTCATATATTTCCTCAATATCGGTAAAAACCAACATCCATCTACTTTAACTTATTATAATCAAACTGCGATATTCTTACAGCAGAAATTATGGAATTTGCCTTCCTGATATACCTCATCCCTTAAAGTTTTGCTTATTTGCAGCGAGCCATTTTAATTAACAAACCTTCATGGTTTTGACACAGCTGAATCGCTGAATAATTTGCTCCAGGTCTTTTGGCCAACAACCCCGTCCACGGACAGGTTGTTTTGTGTTTGGAAGAGGCGCACGGCATTGTCTGTCATCGGGCCAAAGATCCCATCCGGAAAACCAACCTCCGTGTATCCTAATTCCAGCAAGCGGTTTTGTAATTTTAAGACATCATCCCCATACATATTTTCCGGCTCGGTCAGGAAAAGATCACGTCCCAGAGCAAAAGTCGGAGTAACCGAGGGTGTAATTGTAGGCAAAGCCTGCGGAGTTGGGTAGCTAAATCCAGTAAAGAGACAAGCCGGATAGGATGGATAGGCTGCCTCAACAACTTCTGGTGAACTATTTTTAACCTGGATTGGATCAGCAGGAGTTATTTCATCGCGTAGCGTGTTGGGACGGCCGCCGAGGGTATTGATGATAACAAATTTTCCAGGAGAAGTCTTGAGAAAACCAAGCACTTCTCCCGAATCTTCTATTTTTGTCAACCAGGCATGATATGCGTCATCTATATTATCACCAAGCAGTCTGCTTGAACCCCCAAGTAGAATGGCACCATCATTTAATGGCAAAATAGTTTCCACATTGGTATAGTCATTATTATCAATGCCGGAAAAGCCTGTTAATTTTTCCCATAACACATTGCCTTTGGAGTCAAAACGGGCCAAAAAACGTACACCTTGTTTTGCATAAGTCTCCCCAGCAAGAATTATCCCACCGTTCGCGGTTTCTGCGGCAGCGGTAATGTTAAACCACCCTCGTATGGAAGTGAGTTGTTTTTGCCAGGCAAGCGTACCGTTTTTGGTCAATTTTACCAGGCGGATTTCGTTATTAATATAGTCCTCCGAAAGTACCAGAATACTCTGAGGTAATACCATAATATCCATAATAGATTCCGGGTTAGGAGCCAGTTTTAAGGTGGACTGCCAGGACATGCTTCCGACCTGGTTTAATTTCATCAGCCAGATATCATAATCAAGACCAAGCTGTTCATAATAGTGGGTACCTCCCAAAAGCACGCCCCCGTCGGTAGTAGCTTGCATAAATTCCAGATACTCATCTCCGACCAATTTGCCGTACACTCGCTCCCAGACCTGTCCATTTCCATCAATTTTTATTACTTTTATATCGGTGTAGATCGGTGCATAATAAACCGATTGATCCACATATGTACCGGAATAGGCATAAACCGCGCCACCATCAGATGTCAATTGACCATATGCTCCGGGCTGATTGATTTCGAAAATCCAGAGCGGATTGCTGGGATCAGTAAAACGCATTACCCGGCTGCCTGCTATCATGGTGGTACTTCCATCCGTATTTGGCAAGATGGGGTCAGATTGTATGGCGGAGATTAAATTTCCATCCTGGTCAATCTCTATTGTCAGGCCGTTATTTTTTAATAAATAATTTCCATTAGGAGCGCTTTCCAACACAGCGTAAACCAAAGCATAGGTTTTTTGCCATAAAACCTGTCCATCCGTAGTGATCTTAGCAACCCAGGCAGTGCCGCCCCGATCCAACGATCCACTGATCAAAAAGTTTCCATCTGCTGCCGGTAAAATTGTTGAAAGGTAACCGGATTCTCCGGAAAAAACCATTGACCAGAATACACCCTGATTAGGTGGACAGGCTGCGACAATGGTTGGTGTGAGTATTGGTGTATTGGTTAAAGTGGCGGGGATTTTTGTCGGTGAGGAGATTAAGGTAGGTGTGTGAGTAGAAGCTGGTTTGCTTTCTATCGTAGCAAAGGTAGGGCTATTGACAGGAGAGTTGGTGCTTGTAATCGGGATCTCCACAGATATTGGTTCAGGTGTGGTTGGAGGATTATTTGCCGTACAAGCAGCCATCAGCAAAGGTATCAAAATCAACAAAGATAAAAAACGGTGTTTTTTCATTCGTCAACCTCCATTAAAAAAGCGGTCAGGTAGGCGGAATTGTCAAAGCCGTCTGCGATGAGGACAAAACGCCCGTCTTGGCTGACGGTGATAGCACGCGGATCAAGGAAAGAACCTTCCGGCCATCCAGAGGGTTCTGTAGAAAGCAAGCCAAACCGCGCAAGAAGTACCCCCTGTGGGTTTAGTTTGTGCACAGCAATTTGCCCGGTATTGCTGGAAAATAAGATATAGAGATTTCCGTTTCCATCAATTGTTAAGTCCAGAGCAATGATTTCTCGTGTCATGGAATCCACCAATGAGAAAGCATCCATCTCCTCTCCACTCAGTGGGTCGAGCTGTACAATCGTAGGGTCCCAACTAAAATCACGTATGGTATAAAGTTTCCCGGAAGGACTAAAAGCTAATCCCGCATAACTGCGGACCTCATTAAGCGGTATGCTGTGTTTTAATTCAACCGTATCGGTAGTGTATACCAAAATCTCGTTGTGATTAAGAATATAAAGATCACCATCCCGGGGATTGACAGCAATTTGACCGCGCAGGTTATCCCCGCCCACGGCAAGCTGTTCTCCTTCGGGAGAGAGTAAGATAAACCAGCCATAACCGCCGTCAAGTACCACCAGGTTGCCAAATGGGTCAGCTGCTAACGAGGTTAATTCGGCTTCTACAGGAACGGAGAAAGTCTTTAATTGGTTTCCCTCTACATCGAAAGTATATAAACCGGTATCTCCGGCAGCGACAAAAACTAATCCCATCTTATTTATGCTAATATCCACAGGGATATCCGGGATAGGTACTCGCCAGAAAACTTGGGGATCTATATAGGCTTCCAACTTTCCTACCATTTCCACGGCTGCGATGGTTAAGGCGGCTTCCTCATTTCTAAATTCCAAGAACACTGTGTCCACAGCAACTGGTGCCTGCAGTGGAATCGTTAACCGGTTCAAACATGGTCCCTCTTGAATCACTTCTTCTCTGACGATAATCTCTTCCTCTAAGGCAGCCCAGCCCACGCCTGTGCGTGAATTCATCACTTCCACCCGGCGGAGATCGAGTAATGGATCTGAAGTGTATATTTCAATGCTATTTGCAAGTAGGGGAGTTGTATAGTTTAGGGTGAGTAAATTCTCTCCAGCGGAATCAAGCGGGGGAGCCAACCAGGGAGATCCGCAGTTGGGAAGTTCGGGATGATAATCACCTACGGCTACATCATCCGCTTCATACCCGTCTAAATAACCAAAGTTAGCACCCTGGTGAATGATACCGGGTTCGAAAATCAATTCTTGCAGTGTGGGAATGGGTGTTGGGGATAGTGGCTTGGAAGTTGGATTGGGTGTGGGAGGAATTGTAGTGGGGAAATTGGTCGGTTGAATTGACTCATCCGGTAAGATAGAGACCTCGGTGGGGGCTAACGTCTCATCGGATTGAGAGATAGAGCAGGCTTGTAGGGAAAATACGATAAATATGATACCGAAGACACGGATTAAAAGACTTTTTTTCATAAAAGCCTCTCTGCCAGTTGGATCAGCGATAAGATCTTTTCCGGTTTATTCATGAAAACTCCGTTTAATTCCAGCGTTATTTCCCGTTCCGTACGCTTGATCACCGGCTTTACACCCTGCCATGACAATAAAGCAGATTGTACTGCTGGGGTGATAAAACGGTCCGCTTCAGTTTCATCTTGGGCAAAAACCATATAATTTTTCTGAAAATCATGACTGCCAAAATGAACCTGGTTTAGATTCTTAGCTTCATCACCTAAAGCAGCTGCAAAAACTTGTTTCATCAACATTTCTCCGGAATATCCCAAATCCACCTGGCTCATCTTATATCCGACCCATACCAATGATCCGCCCTGGTTCGTTTTCCAGATGGTGTTCTGTTCCCATTCCGAAGAACCAGGTCCAGATTCTACACCGCTGGTGCGTTTGATACTTTCCAGAACCCAATGCGGTGTGGTAACTCGAACTCCTTTTTCTAACGGTTTGCGAATTTTTTCCAGATGCCAGCCTTTTTGTTTGGCAAAATCCGCTAACTTTTTATCATTTTGTTTTTGTTTTTGGAATACGACAATTAAGACAACTCCACCTACCACTACAAATCCGGCAATAACCAATAAATTGAGCGTTATATCATTCATCATTAACCTCATCGTTACTTGAGTTTGCCAAATTGTTTTTTGCCCCAAAGCTGCATGCAAACGAAATCAATGCAATTAAGGTAATGTGGAAAATGAATTTTTTATCCCGCTTACTCATTCGTCATCTCCTTTGATTTGATTTATATCAAATTGATCCAAGTTACTGACTTCCAGTAAATAAGTAAACAAAGCTTCTGGATTATTAAATGTTTTAATGTTGTGGGTGGAAGGATCTTCCAGAGAGGCATGCCAATCAAGGTGATTTTGGGAAGCTTTATTCCATATCCTTAATAAAAAAGATTGATATAATGTTTCCATAAGCAAGTCCTTTTTATCAATCATAAGTTTTCATCGTCAAAAAAACGTCAAAAAAATTGGGTCATTTTTGAGGTAGGCATTGAGAACAAGATTAACTGTAAATTGCTTGGGCGGTCTCCGTTTTGAATTGGATGGAAAATCTATTTCAGGATTTGAGACAGACAAGGCGAAAGCGTTACTTGTATATTTATCGATTGAATCTCAACGTGGCTGCCAACGATCTCACGTGGCTGGTTTATTATGGCCGGAAGAGAGCGAAGAACGTGCTTTGCATAACTTAAGACAGACGCTCTCAAGTTTGCGAAAAACCTTAGGGGAAACCGCTGGAAATCCAGAATTCCTAATGTCAGACCGGGATCAAATTCAAATAAATCCTATTGCTGATGTGCAAGTGGATTGTTTGATATTTAAAAAACAATTCCAAAAAGCTATGGCTTATTATCAAAATTTAAATGGAAACGGTTTATTTCATTTGCGACTGCTTCAAAATACAATGGATATTTTTGAAGGAGAATTTCTGGCTCGTTTTTCCGTGAATAAGAGCGTTTTGTTTGAAGAATGGTTGATTTTACGAAGGGAAGAATATAATCTCTTGGCTATTCGTGGGTATAATCTTCTTTCCATGTACCATGAAAAGCGGGGGGAAATCCATCTGGCTATTGAATTTGGTTCTAAAATTGTCAGTTTATGTCCCTGGGATGAAACTGCACGGGGGCGTTTGATCCGTCTTTTAGCAGTTAACCAACAATGGAGTGCTGCCAAAAAACATTTCTTTGATTTAAAACGTTATCTTAACGAAGAACTTGGTGTCTCACCCCAACAGGAATCATTAGACCTTTACAAACAAGTTTGTCTGGCATCCGAAGGAAAAACATCTATCACTTCCGAATTTAAGACGATATCAGACCAGCTTCCGGCCATTCTTACGACCTTTGTTGGCAGAGAAGATGATCTTAGTCTCATTACAGAATGGATTATCAAACCGCAAATTCGCCTGATAACGATCACTGGCCCAGGTGGGATTGGAAAAACCCGTTTTTCTCTGGAAATTGCCCGCCAATTTACCGGGATGTTTGAAGATGGTGTCTTTTTTACATCATTACTTACTGCTAATACACCTGATCAAATCATCAATCTGATCGCCGAATCGATTAAATTAACCTTTGGTGATCAATCCTCAACACAGAAACAATTAACGGATCATCTCCGAGAAAAAAAGATGCTGTTAGTTCTCGATAATTTTGAACATTTATTAAGAGATGAATTGAATGTGCTGTTTGTGGATCAGCTAATTGGCTCCACCAGAAACTTAAAATTATTAGTTACTTCACGAGAAGTAATGAACCTGGTTCAGGAAGAGGTGTTTTTATTATCAGGGTTGCATTATCCACTTGAGACCAACATTTCTATTGCCAAAGCACATTTCTACGATGCAATTGATTTATTTGTACGCCGGGCAAAACAAAAAATTCCGAAATTCGACTTAAATGAACACAACCTGGAAAGTATTATTCGTATCTGTAAAATTTTGGAGGGACTGCCTTTAGGGGTAGAATTGGCGGCAGCAACCCTTTGTGAACAGGGGTGTGATGATGTTCTGGAGACTTTTGAAAATAATCTGGGTGCATTAGCCACACGGATGAGTAATTTTCAGACCCGCCACCGCAGCCTGAACGCAGTCTTTGAAGTTTCATGGGAGATGTTAACCTATGGTTTAAAAGAAATCCTATTTAATTTAACCTTTTTTTTGGACGGATTTACAGCACCAGCAGCCTTAGCTGTAGCTGGTGCTAGCTCTAGTGACTTGGCAATTTTGGTTTCTAAATCTTTAATTCGGGTTAACCATTACAGGCGGTACAGTGTTCATGAAGCCATCCGACAATTTATCCGTACAAAATCAGTTCCGGATAGTCAACCAGAAGTTTTATATGAAAAACATGCGATTTATTATGTTCAATATTTGAAAGACCAGCAACAAGCACTCTTATTTGAAGGTCAAAGCAAAGCATTGGATGCAATCCAGCTCGATTTTGGTAATATTTCCTTAAGTTGGTTTTGGGCAGTTAATCAGGTCCGTGATGACCTGATTCTGAATAGTTTGGACAGTCTTTATCATTATTTTAATATCCGAAGTTTATTTGAAGAAGGTATCTCTTGGTTTCAGCAAGCTATTCAAAAACTTGAAAAAACCAACAGACAAGATGGTCTTGTGTTGGGTATGTTGTTATGGCGTTTAGGTGCATTGGCATACCCGACTCGAAATGATCAATTGGTGTTATCCAGTTTATTAAGAAGTGAAAATATTTTAACAAATCTCAAGGCTTCCGCCGAATTAGCTTCTTGCAGAGTGCACCTTGGTTGGGCGTATTTACGGGATAAGGATTTTTCTCGTTCTCAACATTATGCTGACGCTGCTTTGACCTATTTTAATGAAACAAACGATGATCTGGGGTTGACGCAGGCTTACTTGTTGGCAGGATCTATTGAAAACCGTCAGGGAAGATATCACGAATCGCATCCGTTGTTTGAGGAAGCCTATCAGTATTGCAAAAACACAAAAAATTTGCGTAATCTGGTGGTCGTGATTAATAAATTGGCTGATATTTCTTGTTATGAAGGCAACTATGATCACGCAATAAAATTATACGAAGAGTCATTACAATACAGTAAAGAATTAAATGATCGCTATAATCAGGCTGTTATGCTCAACAATTTAGGAACTATTTTTCATGTGCGCAGTGATTATGAACGAGCTGCCCATTTTTACCAAGAAAGTTTGTTAATCGCGAAAGATATTGGTGATGATGATGGAACAGCATTAGCATTAAACAATCTTGGCGAGTTGGCTACCTGGCAGGGTAACTACCAATCCGCACTGATTTATTCTAAAGAAGCACTTGAAATTGCGAAAAAATTAAACGAAAATTGGACAGTAATCGTCTGTTTGAATAGTTTGGGAGAAATTACCTGTGGTTTAAATGAATTTAAGGCGAGCAGAGAGTATCTTATAGAGGCATTAAAACGGGCAATTGAAATCAATGGATTGGATTTGGTTGCACGTGTGATGATTAACCTAGGTCGGGTTTACCAGCTAACCGGCCAAACGGACTTTGCCATCCGGTTTATGGAAGCAGGCCTATATCATTCTGCCACGGAGCAAGACTCACGAGAAAAAGCAAAACGATGGCTAGAAGAAATGCAAGTAAAACTAGATACAATGATCAATGATGCATTAATGGAAGAATTGATTTCAGGAGATTTTTTGGATCAAATTATTTTAACCGAAAAATCTCCTGATCTCAAAGCTATAACCAATTCTCTCCCTTTCGTTCCTCAGATCGATCCGTCGCCACTGCTGGATTAGGGGTAAGTCCAGAAATGGAATCGTATAATTCGTTCGTCATTTTAACTTGAGTTGCTTTTAATGATCCTTCCAATTGTTCCAAATTCCGAGCGCCAATAATTGGTGCTGTTACACCTGGGTGTGCCCCAACCCATGCGACGGCCAAAGCGGCCGGATCATAGTTATGATCCAGAGCAAGTTGGGCAAAATCTACTGCTGCTTGATACATCCATGATTCACCATAGCGTACATCATACATTTTATTATTTGTTAATCGGCCCGAAACTTTTGTCTTATCCAACCCATATTTTCCAGTTAATAGTCCCCCGCCTAAAGGACTATACGGTATTACTGCGAGCCTTTCTTCAATGGCCATCGGTAGAATTTCCACCTCGGCTTGCCGTTTTACCAGGTTATACATTGGCTGTAAAACGGTAATTTTTGCCAAAGATTTTAATTCAGCAATCCCTTGTGCTTTCATAATTTGCCAGGCAGCAAAATTGCTAACAGCAGGATAAAGAATTTTCCCCTGACGGACCAGTGCATCCAAAGCTTGCATCGTTTCTTCTAATGGGGTATTTTCATCGAAATGATGAATAAAATAAATATCAATCCAATCCGTTTGTAATCGTTTTAAGCTTTTTTCGATTTCCAAAAATATATTGCGTCGGTTTGCACCACGTGCATTCAAATCTTGACCGGATTGAAAATATACCTTGCTGGTAATTATCAAATTTTGGCGCTCTCCAATCATTAATTTTCCTAAAATCTCTTCAGATCGTCCACCAACGTAAATATTGGCACAATCAAAAAAATTAATCCCTTCATCTCGACAGCGTTTATACAATTTCGCTGACATTTCTTCATCGGCATCTCCTCCAAATGACATCGTTCCAAAACAAAGAGAAGAAACCTGCACCCCTGTATTGCCTAGATATTTATAGTCCATTTGAAATCCTTTCTTGATTGTATTGGAGGTAGTTTAAACTGAAACCTTTCTGAACGATTCGTATCATTTTTCAACCTTACCACAAATATGAGTTGTTTTCAATTTGTTGAACCCTTTTGAATCGTGATTGTCAATATAAATAAAGTCCCCATAACATCATTCAAAGATAAAATGGTTTTTTTTAAAAAAAGAATATTTTGGATTGTAAATGAACAAGAAAAAATTAAATTTCAGTGTAAAATCAAGATGAGGTTTTTATGTTTTCTTATTTGCAATCCAAATTTACTATTCCGTTGTTTTTAGATGCGAGACAAAATTTACTGTTATCAACCCAATTAAATGAGTTGTTTTCAAAAAATGAACATGTATCAATAACTGGCGAAAATATCGTTGACTTAAAACGACAGGTTTTAGATTGGACAAAAACCATTTCTGTGCCATTGGTCTGGCTTCAGTTGGACTCATTAGATGTTGATCCGGGAAGATTTTGGACGGTGTTGGTTTATGGTTTAAGAAGGCATTATCCTACATTGGGACAGAGTTTATTGGCCGGTATCATGGATCATCATGCTTCACCCAATCCTCAGGTATTTCACCAGTTTAGAAAAGAATTGGTAGGAAAACCATTTGTATTGGTGATAAATGATAGTTATTTGATTCAAAAGAGTTCGGTATGGAAACAAATTCTTTCCTTGTTGGACGCTTTCCGTGAAGAAAGTATGTTGATATTCTTAGATGATAAAAATAAGAGTTTGTTGGAAGATGATATAAAAAATTTATCCAGTTTAACTGTAAAAACAGATAAAAAGTTGTCATTTGAAAATTTCAAGTTGCCTTCTTACCGAAATCTGTTATCAATTTTCGATATCTGGTGGTTAAGTTGGTTAAAACGGACCGACATTTTACAAGATATGAATTTAGTGGACGCGCTTATTGCTGTTGGTCAAATTGATTTTTTATCTGATTCAGCAATTAAACCAACCCTAGCTGCTCGAACTTGGCTGCGCGAACCATCTATTACCATTGATTACGAAGCTATGGTAAAAAATATCCGTGATATGGCTTCATGGTTGGTAAGTCAGGGGGAGTGGTTAGATGCTTATCGTTGGTTTTTGTTTATTCGAGATTTTGAAACAGCATGTGAACTACTCGAATCCCAGGCCCTACCTTGGTTAAATAACAATGGTGATGCCCTGACCCTGTT
This sequence comes from Anaerolineaceae bacterium, assembly GCA_002702705.1. Taxonomy (GTDB): domain Bacteria; phylum Chloroflexota; class Anaerolineae; order Anaerolineales; family Anaerolineaceae; genus UBA6170. Next base: position 21,203 of record PABH01000052.1, read on the forward strand.
ATTCTGGCTTCGTGAACTTCCTAGCGTGTTATTAAGTTCCCGGCCATTACCCGCGTATTTGGCTGCAGAGTCGACATTTCGACTGGGTTTAAATACTCAGTCCCGGTTTTATCTCACGAATGTAGAAAATAACTTGGAAGCTATGACACGATTCAGCCGTTCAAACCCACAGCAGACAGATTTTCAAGTTACTGATGGGGGATTGACGTTTCAACAGATGGTACGTATGGTGCACGTTATGAAACAAAAAATATGAGGGCATTATGAAATTTAATTTGGTAAACCCAAAATTCCACTCCCGTCCGACAACAGAAAAGGATGCAGAACAAGTTGCTGCATTATTAAACCTGTGTTCTCAGGAACTGATTGGAAAAGATGAATTTTCTGCTGATGAACTACGCAATGATTGGCAAACACCAGGTTTTAATTTGACCTCTGATTCCGTAATGATCTTTAATGATCAAGATAAGTTTATTGCGTATGGGGACGTATGGGGTGCTTCTGAACCGTATACCCGTATCTATTCATGGGTTAGGGTGCATCCCGACTTTCGTGGTTTGGGTTTAGGGACCGCATTAAATGAGTGGACGGCTACACGTGCAGGAGAGATTGCCAAAAAAGCACCTGATGGGGTTCAGGTAGTTTTGAATAGTTTTGTTAATCGGCGTGATAAAGCGGCAGTAGATTTATTGGAAAATCTAGGTTTTTTACCTGCAAGATATTCTTGGATTATGGAAATTGATTTAAATCGTGAAATAGAATCTGTTTCACTTCCGGAAGGCTTCAATTTGCGTATAGTTAAAAAGGATGAGTATGACCAGATCTATCAATTAAATCGCGATGCATTTAAGGATCATTGGGGATACATTGAAACCCCTTTTGAGGAAGGATACCGCGTTTTTCTAAATCAAATGGTTGATGACCCGTTTTATAATCCTGATTTTTGGTATGTGGTTGAGCATCAAGGAACAAAAGTGGGAATGGTTATTAATTCTCCAGCTTGTTCCTATGGGGAAAATTATGGATGGTTGCATTTGGTTGGTGTTCGGCGGGAATGGCGTAAACAAGGATTAGGAAAAGCGTTAATTTTGCATAGTTTTAACGAACTAAAAAAAGCCGGTTGTTCATTTGCCGGATTAAGTGTTGATTCCCAAAGCTTAACTGGTGCCACCCGTTTATATGAAGATGTCGGTATGGAAACCAAGGAAGTTTATGTACGCTTTGAGAAAATGATTCGAGATGGTGAAGATTTAAGGACAACCGATTTAACATAATCTTTAAGGATAAATATGGAAAAAGCTCAAGTCGTTATTGTCCGCTGTGATTCTTACCAACATGAATTTGTTGAGAGTGCACTAAAACGTGGTTTCGATTTGTTAGGTGGGGTTAAGCAATTTGATAAACCTGGGGAACACATTTTATAAAAACCTCAAATTGAAAACCCCGTTGCTTGCGATACTGTTGGCGAAATCGAAATAGCGGCAATCTGAACACCCTCGCTATAATGGAACTAAAAGAGGAGATCA
>PABH01000053.1 GCA_002702705.1 Anaerolineaceae bacterium
CAATTCTTTTAACTAGTGTTTTTTCCCTCCTAGGTGTGCGGCATCATCCGAATTGACTGTGCGTTTTCACCGAATTGCGCACCTTATCCAGTTGTAACTTTAACCCCAACTGAATAAGCAAGTCTTGAATTAGTTACTATCTTTTTTGTTTTGTTTACATTTAATTTAATTGGTAGATTAGTTCTTTTATCTTAATATTTGAATCAGGAAAGTTGAAAGATGACCGATAATATAGGGCAATGATTGGATAATTAGCCTGCTGTAGGGGGAATTACTTTAATAAAAGTGACAAATAAAAAATGAAAATCGATAAACAATAATCAACAAAGCTATTCTTCAAAAGCTATTGAAAATTATGTGTTAATAACAATTTACAACGAAAGGGTACAAGGTAACTCGAAGAAACAAGGGAAGGGAAAAATTTCAAATTCTTTTATAGTGAACTTTCTACTATATGTGCTAATAAAGCAGCAGGGGCATCCTCTTTAAAGAGATTTACTTTATTTGCGTCGTAAATAAATTTTTCTTGGTGAAGATGTTCAACAAGTTGTAAAACAGGAGAAAAAAAGTCTTTTGTATTTAATAAACCGATCGGTTTGTTATGGATACCGATTTGAGCCCAAGTAATTGTTTCAAACAATTCATCCAACGTGCCAAAACCCCCGGGTAGGGCAATAAAAGCATCCGAGGCTTCGTGCATACGGGCTTTCCGAAGATGTATATTTGAAACAATTTCCAGTTTGGTGAGTCCTTCATGTACGGTTTGAAGTTCAAATAAATTTTCCGGTACAATGCCAAAAACTTCTCCACCTGCAGATAATGCCCCATCCGCAACCGCACCCATCAAACCACTTTTACCAGCGCCGTATACTAATTGAATATTTTTTTTGGCTAAAAGGGTGCCTAACAAATAGGCGTCTTTAAAGTATCGTTGGTCTAGTCCGTTGGAGGACCCGCAAAAAACACAAATAGAATGGATCTTATTTTTCAAACTTACCTCATTCGATTTCTATGGCTGTAATGTTTTGGTCAAACTTCAAGTGTGCTGCCGCCAATAAATTCACGGATGACGGAATCGCCAGGAATTAACGCATCCGAGGCCAGCGGTTCAAACTCTTGCAGAACTTGATATGTGCGTTGAGCGCGAATAAAAGCATCTTCACGAAGCGGATTATCTTTAAGTTCTGAAACCCATTCCTCAAATTGGTGGAACAGGCGGTGTTTGTAAACACTTAATTCATAGGGCATTCCGGAGCTGATGATAAAATCCGTGGTGTTAATAAAGGGGATAATATTTCTCATTTCACTGGAGCGGACATAATGCCAGTGTAAAAGGGTTTTTAGTGGATCATAAGCACGGTGGGCTGCATCACGCAGCATACGCCGCATCAGGCGAACATCTGTCCAGCGAATATATTTTCCCTTTGAGTCTTGCATCTGTAACAATGGTTCCAGGTAAAGTTTAAATTTTTGTTCAACTGGTACACTGGCTGTCATGTCATGATATAACCCATGGAGACTGTCAATTAATATGATTTCATTTTCGTGCAGCTGCATTGGGGTGACATTATCTGTCCGCTGACCAGTCTTAAAATCGTAATATGGGATTAGTACTTCTTTACCAGCGGTTAAAGCACTAAGATGTTCATTTATCAACGGCAGGTCTAAAGCTTGTGGGGTTTCAAAATCGTAATCCCCAAATTCATCTTTTGGGTGCATTTCTAAATTGAAAAAATAGTGATCCACATTAAGGGTGACCAGTTTTAACCCCATTCTTTCAAGACGTTTGCCGATTTTGGTAGTAGATGTGGTTTTTCCGGAAGATGAAGGGCCTGTGATAATGACGATTTTTAACTCTTCTCGCCGGGCTGCGATCATTTCCGCCGCATTTTCAATATCAATTTCATAAAGCTCTTCACTTGCTTTGATGAGCTCTGGCAGCTCTCCGTTTAATAATCGTCGGTTGTAACCGGCGATCGTGTTGACGCCTTGGTCCACTGACCAATCGAGTATTTTCCAGATTTTTGCCCAGGGGATATTTTCCGATGGGCGTAATGCGGTCTCAGCGCGTTCCTGCCTTTTTAATGCGCGTTCATTTCGATAAAGGATATAGGCTTTTGCCACTTTGGCATGCCCGTTTTCGATTAATATTTTTTCAACTGTGTCTTGAATTTCTTCAATCGTGGGGATAGATTCCTGTGAATGGGTGTCTTCCAGTGTTTTAACAACCTGTTTGGCTAAGTTTTCGGCAATGGTTTTATCTCGACCACCCACAGCGACAGCTGCTCGATAAATGGCATTGGTGATTCGTTCCGGGGTAAATGGTACTTTTACGCCGCTTCTTTTAATAACGTGGGTTATGTTACTCATGATTTTTTCCCTGCCTCTGAACCTTGGATTGGAAATTAATTATACGGTTTTTTAAATAAAATTGGAAATGCTCCTCAATTCGAATTACGCTTCCTAAACGGAGATGTTTAATACAAACATACATCGGTTTGTGTTGTTTTGGGCAATTGTTTGCTGTTTACGAATTTCTGTTCCAGTTAATTCAGATAACAAGAATTGATCCATTTGACATAATTCAAAGTTTTGTCCTACTATGTTTTTATAGGGGCAATTGTAAAAATAAATGACCGGACCGCTGGGTTTTATTTCCCAACGGGCATCATACTGCCGTTGGTTAAGTTCGGTAATGATTTTATTCATTTTCAGAAAAAAGGAAGAGGATTCTCTATTGTGAACAAAATTTTTCGCTAATAAAGTGGCTGCTTTTTTTAAGGTTTCGGGATTTACACCGGTTAAACTAAACCATACCTGAATCAGCTCTTTAAGGTTATCGGGATAAACTTCATCTGAAACGGTAAAAACTTTGGCAGGTCGGCCCCTTTTGGAGGATGAATTAGATGTGGAAGTGCTTTTGATCTGTCCTTCTTTTATCAATCGAGAAACGTGATAACGAATATCAGCCTTTGTTAAATTTAATTGTTGGCTAATTTCAGCAATAGTAAGCGGGTGAGATTTAGATAATAAAGATAGGATTTCGGATGAGGTAGGTTGATCCATTTCCTTAATCATAACAATTTATTCTTAATTAAGCAAAAATTTTTTATCTTAATTAGGCGTTGACAGTTGAGTTTTCTTGTTTACAATTAAGCTGTATTGATGAAATTTATATCAAAAGGAAAAATTATGGCTATGGATGAAATTAATAAAGCAGGGGTGACGATTCCGCCTGAATTGCAAGGACAAATTGCAATTACAACATTGGATAAAATTTATAATTGGTCACGCTCAAATTCCTTATGGCCAATGATGTTTGGATTAGCATGTTGTGCAATTGAGATGATTATTACAGCTGCCAGCCGGTATGATTTTTCACGGTTTGGTATGGAAGTGATGCGCCCCAGCCCACGCCAGGCAGATATTATGATTGTTTCTGGCACTGTAACCAAAAAGATGGTGCCCCAAATTGTTCGTCTGTACAATCAAATGTCGGAACCGCGTTATGTTTTAGCAATGGGGGCTTGTGCAAGTGGTGGTGGACCATTTAAAGAAGGATACAATGTTGTATCTGGGATCGATAAATTTATTCCGGTTGATATTTATATTCCTGGTTGTCCACCAACTCCACAAGCTTTGCTTCATGGATTAATCATTATGCAAAAAAAGATCGAGCGTCAAAAATTATCGGATGCAGATTGGTATAAAAAAGATGTAGATAATGAAATTCCTGTCCCGATTTTAGGACCTGATCTGATTGACCCAAGAAAATATGCTTTAATTAAAGAACAAACACATAAACCTGCCTTTCAAGTAGTGGAGGAAGTTCAAAATGGCGATGAGTGAACAAGTATCTGTAAGTCAAATTCCGGCGTTTCATGAAATTTATGCGGATCAGGTCAAACTTGATGATCGGGAAGGTTATGAAGGATTTATCATTCCCGCTGAGTTCTTAGTACAGTTCGCGCAAGCCATTAAAAGCAAATGGGGATATGATTTTCTTTCTTCGGTGACCGCGGTAGATTATTTTCCCGATATGATGGAAGTGGTTTACCATGCCTATCGATCCCTCGGTGGTCCAGCGCTCGTATTTAAGGTGCAGGTTTCACGGGAAGATTCGGTTGTGCCGTCTTTGGTGTCTGTTTTTCCGGGTGCTGAATTACAAGAAAGAGAAGCCTGGGACTTAATGGGGATTCGATTTGAGAATCACCCTGATTTAAGAAGGATTTTAATGTGGGAAGGTTTTGCCGGACACCCACTTCGGAAGGATTGGAAAGAACCATATTTTGAGGAAGAAAATAAACCATTTTCCTCTCGTTGGCCAGAGGGGGTTGCGGTACGTTCTGAAACATTAAATCCTTATGGCAGTAATGTGCAATACCCCAAAGATTTTGACCCGGAAACATGGACGCCTGAAGCTGATGAATCGCTTTATTTAGGATTAAAATCCTTTAAAGAAAATGATGGTCTTGATACAGAAAAAATCATCATAAATCTTGGTCCACAACATCCTTCCACGCATGGTGTTTTTCGGATGGCTGCCCTATTGGATGGTGAAACGATCGTGGATCTCAAACCAGTTTGTGGTTATTTGCACCGCAATCATGAAAAAATTGGAGAACGGAATACCTATCTCCAAAATATGCCATTTACAGATCGGCTGGATTATATATCTTCAATGAGTAATAATTTCGGTTATGCTCTTGCTGTTGAAAAATTATTGGGGATTAAACCTCCAGAGCGTGCTGATTATATTCGGGTCATTATGGCAGAGTTAACCCGCATTGCCAGCCACTTTATGACGACCGGATTTTTATTAAATGATTTGGGTGCCTTTTTTACACCCGCTCTATATGCTTTAAAGGAACGAGAATTGATTTTGGACGTATTTGAGGCAGCCTCCGGTTCACGAATGATGTGCAATTATTTCCGGTTTGGTGGCGTTTTCCAGGATTTACCGGAGGGATTGTTGGAAGTGATTCGTGATCTTGCATTCAATCGACTGCCAAAAAAGATTGATGAGATGGATGCGTTATTAACCGAGAATGAAATTGTTCGAAGTCGGTGCATCGGTATTGGTGTTCTTACTGCCGAAGAAGCGATTGCTTTATCGGCTTCCGGACCTGTTTTACGTGGTTCTGGAGTGCCATATGATATTCGTAAAGCCGATCCTTACAGTATTTATGACCGATTTGATTTTGATGTTGCTGTTCGATATCATGGCGATATTTTTGATCGATACCTGGTTCGGATAGAAGAAATCCGGCAAAGTATTCGCATTATCCAACAGGCAGTTACTCAAATTAAAGATGGGCCCATTTTTGATGGCAAATCTCAATATTCCTTTAAGGTACCTCCTGGGGAAGCATATGGCCGGGTTGAAGGTCCAAAAGGCGAACTGGGTTTTTATTTGGTCTCTAATGGGCAGGCTAATCCGTGGCGTTACCATGTTCGTGCACCATCCTTTATTAACCTAACCAGCTTAAGGCAAATGAGTTTAGGTGAAAAAGTTGCTGATGTTGTTGCTGTTTTAGGTTCAATTGATATTGTACTCGGTGAAGTGGATCGATAGGATGGAGGATAAGATGAGTGGAAGTGGTAAAGGTATATTAAAGGGACTTGGAATTACCTTAAAACATTTTATTGAAACGTACACCGTTGATCGAAAAGAAGGGAAGAACCGTTATTTTACGGAAGAAGGAATCTTATCGCGCCGGACCCCGGATACCAAAGGCGTGTTTACGGTTCAGTATCCGGAAGAAAAAGCCCCCTTACCGGAAGCTTTTCGATATATCCCATTTTTGGTTTATGATGTTGGTGAAGATGGGAATCGTGATATTCGATGTACATCGTGTGGTATTTGCGCAAAGGTATGTCCTCCGCAGTGCATTTGGATTACCAGGCGAACGGATGAAGAAACCGGTAAACCAATGAAGGAACCCTCTCAATTTATGATTGATGTGGATATTTGTATGAATTGTGGACTATGTGCTGAGTATTGCCCATTTGAAGCGATTCGAATGGATCACGATTATGAAATTGCTAATGTAGACCGTATGAAACACCATATTTTTGACCTGGAAAAGTTATTAAAACCTGCGTCCTATTATAAAGCGATCCGTCCGGTTCAAGTTGAAAGGGAAGAAGCAGAAAAACGCGAAAAAGAAGCGAAAAAAGAAGCTGCGCGAGCAGCCGCTGCCGCAGCCAAAGCCAAAAAGGATGCAGAAAATAATAGTTAATAATATTGTTAGATTGGAACGGATCAAAACATCATGTATAATTCAGAGAATGAAGTGATTTTTCCAGCCAAAGCGATTCCTCAATTAAAGGGCTTACGTGGTCCATTGTGGGATAATTTGGTTGATGAAATTTTAACAAAAGACCCGGAATCATTAGAACAGTTAGCCTTTGTGATGACTGTGGTCCGAATTGTGGGCTGCTCAGGCTGTAATTCTGATTCTTTTCGTGCGATGCGGGGTTGTGCCCGCTGTGCACAACAGGGCATAAAACGATTTCGCGGTTCGGATGATGATCTTGTGAATCTTTATGAAAAGGCGAAAAAAGATGTTTCGGCGTTTTTAAATAAACAATGAGATGGCCTTATATGAAAGGAAAAAAATGGCAACAGACAACGAATTAACCAAGGCGGTATTAGCTGCTTTGAGCACTGTACAAGACCCTGATTTACACAAAGATTTGGTAACCCTTAATATGATTCAAGATCTTGTTATTGAGGGAAATAAAGCAAAATTTCGGGTTGTATTAACCACCCCAGCCTGTCCTTTAAAAGGGAAAATTGAAAAAGATGCTCGTGATGCCGTTATGGCAGTGGATGGTATCGATCAAGTTGATATTAAGATGGATGCGGTTGTTGTATCAGATGGTAAACAACGTGGTAATCTTTCATTAAATGCAAAACATGTGGTAGCTGTAGCTTCTGGTAAGGGAGGGGTTGGGAAATCTACCGTTTCTGTAAATTTAGCCGTTGCTTTGGCGCAAACCGGGGCGAAGGTAGGTTTATTAGATGCCGACATTTATGGACCAAATATCCCTACAATGATGGGTTTAGATCGGTTACCTCCTTTTGCCGATGGGAAAATCATTCCTGGTGAGGCGTATGGGGTAAAGGTGATGTCGATTGGTTTTTTGGTCGAACCAGGAAAACCATTAATTTGGCGGGGACCCATGCTGCATTCAGCAATTCGTCAATTTTTAGGCGATGTGCTATGGGGCGATTTGGATTATTTTATTATTGATTTACCACCTGGAACAGGGGATGCTCAATTAAGTTTAGTGCAGTCTATCCCATTAACTGGTGGGATTATTGTAACTTTACCTCAAGCTGTATCATTAGAAGATGCTAGCCGTGGATTATATATGTTTAAACAATTAAATGTTCCGATTCTAGGTGTAGTTGAAAACATGAGTTACCTGGAACTGCCAGATGGGCAGCGGATGGAAGTATTTGGAAATGGAGCAGGAGAAAAGTTATCCTCTGAAGCTAATGCGCCATTCCTTGGAAAAATACCGATGATGCCTGAGGTGCGGGAAGGTGGAGATTTGGGGCGTCCCATTGTGGCAGCTCACCCAACAGCCTCAGCAGCACAGGCGTTACGTACGATTTCGGAAAATCTGGCCGCAAGCTTAAGTATTGCTGCCTATGATAATAAACCCGAAATCAAATTAAATGTTATAGGATAAAAAATGGAAGAAACCCAAAAGGCGTTTGTTGTAGGGATTCGTTTTTCGAAAGTTGGTAAAATTTACCATTTTGATGCTTCTCACCTCTCCGATATTTTGGTTGAAGATCGGGTTGTGGTAGAAACTTCACGGGGATGGCAGCTTGGTGAAGTTGCTCAAATCATTGGCTGGGTAAAACCAGATGAAAATGAGGGTTGGAAATCCGTTAGTAGAAAAGCTAGCCCTGCTGATTTAATGAAGCGGAAAAGCCTGGAAGCTGAAGAAGAAAAGATTTTAGATTCTTGCCGGAGAGCAGTTTTTTCTAGGAATTTGTCCGGAGTTAAGATTGTTGCAGCTGAATATAGCCTGGATGGTATCCGTCTATCCATTTTATATAGTATTGAAGGTGATATTAAGGCCGATCTGCGTTTCTTAAAACAAGAAGTAAACAAAATTAACCGGCAAGCACAATTGGAATTACGACAAATTGGTCCCCGGGACGTGGCAAAAATTATTGCAGGGATGGGGGCATGTGGATTACCTATGCGGTGCTGCTCCAAATTTTTGACTGATTTCAGCTCAATTTCAATTAAAATGGCAAAAGAGCAGGGTATTTCTTTAACGCCGGCTGAAATTACGGGAATGTGTGGAAGACTGCGTTGTTGTTTGATTTATGAATATAGTCACTACCATGAAAACAGAAAATTACTTCCTAAACGAAATAAAAAAGTGATGACGCCGGTTGGTGAAGGTAAAGTTGTTGATGTGCTTCCGTTAAAAATGGCGGCAATCGTGGATGTTCCTGAAGTGGGTCGAAAAGAGTTTAACCATGCCGATATGATTCCAATGGCTCAGTATCTGGCACAACAGGCAGAGAAAACAACATCGCATCAAAAAGAAGAAGCTGAGACACAAGAAAAACCTGCAGTTGACCAGCAGAAAGATCGTGAACAACAAAATCAAAACATGTCCGGTGAAGAAAAACAACCGCGGCAACGGAATAATAATCAGCAACGGCGTGGAAATTCCCGCCGTACTGGGTTTAGGAAAAAAGATTCTCAGAATAATAATCCTGGTTCGGGTGGTAATAAACCAAATACTGGTGCTAACCAACAACAAAGGAGAAGACCACCTAATCAAAGAAAAGATCAAAATGACAAACAATCTTGATCTTGCATTACATGAATTTAATTATTCAAAAAACTTAAGAAGAGAATTTCACCAATTTCCAGAACTTGGTTTTCAGGAGTTCCGTACATCCAAGATTGTGGCAGAAACTTTATCTTCTTTAGGTTATCGAGTTATTACTGGAATTGCTAAAACTGGTGTAGTTGGTTTGCTGCCTGGTAAATTGGGCAGCCCAACTATCATGTTACGGTTTGATATGGACGCATTACCGGTTTTGGAAAAAAACGAAACGGATTATGCATCAAAAAATTTAGGTATCATGCATGCTTGCGGCCATGATGCGCATATGGCAATCGGCTTAACCGTTGCAAAAATATTAGTTGAAAATAAAGACAAAGTAAATGCAACGATTAAGCTGGTTTTTCAGCCAGCAGAAGAGGGTTTGGGGGGTGCAGAAGCAATGATTCAAGCTGATGTATTAAAAAATCCGAAACCGGATTATTGTATTGGAGCACATGTATGGAATGAAAAACCATTAGGTTGGGTTGGCTTAAGTGCTGGGCCTATTATGGCAGGTGCAGATACTTTTGAAATCAAAATCACTGGAAAGGGTGGTCATGGCGGCCATCCACACGAAACAATTGATCCAATTCCAGCTGCGGCGCAAATAATTTCGGCAACACAAACCATTATTAGCCGAAATCTTTCACCATTAGAGAATGCAGTTATTAGTTTTTGCAGTATGAATGGTGGAACAACGTTTAATGTTATTCCAGATCAAGTCACTTTAAGTGGAACTATTCGTACCTATTTGCCATCTGTGCGAGATACCGTAATTAGGCGTTTGGAAGAAATTATTCAACATACAGCCCTAGCTTATCAGTGTCAAGCTGATTTAATTGTTGATAGTGTAACGCCAGCAGTGATCAATAATAAAGAGGTAGTAGATAAAATAACACAACCTATCTCAGAGCATATTTCGAATATAAAGATTGATACTGAAATAAAATCAATGGTATCCGAGGATTTTGCATTTTTCTTAAACCAAATTCCAGGATGTTTTATTTTTGTTGGTTCAGCTAAATCTGATAAGGCATTAAACTTTGGCCATCATCATCCAAAATTTGACATTGATAAAGGTGTTTTACCTATTGCAGTGGCTGTTTTTTTGGAAGCTGTAGAGGCATTATCTGCTTCTCAAATTTGATCTTGATAGAAAGGACATCAAGATTGAAAAAATAATTATGGAATTCGGAACCATAATACATGAAATTAAACGATAGGTTGGCTATGATCCGATGACAACCTATTATTCATATACTCTAAAGAGTTGAAATTATCAACGATACTTATCACTTTGTTATACGATTAAATCCCCGTATAACCTATTACAAAGGTCTCTTGACGTTGATATAGTGGGTTGCTATACTAGTTAATAAGAGTTAATCATCTGATTAATATGATTATTCGCAAGAGTAGCGGATGGTATATGGCAATACATTACAAATCAAATGAATTTTTATCGGAATTTTTGCAGTATCTGGCAGAAAAAGCAACCAATGGTGAAGAACGATTACCACCATTAACCGAATTAAGTAGAGAGTTGGGGGTCAGTGTTGCGAGTTTAAGGGAACAATTAGAAGTTGCCAGAATTTTTGGATTTGTTGAGGTTCGTCCAAAAACCGGGATACGCTGGCTACCTTACCAGTTTGCCCCATCTATTTTGATGTCCGTTGTTTATGCGATAACGATATCCCCTGAATTTTTTGATCAATTTCGTGATCTACGTAATCATTTGGAATCTGCATATTTTTATGAATCCCTAGCAAATTTAGACCTGCAACATATTGATAGGTTAATGGTACTTGTAGAATATGCTGAAAACAAGATGGAAATGTATCCTCCCCAGTTGCCCCACCGTGAACATCGTGAATTGCACAATATTCTTTTTTCGGGCGTAACGAATACCTTTGTTAAGGGAATATTTTCCGTATATTGGGAAGTATATGAAGCACAGGGGTTTTCAGTAATCAGTGATTTAGATTATCTAAAACGGGTATGGAGTTATCACCGTCGAATTGTTGAAGCAATATATAAAAAAGACTATGCTGAAGCATTTGAAATGTTTTTGGAACATAAAGACTTGATGATGCATACTCCCAAACCCGTATTAAACCAAAGATTTGAATAATATGGATCCAATTAAGGAGAAATAATGAGCCAAAAAAATGAAACAAAAGATGTTTCGAGCGTAACAAAAGTAGCCCCCATTATTAATGATTTTTGTATCACATTTGGTACAGTCAATGGTTCAGGTAGTGCAACGGCAAATACAACCTTGATGCGGGCCTTTTTCCAAATGGGGATTCCTGTTGCAGGAAAAAATATATTTCCTTCCAATATTCAAGGATTGCCCACCTGGTATACATTAAGATTAAGCAAAAAAGGGTATTTGGCGCGGGTGGAACATGATGATATCGTAGTGGCGATGAATCCAGCAACAATTGAAAAAGAAATGGAATTTTTGGTGCCGGGTGGAGTTTTATTCTATGCGGACAATATAAAATTTGAGAAGACACGGGATGATTTAATCTATTATCCTATGCCAGTTAAAAAAATTATTAAGGAAGTTGATATTTCACCATCATTAAGAGATTACGTTGCCAATATGGTATACGTTGGCATTGTTGCCCAGATGTTAGGTGTTGATCTTAACATCATCAAAAATGCGTTAATTTTTCATTTTAAAGAAAAAACCAAACCGGTAGATATTAACATGGAGGTTATTACTTTAGCGGCAGATTGGGCGAAAGAAAATTTAGAAAAACAAGATCGTTATTTTGTCGAGCCAATGGATAAAACAACGGGTTGGATTATGGCTGATGGAAATACGGCAGGTGCGATTGGTGCGTTATACGGTGGCGTGCAATTTACATCATGGTACCCCATTACACCAGCATCCAGTTTGGCTGAGTCGGTTCATGAGTTTGAACCCGTTTTACGACGCGATCCTCAAACTGGAAAAGAAACCTCTGTGATTGTTCAGGCTGAAGATGAATTGAGCGCGATTGGTATGGCAATTGGCGCGGGTTGGGCTGGATTAAGGTCAATGACTTCTACTTCCGGTCCCGGAATCAGTTTGATGACAGAATATCTTGGTCTGGCTTATTATTCTGAAGTACCTGTTGTGGTTTGGAATGTACAACGTGTTGGCCCAAGTACAGGCCTCCCCACAAGAACTGCTCAGGGTGATCTCACTTTTTCTTATTTCCTTGGTCATGGCGACGCTGATTTCATCATGTTATTTCCCGGTTCTGTTAATGAATGTTTTGAGTTCGGTTGGAAATCTTTTGATATTGCGGAACGTTTACAAGCACCAATTTTTGTTATCTCTGATCTTGATTTAGGCATGAATGAATGGATGACACCAAAATTAGAGTATCCAAACCAACCAATGGACCGAGGAAAAGTTCTATGGGAAGAAGATTTGGAAGCCTTTGCCGAGAAAATGAAAACAAGCTATGGTCGATATAAAGATGTGGATGGTGATGGTATTCCCTATCGTACTGTTGTTGGAAACACACATCCATTGGCCCCATACTTTACCCGCGGTACTGGACATGATGAATATGCCTATTACACAGAAGACCCGGTTGCTTGGGAAAAGGGAATGGAACGAATTAAGAAAAAGTATGAAACTGCAAAACAATATACTCCTAAGCCGGAGATTTTCACTGAAGAGAATGCCTCCATTGGTATTATTACGGCTGGGTCAACACATTTTGCGGTAGAGGAAGCGCGGGATATTTTGGCTGAAAACGGCGTTAAAAGTGATTATTTGCGATTGCGATCAATTCCTTTTCACGATGAAGTATATGATTTTATTCGAAATCATGATCGGGTATATATTGTTGAAGCCAATCGAGACGGGCAATTAAAACAAATTCTCACAATTAACATTCCCGAATGCGCCATGCAGCTAAGAAAAGTTGCAAAAGTAGATGGATTACCTTTATCTGCCAAGTGGATCACAGAACAGATCTTACAGCAGGAGGAGAAATAATGATGGAAACCACCACCAGTAAAAATACAAATACCAATACAATTGGATTAAGTCGGGCTGATTATCGTGGTGCCCCCAGTACTCTTTGTCAAGGATGTGGGCACAATTCTATATCAAGTCAAATTGTGGCAGCTTGTTATGAACTAAATATTCGACCTGAGAATATTATTAAGTTTAGTGGTATTGGTTGTTCTTCAAAAAGTCCAACTTATTTTCTAAATCGTTCATTTGGCTTTAATGGTTTGCATGGAAGAATGCCGTCTTTGGCACAGGGAGCAATGTTTGCAAATATCCACATGAAAGGTTTGGGAGTAAGTGGAGATGGCGATACAGCTTCCATCGGTATGGGGCAGTTTAAGCATTTAGCCCGCCGTAATGCCCCTATGGTCTATATTGTCGAAAATAACGGTGTATATGGATTAACGAAAGGTCAGTTTTCAGCTACTGCTGAAGATGGATTGGTATTAAAAAAACAAGGTACAAATAGTTACCTGCCTGTTGATATTTGCATGGAAGCTTTGGTAACAAATGCCTCTTTTGTGGCGCGAGGTTTTGCAGGTGACCCTAAACAATTGAAGAATTTGTTAAAAGCGGCCTTTAGTCACGTTGGTTTGGCAGTTTTAGATATCATCAGTCCATGTGTAACTTTTCATAATAAAGAAAATTCATTCCATTCTTATCAATGGGGTAAAGAAAATGAAATCGCATTACATGATATTACATTTGTTCCGGCTAAGGAAGAAATAACCATTGAAGATTTTGAACCAGGTTCAACAAAAGAAGTTGAGTTACATGATGGCTCAATGGTTATTTTGAAAAAGCTGGATCAAGATTATGATCCAACCAATCGGGTAGAAGCATTAAGGGTATTGGAAGAAGCGGAACACAACAATACCATGTTAACAGGTTTGTTATATGTAGAACCATGTGCCAAAACGATGTTTGATCGTTACGACTTACCTGATGAACCATTAAATCGGATGCCGAATGAAAGACTGCGTCCTGCGCCGGAAAGTATGGATAAAATAAACCGGATGCTGTTTTTGAAATAAGGAAAAAAGGACTGCCCAAACGGCAGTCCTTTTTTTAGGGTTTAATTATTGGACGACTTGGATCTTCGATCCATTCGCTCCATGATCCAAGAAATAACTTTCCGTTTTTAAAACCTATTTTTTGAAGAGCTACCAGGTTTAAGCATGAGGTAACACCTGATCCGCAATAAACGATGATTTCCTTAGAATTTATATCTTGTTTGCTTAGTTTGTTAAAAATTACTCTTAATTCCTGATCGGATTTAAAATATCCCTCTTCATTGATATTATCTTGGTGAAAATGATTTACCGCATGGGGGATATGTCCTGCAATGCGATCAATAGGTTCTTCTATCCCTTTGTATCGTTTATCAGCTCGAGAATCGATCAACAATAAATTTGAATTATTTAATTTTTGTTCTAATTCTCTTGCTGTGACGAACAATTCAGGATGGATGTTTGGGGTGAATGTAGTATTTTTGAATGAAGGTATTGTTTTCGAAATGGGTCTATTCTCATTTTTCCAGGCTGTACAACCACCATCCAATACAGCTACATTGTTATGGCCTAAATACCTCAACAAACACCATAATCGGGCTGAAAAAGCACCTGACATGTGATCGTAAACAATTACCTGTGTTTTTTCGGTAATCCCCCAGCAAGAAAACTTATTCACCAAATGGGTAATATCCGGTAAAGGATGTCTGCCTGTTCCGGGTCGTTTTGGGCTGGACAAATCCAAGTCCAAATCTGCGAAAAAAGCGTTCGGAATATGATCTTCTAAATACATTTTTTTTCCCCAAGAAGGGTCACTTAACTCAAAACGACAGTCGATAATTACCCAGTCAGGATCATTTATATGTTTTTCAAGAGTATCCGGATGAATAATAGAATCAAACATGATTAGAAATCTCCAATTGTATGTAACAATAAAAAGTTCGGTGGACGGAAATCACCAATCGGCAAGCCAGAAACAAATATAATCTGGTCGTGGGATTTAATAGGAGTTGTTGCGATAATCGCTTCTTCAACAAACGAAACCATATCTTCGATAGTCGTAGCGTGCGGGATGCGATATGGAGAAACCCCCCAATACAAAGAAAGATGGCGGTAAGTTTCAATTTCTGGTGTAAATGCCAGAATTGGAACAGTGGGGTGAACTTTTGACATTAAACGAGCAGTTTTTCCCGATTGGGAGATAACAGCAATATAAGCTACATTCCTGTCTTGTGCCAATTCTTTTGCTGCCCTGGTGATGGCGACAGCATCCACTGCAGTTGGTTGTAGATTGCTGTTTTTGGTATAGCCCCATTCAATAAAGTTTGCCTCCGCTTCAATGATGATGGAATTCATCATTGAAACTGCTTCAATGGGATATTTTCCCACTGCAGTTTCTCCTGATAACATGACTGCATCTGAACCATCTAAAATGGCATTTGCGACATCAGATGCCTCGGCACGAGTAGGTCGCGGGTTATTTATCATGGAATCAAGCATTTGGGTAGCGGTAATGACTACTTTCGCTTTTCGATAGGCAGCATCAATAATTTTTTTCTGGATTATGGGAACAGAAGCAGGAGATGTTTCTACTGCCAAATCACCACGGGCAACCATGACCCCATCTGCAATCTCAATGATTGCTTCTAAATTGTCAATTGCTTCAGGGCGCTCCAATTTGGCAATAATAGGTGGTGGGACGCGGTTGGGTGCCAATTCCCTAATTGCGTTTTTAACTTTTAAAATATCATCGGGAGTCGAAACAAAAGAAATCGCAACCACATCTAAACCTTGTTCCAAGCCAAATTTTAAATCTGCTTGATCTTTTTCTGAAAATCCCGGGATTTTTAAATCAGCACCTGGCAAATTAACGCCTTTATTCGAGGTTAATTTACCACCAAGGATTACTTTGGCGATAACCACATCACCTTCTATTGATAATACTTCCAACTCCAGATTACCATCATCTAATAAAATTCTGTTTCCAGCTTTTACACTACGAGCTAAATTTGGTACATCTAATGGTAAATTGAACTTAATTTGTTGATTATCTTGCTGGGGTGGCTCTGAATCGATCGGAACTAACGCAACAATATCCCCTTTTCTTAATAGGTACCCTTCCTTAGGCAAATCACCAACTCTTAATTTTGGGCCTTGAAGATCTTGTAAGATGGTGATTGGTTTATTTAATTCTTCAGATACCTTTCTGATCGTGTTAATACGTATTGTGTGTTCTTCATGGCTGCCATGAGAAAAATTTAAGCGGGCGACGTCCATACCTGCTATAACCAACTTAGATAACATTTCTTCGCTTTCAGTTGCCGGCCCAATAGTTGCTACAATCTTTGCTCTTCTTTCCATGCAGATCACCTCATTTTTTAAATTATTCCGCCCAAATAATTATAAAGCAAATCCCTTTAAATAAAAAATCACCGCTTCTTTAATTTTGAAGCGGTGATAAAGTTAAACGGTAAAAAGAATACTAATTCATTAATAACGTTTCACGAATAATTGGCAGAGCCCAGTCAATTGTTTCTTGGGTAATTACCAATGGTGGGGCAAAACGAATAACATTATCGTGAGTTTCTTTAGCAAGAATACCATTTTCTTTCAAAACTTCACAGAAACGACGTGCACCACCAGCTTCCGGGTTTAATTCTACACCGATTAATAACCCTTTACCACGCACTTCTTTGACATGTTTACTTGGAATTTCTTTAAGTTTTTCAACAAAATAATTTCCAAGTGTTTCCGCTTTTTTAATTAAATCTTCTTCAACCAAGACAGATAGTGCGGCACGGGCTACGGCAGCACCAAGTGGATTTCCTCCAAAGGTCGAACCATGTTCTCCAGGTTGGAAAAGCCCCATGATGGGTTCATCAGCCAATACTGCGGAAACAGGGTAAAAACCACCAGAGAGTGCTTTACCGATAATGACGATATCTGGACGGACGTTGTCATGATGGGCTGCGAAAAGTTTTCCGGTTCGACCTAAACCAGTTTGGATTTCATCTGCTACAAATAAAATATTATTCTCTTTACATAATTTTTCAACTTCTTGCAGGTAACCAGAGGGTGGAATTAAAACCCCGCCTTCCCCTTGAATGGGTTCAAGCATGATCGCGGCGGTATTTGGGGTGATTGCATCGGCAATTGCTTGTGCATCACCATACGGGACGGTAATGAATCCGGGCGTAAATGGTCCAAACTCTTTTTTATAATACTCTTCTGTAGAGAAAGAAATAATGGAGATTGTTCGTCCGTGGAAATTCCCTTCAGCAACAATTATCTCTGCTTGATGATATGGTACTTTCTTTACTTGATAAGCCCATTTTCGAACCAGCTTGATGGCCGTTTCTACAGCTTCAGCACCACTGTTCATCGGAATGGACATTTCATAACCTGTTAATTCCGATAACTCCTTATAAAAAAATGGGAGTTGTTCATTTCGGAAGGCTCTTGAGGTAAGGGTAACTTTTTTGGCTTGCTCAACCAATGCATTAAGGATTCTCGGATGAACGTGTCCTTGGTTTAATGCTGAATAAGCGCTTAAACAATCCAGGTATTTATTTCCGTCTACGTCATAGACCCAAACGCCCTCACCACGTTCGATAACGACATCTAACGGGTGATAATTATGAGCACCGTATTTTTCTTCAAGAGCGATATATTGTTTTGAATCCATTAAATTATACCTTTCCTATCCTAATAAAGTCGCAACAATTGCTTTTTGGGCATGCAGCCGGTTATGTGCTTGTGGGAATAAGCGAGAATGAGAACCATCAGCAACAGCATCCGTAATTTCCTGTCCACGATGAGCTGGCAAACAGTGCATTACTATGGCATCCTTATCTGCCTCGTTAACTAAGGATTCATTTACTTGGTATGGTGGAAAAACTGCTTCTCGTTTCTTTGCTTCCTCTTCTTGTCCCATAGAAGTCCATGTGTCAGTATAAATTACATGTGAATTTTTAACAGCTTCATGAACATCACGAGTGAACTTAATTGTTGAACCACTTTCATCAGCAAATTTTTGAGCAATTTGAATGGCTTCTTGGGGCATGTCATATCCCTCAGGACCAGTTTGAGTAAAATGTGCCCCAAGTTTTGTACAAATGAACATCAAAGAAACCGCAACATTATTACCATCACCAACAAAGGTGACATTGATATCTTTTAATGTGCCAAAATTTTCAAGAATGGTCAGCGCATCGGCCATTGCCTGACAAGGGTGATTGTAATCACTTAAACCATTGATAACCGGGATATCTGCCCATTGAGCGAGCTTTAAGACGTGGTCATGTTCAAAAACACGTGCCATGATGATATCCACATATCCAGAAACAACGCGAGCAACATCAGCAATCGATTCGCGTTTACCAAGGCCAATTTCATTTGGAGAAAGATATAACGCATCTCCGCCTAATTGTCGCATAGCCATATCAAAACTTACTCGAGTTCGCAGACTGGGTTTTTGGAAGATCATTGCCATCGTTTTGTTTTTTAAAATTGGTTGATTTCCACCGTCTTTTAATTCCTGTTTAAGTTTTACGGCAAGATCAAGCATCGTTTGCAGTTCACTAGGGGAATAATCGGAAACGGCAATAAAATCTTTTTTCATGGGTACTCCTGAATTATGATATAAAAAATGGGTGAATCTTAAGCAGTATATCATAGGCAATCCATAAACTAAATTGATTTTCGGATGGAGAACTCATCAAAATGTCATCCATAAAATGACATTTGACGAGGTGTTTATACAAAAAAACCGCAAACAAAAAAGGTAGATTACAATAAATTCGGGAAGGAAACTTTGAAAATGAATAATCGCAGAATTTCAATATTTAGTGGTTTTTTATTAATTTATAATATATTGGTCATTTTATTTGGAGCGTTTGTGCGAGCAACAGGTTCTGGTGCGGGGTGCGGTGCACATTGGCCTCTCTGTAATGGTGATTTCATACCAAGACCTGAACAAGTGGAAACAATCATTGAGTTTACCCATCGCGTTACGAGTGGTTTTTCATTAGTCTTTGTATTGATTTTATTTGTTATGGTTTTTCGTAGTTTAAATAAAGGAAACCCAATTCGAAAAGCTGCGTTTTTTTCATTGTTTTTTACAATTACAGAAGCTTTAGTGGGGGCAGGTCTTGTTTTGTTTGAGCTGGTGGCAGGAAATACGTCTGGTATTCGAGCTTATTCAGTATCGATACATTTAATTAACACTTATTTGTTATTAGGCAGCATCGTTTTTGTTTTTGTATGGAGCACTTTTGGTGTTCCGTTGCAAAAGAAAGATCACAGTAAATTATTCTATTTTTTAACGTACGGCCTCATTTTATTATTATTAATTTTAGGAGCCAGTGGAGCAATTACTGCTCTGGGTGACACCCTTTTCCCGTCTGAAAGTTTTGCTTCCGGTTTAGCCCTAGATTTAGATCCCACAGCCCATTTTTTAATTAGACTGCGTGTATACCATCCGTTTGTTGCAGTAATTACTGGTGTGGGTTTGGGTTTGTACTTGCGATATGCCAAAAAGAAAATTCATTCTCGCCATGGAAAACTTGGTTTGGATTTATTAACTGGTTTTTATTTAGCCCAATTAATTCTAGGGGGACTGAATGTTGTTTTGTTAGCACCAATTTGGATGCAAATTGTGCATCTGTTTGTTGCTGATTCAATTTGGATTTTATTCTTAGTTGTTCTTAATGATTTGTTATATCACTTTAATTTGTCTTCTTTGCCGCAGACCGAACCATCCAATCCATAATTGGGTACACTTTTCTGCCAAATAAATTAACGGCAAGATAAATTATTTTTGATTCTAACCCGGGAATAATGATGTATTTCTTTTTAAAAATGCCATTAATGATTTCATCTGCTACTTTTTCTGCAGAAAGGGCTCCTGCATTACCAGCTATTTCTTTTGTTATAGCTGGTTTAAATTGATTTTCAAATGCTAATTGTGGGGTTTCGGTATCCGGAGGAAAAACAAGGGATACTTTTTTCTCGGATAAAAGAAGTTCGCTGCGAAGGACATCCGTAAAACCACGCACCGCGTATTTTGATGCACCATATGCTGAATAGCCATATACACCTAACACAGCAGCCATGGAAGCGATGTTTACAATATGTGCTTGAGTGGAGAGGTAAGGAAAAAGCAGTTTTATGATGTTGACCGTTCCAAAGTAATTAATCTCCATTAATTGATGGAAGGTGTCTAATGAAAGATTTTCAAAAGTACCAGGATAAGCGATACCAGCGGAATTTATTAATATATCAATGGTGTGTTTTTTATCCCATCTCTCCGCAAGCGCTTTTACTTGATCGACCTGGCTGACATCTGTTGAAAAAATTCCTCCCCTTGAAGTAGGAGGTAAGGTGTCTAATGCTGAAGCTAGATTAAATTCGTCTCTTGCAACCAGCCAGATTACAGCGCCCATGGAAGAAAGTTTCTGTGCCAATGCCAACCCGATCCCACTTGAACCGCCTGTAATCAAAATGTTCTTATTCATAAAAAAGTCTTTTTTGTTCATAAGCCTCCGTTTAATTTTGTGTTGACAAAAGATGGTAAACGGCAATGCCATAAGCTATCGCAACATTTAGGGATCCTTTTAAGCCGTTCATCGATATATGGATATGTGCATCACATAAAGCCAAGACATCGGGATCCACACCAGCAACTTCATTTCCCACAACGACTGCTGTAGGTTGATGGGGTTGCAAATGGATTGAGTCTAATGGGGTAGAAGTAGAAGTTTTTTCTAGGGCAATAAGATAATACCCTTGTTTCTTTAAATCTGAGACAGCTTTCACACAGTTAGGGTGATAATGATAGGGGATCGTATTTTCTGCCCCTAAGGCAGTTTTTTGAACTTTTGTGTGTTCCGGAGGTGGTGTTATTCCTGTAAGGTGAATTTTCTTAACCCCAGCACCATCTGCTGTCCTAAACATAGCACCGACGTTGAAAGTGCTGCGAATATTATCTAAGACCATTTCCAGGTGGTAAGGATTATCCTGTTCTCGGTCTTTATCATGATCAGGTAATAATTGAATGGTATGGACGATTTTTGTTTGTCCATGACAACGAGGGCAAATATTCGCTTTTTCTAAATTTGTTGGAGCTGGAAAACGAAACATACAGTCGGGGTTCAAACATTCTCTGAATGTATAAGATAAAAGTGGCGTTTTGTTCATAAGGTAAAAGTTTCTTGAATGATTTTTTTGAATTTCGGGACTTGGGATAAGATGGATTCTTTTTCACTTCGATAATCAAATAGAGGTCCATAACCTCCATATTCAAATGCAATTATTTCAAGTGGAAGATTGTTTATTTTCTTTATTATATTTAATACCATTACAAATATTTGCCAATCTTCATCTTGCATTGGATAATGGTCCATTTTTTCCCCATCGATTGTTTTGAATCCAGTCATGTGGATTTCTTTGATATAAGAGAGTGGAAAGGATTGTATAAAATCAATCGGCGGAAAATTTAGTTTAATTGCTGTGCGAATAGCATGAGAAATATCCAGTAAAAAACCACACTGATGAGCCTTAATCAATTCACCAATAAATTCTGGATCGGAAGCAGGATATTGATAAGATTGTTTGTTTTTTCCAAATGGGGCATTTTCAATGATGATATTTTCATTACCAAATTCTTGGATCAAAAAAGATAATTGTTGATTTACTAAGTCTTTGTAAAATCCCAAATCATTTGTTTTGGGGAAGGATAGATGAGCATTTACATACCTGGTTTGGGTTAAAGTTAGTAATGTCTTTACTTGATCCCAATCTACTTGTGAAAATTTCTTCGATCCAAGTTTGATATCAAAATGGACATAAACCGGATTGATTTTTAAAGCTTCAATTACCAAATCAGGCCAATCTGGGCATTTTAGTAGATCTGGGTTGATTAATTTGTCCCGTGTTAAATTTTTTGATTCTTCTGAAAAATTTACAGCAAATTTAATCATATTAATTTGATCGATAAATCATTGTCCGAATAATTCTTGTATCTTCAAGAGAGAAGCCAAGTTCACTTAGAACTTCCTCTGGTCTACCTGTAGCTCCTTCTTGCGACTTTAGATTCATTTGTAAATAAGGTTGTGTTGCGGTGGTAACTAACTCCAGTTGATTAATCAATGGACGTAGATCGTACTCTTTTTTTCTGCGAACACGGAGAATTTTTTCTTTTTCCATAAGGTTCTTAATCTTTTCATTAACATCGTTCTCGTTAATGGGATCTAAAAAGAAAACTTTATATTCGACAGCTTTTACCTGAACCTGTAAGGCAGGTTCTTTATTTGTAATTTGTTCAATGGTTAAAATTTCTAATCCTAATGGAACCTTTTCTTGAATTGTGGTTTGTAAACCAATCGAATCCATTTCTTCTGTAAGGTAAACATCCAACATCTCATATTCAGATAAAAATCCTAACGGTAATGGGCTGGCTTGCTGAATTCGGGGTTGAGGATGAAAACCCTCACTATATGCTAATGGTAATTTGCTTCTTCGGAAACTTCTTTCCCAGATTTTATGAACGTCTAAATTTCCGGTATAACGTAATGGTTCATTTTTTTTATAGATTATTCGATATTGATATTTCATGCCATACTCACTTTATTTTTAATTTCTGGGCATTTCCAAACCGGACCCGGATTTTCACGGCGTATGTCACCAAAGTTCTGAATAATACCGCAAGCAAAACACTGTTCCCTGCAATCATCGCGGAGGATAAGTGCAAGGCTGTTTTCATATTCTTTAACTAGATATGATTTTTTGACACCTGCGTTGAGATGTTCCCAAGGGAATGTTTCATCAATACCACGCGAGCGGGTCGTATAAAAAGAGGGGTCTAAACCGTTTTCTTCAAAGGCTTTAATCCAAGTATCATAATTGTGGAAGTCCTGCCAAGCGTCAAATTTAACCCCATTTTTCCAGGCGGTGTAGATTACTTTTGATAATCTGCGGTCACCGCGGGATAACCACGCTTCTAACATGGTTTCTCGAGGATCATTCCATGTGAGTTTGAGGCCTTTTCCTCGAAGTTCTTGTCGTAATAATGCCTGTTTTTCCGTGATCTGATTGATGCTGTCGGTTGCGACCCATTGGAATGGGGTGTGAGGTTTAGGTACAAAAGTAGAAACACCTGCGTGGACTTTTGCTCGATTCCCTATGGCTTTTTTTCCGACTTGAAGCACCTTTTTACATAATTCAACAATTGCTTGTACATCTTCTATAGTTTCTGAAGGGTGGCCAATCATAAAATATAATTTAATGGTTTGCCAACCACGATTAAAAATTTCATAAGCTGTGGTTAATAACTGATCTTCTGATATCGGTTTATTAATAATGCTGCGCATGCGATCGGTTGCTGCTTCGGGTGCTAAAGTAAATCCTCCCTGCCGTGCCCCCTTTAATTTTTCCATTAGGTCAATTGAAAATGTTTCAATTCTAAGAGAGGGCAAAGAAACGGTTAAATTTTCACCAGCAAAGTGTGACCCAATTTGATCTACCAAATCCACAATATTGCTGTAATCGGATGAAGAGAGAGATAATAAAGCAATTTCCTCAAACCCTGTATTGTCAAGAGCTATTTGAATAGTTTCAATAATTTCATCAATGGTTCGTTCCCGGATAGGTCGGTTGATCATACCGGCATGACAAAATCGGCAGCCTCGAGTGCAACCTCGCATAATTTCCACAGCAATCCGGTTATGGACGATATCGATTGAAGGTACAATGAATTTTTTTGGTGCAGTTGGCAATGTTCCAACGATACGTTTGGTAACAGTGGTTGGAGCATAGGATTTGGTACGATTGATATTGTTTATTGTTCCATCTGGATTGTATTCCGGTTCGTAAAAAGAAGGAACATATACTCCCGCAATCGAAGCTAATTTTTCCAATAAAGTGGATTTTGCTTGATCAGTTTTTTTCCATGATTGATAAACTTTAATCACGTCAAATAAAATATCTTCTCCTTCACCTAAAAGGAAAACATCAAAAAAATCAGCAATGGGTTCAGGATTGTAGGTAGCGTGCCCTCCAGCAATCAAAAGAGGCGTGTTTCTATCATCGCGGTCCTTGGCGTATAAAGGTAATTGTGCTAAATCAATTAAATTGAGTGCATTTGTGTATAAAGTTTCATATGGTAAGGTAAAAGCTAGTATGTCAAATTCTTTTAAGGGTGTTTTAGATTCCAAAGCGTATAGCGGAATTTTGTTTTCCCTTAGTTTCGCTTCCATATCAACCCATGGTGAATATGCACGTTCTGCCAGAATATCTGGTCGATCGTTCAACATTTCATATAAAATTTGAAGCCCTAGATTTGACAAACCAATATCATATATATCGGGAAAAATTAATGCAATTTTTGTATCTGTAATTTCCCAATCTTTATAAACGACATTGTATTCACCACCAACATATCGCCCAGGTTTTTCAACGAGCGGCAAGATTCTTTCTAATTTTTCAGAAACGGTTTTATTACTAAACAAGTGAACTCCTTTTTCTACCGATAAAAAACTACTAAACAGGTCTAATTTTACTCGAAAAATCAAAATGTGCTTTTAACTACGCCACCATCCACCGTTAACATAATACCTGTTAAGTAAGAAGCGGCTGGAGAAGTTAAAAATACAGCCACATTCGCAAATTCATGTGGTTCTGCCATTCGGGCTAAGGGTATTTCAGCAGTTATTTTTTCCATTTCTTCTGTTATTGATGTTTTGTTGGTCTCTGCCCGATTTTTTAATAATGCTGTCACTCTTTCTGTTTTTGTCCAACCGGGTAAGATGGAATTAAAACGGATGTTTTCCGAACCAAGTTCTAAAGAAAGTGTTTTTGTTAAACCAACTGCAGCAGCTCTTAAAACATTGGAAAGAATGAGGTTGGGGATGGGTTGTTTGGCGGAAAAAGAAGTAATCGTTAATACGCTGGGAGTTTTTGATTGGCGTAACAATGGTAAACATTCACGGATTAGCCTGATATGACTCATCATCGATAAATCAATCGCGTCATACCAATCCTGATCGGAAAAACTTTCAAATTTTCCTGGTTTTGGCCCTCCAGCATTGGAAATCAAAATATCCAAAGAACCAAAGGTTTTTTTTATTTGATCAAAAAGTTTGGAAGGATAATCGTGATCTGAAACATTACCCTTATGGGTATGGATTCTTTGTCCACTGTTTTTATAAATATCATTTGCAGCTTGATCTAGGTGCTCTTGACTGCGACTATTAATCATCACGTTAGCTTTTTCATGTGCAAAAACTTCAGCAACAGCACGACCAAGTCCTTTTGAGCCACCTGTTATGACAACATTTTTGTTTAATAGACCTAAATCCATTGTTCCTCCATTTATAAAAATTCAATTTCTTCTTTGACAATTATGATATTCTGAAAATTATTTTCAATAAATTTTTGTATTTCAGTGAGTGCAGTGTTTAAAACTTTTTTTTCGTTGGCTGTCATCACAATTCCAATTTGTGATGATTGCCAGACATCTTGGTAATCGATTTCTGCAATTGAGACATTAAATTTTTTTCGAATGTGATTCTGAAAACTTTTTAAGATGCCTCTTTTTTCTTTAAGGGAATGAGATGCCTGTAAATAAAGATCTATTTGATAAATTAATATTTTCATAAAATGCTTTTGATGTGATATTTTACTGCTTATGCAATATAATACTACCTGATTAAGTGTTCAACTGATGATAAGGAAAAATTATGTCCATTGAAGAAAAATATCAAGAACAATTAGATTATCTATACAGTTTTATTGATTTTAGTTTAACAAAAAATTTAAGATATTCCGAAGAGAAATTCAACCTTAACCGCATGGTTAAATTTATGGATTTATTAAATAACCCACATCGTGAATATCCAATTATTCATGTTGCCGGTTCTAAAGGGAAAGGTTCTACATCTGCATTAATTACCAGTGCTTTGATTGAATCTGGTTACAAGGTAGGTTTTTATACATCTCCTCATTTGCACGATTTTTGTGAACGAATTCGAGTAAACCATCAATCGATTTCACACGAAGAATTTAATAATTTGGTTGACGAATTAAAACCAATCATTCAACAAGTTGAGGGTATTTCAACCTTTGAAATTTCCACGGCAATGGCGTTTTTATATTTTTTGAAGCAGAATGTGGATTTTGCCGTAATTGAGGTGGGATTAGGCGGTCGTTTGGATGCAACAAATGTAGTTAGTCCATTGGTTTCTGTAATTACATCTCTTTCTTTGGATCATATTGCAGTCTTAGGAGATACCCTGTCTAAAATTGCAATGGAAAAAGGTGGAATTATAAAACATGGTCGTCCAGTAGTAGTTGCACCGCAAAAAGACGAAGCAAAAAAGGTATTACAAGAAATTGCGGCTGATCGTAAAGCGGACTTGATTCAAGTTGGCAGTGATTATTTGTATGCGGCTCAATCACATAACCTGGTTGGACAAACATTTTTTGTATGGCCAAAAGAAGATCAAGCTCTGGTGGATACTTTTATAAATAGTGGTGGGCGTGAAGACTGGGAACCAATTCGACTATATATTCCATTATTAGGTTTTCATCAAGTACAAAATGCAGCGACTGCTTATGCTACATTGCAAGTTATTAAATCGAGTGGTGTTAATATTCCTCAAGAGAAAATTGTACTTGGCTTCAAAAAAGTAAACTGGGCTGGTCGTTTTGAGGTTTTAAATCAAAAGCCAGTAATAGTCGTGGATTCTGCTCATAATCGGGAATCTGCATTAAGATTACGGCACACAATAGATGATTATTTTCCCGGATTACCAGTTGTGTTAATTTTTGGCGCGTCGGAGGATAAAGACATTCAGGGAATGCTTTCAGAACTTTTACCACGGGTAAAAGTTATGGTGGCTACAAAATCTTATCATCCACGTTCGATAGAGCCGGAGAAATTAAAAGAAATTGCATCCAAATTTGGAACAAAATGTATCGTTACAAAGAATATTGAAACCGCACTAATCACAGCGGAAAAAATTGCCGGTAATGAATGGGTAATTATTGGTGCTGGTAGTATATTTGTTGCTGCAGGATTACGAGAAGAATTTTTTAAGCAGTACAATCAATATCCAATGCAAGTTAAGTAAGAAAGGTTCGTGAATGAATAATAAGAGCTGGTTAAACCAATCAGATGAATATCCAATGAATTTTAATCAACGGGCAGAAGAATTATATCAAATTCCAGATCAGGAAATCGACAGTAATGGCATTTTTGAAGCGCCAGCAATTATTGTGAATGAATTATTAATATTTCCTCGAATGGTTACACCGGTTTTTATCACCCAAGGGGCGAATTACACAGCCATTCAAGAGGCGCAATATAATTTTGAAACCTTAGTAACCTTGTATGTGACAGAACATGACGAAGATGAAACAGATATTAAAAGCTACTTGCCGTTAGGTACCGAAGTAGCGGTAGGTCGTTTATTAGCTATGCCGGATGGGAGTTCCTCCGCCCTGGCACAAGGTCGCCGTAGAGTTGAAATATTAGAAATTTTGGAAGTTGAACCATGTGTTCGTGTCCGGGCAAAAGTTGTATTTGAAAACGATAAAAAAGACAGGCATCTCAAAGCATTAATGCGGACAACACAAAGTTTGTTCGAAAATTGCGTTGAGTTAGACCGCACAATACCAGATGAGGCTCATTTATTTGCACTCAATATTGAAGATGCAAGTTGGTTGGCAGATATGGTGGCTTCCGCAATCTCATTCTCGTATGATAATCGGAAAGAATTATTTTTAACTACTGATGTGACTTCGCGGTTAAAATTGTTAAATAGTTTTTTGGCACAAGAATTAGATGTTCTGCAGTTAGAGGATGAGATTCAGAATAAGGTTCAAAGTGAAGTTGATCGGAGCCAGCGGGAGTTTTATTTACGAGAACAAATGAAAGCTATTCAGCTTGAACTAGGTGAGCAGGATATGTTTTTTGCTGAAGTAAGCGAATTGCAAACAAAAATTGAGGAGTTAGGATTACCGCAAGAAGCAAAGGACCAGGCAATAAAAGAGGCAAAACGATTGAGTCAAATGCCTCCTATGGCTCCAGAAACAGGTATGATTCGTACTTATTTAGATTGGATTGTCGAATTACCCTGGCAGTTTAAAACAGAAGATAACTTGGATTTAGAACACGTTAATCAGGTTTTAGAAAAAAATCATTACGGTCTGGGGAAAGTCAAAGATAGAATTTTAGAATATATTGCGGTTCAAAAGTTAAAACCGGAAGAAGCGAGGCAGCCAATTTTATGTTTTGTTGGTGCACCTGGTACAGGTAAAACTTCTTTAGGTCGATCTATTGCAGAAGCAATTGGAAAAAAGTTTATTCGGGTTTCATTGGGTGGGGTGCGCGATGAGGCTGAAATTCGCGGGCATCGTCGAACTTATATTGGTGCAATGCCGGGTAGAATCATCCAAACGATGAAAAAAGCAGGCACAATTAATCCTCTTTTTATGTTAGATGAAATTGATAAATTGGGTTCGGATTTCCGGGGTGATCCTTCCTCTGCGTTATTAGAAGTGTTAGATCCAGAACAAAATTCTGAATTTTCAGACCATTATTTAGAAGTTGCTTATGACCTTTCAAAAGTAATGTTTATAACAACAGCAAATACATTAATGAGTATCCCATCTCCCTTATTGGACCGGATGGAAATCATTGAATTTTCTAGTTATTTGGAAGCGGAAAAAATCGCGATCGCAAAACAATTTATTATTCCTCGCCAAACTCACCAAACAGGCATTGATGATGAAAATGTTTTATTTACTGAAGCTGCAATACGGTTAATTATTCGTAATTATACTTATGAGGCAGGAGTGAGAAACTTGGAACGGGAAATCAACAAGATCTGTCGAAAAATTGCCCGATTAAAATCTGAAAATAAACGTTTTCCAACAAAGATAGATCTCGTTGTTGTAGAAAAATTCTTAGGTCCACAACAAATTTTTGAATTAGAAGCGGAACAAGATGATGAAATTGGTGTAGCAACAGCGATGGCATGGACCGAAAATGGTGGGGATATTATGCCGGTGGAAGTGTTGATTCTGGATGGCAAAGGGAATATTCAAGTGACAGGACAAATCGGTGAAGTGATGCAGGAATCTGCGCAAGCAGCGATGTCCTATGTAAAATCACGTGTTAAACAATTTGATATTGACCCGGAAATTTTTGAAGCAATCGATGTTCATATTCATATTCCAGAAGGTGGTATTCCAAAAGATGGCCCGAGTGCAGGTATTACGATTGCAACGGCTTTAATATCCGCATTTACGAATAGAAAAGTACGCAAAGAAGTTTCTTTTACCGGTGAAATAACGCTACGGGGTCGAGTTTTACCTGTAGGTGGCATTCGCGAGAAGGTTTTGGCAGCTCATAGGGCTGGGATAAAAGTTGTATTTATTCCAAAGAAAAATGAAAAGGATTTATTGGAATTAAGTAAAAAAGTAAGATCGGACTTGAACATTATTCCAATCAATCACATTGATGAGTTGATTGAAGTTGCACTATTAGAAGCAGAACCTGTTCCTGAAGAGGAAAAAACTGAAGAGAAAGAGCAAGAAACGGGAGGATAAAAATTTTTGAATCCAGGCAATGATTTTCATTCGAATTCAAAAAATAACAGTAAATGGATGAAAAATTTTTGTCTGGATTATTGAGTTTTATTGTTCTTCGGTTTCCGCTGATTGAGCCTCGTAGGTTTCAGGTGGAAAATTTTCTTTATCCAATGTATTGATACCATTTTGAACTTGAGTTAATAATCGTTTTAATTCGAGTTCGAGTGCTGCTAAGGAAGAGATAACATATTGATCGGCTTCATCACGTGTGAATTTAGCTTCTCTTCGCGATTGTTCCACGATTTGACTTGCTCTTGCCTGAGCACTTTGAATGATGGCATCTTTTTCAACCAATTGATCTGCTTTTTCCCGGGCAAGTTGTAAGGTTCGGTTAGCTTCTTCTTGTGCTTGAGCTAAGAGCCTATCTTTTTGAGACAACATTTGTTGCGCTTTTTTAATTTCTTCCGGAATTGACACTCTCATTTGGTCAATAATGGATAACATTTTTTCTTCATCAATAATAACACTGCGCATAAAAGGCAACTGTCGGCTGTCGTTAAAAAGTTCTTCCAATCGATCTACTAAATGTAAAATATCCATTATTTTCCTCCAATTAGATAGTGCATTTTCCTTGTTGCAAGAAACATTCCCTTTAATCCCTTAAATAAGTTAAAGGCACCACACTTTGGTTTTCACCTAATTCAAAAAAACGGGTATGCAATGCCTCCATAACGATTGGCGGCACCATTCTGGAAATATCTCCTCCGAGTGATGCAACTTCCCTCACTGTAGTTGAAGATAAAAACGTGTGTTGTTCACTAGTGATTAATGAGACCATTTCAATTTCTGGTGCCAAGTGGTGATTTGCTAATGCCATTCGGAATTCATGTTCAAAATCTGAGAACACTCTCAAACCACGGACCAAGACTTTTGCGTTGATTTTTTTTGCAAAATCAACAGTAAGACCACTATATCCTACAACAGATATATTCTCAACATGTTTAAGTGCTTCTTTTGTCATCCAAAGGCGTTGGTCTGGGGGAAATAATAAATTTTTTAACGGTTTATCATAAACTGCAATTACAACTTCCTTAAATAATAATGAAGCGCGTTCAGCAATATCGATATGACCATAATGTATCGGATCAAATGTGCCTGGAAATAATGCTTTTACCATTCGGTTTAACTTATGTCTCCTGTTCCGGTTTTCCAATAATGATTTAAGATATGTTTAATTTCTTGATGTTCTTCAGCGTTTAAATCCGGATCTTTCTCAAAAATACTCTGTGCGAATTCTCTTGCTTTTTCAATCAATTTTACATCCATTATATTCGCCAAACGTAAATCCATATAACCTGATTGGCGATTTCCTAAAAAATCACCTGGTCCACGTTGGGCAAGGTCTTTTTCTGCTAAAACAAAACCATCATTCGTTTCTTGCATCACCTTTAATCGTTCATTTTCAACGGCATCTTCATTTTCAGGGATTAATAAACAATATGACTTATGATTGCCACGTCCTACTCTTCCCCTTAATTGGTGCAGCTGGGCCAAGCCAAACCGGTTTGCGCCTTCAATTAACATTACGGATGCATTTGGAATGTCGACACCAACTTCAACAACGGTTGTCGAAACCAGGATATCTATTTTTTTGTTTTTAAAATCAAACATAATTTGGTCTTTTTCTTCCGGACGCATTTTGCCATGGAGCAGACCAACGGTACGGGTACTAAAAATTTCAGTTTGCAATCTTGTATGTTCATTGACAGCTGCATTGGTAATCTGATCAGAATCATCTGATTCTTCCACTTCTTCCGTGCTGACAAGTGGGTAAACAATGAAAGCTTGGCGTTCTTCTGCAAGTTGGTTGTGAATTAACTGGTAAACACGCGCTCGATCAAGTGGGCTGACGATATGGGTTGAAACAGGTTGTCTACCAGGCGGCATTTCATCCATTACACTAATATCCAGGTCACCACAAACTGTGAGCGCTAATGATCGCGGGATTGGTGTTGCTGTCATGACAAGAATATGTGGTGAATTGCCTTTATCCCGTAAAACAGACCTTTGGGTAACACCAAAACGATGTTGTTCATCAATGACAACAAACTCAAGGTTGTTAAATTCTATGGGATCTTCCAACAAAGCGTGGGTGCCAATGATTACTTTAATTGTTCCATCTTTTAAAGACTGACGAATTTCTTCTTTTTCGGTATTTGATGTACTTCCAATTAAAAGACGTATCTGGTTGGAATGTAATAAATCTTGTTCTGTAAAAAAGTCCAACAAGTTTTTGTAATGCTGTTCTGCTAAAATGCTGGTTGGAGCCATTAAGGCTGCCTGAGTATTTCCATTTTGAGTAGCGATCGCAGCAGCAATAGCTGCTACCATCGTTTTTCCTGAGCCTACGTCACCTTGAACCAATCTTGACATCGGAATGCCTTTCATGAAATCATTTCGAATATCTTGAATTGTTCTTAATTGGGCGTTGGTTAATTGATAGGGTAATTTTTGATAAATTCCTTCTAACCATTCTGTTGTAACGTTAAAAACGGTGCTGGTTGCTTTTTGCCAATTTCTTCTTTGTTGAAGAACCCCGAGTTGCAAAAAAAAGATTTCGTCAAATGATATTCTTTGTTGTGCGCGGGCTAGAAGTTCAAAGGTTTCCGGGTTGTGAACTTCGTAGATGGCTTTACTTAAATCTAAAAGATCAGCTTTATTAATTAATGAGGTGGGAAAATAATCCGGAACCCGTGGAGCCCATTGGGATACTGTATGATCCATTATCTTTCGTAACCAATTTTGGGTAATGTTTTTTGTCAGTTTATAAATTGGAACAATACGATTGGTGAATAGATTTTTTTGATCAAGTTTTTCCCAATTGGGATTATTCATCGCAATGCGGCCTAAGTACATATCTGTTTTACCGGACACAACAATTTGTGCCCCTTTAAATAGTCGTTTGTGTAAAAAAGGTTGGTTAAAGAAAGTGATTCTTAAAGTTCCGGTGCCGTCTTCTAAAATTAATTCTGTTATCTTAATCTTGTTGTTTTTTGCACTTCGAGTGTGAATTGATTTAACAGAACCGATTACAGTGACTTTTTGGTTGTATTCAATCCTATTTATTGGCAGTAACAAACTATAGTCTTCGTATTTTCTGGGGAAAAAATATAATAAATCTTCTAATGTAAACAATCCAATCGTAGACAATGCCTTTGATTTTGCAGGTCCTACATTAGGAATGGTTTGTAACGGTGCACCTAATCCAGTTTTCGGATCTAAAAATGAGATTTTTGTTGTCGAGAGTGTTTTTTCTGTTGTTTTAACTTGGTCTGTAATTTGAGAAGGTTCTTTTACAGGTTGCGATATTGATTTAGTTGAATTTTTAACTTCATAAGGCTGTTGATTCTTCTGTAAATATTCTTCGTTAAGGTTTTTTTGTTCCTTTGACGAGTTAATTTGAGCAGACTCTGGTTTGTTCAGAATGGTTAACATGTTTTTGATTGTTTCAACACGTTGATCGTGGGTAGAGCGATCATAATCTTTAAACAGCGCTTCCACCTTGGTAATGAGATCTAGTGGTACGTTTTGTTTTTTTGCGTCTGGGATCCAGACACTTAGCATATTTTCAAAACCACCAATTACAGCACTGTTTGTATAGTTATGGCTGATTTCTAATTGACAAAATTTAATTAAATTATGGATGGTAGGCTGCATAAATTAATTTTTCCGTAATTTCAGTGTTCAATTAACCTTCAAGTGAGTAGGGTTTTTCGATGACAATCAATCCTAATGTTTTTGGGCCAAAAATAGCTGCTAGATAAGAATTTAACCGGTGCTCACTAAACGGTGTATCAGGATGGATTTCTTGAGCATATTGTTTTAATGTACGGTTATCAAAGCCATTTATTCCGATACCTTTAATAATAGCAATATGTTTAAGAAACTCATATTCTTCAATAAATTCCTGGAAATAATCTTGTGTGTTCCTAAAGTTTTTTGTTTTACATAACGATTTTGGTATCCCATCTTCCAGTGAATAGATGGGATACATTGAGAGTATTTCTCCAATTACAGCCTGAGAATAATCTAACAAACTGATATTACTGAGATATCGCAAACATGGCGAACAAAAAAGGGTGTAAATATGTGGGATGAGTTGTCTAATCTCTCGTTCAGTCTCTGTAGAAGTTGCTCCAGTAGCAATTTTTTCTGCAGCAATTTGAACTAAATGTCCTAATCCCACAGAAACTGTTTGCGAATCAATAACTTGTATTGCTGACTTCCCTTTAATCAGATCCACTGCATCCACACAATTTTGATAGATGCTGGTGATATTTGTTGAACTGGTTAAAACAATTAATTCATTGTATGTTTTTAATAATTGGACAAACAGCTTGGATAATTCATTTTGATCCGGCATTACTAACTGGGGATCAGTTTTGCTAAAAGGGATTAATGGGAAATTACTTACCTTTGGTTTTTTATCCTCATCATTATCATATAGGACATCATTGAATTTAATTGATGCGGGAATGACTCGAACAATGTCATTCCCGTGAAAATTTGGGTTCGCAAATTGAGCGGTGCTATCCGTGATTATTGCTATGTTTGGCATAATTACTCAATCGAAATAATAAATTGGTAGTGTGGTTGTCCACCTTCGTGGATTTCTAACTCCATATCGGGAAACTGTTTTCGGACTGTATCCGTGATTTGATTGACCTCATTTTTTGAAATTGAATTGCCGTAAAAGAAAGTTAATCTTTCTCGATCATCTAATTCTATTTTTGACAATAATTCAATCGTAGCAGATTCAATCGTTTTTGAAGAACAAATTAATTGTGAATTTAAAAGTGCAATGGCTTCACCCTGATTAACGCTGACATTGTTAATTTCAACAGACCGAGTAGCAACTGTTATCTCACCTGTATCTACCTCGTTAATCGCTTCTTTCATCTCTTCAACAACCGAATCAAAATCTCCAAAAGGGTCTAAGCGAAGCATAGCTGAAAGGCCTTGAGGGATTGTTTTGGTTGGCAAAACTTCAACTTGTTTCACGGTAGCTTCTTTTGCCGCTTGGGCGGCCAAAAAAATATTTTTATTATTTGGCAGAATTACGACTTTATCGGTTGGTAGATTTTCAAATGCACGAAGAATTTCCTCTGTGCTTGGATTCATTGTCTGACCACCTTCAACAATCGTTGCTGCTCCTAAACTGGCAAAGATTTTGGACAAACCAAAACCTGGTGAAATTGCGACTACTGCAATTTGCCCTGGTTCAATGGGAGTCAGTTCAAGTTTTTTGTCTGCCTGATTTTCTTTTTGATTCATCTGATCCATCAGGTTTTCGATGAAAACTTTCGTTATTGTACCGATGGACATGCTGTAGTCGATTGGGAGATACCGGTTATCAGTTGGCACATGGATATGCATTCGGTACATGCCATCTCCCTCTCCTACCTGAATGGATGTACCCATTTCGGAAAGATCTTCATAAAATTTTTCCAAATTCAATGGGCCATTCGGTCGGAAATCAACGATAACTTCGTAATCCTGTCCTTCTTCAATTTCTTCCAAATTATTATGATCCATTGTGGTTATCGGTTGAATAATGGCTGTAGTTGATGATTCCAAATTTTCGCCTCTTATCAGTTTTAAAAATCCTTCAAGAATAAAATAATAACCTTTTCCACCTGAATCAACAACACCGGCTTGTTTTAATATCGGTAAAAGTTCCGGTGTATTTTCGACAGATCGATCCGCTGCATGCAAAACGAAATCCAGCATTTCTTCTATATTGTCTGTTTTTTCAGAAATTTCAAGGGCTGCGGCAGCAACATCCTTAGCCACAGTTAAAATTGTTCCCTCAACAGGACGGACAACTCCTTTGTAAGCAGTTGATTTTGCTTTGTCCAGAGCTAGTGCTAACAACTTTGCATCCATTTTTTGCTCATTGTCGAGTGCTCTGGCGAAACCACGCCAGATTTGGGAAAGAATAACACCAGAGTTTCCCCGTGCGCCCATCAATGCACCTTGTGCCACTGCTTGAGCGACAACCCCGATATTATTCTCAGCAGAGTTCTGAATTTCATTATAAGCAGCCTGCATAGTTAATAACATATTGGTTCCAGTATCACCATCTGGAACCGGAAATACATTTAATGCATTGACTAATTGCTGGTTCGTTCGCAACCAGGTTAATCCAGATTCTATAAATCGTTTAAAACCTTGTCCGTCAATAAATTTTTGATCTATGATCACTTCATTCGTCATAATACTCCTAATAATGACAGGCAAAATGCCAGGATAGTAAAAATAAATTAATCTGGATCACTTACTCGTAATCCACGAATGTGGACATTTACATTGTTAACCGGAATGCCAATCGTTTTTTCGACACGGTAACGAACATTATTACTGACTGATTCGGCTACCATTTTAATTCGTGTGCCATATTCTACTATGATGTATAGGTCTATCTCAATAGATTGGCCGTTGTATTTTACATCCACGCCCATCATCGGGTCTTTATCCAAGACCTGAGTTATTCCTTCGACGATATTTTTTGCGGCTAAACCAACAACGCCATAAGATTCTACAGCGGATTGATATGCAATTGTGGATATTGCACGGTGAGATACATAAATGTTTCCCATAAGTTGTTTAATTTCCTTCATAAGATTAATTCCCCTTTCATATAAACACTTTTCTTGTAAAAAGATACGGGGTATGGTAGAATGCTTGCTTGCTGAAGAGTGCCTAAGCCGGCAAAATATAAGCACTCAGAGTTGAAAGGATCCTTATTATGGCAAAGTGTGAAAAATGTGGAAAAGCAACTACATTCGGACATAATCGCAGTTTTTCCATGCGGGCTACAAATCGAAAATTCAAACCAAATTTGCAAAAGGTTAGTGTTTTTGAAGGTGGTCGAAAAGTCCGAAAAACGCTGTGCACACGGTGCATCCGTACTTTGGTCAAAACAACAGTTTAAGTTATATTGATCAACTAGACTTAAATCACGACATTTGTCGTGATTTTTGTTTTTAAGAAGCATTTGATCGTAAAGCATTCACACCAGCCATAATTCCATCAGAATGTTTATAAATTGCCGTGGCAGCTACAATAACGTCCGCTCCTGCTTTTTTTACTAAATTAATATTTGTGTGATTAATTCCTCCGTCAACTTGAATTAATGTATTAAGATTTCTTTCCTTAATCATCTTTTTTAATATGGAAATTTTGGGTAACATTTCAGGCATAAATAATTGTCCTGAATAACCAGGATTTACTGTCATTACCAGTATCATATCTACAAATGGTAGAAAGTATTCAATTGCGGTTAAATTTGTACCGGGGTTTAACACTATTGTGGGCTTAACACCCAGTTCTCGAATTTGCTGAATTGTTCTTAATGCATTAGGGTTGTTTTCAGTGTGGATACCGATGCGATTAGCCCCATGTTCTGCAAAAGCATGGATATGTTTTTCCGGCTCAACAATCATTAAATGGACATCTAATGGCAAGTTGGAAACTTTACGGCAATGATCTAACATGAATGGACCAATTGTAATATTGGGTACAAATTTTCCATCCATTACATCGATGTGTAACCAGTCTACACCGGCTTTTTCGGTTTCGATGATTTGATCCCCAAAATTCGTAAAGTCAGAAGATATTATTGAAGCAGATAGTATCATGATCTTTCCTGTTGAAAGTTAATTAAAAGTGAACCAAATAAAAAGCCAAAAAGGAATTAAGCCGCCAGCCAGAAGAAAAGCGAGCAATCCTAACAGAATAGTTCCCCAATCTAGTGATGAGCGTGTTGGTATAGGTTTGGGGGGTTGTTGTTGTTCTTGAAAGTGATTTGATGAATAATTTATGGATGGAGGCGGTGTGACTGGTAATGGATAAACTGAATTTTGAAAAAGACCCGAATCCATTTGTTTTCTGAAATTTTCAAGCACCCTGCTTAATTGATCAGCAGTGCGATACCGTGAAGAAGGTTCTTTTGACAAAACTTTAAGTATGATTTGTTCCAACGGTTTGGGAATATCAGGGTTTATTTTTCTGGGAGATACCGGTTGAGATTCCAAATGTAATTTAATCATTTGATTGGCATCTTTAGAATAAAAAGGAAGCTTACCGGTCAATACTTCATACATGACAACACCAAGACTATAAACATCAGATGCTGGAGACGGTGCTTCTCCATTGGCTTGTTCGGGAGATAAATATTGCGGTGAGCCCCAAACTATATTACTTTTTTCATCTGGTTGAATGGAGGCTAGAGCTCGAGCAATACCGAAATCGGTCACTTTAACTCGTTTGTCTGGAGCAACTAAAATATTATGCGGTTTAACATCACAATGAACAATACCCGCGCGGTGCGCATAGCCAATACCAGCTGATGCCTGAATTAAAATATCAAGACCTTCATCAATACTCAGTTTTTCACGTTCTTGAATAATCTTTTTTAGATGAGTACCAGGAATGTACTCCATGATGATAAATAATTGTTCACCTTCTAAACCAAAATCGTGAACAGTCACAATATTAGGATGTGATAAATTCGCAGCCGCTTTTGCTTCTTGATGAAATCGCTTACGGAACCCTTCGTCTTTTGAAAAGTCTGGTCTTAAGATTTTTACCGCAACAAATCGTTCAAGATTAAGGTCCTTTGCACGGTAAACAACAGCCATCCCACCTGCGCCTAAAGTTTGCAGAAGTTGGTATCGATTATCTAAGATTGGAGTAGCGGAGTTTATTGATTCCATAATTAAGGTTAGAATTACTTTAGCAAATTATAACATACAGGCTATTGCCGCAATTGAAAAATTCTTAATCATCATTGTAGAATAGATAGATAAAAATCGGAAGTTTTTATAGAATTATTGGGAGAATAATTTATGAATCGGACCTGGGGCACTGTGGTTTTAGGATTGTTGATAACCTTGTTAATTATATTTTTTGCAATTCTCGGGTTATATTTTTTGCCGGATAATTCCAAAACAAGTTTGAATCCTACAGCAATCGTTACCGTAATTGAAGCCCCAATCGCTACTTCCATTCCGCGAGAGACCTGGGTACCTTCTCCTACACCGGAACTAACCACTGAACCAATCACTACAGGTGGATTAAAGATGGGTGAATATGCACAAATTTACGGAACGGATGGTGATGGATTAAGGATTCGAACAGGCCCTGGGCAATCTTACAATGTAAATTTCATTGGCTTGGATTCAGAAGTGTTTTTAATTATTGGTGGACCTGAAGAAGCAGATGGATATGTTTGGTGGCATCTTGAGGCACCATACGATGAGGGCAGAAATGGTTGGGCTGCTGAAAATTATTTAAGAATTGTTACAACTCCATAATGAGGTTATCCATGTTACCAATTGCAATTAATGTTCAAAAAAAAGATCGAATAGTGGAAATTGAGTGGGATGATTCCCATCATAGTATATTTGAATTTGGCTTATTACGAGCAGCGTGTCCATGTGCTACATGCCGTGGTGGGCATGAAAATATGAAAGCGGAACCTGATAGTGATGTCTTTGATAAAATCTTACCTGACAGTGAAATGACCCGCATTCAAAGTATTGAATTGGTTGGTACTTATGCCGTCTCCATAACCTGGGAAGATGGACACCATTATGGGATTTATAACTGGCCTTTCTTGCGATTATTATGCAACTGTGATCAGTGCGCTTCAAAAAGAGCAAATAAATTAGTTACCGATTAAAGTAGTAAACTACCTGATTTTATAGGTCATAATACATGGCGAATTCATAAGGATGAGGACGGATTTGAATTTCCTGAATTTCTTTCTTTTTAGTTTTAATCCAAAGATCAATAAGTGATTTTGGAAATACATCGTTTTCTAACAAGAATTGATGGTCATTAGAAAGTGCGTTTAACGCCTCATCCAAACTGGTAGGAAGACTTTTTATAGTTGCACGCTTTTCATCTGACCATGAAAATATGTCTTCATTAATTGGCCCAAAACCATGTTTGGTTGGATCAATTTTATTCCGAATGCCGTCAATTCCTGCCATTAACATGGCTGCCATAGCCAGATAAGGATTACAAGTGGCATCTGGTGGACGAAATTCGAAACGCACCATATCAGGTTCAGTGGCGTATTTAGGTACTCTGATCGCTGCACTACGATTTCCGCTCGAAAAGAATGCATTGACAGGTGCTTCATAACCCGGAATAAGCCGTCGATAACTATTGGTGCTAGGGTTTGTGAAAGCTAAAACTGCTGGAGCATGAATCAGTAAACCGCCAATGTAATAAAGAGCAGTTTGACTTAACAGATTTGGTTGTGACGCGTCATAATAAAGATTTTTTCCATCTTTTATCAATTGCTGGTGAAAATGCATACCACTGCCGGCCTCACCAAAGAGAGGTTTTGGTAAAAAAGTTACAGACTGACCAGCCTCATGGGCGATCATTTTTGTGACATATTTAATAATTAACGCAGCATCACCAGATTCGATTAGCCCCATTAAGGGTGTTTCAATTTCATGTTGCCCCGGACCGCCGACTTCATGATGATGATATTTTACGGGGACTCCTAAGGTTTCCAGTGTTTCAACCATTTTTGCACGCAGTCGAAAATTTTGATCTTTTGGTGGAATCGCATGGTAGCCACCATGTGGGGTAATTAAATGTCCGTGATTTGAGTGGTGACTATTCCACATGGCTTCGTTAGAATCAACCGAATATGAAGCTGAATTGATATGGTTTTCAAAACAAACATGATTAAATAAATAAAATTCAAATTCTGGGCCCCATATACTTTGGTCAGCGATCTGAGTTTGTTTTAAGAAGCTTTCTGCTTTTCTCGCAATCTCTCTTGGTTCTCCCGTAAAAAGAATTTTTGAATCGGCTTCTACTGTATTACAAATGAAACTTAATGTACTGGTTTCCCAAAAGGGATCAATGAATCCGGTTGATAAATCCGGAATTAATGCCATATCTCCTGATGCAACACTCTTAAAACCCACACTAGATCCATCAAAACCAATTCCAGCTTTCATTAAATCAGGCGTAAATTCTCGTTTCGTGATGGTGACATGGTGCCAGCGGCCCCATAAATCACAAAATTTTAAATCAATCATTTTAATATCATTTTGTTGAACATATTGATGGGCTTCATTAAAATTTTTGAACATTGTTCTCCCTGATTAACGCATTAAGTTTATTTGAATGAAAGATAGAAAGTGCTTGTTTCATTCTACAAATCCGTAATGACTCCTGATAGTTACAGGTATCGTATTTAAGGATGCCTCTTATCCATAATCCATTTGACATTCAACATGCATTTTTATGCAATGTGTTCTTCCATTCATCATTCTTAAATTGAATGTGCATGACCGGATTTTGTTGAAAAAAATTTTATAAACAATCGTTATTATTTATTTATAATGAATTTGCAAAAAGACACTTCGTGATTTTTTGATACTTCTATATTTTTATTATTGTTTTTGATGCTCAGATAAAAAGGAGGAGACAATTTATTAAAGAGGGGGGTTGATAATGGTTGCAAATCAAATGTTTGCATTTTATAATCATTTACAATATCAAATAAAAAAGGTGACAACTTGGTTTTTGATTTTGATGAAAACAATCAAAAAAATAGAGGGTTTCTAGATACCCAAAAAATAACTTCCAGCTTTAATCCTCACGAAAGCAAATCTTTCACTCAGCTTCAATCTGGAACAGTGCTTGTTAATCGATATCAGATTCAAGAC
Organism: Anaerolineaceae bacterium; assembly: GCA_002702705.1. Lineage (GTDB taxonomy): Bacteria > Chloroflexota > Anaerolineae > Anaerolineales > Anaerolineaceae > UBA6170. Next base: position 41,256 of record PABH01000053.1, read on the forward strand.
GTCATTGGCGTAGGAGGAATGGGGTCCGTTTACCGTGCTAGAGATAACCACTTTCCTAATGTTGTGAAATATGTTGCTGTAAAAGAAATGATTATTAACGCACCAGACCCATTGGTGCGCGAAACTATCGTGACAAATTTTGAACGTGAAGCGAATATTCTCGTTACATTAAATCATCCATCCATTCCACAAATCTATGATTATTTTTCTAAAGACGAGCGCTCTTATTTGGTAATGGAATACATCGCTGGTAAAGATTTAGAATCGATTTTAGCCGAAAATGATGGTCCATTACCTGAAGAGAAAGTAATGGCCTGGACTATTGAATTGTGTGATGTGTTAAGCTTTTTACATGGCCATCAACCGGAACCAATCATTTTTCGAGATATAAAACCCAGCAATATTATGATTGACCAATATGGAAAGGTAAAACTGGTTGATTTTGGTATCGCAAAAACTTTCCGATCCGGACAAAAAGGTACGATGATTGGTACGGAAGGCTATTCACCACCTGAGCAATATCGGGGTGAAGCCACACCAGTGGCAGATATATATGCATTGGGTGCAACGATTCATCATTTGTTAACAAATAAAGATCCCCGTGTAGAAGCGCCTTTTTCTTTTAATGAAAGAATGATACGTTCTATTAATCCATTAATTTCTACTGAATTGGAAGTTGTTATTTACACAGCTCTTCATTATGACCCTGAAGATCGTTTTAAAACCACCGAAGATTTAAAACAAGCATTGGTATTGGCAGCAAGAAAAACTGGCATGTTGTCCAAAATAAATGTTAACAAAATCAACAAAGAACAAAATATTAAACCAATTTGGACCTTTAAATGTGAAGATGAAATCAGGGGATCAGTTCTTTATGAAAATGGTAGTGTCTATTGCGGTTCTTATGACAATAATCTTTACTCAGTTAATGCATCTGATGGTTCATTCAATTGGAAATACCCGACTGAAGGTGGAGTTATTACCAAACCTACCTATCAGGATGGATTAATTCTGATAGGGTCGGAAGATGGTGGTTTACATGCTGTTTCAAGCAGAACAGGTAAACGGACCTGGTTTTTTAAAGCTGATGGACCAATACGAAGTTCAGCAAATATTGCGGAAGGGCATGCTTTTTTTGGGGCTGATGATGGTTATTTGTATGCGGTAAACTTACTCTCAAATCGTTTAACATGGCGAGTAGAAAGTGGAGCACCTATCCGAACAACACCATTTGTTTCCAAAGATTTTGTTTATGCCGGAACTGAAATGGGTGATTTTTTCAGCGTTGATTTCCGGGGACAAATTAAGTGGCGATTTAAAGCCAAAAGAGCCATTACTTCTTCTCCATTGGTTTCGGATGGAATTGTTTATTTTGCATCTTTAGATGCCCAATTTTATGCACTTGATTCCAAATCTGGTTGGGTTGTTTGGCGTTTTCGGATGGAAAAAGGATCTATTTCCTCCCCATGTAAAAAAGATAACAATGTTATTTTTGGCTCAGCTGATGGTTTTATTTATTGTCTTGATTCTGGCAATGCTAAAGAAATTTGGAGTTTTAAAACAGACCATCAAGTTAGTGGTTCCCCGGTAATTTATAAGGATGGCGTTTACTGTGGTACTGCTGATGGCACCATGTACTGCCTTGATTTCAATAAGGGTCATTTACGATGGAAATATAAAACGGGTGGACCAATTACAGGCACACCGACTGTTGTAAATGATGTAATTTATTTTGGATCAAGTGATCATATGATTTATGCTCTTTATGCTTAATATAGTTTGTTCGCCGTGGAGGAGAATTTGTTAAATTCATTAAAAAACTTATTTCGACGAAAACAGCCCAAAAAAATTTTTGTGAATGTAGAGACTGCTCCACTTTCTGAAGAACAGTTAAAACGTGTAACGCGTCAGAATATTGAAATTAGTCCAACTCAATTTATTGTGGGGTGCGGTCAATCTGTTGGGAAACAAAGAGACCACAATGAAGATGCAATTTTTTATTTTAGCGCTATCTTTGCTGATGGGAATAAAGATGTACAATTTGGTGTATTTGTCGTTGCAGATGGAATGGGAGGGCATCAATTTGGTGAGGTAGCCAGTGGTTCGGCAGCCAGAGCGATGGGAGAATATCTTGTTCAAAAACTTTATTTTCCATTGTTCAGTATTGAATCAGAAATGCCAACCGAAAGTTTGCAAGAAATTATGGAAAATGGCGTAAAAAATGCCCAAAATGCTGTCGTTAGAAATGCTCCAGGTGGAGGAACAACATTAACAGCTGTTTTGATTTTGGGTGAACAGGTAACAATTGCACATGTTGGTGATTCACGACTCTATAATATATATCCTGATGGTAGGATGGAAGCTATGACCAATGACCATTCATTGGTTCAACGTTTATTGGAATTAGGTCAAATAACTGAGAAAGAAGCTGAAAATCACCCAAATAAAAATGTATTATATCGGGCTTTAGGCCAATCTGAGCCATTCAAACCAGATATTCAGACTTCACCTTTACCAAAACCAGGATACATATTAATTTGCAGCGATGGTTTGTGGGGATTAGTTTCTGAGGATGAAATTTTTAGGATAATATCGTCTGAAGAATGTCCATCAAAAGCTTGTTCGTTATTAGTTGATGCAGCAAATCAAGCTGGAGGACCAGATAATATTAGCGCCGTGTTGATAAAAACGTATTCATAAAGAGGGGGTATGGACTATTACAATCTATTAGAAATTCCTTTAGACGCGACCACGGATGAAATTAGACGTTCGTATTTTCTTGCTGCCAAGAAATTTCATCCAGATAAAAACCCGAACATACAGTCTAATGAAAGATTTATTTTGATTCAAAAGGCTTATGATGTTCTGATTGATCCAATTCGGCGAAAGGAATATGATGAACAATTTTCTGAAGAGGAAAAAAAATCACAATTCTTAAAAATGAAATTGCAATTCAGCAGATCAGCAATTCCTATTATTGAAGGAAGTCAAAAAATATACACGTTGCTGGATATTTCAACAAAAAATGGCTTAGATCCTAATAGTTTTCCACCAATTAATATTTGTTTAGTTATTGATCGATCCACTTCTATGCAAGGTGAATTGTTAGAAAAAATAAAATTTGAGGCAATTAATTTATTACGATTGTTAAGACCTGAAGATATGATTTCAGTAATTGCCTTTAGCGACCGAGCAGAAATTATTGTACCACCAACTCCAAGTTCAAATTTAGAACAAATAATTCCTAAAATTCAAACAATTCAAGCAAGCGGTGCAACAGAAATATTTCAAGGATTGTCATTTGGAGTTGAAGTATTAAGATCCATGGGCAAGGATAATGATCAAATTCGTCAATTGATATTATTAACAGACGGACATACTTATGGTGATGAGGATAATTGTTATAATTTGATGCGCGAAGCACATCAAGATGGGATTACTTTGTTTGGAATTGGTGTGGGGGATGGTTGGAATGATCAATTTTTGGATAAGTTAACGCAGATTACTGGGGGAGAAACTCAATTTGTCAGCACTGCTCAAGAAATGTATAATTCTCTTATAGACCGAGTTGTTTCTGCTGGTGTGGTTTTAGCTCATAATGTTCAATTATCTTTTGAAACAAACCAGATGGTTAAATTAAACTATGTTTTCCGGTACAGCCCGGGGCTATCTCAATTAGCGGTCGATTCACCCATTGCATTGGGAAATCTTCAATACGGTAAACATTTAAGGATTATTTTCGAATTTGAAATTGATGAATTGCCAGTTTCTACAACAGAATTAAAGCTTTTACGTGGTGTCATCACCATGGATTTGCCCTCATTAAGTGTTCATCGGAAAAGATTTTTTGTGGATTTTAACCGGACAGTAAAATTACGAATCGATAAAGAATCTCCACCAGCACAAATTATTGAAGCCATGTCTCATTTAACCTTATATCGAATTCAGGAAAAAGCACAGGAATCTATTAAATTAGGAGATATGACAAAAGCTTCTAAACATTTACATCATATGGCTACTCATTTATTAGCAAAAGGTGATCGAAATCTTGCTCATACAGTGCTAAAGGAAGCTGAGTTTTTGAAAAATAACAACAAATTATCAGATTTGGGTGAGAAAAAAATTAAATATGGTACCAGGGCATTATTGTTGTTACCTGAACCGGAGATGGATTAGTTATGATTATTTGTCCAAATTGTCATCACAAAGAATTGCCAGGCGCTTTATTTTGTAGCGAATGCGGTGCAAGATTAATATCGCTTGATTATCTTACAACACAATCATTACAAAAGGCGCCTAGTGATCATCTGCATGAACCGGTTGGGTATTCCAATTCAACCGTAAAAGATATTGATCATGTTGATGATCCAGAGTTGCCGGAAGATATCGATGCTGAATTGGCTTTGTATGTGCTGGAAAATAAACAGACATTGCATTTAGCTGGGCGAGCAGAGTTTACTTTAGGCAGAGTAGCTGAAGGACAGCCCATTTTACCGGATGTGGATTTATCGCCTTATGATGCTTATGCTCAAGGAGTCTCACGTTTGCATGCCGCGCTAAAAGTTACTCGAAACCGTGTTGCAATCATGGATCTGGGTTCTTCCAATGGAACCAGAGTTAATGGTCAAAAAATTGTTCCCCATGTCGATTATCCCTTAAATCATAGTGATGTCATTGCGTTAGGTAAATTAAAATTACAGGTTATTATTAAATAGGGAGATTAAATGCCTTCAGTAATCTTACATGTTTCAAATGAAGAACCAGTGATAGGGGAAGTCGATGAATTACCAAAGATGAGTGATGTAATGATTCAGCTAAAAAATCCGCGTCGTAGGGATGGAAAAGATTTGCATTATTTGGAAGCGAATATCACGGTTGTTATCTGGCCTATTCATCGCGTGAACTTTATTGAAATTATTCCTTCAGGAGAAGAAGACGATATTATTTCGTTTGTTAGAGAATAAAATTATGGATGATACTTTTAAAAACAAAACGATTCTTGTTGTAGACGATGAAGAGCGGATGGCTCGTTTCATTCGACTTAATCTTGAACATGATGGTTTTCGAGTCGTTGAAGCTTACCGTGGAATGCAAGCCTTACAGGAGTATAGAGATTCATTGCCTGATTTGGTATTACTTGATGTGATGCTTCCAGATATTGAGGGTTTTGAAGTACTAAAACTACTACGTGAAATCAGTAATGTCCCAGTCATTATGCTTACAGCAAAAAGCGAAGAAGATGATCGTGTACGTGGATTAGAATTAGGCGCAGATGATTATGTGACTAAACCATTTAGCCCGAGAGAGCTTGTTAGCCGTGTGCGAGCAGTTTTACGTAGGACTGAAGCAACTTCTAATGAAAGTTCCGATTTGGTTGAGGTGGATTCTAGATTAAAATTGGATTTCTCACGACGCGAAATTTGGGTGAATGATGAGCTCGTAAAACTTCGGCCAACTGAATATCGGTTGTTATATCACCTGGTAAAAAATGCAGGTTGGGTCTTAACATATGACCAATTGTTATCCCGAGTTTGGGGATATGAGTATAGGGATGAGCCTCATTACGTACGTTTGTATATTAATTATTTACGACAAAAGTTAGAGGAAGATCCTTCAAACCCGGTTTATATTTTAACAGAGCGTGGAGTAGGTTACCGTTTTGTTGATTTCCGGCGTAAAGATATTGAAAAATCATAAGAACTTTATTAGAAATGGAAAAGACACAACTCCAATTAATGGTTTTGTGATATACTCCTGGGGAGTATAAAAAATAATATTTTTTCTTTGAGGAGTGAAAATGATAAACGAACCTGTGCATGTAACAGATAGTGCCTTTGAAAAAACCGTACTTCAATCCGAACTACCGGTGATTGTCGATTTTTGGGCACCGTGGTGTGGCCCTTGTAAGATGGTTGCTCCAGTACTTGATAAACTGGCAAAAGAATATGCTGGAAAAGTATTGATTGCAAAAGTTAATACTGATGAAAATCCGGAATGGGCTGGAAGATTTGGCGTCCAGGGAATTCCTACTATGTTATTTGTTAGCGGTGGAAAGATTGCGCATCGACAAGTAGGCGCTTTGCCTGAAGGCATGTTAAGAAGTATTGTAGATCAATTCTTGGAAGTGATTGCATCACCTGAGTAATAAAAAAAGCGGCTGACAGCCGCTTTTTTTATTACTCAGTTTCACGCACAATGTTTGCACCCAATTTTTGCAATTTTATTTCTACTTGTTCATAGCCACGATCAATTTGACGTACATTTCTTAAAACTGATTTTCCCTGGGCACTTAATGAAGCAATGACAAGTGACATACCTGCTCGAATATCAGGGCTTTCCAATTTTTCCCCAAATAATTGGGTTGGCCCTTGAACGATACAGCGGTGAGGATCACATAAGACGATTTGTGCGCCCATACCTACTAATTTATCTGTAAAATACATACGACTAGGATACATCCAATCGTGAAATAGCATAGAGCCTTTCGATTGAGTAGCTGTAACAATAGCAATACTCATTAGATCGGTAGGAAATGCTGGCCAGGGCATGACACTGATTTCCGGAATGGCATTACCCAAATCGGGTTCAATTTCTAATGGTTGGTTGGAAGGAACAAAGAGATCATCCCCATTGGTTTCCCATACGATACCAATTCGTTTAAAAACTAATCGAACCATATCAAGATATTGGTTTCCCGCATTGTGAATTCGAATTTCTCCCTTTGTTACAGCCGCAGCACCAATAAAACTGACGACTTCCAAATAATCAGGCCCGACTGTGAATTCACAGCCATGTAATTTGTCTACGCCTGTGATATGCAAAGTGTTTGAACCGATATTTTCAATTTTTGCACCCATTAAATTTAAGAAATGACATAGTTCTTGAACATGAGGTTCTGAAGCTGCATTGCGTAAAACGGATTCACCTTTCGCTAAAACACATGCCATAATCGCATTTTCAGTTGCTGTCACACTGGCTTCGTCCAGTAAAATATCGGCTCCCTTTAATTCTTTTACACTAAAATGAAAAGACCGATGGTAACTTACTTCAACGCCTAATTTCTGGAGTGCTAATATATGTGTATCAACTCTACGACGGCCAATAACATCGCCGCCCGGAGGGGGTAGATGTAATTCTTTGCAGCGAGCCACCATAGGCCCAGCAATCAAAATTGATGCTCTAATTTTTCTGCATAATTCTGGGTCTAAATCAGAAAAACTAACATTTTTTGCATGAATATGCCAGGTGTTGTTTTCCTGGACATTTATCTGAACCCCCAAGCTTTCCATGAGTTTTTTCATGGCAAGCACATCCAAGATATTGGGCATGTTCTTTAAAGTGATTGGTTCATCTGTAAGGATACAAGCTGCTAACAAGGGTAATGCTGCGTTTTTATTTCCTGAAGGAGTAAAATCACCTTTTAGCGGAATACCACCTTCTATTATAAATTTTTCCAAAAATACCTCCAATTAGCTTTCATTTATCAAGAATTCTACGATTATTTGCTTTAATTAAGATACCGAATAAAGCCCATTTCAGTTTAATGATCTTTAAGAAACCTTATTCGAATTAAAAAAGACAGGAATCAGTTTGATCTAGATTTGATCCTATTTTACCAAAGGGAACTGTTTTGATTATATCAAATAGAGTTTTGTTTAAGGGTTCTAATCAGGTTTAAATCCTAATTCTGTCAATATTTTTTCTTCATTATTTGTTGGAAGAGAACAAGTGTGATTTTTACATAAGTAAAAGGTGGCATGGTTGTTTAGTACATTTTTATTTTGAAAAATATCCAAGTTTATTTTCTCAAATACAGATCTCGTTCCGATAATCAATTGTCCGGGAAAGGGTAATATTTTTCTAAATATTTTTAGTTTTTCCTGATCAAAATCCTTGTTATCTTCTAACACAACGATTAATTGTTGTGGTGGCGTGTTCCAATCATAAATTATTTTAAGCCAATTGGCTGCAGCGAGTGGGTATTTCAAAATCAATCCCAAATTATTATTCAATGAATCCTCAATGATCGTTAAATATTCCTGGTTTAGGCTAATTTGGTTTAACCTTAACAGAGACATAACAGCAGCAGAACTACCAGAGGGCATTACGTTATCTTCTATGGTTTTTGGTCTGATAATTAATGGCTGATCATATGGTGTATCAAAAAAATTGCCTTCATCATAAAAAATTTCAATCATTTCTTTAGCAAGTTCGTTAGCAAGAAAAAACCATTTTTCATTTATCTCTAGATAAAAAATATCAATTAGTGCATTGATCAAAATTGCGTAATCACTAAGAAAGCTAGAAACACCAATATGCTCATTTCTGGCGCTGTGCCGTAAACGATTTTTCATTATATGTTTTGCGATCAATTGGTTTGCAGCACGGATAGCAATTTTTTTATAATCTGGTCGATTTAAGACGGAAGCAGCATAAACAAAAACCCGAATTGTTAAAGCGTTCCAATCGGTAAGGATTTTATCATCAGTTATGGGGCGATTGCGCTGGTTTTGAATGAGACGTAATTTTTGAAATAGGGGATGAGTTGAATCATGAATTTGTTCCGATGGAATGGGAGAAGCAAACCTCAATACTGTTTTTCCTTCCAATTGATTATCTGGAATGATTTCAAAATCAGATGGAGATAGTGACACAGCCAATATTTCATCGGTTAATTTTTCTTTTTCCCATATATAAAATTTTCCTTCTTGTCCATCCGAGTCGGCATCGATACTAGACCAAAACAAACCGGATGAGTCCATCAATTCGTTTTTAATGAAATCAAGTGAGTTTTCAGCTACTCTTAAATAGTTTTTATTGTTAAATATTATTCCAGCAATCAGATAGCTTAAGGGTATTTGTGCATTATCGTATAACATTTTTTCGAAATGGGGAACACGCCAATCACGGTCAGTGCTGTAACGATGGAATCCTCCACGGTTCAAATCATACATCCCCCCTTGAATCATGTGGTTTAATGTGAGTTCAATTGCTTTTTTGACTTCAGTCTGGTTTGCATACCTTAATAAAAAATCTATAACAATGGGGTGAGGAAATTTTGGGCTTGTACCCCAGCCACCAAACTCCCAATCTACTAAACTCATGATTTTTTGCAATGCTTTTTCAGTAATATGGGGTGAAAGTGGCGTTTCAGTTTCAAAATGACTGGTATTTTGATTTATATGGTTGGTGATCGTTTCAGCTTGTTGAATTAGCTCAGTTCTATTGGAAACCCAGTTTTCTTGAATCGAACTTACCAACTGAAGAAATGATGGCATACCATATCGGGGTGTGGCAGGAAAATAGGTGCCGCCGTAAAATGGATACCCATCGGGGGTTAAGAATACTGATAAAGGCCAACCACCTTGTCCGGTTAAAGCCATAACAGAATCCATATAGATTTTATCCAAATCCGGTCTTTCTTCTCGGTCCACTTTTATTGAAACAAAATATTTGTTCATAAAATCAGCTACGGTTTGGTTGACAAATGTTTCTTTTTCCATAACATGGCACCAATGACAAGCCGCATATCCGATGCTTAAAAAAATTGGTTTATCTTCAGATTTTGCTTTCAACAAAGCTTCTTCACCCCAAGGGTACCAATCAATTGGGTTATCGGCATGTTGTAAAAGATATATGGAATTTGAGTTTTTTAATTTATTCATAGGATAACCTCATTAAGATTGTATGAAAGCTCTCCATAAATCAGAACTTATTGTATAGGTAATAATAAATAACATAACTCGAGACTTGTTTTTGTGTTAACGATTTTGTGGTTGGTGTATACTGATTAAATTCATCTTATAGATCACGAAAGGTATATTATGTTATCAGTCCATTCATTAGATCTTCAATCGAAAAAAGATGTTATGGAATTTATTTCCTTCCCGTTTAAGTTATATAAAGATGTACCACAATGGGTCCCTCCGTTTATAACAGATCAAAAAACAATGTTAAACCCAGCCAAACATCCATTTTATGAACATTCAGTAGCTGAATTCTTCACTGCAAAACAAGATGGAGAAATCGTAGGCCGGATTGCTGCGATCGAAAATGTTCCTTATAACCGGACCCATGATGTGAAAAAAGCTCAATTTTATTTCTTTGATTCAATTAATGATCAAAGTGTGGCAGATATTTTATTTGCTAGAGCTTTTGAGTGGGCAAAAAACCGGGGTTTGGATACAGTTTCAGGTCCCAAGGGTTTAAGCGCATTTGATGGATATGGCATTCAAATCCAAGGTACAGAGCATAGACAAATGATGACGATGATGAATTACAATTTCCCATATTATCAGACCTTAGTCGAAAATATTGGTTTTGAAAAAGATGTGGATTTTGTTTCCTGTCACATTAAAAATGATCAATTTAACATTCCTGAAAAAGCGCAATTAGTCGCTGACAGAGTTAGAGAGCGGGGAAAATTCAAAGTTGTTAATTTCACTTCGAAGCGAGAACTGAAAAAATGGGTAAAACCAATTGGTGAAGCTTATAACAAAACATTTATTTATAACTGGGAGTATTATCCTTTAACTGAGCGGGAAATTCAATTTTCATTGGATGACATTATGATGGTAGCCGATCCCAAATTAATAAAAGTTATATTATATAAAGAACAAATAGTTGGTTTCTTATTTGCGTTTCCGGATGTGTCTGCTGCTTTACAAAGACAAAAAGGAAAAATCACCCCTTGGGGTATTTTGGATATAATGCGAGAATTTAAAGCCACAAAAATGGTTTCATTAAATGGTGCTGGAATATTACCAGATTACCAAGGTGGTGGTGGAAATGCCCTTCTATACTCCGAAATGGCAGAGACTTTAAAAAGCAGTGGTCAATTTCTAGAGGGAGAACTGACCCAAGTGGCTGAGACTACACAGCAGATGCGTAAGGATTTAATTACGATGGGGGGCGTGCCTTACAAAAATCACCGTGTGTACCAGAAAAAGATATAGGGTGATTTTATAGCGATACCGTAATTTGACCTTTTGGCATAATAAATGCCAAAAGGTCAAATTTCTTAACCAGGTGTTATTTTTATTTACTTTATTAATGAATGAATTGTCATCTGTTTTAATCCAATGAATAGCTTAGTAAAAAAGACGGCAATCAAAACAAAAATAAAAGGATAGAGCGGTAAATAATATCTTTGAAAAGGAATTGGAAAGGCATATAAAATTTCCCCTAAAGCCAATAAAAATAAAATAAGGAAACTAATTTTGTCTATTTGTTTATCCGACAAAACAATAATAAACCCAATTATTGAAAGAACAAAAAAAATAATCCCAGGTATAATGCTGCGAAAAACTCCTTGATGAAAAAAGTTTCGATTATATCGTTGAATAGATGGTTCTAAATAGTCCTCGTAATTTGCAACATCTTGATAGGCGGGTGGAGTGATGTATGTTTGAGCGATAAACCCTACCAACCGTTCAAATGGTGTGTCTAAAATAAATTCAGGTGATACAAAATGAATGGTTTCAAGCTGAGATTCGAGTAAGGCAGCTCTTTTATCAATCATGATTCTTGCAGCTTCTATTGGGCGATTCCAAAGTACTGGATTCAGGAAACCTGTTATTAAAAAGATCAAAATTAGAAAAAGTACAATTTGTTTTAACAAGGACCAAGTAAATTTTGTTTTTATTAAATAAATTAAAATCGATGCGGGAATTAAGAATAATAAACTTTGTTTTGTATTGATTGCAAAGGCTATTGGAATTGCGCTTAAATAATAAAGATGTGGTTTTACACTAAAAATCATCCAAATGGAAAGCAGCATAAAAAATAACATCAGGCTTTCAGCCATAGCACGTCTGGTATGTAATAGAATAACGGAATTAAACATGAATAATAAACCAGCGATAACAGCGGCTTCAACGGAAAAAAGTTTGCGAGTGATCAAAAACAACAAAAGTACAGAAAATGGATAAACGAGTGAAACTCCAAAGCGAGCAAAAAACAACAAGGATGGATTTGGAATGGCTGATTGATTGTCTTTCCAGTTTGCACTCCAATTCCAGTCTTTTTGTAGTGTCGGTTGGTTTGTTAAATGTCTCCAAATTCCGATTGTATAACGAGTTAGTGGAGAATCTAAAAATCGATAGGATTGTTTTTGGTCGTTAGCCGCTTTTTTAGAATAAAATAAGGAAGATGGTTCTGAAAAAAACAAATCAACATCATCACTCATGAAGATTTGAGTGGATTCATCTGGGTGAAAGGGAACTACATCGAGGTTTATATAATAAAAAACCATCCAGATAATAAATATTGAGATAAAAAAAATAAATATTGGCTGTTTTTTCAAAAAGGCATACATGTTAAATTCAATTCAAAAGACCTTAAATAGATTTTTAAATACTCCAATTTTATTTATTATATTGGTAATTGGGGGAATGTGGTTGTTCCGTGGGGTATTATTAATTAACAAGGCATTCCCTTTTAACGCTGATGAAGCAATTGTTGGTTTGATGGCAAAACATATTTTGGCTGGGGCACGTCCTATTTTTTTTTATGGTCAAGTTTATATGGGGAGTCTGGATGCCTATATAATCTCTATCTTTTTTAATTTATTTGGAACTGAAATTATCTGGATAAGAATTGTTCAAATCATTTTATTTTCAGCGACTTTGATTGAATTTTATATTTTTATGCAAGTGGTTTTTGAAAAAAAAATTGTATCAATGATTGCTATGTTGTTTTTAGCGTTCCCGGTTGTAAATGTTGTTTTGTACACTACAGTATCTTTAGGGGGATATGGCGAAGCATTTTTATTGGGTATGACCGATTTGCTTCTAGCCGCAATTTTTGTAAAAACGAATATGGAACAAACCGAAAAACAAAAAAAGACCTGGGTTTTGGTAATCCTGGGTTTTTGTATCGGACTTGGTTTGTGGGCTAATGCATTAAGCCTGGTATTTGCTGGTCCAGCAGTAATTTTTATACTAAGCAATAATTTGAAAAAAAATATTAATGTATGGAAAATCGTAAAACAATTAACTATGATTGTTTTTGGTTTTTTCGCAGGAGCTTTTTTTTGGTTCTACGGTTTTTTTGCAAATGGTGGAATATTACTTCAAGAGATGTTTGGCAGTGCTGTTTCGGTAGAAACCTTGTCTTTTTGGGAACGCATCATTAATCATCTTCTTTCTTTTGTTTTATTTGCCCCGACAGTGATTTTTGGCTTTCGTCCTCCCTGGTCAGTAGATGGAATATTGTTGCCATTGATTCCAATTGTAATTTTATTCTGGATCGTGACGATAAAAAAAGTAAACATATCAACCTTTTCTTATTTCCAAAAATCGGTATTTTTTACCGTTTGCAGTGTGGGATTTCTTTTGTTTGTGGGTTTTGTTTTTACATCTTTCGGAGTTGATCCATCCGGCAGATACTTTTTACCGTTTGTATTCCTATTGAGTATGCTGGTTGGATTAGCTGGATATTCAAAAGGATTCGGTAAGATATATACTGGTTTGTTAATACTAGTTTTGTTTTATCAAATTGCTGGCAGTTTAATCTATATGAAACAACAACCAAAAATTACAACCCAGTTTTTTAGACCTGCACAAGTGCAGCAAGAATACTTACCAGAATTAGTAAGTTTTTTATCAAGCAAAAATGAATTTTTTGGATATAGTAATTATTGGGTTAGTTATCCATTGGCTTTCTTAAGTGATGAAAAAATTATTAGTGTTCCCAGCCTGCCTTATCATCCCCATCTAACATATACTTCACGCGATAGTAGAATAAAAGATTATGAAGTTCAGGTTTCCGAAAGCGAACAGGTATTTTATATCACCACAAATAATGAAATGCTTGACCAGGTTTTGCAAACTGGGTTTAAAGAATTAGAAGTTCAATATTCATATCAAGAAATTGGAGATTATCATATATACTACGAACTTTCGGAAAAAGTAGAACCCCAACAATTGGCGGCTTATGGACTCTATCAATAATTCAAATCGAGATCGTTTTATTTTTGTTCTAATATTCTTATTGGTCTTAATGATGGCATTGAGACTTCCATTTGATACAGATTTCTGGTGGCATATCCGAGCAGGGCAGGATACATTCTCTTCTGGTAAACCAGTGTTAACCGATTCATACTCATATACAAAGCTTAGTTCGGAATGGATTAATCATTCCTGGTTAGGTCAGGTGATATTTTATATAACTTTTAACTTGTTTTCTTTTCCTGGGGTGATGGTATTAGTGGCAATGGTTGTAGCTATATCGATTTATTTTATATATAAAACAATGAGTGGTCCTGTTTTGCTAAGAGCATTTATTCTTGTACTTACAGTCGCAATTTCTGCCGTTATATGGGCGCCTCGCCCACAATTATTCACCTTTTTATTTCTTGCTATTGAACAATATCTTCTTCAACAAACTCGGAAATTTTCAAAAACAACCATATCTATTGTATTTTTGTTATTTTTTATAGTGTGGTCAAATCTGCATGCTGGTTTTTCTCTTGGGATATTGTTTTTAGTTTTTTGGTTCCTGGGAAGTTTGATAGACCGTTTTTTGGAACAAAATAACCAATTTTCATTTAATAAAAATGACCTTTATTGGGTGATTTTAATAATTCTTATATCCCTTGTTGTGATGATAAATCCAAATGGGTGGAATGTGTGGGGGGTTCAGTTCAATACCATCTCGGTTTCTGTTTTGCAAGACTTAATACCAGAATGGGCATCACCAAATTTCCATGAATTAATTCAACAACCTTTTTTATGGGCTTGGCTTATGGTTATATTTTTGGCTTTGGCAATTCCACAACAGATAACTACTGCAAAATCACTGCCATTGTTGCTGTTTGGTTACTTAGGCTTTGTTGCAAGACGGAATTTTGGACCCTTTGCGATTTTAGTAACCCCAATTTTAAGCGAATTAGTTCTCGCTTTTTATCTGACTCGATTAAAAGATTCTGTTTGGCTCAGACAAATCTTAAGAAGATCAGCTTTTCAAAATAAATCTTTTCGACCCGGTTTGACGAAAGGGATTAATTTGATTTTATTTTCGGTCATATCTTTGGGTTTATTAGGAAAGTTTGTTTATTTATCCAATTCAGTGATCATAAATTATTATGAAGAGCAGTTATATCCCAAAAAAGCTGTTTTGTGGTTACAAGAAAATAAACTTCCTGGAAATGGATTAAATGAATATGCTTGGGGTGGTTATATGTATTGGTATCTCCAAGATAACAAAGTGTTTGTAGATGGGCGGACCGATTTATTCGGTGATGAGATTATTTTAGATTGGTTGGCTTTGGTATCAGGTTCGGAAGACTGGCAGAGAAAAATCAATCAATACGATATTGAATGGGTCTTTTTAGAAAAGGGACGACCACTTAATTCACTTTTACTAAATGAAAAGTGGCAGATGGTTTATGAAGATGAAATATCGTTGATTTTACAGGCACCATAAATGAAGAATAAAAATCTATCATTAGATATTATTCCATTTCAAAAAATACTGTTAATAATCCTTATTTTTTTCTCGTTAGTAAAAATCTTTGTTGTTCCTTTAGAGCTGCTGCGAGGTTTCGGTGATATTACACATTTTTATCAGCTTGCACAGATTCCGGGGCTACCGTTTATCGACTATTGGGTCGAATTTCCTCCTATACCCGTTTATTTATTTGAGTTATTTTATTGGGTTGGAAAAGAAGATTTCCAGAAATTTAGTATTTTGTTTTTGTTTTTTATCTCACTAGTGAATGTTGGAAATTTTTATTTGGTTTCTATTATTCTCAATCAGATCGAACCTATCAAAACACAACACAGAAAAAATATAATATTTTTTTACTTAATTGTGATGCTGTTCCTGCCTTATAACTGGTGGTATTTTGATGGTTTAACGTTGTTATTTTTATTGCTTGGTATGTCACAATTCCTCAATAAAAAGTTCTTCATGTCTGTAGTTTTTATTTCATTCGGTGTATTAACAAAATTATTCCCCTTTTTGTTTTTTGTAGTTTTTATTAAACAAAAAATAGATTGGAAAATTCTAATAAAATCTATCATCCTAATTGTTCTAATAGTTGGCTTACCTTACTTACTATTTTTTGTTCTTTCTCCTGAAATGACTCGTGCATCTTTGGTATCACAAGCTATGAAAGGGTCTTGGGAGACGATTTGGGCATTAATAGATGGAAATTATCATACCGGTAATTTTGGACCATTATGGGAACGGCTTGATCCGTCGACTGCATTTAACCAAATTGGTAATACGTCATTGATCGATCCAAAAATCACCTTTATATTTTTCGGTTTGTTGGGTTTAATTGGGATTTGGCGAAAAACAATCCATAGACCACGGCAAGTGACTCAATTGGTTTTATTTACCTTTTGTATTTTCTTTATTTGGTCGGTTGGCTGGAGTCCTCAATGGGTTTTGTATGTTATTCCATTTTTGTTATTTTCAATCCCAGACCATCGAATTGGGTTACTTATATCAGTTATATTTATTCTGGTTAATTTTTTTGAATGGCCAATAATAATTGGGTTTCAATGGTTAAATTTATTGCCGATAACGATTTTGATTCGAACAATTGGCTTTATACTTCTTGCGATTTATCTTTATCGGAAAATGGCGGATGTACAAAAAAATGCGGGGTAATCCGCTCTGTTGGGCTTTGATCGGATAAAACAGGAAAATTCTTTCTGGTTTTTTTAACCAAATCGAGGTCAATGGTTTGGGTAACGATTTCCTCATCAGTTGTGGAAAGCTGGATTAACGGATTTCCATTGGGGTCGGTTATCATACTACTTCCCCCAAAATGGGTGTTACCAATTTTGCCGACAGTGTTTACACCCGCAAAAAAGAATTGATTTTCAATGGATCTGGCTTGAATCAATTTTGTGAAATGTTCAATTCGTTTGGATGGCCACTGTGCGGGCAAAAGGCATAATTCTACCTTATGATTTGCATAATTTCTAAACAAATCAGGAAAACGAAGATCATAACAGATGGATAATCCAAAAATCTGATTGTTTTGATAAACGATGGAAGGTTGTTTTCCGGGCGTAAACCAAACAATTTCATTCATTTGTGAAAACAAATGGATTTTTTCATAAGAAGGAATCAAAGTTGCGTTTGGGATAACTAACTCAAATGTATTCGCGTAGTCATCCGAATTATTTCTATGAATATAGGAACCGCCAATCATAATTTGAAATTCTGTAGAAAGTTGAATGACTTCCCGAATTATTTCTTTGTTCTGTCCGGCGGCATTATCCAAATCGGGGGTGAAACCAGTACTCCATAATTCAGGCAGTAAAATTAAGTGGGGTGGTTTGATGGATTGGTTAATTGCCAGATTTTTGATAACCATTAATAATTTTTCAAAGTTTTTTGAACTATTTTCAGGTTGAATATTAATTTGAGCGAGTGTAATTGTAAGGTTTGCCATAACTGTAGTTTATAATAAAAGCAAATAGAAAACGAATCAATGAGGAGTCTATATTGTTTAGAATTGGTAACCAAGCCACAAAAAATTTTTTGTTTTTTATTTTAATGACAGGGTTAATTGTTTTAATGGTTTGGGGAAATTTTAATTTTGTAAAACAGAACCCAGGCGGTTATGACTTTTTAATTAATTGGATCGGTACTCAAAGTTTAGTAAAAGAAAATTTAAATCCTTATTCAGACACTGTCGCTAACAGGATCGAAAAACAAGCCTATGGGAGACAGGCTATTGTGGGTGAGGAAGTAGAATTACGAGTATCATATCCTTTATATTCGACTTTTTTATTTTTGCCATTTTCATTAATAAATTACTTTGAGATGGCACGAGCAATGTGGATGACGTTGTCAGAAATTGCTTTGTTTTTTATGGTTATTTTAAGTTTAAAAATTTCAAACTGGCGGCCTGGAACACTCATTACCGTATTATTATTGATATTCAGTTTATTTTGGTACCATAGTCTAAGGCCATTAATTGCTGGAAATGCCATCGTATTAATTGCATTTTGTACTGTTTTTGTTTTATTTTTGATAAGCCAAAAACAAGATGAATTGGCTGGTATCTTTTTGGCTTTAACGACAATCCAATTTCAGGTGGTGCTAGCATTTATTCTGTTTATATTATTTTGGTCGTTATTTAATCGACGTTGGCGAATTGTATTTTGGTTCTTCGCAACAATTATTTTGTTGATGTTATTGAGTTTGTTTTTCAAACCCAATTGGATTATTCTGTATCTTCAAGAAATGTTCCGTGAGCCTGGTTTGCAATTTCCATCAACACCTGCTCAAGCTTTAGATGTATTGTTACCTGGAATTGGATTTCGTATGGGTTTGTTAATTTCAGCTTTATCTGGATTAATTTTGATATTGGAAGCTTTTTTAGCAAGAGAAGCACGTGGACCGATTCTCGTATGGATAGCCAGTCTGACACTCGTTTTGGGCCAATGGGTCAATATTAAAACTGATCCAACATATTTTCTGGTTATGCTACCAGCATTATTTATTTCGTTAAAAATGATTCAAGAACGGTGGCCTACCATTGGTCATTGGATAAGTTTGTCAATTTTGCTGGTTTTGTTTATTGTTCCTTGGTGGATATTTACTGATTTAACGATTTACGGAAGCCAAGTTGTGGAGTCACCGCTTTTGTTTTTTGTTAGTCCAGTGATTTTCATAATTTTATTATATTGGGTGCGTTGGTGGACAAAAAATCCGATAAAACATACATTGTAAAAATAATTGATTCTCGACCATACTTGGCTTTATCCGTCATCCTTGTTTTCGCGTTTGTACTGCGTTTATTATTTATTAACAGTCGAGAAATATTTTATGATGATGGATTTAGTTTTTGGTTATCAATCAACTCATTTGGCGATATCGTGAAGGGGACAGTAGCGGATACCATGCCACCCTTATATTATTTTTTATTACATTTTTGGAGCGATATTTCCTATCAATTATGGTTTTTGCGATTATTAAACGTATTGTTAAGTCTGGTACTGCTGTTTTTTATTTATAAACTTACAAGCGCCTGGTTTGGAAAAAAACAGGGTTTGATTTCTGTGTTATTAACAGCAATACTGCCTTTTCAAATCTATCATGCACAAGAATTGCGAATGTATATTTTATTGTGTGTTGGACAGATCGGATATATATATTTTGTTTATCGGTTGGTTTCTCAAGATGATAATCGTGTGCGAAATGTTTCTTTATCGCTATTTTTTGGATTCATTGCGATGTATTCTCATAATCTGGTAATTTTTGGATTGATCACGGTGAATTTATTTTTTTTCTTGGAGAAAAACTTTAAAACTGTCAAAAAGCTGGCTGTAGTTCAGATAGCTTTGTTGGTGGGTTTTATACCTTGGTTAGTTTATTTACCTCAACAGATATCGAAAATTCAAACCGCTTTTTGGACACCGAAACCCGGGCTTTTAGAAATTGTACAGGCTGTGCTCTCTTTGTTCTCTTTTTTGCCAATGCCTCTTTTATGGGTTATGGTTGTGGCTGTTTTGATTTTTCAGACTTTTGCATTAGTTTTATATTGGACAGTTAAGAACGCAAATAAAAAACGATTGATTTTGGTTGGACTGATATTTCTACCAGGTTTGTTCTTATTTCTAATATCTTATTTAATGAGACCTGTCTTTGTTCCCCGAGCACTTATCAGCAGTAGTATTTTATTCATCGTTTTAGTAAGCGATTTTGTTGTGAATAACTGGCATAATCAGATTGGAAAATTTGTGTTGTTCAGTCTTGTGATCTCTGCAGGAGTGGGCTTACCTTATTTTTATCAGTTTGAATCATTCCCCCGTTCCTCTTTTCGAAGCGCAACCCAATATCTTAAAACGACAGTTGATCAAGGCGCATTGATTCTACACGATAATAAACTAAGTTTTTTCCCAATGCATTTTTATGCACCAGACTTGGCGCAATCTTACCTTGCAGATGAACCAGGCTCACATAATGATACATTAGCTTTACCATCACAGGAAGTAATGGGATTGCTTGCAGAAAAGGATATTAATTCTATCAATTTGGATCAAGATGTATATTTTGTTGTTTTTGATAAAGCAATTCAAGAATACGAAGTCCAAGGATTGTCTCATCCTGGCCTTATGAGACTAAAAGAAGGCCATCAAATTTTTAAAATAGAACAATTTGGTGATTTATATGTTTATTACTTCAAGGTAAAAACATGAAAAAACAAGTTTATTTTTTGTTTTTTTTGTTAGCATTGCTTGTTTTCGCTGTAAATTTTATTTATCAAAAAAATCCGGGTTATATGGATGCCGATTATTATTTTTTGGGTGGAAAATATTTAGCAGAAAAAACAATAAAAGCGCCTTTTTTATGGAATTATCTTGATAATCCTACAGGCTTACCTCATCCTTTATTTACCTATTGGAAACCATTAGCATCTATTGTGACGGCTATTCCATTGTTTATGTTTGGTTCTGATAATTTTCAGGTAGGAAGAATTATTTTTTACTTAATTGCGAGCCTGATCCCGCCATTAGCGATATATTTTGCGTATCAGATCACGAAAAATAACTTTATTAGTTACCTGGTTGGTTTTTTTGTTGTGTTTAGCGGATATTATTTCAAATTCTTTACAATCCCGGAAACGATTGCTTTATATGTCGGATTAGGCGCATTGTATTTTTATACAGTGTTTTCTTTGATTAAGTCTTCTGAAAGTTCATCGAGACAAATAGGTATGAAAACAGCTGTAATTGGAATTTTATCCGGATTGATGGCAGTAACTCGGGTAGACGGTATTTTGTATTTCGGATTTTCTCTATTACTGGTTGTTTTTTTACAAATCAAACATTTTAGAGGTGGCAAGTCTTTTTTTCTAAAAATATTAGGATATGGAACTGTTTGTTCCATTGGCTTCTTTCTAATGATGATTCCTGATTGCTTGATCAATTATCTGAACTTCGGTTCGGTATCATCTCCAGTTGGCTTAAAAGCAATTTGGATTAATATTTATGATGATACATTTATTTATCCAGCAAACCAACTCACTTTCACTTATTGGTTATCGGCGGGTTGGACAGAAAAAATGCAAAATATAAGTAATGCGTTTTTATTAAATTTGGGAACGTTTAGTGCTGTGCAATTAAATGTTTTTGGTATTCCTTTATATTTTTTGGGTGTTTGGCGTTATAAAAAAGAAATATGGATGAAATTCTTTTTATTCGTTTCATTAAGCTTGTTCTTATTCATGACAATTTTGTTTCCATTGGCTGGTTCACGTGGTGGTTATTTACACGCAGCTGCCTCATTACAGGTTGTTAATTGGATCCTTATCTCAGTTGGTTTTTATGAATTTCTATTATGGGGAATTAAAAAAAGAAATTGGCAGCTGCTCCGTTCAAAAATAATGTTTGGTTCTGCAATTATCCTTTTTAGTTTAGTCATTACATCCGCCATTTATTATCAGGATGTTATTGGAAGCGAAACAAATTCATTTGAATGGAATCAAGATTATGATCGGTATTCTCAAATAGGAAAGATAATCTCCGACCAAACCGTAGAGAAAACAGCGGTTGTGATGATTAATAATCCAGTTGGTTTTCATTATCAAACGGGGCAATGGGCGATTACCTTACCAAATTCGGAATGGGATCAATTTTTGGAAGCACTATATAAGTTTAATGTCCATTTTTTAGTCTTGGATGAAAATATTCCTGTTAGAATGAAAAATTACATCGAAGAAATGGACAAGTTCACTGAAATTGGCTATATTCCTACTTATGAAACAACAATTTATGAAATCAAGTAGGGTTAATTTTCAGAAATTTTATCAAAAAAACCTTTGGCTAATTATCATTATATTTATTACTCAAGGATTGTTTTTGATGATGAGTTATTGGCGTTATCGAAATGGTTTTCCTTTGGACGATGCATGGATTCACCAAACCTATGCCCGTAATTTCGCTAAAACCGGGGTGTGGGCATTTAATTTGAATGTACCTTCTGGCGGATCAACATCCCCATTGTGGAGCTTTTTATTAATTCCAGGACATCTTATGGGTGGAAAAACCTTTTTGGTATACACCTATTTAATAAATTGGATTTTATTATTTTTCAGCGCCGTAATTTTTGAGAATATTATTAATAATCTAGTTAAAAATCAATATAAATTTCCTGTATTTGGCGTTATTTTTTTATTGGAGTGGCATTTTATTTGGGCGGCTAATTCGGGAATGGAAACAATTTTATTTATCTTATTAATCCTTTTGTTCTTTGATCAACTATTAAAAAAACAATTTGGATTGGTTATGGGTGTGGTCTTAGGTTTAATTTTGTGGGTTCGTCCAGATGGGTTAACATTGTTAGGTCCGCTATTATTTGTTTTATTTTTTTCCCGTAAAAACGTTATTCACTCAAAAAGAGCGATTTGGGGTGGTGTTTTCTTTTTCCTAAGTTTCGTAATGTATATAGTTTTTAATTTGAAAATATCCGGATCGATTTTTCCCAACACGTTTTATGCAAAACAAGCTGAATATGCAATTTTATATGAGAGAAATATTCTTTTCCGTTTTTGGGATATGTTAAAAACCCAGTTTATTGGCTTTGGTATTTTATTAATCCCTGGTTTGATTAACCAATTTTGGGAGGCGATAAAAAACAAAAAATGGGTTTGGTTTGGATTGTTCTTATGGTGGATCGGTTATCTTGGGCTTTATGCTCTGCGTCTGCCTGTAACTTACCAACATGGGCGATATCAAATTCCTGCCATTAGTGTATTTTTGTTGTTATCAATACCGGGTTGTGTAGTACTCATTAATAAAATGGGTTCTTATCGCTTGAAATTAATTCGAATTTCTTGGATTGTTTCTACGATGCTGGTTATGATTATTTTTGTATTTATGGGTGCTGATGCCTATGCCACTGATGTTGCAATCATAGAAACTGAAATGGTTAATACAGCTATATGGATTAATGAATTCACAGAGCAGGACGCGATTATTGCAGCTCATGATATTGGTGCTTTAGGTTTTTATGGAAATCGATTGATTATTGATTTAGCTGGTTTGATTTCTCCTGAGGTAATACCATATATTAATGATGAAGTTCAAATTATCGAGTTTTTGAACAAACGTCATCCTGATTATTTGATGACATTTGAGAATTGGTACAACATCCTACCGCTGAATAAAACATTGGTATATTCAAGTACTTCAATGTTTTCAATCGAAGCAGGGGGGAGTCCTATGCAGGTTTATATTTGGAAGCCTTAATTTTTGACATAAAAATTGACACTATGTTAAAATAAACAACATTCCAAGAGAAAACGTATAATTTTGACAAACAATGTTCAAGGAGCTAAAGATGAGCCAATCTGAAGGTGGATATTCAAATTTCTTAAGTGAGATTGAGGCGGAGTACGAACAATCACAACGCTCATTAAAAGAAGTTGAATTAATGTTGGATCAAAGTCAAAATGAGTTGTCAAAATTATCACAGCGCAACGCATCGGTTACCACAAACTTACAGCAAATTCAAAGTCAATTTGATTCTATGCCTCGGGAAGATATTCGCTCTGCTTATAATGCTGCCTTGGATGCACAGCAACGAGTTCTGGTCATGCGAAGTCAGTTAGAAAAACTCCAGAGTGACCAGAGCAATCTTAAAAAGAAGTTGATGCTGTTGGACCAGGTGCAAAAATTATTGAATGTTTTGCCTGGTGGATTGCCTTCTGGTAATGGTGAGAAAAAATTTGGTGGTTCCTCAGCTATGTTGGAGATGATGATTAATGCACAGGAATCCGAACGTCAGCGCCTATCAAGACAAATGCATGATGGCCCGGCTCAGGCGTTATCGAATTTTATTGTGCAGGCTGAAATTGCTTCCAGATTATTTGATCTTGATGAAGTAAAAGCCAAAACTGAATTAGAAAACTTAAAAAATTCAGCAATGTCAACCTTTAAAAAAGTTAGAAATTTTATTGCTGAGCTTCGCCCGATGATGTTAGATGATTTAGGATTGTTGCCCACTGTACGTCGATATGTTGACATATTTAGAGAACAAAATGGATTAGAAGTAAGCTTATCTATTAAGGGGATGGAAAAAAGGTTTGAATCCTACCTGGAAGTGATGATATTTCGAGCAATTCAAGAACTTATGGGAAATGCTCTGCGTCACAATCAAGATCAAGCAGTCAAGATCCAATTAAATGTCCAAATTGTGATTGAAGACGCGTTTATAAAATTGATTGTGGCTGATAATGGTAAGGGCTTCGATATCGAAGAAGCAAATAAAAGTGGTGGATTGGGAATTAAAGTTATCCGCGAACGCGTGGAGATGCTTGGTGGTTATCTGGATGTTGATTCAGCACCCGGACAGGGAAGCAGAATAACAATCCAGGTTCCTGTTGTAGCTAGTATGCTGAATGCGGAAGCTTAAAAGAATAATTTATAGGAGTAGCTATGACAAAGACAATTGGGATTTTAACAGGCGGTGGTGATGTTCCGGGTTTAAATCCCGCAATAAAATCTGTGGTAGTAGGCGCAATGGAAATGGGGTACCGGGTAATGGGTATTCGTAGAGGATGGGGCGGATTGCTGCATTACGATTTAAATGAGCCATCTACACATGAATATTATATTAAAGAATTAACCTATAATGATGTACGCACGATTGATCGAACCGGCGGCACATTTTTGCACACTTCACGGACGAACCCCCAACGAGTGGCAGCAGAAAGTGCACCTGGGTTTCTGAAGAATTCTAAATGGGGTACACCCCTCAAAGATCAAAAAGGGTTTATTGATTATACAGACTATACCTTGGATGTTTTAAGCCATTTAGGAATTGATACATTGGTGCCAATCGGTGGAGATGATACATTAAGTTTCGCTGTTCGATTGCATAAAGAAGGTTATCCAGTGATCGGCATTCCTAAAACGATGGACAACGATGTTTTCGGTACAGATTACTGTATTGGATTTTCAACAGCAATTACTCGAAGTGTTGAATTTATTACCAACATGCGCACCTCTGTGGGTTCACACGAACGCATAGGTATCGTTGAGTTGTTTGGACGAAATTCCGGTGAAACCAGCCTGATTAGTGCGTATCTAGCTTATGTTGACAGAGCATTAATTCCTGAAGTTACTGTGGATTTAGACAAACTTGCCCAGTTTATTCTGGATGATAAACGTAGTAACCCTTCTAACTATGCCATATTAACAATTTCCGAAGGCGCTATTTTAGAGGGTGGTGATGTTTATGAAACGGGTGAAGAAGACGCCTATGGGCACAGAAAATTAGGCGGGATTGGTAATATTATTTCTGACCAAATTAAAAAATTAACGGGTCAAAATACGATGTACCAACAGCTGGGTTATCTAATGCGATCGGGTGCCCCGGATTCTCTTGATCGAATGGTGGCGATGTCATTTGGTAACTTGGTATCTCAATTATTACGACGTAATGATACTGGAAAACTGGTCGCATTACACGGTGGAAAATATACAACCGTACCGATTGACATGGTTTTAGCTGGTCGAAAACGGGTGGATGTACCAGCTTATTATGATATGGATAATTATCGGCCCAAGATTAAAGATTTTATGGGCGTACCGATGTTCTTGAGTTAATTAATCAGAGGCTGGCTTCAAAACCAGCCTCTTTTAATAAAAAGGGTTTACCATGAAGAAAGAAGAACAAGGGGCTTTGTTTAAGCGTTATAAGGTTATACCAAGATCGTTAATTTTTATTAAAAGAAAAAACGAAGTTTTATTATTAAAAGGTGACGATAAAAAGAAATTATGGGCAGGAAAATATAATGGTATTGGTGGGCATATAGAAAAGGGAGAGAATGTTTATCAATCCGCTATTAGAGAATTATTTGAAGAAACTGGTTTGAGAGATATCCGGTTGTTTTTTCGAGGATCAATAATGATTGATGTTGATGAAGATACTGGTATTAGCCTTTTTTTATTTACAGGAGAATACGAATCCGGTGATATTAAACCAAATGAAGAAGGCCTCTTGGAATGGGTTCCAATAGAAAAAATATCGGACTACCCGTTAGTTGAAGATTTGTTTGTCTTAATTCCACGTCTCCTTAAACAAAAAGAAACATTTCTTTTTGGAAATTATTATTTTGAAGGAGATAAATTAATTATGGCTTTTCAGGATTGATTCGTTCATAAAAAACTAACAATGTACTCCCGTATTTACGTTTGTCAAATTCTCGAAAATTATTTAATATAATTGATTTGTATTCTTTGGGATGAATTTGGACGATGACCCAACCATCCGGATGAAGCCAATCCGGGTTATTGTCCAAAATAAAAAATACTTTTTCCCAAATTTCTTTATATTGTGGAGGAGCTATGTATATATAATCAAAAGCCGTATCCGGTTGATTTTTTATGTAAACCAATGCGTCAGAGCGAATGACTTGAGCGTTTTCTAATTTGGTAGACGAGATATTTGACTTTATGATTTTAATGGCTAATGGATGAAGATCAATAATCCGAGCATAGGCTGCACCACGACTTAACGCCTCCAGGCTAACACTACCTGTGCCACCAAATAGATCCAAAAAACTAGAATCTACGATATCACCTGAGAGGATATTAAATAAAGATTCTTTTACGCGGTCAGTAATCGGTCTTGTGCTGTCCCCCGGTACGGTTTTTATCCGCATTCCTTTTGCCTTTCCTGCAATGATTCGAAGCGTACTCATAAGTCACTTATCCAAATCTGCCGTTGTATCAATTCATCAATCATTTTTTCTGTTTTATTCTGTTCTTCAAAGTAATTTTCCATAAACTCAGATTTTCTAAGTCTCAAAACCATTGGAGCGATCGTCATAATATCGTTTTTTGTTACTTCTTGTCTTTTGTCTGCTGCTGCGTAAGCTTTAGCTGTTT
Organism: Anaerolineaceae bacterium; assembly: GCA_002702705.1. Classification (GTDB taxonomy): domain Bacteria; phylum Chloroflexota; class Anaerolineae; order Anaerolineales; family Anaerolineaceae; genus UBA6170. The sequence goes on from PABH01000053.1 coordinate 68,120, forward strand.
CTAACAGTGTTTGATCCGTTCTTAAAGAATCAATTCCTAATGCTTGAATAAATCGAATTCCATATAACGCAACATCTTCCGGCAAAACAATCTTTTGGAAGATTTGTTTTGCTTCGTGAATTTCTTCAATGAATACTCGGGTCTCTTCTTCAAATTGTTGGATTAATTTATGCGGAGATTGCCGAAAAAGAGAAGAATGTGCGTATGCTTTATAACGCTGTTCTGGATCGGAGAGGCCTTTGACTATTAATCTTAATCCAAAGCGATCCAATATTTGTGGACGCAAGTTGCCTTCTTCCGGATTCATTGAGCCAATTAAAGTAAATCGTGCATTGTATCTTGCACTAACAGCACCCCGGCGTACGGTATAGTGGCCAACGGCAGCAGCGTCAAGAATCGCATTGATAATTTCCGTAGAAAGTAAATTCACTTCATCGATATAAAGAATGTTCTTATCGGCAGAGGCCAAAACCCCGCGTTTTAACCTCATTTTGTTATGTAGTAAGTGTCTTTCATCCAGACCGCCAATAACGTTGTCTAATGTCGAATTTAAAGGCAGCTCAATTAATTGAACTTGCTGAACTTTTGTAAGAGGGATGCCTTCTCCAAATTTTTTTGCACAATCCGGGCAGACACCTTCCAATCCATACATTTCGATATCGCTTTCTAAACAGCCATAATAACAGGCAGAAACTTCGTTTTTGGGTAAGATGTTTGCAAGACCACGAATTGCAGTTGTTTTCCCGGTTCCACGAGGTCCAATTAATAAAACACCCCCAATGTTGGGATTTATTGTGCTAAGGGTTAACGCAAGTTTTAATTCATTTTGACCAATGATTGCTAAAAACGGAAATACTGGCGGTGTGGCAAATGAAGATTCGTCCGAATTGGAGGTAACGGAAATGTTTTTTCCAGAAACTTGCTCGATTAAATCTTTTAACGAATTAATCGGGGGATTTTTTTCCCCACCGCTATTTTGATTCATTGTGTTTTCAGATAGATTCGACATCATTATATGTCCAGAAACGATTGGCAAAGAAATTCCAGAACATGACAATTAAGATTAATACAGCCAGTGTGAAATTATGTCCAACAAAACTAGGCTCTAAAAAGAAGCTGGGCGGAATAACCTGATTTGAAAAGTTTAAGATCACCTTTTCAAAAGGTGTAAATAATAAAGCGCGAATGGACAGACCAATAAGGCTGACGATAATAAACTGAACGATTTGAGAAGTAACAGTTTTGTTACGAGAATCAGGGTAAGTCCAAAAACGATTCCACAAAAAATTACTGATAATGGCCGCCACAAAAGAGACCATGCTGGAATATAAAGCATCAACACCAAACACTTCATTCAATAAATTAAATATACCAAAATCTAAAACAGCGCCAATTACTCCGACGACTGCAAATTTTAGGAATCGTTCTCTTTCTTTTTTGTTCGTGATAATCATAATTTTGATAATTTTTCTTTGAAATAGGGGATTGTTAATTGGAGGGCTTCTTTTAAATTAATTTTTGGTTCCCAATCCAAGATTTTTTTTGCTTTCGTTATATCAGGTCTACGTCTTTCGGGATCATTTCCAAGACGCATATTTTCTTTAAAAATTATTCCAGCCGAATTATTCGTTGTATCATTTATTGATTCTGCCAGTTCTAACATGCTCATTTCAACTGGATTTCCTATGTTAACTGGTGTATGTTCATCTGACATTAAAAGACGGTAAATACCTTCTATCAGATCACTGACATAACAAAAACTTCTCGTTTGTGTGCCTTCACCGTAAATCGTTAATGGCTCACCTCGTAAGGCTTGTTGGATGAAGTTTGGAATAACACGCCCATCATCCAATCGCATGCGCGGACCAAATGTATTAAAAATTCTGACGATGCGTGTATCCACGCCATGATATTGATTGTAGGACGTGGTTAATGCTTCTGCAAAACGTTTTGCTTCGTCATACATTGAGCGCGGGCCAGTTGGGTCCACATGGCCCCAATATGTTTCTTTTTGGGGGTGTTCTAAAGGATCCCCGTAAATTTCACTGGTAGATGCAAGTAAAAATTTTGCATTGTTTGCCTTTGCTAAGCCAAGCGCATTATGCGTGCCAAGTGCTCCAGCTTTCATGGTTTGAATTGGCAAATTGGGATAACCGTAGGGAGAATTAATATTTGGGCTGGCAGGTGAAGCGAAATGCATCACGGCATCCAATTTTCCCGGAACAAAAATAAAGTTTGATACATCATGCCGGATAAATGAAAAATGTTCATTTCCAGCTAAGTGCGCAAGGTTTTGTGGATCACCGGTAATAAAATTGTCCATCCCAACCACATGGTGACCTTTATTAATTAACATTTGGCATAAATGAGAGCCTAAAAAACCCGCTGCCCCCGTAATTAATATTCTCATAATTTCACCTATTATTTCCAATCTATTTTTGTTATTAATCCATCACCCGTGATTTGGGCAGATGTATAATCAGAATCATTTATGATCCAAATGTTTCCTTGATATACAATACCCATATAACATGGTTGATTTTGCTCTTCATTACAAGGACTCCATTCAACTTTTTGCGGATCAATTCCAGATGAATCATTATCAGGGAAAATTTGATTTTCGTTAGAACCATCCCGATCAATTAACATTAACCTGTAACGACTTGTATCACTATTTTCCGGAAAAATGGCATTCAAATACAACAGTTTGTATTGGTTATTGTTTTTTAAACTTGATGTGGATGGATAAGCAAACATACCGATATCATCGGTTGTATTTAAGATAGTCTTTTCTTCTATTTGAATCGATCTTAAATCAAAGCGCATTGATGATTCGGGATTATTACTATTTCCCAAAGCATTATGATCCACAAAATATAAAAATTCACTGTCAGGAGACCATGCAATCGGTGAAATCCAAGCCCATTCGCTTCTGGTTTGAAAAGGAACAATACTAATCAATGGCTCAAGCTCATTATCTTTAAGATTCACTAAACCAACGGTATCAGGTCGAGCAAAAGCAAGGTGTTGCCCATCCGGGCTGTAGGAGAAATAGGATCCCCACCAACCATAAATACCACCAGAGTTACTTTCAATAAGAACATCATTTTTTATTACACGTCCTCCGGCACCTAACGTGGTAAGTTGTAAATCATTATTTGCCTGCCAGCCTGGGGCCACTGCACGCGGTTCAACAGTTGAGAAAAGTACTCCTAAATTAAATCCAGGGGCCCATTCAGCATAATGAATAATATTATCTGCTTTGATGTAAATAGGCTCTGCATTTTCTTCTTCGAGATTGATAATATATAACTCGTTAATGATTTCGGGATCTTCAGAGAGTTGTGTGAACAATAACCATTCTCCATCAGGTGATATCTCAAATACTCGACCATCAACCAAATTGTTTGTTACGATAGGCCTTCTGTTTGAGGTATCTCCGTCCATAATCCAGGCATTGCCAGAAGCTAAATAAACAAGTTTACCTTGAATAGTGACAGCTGAAAACGGTGTTTGTACACCAACCATGATAATTTCTGGATTGGCAGTGATGACGTTGACCTGATTTATTTCGGTTTTCGATATTAATAAATCATTCTCATAGACAAGCCGGTAGGTTATTTCCCGGAGGCCATTTACACCTGGTTGTATTAGGATGGTTTGCTTTTCAGGAAGGGATTCGTTTCGTACTGTTTGTCGTTCAAACGGAATAACAATTTCCTCGGTTTCAAATTTTTCAACTACACGTGAGATGGTTATGGTTGTATCTTGTGTGATATGGGTAAATAATGGTGGGTTAACCTTATCTAATTGAGAAAGCTTGATTTCGTTTTGTGATAAGACGGACTGGATGGTGCTGCCGATACCAGCAGAAGTATTAATAGTTTTACCGTCTACTGCTATTGTTATAGAAACGGAATCGACTGTTGATTGGGATTGACATCCGATTAGTAGTATTGTTATTAAGGTGGTAAGAATTCCGAGTATGATACGAATTTTCATTTTATGTGTTAAAATTGTTCGCTTTGACAATGTGGTTTCAGGTATAATTTTCCTGATTTTATTCAATTTGCCAATTATAGCATGAGTGAAAAAAAGATATGGTAGATGAGCCAAATTTAACAGCCTGTATAGAAGCAATATTGTTTGCAGCGGGAACCCCGGTGCAAATTTTGCATCTATCAGAGGCGCTAGAACAACCCCCAAAAGTAATCGAAGTGAATCTGGATGTTTTAGATCAAGATTTAAAGAATAGTGGGAGAGGTATCCGTTTACAACTTTTTCAGGGTAAAGCCCAATTAACATCGTCCCCAAATTTTTCAGAAGAAATCGAACGATTTTTAGGAATTGAAGCTACTTCAAAATTATCTGGCGCTGCCTTAGAAGCTTTGGCCATTATCGCTTACCGCCAACCTGTAACTCGGCCTGGTATTGATTTGATCCGTGGAGTTAATAGTGATGGGGTTTTAAGAAGCTTGTTAAGTAAAGGCCTGGTAGAAGAAATTGGAAGAGCAGATGGTCCTGGCCGCCCCATACTATATGGCGTTACAGCTGAATTTTTACAACATTTTGGAATCAATTCATTGACGGAGTTGCCTGAATTAAAATTGGACGAGACGTTTATCGAAGAGAATAATGGGTTATTAAAGGATTAATGTATGGCAGAAGAAAGATTACAAAAAATATTAGCAAAAGCTGGCTACGGATCTCGTCGATCAAATGAAGAATTAATTGCGGCAGGTAGAGTCAAAGTAAACGGTGTTGTAGCAACATTGGGTATGAAAGCAGATGCAGCAAAAGACGATATTTTTGTTGACAACCAAATGATTCCCAAAAGTGAAGAACCGATTTATATTGCGTTGTATAAGCCGCGTGGCGTATTATCAGATCAGGCAGCTGATGATCCAAGAAAAAATGTCAGAGATTTGGTGGATGTACCAGGTCATTTATTTGCAATTGGCCGGTTAGACTTGGATAGTGAAGGATTGATGATCTTAACGAATGATGGTGAGTTAACTAATCTGTTGACCCATCCTCGTTATGGGCATGAAAAAGAATATCGCGTACTGGTTGCAACAAGACCGGATGAAAACCAAATTGCTATCTGGCGACGTGGTGTTGTTTTAGAAGATGGCGAAAAAACGGCTCCATGTATTGTCAGTATAATTCGATGGCATGGTAAGGGCGCATGGTTAAAAGTTGTTTTGAAAGAAGGTAAAAAACGCCAAATACGAGAAGTTGGCAAACAAATTGGTTTACCAATTGTTAAATTGATTCGGATTCGAATTTCAACTTTAACTCTCGGGAACTTAAAACCAAAAGAGTGGCGTTACTTGACAGAGGAAGAAATCGAATCACTGAAAAAATCAACGGTCCAAAAGCCAGTTTATCGAAGGTCAAGAAATTTTCCTCGTGGCAATCAAAAAACTAAACGAAAATAAAAAAGTGAGGCTGACAAAAAATGGTCAGCCTCGCTTTTTTATTCTTCAATGAATAGTTGTTGATATTTTGTTATTTCATCATTTATTGATGGATTTTCTTTCGCGATTTTTCTTAATTTATCTTTAAATTTTTCTGCCTTCACAATCAAAATATCACTTTCGTTTTGTTCTTCAAGGGAAGCATTTTTGTGAAGTAATAAAACTGCACCATTTAAAGGCATATCAAATCCGATCTTATTTTTCTTTAAAAACCGATCGAGATCTTTTTGGTTTGCTTGAAGTTCTTTTTGCGGATTACCGAGTGTTTCTTGGGAAATAAACTTATTAATAAATGAGCCACCTTTTCGACGCCAAGTATTTTTCTTCTCGTTAAATTCCAAAGTTCCATCAATGAAAGAAGGAGTTATTGACCAAACCCCAGCTGGTCCGATTAATAGGTGCGTCACTGGTGTGTTATAGTGAAAAATTGTGTAACGATCATCAAGTCCTTTTAGGGATTTATCAATTAATTCATCTGGTCGGGGCGATTGTCCAAAACGCGAATTGAGATAATTCCCAATAGAAGACATGAAAAAACCAATAATTACGATTGTAAATACCAGTGTTGTTAACGTAGGGTTTTCTGCAACGGATGGCTGAAAAACAATCCATAAGCCAATACCCATAATAATTAAGCTGAGCCATTTCAGGATGTTACCCATCCGTTTATTTCGTCTGACCATTTTTTCATCAATATAAATTTTCATATAAATTTATTTCTTTCTGGTATTATTCGGATAATTGGGCTTCGATGCCCGAGCGTAATGCGTCCATTAAGTCTGCTTCCACTGCATGGTGTGCTGCTTTAATGGCATTAAAGATCGCATAGCCATCTGATCTGCCATGTCCAACAAATACCAAACCATCAATTCCCAAAAGTGGGGCAGCACCAACCTCGCCTGGATCCATGGTTTTTTTAATTTTTGCAAAAGCAGGCTTCGCCAAAACAGCGCCGATTTTGGTTCTAAAAGAGGATAACAATTCTTCTTTTAGAATATCCGTGATCATTTTTGCAACGGCTTCGCTTGATTTTAATAATATATTCCCTGTAAACCCATCAGTAATAATTACATCTGCTTCACCTTTGAATAATTCTTTGGGTTCTATATTTCCTGTAAAGTTAATAGGGGTATGTTTTAATAGTTGGTGGGCATCCTTAACTAACTGGTTGCCTTTCATGTCTTCCTCTCCATTGGCTAACAGGGAAACTTTTGGATTGGGGCGATGTAATGCTTTTTCAGCATAAATGCTACCCATGATGGCAAATTGAATAAAAAAGTCTGGACGGCAATCTGCATTGGCGCCAATATCCAAAACAACACTTGTGCCTGTTTTCACCGGAAATATTGCAGTTAATGCAGGACGCTGGACACCTTTGATTCTTCCAAGTTTTCTAAGAGCATTAAACATCGCTCCACCAGTATTACCAGCAGTCACAAAGGCACTTCCTCTACCACTTTTGATTAAGTCTAAGCCAACGGCCATTGAGTTTAGTGGTTTCTTTTTGGCAGCCTCAACAGGTTTGTCCGTCATTTCCAAAATATCGGGGGCGTCTTCAATTTTAATGGGTAGATGAGCTGTATTTTTTTGGTTAAGAATTGGTTCGATGAGTTCTTTTTTGCCGACAAGAATGATTTCAATTTTTAATTCCTCGGCAGCTCTTAAAGCACCTTCTATCTCAGGAAGTGGATAGGTATCGCTTCCCATTGCATCTAATATGATCGCCATATGATTCCTTTCTACCAGACCAACTTATTTATGCTTAGGTTTTCTTGACAATAAATTATTTGTGATTATAATAACGGAGCAATTGCGCTGGTGCTGGAATTGGCAGACAGGCATGGTTGAGGGCCATGTGTCGCAAGACGTGAGGGTTCGACCCCCTCTCAGCGCACTGGATAAAACAGTCGGATTGATCCCGGCTGTTTTTTTATAATTTTCGTTCGATAACATAATAGGCAATTTCTTCCAGGGCATTTCTATAAATGGATTCTGGCAGTTTTTTTAATGCCAATAAACCTTCATTAATGTGCTGAGTTGCAATTTGAAAAGCGCCTTCAATAGCTTCGCTGTTTCGAATATCCTGAATTAATGTTTCCACCTGGCTGGTAAATTTTAGGCAATTTTCCTTAAGGTGTTCCAATAAATACGGGTGTTTTGGATTGTTTTTAATAAACAGTAAAGCGGGCAGAGTTACTAGGCCCTGACGCAGATCACCGCCAACCGGTTTTCCTATATCTTCTTGTTTTCCGGTGAAGTCTAAAATATCATCAACAATCTGAAATGCAATCCCTAATTCATATCCAAATTTTGTTAAGTGAGCTGTATCTTCCAGGGAAGCATCGCATAAAATTGCTGCCGACTTTGTTGAAGTTTCAAATAACGATGCGGTTTTTGCATAAATGCGTTGATAATATTCGTCGCGGTCAACAATTCCACGGCTGGCAAATAATTGGGTAAATTCTCCATTTACAATGATACCTAGAGTCTCTGAAAATAAGCGCATAACAGGAATGGAATCTGTGTCGGAAGCTAGTTTAGCGGCTTTTGCAAATATAAAATCTCCGGTTAAGACGGTCGCAGCGGGACTCCATTTTGCATTTAAGGTGGGTATTCCACGACGCAGCAAAGATCCATCAATTAAATCGTCATGCACCAAAGTTGCTGTGTGCAATAATTCAATAGCGGAAGACAGTGTTACCACACGTTCCATATCACCGTTTAGTAATTTTCCTGATAATAATGTGATATTTGGTCGAATTCTTTTTCCGCCGGAATGAATTAAATGATCCAGAGCAACTCGTAAATCAAAATGATTGTTTTTTGCTTGCTGCCGCATAAGTGCTTCAACTGCGAGAATTTCGTTTGATACTAAATTATAGAAGTTGTGTTGTGAATTCAATTAATACTCCAAAAAAACAAAAATTTTGCGTTCGCAGTTGTTGATTCGGCTACTTTATCAACCGGAATCGATTTGAGTTCAGCAATTTTTTCTGCGATTAGAGGAAGGAATGCGGGTTCATTTTTTTTAGCCCGATGCGGATGAGGGGCTAAAAAAGGAGCATCTGTTTCTAATAGAATCGATTTTAAAGGCAATTCCTTCGCAAGTTCATGTTTTAGTTTTGCATTTTTAAAAGTAACCGGACCACCGATGCCAATTAAGAAACCCATTTCCACAGCTTTTTTTGCATCATTTACGCTGCCTTCAAATGAATGAAACACACCGTTTAGCCTCTCTTTTGGAAAAAGTTTTTCCCAAGAGTTGATAATATCCAGTAATTCTTTCATTGTTTCTCTGGAATGTAATATCACCGGTAGCTTTTTTTCCTTTGCTAACTTTAATTGATCTTTCAAAATAGAAATTTGGATTTCAAATGGGCAATCATTCCAATGTTTGTCTAATCCGATTTCTCCGATACCAATTACTTTTGGGTGATCTGATAAAGCTGCTAGTTGTTGATAACTTTGATTATTCCATTTTAATCCATCATTTGGATGAATTCCAATCGAAACAAAGATATTGGGGTAGGAATCTGCTATTTTAATTGCTTTTTTACTAGATTCAATATCAATTCCGGGAATAATAATGTTTTCCACCTTATTTTTGTGGGCACGTTGAATTATCTGATCGAATGTTTGATCAAATTCATTCAGATTCAAGTGGCAGTGAGTATCAAAGTAAGTCATAAATATTATTTAATTCCAGCAATCTTTAAACCATCTTCCAGTATATCTTGTACACAATCCTCATGGGTTGTTTCACAATAGACACGCAAGACAGGTTCTGTTCCTGAGAAGCGGATTAATAACCAACCGCCATCTTCCAAGGAGAATTTATAACCATCGCTTGCGTTTAATCCTGTAACTTTTAACCCTCCAATTGTATCAGGGTTAGCATTCAGAATTTTTTGTTTTTTCTCTTCACGATCTCCCTCGAATTTTGTGTCAATACGGTCATAATAATGGGCACCAACAATGGAAAAAAGTAAGGTTAATAACTCAGAGGGCTTTTTGCCTGTTTTTACAATAAGATCAAGAATAAATAAACCAGCTAAAATACCATCCCGTTCTGGAACATTGTTTCTGAAGGCATATCCACCTGATTCTTCACCACCAATTAAAGCATTCGTTTCCATCATTTTTGGTGCTACATACTTAAATCCTACACCGGTCTCGTATACAGGCACATCATAAATTTTGCCCAATTTATTTAACATGCTTGTTGTTGATAAGGTTTTTACTATAGGGCCACGCTTATTACGAATTTCTAACATGTAATATGCCATGAGTGCATACACTTGAAGCTGATTAATGAAGTTTCCGTTTTCGTCACCAACGCCAAGACGATCTGCATCACCATCATTAATGATTAATACATCGGCATTAACTTCAATCGTTTTGGCTAATCCAACATTTATATTGGGTGGAATTGGTTCAGGACGAAGCATGTCTGGAAAGGAAGGGTTTCTTTCATTGTGAATTTCAGTAATTTTTGTTTTTCCACCGGCCAATATTTTGCTGAACCATCCAGCACCATTACCCCACATCGGATCATACACCAGATGTAAACCAGCGTCTTTAATTCCTTGAATATCAACCAAATTCTGTATATGACTGATATATTCATCTTCTGGATTAAACAAAACGATTTTTTCTTCATTTACAGCTTTATCATAAGGTATTGTTAATACGTCGTTGGCATCGTCTGGGATTAAAATTTCAATACGATTTAATCCATCAGGGGCAATTGCCCCGCCAAATTGATCTCTTACTTTAAAACCGTTGTCGGTAGGGGGATTATGTGAAGCAGTAATGTTAATTGCTGCTGCGGCATTTTTTTTTGTCACAGCAAATGATATAACCGGAGTGGGGGTGGCACGATCTGTCAAATAAACCTGAAAACCATTTGCAACCATTACCTCAGCTGCAGTCTTTGAAAAATTTTCAGATTGGAATCGTTTATCATATCCAATTACGATCCATTTTCCTTCATCACCATTTTCTTTTAAATAAGATGCAAATCCTTGGGTACAACGACGTACATTATCGAAGGTGTAATCTTCGGCGATTACACTTCGCCAACCATCAGTTCCAAATTTTATTTTCTTTGTCATTTAGCCATCTCCATTTGTGAATATATTATCAACCCCTTTATTATATCAATTAGTAAGCTGAAAAATTGTTGTTTGTATTTTCTTAATTTTTGATAATAATAAAGCTTGGTTACCCATTTTTTCAACTCTGCATTAAAATGAAATTATAAAGGATGAAGAATGAATTATATTCCGGGTGTATTGTTAATCATATTTGTTTCAATGACAATTGGTTTGTTTGTGCATTTATGGCGTGGTGGTAGTTTATTGCGGATGATTGTGTTAGTCTTAATCACAATGATCGGTTTTGTGCTGGGTCAATTGATTAGCCAAAAGGCAAATTCAAATTTCTTGGTCATCGGTTGGGTTCAATTAGGTTGGGGTGTTGTTTCAGCAATCTTAACCGCCTTGTTTGGTGCCTGGATAACAGAAATTAAAATTGAAAAATAGGTGAATTATGTGGAATCTAACAGGAAAAATCGCCAATGAAGGTGATTTAATTCAGCTTGTAGGGCTGCGACATAAAAGTTTTATTATAAATTTGGAAGCTGGCAAAGAGTTACACACCCATCGTGGAATCATAAAACATGATGAAGTGATTGGTATTCCTTATGGAAGCAAAATTACTAGTCACAATGGAGCGCCGTTTTTTGTTATCCAACCTTCCTTGGCAGATGTTTTATTAGATTTAAAAAGATCTACACAAATTTTATATCCGAAGGATATGGGATATATATTGATTCATTTAGGCATTGGTCCTGGTCAGCAAGTTATCGAAGCAGGAACCGGCTCGGGGGCAATGACGACGGCATTGGCTTATTCCGTTGGAAATGAAGGAAAAATAATTTCTTACGATCAGAAAGCAGATTTTCAAAAGTTAGCGAAGAAAAATTTAAGAAAATTAGGCCTTGAAAACCGAGTTGAGTTTAAAATGCGAGATATCGCCGAGGGATTTGATGAAACCGATGCTGATGCGTTTTTCCTTGATGTCGCTGCACCGCATGATTACATTACACAGGTAAAACAGGCAATTAAACCGGGCGGGTTTTTTGGCTGTTTGGTGCCGACAACCAATCAGGTATCTTTGTTGATTACTGCATTACGGCAGAATCAGTTTGCTTTTATTGAGGTGGTAGAAGTTCTATTACGCTACTATAAACCTGAACCACAGCGATTAAGACCTACCGATAGGATGGTGGCCCATACAGGATTCTTAGTTTTTGCTCGTCCTATGATTGAAGAAAGTTTTCTTGAAACTGATCGACCACGTGAGGAAAGAAATTCAGATTAAATTGTATGAAGCAAGAAGACCCTTATCAACTCATAAGATCTATAAAATATAATTTGGAAAAAAATCATAAAGACGAATTTCTTCCAAAAAAAGTGACTGGAATACCTTTTCGCCAGGCAGCTGTACTTGCACCATTCGTATTGATCGATTCAAAATGGCATTTATTATTTACAAGGCGGTCTGATTCTTTAAAAAATCATAAAGGGCAAGTATCATTTCCTGGGGGTGCGATGGATCAATCTGATCAGTCTCCGATTGAGACTGCCTTTAGAGAAACATATGAAGAAATTGGGGTTGGCGTGGAAGCTTTAGAAATTATTGGTAAGATGGAAGCGATGATGACCAATTCTAATTTTTTAGTTACACCGGTATTGGCTGTAATGAAATGGCCAGTCCAACTTGTTATATCTGAAGCAGAAGTGAGTAAAGTTTTTACCATTCCACTCAATTGGTTGGCGGATTCAAATAATTGGGAAGAGCGAATATATAATCATCCTAATGGTTGGTATGGCTCTGTGATTTTTTATCAAGAATATGGTGGCGAATTATTGTGGGGAATAACCGCTGCAATTACACATCGAATTCTTAAATTAATAAAATAAAAGAAGCCGTCCCAAGGACGGCCTCTTTATCGATTTGAAAGAAATTACTCTTCGTCTTCCTCTCTTTTACCGCGCTCAATAACTTCAGGTTCTGTGCCTTCTTCATCGAGTTCGATATCTTCCTCATCCACTGCGACTTCTTCGGTTTTACCAGTTGCTGTAACAATTACATCATCCGGGTTGGATAAAATTTCTACATTTTTTGGAACGTCTAAGTCACTTACAGTAATGGAAGAGCCCAATTCTGTCAGGCTGGAAATATCCACTACAAAACTTTCTGGTAAATCTTGTGGGAAAGCTAATACTTCAATCTCAGTCAATCCGTTTACCAAAACTGCACTCATGTCTTTAACTGCCAAAGAAGTGCCTTGGGTAATAACGGAAACAGAAGCACGAATTTTTTCCGTCATTGAAACCGCTTGAAAATCAACATGTAGTAGTTCGTTTCGAATGAAGTTTTTCTGTTTTTCACGAACCAAAACGGTGTGATCTTTTCCACCTACTTTAATGGTGACCAAGCTTGAAGCCGTTGCTGCGGCTAAGGTTTTGCTGGCTTCGCGTAAATTTAAGGTAATAGGTAATGGTTCCATCTTGCTGCCATAAATAACGGCAGGAATCTTACCTTCACGACGGAGTCTATTCACTCTTTTACCAATAAGATCACGCTTTTCAGCATAAATTACTAATTCTGACATATTTCCTTCCTCGAGCGCCTCTCACCTTTTTAGGTTACCTTCACTCTTCTGTTGGATTATTTTTTGCAACATTCAATTTTATGAGAGAAAGGGAGAATCGTCAAGAAACTCAGTGTTTTTACTGAAAAAAAATAAAAAAAGAGTATCCACGTTTTCCAAAACAGAGTGTTAATTTATAATTGATTGATATAATTAAAAAAATATTTTCAGTATAATGGTTAAAGAGCATTCTTTATACAAAAATTTTTTGTTGTCATTATATTAAGTTTATAGGGGATTCATATAATCTTATAAAGAAAAATTAAGATGTTAATCAAATTTTTTCCAAACGTTAACTAAAAATCAATTCCATATATCACTTGCTATGATAAAATGCCTGTGCTTATAATAAAAGACCCAAAACCCCCATTACTATCATGAGAAGGATATGCAGAAAAAATATCGCTTACCATTAACTCTTTTTTTGTTAATTACAGGTTTTTTAATTGTTCTAGCTATATCACGTCTGGTTGATTTTAAATATAACGCGGTTCAACCGGTTATAACAGAGCAATTGACCCCAACAATAATCGTTCCGACTGAAGTAGTCGATGAAGAATCCTTACTCCGATATAATGCTGATGAAGGAATTCAGATTCATGATATACAAGGCGAAGGTCATCATTCATTATTAACACGGAAATCCGTAGAATTTTTAACCGGTGTTGTGACAGTAAAACGTGCAGATGGGTTTTATATGCAGTCTTTGAAGCCTGATGAAAGTGATTTGACTTCGGAAGGTGTTTTTGTTTATCTGAATAAACCACCGAAACTTGATATTGGTGATTTGGTTTTTGTTAATGGGAAAGTGACAGAGTTTTATCCTGGAGGAATGGAAACAGGCAATCTTTCAATAACTCAGATTGAAAATGCAGATTACGGGGTGATTTCTCGGAATAATCCATTACCAACGCCGGTTATACTAGGTGAAGGTGGAAGAAATTTACCAACCAATGTGATTGAAGATGATGAAAATCAATATTTTGATTTATCAGATGGTTTGGATTTTTTTGAGAGTTTAGAAGGTATGTTAGTTCAAGTAAATGATGCAATTGTTGTAGCACCAACAACAGCTTATAAAGAAATTGCAGTCCTATCTGATAAAGGAAAATCAGCTACCGGTGTCAATGAACGAGGTGGAATTACGATAAGCTCAGATGACTTTAATCCAGAGCGCATTATTTTGGATGATAGTTTGGCCTCTTTACCTGAAGTAAAAACAGGTGAAATGTTAGAGAGTCCGATTATTGGTGTTGTGGATTATAGTTTTGGGAATTATAAGATCCAGGTTTTACAGAGAATAAAAGGTGATAATCAAGGTGTAAAAAAAGAAGTTGCTGCTGATGAAAAAGACAATGACCTGACGATTGTGACCTATAATGTTGAAAATTTGGATGGCGCAGATTCGGAAAAACGATTTGAATTACTAGCAGACCAAATTGTTAATAATTTAAAATCTCCTGATATTTTAGCCTTCCAGGAAATTCAAGACAATAATGGACCTATCAATACGGATGATTCCTCAGCAGATTTGACCTATCAAAAAATCATTAATGCTGTTGTGGAAGCTGGCGGTCCGGTTTATCAAGCAATTGATATCGCTCCAGAACCTAATAAAGATGGTGGTGAGCCAGGTGGTAATATCCGGGTTGGATTTCTTTATCGAAATGATACCGGATTGGAACTGGTTTCAAAACCAATTGGTTCAGCAAAAGAATCAGTAAGCGTACTGAACGAGGATGGTTTTGCAAGTTTATCGGTTAATCCGGGAAGGATTGATCCATTAAATTATGCTTTTATTGATAGTCGCAAACCCGTAGTTGCAGAATTCCTGTATAATGGTAAAAAGTTGTTTATCATAAATAACCACTGGAATTCCAAAGGTGGAGATACACCCTTATTTGGCTCAATTCAGCCACCAAGGTTAGATTCAGAGATACAAAGGAATAAACAGGCTGACGTAGTTAAGGAATTCATTCAAAAAATCAATTCAATCGAGAAAGATGCACTCATACTTGTGGTAGGTGATATAAATGATTTTTATTTTGCAAATCCTGTTAAAAGCTTGGAAGATGCAAATATGATAAATTTAATGGTGCGTTTAACCCCGGCTGAAAGGTATTCTTATATTTATGATGGAAATTCCCAAGTGTTGGATAATATGCTTGTTTCACCAGTATTAAATGATCTTGTTACTGAATTTGACATTATTCATATTAATTCCGAATTTCCCTACCGGGAACGTTTTTCTGATCATGATCCTGTGATGGTGCGATTTAATTTTTTACGATAATCATTAAGGTAATGGAGGAGGTTTCAATTGGCAACGATTGGTCTTAAGAAGAAACCACGATCACGCTCTCAATTTTTACGGGAGCTAAAAGAGAATATTACCGCGTATTTATTTATTTCTCCTGCTGTGTTGGTAATTGCGATATTTGGTTTATTTCCAATTGGTTATTCAATTTATATGAGCCTTTTTAAATGGCGTGTTCAAAAAGGCGATTTTATAGGGTTGGAAAATTATTCTGATATTATAGGTGATTGGTTTGGTTTATTAATTTTCTTAGGCGGATTGGTGTTGCTTGGCTTGGCATTTTGGGTTTGGAATAACGCTTTTCGCTCTATGAATAATGGTGCTTTGGTAGCAAAATTAATTGCTGCTGTTTTGTTAGTCGCCGTTGGATTAACATTGTCACTAGGCTGGGAGAAAATGACCACTGCTGGTGAAGATGTATTTTTAAATTCATTAATAATTACTTTATTTTATGCTCTTGGTAGTGTTCCTATTCAATTAATATTAGCCTTGATCCTGGCTTATATATTGTTTCAAAATATTCGGGGGAAAGAAATATTCCGGATGATCTACTTCCTTCCATATGTAACACCGATCGTATCTACTGCAGTAGTTTTTCGGACAATATTTAGCCCCAGAGAGACTTCCCTTGCAAATATATTGATTGGAAAAATTGGAATTGAACCATTAAAATGGCTTTTTGAACCTAAACCTGTCACAGAGTTAATGTTTGGTTGGGAGAATTTAAATAGTTTTTTGGCAGGTCCAAGCCTGGCGTTAGTCACGATTATTCTTTTTGGTGTATGGTCTTTTGTTGGTTATAACACTGTTATCTTTTTGGCTGGTTTGGGTGGAATTTCAAAAGAAATTTATGAAGCAGCAGAAATTGATGGAGCAAGTACATGGGGCCTTTTTCGTCACGTTACCATTCCATTACTTTCACCAATTACTTTTTATTTGTTTTTGATTTCTTTTATTGGAACATTTAAAGCATTTAATCATATTTATGTAATGAAAGTGCCTAATGCACAAAAGACAGTAATCACTGCTAGCGTCCAAGTATTCCAAACCTTTTACACTGAAAACAACTTTTCGGTTGCAGCAGCAGAGGCAATCATCTTATTTTTAATCATTTTGGGGTTGACCTATGCACAAAATAAACTTTTAGGAGATCGGGTATTCTATGGCTAGTACAGCAAAAACCACGACTTCAACCTATTCCGCTCGTAAAAAAGGCAGTTCTGATAAAACAAAACGAGTTTTATTAAAAGCATTTTTGTATCTTGTCTTAATTCTGGGCGCGATTGTCGCATTAATGCCTTTCTATTGGATGATATCAACATCACTGATGAGTTTAGGTGAAACGATTAACCGAAAATGGTTACCCGAGGTTCCACAATTTGTTAATTATGTAAATGCTTGGAATGAAGCGGACTTTGCAAAGTATTTTTTCAATAGTGTGATTATTACTGCTGTCACTTTATTAGGGATTATGACGACTTCTACGTTAGCAGGTTATGCATTTGCCAGAATAAAATTTTGGGGAAGAAATGTAATTTTTGCAATCTTGTTAAGCACATTAATGATTCCTGAATCAATCACTTTACTACCAAATTTGCTTTTGGTGCGCGGTAGTATTATTCCCTTGCCAGGTGGTTCATGGATGAACACCCTTCAAGGATTAACTGTGCCTTTTATGGCTAATGCGTTCAGCATTTTTCTACTTCGTCAATTTTTTGCTCAAATCCCGAATGAATTATGGGATGCCGCCCGAATTGATGGGGCAGGCCATTTCCGTTTCTTGATGCAAATTGTACTTCCCATCAGTAAAGCACCAATCATGACTGTTTTGTTATTTGGTTTCACCGGTTCATGGAATGCATTTGCCTGGCCGCTTTTGGTGACCACGCGAGATACCTGGCGACCACTAATGGTTGGTTTGTGGACATTTGTTTCAGAGGCTGGCCCGGAAACGCATTTGTTAATGGCTGGTGCTGTAATATCGTTATTACCAATTTTGGTAATGTACTTTTTAACCCAAAAGCAATTTACCGAAGGTATTGCTACAACCGGATTGAAGGGTTAATATTAATATGTGGGTACCGGAGAGAGTTTGCTCCGATATAAAAACTTTAGTTCCAAATTTAGGAGGAAAAAAGATGAGAAAGCATCTGTATGGTGTAATTGCTGTTTTGATGGCGCTAACCATGTTGTTAGCCGCTTGTAAACCAGCCGCAACACCGGCCCCCACCGATGAACCTTCCACGCCGTCTGAAGGTGAACCTACCGAAGAAATGGCAGAAGGCTTTTCGTGGGATAATGTCGACCCGAGTGGTCAGGAAGTCATTTTCTGGCACCAACACTCAAAAGAACGAGAAGAAGCCCTTAATCAAATCGTTGAAGACTTTAATGCCACCAACGAATACGGCATTACTGTCGTTGCCGAATACCAGGGCAGTTATGGTGACATCTTCAACAAAATGTTGGGTGTTCTGAATACATTGGATGCACCTGATTTAGTAGTTGCATACCAGAATCAGGCCGCAACTTACCAGCTTTCCGATGCCTTAATGGACATGAATGAGCTGGTAAACAATGAAAAATGGGGTTTAAGCGAAGCTGATAAAGCAGATTTCTTCCCCGGATTTTATAGCCAGGACGTATTCCCCAATTTCGGCAACCAGCGTTTAGGCCTGGCACCGAACCGCTCCATGGAAGTAATGTATTATAACATGGATTGGTTAAAAGAATTGGGATATGATGCTCCCCCAACCACACCTGACGAATTCAAAGAAATGGCTTGTAAAGCTGTTGAGAATCCCTTCAGTAAAGCTACTGTTGATGGCGCAAAAGGTTATGAGTTAAGCATTGATGCCTCCAGAATGGCATCATGGACATTCGCTTTTGGTGGCGATGTCTATAACTATGAAGATGCTGCTTATACCTATGATAGCGAAGCCTCTAAAGAAGCGATGACCTTCATTCAGGATTTAATTAATGAAGGTTGTGCCTCTCAAGTAGTAGAAGCCTACGGTGACCAGACTGACTTCGGCAATGGTACCCTGTTGTTTGCAGTTGGTTCAAGTTCAGGTTTACCTTACTACGGTTCTGCAGTGGACGCTGGTGCACAATTTGATTGGAGCGTTGGTCCGATCCCGCACACAACTCCTGATCCAGTAATGAATGTTTATGGAGCGAGCGTTTCTATTCCAAAAACAACACCAGAACGCCAATTGGCAGCATGGTTATTTACGAAATTCTACACCAATCCGGAACAGCAGGCTGTTTGGGCAAAAGCCTCCAATTACTTCCCGGTTCGCGCTTCCGTTGCAGAAGGTCTGTCAGATTATTTTGCAGCAAATGAAACGTACAAAACTGCGTTTGATCTCTTACAATACAGTTGGTTTGAGCCCCCAGTACCTGGGTACGACTTTGTTCGTGATGAGGTTTCCTCCGCTATGGCCGCTATCGTTGATGGTGCTGATGTGAATGAAACTCTGAACGCATTAAATGAATCTGCGAATGAACAATTGGCTGAACAGTTGTCTCAAACTTCCGCTCCGCCACCACCACCACCAACAGCCGTTCCAGAACCAACCCCAGAAGTTAACGTTGGAACCGAAGACCACCCAATCAAAGTATTGTTTGTTCCTTCAGTTGATGTTGATTTCATGATTTCCAGTGGTGATTTAATTGCTCAGGCATTAAACGAAGCTACAGGTTTATTCTTTGAGGTTAGCGTACCCACTTCATATGCAGCCACTATTGAAGAAATGTGTGCTTCTCCGACCGATACAATTGGTTTTATTCCCGCCTTGGGTTATGCTTTAGCTAACCAATTATGTGGTGTGGAGCCTGGTTTGGCTTCTGAACGATATGGTTGGAATGTCTACTGGACAGAATTTGTTGTTGCTCGCGACAGTGATTTCCAAACATTAGAAGATCTTGATGGCGCAACCTGGGCATTCCCGGATGCAGGATCAACTTCAGGATATCTCTATCCATTGGCTATCTTTGATGACCTCGGTATAGCCCCAGGCGAACAGATTGAAGCAGGTGGACATCCACAAGCTGTTAAAGCTGTTTATAACGGCGAAGCAGATGTTGCAACCGTTTACTTTAGTGCCCCATTGTTACCCGAAGGCACTTGGCAAATGGGCGATTCTCCGGATGTACCGGATGAAGTTGTTGAAGAGTGTGGTCCCAATGATGAGGGCAAGTTGTATTGTGGCGGTTATCGTGTTTTAGATGCACGCTCTGCTATTTTGACAGAAGCCCCCGATGTTGTCCAAAAAGTTCGTATCCTCGACCTCTCTGGTGAGATCCCGAATGACACAATGTCCTTCTCCCCGGATTTCCCGGAAGATTTACGACAAGTGATCATGGATGCAGTAGTTGCTTATATTCAGACAGATGCCTGTGCTGAAACATTATGTAACGAAAAATTCTATGATTGGACCGGTGCTGGCCCTATCTTTGATGAAAACTTTGATGGCGTTCGTCTTTTGATGGAAGCACAAGGTATCACCTTAGAAAATCTTGGTGAATAGTTTTTAACGTAATTTGATGTTGCTCAGTCCCGGAAGATTTATCCGGGACTGAGTTAATCTATAAGTAATTATTTTGTTTGTATAATTTTTTTAGCAATTATTTTTTCATTTTTAAAAAATTTTCAGATTGGATAACGCTCATGCTAGAAATAAAAAATGTAACGAAAATCTATGATGGGAATGTTTTAGCTCTGGATGATGTGAGTTTCAATATCAAACAAGGCGAATTTTTGGCTATCATTGGATTAAGTGGTTCTGGAAAATCCACCTTATTACGATGTATAAATCGGTTGGTTGAACCTACCAAAGGCGATATTATTATGGATGATATCAATATTACTAATGCCAGCCAGGATGAACTACGTCGTATTCGGCGGAAGATTGGTATGATTTTCCAGCATTTTAATCTTGTTGAACGATCCAAAGTTATGACAAATGTTCTGGCAGGAAGACTGGGTTATACCAATCCGGCTATGAGTCTTGTGAATCGTTTTTCAAAAAACGATGTGGAAATGGCCTTAAAACAATTGGAACGGGTTGGTATTAAGGATCAGGCTTATAAACGAGCAGATGAATTAAGTGGTGGGCAACAGCAACGGGTGAGTATTGCTCGAGCGATGATGCAAAATCCAAAATTAATTTTAGCAGATGAGCCAGTAGCAAGTTTGGATCCGGTTTTAGCCCATTCCATTATGCAATATTTGGAAAAAATTAATAAAGAAGATGGCGTTACAGTAATTTGTAGTTTGCATTTTCTAGACCTGGTACATCGTTATGCGAATCGGGCAATAGCACTGAATGCTGGTAAATTGATGTTTGACGGTTCACCGAAAGACATTGATGATGAGAAATTTAAAGAAATTTACGGCAAAGAAGCTGAACGTGTAGGGTAGGTGATATCGTGAAAACTAAAAGACCACTTTTAAAATCTATTGGCGTGGGTTTGGCTGTTGCTTTGGGGGTAATTATTTTTGCTTATGCCTTTCAAGTGACTGATGTGAATTTTGAAACAACACGCTCTGAAGTTCGAATGACAGGACTGACGCGTGTACTACGGGCGTTAGCGAAACCAGAGCTGTTTACAAGAGACACAACAGAAGTTGATATTCAAACTCCATTTTACTTACCCTGTCCAGAGTCCGGACAAATGGAAGAAATCGAAACAGGTGGAAATGAACCATATCTACTGACCAGTGTACCTTGTGCGTCGGCGAAAGAAATGATTACTGTTGAAGGATACAATTTCCCCCCAAACTCCAGTGGACCAATCAATTTTTTAACTGCAAGTGGAGTTAGTAAACAATTAGCAAACTTTGATTCCGATAGTGATGGTTATTTTAATGTTGAGGTTGAGGTTCCAAACCGGCAGCCAGTGGAAGAGGCACAACATATTGTAGCGACAATTCGAACAACTTCCGGTCCGCTAAAATGGACGGACACAGCGAAGGCAACGTGGGAAAAGATTATTGAGACAGTGTTTATTGCGTTATTAGCCACCGCAATTGGTACTATTGTTTCGATCCCAGTCAGTTTCCTTGCTGCAAAAAACTTAATGAAAGATTCTACAAGTACACCAACAAACGTGGCACTAGCAATCTTAAGTTGGCCTGCGGGTATTTGGGTGGGTCTTAAATTTACAAAATGGGCCATTAATGTTTTAGATCCTTTGTCTGAGCAAATACTGGTTGCTTTGGCGGGATCAATTTTATTTGCTGGTATAGCCTATTTATTAGTTCGTAAAGGATTGCCCGCTGAAGATATCGCTAAACCAACTAGAAAAACACGAATTATTCGAAATGTATTTCTTTTTGGTAGCGCTGTTGCAGGTTTGTTAGCAATCATATTTTTTGGAAGTTTTGCTAAGTTAGCAGGAGACATTATCACAGAACCCTTAGGAGTTTTTGGCTTCTTAGGGAATGCATTGTTCCTTTTAGGTGATATCACCTTAATGCTTGCTCCAGCTATGATAGCAGTAGCTGTTGGTGGTGTTTTTGCAAGTATTGTGGGTAAATTTGGACAATCCCTGAATGACAAATTAAGCTCTAGTTCACTTAAAGTCGCAAATTTAATCTTCACATCTCTAGCGGGAGCTGTCTTATTCGCCCTAATTATGGCAGGGATTAATTGGTTTTATCAGATTAATGATCCAAAAATTGTGCTTTATTATCCATTAGCTATTGGTGGTATTGTGGGTTTTCTGTTGGCTTTG
Source organism: Anaerolineaceae bacterium (assembly GCA_002702705.1). Classification (GTDB taxonomy): domain Bacteria; phylum Chloroflexota; class Anaerolineae; order Anaerolineales; family Anaerolineaceae; genus UBA6170. Next base: position 90,375 of record PABH01000053.1, read on the forward strand.
GCAGTCAGACCCAAGCATCCACTCCCAACGGGTTTGATAATCTACACAATTATTCGAACTTTATTAAATACTACCCGTTCGATTGAACCGTTAGTAATGGCTATTGTTGCGGTGATTTGGGTTGGAATTGGTCCTTTTGCGGGCTCACTTGCTTTAGCATTACATACGATTGCCTCTTTGTCAAAGTTGTATTCTGAACAGGTTGAAAGTATTGATGATGGACCACTGGAAGCAATTCAAGCAACTGGGGCAAACCGATTGCAGACAATTGTTTATGCCGTAATTCCACAAATTATTCCACCTTACATATCATTTACTATGTATCGTTGGGACATCAATGTTCGTATGTCGACCATTATCGGTTTTGTCGGTGGTGGTGGTATTGGGTTCTTATTACAACAAAATATTAATTTGTTAAATTATCGAGCGGCTTCGGTTCAAATGTTGGCAATTGCTATTGTTGTAGCATCAATGGATTATATTAGTTCCAAAATTCGCGAATCAATTGTTTAATCAAAAATACACCTGGTTCGAAAGAGTCAGGTGTATTTTTTTATCGTATAATATGCGTGTAGCCATAATTAATGTTGTTGTTTTTATCTTATTTGGTTAAAATCAAATTATGACAATGAATCTTCAAAAGAAATCACAATTTAGGCTTCAAGGATCAGGAAGCGCAGAATTGGCTTTTGCTGTGGTGGTTTTGGCTTCGTATTTTGCAATGTTTAGCGAAATGAAAGAAACCGATGCCATTCGATTGATAGGTATGGTTCTTTTAGGTGTTGGGTATATTTCTATTGGCATTTATGGGTATGACTATTGTTTAAAAAAACAGTCATTTGAATGGGTGATTTTATATTTTCTTGTTCAAATACCTTTAGGGGCTTTTATTATCTACTTGGGTAGGGGGGTTAGTTTTTCTGCATTATTACTTTTACCGCTAGCTGGTAATGCAGTGGTAATGGTCCAGGGATATTGGTTGTATGCAGTAAATGCATTGATTGTATTTGGGTATGTAATCTCGGTACGTATGCATACTGGGGTTTGGTCGGATGTCTGGGCTTCCTTACCAATGATATTGTCTGGTTTAGTTTATATTATGGTTTTTACACAAATGGCTTTAGATGAGGAAAAATCTAGAAGGGAAGTTGAACGGCTGGTCGAAAAATTAGAAACAGCAAATATAAAATTAAGAAAGTATGCTGATGAAGTAGAAGAATTAGCTATAATCCAAGAACGAAACCGATTAGCAAGGGAAATTCACGACGGATTAGGGCATTATTTAACAACGATCAATATGCAGCTCCAAGCAGCTGAAGTTATTTTGGATAAAGATCGTGATAAGGCCTTAAGTGCAATTAACAAAGCGAAAATTCAATCACAGAACGCGTTAATTGATGTTCGAAAATCTGTATCTGCATTACGTTATGATCCTGATGAATATCTTTCTTTTGAATCCGTGTTACTTAAAGCAATTCGCCCTTGCGAATGGGTAGGCATCTCTCCTCACCTAAAAATAATTGGTAGTGAAGATAATTTAACTCCTACAATTCGTTCAACAATTTTCCGTGTTGTTCAGGAAACTGTAAATAACACATGCAAATATTCTAAAGCATCTGTCTACGAAGTAATTATTGATTATAATCATGAAGGAAAAATAAAATTAGAAATAAAAGATAATGGTGTTGGAACAGAATTGTTCCAAGGTGGTTATGGACTTATGGGTTTAAAAGAGAGAATAGAATTGATTAATGGTAAACTGGAAATCAATTCACGCCCGAATGAAGGTTTTCAATTGGAAATAGAGATACCTTATGATAAAGAAAATTAAAATTTTAATTGTGGATGATCAAGAGCTCTTTCGAGAAGGGTTATACACCTTATTATCTGTGCAGGATGATTTTAATGTTGTCAGTCAAGCTGGAAACGGTGAGGAAGCGATACTAGAAACAGCGAAATACCAACCCGATATAATTTTAATGGATTTACGTATGCCCGTATTGGATGGCGTGTTGGCCACAAAAAGAATATCTCAACAATTTCCACAATCTCGTGTTATCGCATTAACTACATTTGATGATGACGATTTGGTCTTTGATGCATTACATGCAGGAGCGGTTGGTTATTTGTTAAAGGATGTTTCTCCTGAAAAACTTTTTGAAGGTATTCGGGCAGCCAGCCGTGGTGAATACTACTTATTGCCCACAATAACAGCAAAAGTTATGGCTGAGTTTACGAAGCTACCACGTATGCCAAAACAAGCAAAATCCGATTTAATTGAAAACTTATCACGAAGAGAATTAGAAATTTTACGTATGGTTTCCATGGGGCTCAGCAATAAGGAAATTGCAAGTGATTTGGTGATTGCAGAAGGTACCGTAAAAAACCATTTAACGAGTATTTTTAATAAATTGGATGCGAGAGATCGAATGCATGCTGTACTTATAGCCAAAGAAAATAGGATCTTATAATGTGCTTCATCTATGACTTAAAGCACATCAAAAAATAGGAACCGTGTTTTATTCTTATAAGTAATTTTTAGGATTACTATGGATAAAATAAATCTTTCAGAAAACAAAATAAAAACATACACAATATTAGGACTAGCAAGTATTCTTTCTGGCTTGGTGTTACTAATTGAAAATTTTCTAAATACAAGTTGGTTGTTATATTTACTACCAGTTGGTGTTGGGGGGGTATTAATGTACTGTGGAATAAAATATAAGCAGTGGTTTTATCATCTTTTTGGCTGGATGTTTTTTTTATGTGGACTAGGGAGTGTTTATATAATTCAATCTGATTTGAAAGTAATTTCTACATTAGGTTTAATCTTTATTTTATTTGGTATAAGTTGGCTAGGTTTTTTTATTACTTCCTATTTCTTCTCAAAAAATATATTGTTTTGGGCGGTTTTACCTTTTTATAATTTCACCAGTTTGGGTGCAGTATTTTTATTTTCTCGACTACGGTTTTTAGATTTTATGTTTTTTATTGGTTTTGGCATTGCAATGTCATTATTAAGTGCTGGATTATATTGGAAATTATTTGGGTTGATCATTCCTGGTTCCTTACTAGCAGGGATAGTTCCTGGTATTTATTTTCCTTGGCAACAAACTACGAATACAAATCCTTTGCTCCAAACTGGCGTGATGTTAGTGTGGTTTGCTTTGGGATGGGGACTTATAACCGTCTTTTCAAGAGTTCAGACCCAATCTTTTGTATGGTGGCCACTTATTCCTGGTGGAATTTTGGCTATGGTTGGGTGGGGCTTATATATTGGTGGCAGTCCCGAAAATGCGGTGGGATTTATTGGCAACACAGGTTCCATTGCTCTGATTATTTTTGGGATTTATATTTTATTAATGAAAAGGGGTTTACATCGTTAATACCTTAAATTGAATATAAAGGTTATAATTCATCTTCTGGGTTAATCCCGGAAGTCTTTTTTTAAAGGTTAAGAATAAGGTTAAATAGAATGCAAAGAAAAGAAATACGAAATATTGCAATTATTGCGCATGTTGATCATGGTAAAACCACATTGTTAGACGCAATGTTAAAACAAACAAATGTATTTAATGACCATCAAGTGATCGTTGAACGGGTTATGGATTCCAATGATCTAGAAAAAGAACGCGGAATTACTATCCTATCCAAAAATACGTCCGTTAATGTTTTTGATCCTCAAAATGATATGGAAGTAAAAATAAATATCATTGACACCCCAGGTCATGCTGATTTTGGCGGTGAAGTTGAGCGGGTATTAAATATGGTTGATGGGGTTCTTTTATTGGTCGACGCTGCAGAAGGCCCCATGCCACAAACCAGGTTTGTACTAAAAAAAGCATTAGCATTAGGTTTAACAGCAGTAGTTGTTGTTAATAAAATCGATAGAAAAGATGCTGATCCACAAAGAGCATTAAATGAAACATTCGATTTGTTTATTGAACTTGGTGCAACTGAAGAACAAGCTGATTTTCCAGTTGTTTATTGTCAGGCAGTAAAAGGGATCGCTGGAACATCTCCTCAGGAAATGAAAGATGATTTGCAGCCTTTGTTTGATTTAATCTTAAGAAATGTTCCTGCTCCGGATGTTGATTTAGATGCACCTTTTCAAATGTTGGTAGCAAATCTCGGATATGATGCTCACCTTGGTACTACTTGTTTGGGCAGAATTTTTGCAGGTACAGTTAAGGAAGGGCAAGAAATTGCTCGGATTAAAATTAATGACGAAATTACAACTGATAAGGTAAAGTATTTATTTGTTTTTGATGGTTTAGATAAAAAACGAGTGGATGCTTTGTCTGCAGGTGATATTGCGTTTATTGCTGGTGTACAAGAAGTAAATATTGGAGAAACCTTCGCGGATAAGGAAAACCCAATTGCGCTCCCAAAAATTACTGTGGAAGAACCCACTGTCAAAATGAGTTTTGAAGTAAATAACTCGCCATTTTCAGGTCGATCTGGAAAATTTTTAACAACCCGGCAGTTGCGAGAGCGTTTGTATCGTGAATTAAGAAATAATGTTGCTTTAAAGGTTGAGGATACTGAGTTTGCGGACCGGTTTATTGTATCTGGGCGCGGTGAATTACACCTGGCAATATTAATTGAAACAATGCGGCGTGAAGGTTATGAATTCCAAGTTTCCAGACCTGAAGTAATTTTTAAGAAAGATGATGCTGGCAACTTATTAGAGCCATTTGAAGAGGTTGTCATTGAAACGCTTCAAGAATCCGTTGGGAGCATTGTAGAATTGTTAGGTTCTAGACGCGGCCAACTAAATCTGATGGAAAATCAATTAGATGGCGTGGTATTAAATTACACTATTCCAACTCGGGGGATTCTCGGACTACGCCAGATTTTCATGACACTTACACGTGGACAAGGTATTATGCACACCATATTTGGTGGATACCGTCCGTATGCTGGAGAAATTCCTAGTAGGAGTTCATCTTCATTGGTTGCTTGGGAAATGGGGACAGCGACGACGTATGGCTTAAAAAATGCAGAAGAGCGCGGGACACTTTTCATCACAGCTGGTACCGAGGTTTATGAAGGCATGGTAATAGGTGAGACAATGAAAGACACCGACATTACTGTGAATGTGAGTAAGAAAAAACATCTAACAAATATGCGATCTGCCAATAAAGATCTTGAGTATCGGTTAAATACACCAAAACAATTATCGCTGGATGAAGCTTTAGAGTTTTTGGCTGAAGATGAATTACTTGAAATCACCCCTGATAGTTATCGTATTCGAAAACGAATACTAAATGCAGAAGAACGCGGAAAAGCACAAAAAATCAAACAAAAAAGCAATTAATGGATTCCGGCTTATGCAAAAAGATTTGTTAAAATATCCACGACGGGTGTTTAGAAGAAAGATAATTCGAAAAATTGGTCGGTTCGTTATTCGGCTCTTAACAGATTTTTCCATTGAAGGGGAAGATAATTTTCCAGATAATGGGCCGTATATCATGGCTGGAAATCATGTGGCAGCCATGGAAGTATTATTGATGGCGTTATTTTCCCCTCATCAGGTAGAGATTCTTGGTGCAGGGGATATTCCTTTGGATCCGAATTTAGCACCTTTTGCCAATTTGCACGGTTATATACCGATCAACCGAGGGTCCGTGGACCAAAAAGCCTTAAATCAAGCAGTAAATGTCCTAAATAAGGGAGGTGTAGTTGGAATCTTTCCGGAAGGTGGAATCTGGAGTCGTAATATAAAACAAGCAAAAATAGGTGTCAGCTGGATCAGCCAGCGCAGCAAAGCTCCTGTTCTACCAATTGGATTTATCGGAATGCATGGATCATTAAAGGACATGCTGCGGTTCAAGAAACCAACTGTTAAATTGCGTGTAGGCAAAATATTATCATATGATTCTTTATTTTATGATTTATCAGAAAAACCAAAAAAGGAACAACTCCAAGAAGCAGCTGATAAGATTATGGAGGCGATAAAATGCCTATTGCCAATTGAAAAGAGCCAACCAGAAACAAGGATTGATGGTGTTTCCTTAGAGCCTTTATGGTATCAATATTTTTGTGATGATGGAAAATTTGAGTTCGATTTTGAAAATAAAGATGAACTTTCAATGGTATTGCGGCACCCAGTAATAATGGATGTTTTTACAAGAAACCTAAAATTACCAATGCGAGCATTATCAGGGTTTAATAAGAAAGTTAACCAAAATGCGATGATTTTGTCTATCACTGCAATATGTAATTATTTAAACGAAAATCCTGGATTTTTAATTTACCGGTTTGGGACTGATTTGGGGCGGTCAATGGAAAATGGATTACGAAATTATTTAGTAGAATTAAATAAAACACAAGGAAAAGGAAAAATAAAAGTACAAATATCTGAATTTGCATAGGTTGGAGGGAAAATGTTTGATCAAGTTGTCTTGTTTTTAATTGAGAAGGGGGTTTCTAATTTTTGGGCAAATACAATTGTTGAAGGTAGCAAATTTATTATCGTTATTTGTTTAGCCATCTTTATTTTTTATATTGCAAAATGGATGTTAATGTCCCAAGTTGAAAAAATAGTTTTCAAAACAACAGTTCAATGGGATGATATTTTATTAAAACGTAAAGTGTTTCATAAAATATCCTTACTGTTTCCCGGATTGGCTTTATTAGGATTCTCCGAAATTTTTGGTTATATTAATACGTTAGTTTATAAATTCTCATTGCTATATATTATTTTTATTTTAACAATGGTAATTTTGTCTATTTTCGATGGAATAAATGATATTTATGAAGGTTATAAAATATCCAAAGAGAGGCCTATCAAAGGTTATCTTCAAATAACAAAAATACTAGTTATCTTTGTTGGAATTATTTTGGTTATCTCAATTCTAATGGGAAAATCTCCTCTCGTTTTGATAGGTGGATTGAGTGCTTTAACTGCTGTATTATTACTCGTTTTTAAGGACACTTTATTAGGTTTCATCGCTAGTATCCAATTTACAATGAATGATATGGTTCGGATAGGTGATTGGATTGAAATGCCAAAATTTGATGCAGATGGGGATGTAATTGATATCGCTGTTAACACCGTAAAAGTACAAAATTGGGATAAGACTATTACGACGATTCCAACCTATATGTTGGTTTCCGATTCATTTAAAAATTGGCGGGGAATGAATGAGGCTGGAGGGCGTAGAATTAAACGCTCTATCCATATTGATATCACCTCTGTTCGCTTTTGTACACAAAAAGATATCGATCAATGGAAAAAAATAAGAATTTTAGAAAATTACCTGACTGATAAAGAGTTAGCCATTAAGAAATCAAACGAAGATATTTCGATTAAATCAATGGAAGATATTAACAGTAGAAAACTAACCAATATCGGTACATTTCGAGCTTATATATTAAATTACCTCAATCAGCACCCGCAAATAAAAAAAGATATGACTTTATTGGTACGTCAACTTTCGCCTACTGAGATAGGCATACCGATTGAAATATATGCTTTCTCTGCGGATCAGGATTGGATAAGATATGAGGCTATTCAATCTGATATATTTGACCATTTGTTTGCTATGCTGCCAGAATTTGACTTGCACCCGTATCAATTACCCGGAAAAAATATGGTCAATACAATTAATAAATTTAATTATTGTGGTGAGTAAACATTTCTTTGGTGTCTTCAAAAAAGCTGATCGACCCCGCAATGGTTAAATGATCTCCAGCCAATAATTGGGTGTCCCCATGCGGTACGATAAGATCATCGCTTCTCCGCATGGCTAAAATGAGTACATCACCGGGCAAAACTACTTCTCGTAATCTTTTTCCAATATAGGCTGGATTAAGGATTTCGATTTCTTCCAATTCCTTATCATCATCAGTCCGTGTTAGCAGTGAATACATCGCGGGGTTTCTTGCCACGAGTGCCATTAGTACTGCACGATCCAGAGCTGCATTCGTTGTTTCTACACCGATTTGGTGATAAAGGGGTAAATCGCGTGTGTTTAAAACATAACTCAGTACTCGTTCCAAATTGAATTCGGATTTTGCCAATTTACAAATTTCATAATTTAATTTAGGATCAGAAATACAGCAAATAATTGTATCCGATTCAGCGAGTAATTTGGAGAATGTGGGGTCATTACGGTCATATGTGATTAAAACCGCATTAAAACGGTTATTAATGGCCTTTCTGATGGCATCAGGCTCACAATCCGCTAGAACTATTTTATCCTTATGCAGGATAAGTTGATCGGCTGTTTGAATACCCAATTCGTTTGCACCAACTATCAAAATAGGTGGTTTCTCTTTTTCTTCTTTTTTTCCTACCAAACGCATAAACATTGCAGGACTAATGGTAACTGTTAGGATGGCAACTAAAATAATTGCTGTATTTGTAGCGTCGTTAATTAATCCCATTCTTAACCCAATTGCCGAGGCAGCTATGATCAAAGATAACCTGGAAGAAATTAAAAAACCAGCTGCTAATGACTTTTTAATTGAAAATTGAAAGAAAAATGGAATTACGCCGGCTAATTTTATTAAATAAGCCCCACCTAATAAAATGGGTACAAGAGCAATCGCTGTTGAAGATTGAAAAAGAGCGGGTAAATCTATATTTAAGCCGACATTAATAAAAAATATTGGTATAAACAATCCAAACCCAAAGGCTTCTAATTGTTCGATGACATAGACATCATTGGGTTTACGGATCAAAGCAATAATGACACCAGCTAAGAAGGAGCCCAAAATTACTTCTGTTCCCAATACTTCTGAAGTGACAATAAATATAAGGATTAGAGCAAAAGCACCCCGGATCTTAATTTGAGCGGTTGCATGGCTTAAATCACTTAATGTTTTTTGAAGATATGGTATTCGGTTTACGAACATACCAAAACGATAAAATAAAAAAAACGTCAAAAACAGGACAAAAACTAATAATACCTCCAATGTCAGCCCTTTAGATAAAAATGTTACCAGAACAGTAATTAATAACATTGTCACAAAATCTGCAATGAAGGATGAAACCAATATGGACTGACCGTAATGGGAATTAATGACTTTTGCTTCTTTAAGCACAGGCACCACCACTCCCAATGAAGTTGTTGACATTATGAGTGCCATCATCCAGGGGGATTTAATGGGGATAAATGTTGCCAATAGAAAAGAAAAGCCAACAGATAATAGAATGGTAATTAAAAAGGAGAAGATTCCAAGATGAATAGCGGGGAAGGTTTTGGTAGATTTCTGGTTGTTTTTAATTTTTGTTTTGGTTGGGGGGGAGAGCAAAGTAGCAAAATCTATTTCTATCCCAGAGAGAAACATCAAGTAAATAAGGCCAAAATGAGATAAAAATTCTAATATGGGGTCATTAAGTGCAATGACATTAAATCCAGATTTCCCAATAAGGATTCCAGCAATAATTTCACCAACAACGATTGGCAATTGCAACTTTTTTTGTTTTGATAAAACAATGGGTACCATCATTGCTAACCCAAACACAATTAATAAATTAAAAAAAGTATTGGCTTCTTGTTCCATAAGTACCTATTATATATGTTTCCCTGCAATCAAACCACTAATGAAAGCCCAATGTAAGTTGTAACCACCACAAGGTCCAACAATATCCAAAATTTCGCCAGCAAATGAAAGGTTATTATGAAGGTTTGATTTCATGGTTAATAAATTTACTTGATCTAACAGAATGCCCCCCGTTGATAGCTGAGCAAATTTAAAATCACGGGTTCCGATAACATCTTCTATTAAGTCAAATGCTTGGATCAAATTCTCAATAGGGATTTGTTGAATTTCTTTTAACGATTTATTTAATAAAATATTTTGATTTTTTTGGTATTGTGCGATTAAACCTTCGGGGATATAGGATAATAAAAACACCCTGAATTTTAGGTTTTGATTATGGTGATTTTGGATGGAATCCTGGATCTCATTTTTAAAAATAATCAATGGGTTAATCGTTATCGTTAGTTTATTGGGATATAAATAAAAATAATGACTAAGGTTCATTACACCAGGGCCATTTAAACCCCATTCTGTAAAAATGATATTCCCATGTTCGCTTTTAATTATTGAGTTACCAGATTGAAGGGTACATAGGGCATTAAATCGCAATCCTTTTAAATTGAAGGTTCGTTTTTTTGTGGTTTTTAATGGTGCTAAAGCTGGATAAATTGGTTTTATTTGATAACCTAATTTTTCGAGTGCTTGCAGAATTTTTGTAGAAGCACCAACTTGCGGATATGCATTACCTCCTGTAGCTATGATGACTCGGTTAAATTTGAATTCCTGGTTATTTAATCCATATAAGGATATGTGCTGGGGAAATATACGCAAATCATCTATAAAGGTATCCGGAAAATGAGTAATTTTATTTTCCTGTAAAATTTTACTTAAATAAAAACTTAGATTTTTGGCAGAATTTGAAATCGGGTAGACCCATCCGTCATCTGTATGATAAGTTGGAATACCTAATTGGTAAAAATACTTTAACAAAAAATTAGCATCGTATTCCGTTAAAGTCTTTTCAAGATTTTCTTTTTGTTTTAAATCTTGAGAATAATAAACTTCTGGACGGATACCCAAGTTGGTTAAATTTCCTCTTCCTCCTCCGGTAACGGAAAGTTTTCTGCCTAACATCAAATTATTATCAATGATGGATACCTGCATACCTTTTTTTGACGCCTCAATTGCTGCAAACATACCTGCAGGGCCGCCACCTAGGATACCTAATTTCATCAATTTAATATTAATCCTTTCTAAAAAAGAGATAAAAAAAATGGAATAACCAAAATAATTATGATAATATTATCCTATTTAAAGGTAAAAATACTTTTATAGGATAATATACATGAAAACAACATTCGACACTTTTAGGCAAACAATATCATCTTCTATTTTATCGGAAGTTATTAATAAAATCACATACAAACAATTAGATTTAACAAAAATCAGCGGAGAACATTCTTTTCCAAATCCTAATTTAGATCAAAAATATGTCTTATATTCTCACATCCCTTTCTGTGAGAGCTTGTGCCCTTATTGTTCTTTTAACCGATTTATTTTTAATGAGGCCAAAACCAAACAGTATTATAAAAATTTAAGGCATGAATTAACCATGTTGTCAGATAAGGGGTATGATTTTGTTACGATGTATGTAGGAGGCGGGACACCTACAGTAATTGTTGATGAATTAGTAAAAACAATTGATTACGCAAAATCTTTATTTAATATTCAAGAAGTATCTTGTGAAACAAACCCAAATCATCTTACCAAAGAAGTTTTATACGAATTACAAGGTCGAGTAGACCGTCTCTCGGTGGGTGTTCAAAGTTTTGATGACACTTTGTTAAAGCAGATGAGCCGGTATGAAAAGTTTGGTTCGGGTGATGAAGTTTTATCCCTCATTCAGAATGCAGTGGGTATATTACCTTCTTTGAATATTGATATGATTTACAATTTGCCAGATCAGACAGAAGAAATGCTTTATAAGGATATTGATTATATTATTCGATCTGGTGCAGAACAAACCACATTTTATCCATTAATGAGCGCTCCTTCAGTAAAAAAGGCAATGGATCGAACGTTGGGCTCCATTGACAGGAAGAGGGAGATACGATTTTTTCAGATAATTTCAGAAGGACTTGGCAAGGATTATCATCCCAGTTCTGCATGGACTTTTTCTCGCAAAGACACATCGATGATTGATGAATACATCGTGAAATACGAAGAATATATTGGGACAGGATCAGGTGCCTTTAGTTATGTAGATGGACAATTGTTAGTAAATACATTTTCATTAAAACATTATGATGAAATGATCAATAAAAACCGGCATCCTGTATATGCATATCACAAATTTACTAACCACGACCGTATGCGCTATCGTTTCTTAATGGAATTATTTGATTTATCTCTAGATTTAAAGAACTTTAAGACAGACTTTAATAAATCAATTTATACAGGCTTATTGCCTGAGATGGCATTTATGTGGTTATCTGGTGCTTTTGATAAGATTGAGAATGGTGAATTAAAACTTAAAGAATCCAGCCGTTATTTAATGGTAGTAATGATGCGTGAATTCTTTTCCAATGTCAATGTATTGAGGGATCAGGCGCGTTATGAATTACCCCAGGAAGAAAAACTAATGTGTGTTGTGAATGATAAGCTCTATCACAATGAATTTGCTTAAATTAACCCTGAAAAGACTTCACGATCTCTATACTTATGAGAACGTGCGGTTTTCTTAAAATATATATCAGACCATGATCCGTTATCTTCGAGGTAACGGATCTGGTTATTATCATCACTAAAAAAATTATTAATAAAATAACGGGATTTATAATGATCAAACATACGAATAAATTCTGTTGTAAAAACTGAAACAATTTCTTTGTTACCTTTGACTAACAACATGTTTTCATCATTATAACGACAAGATGCCTGGCTGAAATTGGCTGATCCAAATAAAATTGCGGGATTTTCTCCCCAAGGATCGATAATTAATGTCTTGGCGTGAATTTTATGGTTGCCAAACATTTTTGCATCCCAACGCCGTCCTAAGTAGGTTTCTAAGCGGGTAGGTGTGTAGAATCGTGTATTACTCCGATTTTGTCCTTCAATTTTCTTTTTGGCAGTAGTGTTAACCAAACCGTACTCAATAATTCTCTCCTCATTGGAATTTAAAGAATCTATCAAGGATTTATCCATTGCAAATGGAGTGCTTAGAAAAACGGCACTCTGTGCTGATTTTATAAGTGAAGAGGCTTCTTCGAGGATGGCATCTCCCCGCAGCGGTGAAAATAATGTTTTGGATACTTTCGTATTGGGCGATAAGTTATCTAGAATAGATTGAATTTGATCTTGAATAAAATCAATTTCCTTATTTTTCCTTCCGCGCGCTAAATCTTGTACCAATAAATTGTAGTATTGTTGATATGCCTGTAATACAATCGGATCTTCCAAAACAACTGAAAAGTTTGTTTGAAAGTTAAAGGCAGCTTCACTAAAATTGGCAGAACCCGTCCATAATTTTACAGGCACATTGTTTTTTACCAAAATTACAAATTTATTGTGTGCTAGTTTTGCATTTGTCCGTTTAATTGAACACCCTTCGAGATTATATTTCTTAATGATCGATAAATTCTTTTTCTCAGTATTTTTTGTACCATCTCCGGCATGATACAACAGTTGGATTATGACGCCTTTATTCTTCAATTCCGACAATTGAACCGCAATCTCTTCATCATGAAATTCATATATGGCGATGTTTAATGAATCTCCCGGTAAAGCTTCAGATAAAAAAGCAATTAAGGATTCTTTCAATCCTCTCGATAGCCAATGATAGGCGGCTTGATTTGCGACTTCCGATGGGTGCTGGTCTTTGAAGCGTTCGTAATATGCAAGCGCTGAGGTTACTCCACGATTTATATAAATTTCCATTGGAAGAAATTTTTGATCATAAGTGTGAACCGGCACAGCAATGGGACTCAGAAGAAGCAGGTTGAGCGGCGTTCCTGTGACTGGAAAAATCTCATACAAATAATCAGAGTCCGGTGAAACACTATAATCGCTCCAACGAAATCGCTGGAATGGGGCTGAAAACGAATTGACGTTAAATCCAGTATCATATTCATTTGCTTTAAATCTTTTTTGACCTTTTAACCAACGCATTTCCATGATCGTACCGTCGGTTAAAAATGTTGTTCTTTTTATTGCAAAACCAAGTAAATCCGAGCGATCAATCGAAGGATCCATATTCCAACTTAAAATTACAGAGTGAATACCTACCAAAGCAGTCGCATCAAAAACGCCTTGTTTTCCTCGAACAACTGGTAAAAGTGGAAAATAGCTCATATTGAACTCCTGTTTTCAAAACAATTTTTTTGGTTTTTTCCTTTTATAATAATTAACGAAATAACCCCGTACGGATTCTCCAGTACTTTGCTTGATCTCCAATCGATCCGCACTTTTATTAATCCATAAATTTGTAAAACGACCGGGATAATTTGGATCGTAACACGTTAAATTTGTTATTTCCCCTTCGATTTTATAACCTGTTATTAAGATTTGATGGTTATTAGTGGGATTTTTTAGATACTTTGATCGGACGATGATGATCGGCACCGGATGGCCAGTTTGAAGGTTTGTAATAATTTTTGGCAGTTCGTACGTTATGCTTTTTAATAATAAGTTTTTTGATGGTTGAAATAACCAAAAAATTAGCCTAAAAATACTACGAAAACCTGTACTTTGAAGTTGGCGATTAATTAAATATGATAATAAGTTCTTAGGAAGGGCATCTGGATTTACGTGATTTGGAGTTTTTCCTTCCAGATAAAAAATATCCAGCGCAGTGTAACACATGCCCCCGCATAAACCGTAATAAAGTGGTATACGAGGAGAAAGAAAGATGTTTTTTAAATGAAATCGATTTGGAAATAAAAAACTATGGTTTTCCAAAGAAAATTTTGTTGCTTTGTTATCAAATGTTTCCATTATATAAGTATAGCGATATCAAATTTACAAAGTCAATCAAAAATCTCGTGAAAACCTTGGTCAAGTTCATCATCATTGATATGGGCATATCGCTGTGTAACCGCTATATTTTTATGCCTGGCTAACGATTGAGCGAGTTTTAGATTTCCTGAGGCTTGTAATACACGTGTTACAAAATAATGCCGGAAAGAGTGGGGGGTTATTGAGCCAACTGCTGTTTCCCCTAAAAATTGACGAACACGCTCTGTGACAATATTTCTTCCAGTAACCGTTGAAATTGGTTTGATTTTTTTGCCGGCGCCTTTGTCATGCCTAGCGAAAATTGGCAGCGAACCTAGCGGAATCCCGACATTTCCATCCAATTGAGCGCGTTTATTCAGATAACTTTGCATGGCGGAGATACAACGTGCAGAGAACCGAATTACGCTTTGTTGATTCCCTTTTCCGATAATCATTGCTCTTGCTTCAAACCAATCAATATCACCACGTCGTAAATTACAGGCTTCATGAACCCGTAGCCCCGTATCAGCCAAGGTGAGAAGGAAAGCACGATCGCGATAATTTCGTAATAATTCTTTTTCATCCTCAGTCGCTGATGTGTTTAGTTCCATTGCTTTTTCCAATACAATATCGATTGCCGATTTGGGGAATTGTGGCAGCCTTTGGCCAGGCTTTCGAGCTCTTTTTCGTATAAGTGATCTCAATGTTTGTAAATTGATCGATGAAAGGTTCTCAGCAACTAAATATTCATAAAACCCTAATACACTTGTCAGGTAAAGTTGTTCTGTAGCAGGGGCGTAACCTTTTAAGGATTGGATAAAAGATGAAAAATGTTCAACGGTAATAATATCAACCAGAGATTTATCTACATCAATTGCATTTGCCAATAACATATTGATGAAAGCATTCATTCCATTTTTATATGTGCGGAATGTGTTCTCACTTCTGGCAAGCCCAACGGTTTCTAAATATTGATGGATGGTGGTTTGAATTGATAACATAAATTTGTTTAATTTTAGAAATTGGTTTAATATATTAAGTAGATCAATAATTTTTTATATAGTAGGAAGAATGACATTTAATTTTCAATTGGGTTTTAAACAAGCTTATCGAGCCATTTTTAAGTCCACAAACACACATTATGCCTTACGACCCCGTCGAATTGTTGTATTACTGTTATTTTATCTTTTTTTTCCAATCATTGAAATCATAACATGGATTGCTTTTTTATTAGACCGGATTCTTTACCCTCAATTTGAGGACCTTAAAATAAAGAATCCAGTTTTTGTAATTGGAAATTACCGCAGCGGTACAACCTTGTTACACCGTTTATTATCTTATGATTACAAACGATTCACTTCTATGACTGGGTGGGAAATATTTATTGCCCCTTCCATTGTACAACGTAAAGTTTTAAGATTATTTACATCTATTGATCAGGTGTTTGGTAGTCCAATTGTTAGAACTTTCGATTACCTTTGGGAGAAGTTTGCCCAAGGTCCAGTTTATTTCCACAAAATGGGGGTGCGTGAACCGGAAGAAGACGAAAATTTACTTGCTCATATCTGGTCGGGTATTATCCCTATAAATATGTTTCCTGATTTTGAAAGTGGTGGACTCCCAGGGTATGCTTTTTTTGATAAATTATTGAATTCCAACCAAAAAAAACGTGTGATGAATTTTTACAAAGGCTGTTTACAACGCCATATGTATTATCATGGCGGCAACAAAATTTATTTATCAAAAAGTCCTTCATTTTCTGGAAATATTGAAACGCTAATCGAGGCTTTTCCAGATGCAAAATTTATTTATCTTGTCCGTTCACCATTTGAAGTTGTACCATCGGCTATAAACCTTTGGGCGTTTAAGTGGCATGTAACTTTAGAACCAACGGAAGAGTACCCATACAAAGATCAAGTGCTGAATATGATCAAATATTGGTATCTACATCCAATCGAGGTACTAAAGAAAATTCCTCAAAATCAATATCAGACAGTCTATTATGATCAATTAATTAACCAACCTGACATTACAATTCATGAAATATACGAAAAATTTAATTACACTATGAACTTTGGATTTAAACGACGGCTTCATAAAGCTATTCGAAAACAAAAAAATTACAAACGTCCAAAAAAGTATCCTTTAAAGAAAATGGGATTAAGTGCAAAAAAAATATTCTTGATGTACAAAAAGGTTTTTAAACAATATAAAATGAGCCCAACGTCTCCATTTAAAATTAAAATCAATAATAAAAACCGACGGAAATTTTTACCCTTTGTCAACTTCCCTCAACGAAGAAAGAAAAACAATAATCAGTTGGCGAGTACGATTAAATGATCTGTTTTGGTGGAAATTATTGTTTTGGCTCTAATCCTTCTCGCTGTGCGAACAGTGCGGCTTGCGTTCTATTGGTTAAGTTTAATTTTGCTAAAATATTACTTACATGAGTATGAACAGTTGCTTTACTAACGAACAAATTTTCCGCGATATCTTGATTGGTTAGTCCTTTTCCAAGATAAGTTAACACTTCAATTTCTCTTTCAGTTAGAACATTTAATTCATTAATCGACGGTTTTTTAGATTTTGGCTTACTGATTTGATTAAGCAATTTCCTGGCTATTTGAGGATGTAATGATGATTCTCCCCGAAAAACTTGATGTATGGCGCGTACTAGTTCATCCGGATCTGAATCTTTTAATAAATAACCAGAAGCTCCCGCTTCAATTGCAGCGAATACTTTTTCATCACTCGTAAAACTTGTTAAAACCAGAATTTTCTCACTTGGATTATTCTCTTTTATTTTTTGAATTGCTTCAACGCCATCCATTTCTGGCATAACCAGATCCATCACGATTACATCTGGTGAAAGATGTTTCGATTTTTCAACAGCTTCTTTTCCATTGGCGCATTCCCCGACAACATTAATATCTGTTTCTATGCTTAACATAGAAACAATTCCTTTACGAACCACAGGATGATCATCGACAACCATTACATTAATCACAACTTCACCTCTACTTCGACCATCGTTCCAGAATTGTTTTTTGAAATCAGGTTTAATTTTGCATTCATCAAATTAGCACGTTCTTGCATGGATTTCAATCCGAAACCACGTTTGATAGTGTTATTATATCCAATCCCATTGTCTTCAATTTTAAGTGATAATACCTTGTTTGAAAAACCTAGGTTAACGCTGATTTTGTCTGCCTTTGCGTGTTTAACAATATTATTGAGTGCTTCTTGCGTGATACGGTAAAATCCCTCTTGTAAATCCATAGGAATTTCTGGAAATACTTCAGGAAAGCTAAAGCATACATCAAAACCAAGTTTTTCTTCCACACTTTCTAACCTCCGTTGGATGGCAATAATCAGACCTTCTTCTTCCAAAATCGATGGACGCAGTTCGTGAATAAAAATTCGCAGATCATTAAGTGCTTCTTTCGTTGTGTTTTTTAATTGATCTAATGTGTCTAAGGCTTCGTCATTTTTGTCTGATAAAATAAGCTTTTTTATTGTCCGGGAGTACAATAAAATTGCGTATAGGTTTTGGTTTACTGAATCGTGTAGGTTTCGAGCCATTTTTTGACGCTCATCATGTTTAGCAGCCAAACCAGCTTGTTGATATAAGTTTGCATGTTCAATTGCAATAGCAGCCTGATCTGCAAAAATTTTGATAATTCGAATATCATCCGGAGTAAATTGATTGCGTTTTTTTATAATATCTAGTATTCCAACTGGGTGTTGATGTATGGATAGGGGAATAGCTAAAACTGAAAATTTCGAACCATCCGGCAAACGCTGATCAATAAGGGATCGGTTTATTATTATTGGTTCTGAATTATTTAATGTTGTTTTTAATACAGAATCATTTAAGGGAATAACCACAGATGGGTGAATTAAAAAACCAGAAAACGAAGCCCGTTTTAATGTTTTTTGATTGTTTTGAAGAAGATGGACCGTACTGCCAATTCCTTGGGTTAGGGCTATTGCGTTATCGCAAATCATATCTAAAACTTCATTTAACTGAAAACTTTGTAACATAGCCAAAGTAATTTGGTTAATACTCTGTGATTCAGCCAATCTTTGGTTAGTAATTTCGTATAGTCGTGAGTTTTCCAGTGCTAACGCCATCGCTCCTGTAATTGATTCAGAAGTTTTGACGAGCTGTTTGGGAAAGGGGAGGGGAGATTCTGTTTGGTCAATATTTAAGATAATAAAGCCTAATATTCTGTTATTAATGTGAATTGGAAGCGCCAATGCATACATAATTCCTAATTTTTTATACAAATAAGAGGGGTAATTTTTAGGGATATCACCAGGGTTTATGAAAATATATTTTCCATTTTTGATTAATTCGGATAATAAAATATCTGTATCAGGGCGGAGAGATTCTTCATAAAAAGTTTTCATTTGAATCTTAGTTAGCTCACCTGATGTCATAAAGGGGTTATATGTTTGGAAAGGAAAATCTGCCAGATACAAGTACGCTTGATGAGAGGATGTTATCTTTAATAAGAGGTTTAAAATATCACCGAGGATTTTATATATATCGGGAGGGGTTGGAATAGACACTTCATTTTCCCAGTGATTAGGTTTTGAAGTATCGTTATAAGATTTTGAAAATGACACATCAAACCAGGCTTGAACAAGTTTGTCGCGAAATTCGTAAAAATAAATGGCTTGATCAGAACTTAATGGTTTGCATATTTCGTATAGCTGATCTAAAGATCTTAATATATAAACCGGAGAATAATTGATTTCTCTGTCTGAGTTAATAATTTCCGGCACCAAATCGATAAGTCTCTGTGGCTGGAGCATTAAATGATTTACGATGACTTCTGTTTTTTGTGAATTAATAAAAATCGATGAGGGCGTATGACCAGCAAAGATCATTCGATTTTTTTCTACCCATAGATCTTTTAATTGATGTACCGACTTCATGAGTTCCCTTTACAATGCTATATCTGGCTGAATTATACAACAGGAAAGGATAATTTTGCCTTTATTATGATTGTGATAATAATACTTATCGAAAACATAAAGAAGAATAAATCCCACCCATTATTATTTTATTGATTTTTTACTTTCGTAAAGAAAATGAGATTATTATCTCTGCTTAAGGTATAGAATAAGGTAATTGTTCGCATCCGGTATTTATTTTCTGCTCACCCACTCTAATGCTAAAATTGAATATGAACATTAGTGTTGAAAGGTATATCCGACATGATTAATATCCACCAACAAATTACTTTTTTACCAACGAATAAATTCACTGAAATGGAGGCTTTTTACTCCGGGTTATTATCACTAAAAAAAGTTTTAGATCAAGGTGATTGTATTATATTTAAAACCACTGATTCGTCTTATATCGGTTTTTGTGAAAGAGAATTAGAACTTGGATCAAATCGAATCATATTAACATTGGTAACGGATCAAGTGGATGAATTTTATGAGCAACTTCAAAAAAAATCGGTTCAATGCGAATCGAAACCTTGTTTGAATGAAAAATATGCGATCTATCATTTTTTTGTAAAAGACCCTAATGGTTATTTGGTCGAAATTCAACAATTTGTTAAAGGGTTTGACGGTCAATAAATGAAATCAATCCATTTAAAGTATGGTAAAGATGGATACATTCTAGGTTTGCCAGATGGATTAAACATCACACTAATCCATCCCCCTTTTCAAAAAATATCCGAATTTCCAAAGGTTAATTATGAAGATGATCAACTTCTAAAAAATAAAATTCTGGATCTTAAAAAGAATATTTCAGATCTCAGCATAGGTATATCTATCAATGATAAAACTCGTCCAGTCCCCTACCAACACTTACTACCTGATTTATTAAAACACATTCACTCATTTGGAATTGATAATCACCAAATCACATTTTTTATTGCAAACGGGACGCACATTCCAGAAGAGCCAAAAACCCAAACACATATACCAGATTTTATTAAAGCTAACTATGAAATCATCAGTCATAATTGTGATAACAGAACAAATATTCAATATTTAGGAGTCACTTCTAGAGGTACACCTGTATTCATTAATCGTTTGTTCATGAATTGTGATATCAAAATCGCAGTGGGTAATATCGAACCCCATCATTTTGCAGGCTACTCTGGCGGGGTCAAATCGGTTGCAATCGGTTTGGCAGGCAGGGAAACAATCCTTAAGAATCATAAACTTTTAGTAACTGATGAGGCAAAAGCTTGTAACTTTTTGACTAACCCATTACGACAGGATATTGAAGAAATTGGGACTTTCTCCAGCCTCGATTTTTGTCTAAACTCGATAAAAGATAGTGAAAATAATCTTATCCAAGTTTTGTGGGGGAATCCAAGTGAAGTATTAAACAAAGCCATTCCTATTGTTGATAGTTTATTTCTGACAAAAATTAAGCATAAATTTGATGTGGTGATCGCTTCTGCAGGCGGGTATCCAAAGGATATTAACTTGTATCAAGCGCAAAAAGCAGTTACGAATGCTGCGAAAATAACCAAAAAAAGTGGTCTTGTTGTTTTAGTGGCAGAGTGCAGAGAAGGTTCAGGCAGTCTTGCATATGAAAATTATATGAAAAAGTTTTCTTCTCCATTTGAAATTATTCAGGAGTATGAACAAGGGAAATTTGAGATTGGGCCACATAAAGCACTGCAATTTGCTTTTATTCAAACTCAGTTAAAGGTTGGCCTCTTTTCAAGTATGGATACTGAAATTGTTAAATCCTTATTGTTGTTTCCAATCTCTAATTTAAATAACTATATAAATGAAATGTTTCTATTAAATAAAAATTTATCCGTAGCTATTATGACTGATGCAGTTATAACAATCCCAAAGGAAGGAGCATAAAATTGAATGATAAGGAAATTTATGGTAAACCCCCAGTTAAATGGAGAAGAGTTTGAACTTATTAATAATTACAATGCTTGTATTTTATTAACACATGGATTTACAGCAACCCCCGTAGAGGTTCGACCTTTGGCTGAAAGATTGTTTGATGCTGGATATGATGTGTTTGCTCCCCTATTACCTGGGCACAATACAGATCCGTTTGATATGAATGCTAAAAAATATTCTGATTGGACAGGATATTTAGAGCAAAAATTAGAAGTAATTCTCTCCAAATATGACTCTGTATTTGTTTCAGGAGAATCTATGGGTGGTTTATTATCATGTTATCTAGCGGAAAAATATCCGAGCATATCTGGGCTATTGTTATTTGCGCCGGCATTATCTGTCAAAAATTTGTCTTTATTGGGCTTTATCCGCTTTTTTAAACCTTATCTCGGTACACCTGATAAATTAAATAATGAGAACAATGATGAAGATGAATATCCTTTCACGTGGAAAGGATATAATGTCAAACCCACAAAAGCTGGATATGAATTATATCGACTACAAAAACTTGTTCGGCATAATCTGGCAAACATTTTGCAGCCTACCCTTATTTTTCAAGGTATGTTAGACCAAACTATTGAGATTAACAGTGCGGAAATAGTTTACCAACACATCTCTTCTCCTCAAAAAGAATTAATATATCTTGAAAATTCACGTCATTGTGTGATTTTGGATAAAGAATTCGATTTTATTGTAGAGAAATCATTAATTTTTCTAAATAAACTGGCTTCTAATTCTGCAACATAATCATTGTGGCAAGAACTTTGCTTTCGGTTATAATAATCCTAAATGATCTTTTGTACTTTAAGATGGAGATAATATGACAACTACACCAAAACCAACCGGAAAAACCACAATTGCCCCTGAAGTATTGGTGACAATTTGCAAACTTACGACCTTATCTGTGGATGGCGTAAGCCGATTAGCAACAACTGTGCCCTCCGATGTAAATCGATTTTTTAATCGCGGTGTAAGCGAGGGGGTAAAAATATCAGTTGATGATGATACAGTATATGTGGATCTGTATATCATCGTAAAACATGATCATAATGTTCGCGATGTAAGCCATAAAATCCAAAATAAGGTAACCCGAGCGTTATCCGAGATGGTTGGAATGGATGTTGGTAAAATCAATATACATATTGAGGATATAGAATACTCAGCGTTGAAGAAATAATGGTACCTTATGAAAGCTAGAACGAAAGCAAGAAGCGTAGCACTACAAGTTTTGTATGAGTTTGATCTCTCAGGACATTCACCCCTCTATTCTTTGCAGTTTCGCTTGGAAGAAGATCCGATTGAGGAAAAATTAGTTGCCTTTACTGAAAATATCATTAATGGAGTTACACCAATTGTTAAATTACTTGATGATCTAATTGCTGAACATGCTCCAGAATGGCCTATGGATCAAGTTGCCGTCATTGATCGTAATATTTTACGTATTGCTCTGTGGGAATTCGCGGTCGAAAAATGCACACCAGTTAAGGTGGCAATTAACGAAGCAATTGAATTATCAAAGCTTTTTGGTACAGATGCTACACCTCGCTTCGTGAATGGTGTTTTAGGCAGTTTGGCCAATCGACAGAACGAAATAGAACAAAAAGTTCAATCCAGCCTTTAAGATTTGTGAGGGGTTCCATGTTGTTAACAAAGAATTTTAAACAATATCTTTTTTTCGTTATATCTGTGGCTATTTTTGTCTCATTAACAGCTTGCAGTCTATCTAGTCAAAGTCCTGAGGCAGAAAATCCAATCGAATCCATTGGGGTTCAATATGAACAGACTATTCCTTTTGCTGAAACAATCTTTCATGTAACAATTCCGGCGGAAGTTCAGGAAACACTTGTTATTGAAATTGTTGATGATGTTACAGGAGTTGAGCTAAACCCGATCCGTTATGCGATGGAGAAGATTGATAAGACAAATTATCAAATTACACTCCCGCTTAAATTAGGGTCAGTAGTTAAATATCGTTTCCTTTTGAATGGAGAAATACCAATTTATGAAACCTCAAACCAGGGTATAAAAATTCAATATAGGGTTGCATATGTTAATTCAGCCATTGAGTTTTATGATGTTGTTTCAAATTGGGAAAATCAATCGTATGATTATACTTATGGAAGAATTGAAGGTACCGTAATTAACGCGGCTTCTAACTCACCGCTGCCAAACTTATTTGTTAGCGCTGGAGGACTTTCAACATTTACAAATTCACTAGGAAAATTCACGATTGACGGATTACCAGCTGGAAAACATAATCTGGTTATTCTCAGCACCGATGGAGAGTATAATGTTTTTCAACAAGAAGCCCTCATCGGAGCTGGCTTAACTACCCCTGCACCCATTAAGCTAGCCGCTTCAAATTTTGTTAATGTAACTTTTATTGTTACGCCTCCTGAAAACCATCCCCAAAACACAAAATTAAGAATTTTAGGCAATTCATATCAATTGGGAAATTTATTTGCTGAAGTTTACAATGGAGTTAACACAGTAGCTTCACGAGCCCCCAAACTGACGGAATTGCCAGATGGAAAATATACGATCACCCTAAGTTTACCGGCAGGTATGGATTTGAGGTACAAATATTCAATTGGTGATGGCTTTTGGAATGCGGAACAAACCTCCGATGAAACATTTAAAGTAAGGCAAATCATAGTTCCTGATAAAAATATAGTTATCAATGATGTAGTATATGCTTGGAGAGCGGGTAATAAAGCTCCTGTAACCTTTAATGTTCAAGTACCAGAAGTAACTGATGTTAATGATGTTATCAGCATTCAATTTAACCCATTTGGTTGGACTGCACCCATTCCAATGACGAAAATATCAGATAACCTATGGACTTTTACATTAGCAGGTCCTTTTAATTTAATAGATAATCTTAACTATCGCTATTGCAGAAATGATGCCTGCGGCCTAGCTGACGATATGTCTTCATTGGGTAATACTGCTGGAGGTTTTGCACTAACTATTCAAGGAGAAGAACAGTCGATCAACGATACTGTAACAAATTGGTTCGGTTGGCAGCCGGCTAATACTCCAACTACATTGGTTGCCCCATCAATTTCGTCTCGTGGTTCTGATTTTGTTACCGGTGCCTACTTAACTAACCGGTATAGTTTATTTGAAGCAATTTATGCTGACCAGGCTTTCCAGAATTTAATAGATATCCATTCCAATACCGTCATTATTCCTATTGAATGGACTCTAAATTCATTTTCTCCGGTATTAATTGGGCCAACTCCAGGGAATAACCCATTGTGGAAAGATGCTTTATCCATAATACAAAAAGCACAAAATAAAGGATTAGAAATTTGGCTTGCACCTAATATTGAAATCGGCACTTATGCCTTGGGGCAATGGAACCAACAAATTTTGAGTTCCACATGGCAGCAAGAATTTAGCCAAGCTTACGGCGAGTTTTTGGTTTATACTGCTGATTTAGCGGCTTATATGAATGTCAAAGGGATTGTTTTGCCGACTGATGTTGTTCATATCCAGACAATTTCGAATTATAATGATTTATCAAATAATATTCAGTCTACATCAAATCAATATTTTGATTCCCTTAAAGATCATTTTCAAGGATCTTATTTTCTAGAAATCGCCGATGAAACACTCATGGACGCTACAATTACAACAAAAGTAGATGGTTTTTTGGTAAGGACTGATCTCAACTTAAATGTTGAGCAAGCATCTATCGAAGAATTACAACCTGCTTTTTCTCAATTTTTTGACAGCAGTATTTACCCTTATTACGAATCTCAATCAAAACCAATCTGGATTGGATTAGATTATCCATCGGCTACTGGCGCGGAAACCGGTTGCGTTCAGTTTGGGGAAGAGTGTATCGATTTCCAAATATTAAATTATCTCAATTCTGATTTGCAATCTACTGTGTCCATTGATTCTGAAACCCAAGCAAATTTATATCAAGCAGCTTTAGCGGTTATAAACCAAACTTCTTGGGTGCAAGGATTAGTAACGTATGGTTATAATCCACAAGTTGCAATTCAGGATGCATCTAGTTCAGTCCGTGGTAAATCGGCTGCCGATGTATTGTGGTATTGGAATCCCCGATTATTAGGGTTAATCCAATAAAATTAATTTACTTGTCTGTATCAATTATTGGACCACCAATCTACCTGAGCGGTGGTTCTTTTTATGGAAAAAACTAATTTGAAATCTAATTGGTTGTGGACAGAAATAAAATGAATATTGCAGAAATAATTAAAAATGGAGCATATGGGATAGGCGTAAAAGCCTCATATTTTTTTCGAATTAACATAAATAATAACCATAAACCACTGAAAACACCGCCCCCAATGATCGCAAAAAAAAGACATAAGCCGATGCCCGGCCAACCTAATAAGAGACCTAAGACGCCACTTAAATTTACATCTCCATAACCAAGGGCGGCTTCGTCAATGATCTCCCCTTTACGCTTAGACATCCATCGATTAAACAAAATACCAAAAAGATAAAGCAGAAACATAATTACAAAACCAGATAGCCCACCTAAAAGTGTTTTTAAGATACCATTTCTGAATACACCAATAAAAATAAAGAGTATAGCACCAACAATACTGGTTGGATGAAGAATTAATCTGTGTTCCAAATCAATTAAAAACAGTATTGCTAAATAGGTTAGAATAATCGCAGCAACTATCCACTGAAAAACATTGCCTAAGTAATAAAAAGAAGAGATAAGAAATAAAGGCATCAAAACAACCACAACCGTTTGTCTTAATGGGCGCTTTGTATTGCAATGATGGCATTGCTTAAATGTACTATAATTAAAAAAATCGAACGTTTGTTTGCATTTCAAACAAACGGGTTTTGTTCGAAGGGTTCGGAATTCTGGTAAAACATCAGCGCTATGGTTGATAAAAACAGCGATGATATAAGTAACTGGGATCAACCATACTAAATGCAAATAGGATATCGAATTAATCATTTTTTAATTTTAGCAGTATTTTATAATTTTTATCATGGGCTTGAATTACAAATATGCAAACCAAAGATATAATCAATCCATTAATTAATTCGTGGAAAAAAAAGGAAAACTACGAAGAACTTATAAGTCATTATCATCTTAATGAAGCTTTTGACGGTGCTTTCTGTGATCTTCCAACTGATATTCATCCTGATTTAGCATCCTTAATTCAATTAATGGGGATCCATCAATTATATGAACACCAACTAAAAACATATGATTTAGTCAGCCAGGGTAAAAACGTGGTGATTAATACAGGAACAGCGAGTGGAAAAACGTTAGCTTTTCAACTTCCGATCTTAAATCAGTGTTTTAAGAATAGTTTATCCACTGCTTTATTTATATATCCAACCAAAGCATTAGCCTATGATCAATTAACAAACCTGCAGGATTTCAATCAAGCTGTAAAAACAATCAATAAAAAAATGGATTTTCGTATTGGAATTTACGATGGGGATACCCCAAAAGGACAACGATCCAAGATCAGAAAAACATCCAGAATCCTGTTAACAAATCCTGATATGCTGCATTACGCAATCCTCCCATATCATACCAACTGGGAAACCTTTCTTATGAACTTACGCTATATCGTAATTGATGAGATACATATTTATCGTGGGGTATTTGGTTCTCATGTTGGCAATGTTTTCAGAAGACTACAAAGGGTGTTTGAATTAAATGGCGTTTCGCCACAAATTATCTGCACAACGGCAACAATAGGAAATCCGAAAGAATTTGCAGAAAAATTATTTGAACGACAATTTTCATTGGTTGATAAAGACGGTTCACCACATGGAAAAAAACATTTTATCCTTTACAACCCACCAATTATTAATCCGGAATTGGGTGTTCGGAAATCCGCATTACAAGAAACGATATCGGTTACGAGTGATTTGTTGGATTTTGACATTCAAACATTAATATTTCAGGTTTCTCGCCGAAGCGTAGAAATTAGTTTAAGAAAACTCAGAGAAATTTATCCATTAAATCGACAAAATATTCAGGCTTATCGCAGTGGATATTTGGCATCCGAGAGACGTGCATTAGAAAGTGATCTGCGTAATGGAAAAATTAAAGCTTTATTTTCCACAAATGCATTAGAACTGGGGATTGATATTGGCAGTCTTAGTGCTGTTGTTATTGCAGGTTATCCGGGTACGATCGCATCTACCCAACAACAGATGGGGCGTTCCGGAAGGCATTTGGAACCATCATTGGCGATGATGATTGCCAGTCCAATGCCGATTGATCAATATCTGGTCCAAAATCCGGATTTTATTTTTAGAAACTCACCTGAAAATGTATTAATCAATCCAAATAATCCGTTAATTCTGTTACACCATTTACGTTGTGCATCCCATGAATTGTTTTTCCAAGAAGGTGAAACATTTGGAAATTTAAGTTGGGAAGAAATTGCACCATATATCGAAATCTTGAAAGATGAGGGTAATTTATACTACTCAAATAATCGATTTATGTGGATATCCGATCTTTATCCTGCTGCTGAAATCTCCCTGAGAAATATGGGAGGAAATCCGGTCAAATTAATAGAAATACTGGAAGATCAAGAAATCTTAATCGGTCAAATTGATTATAGTAGCTCGTTATGGATGGTGCATCCCGGCGCTGTGTACATGCATTTAGGTGAAAACTATGTTGTAACCAGCCTTGATCTAGATCAATCAAAAGCCTACTTAAATCGAAAAATGACGATGCATTATACCGAGCCGAAACGTGAAACCGAGATTGACTTAAAACAAATCATTCAACAAAAATCTGTAAATACATACCAAATATGCTTTGGGAATATTGAT
The DNA here is from genome assembly GCA_002702705.1 of Anaerolineaceae bacterium. Taxonomy (GTDB): domain Bacteria; phylum Chloroflexota; class Anaerolineae; order Anaerolineales; family Anaerolineaceae; genus UBA6170. Next base: position 118,575 of record PABH01000053.1, read on the forward strand.
GTTACTTCACAAATAACCGCTTATAAAGAAAGGTTGTGGGATACCCATGAAATCATCAAAGAAGAACCACTTGATTTACCATCCGTCGAATTATCTACCGAAGCTTGTTGGATCAATTTCTCAGACGAAATGGTTAACAAATTACGTGAATCCGAGTTATGGAATAACGACCCTGCGGATTATGGAAAAAATTGGATAAAAACAAGAGAAATGATTTTACAACGAGATCAGTTCACCTGCCAACTTTGTAAAAGGGTTGAGGATAATAAATCAAATTTACACATACATCATAAAACACCCATTCGAATGTTTTCTTCCATTGAAGAAGCAAATCAACCAAATAATTTAGTTACATTATGCGTTAAATGTCATCAACGGGTTGAGGTTAATGTAAAAATACGTTCCGGTCTAGCCGGCGTAGGTTATATTATTAGATCCTTGTCCCCTTTATTCTTGATGTGTGACTTATCTGATATAGAGATACACCTTGACCCAGTTTCTAAATTAAATAGTGGTCAACCAATTTGTATGCTTTATGATACAGTCCCATTTGGCATCGGATTAAGTCAAAAACTATACGAAATATTTCCCCAAATATTCCAGGCTAGTCTGAATTTAGCGAAAAATTGTGAGTGTGATGACGGATGTCCCGCATGTATTGGCCCAGTAGCGGAAAATGGTTATGGTAGTAAAAAAGAAAGTATTGCAATTTTATCCTTATTAGTTGGTAACAATGAATGACGAACTTAGTGATCGATTAAAAAAATTAGGTGTACACCTGGGTGCAAATCATCTTAAATCTCCAACCCAACCAGTTGGTCTGCCTAATCTTATAAATCCAAAATTTGAATTTCAGAATAGATTTGGCCATTCGATTGCTGTAGACCAGAATTATGATCGCGATTATATTCATGGATTGAAGGCTTATTTTAATGATTCGCTGCCTAAAAAACAAATTATTCTTTCGGAAAAGGCGAATTTGTTGTTTAAAGATTGTGTTTTTATTGATACTGAAACAACAGGATTGTCTCAATCCACGGGTACTTTTGCCTTTATGGTTGGTGTTGGTGTAATCAAACAAGGCAGATTTTTTTTGCGCCAATACTTTTTACGAAATCCAGGGGAAGAACAGGCCATGTTACTGGATTTAGCGAGTTTTATTGAACCATATGAAGTATTGGTTTCTTATAATGGCATTGGTTTTGATATTCCAATATTATCAAACCGCTATAAGTTGTATAGATTGCCACACCCTTTAAAACAAAAAACACATATTGATTTATTAAAATATGCAAGAAAATTGTGGCGATTTCAATATAATGATCGATCTTTAAAAAGTATTGAAACCAATGTGTTGAAATTTAATAGGGGCGATGAAGAAATTCCAGGTTGGATGGTACCGGATATGTATCGAGAGTATATTAAAACCGGAAATATTCAACCTATGAATGGGGTTTTTTACCATAATGCAATTGATATAGTTTCTTTGGGAGTATTATTGGATGTGGTAAATGAAATCTATTCGGCATCGCAAGATTTTTCTCTTGAGTTTAATACGATAAATTTCGCTTTAGCACTTTCTCATCAAAAAGATAATAACCCGGATGAAGCGATTAGAAGATATAAAGAAGCTTTAAATCAAACCAATTTGAGTACAGATATTAGAATTAAAACATTAGAAAACATTGGTTTTCTACATAAAAATAATAGCGCTTATGATAAAGCACTGCCTTATTGGGCTGAAGCCGCGACATTGGGTTCTGAAAAAGCCATGATGGAATTGGCAAAGTACTTCGAACATCACAGCAAAGATTACCAAAAGGCAATAAATTATGTTGAAGAATTAATTCTCTTAATGGACAATAAGGAAAACCGAATTAGAAAAAAAATCCTTTTACCAGAGTTAGAACACCGCAAACAACGTCTCTACAAAAAAATATTAAAGGAAAAAGAAATGAAAGATGCACAATTAATATATAGAGCACCAGGAATGTTAGCAGCACAATCGATCCAAATTCTTCTCGAATCCTTTCATATTCAATCCCAAGTAATCCAAGAAAGCGCTGGTATAGCTTATGGATTTACTGCTGGTGGTTTGGGCAGTGCGAATATATATGTTTCCAAAGAGGATGAGGTTGAGGCTATAAAGGTTATTGAATTAATGGAAAGTGGTGCTTTAAAAATCGAAGATGATATATCGACGGATCAAGAATTTGATGATATTGAATTTGAGGATGATGACCCACTTAAATCGGATGATTAAATCGTAATCACTTCTGTTTCAGATTTAATTCGTTGATTAATTCGATCCATTAATTGAGTCGTAATCGGTCCTGGAGTGATATTTCCAACAGGTATATCGTTAATCCGTTTAACGGGCATAATGTTCCGGCTTGTACTTGTGATAAACGCTTCATCCAATTTAGAAATATCTTTTATTTTGATTGCTTCAAAAATTGTATTTATATGTAAATCTTCCGCAAGTTCCAAAACAATTTTCCGTGTTATGCCGTCAAGAACATTATCATCAGCTGTATATAGGCAATTATTCATTACCCCAAAAAAATTACTTGTTAATCCTTCTAACAAATTCCCAAAAGAATCAACAATGATAGATTCTTCGTATCCTTTTGTCTTGATAAGTTCTTTTTCTTGTAAACTTTTATGAATAAAATTGGTTAATTTTGCTTTGGGATTATTTCTTTCTAGTTTGTTCGTTTTTACATCAACCCCATTGGCATAGTAGCAATCAGGATATTTCGGAAGATCTTCAGCAAATATATAACACATTTCAGGATGTTCAAAAGGCACATGAAGTCTTAATCGTAAATCGCAGCAATTTTGGTTCAGGATTGAAGTAATCGCACTTCTTAACTCATTTACATCAAAATCAAACGAGTAATTACTGATTTCGAATCCTTCGAGGATTCTTTCTAAATGTAATTTTAAATGCAAAGCATATTTTTTGTCATAGGTACGGATGGTGGTGTACACACCCTCAGGCAAACTTATAGCTGCTTGATCCATTGTTTTATCCGCACCAATATCCGTTTTAATAAGTGTTTTGTGAAAAAAGTTGTAAATCCAAGAATCTACCATGTATTACTTCCTGTTTATTTTTTATGGATTATAACTGAATTTCGGCGTATTTTAGGAGTTGGTAAGAATCTGATCTTACTTTCCTGATTATTTTTTTAATTCCTTGGTAATTTGGATAAATCTTCAGGGGTATCAACATCGAAAGAAAATATTTCATTTTCGACTGGAATAGCCAAAGGAGGGTATTTATTAAATAATTTTCGCCCCCCCACATCTCCAGAAATGTTAAAAAATTCAGAAAATATATTTGCAGAAAACAAGATAGGATGCCGGAAGCTTTGATGATATTGATAGGCAATTATGTTGGCTTTTGTTTTCGCGAATAAATGGATGATTTTTTTGGTCTGTATGCTGGTTAACTGTGGTTGATCAACCAGTAAAAAAATGACTGCTTCCACATCTTCGGACAGTGATTGAATCCCTAGTTGTACTGAAGTGGATTGACCATATTCCCAATTCGGATTTGTTAAAATTTCGACGGCTTCCTCTGTAATAGCTGGCTTAACAAGATTAGCATGAGCTCCGAGTATTACTTTAATTGGTGATAGTTTACTTTCAATCGCATTTTGAATAGCTATTTGTATAAAAGTTTTGCCATTCCACAATGCAAGCTGTTTTGGGCTGCCAAATCGTTTCGCTTCACCAGCTGCCAAAACAATTCCCGCTATTTTTCCATAATGAGCATGAATTGTGATTTCTTGATTCCTACCTGAACTCAAGATAACATCGTCAAAAAACTCTTTTAAGCGATAACAAAGATCATAAATATTTTCGTCCAAAGAAATTAAGTCAGCCTGATGTAAAAACAATATTTTCTTAGCTGATTTTGGAATATTTTTTAATCCTCCGTTTGGATTTGATAAATAATCAAAAAAATGGCTTGTCGTTAATACATCATTCTCATTTGATTTAATTAACTCGTTAAATATATGATGTCTGAAAACTGAGGTTGCATTGATCTTTTTTCCCAAAGAGCCCAAACCTATGACCACACAGACCGTATTTACCCATTTAGGAATAGCGGGTTCGTGATAAGCGGGAGCTTTTACCGGGATTTTTCTTGATCCATCTGCTTCAATAAATAATGGTGATGAATGCATTCTGCACCAATTAGAAATCATTTTTAATTCTTCCATCGTTGGATGGCTCAGTTTTTGTTGGTCTTTTGGAGTATATTCTTTAAAAATCAGAACATTTTCTCTCAATTTCCTTAAATCGGCTAGGACCAAATCAAGAGGTTTTACGCTAAGATCATAGCTCATTGGAACATAATTGGCTTCATCAGATCCCAAATGGGTAGAAGTGCTTAAAATTGCATTAGAATAAAACTGATTGGCAATTGAAAACATGAGCGTGGATTTTCCGCCCGAGCCGACCCAAGCTACCTGATCATTTTCCTTAAATATATTTCGTATACTATCAAGTTTCATTTAATTAAATTGTAATGAGAAAGAATCGCTTCTAAAACACCACCAGCAATTGCCAAAGATTTTTCAGAAACAAATTGGGTTAACTTTGGGTCAAGTCTTGGATCTAAATCACCAATCTTTTCACCTATGGATACATGTAAACCAGTTTGCATTAATCCTCTTAGACAACCATCAAATGGCGCATATACAGATTCTTCATTTACGTAACAAATTCGTTCACCTTGTTTAAATATTTGTCCTAGTTTTGCTTCTGAATGCAGTTTTCCAGCAATTGGCGCTCTTAATACACGTTTATATTGTTGTCCATTGACGATACCCGGTGCGCCGGTATCTGCCTGTGCAGGACCATCCCAAATTACCCGACCTAAAAAATGTCCGCGGTTTGTTTCAATTGCTGCATGGCAATTTTCCCCACCAGAAAAACCAGGTCCTAACCCAAGAACAAAAGGGCGTTTGTCTAAATCGTACGGCACGTATTTTTTTAACATTCTTGCATCAATTAATACATCAGGCTGATAAATTGTCCGAATATTTGCATCGGGGTCAATTAACACTGGAATCCCATTGGAGAAATCAAAATCTTTTAGTGCTTGCTGAGAATCCACAAAAAAGCCAGCTACACCTTCGACGTTAGTTTTTCGTTCATAAACAGCATTTCCAAATGATACACTGCGCCGCACAAATCGTGGTTGATTTATTTCGAGTATCACAACGTTAAAATGAATTTTAAATAATCTTAATGCGATCCCGCTAGCAAGATCTCCACCACCGCGAATTAATACTTTCATCATTTTGTCCTAAGAATGAACCGGCTGATTGCCAGCCGGTTCTAATGATTTAATAATCGTCTATTCCGTTCAACTTCCTTAATACCACCTCGGGAGTTAATGGAAAATGATCAAACCATACACCAGTTGCATCAAATAATGCAGAGGAAATCGCAGGAGCTAATGGAATGTAAGGCATTTCTCCCATACCGCGTGCTCCGCCCGGGCCTCGTGGATCTGCACATTCCATCACGATAGAATCAATTTTATCAGGAATATCAAGAGAGGTTGGTATAAGGTATGTTGAAAGCGTATTAGTTTTTGAATACCCGTTTTCTTGAATAAAATTTTCCATCAATGTATAACCAGCTGCCTGAACAATCGCACCTTCCATTTGTCCAACAACTAACTGTGGATTAATTGCTTTACCAACATCATCAGCACAAATAATATTTCGGAGTGTAATTTCACCGGTTTCAACATCAACATCAACTTCTGCACATTCAGCAACGTATCCATAAGCGAAGTTAGGTATGCATTGACCGGTTTCTGGATCGAACGGTGTTGTTTTTGCTGGTTTATATTGGTATCGTGCAATTGCTGGGCGTTCTTCATTTTGCCATTTTTCCAACGCTGCTTTACCAGCACCATAAATGGAGTTTCCCGCCATAAAAGTCATACGTGAGGCTGAAACACTACCAGAATTGCCCGTTGTATCCGTGTCAGAAGCGATTAATTCTACCTTTTCGACCGGAACACCTACTGCGTCAGCAGCCATTTGGCGAAAAACTGTATGCGAACCCTGGCCAACCTCAGCACCAGCATGTTTTAATATCACCTTGTCGATTTGTGCACCACCAATTAATTCAATTTCCGCGGTACATTGTTCAGGTGCACCATATGAAAAACCAACATTTTTATAACCACAAGCAAATCCGATCCCGGATTTTATGGTTTGATTTTGGTTGATTTTTTTTGAAGGACGCTGCCAAGAACCATTTTGTTCATTCCATCCAGCTTGAGTGGCACATGTTGTTACAACTTCCGGCATAGATACACCTGGTGGCATCGGACTGCCAACCGGAAGATAAGAACCTTCTTTAATGATGTTTTTCATGCGAAGCTCAACCGGATCCATATCCAGGGTTTCTGCCAGTTTATTCATTTGCATTTCGGCTGAAAATGCAGCTTGCGGACCACCAAAACCTCTAAATGCGCCACCTGGTATATTATTTGTGTAAATTGTATAAGCATCTACCTTCACATTAGGAATTTCATAAGGTCCAGTTGCCATTAACGTCGCATTGCCGAGAACTTTAGTGGATGTATACGCATATGCGCCGGCATCGGATTTTAGATCAACAGTTGCCCCTACTAATTTCCCGTCTTTTGTAGCACCCCATTTAGAATGAATTATATAGCGGTGGCGTTTATGGTGGCCAATAATCGATTCCTCACGGGACCAGATAATTTTCACAGGGCGTGGCGTTCCTTTTTCTTTTAATTTAAGTGCTGCCAATCCTAAGATAATCTGGACAGACATGTCTTCACGCCCACCAAAAGCTCCGCCAATAGCAGGATAAACAATTCGAACTTGATCTAATGGCAAGTTGAGTGAATGAGCAACTTGTTCTTGATCTTCATGGGTCCACTGACCTGCAACAATGATTTTTAATTTACCGTTATCTTCCACGAAAGCCAAACCTGCTTCAGGTTGTAAATAAGCATGTTCCTGAACAGGTGTTTCATATTCTCCTTCGATGATGACATCGGCATCTTTTTCCCAGTTATCAAATTCACCATAGCGGATTTTATAGTGTAGGAGAACGTTCGTATCTTTATCGGGATGGACCAAAGGTGCGTTTGGTTGAAGTGCTTCTTCCAGTTTGCCAACGACGGGCAAATCTTCATACGTTACCTTGATCAACTTTAATGCTTTCTGAGCAATTTTTTCTGTTTCTGCTACAACAACAGCTAGCTGGTCCGAAACGCATCGAACTCGATCACCATAAATTTTATTTGAGCCTGGTCCACACAAAACCGGCTGGTCAGGCATGATCAATCCATATTCGTTATTCGGAACATCCTTGGCAGTTAGTATAAACAATACGCCATCCATACTTTCCGCTTCTGAGGTATCAATTTTACGAACGATAGCGTGTGGTTTCGCGCTAAACAATACTTTTGCATAAGTTTGATTGGGCAAGTTTATATCACCTGGATATAATGCCTTACCAGTAACTTTATCAAAAGCGTCTATTCTTTGAGATATTTTTCCAATTTCCATTTCCAGACAGCTCCTTGATTTATCGTTTATATTTTTTTCCACGATATCGAACAGAGGGAACATCTGTTACACCATATCGTGATGGCCCAAACAGCCGGTAAAGCACAAATGTAATTAATTGGAATACCATAAAGATCAAAAACGAAATCACGACTGTGATAATTAACTTAACCAAAATATACGGGTCTTGCCAGCGTACTATAAGATCTCTTGGAATTGGATACCATTTGTTAATTTCGTTGGCGTTTAGGATTATCACAGAGGCTGCATAACCCATAATTGGGGCCAAGACAATTAATGCGAATCCAATACCACGCCAAATAGGGTGAATTGGGTCAGAGTTTTTTGGTTCAGGACGTTTTTGATCGTACATGATATTCTCTCCAAAAACTATTTTTCCGTTGCTTTTTCGATGGCTGAAATAATTTTATAATAACCGGTACATCGACATAAATTTCCGGATATTGCTTGTTTAATTTCCAATTGTGTTGGTGTCGGTTTCTCTTCCAATAATTTTACTGCGGACATAATAAAACCAGGTGTACAATATCCACATTGAACTGCACCTTCTTCAATAAAAGCCTTCTGAACCGGGTGAATTTCATCTTCTTTGGAATATCCTTCAACCGTTGTAATAACCGCTTTATGTGCTCTTTCTGCAGGCACTAAACAACTCATAACAGCCTGGTCATCCAAAATAACTGTACAAGCACCACATTCACCTTCTGCACAACCTTCTTTTGTTCCAATCAGCCCAGCATCTTCCCGAATAAGCCGCAATAGGCTTTTATCCCCAGCATTTTTTAGATGATAGGTTTTTCCATTAATAGTCGTTACGATCTCTTTATCTTCATTGTGTTTAGATTGTTCAGTTAACTGTTTTTTCTGATTTGGATTAGCTAATAAGACTGGATTAGTCGGAATTTTTGAAAGACCGCTATGCAGCTGTTCCAATGCACGTTTTGTTACAACTTTGATCATCGTATAACGATAAGCATTAGAACCGCGCACATCTGAAATTGGTCGTCCAGCTTTTTGAGCTAATTTTGAGGCTTTTTGGATGATATCATCAGAAAGCTGTTTGCCAACCAAAAATTCTTCAGCTTCAGCAGCGTGGATAATCGTTGGAGCGACGGCTCCTAAAGTGATAATGGCATCCTTAATAAGATTTTCTTCAAATGTCATAATCACTGCTACATTCACCAATGAAATTGCTTGTGCTTTTCTCAATGCAAACTTTATAAAACTACCTTTTTGATTTGCTTCCATTGCAGGAAAAGAAATATCCTCTACCATTTCGTTGGCATATAATATGGTTTTACGAACACCTGTATAAAAATCCTTTAATAACACTTGCCTGGTATTATTTTTTGATCGTAACGTTAAAGTAGCATTTAGTGCAATCAACGGAGAAATCGTGTCGTTTGCTGGAGATGCTGTGACCAAATTACCTGCAATAGTACCCCGATTTCGAATTTGTGGAGATCCAACTTCCCATGCTGCTTCTGCTAGTGGTAAAGCACGTTCTCGGATTAATTTAGAGGCGACACAATCATTATGTGTAACCAAAGGACCGAGATGAATGTTGTTGTCTTCATCTAGTGTAATTTTATCGAAGTCAGAAAGTCTTGAAATATCAATGATAACTTCCAAATTCTTACGAACACCACGTTCAATTTCCAAGATTAGGTCAGTACCCCCTGCTATGAGGCGTGCCTTATCCTGATACTTGTCCAGGAGATCTAATGCTTCCTCTATGGTTGCAACGTTGTAATAATTATTCCACATAAAATCCTCCGTTAAATTCGCATACTTGAAGCATTTGATTTGTTTTTAATTGAGTGAATTTCACTCATAATGCTGAGAGCAATCTCTTTCGGCGTCTCTGCATTTAAGTCCAACCCAATAGGAGAGTAAATTTTTTCCAGTTCAGATTCATTAAATCCATGCTCCAGTAAATATTTTTTTGTTGTTAACCAGCGTCGTTTTGAACCAATCACTCCAATATACTTAACTTCTGATCTGATTAGGTCAGGTAAAATTTTTATATCAAAATCATACCCACGTGTGGTCATAATAACATAATCATGTGATGTTAGTTCTAAAGATTTAAATATGTTTTCAGGTTTTTCCAAAAATACTTGATCTGCAATTTTTTCTGGTAAAAGATTTATGATCTCATCTCGGTCATCGATTAATACCGTAGGCAAATCCATCCATTTTGCCAATGAACTTACTGCTTGGCCCACATGACCTGCACCAATAATGATGATTCGATTTGCAACCCCAATTAATTCTAAAAAAACTTCAACTGTTCCGCCACAAATTCCGGGATCACCATCTTGTGGCGAGACAAGATCATACGATAATACTTTTGTTTTTCCTGTAACAAATAAAGATTGAGCTTCTTGTATTACCCTTGCTTCTATTTCTCCACCACCAATTGTCCCCAAAAAACTACCATCAGACATAACTAACATTTTACTACCTGCATGACGGGGTGTAGAACCGGTTGTTTTTGTTACTAAACACAAAACAGTCTGTCGGTTTTCTTTTATGATTTCATAAAGTTTCGTATAAATGCTCATATTTTTATTCTACCCGCGCAAGTCAAATTGCGCGGGTACTGGTTTACTTTTCTTGTAATGCGTGCCACACTCTTTCTGGTGTAGCAGGATTTGAGTCAACATTAGCTCCACATGCATCCAATATCGCATTTCCAACTGCTGGTGCGACTCCGTCTAACGGGATTTCAGCTACTGCCTTAAGTCCAAACGGATGGGTAGGTTCATATGTCTGCACAAAAATGGTTTCTAATTCGGGCATTTCATCTGCACGGAAAATGTGATAATCAACTAAATCTTTTTCGCGGGCATTTCCATTTTCATCATAAACCATTTCTTCAGAAACAGCGTAACCTAAAGCCTGAACCATACCGCCCTCAATTTGGCCCGAAGCTGTAATTGGGTTAACAATTACCCCGGAATCAACTGCCATTACGAGTTTTTCAACTCGTACCTGACCCGTATTTGTATCTACCACAACTTCTGCAAATTGGGCTGCAAAAGGTGGCGGTGAAGATTCGGACACAAATGAACCTACAGCCATGATTTGTTCTTGATCGGTATGATGTAATGCGTTTAATGCAATTTCTTTCAGTGTCACAAAACTACCATCTGGTGCGATAGCCTTTTTATCAAACAAGTCAATTTCCTCAGGTGTTACTTCCATAGAAGGATATTTTGCTTTTAACATATTGACAGCACGTTCAGAAATTCTACGTGCTACTTTATCAGCTGCACGAATAACTGCACCACCGGAGATGTACGTTGTTGAAGAGGCATAAGCTCCCACATCAAACGGTGTAAAATCCGTATCAGAAGAATAAACAATAACATCATCTACATCAACACCTAAAACTTCAGCAGCCATTTGAGCTAAAACAGTATCGCTACCGGTTCCCAAGTCTGTTGCGCCAACCAATAAGTTGAATGAACCATCGTCATTCATTTTTAGACTGGCTCCGCCCATATCTAAATAGGGAATTGCTGTGCCTTGCATTACGGTTGCAATGCCGATGCCGCGTTTTAAATAAGGCTTGTCTGGAATATTTCTCCATTCTGGATTATTGTATTTTTGGTCCCAGCCAATAGCTGCCTTTCCTTGGTTTACACATTCTTCCAATCCGACCGTGTGAATGATTTCAGGTTTGGGTTCACGACCTTCACTCCAAGCAGTACTAAATGGGTGCATTTCTCCTGCTCGAATGGCATTTTTCATTCTTAATTCTATTGAATCCAATTTTAATTTTCTGGCAATTTTTTCCATATGACGTTCGACAGCCCAATAGCCCTGTGGAACACCATATCCTCGATATGCACCTGAAGGTGGTGTATTGGTATAAACCACATCTGCATAAAATCGAATATTTGGATTTTCTCTATATTTTCCTTCGCCAACATATAAGGCCATTGATTTATGTCCAGTATTGCCAGTTACTGTCAAAGCGTGACAACCATAGGCTCCTGTATCGCTTAATGCGTACATTTCATTTGCCGTAATGGTGCCATCATTTTTAACACCAGTTTTCAAATGAATTCGCATGGGATGTCTGGAACGAGAAGAAACGAATTCATCTTCACGTGTATATTCATAAATAACTGGACGGCCAGTTGCAATGGTTAAGTGGGCGGCGACATCTTCAACCAATACTTCTTGTTTTCCGCCAAAACCACCACCAATTCTAGGTTTAATCACCCTAATACGCCTAACCGGTAATTGCAAAACAGGTGCTAACATTCTTCGAACATGGAACGGAACCTGTGTACTTGATTTAATTACTAAACGGTCATCCGGATCCCAGTAAGTTAGAACTACATGGGGTTCGATATGTGCTTGTTGAACCTTCGGTACTTCATAATCCCCTTCAAGAATAAAATCAGCTTCTTCGAAACCTTTTTCAACATTACCAATATCAATCCGGATTTCTGCTGCAAGGTTTTTCTTTGGATCAGAATCTGCAAAGTTTACATATTCAGGCTCATCATGAATTTGAACCGCACCAGGTTTCATGGCGTCATTCATATCAAGAATGGTTGGTAACTCCTCATATTCAACTTCTATTAATTTTAATGCTTGGTTAGCAATCTCAATTGTCTCAGCGGCAACAAATGCAACCCTATCTCCAACAAATCGCACTTTATAATCAAGAGAAAAAGCGTCCAAAGGACCAGGAATCGGATCGGATTGACCTGCAGTAGAATAAATTACTCGTGGAATATCTTTGTAAGTTAAAACTGCGGCGACACCATCCAAAGCCTTTGCTTTGGAAACATCAATATGTTTAATTCTGGCATGAGCGACTGGGCTAAATAATACTTTAGCAACCAGAGTATCTTTACCAACAAAATCAGCGACAAATGAAGGTTTGCCTTGAACAAGTTTTTGGGCATCAACTTTTTTACTTGGTTTACCAACTTGAGTTGTTTTTTTCTTTACATCTTGTTGAATGGAAATTTTAGGGAAAACCTTTGTTGTCAGGTTTGAATTCGATGATGTCGGTGAGGTTCCGGGCTGTTGAGAGAGATCCAAAGGCAAACTATCAGGTGTTTGATAATCTGCTTCAATAGGTGGAACAATTTCCCCTCTCAAAAAAGCTGCGGCTCGTAAGACAGCTTCAACTGGTTTTGTATAACCTGTGCATCTGCATAAAATTCCCGATAAAACATCTCGCACTTCTTTTTCACTGGGATTATTGTTTTTTTCTAGCAAATGTTTGGAAGCCAAAACCATAGCGGGTGTGCAATATCCACATTGGATAGCTCCAGTTTCCATAAATGCTATTTGAATTGGGTGAAGACCTTTTGTTTTTTTCCATCCTTGATCTAAAACTTCCCCAATCCCTTCAATTGTTTCAATTTTATGTCCATCAACTTGAGCAGCCAAAATATGACAAGAATTTACTGGTTTTCCATCAAGAAGAACTGCACAGGACCCACACTCACCGTTTTGGCATCCCCCGTTTTTTACACTTAATATGTTTTTATTTCTTAATATATCCAATAAGGTTTGGTGAGGTTGAACTTCCCATTCCAATTCATTCTGATTTAAGGTGATATTTATTAACATTGGGTACCTCACAATTAAAATTGACGCAGTAATCTTGAGACAAGTTCATTGATTACTTTATTTTGATATTCAAAAGATGACCACTTTGTAGATATTTGACTACGCGAAATTTTCAACAAATCACTTAAATCGGTTAGGATGTTTGATTGATCAAGGTCCTTAAAAATAAGTGGTGTTTTCTCAGTTAATCCATTAATTACCATGGTCATTTTATTGTTCGTTAGATTTTTTGATAAGAATACCCCCACAATTGTAAAATCATCCGGTGTACGAGAAATCCGTTCGTATTTTATTGTCTGCTGAAGATCGATTTGTATTTCTTCGATTAGTGCTTTTTTGCCGGATTTCAAATAATCAATTATCGCGATCATCTCCTCATTAACCAAAAACTTAGCACCAGTACACATAAACCAAGCTAAAATATCAGATCTTCCATCAGCGCAAAGCAAAGTCCCTGCCAAAGAAGCTGCATTTCGGATATTAAAGCTTTTTTCTTTTTTAATAATTTCAGTGAGCTCTAATGGGGTAAAGCTGCATTCAACCATTTCTTGTAATATGGTCATTGCACCGTATCGGAGCTGATCTTTTTCTTTTTTACAAAAACTCAAACCCAAATCCTGTAAATCAATTACTTTTTGGAAATCTACCTGGTGTTTACTAATATATCCTCCACCACCAAGAACTTTCCATCCATCGTTAATATATGAATGTGCTTCTTGAAGTGATTTTGGACGTTTATAATCGGTTATCATTTAGGATACCTCGTTATTTTATGAGATCGTACTTATTCATAGATCAAAACCAGAAACAAATATTTTTGTTTCTGGTTTTTTAATCTATTTTGTTTTATATTGTCGAAAAAGTCTTAATCAAAGTTTCTATACTGCCACCAACAGGGTACAAAATGGGACAGGTACAACCATTTTTTATGTACTCGCCTACTTTTTCTTTAGCTTCTTCAGGAGTTCCAGAGGCAGTAATTCTTAAAATCAGATCTTCTGGAACCAAATGTTTAGCTTTTTGAATTTGTTCATGTGTTGCAGGCCAGCCCAATATACTTTGAATTTCGTTGACTACGTCCATCGAAACACCTGAAGCCTTGGCTATATGCGGTTGCTGAGCAAGATATTGGGTTAACAATTCACGGGTTGTGTCAATTGCCTTATCATGATCTTCATCCACGGAGCATACAACCAATTGTGGACGGTCAATATCGTCTACTCTTCTGCCAGCCCTCTTTGCTCCAATATCAAGCAATTCTAAAGCACGAATATTGTATTCTGGCGGCACACAATAATTTAACACTGCCCCATCCGAAATTTCACCGGTTAATTCCATCATCTTATCACCGGTAGCGCCAATCATGATGGGTACATTTCGCGGTTCACGACGGCCATGAACAACATCCAATTCAATTCCATTTACCTGTATAAATTCACCCTCAAATGTAACCCGTTCCATATTCAATAATCTGCGCATTACTTCGACAGTTTCTCGCATGGCTGTTAAAGGTTTTTTTCTGTCGATGCCCACATTTTTTGCTAGCGGATCCCACCAGGCCCCTATCCCACAAATCATCCGATCGGGGGCAAGATCATCCAAAGTTAAAAATGTGGCCGCCAACAAACCAATATTCCGTGTCCAATTGTTGATGACACCCGAACCAACTTTAATTTTATCAGTAACAGCAGCGTAAGCTGCCATTGGGACGATTGCATCACGTACCAAGCGGCTTTCCGCTTGCCAAACAGCCTCAAAACCATGCGCTTCAGCCATTCGGACATAGTCCAATCCATCTCGCAGATCATGCGAATCCTGTAAATATAATGCTACCCGTTCAAACATGTTTATCCTCCATCGTTTTGTCTTCAGAAAAATTGTTATCGTACGTTTGCATTTTTTTATATAAAGCTAAATCAGCAGGATCATCCAAGTCAAAACCAGTTGACCCCATCTGTACTACCTCAATCCTTGCTTCTTTTTTTTGTGCCTGCCAAATATGGCGTTCAAATGATCCGGGCCCAAAACTAAATTCGATTAATTCAGGTGGTGAAACCAACATGGCATTGGTTCCGTTCATATGCCGGTCGGGAGCAATCACAAGCCCTGGAGATGAATGGAAATTATTGATTAGTGATATGATATCCTCTTTGGATAAAAATGGAATATCCATCGGCATAATTAAAATCGACTGAGCAGAATAGGCTTTTGCCACCAATACAGCTCTCTTAAGTGCCAAATTCAATCCCGCCTCTCCGTCTTCCTGTAAGGTTTTCGCTCCAAAACTTCGTCCTAATGCAAGCGCAGAAGTATCTCTGGATATGACTAAAATCTCTTTTATTTCAGAAACACTTCTCAAAACATTTAATGTATTTTCTAACATTTGTGCATTCAACTGTGTACGTTCATTTTCACTTAACACTTCAGACAACCGGGATTTTGAACGTCGCAATGGCTTTACTGGGATAATCGCCCATAGGCTCATAAAGAGTCTCCAAACATAAACTAAGACGGATTAATAGAATGGGTATGAATTAAGATTGTCTGACAAATTCATTATACAACAAATTATAAAAATATCACCTGAATAAATCTTCGTTTTCAGGACGAATCACATCACTAATAGAACCCTCACCCATTGAATAAGGGTATCCACGCACCAACACAACTGGTTTTCCTTCAGCAGCCTGTCCCATTAATATAGAAGCAGCCGCAGCCAATTCATCACATGTTCCAATTTCTGTAACTTGTAATCGGTAACCATACAAATCGGAATGTCCTCGTCTATCTAACACACCTTGGATACCAGACAGACCAATCGTTATGCCCACAACACCTCTGCGCCAAGGACGTCCGTGAGAATCAATTATTAAAACGGCAATCGATTTTCCAGTTTGATCTTTAATTTTTTTTCGAATTTCATTCGCACTTTGATCAGGATTTTTAGGTAATAACAATACGGAAATATCGTTTTCATTTTTTTGCTTAATATTGGATTGATCAATACCTGCATTCGCACAAATGAATCCTAATTTATGCTCAACAACCATTAATCCTTTTCGAGTTCGTAGCACTTTATTGGACTCACTTAAGATAAGTTCTATTACACGAGGGTCTTTTCCGGTTTGTAAAACGTAGTTTAATGCCTTTTCAGAAGGGTGAATATCAGATAATTTGACATACCGATTTTCCGCCTTAGAAACGATTTTTTGGGCAATAATAAGAATATCACCATCTTCCCAAACCCAATTATTCCTTGCACATTCATTGGAGATGACTGAACTTAGATCATCTCCAATGTTCACCTCAGGGAACCCTTCCAAAGCTTTTAAATAAAGCTCACTCGACATTATTTATCCCGGTAATTTTTATGCCAGCATCATGTATACCGTATTTTTTATTTAAGCCAATTAATATCGATGTCATGCCTTCGACAACCACAGAATTTTCAATCGGGCCTGCATCCCATCCGGTTAAACCGGCATCCTCAACCAAGCCAATCACCAACTCGCGGTTTCCTTTGCCAGTTCCTGTTACTAACACATCACAATGCACCTCACTGTCACCCATTAAATGTTCATATGAAATGTTCTGAAAAGCTGCAACCACCGGAGTTTCGATACCAAATATATCTTGCGCTTCTTGAGAAGCACTCCCCGCTGGAGGCATTTGCACTTTGGTCACTTTGGGAGGAACCAGTGGTACGGTAACATCTATTACAATTTTTCCTTTTACTTGGTCTTTAATCCCTTCACACATAGCCTGATGTGCCTGATAGGGAACTGTTAAAACCACTATCTCTGCTTCTTCTGCTGCTTGGGCATTATCCATTCCAACAACCACTCCTTCCCCAATCATCTGATTGAGTTCAGTCGCTGCATCTAATGCTTTCTCTAATTTTCTTGATCCAATAATGACTTTATGTCCTTTTTTTGCCCAACGGTACCCTAGACCTTTCCCTTCTTTTCCCGTTCCACCTAAAATTGCGATAATTTTTTGTGTTGACTCCATCTGCTTTGCTCCTGTTTTAAAATTGGCTATTATAGTTTTCCCAAACTGATTTTGAGTTTTTTAAGGCTTCATTAAAAATTTTCTCTTCATCAATACCGATTAGTTGTCGGTTTGACATTAACACTTTTCCTGACACCATTGTCATTGTAACCATACTATGTTGCATTCCGAACAAAATATGCCATGGTAAATTCCCTGGTGTTAATTCAGTAAAGGGTTTGTAGTCTACAAAAATCAAATCGGCAACTGCACCTTCATTAATTTTGCCCACAGGCACTCCAAAAAAGTGAGAAGCCATTTCGGAATTGTTATAAATAGCCATATCAACAACTTCATATCCCCCCATACGACGCGGATCACGATTTACGAGTTTATGAACCAAATATGCGGTTTTCCATTCATCCCACATTGTGTTGGAAAACCCATCGTTCCCTAAACAGACCTTAACCCCAGCTCGCTTCATTGATTCTACATCACCAATTCCAACTGCGTTATTCATATTAGAACGAGGCTGATGAGTAACCCAAGTTTGGGTATCAGATAAAAGACAAATTTCTTTTGCATCAACATGGACCGCGTGCGCAACTATTGCATTTTTATTCAACAAATTGAAATCACACAATCGATCCACGACCCGTTTACCACTCTTTTTCAGTGAATCATATTGATCTACAGTGTGTTCAGCAACATGAATATGAATTCCAAATTGCTCATCCATTGCTGAATGCACTTTACCTAGTGTGTCTTGAGAAAGGGTTAAGCTGGCGTGGAGGCCAAAAGAACCTGTCAGACGCCCACTTAAATTATCACCTTTCTTAATTCGTTCAATAAATCGAACATTTTCTTTTATGCCAGCTTCAGCTTTTTCGTTTCCATCTCGATCTGTTACTTCATATGCGAGGGAAGCCCTTATGCCGGATTCGTCAATCACATCTGCGATCACATCCAATGAACCGTTTATAAAATTAGGGGAGGCATGATGATCAAACAAAGTTGTATTACCATGCTTTATCGCATCGATAATAGAAACCCATGCAGAACTGCGAACAGCTTTTTCATCTAACGCTTTGTCTAAGGACCACCACAAATCTCGTAATATTTCAGGAAAAGCTGGTGGTGGATCAGTGGGGATAGCCAGACCTCGCGAATAAGCTCCATAAAAATGTGTGTGTGCACATATCAATCCGGGCATAACATATTGCCCATTTGCATCCATTTTTTCTTCAAGAGGAAAATCTTCTAAAAGAGTAGACTGATCGGCAATTTTAAAGATTTTTCCTTCACGAATTAAAATTGCTTGATTTTCTAAAATTTGATTGGGTTGGTCCCAGGTAATAATCTTTCCATTTATAATGATCATCTAATTCTCTCCAATACTATTGAATAGTTCGAGTATTATTATTGTATCTTATCCGCAAAATTGCATAAGCTAATTTTAGTTTGAATTATAAAAAAATTCAAAAAACACTTATAATCGTATGTGTTTAACAATTATGACGAAAAAACATGACAAAACAATTCATTCAGGAGGCGATAATGCCTAATAAAACAGAAGCACTATTATATGCAAATGAAAATTTACCAAAATTCAAATCTGATTTAGAAGATTTAGTAAAAATACCCTCCGTTTCAACAGACCCTAACCATACTACTGACATCAGAAAAACAGCTGACTGGTTGAAATCAAAATTATCAGACCTTGGTTTTCAAGAAACAAAAATAATTGAAACAGATGGGCATCCTGCAGTTTATGGATCGTATCAAGTAGGTCCGAATGCAAAAACCGTATTGATTTATGGCCATTATGATGTTCAACCTGCTGACCCAATTGACTTGTGGAAAACGGAACCTTTTGAACCCATTATCAAAGATCAACGGATGTATGGCCGTGGGGCTTCTGATATGAAAGGTCAGATAATCGCCAGTCTAGCAGCAGTAGAATCAATGCTGAAGAGTGGTGGCGCACCCGTTAATATAAAGTATATTATTGAAGGTGAAGAAGAAATTGGCTCACCAAACTTGGCTAAAGCCTTAGAAAAACATGCCGATTTGCTGAGATGCGATGTAATCCTTAATCCAGATGCAGGTATGATATCACCGACTTCACCGACTATTGTCTATGGTTTGCGTGGACTTGCTTATTTTGAAATTATTATTAAAGGCCCAAACAGAGATTTGCATTCAGGCATGTTTGGTGGGATCGTCCAAAACCCAGCAATTGTTCTTAGCAAATTAATCGCAGGTATGGTAAATGAAGACGGTGTTATTCAACTTCCAGGCTACTATGATTCAGTGGAAGAATTATCGCTTGAAGAAAGAACAGAACTTTCACGCCTTCCGATTAAGGATGAGGATTTAAAAGAACAAACTGGTGCAAAAAAATTACATGGCGAAATTGGATATACTTCTGTCGAAAGAGTTGGTGCCCGTCCTACACTGGATGTAAATGGAATGTTATCCGGTTTTACTGGTAAAGGTTCAAAAACAATCATTCCTGCCTGGGCTATGGCGAAAGTTTCCATGCGATTGGTTCCACATCAAGATCCAAAAGTTGTTCACCAACAGCTTGTAACATATATTCAAAACAATGTACCCGACACGGTGGAGTGGGAAGTAATCCAACATGCTGGTGGACCAGCAGCGATTACGAACCGGGAACACCCTGGTGTGAAGGCATTAAGTGAAGCCCTAGAAGAAATATGGCATCAAAAGCCCTTCTTTAAACGTGAGGGCGGCAGCATCCCTGTCGTGACCGAGATGCAACAAATTATTGGTACGGAATCCGTATTATCAGGATTTGGTTTGCCAGGCGATAATATCCATTCTCCAAATGAAAGCCTACACATACCAACCTGGGAAAAAGGAATTCTTGCGTTAATATTGTTTTTCTATAATTATGCAGGTGGATATGAAAACTGAAGAATTAAAATTACCATCTTATGGCGGTCAGGCCCTAATTGAAGGTGTGCTTATGCGCGGAAGTAAATACCTGGCCGCAGCTTTCAGAAAACCAGATGGCGCGATTGTCATCGAAACCGAGGAGCTTAGTAAAATTTACCAATCAAAACTTGCAAAAATCCCTTTCCTACGTGGTTTAGTGATTTTGTGGGATGCGTTAGGATTGGGAACGAAATATTTGACCATCTCTGCGAATTACCAAACTGAAGAAGAGGAAGAAAAAATCGAAGGCCCAATGTTGTACCTAACACTTATAGGTTCCCTTGCAGTCGCGGTTTTATTATTTTTTCTTGCCCCGGCTTTAATTGGAAAAGGAATTGACTCTTTATTAAGTATAGGAGCAACTTTTCAAAATCTAATTGAAGGATTGATCAGGCTTATTTTTGTAATTCTTTACATCTGGGGAATTGGCAAAATGCCCGATATCGCGAGAGTGTTTGCTTATCACGGTGCAGAACATAAAACCATCAACGCGTTTGAAGATGGAAGTAATTTAACCCCGCAGCAAGTTCAAGGTTTTGGTTTGCAACACCCCCGATGTGGCACGGCTTTTATCCTATATGTGGTTATCATTTCTGTGATCATCTTTACACTTATTGGATCAACAAATTGGTTGGTATTAATTCTTTCTCGAATTTTACTAATTCCATTTATTGCTATGTTGGCGTATGAATTCATCAGGTGGACTGCAGATCATTTGCAAAATCCGATTATTTCGTTATTTGCCAAACCAGGTATGATGTTACAAAAACTCACTACGAATGAACCCGACGAAAAAATCTTAGAAGTCAGTATTGCAGCATTTAATGCCATGTACCAACTAGAAAACCCCACCAATTAATTTATCTTTAAAATTAAAACACCACTCGATAATAATCCTTTTTCGAGTGGTGTTTTAATTTTTTGATTGCTTGACTTGTTGCTTTGTTTTAATATACTTATTCTTAAATGAGTAAAAAAGATATTCTTCAAATTATAACTTCAGTTGCTATCGGATTTTTATTATCCGGTTTAATTTTAATTATCAACCGTTCTCAGCCAAAGACGATCATGGTTTTAAACCCTCCACCTACCGCGCCACCGATTATGGTTTTTATATCTGGTGAAGTTGAAAATCCAGATGTTTATGCACTTCCAAAGGGCTCAAGATTAATCGATTTGATTAACGCAGCTGGGGGCTTAAAAAATTTACATGAAAGCCCAAATATGAATTTGGCGGCTATCCTTTATGATGGACAGCACGTGATTATTCAACCTCAAAATACACACCTAACAGTTAATGAAACCAATCTGGCAAGTGAAAGTGAAATAAAAATCAATATTAACGAAGCAACAACTGAAGAACTAACCGAATTGCCAGGAATTGGGAGTACAAAAGCGGATGCCATTGTACAATATCGCCTAACCAATGGTCCTTTTGACGAAATAGAGGATATACTTAACGTTCCAGGTATCGGTGAATATACTTTTGAACTAATTAAAGATTTAATTACGATAAATCAAATATACTAACGAGGAAGAAATGACTATTAGAGAAGAATTAACCCAGTCCTTAACATCAGCAATGAAAGAAAAAAACGATCTTGCAAAAAAAACCATTCGCGGAATTCTTTCTAACATAAAAAATCAGGAAATCGAAAAACAAACCGTTTTATCAGAAGAGGAGATAATTGCGGTATTGTATAAAGAATTAAAAATCCGTGATGAAGCGATTGAAGGAGCGGAAAAAATTAATCGCACTGATTTGATTGATGAAGCTGAACGAGAAAAAGAAATTATTAAAAATTACTTACCAAAAGAAATGGAAGAATCTGAGATTCGCCAAATTGTTCAAAATGCAATAAAACAAATTGATGCAAAATCCATGGCTGATATGGGCAAGGTAATGAAAATCGTATTACCAGAACTTGCAGGAAAAGCACCAAACAGCCTTATCAGCAAAATCGTCAAAGACGAATTATCATCATAAACGAATGGTATGAGACAGATTTTTCCAAAGCGAAAAAAAACAAAAAATAATACACTACTAAAATTAATCATCCTGGTTTTAACAGGAGCAGCAATCTTTGGCGCGTTGATTTTACCTATTTCATCACGCCCTTCCTCATATCAAATCACTGAAGGGAATGTTGCCTCTTTTGATATTCAGGCACCAAGAAATATTACGTATATTTCAGAAATTCTTACCAAGCAAAATAATGAACAAATCAAAAGTTCAATTCAAGCAATTTATTTGCCAACAGACCCCACTATTGCCAGACACCAGATTGATCGTTTAAGGAAAGCGCTAAATTATGTTTCTCTTGTAAGAAGCGATTCAAATACCAATCAAAATGAAAAAGTTGATGATCTATCCGCATTAAATGACATTATTTTAGATAAAGATACTGCTTATTTAATTCTTAATCTTAGTGAAGAAACCTGGAATTCCATCCAACAAGAAAGTATCACGGTTTTAGAACAATCACTTCAAAATACAATTCGTGAAAATCAAGTTGATGAAATTAGGCGTAAAATACCTGCATTAATTAGCTATTCATTTTCACAGGAATCTTCAAGTATTATTGAAGATTTAATATCACCCTTTATTGTACCGAATTCACTTTATAGCGAAGAATTAACGCAGAATGCAATTACTGAAACGTTAGAGGAAACACCCCCCATCAACCAATCCTATTTTTCGGGTGAAATCATCGTGAGGCGAGGGGAAGTGATTGATGATTTGGCCTTTGAAGCGCTTAAACAACTTAATCTTGTTAATCCAAAAGATCAAAATCAAATTTATTTTTCCGCAGCAGTTTTTTCGATTGTAGTAACAGTTTTATCAGGAATCTATTTTTATCGACGTGAACTTGGTCGATCAAAAAAAATCAGAGAGCTTCTTGTCATTATCATTTTGTTTTTGTTATTTGTTTTTGCTGCAAAATTTTTAATCCCAAACCGCACAATCCTTCCATTTATTTTTCCAATTGCAGGATTTACACTTGCCTTGGGTAGTTTGTTTGGATTTGAAGTTTCAATGTTTTTAACATTTGTGCTCGTGTTGACCGTTTCATATGACATGCCAAACTTTGGCGAGTTAGTTCTTTTTTACATGGTACCAGCATTAAGCGGTATGCTGGTTCTGGGACAGGGAAGAAGGATCTCCATTTTTTTCCTTGCAGGCCTAGTAGTGGGAGTTGCTGGTTCAGGATCCATTATTGCCCTAAGAATTTTAGGAAATCAGACTGATTTAATTGGAATTTTTACGCTTGTATTGGCAAGTATGTTTAATGGCATGGCATCAGCTAGTTTGGGTCTATTGGTACAATATATTATTGCTCAATTTTTAGGTATAACCACCGCCCTCCAGTTACTCGAAATTGCTAGGCCAGACCACCCATTATTACAGCACATTCTAAAAAAAGCGCCTGGTACGTACCAACATTCACTCCAGGTGGCTAATCTCGCTGAACAAGCAGCCAAAGAAATTGGCGCGGATCAATTATTAACCAGGGTTGGTGCAATTTACCACGACGTGGGTAAAACTGTTAATCCAACTTTCTTTATCGAAAATCAAGTTAACGGTGCCTCAAACCCACATGATATATTAGATCCCTACACAAGTGCAGCCACTGTGATAGAACATGTAACCAACGGTGTGGAATTAGCAAAAAAATATCATCTACCACTTAGAATTCAAAATTTTATGTTAGAACATCATGGAACGTTATTAACGCGCTATTTTTACGTAAAAGCAATTGAAAATAACGGAAATGATGAAGCCAGTGTCTCAAAGGCTGATTTTATGTATCCAGGCCCCCCTCCTCAATCGAAAGAAACTGCATTATTAATGTTGGCAGATGGCTGTGAAGCACGTGCCAGAGCTGAAAAACCTCAATCAAAAGAAGAGCTATTAGTTGTTATTCAAAAAGTAATTGACTTTTGTCAAAAAGAAGGGCAATTAAACGACACAGAATTGACGTTAAAAGATCTAAAAACAATTGCTAATTCTTTTACAGAAACCTTAATAAATACCTATCATCCAAGAATTAAATATCCGGAATTAAACAAACAACCAGTGACCAGTGATGCATCATGACAAAATACTTCTACACTATTGAATTAAATGAATACAATCTTGAATTAAATTTTGAAAGAATAATACATACAACTCTTAACTATTTAAAAGTCAAACCAAAATCAGAACTATCAATCGTATTTATTGATAATGACTACATGCAAGAATTAAATTCTCAATATCGTGGCTATGCGAAACCAACAGATGTCTTATCATTTGAATCTGGAGAAGAGGATATTGAAAGTGGAAATATGTACTTAGGTGATATTCTTATCGCTTATCCTTTTGTTGAACAACAAGCTATCAAATTAGGCAATCAACTCGAAAGTGAGTTAACTTTAATGATTGTCCATGGCATTTTACATCTTTGTGGTTTTGACCATGACACACCAAATAATAAAGAAACTATGTGGAAACATCAATATTCGATATTAGATTTATTACAAATACAACTAAACAAATTACCGGAGTAATAAATGATACCTTTTATTACAGATAGAATCCGGTCATTTAAACCTGCTTTTCAAGGCATATTGTTTATATTACGATATGAAAAAAACACTTGGATTCATCTTTTTGTTACGTTAGTTGTGACTGCATTTTCAATTCTACTTAAGATCAATAGCATTGAATGGCTATTTATCATAACAGCCGTGTTTATTGTTTGGTTTGCAGAAATACTTAACACTGCAATTGAAAAAACGGTTGATTTGATCACTTTAGAAAAAAACCCTCAAGCAAAGATCATCAAAGATCTTTCGGCAAGTTTCGTTCTATTATCGGCATTATATGCTGTAATTAGCGGCTTAGTTATTTTTATTCCAAAGATAATCAACTTAATATAAAAAAATGGATTTTTTCAAAAATCCATTTTTTTATATTACTTAAAGTATTTACAGGTATTCTCGCAAATTATGTTCCACTGCGTAGGCAGCTGCCTCAGCGCGGTTTGACACACCTAATTTTGAGAGAATACTACTTACATAATTTCTTACTGTCCCCTCACCTAAAAACAAAGCTTTTGCGATTTCTCGGTTCGTTTTACCTTCAGAAACCAACAACAAAACATGTTTTTCTTGTTGACTTAGACTTGCGAAAGCTGAAGCTTCTTCTTCTTTCACTGCCCGTCTAACTTCTTGAAAAACTCTTTGCGTTACGGCGGGGTCAAGTGCAGCTTCTCCACGTCCAACCTGTTCAATAGCACGCACCAAATCTTCACCGCCAATTTGTTTTAAAACGTATCCGGATGCGCCTGCTCGAATTGCTGAAAATAGCATTTCATCTTCAGCATAAGACGTAAGCATAATCACTTTAATATCCGGATAATTTCTAGTCACCTCTTCACAGGCTTCAATACCTGAAGACCCTGGCAAACGAATATCCATCAAAACGACATCCGGTAATAAACGCGAAACTTTTTCCAGAGCTTCTTTAGATGTACCTGCTTCACCAATTACTTCAAACTGCGGATGCCGATCCAATAAGGCTTTTAAACCCAAACGAACCACTTCATGATCATCTACCAGCAAAATTCGCTGCTTTGACATTAAAAATCTCCTTTAATCTAAAATCAACGTTACCGGGCAATGATCTGATCCTAAAACATCACCGAGAATTTGAACATCTTTTACGCGTGACATTAAGGATTCAGATACTAAAAAGTAATCCAAACGCCATCCAACATTTCGTTCGCGGGCTTTGAAACGATAAGTCCACCATGTATATTCTACCTTATCAGGATACAATTCGCGATATGCATCTTTGAATCCATTTTGTAAATACCTTGTGATCCATTCCCTTTCTTCAGGCAAAAAACCACTGGTCTTTTGGTTTGATTTTGGATTTTCCAAATCAATTTCGGTATGGGCAGTATTAAAATCTCCGGTAATGATTATGTTTTCTCCTTGTGAATGCAACTCGTCACATTCTTCAAGAAGTTTTTTGTAAAAATCCAATTTAAAATCTACTCGATCCTGACCACGTTGCCCATTGGGAAAATAAATATTGTATAAATAAAAATCGTCAAATTTTTTTCGGATAACCCTACCTTCAATGTCAAACTCCGGCACGCCTAATCCTAAACGTATTTCTAATGGTGGTATCCGACTATAACTGGCAACCCCACTATACCCCTTCCGCTCCGCAGAATTCCAGAAAGATTGATAACCAGGCAATTCACGTTGCTCATCAGGAATCTGTTCTGGTAATGCTTTAATTTCCTGCAAACACAAAACATCTGAATCGATTCCACTTGCCCATTCATAAAATCCTTTATTTAAGGCAGCTCTTAATCCATTTACGTTCCAAGTTGTAATTTTCATTCGCTACTCTTTCTTATTGTTGCTGTGGTAAACTATAGTTAGTTGTCTTGGTATCATTGTATCAATTGGAGAACAAAATGTCGAAAAAAATTGTATATATTGAAGACGACCTCGAAATGATTGACTTGGTTAAAATGATCCTAAACAATAAGGGATTTGAGGTCATCGGCGCTCATGGTGGCCGCCAAGGGTTAGAGGTAGCCGTTGCTGAAAAGCCTGACCTTATTTTACTCGATCTTATGATGCCTGACGTAGATGGATGGGATGTTTATCACCAGCTTAAATCATCAGAAGAAACGAATAAAATCCCAGTTGTTGTAATTACCGCCAAAGCACAAGCTATAGATCGTGTTCTTGGGCTTCAAATAGCCAAAGTGGATGATTATATAAGCAAGCCTTTCCGCCCTGCAGAACTCATTAATAGCATTTTAAAAATTTTAGGTGAAGAGGAAGTTCAACCCTTAGAAAAATGAGTGTGGATTACACATTTAACATGCAGCAATTATATGCAATCTTCAAATCAAATGATTTAAATAACATAGTCATTCATTATGTAACACCATGCACATCTTTCTTCTCAAAATTTCGGGGGTTAATGTTTAAAACCAATCTTGCTGAAAACGAAGGAATTCTTTTAATTCAAGAAAAATCAAATAAAATCGATTCAGCTATCCATATGCTATTTATGAACTTTGATATATCAGTCTTTTGGCTTGATACAAATTTTTTCGTAGTAGATAAAACAATCGCAAAAAAATGGCGACCATTTTATATTCCAAAACATAATGCAAAATATGTTTTGGAGACCCACCCCCGAATATTCTCAATGATAAATATTGGAGATCAATTAAGTTTTGAAGAAATATAAACAAATAATTTTATTTTTCATTTTTCTAATGACGTTATCTTTTTCCAACTCAAACGTTTCTGCCCAAGAAGAAACGCCAAATTTACCTGTATATATTGTTCAACCGGGCGATTCCATTAATTTAATCGCCCTCAAATTTAATGTATCCGCAGAAGATTTAATGCTGGCAAACGGTATTTCAGATCCAAATTTTTTACAGGTCAATGCCCAGCTCATTATTCCAGGAATATCAGGTGCATCGGGTGTTTTAGCATTTCATCCCGTTCAATTAGGGGAAACAGCTCTTTCAATCTCGAGAAAGTCAAACCTGAACATTGAATCTTTATATAAAATTAATCGCATAACAAGCCCGTCTGAATTTTATTTAGGCTCTAATATTATTTACTCACAACCAAAAGATTCTATCGGAAATTTTAATGAAGGAAGTTTTATAACGCAAATAAATAATCAAAACGAAATCGAAGCATCAATCATTAATCAGACCAACAAATGGGCATTACTTCAACGGAATCAACTGGAATATTCTTGGCAGTTTTTAAGCGGTGATTTATATATAGACCCTAATAAAAATTCTGATCAATCACAAACAAATATTGAGTTTAATGGTTTACCGTTAACTCAAGGTAAAACAGCTTCGATAAAAATCTTATCCGCCCAAGAAGTTATTGTGGCTCGCATTAATGATTATCAATTAAATTTTGAAAAAATAAACGATCAATTTGCCGCCATTTTCGGCATTCATGCCTTTCATCAACCAGGCTTATACCCAATTCATATTGAATATCTTGATCAAAAAAATAATAAAATTACCATTGACCAATTTATCATTATTCAAAGTGGTTTTTATGTAAGCGATCCCGCATTATATGTGGACCCAAGCACATTAGACCCTGCCATAACCGAACCAGAAGAAGATATATTACGTGAATTAACTTCTGGTATAACAACAACCAAATATTGGGATGGTTTATTTGTTCCACCTGTTGATGAACCAATTTGTATTAAATCTTGGTTTGGGAACAGAAGATCCTACAACGATGGCCCATTTGACAAATATCATACAGGTGTTGATTATGGTGTTTGTGCAAACCTAAATGTTTATGCCCCTGCTGCTGGAATTGTTGTTTTTAGCGGACCTTTGACGATACGCGGTAATGCAACCATTATCGATCACGGACTGGGCGTATATTCTGGATTTTGGCATCAAGAAAGCACAAATGTTAAAGTTGGGGATTTTGTAGAACAAAAACAATTGATCGGTACAATTGGAAATACCGGAAGATCTACTGGCCCACATTTACACTGGGAATTAATTACTAATGGAATTCAAGTCAATCCCCTTGATTGGTTAATCACTCAATATCCATAAACCTAAGGTATAATTTCTAATGGAAGAACATACTATTTAAAAGAGACAAAATATGATGGTTATAAAAAATAAATTAAATGAAAATTATTGGGAAACAATAGACATAAAAGATAAAGATGTTGAAGTTCTCATTAATCACTTGTTTGAGATTGAAACCCCCCTGAATACAAATCAACTTTTAGAAGTTTTTATAAAAAATCGCATTTCAGAAGAAAAAGAGAATCTCAAAAAAATTTCTCGAGGCAATGCAGCAATTTTCAAGCCATCAGAGGATTATCAACTAAATCAAAAGATTTTATTTATAGATTCTGAGGTAAAAAATGGCGTTGTGATTGCAAAGCGAAAAGGTAATAATCCGGAAATTGACAATTTTGACGTTATTGATGTTAAATTTGATGACGGCAGAACAAAACAATATGCATGTAACTTAATAGAACATAAATTAAATTCTGTTTCGGAAGTCGAAAATCTCGATGAAACTTTGGATTTTGATTTTATTTACCATAATTACAAAAAAACTTTAAGCAAAAAACTTGGTCGGGTTCTTGAAAACAATGAAGACCTAGTACAAATTGCAGGGTTTTGGTTTCCAAGTTCACTTTTGGTAGATGTAAATATTGGTTATTTAAATTTATCAGAAGCTGTACTTGAAGTCGCTGGTGGTGGCCCACTAACGACCAAAGAGATCCTTGAACAAATAGAACTGCCTACTGATGCAAACAGCTTATTAACCGAGTTTTCTTTAAATTATGCGCTCCAGGAAGATAAACGTTTTGATGAGGTGGGACCGGCAGGAGAAACATTATGGTTTTTGCATCGTCTAGAACCAGAAAATGTTAAGCAACAACCAAAACATTTGATTTTTTCGGATCTCCAAACCTATGAAAAAGAAAAATATAGCGAATCCTTAACTCAAATCAATGCTGGTGTATTTGATGAACTTGAAGATGATATGGACCAAAACGAATGCGCTACGGAAGTAGCTATTTCCATTATTTATCCCCATCTCGCTTCAGGGACGCTTCCTCTTTCAAAATGTTTATCTGATTTATTTCCAACTTCTTATGAGGCTCCTCGAATTCGATTCACAATTGTTGACGGAGATACCAAACAAAAATTTCCAGGTTGGGTTGTTAGAGAACATAAGTACGTGTATGGCTTAAAAGATTGGTACGAAAATAACTCTGTATTACCAGGTAGTACGATTTTTATTAAACAGAGCAAGACCCCTGGTGAGGTTATAGTATCTATTGGAAAAAAACGCAATACACGTGAATGGGTTAGAACAGCTGATGCCACTCCAGAAGAACAATTAAATATAAGCATGAATCAACAGTTGATATCTACCGAATTTGATGATCGAATGATTATCGCAATTCCTTCTCCACAATCAATAGAAGTTTTGTGGGACAAATACAAAAATTATCCTCTCGAAAAAATATTACCAATAGTTATCCGGGAACTAGCAAAATTAACCCCCCAGGGAAATGTTCATGCACAAGAAATTTATGCTGTTATTAATATTATAAAACGCTGTCCTCCAAGTTATACGCTTTATCTTTTGGATAAAGACGAAAACATCGAGCACTTAGGGGATTTATATTACAAAATTAAACACTAAATCAGATGAGGGAAGGTAATTATGAGTGAAACCAAAAGATTTAGTCTTGTTAAGCCCACTGAAGATACGCCCTTTCAAATTGATTTTGACTGGTGGAAAAATCACGACCAAAATTGGCGTGTATATTTGCATAGTTTTTTGTGCGATGAGCATAAACCATTATTTTCAGAAGAAGATACAGCAATTCTAATCGATTATATTGATCCAGACACGGCTGAAGTCGTTACAGTTGACGGCCTTCAACATGTTTTAATGACTCACTGTTCTAAAAAAGAAGATTTCTTGACTGATCACACAACCATGGTGAATTCAGTTTTCCGAATCTTTATTTCGAATGGAAATGCCCCCTTAACAATTAAGGAATTAAGTAGTATAACTGGCAAGCCTGCAAGAACCATCTTACAAACATTGGCTGGAACGCAGGTTTACAAAGGGATAAGACCAGTTCATTAATTATTTTAATATGCCCCCGTAGCTCAATGGACAGAGCACCGGACTTCTAATCCGTAGGTTGTGCGTTCGAGTCGCACCGGGGGCGCCTTTTTAAAAACATTTTCAATTATCTTGCATTGGAAGATATATAACTTTATATTTAAGGTTATATTAGAAGGTGGAAAAATGCGATTGATTAAATGTTTATCTAGTCGAAATTTCACTGCAAATCTCTTAAATTGGATTGTTAAAAATCAACCCTAATTGTTATTATTTGTTTACCATCTTCTTTGTCCAATAAACAATATTATGATACATTAATAAATGAAAAAACAGACAAAGTCAAAAAAGGCTGATTATGACACAAAAAAACAACCTTGAATCGATAAGTACTATAAATGCCAACAGCCTAAATAATCCTGCTGATCGAGATTCGAATCGTTGGCAAAATATTCAAAATAAAAACTATAATTGGCATCCTCCAACAGATGTTTATGAAACACAATCAGAACTGGTTATCAAAGTCGAAATTGCAGGTATGGAAGAAAGCCACTTTGATATTTCCATCGATAAAAATGTTCTAATAATCCGTGGTATTCGAATTGACACGACGAGCCCTGAAAGAAAGGCTTACCATCAGGTTGAAATTGGTTTTGGGGAGTTCACAACCCAAATTGAAATTAATATCCCCCTAGACCATGAAAACTCCTCTGCAGAATACGAAAATGGATTTTTAACAATCAAGATTCCAAAAGCGCTGCCAAAACAAATAAAAATTACAAAAAAAGATTAGAAAATATCATGGAAGAAAAAAAACAAAATTTTGATGAAATCAATGATCCCGAAGAGGGAAAACACACATCGCCAAACGATTCAAGTTTTGATATCGAAGATGAAGAACAAAGTAGTCCAGATGTACCAAAAACACTGCCAATCTTGCCATTAAGAGGTATTGTTGTATATCCACAAACAGCAGTTCCTTTGACAATAGGACAACCAAGGTCAGTGCAATTGGTTGACGAGGTTATGGCGACCAATCGCATGATTGGCTTACTCACTTCCAACAATCCTGAATTAGAAAACCCAAATCCAGAAGATTTATACAATGTGGGTACGGTTGCAACCATTCATCGAATGTTTCGTGCTCCGGATGGTACGATTCGATTGGTTGTCCAAGGGTTATCAAGGTTCAAAATAGTTGAATTTATTTCTAAAGAACCTTATTTAAAAGCCACAATTGAACCCTATCCAGAAGATGAAGATTCATCCATTGAAACGGAAGCTTTAGCAAGAAGCGTTAGGGAGCAATTTCAGCATATTGCAGAAATGATACCCTCTATTCCTGGAGAACTGGTTGCATCCATTACATCAATCCAAGACCCTTTACAAACCGCTTATACAATCAGCAATTTCCAAAGAATGGAAGTTTCTGATAGCCAAAACATACTGGAAATTGATTCAATTCATGAGAAATTAAAAAAATTGGTAAATATTCTCACCAGAGAAAGTGAAGTTCTCGAAATCGGTCAAAAAATACAAAACGAGGCGCGAGAAGAAATTGATAAAGTACAACGTGAATATTTTTTAAGAGAACAACTTAAAGCAATTCAACGAGAACTTGGTGAAGGAGATGAAAATTCCGTAGAAATCAACGAATTTCGTAATAAGATTAGCACCCTAGGTATGCCCGAAGAAGCAGAAAAATTAGCCTTACGCGAATTAGATCGTCTTGAAAAACTCCCCGCTGCTGCTGCAGAATATGGTGTTATCCGAACATTTGTTGAGTGGATTGTTTCTCTCCCTTGGTCTGAAACATCTGAAGACAACCTTAATATTCCTCATGTTAGGAAAATTTTAGATAAAGATCACTATGGGTTAGAAGATGTAAAAGAACGAATATTAGAATTTTTAGCGGTAAGAAAGCTTTTTAAAGACCGAGAAACACTCGAAGATGACGCTAAGTTGGAAACAAATGATCCTATTAGAAAAATGCATCAGGGATTCATATTGTGTTTTGTGGGTCCTCCTGGCGTCGGAAAAACCTCTTTAGGCCGTTCAATAGCACGTGCATTGGGAAGAAAATTTATTCGACTGTCTTTGGGTGGTGTAAGGGATGAGGCAGAAATCAGAGGCCACCGCCGTACATATATTGGTGCAATGCCGGGAAGAATTATTCAATCACTGCGGCGAGTGGGTACAAAAAATCCGGTGTTTATGTTAGATGAGATCGATAAGGTAAGTTCAGATTTTCGAGGAGATCCAGCCTCTGCTTTACTAGAAGTGCTCGATCCTGAACAAAATTACGAATTTCGGGACAATTATTTAGAAGCACCATTCGATCTATCTCAAGTAATGTTTATTACTACAGCAAATCAGCTTGGCACGATACCATCCCCTCTTTTAGACCGCATGGAAGTAATCCAGATTTCCGGATACACCGAAAATGAAAAATTAAATATCGCACAAAAGTACTTGGTACCCCGGCAGCTCAAACAAAATGGATTAGAGCCTGAAGAAATTAATTTCGATCAAGCAGCACTTAAACATATCATACGTGCTTACACAAAAGAATCCGGTGTTCGAAATCTTGAAAGGGAAATTGGCACGATATGCCGAAAAATTGCAACAGCAATAACTGAAGGTAAAACAATTCCAGAGATGATTTCAGCCCAGGAAGTAAGTGAGTTGCTCGGAAAACCTAAATTCCATGAAACAGATGAAATTATCCGACGAACATCTTTGCCCGGAGTTGCCACTGGTTTGGCGTGGACTCCTGTTGGAGGTGATATTTTGTTTATCGAAGCAACCAAAATGCCGGGCTCAAAAGGCTTTACGATCACCGGATCAATTGGCAAAGTCATGCAAGAATCAGCACAAACAGCTTTGTCGTTAGTTCGTAGTAAAGCTGCAGAATTAAAGATATCACCGGATGATTTTGCAAATAATGATGTCCACTTACATGTACCCGCTGGTGCACAACCAAAAGATGGACCATCTGCTGGAATAACGATTACTACCGCCTTAGTTTCATTATTTACAAATCGTTTGGTAAGAGCTGACATCGCTATGACAGGCGAAATTTCATTAAAAGGTCAGGTGCTTCCAGTAGGTGGTATTAAAGAAAAATTATTAGCTGCACATCGATCCGGAATTAATACAGTCATTCTTCCAAAAAATAATGAAGTTGATCTAGACGATATTCCAGAAGAAATCAAAAAAGAAATGACCTACCACTTAGTCGAAAATATTGAAGATGTCCTAAAATTTGCATTAGAACCCGATCCAAAAAAGTGAAACACACCAAATGAAAAACAATACACCCAAAACGATTTTTGTGATTGAAGACGACCAAACAATGCGTTCATTGTTGAATACACTGTTGGAAATCGAAGGTTATAATGTAACAACCTTTTGTGATATCGGTCTATCACAGTTCATTAAAGAAATCGAATTTTATAAACCCAATGTAATTCTAATGGACATCCATTTGAAAGATTTTAATGGCATAGAGGCATTAAAGACAATTCGTTACACAGAAACTATCAAAAATACATGTGTTCTCATTTCTTCTGGTGAATATTTAGAAGTGGAAGCTGTGAAAGCCGGTGCTACCGGATTTTTATTAAAACCATATATTCCAAACGATTTATTAGAACTCATATCCACATGTATTCAGAAGGAGAATAACCCCATTGAATAAAAGAACCGCACGTACCAATGCTAAATGGTACAAAATGGATGTTCACATCCACACCGCTGCCTCAAGCGATTTTCAACAACCACAAACTTCAATGTTGGAAATTTTACAAAGAGCAGAAGCGAAAGGAATGGATATTATTGGTATTACTGACCATAATACTGTTTCTGGCTTTCGAAAAATGTCTCAAGAAATCAGCCAATTGGAAATGCTTAAGGGTTTAAACAGATTATTACCTAACGAAAAAAGTCGTTTAGATGAATATCATCGTTTATTAAATAAAATATTAGTATTACCAGGATTTGAGTTTACAGCCACCTTTGGGTTCCATATCCTTGCACTTTTTTCCCCATCAAAATCAATACGGGAAATCGAACACTTACTCTTGAACTTGAATATTCCAGAAAAATTAGTTGATGAAGGTGCTTCAACCGTTGGAGCAACCACTGATGTTTTACAAGCATATCAAGCGATTAATCAAGCCGGGGGGTTTGTTATTGCAGCACACGCTAATTCCTCCAATGGCGTTGCTATGCGTGGATTTAATTTTGGTGGTCAAACGAAAATAGCATACACACAAGATCCAAACTTGCATGCTTTAGAAGTGACTGATCTCGAGCAGGAAGGGCGTAGAACTACTGCCTCTTTCTTTAATGGTACTAAACCAGAATATCCTCGCCGAATGCACTGTATTCAAGGGTCGGACTCCCATCGCTTAATTCGCGATATAAACCGGAAAAAGAATTTAGGTGTTGGCGATCGGGCAACCGAAATATTACTTGAAGAAAAAAGCTTTGAAGCCATTCTTAATGTTTTCACAGGAAATGATTTTTCCAAAACCAGACCTTTACGGGAAGTGTCTGCGCCTTCGTTTAATTTTATATTATCTGCTCTGGAAGAAGGGGCTAATATTATTCAAGATTTTCATCCCTCAATGACTATTCGCGGTGGCAAGTTGTATGCAATTCTGGCGGATATTTGTGCATTCTCTAATACAAATGGCGGAACTTTATATATAGGAGTAGATCCAGAAAATAAAAACAACCCACCAGGTGTTCCTAATCCGCAAAAAAATATCGAGTTAATCGAAAAAGAAGTCAACAACCGAATCAGCCCACCGATTAAATGCGAAATCGATGTTCAAGATCTCAAAAATAAAAAAATATTACGCGCTATTATATCTCGCGGTGAAGATGCCCCTTATGCATTGGATGAGAATAAAATTTATATTCGTGAAGAGGCAGAAACTAGCTTGGCTGTTCGAGATGAAATTGTTGGCTTAGTTATGCGTGGAAAAAACCTTACAGTCTCCTC
This sequence comes from Anaerolineaceae bacterium, assembly GCA_002702705.1. Classification (GTDB taxonomy): domain Bacteria; phylum Chloroflexota; class Anaerolineae; order Anaerolineales; family Anaerolineaceae; genus UBA6170. The sequence goes on from PABH01000053.1 coordinate 154,437, forward strand.
TTACCAGCCACAAAAAGAAAGTGCATCCACCTCTCAGATAGAAGAACAAAAAACCTTAAATAAGACCTCTACTGCAGATGATTCTGTAATCGAGCCAAAAACTGGAATCGAATTATTACCCCCTCAAGAGCGAAACGGGACGAAATATTTCGTTTTAAGGGATTTAAGAAATGGAAACACTGTAAAAAACGTGACCCAAAAATCTGCAAGAAGATTATGGCAATATGCAATTAAGCGATACAACGAGGTCTCACCCAATATTCAAAAAATAGATGTGACATGGCAAGGCAATTATGGCATTATAAGGAAATATAATGTCCTAAATTACACTAATTATGATTTGGTTTATAAACAGGATAACGCATACAGATATTTCTTTGGCGTTACCTCCAACGGAATTCATGGACCTTGGAAAAGTTTAGTTGGAGAAATGGATGATTAAACACTAGAATGAATATTTGTATTTTAACGATCTCTGATCGATCATCAAAAGGGGTTCGAGATGATCTCTCTGGTCCAGCCATCTTAAATAAAATTGAATCATTGGGTTGGAATTCAGTTGGGTATGAAATTATTCCTGATGAAATTAATATTATTCGTGACCAATTAATTCAATGGTGTGACGAAATTGTTCCAGATATTATTTTTACTACTGGAGGTACAGGATTTGCACCTCGCGACGTTACACCAGAAGCTACTGAAAAAGTTATCGATAAAAAAACTCCTGGCATTTCAGAATATATTCGTTTACAAAGTATGAAAATCACTCCTCATGCAATGCTCTCAAGAGGTATCGCTGGTATCCGAAAAAAAACATTGATCATCAACCTACCTGGAAGCCCAAAAGCGGCTTTAGAGAGCATTGATTTTATACTTCCTGCACTTCCACATGCAGTAGAATTGATTCATAACGATCCTAAATCAGAATCAAATCACTAAAATAATTGAGATTGAATAACTGAACCAATCGGATCACCAAACTGAACAAGAGCAAATGGAATATTCTGAAATTCTAAATAAGATTTTACTTCAGAAACTTGGGAAACGCCCCCAAATGATTCCCGGTCGATTAGTATCAGAACGGGATTAAGATTTTTACGAATTAAGATTTCTAAGGCAATTTGAATATTTTCTCTTGTGTTTGGTGTAATTAAAACAACCGTACTTCCTCGTGGAATTTGTTGGGCCATTGCCTCAATTAATCCATTCACAGGTAGTGAGCCATCACCTTCCAGAAAAGCCAATGTCTCCAGTATTTTTCCTAACTGTCTCTCACCTTTTTCTGCCGGAATAACCGACATAATCCGGTCTGCACATGCAAAACCAACAGTTTTTTCTGCTTTTATATAAAAATTGATTAACGAAGAGGCAATACTTACACCGTATTCAAAGGTATCTGGAGGTAATTTAAATCCATCATCTTGTTTCCATGCCCAAAAAGCATCCACAATTAATGAATCTGCCTCTTCTTTTGATTTTTCTCTAGTAAAATTGGCAACTTTATCTCCATCTAATAAAACCCAAATATCAGCTTGTGGATCGCGATCAAATTCTTTTACCATGAACCGATCTCTTTTTGCACTGCTCCGCCAATGAATATGGCTTAAAGGATCACCAGGTTGGTATTCTCTGACACCTGATGCAAATGATGTTGCATCTAATCCTTTTTGTCGAATTACCCTTCCTCCCGGCAAAAAACCAGGAGGTTCTGCTGCATGTTCAATGGGCTCGGTATAAGGCAAAACAATCAACTTCTTATCGCCAAAAAATAGTTTCTCACTTAAGAACATCCCAAAAGGATCTCCTGACCGTAATAATGTCGGTCCTAACACAAATGATCCTCGTTGTGTGAGAATAGATCTAGCATTATAAAAACGATTTTGGCGCGGACCAACACGCGAAAGCACCTTTGAGCTAGATTTGCCTGGTATTTCGCTTAAATCCTGAATATCAAGCCATAGACGCCACAAACCAACAGGGTTAATGATTTCAAACCGTTCTTCAAACACATTTCCGACCTGCAATCTTAATACTCGTTGCGTTCTTTGAACACTCATTTTTCTTATGGATAACCATGTCCAAACCCAATTAACCAAGATTAAGAATAAACCTAACAATGCTAACCGAAGGAACACAACACGAGAGTTTGGAAATACAGAGTATTGACCTGTATACCAAGTCGCTAAAAATGCCAAAACAACAATCGCGGTGATATACCAAAATGTTCTACGAACGATCATTTAATCATTTCTTCCACTAAAATCGCCACCTGGAACGCGAACCGTGTTTAATATTTCACTGACAATCTGATCGGCAGAGAGATTTCTTAATCGAGCTGAAGGCTGAATGACCATTCTATGGCCCATTACATAATTAGCCAAACTTTTTACATCGTCTGGCAAAACAAAATCTCTTCCTAAAGTCGCAGCTCTTGCCTGACTCACTCTATATAAACTTAAGCTGCCTCGAGGACTAACTCCAAGGTAAACATCTTCATGATTTCTGGTAGCACGGCTTAACTCAACAATATATCTTTTTATCGGATCTGAAATATATACCGTTTTTATTGCTTCTTGAGCTTCTAAAATCTCTTTTTCAGTAACAATTTCTGATATATCTTCAATCGGATGTCTTAATTGTTGAAGCTCAAGTATATGAATTTCATCCATTAGATTTGGATAGCCCATCTTAATTCTCATTAAAAAGCGGTCAAGTTGGGCCTCTGGCAAAGGAAATGTGCCTTCATACTCGATAGGATTTTGGGTAGCTAAAACCATAAAAGGATTAGGAAGTATATAGGTAACTCCATCAACAGTTATCTGCCTTTCTTCCATTGCTTCCAATAAAGAAGATTGCGTCTTGGGAGTTGCTCGATTAATTTCATCTGCAAGAACTATTTGAGCTAAGATTGGACCAGGTCGAAATTCAAATTCTCTTGTATTTTGGTTGAATATTGATACGCCTGTTACATCACTAGGCAGCATATCCGGTGTAAATTGAATCCGGTTAAATGAGCAGCCTAATGATTTTGAAAGACTTTTTGCCAATACCGTTTTTCCAACACCAGGAACATCATCAATCAATAAATGCCCTTGACATAACAAACCAATAATGACCTGGTCAAGTATTACGGATTTTCCCACAATTACTTTTTCTAAATTCCGCATCAGTTTCTCTGAAAACTGCTTTACTTGGTGTAATTTTTCATCCATTGCATCTCCTCTTTGAATAAATAGTATTGTAAATAATCTTTTTTAAATTTCAAAAAGTATTTCTAAGGATAAATAACATAAGAAAACTAACGAGCGAAATCATAAATCCCAATCGATAACTGAATGGTTGGTAGAATAAAATAATTTTATGATTTCCTGCAGGTACGTTTAATCCAGTAAACAAATAATCCGCCTCTTGAAGTTCAATTGTTTCTCTGTCGTCCAATATCGCCTTCCATCCTGGATAATAATTATTTCGAATAACCAACCATCCATCGTTATCACTGGTATATGAGATTTCAAATGTATTCGCACTTTTATGCTGATAATGGACTGTGGCATCGGATAAGGAAGCGTTTTTTGGATTTTTATTCTGTAAGTCTTCTTTTTCAGTTAAAAATAAGCATCGGTTTACATTATTAATGTTCTTATTGTAAAGCAATTCTTTTAGGATTTCATCAGCCGGACGCACCAGGCTGCAGTTATACCATTGAACAATATCGTCACTTTTTATATTGGCAATATTAGGAAAATCCACCCAAGGAGAATCCAAAGAAACAAATTTGGTAACACCCATATTTTTTAATACGGATTTTTGGTCGTAGATTGATAAAGTCGATAAATTGGTCATAAACATTGAATAATTACCAGGAACAAACGGGTCAAAATTATTAATCATTTGATATTGTGGGCTGAATAAATTTGTGTCAGGCAAAAACATCAAATCTTCTGATGATCTGGAATTAAAATCCTGAAATCTATCAAAACGAAAATTTTGATTAAATTTAATAAATTCTTCCGATCTTTTTTCAAGATAAACAATCTCAGATGTCCATCTTTCATTCTTTTGATGAATCGGATCATAAAAATGATAATGTGCAAACTGATTATTTTGGTTTGCAAACCAATAAAGGTCAAGAAAAACTACCAACAAAATAAAAATATTGATTAGATTTTTGTGTTTTTTAAACCATCGGTTTTTAATGATTGACAACCCACCAAAAAGTACGGAAAGCATTGAGCCCAAATAGAGGGAATTTACGATGGAAACAGGTAAGTCTATTAAATATGTTCGACTTACAAAAACACCAATTATTATTGCAATAAAAATGAAAATAAATATACCGGTTTTTCTTGCAGGAATTTGTTTTTTTTGCCAAAAAGCAAAACCAGCTGCAGCTAAAATTGAGCCACAAAATGTGTAAATCAGGATAAAGCGGCTAGGTGCCTGAAACAAATCAAATGTGGGAATATAATGGTAAAAAAATGGGAATAAAATAAAGTTTTTTCCTAGCGCCATCAAGAAACTAAAAGGAATCAGGACAAAACAAACTCGATAGAATAATATTTGGACTGAAGACATTTTTTCTTTATTTCGAAGAATGATAATAATCGCAAAAATTATAAAAATAAAAGAAAAAACACCAAGATATATATGATCTTCCCAAAAATTACCCCCACCCAAATAACGCCCAAACATTGGATTTCCCCAAAAATCAGGAAAAACAATTGATAGGATTCTCCATGGCCAAAAGGAATAATTAGTTGCATAAGCAAAACCCACTTCATCACTACGTTGTGATTGTAGTAAATATTCAGCTGTAGGGATTAACTGAATTGCACAAACCCCGATACTTATTAAAATATTCAGAGCGTATGTTATCATTAATTTAAATTTGTGGCTATGCGAAAACCACATGGCCAGAAAAAAAATACAACTGACCAATAATGTATAATAAGTCGTTTGAGCGTGTCCAGCTAATAATTGCATCGATATCGGAATAATCAAATCTAATCGAATATACTTTATTGATTTTTTGTCTTTTCGAAAAAGATCATAAACGCCAATGATTATCCAAGGCATCCAAACCATTGCCCAAATCATACTTATAAAATTTATCCGATTTATTAAATAACCACTCAAAATAAACACAATACTGCCAAGTATTTTTGCAGATGTATTTAATTCAAGTTTAGTTAAAAGTCTGTAAAAACCTACCCCACCCAACTGTAAATGAAAAACTAATAAAATAGTGTATCCAAAAAATAAACCTCGTGGTGGGTCAATCAAATAAAATATGATTAAACCCCAATTAGGTGGATAAAATAATGCGGATTGATAATTTGCTAATAATGGAGCTCCCCACCCATTATAAGGATTCCATAAGGGGAGATTTCCTTGAAGAATCTGCTGAATGGCATATTCCATCCAGGGGAAAAATTGCGTTGATGTAGTTCCCCAATATAAAACTTTTTTATAGAAAATTGCTTCAATAAAGAAAATCAAGGGAGTTATTAATACTATGAAGAGAGCAAATGTATTTTTGTTTTTAATTATTTGCCTAAGCTTATTCATGGTTTACATTCTGAAATTTTAAGAATTTTGTAATCCGGAAAATCAACAACCAGACTTACTTCGGATTTTTTAAAAATAGAATTAATTTTGTTTTCATCATAGATGGTCCCATTGAACCATATATACTTTATCATGTGTTTTGTTACAAATACACATGCACTTGATTCGTTAATTTGGTAAGAATAAAGATTATTTAAGAATCTTTCTGTATCCTGTTTATTTATTGATTCCGGCCCATGGCCAGTGACTACGCGCAATTTCCCATAGGCTGGCAATTCATTGCTTACCTCAAATGGAGCTAAAACTACTGCGTTTTCCTCTGCGGTTTGTGAAATTAGATAATAAACATTAACCCTTTCCCTTAATATAAATTGGGGTTCATTTGGATTTAATATGGACAGAATCGCCCCAGTTAATAAAATTATTGGTGTAATTAACATACTTCCAATAATTATCCATTGAAAAAATTTTGGTTTGAGTTTTTCTAATGTCGGAAGTATTATGACAATATTTGCCAACCAAACACCATCCATCAATCTTCGTTGAACATTAATTGGTAAATACACCAAAATAAAAGCGATAACAACCCACAATAATAAAATTTTTTTATTATCTTCAAAAAGAACTTCTTTTTGTTTTTTAAATAAAAACAATTCTAAAAGTATTGCAATGAGAAGAGGGCTAAATGCGAATAAATAATCTATGAATGGAGGAGACGGTAAAATATTTTGAGCTGTCCACTGTTTCATAAATGGATCTGAATTAACAATCCAAAAATAATAAATAAAAGCAGGGAGTGAAATTAAAACTGCTAAGCTTTGCTTTAGGAACAAATTAAATTGAAAGGAAAATTTTTTCTTTACTAATGAAAACAACCACCATATTCCAAAAACCGTATAAGCTATTACTAAATTTAAGGGTTGGAATATGGCTGCCATTAAAAAAAATAAACCAGTTCGCATAAATGGTTTAGCTTTGTTTGTAAAGTCCCATTGAAACAATTGCATAATCCCCAATAACATAAAGCCTCGGGAAAAACACAGATGTGGTAATCCAAAAACTGATAAAAAGCCGAAAGTTTCCGGAGAGTAAAATGATATTGGAATTCGATCCATACCGAAAATTAATATAAGCCAATCCCAACCTGCACCAAACAAAACCAGAAGCAAACCTAATTGAATCGTATTTTTATTATCATAAAATAAAACAAAAAAACGAATATACACATAAACCAAAAAGAACACACCAGCTATTCGAAAAAGGTGAAAAACACTAATTAACTGTTCATGCAAACCGGAACCACCAGCGATTTTTCCCAATAAAAGATAAGGAAAAAATGCAATCAATCCATTTTGATTCACTGCTGAATATGGACTGCGAAACAGCCAATCTCCAGAAGAACCAATTAGCATTTTTGCAATATAAGAATTTCCGTCTTCAACCCCAAACAAGAATCCTGAAAAGACAAACTGTTCATTTTGCATAAAAAAACCAAAAATATATGGAATCGTTGTAATCAATGTGACTAAGCCGCCCCAGATAATTAACAAATGTTTTATATTAGGTTTTGTTATTTCATTTTCCACTTCATAAGAGTAATGATCAAACTCCATGTGAACACCTCAATGCCTAAACCAACAAATACAGTTGCTGGCCGAAATATCATGTCAATTTCATTATTTTGTTCGGGTAAATATATAGATCGGAAAATTCCATCTTGAAACACTTTTTGTTCTTTTTCATTCACAATCACCTTCCATCCGGGATAATAGATTTCGCTGATTGTAACCATACCTTGTTGTTTTATATTAACTTTAATTCGATTTGGTGAATACGATAAAAACACCAAATTGTCTTCTTCAATAACCTCCTCACCACTGGCGGTTTTGATCCAAGCCCATTCCGGATTAATTTCATAAACATTTTTTTCTTCTTGAAAGCCTTTAAATTCCAATTCCAAACATTTATCCATCGGAAAATCCGAAATTATATATTTAACTGAAAGTTTTTCCATTAAACTTACATTCGGGCAATAGGAATCGTTGACGCTGTTTGGGTCTCCATCTGTAAAAGGAGGTAGAGTCACTGAATACCCTCTATCGGGCACTCCAGCAGCGCCAATAAAAAAATCAACATAGGATTTTAACTGCATGGGGTCAATTCCATTGATCTGATTTATTTCATAATAAGCGGCTACTTCTTGAGTGATGGCATAACTTGGTGAATAGATTCGAAATGGTTTTTCAATATCGATCAATAGAGTGATTTCAGCATTTTTGGGTATTACTTCATCTTTTGGTCGGAATTCCAAACTAAAATAATTTACACCCCCAACATCGATAAATAGTAAGGAAAACATTGCAATACCCAATATAATTCCTGAAATTTTGTTGTGAAGCGCTAATCCAATCAACAAAAAAACAAAAACAGAAAAAATTTGAGCCCAAACAAAATTAAATTTAATTTCATTCGTTAGGAAACTGAAACCGATGAAAAAGATAGAGATAAATGCTAATACAGGTGCTAAGAAAAATAACCGGTCAAATTTGTAACTGCGGGTTTTTGACATAAGATAATCAAATCCAAACGAAGCCAATATAGACAAACTAAACAAGCTAACAAAAAAGAATCTTGCTGGTACACGCAGTAAATTAATAAATGGAAGTTGAAACATTAACGATACAAATGGCAAAGCCCCGCCAAGACTTAACAAAAAGCTTATTAAGAATATCCAGATCCATATCCGTTCTTTATGATTATTTTTGTATAAAAAAACTACCAAAATAGATAAAAATAAAACCAACATTGAAGGGTAAATTACCCATTCTGAAAAACCACTAAAATCAGGGAAAATTAAACCAAATAATTTATCGAAGGTTAATGAATAATTCAGGTTGTCCTTAATGGACATACTTGATCTTGTTGAAAACCTTATAAACTCAACTAAAGGCAGCCAAACAGCCGCTGAAATCCCTAAAGCCACAATTGTATTAATGATAATCAATTTAATTGAGTCACCAATTTCTTTTTTGAGCATCTGAATGGAATTATGGTTCAAGTAAAACACATAAAAAAACCAAAGCAAACCTGCAGGAACAACCCATCTCGGGTCGGCGCTAATGATCATCCCAAGACAAATTCCCGGCAATACAAACATAGACCATCTATTATTCTTGTTCTTTAGCAAAGTGAAATATAACAACCAAGGAGTCCAGGAAATAGCATAGAGAAATGTCAAATGCCCTGCACCAAAATGAGCGATGATTTTAACGCCGGCAAAAAATGACAACCCGCCAAACAGTGCAGCCGCTGAAGTTCTGTTATTTAAGCGCAAAAATTTATAAAATCCCACCACACCAAATATCAAATGGAATAAGAGTGAAAGGTTTATACCGAAGGGCTGTGAAAAAGGAAAAGCGATCCAACCAGGTAAATACCATAACCCCGATAGTGGATTTGCTGCAAACGGTGTTCCGGAATAAATCAAGTTCGTCCATAAAGGTATTTGATGATTTTCTTCCAGAGAACGTTTAATATGTATGGTATTTGGATAATGTGTAATCGGAATATCTGAATAGTCTGATCCAGATATAAAAACAAAATCACTCAAATGAATAATGATTAATGCAAAAAAAACTAGAATAACTAATACTTTCCATATCACACTTTTCATTGGTGCACCTGAAAGAGAAGATAATCATCGTTTTCAAATACTGGCACATGTGAAAAAAATTTTGATTTTAGTTTTTCCCATTTAATTTTATTAATTAACACATAATCGATATTAAATTGTTCATAAAAATACTCTGGTGTGACAGTGAAGGAATCCGCAAAGAATGCGTTAACTTGCGCTAAGGTTATTTCAAACTCAGGAGTTTCAAATGGATGCCCAAGCATGACACGTTGATATGTAAATGCGGGCAAAATCAAACCCTCCTGCTCTTCAGTTAACACAACCCCATCCGGTAATCCAAATTCATTCAACCAATCAGATACTTGAATAAGACTTGATTGAACGAATAGGTTTTCATTTTGTTGTGCAGTAGCGCTAACTGCCCCGGTGAGTAATATCAAATTACTCGGAATTATTAAAATTGTTATAATCAATAACAGCCGTTTCATTTTAGGCATAGAAATAAGTTCTTCATCATATAATGTTGTCAATAAACTAAAGAATAAAACAATGGTTCCAAAGAAAAATCCAACTAAGAATCTCCTTTGAAGATCCAGCGGCAAATAAACAAAAATCATAGCTAGAATCAGCCAACATAACAAAACAAATTGAAGTTTATTGAGTTTCAGTTTGTGAATGATAAATAAGCCTAACAAAAATAAATTAGCAACCAAAAAAGGTGAAAAAGAAAAAATAAAGTTAACAAACTTAGGCGCAGGAGTGATATTTTGTGCATTCCAAGAAATCAGAGGCTCTATTTTTCGCACTATCTGGATTTGATAAATCAGGATAGGTGCAGCTGTCACCGAATAGATCATTAAGTTAAATAATCGGATATGTTTTGTCTTTTGAAGATCCCAAAGAAATCCGCCAAATAAAATCAATCCTCCGATTACAACAGCAAACGGGGAAATGTTTGCCAAAATAAATGCAACACATCCTAATTTAATTTTGTCCAATACTGTCACTTTTTCTTTGTTTGCAAAACGCAAAATATATACAAGCAAAGCCAAAGAAAAGATAAAATGTGGATTTACAAAAGCTGATAAAAATGGAAATGCTTCTGCCACCCAAAAATCAGCAGGTATGTCACCAGTAAGCAAGTAAAGCCAACCTAAACCACCACCAAATAAAATACCTAATTTCAAATAAAAAGAAATTACGGACTTGCCAAAATTCTCACCCACAAACAAGTTTATTTGATGAAAAAAAATAATTGCACACAAAATCCTAAAGAAATGAAATCCAATTTGCAAATCGCCAAAAAACAGTTCAGAAATCTTACCAATCAGGATGTAAAAAGAGAACAAGAATACTTTTGGATGAGGAAGAGAGGAATAAGGCAAATGAAACAGCCAATTTCCATGTGCACCTTGATTCATTTTTGCTAAATAACTTAGACCGTCAATCGGATTGATTAAAAAGCCCAAGAATATATTTTGATGATCAGAACTTAAAAAACCAAAAACATACGGCAGGATTAATACCAGAATCCATATTGTAAAAATAAGTATGTTTCTCCTACTTTTCATATAACTAAAAGTATACATGAAACTTTATTATCTCCCAAACGAACAAATAGAACTGTTATTTTTCTTGCCATATTATTTTTCCCAATCTATAATCGCATCATGAGCCAAATAACTTTCCTTTACCAACTTCAAACAATAGATAGTGAGATAGATCGACTCACTAAACGAATTGATACAATCAATACCATCATTTCTTCAGATCAGGAAATAATAAAGTCCTTATCCTCACTTGAAGATAGTAATAAAAAGCAATCGCTTCAATTGAAATCCCTGGAAAAAATCGAAGAAGAGGTATCTAGGAACAAATCCAAAATTAAACAAAGTGAAGACAAATTATATAGTGGTGTTGTAAAAAACCCGAAAGAACTCCAAGACTTACAGACCGAAATAAAATCAATCAAGAATCGCATCTCTGATTTAGAAGATGAACAACTTGAGATAATGCTTGTATTAGAAGATATTGATTCGGAAGTAAAACAAAAAAATTATTATCACCAGCAATTAATTGAAGAAAAAACAAAAAATAATATTTCTCTGCTGCAAGAAAAAAAAGAACTTGAAATCGATCTTCAAAAGCAATTAACCCAAAGAGAACCTGCCATAAATCAAATTAGTGAAGACGTTCTAGCAAAATATAACCATCTCAGAAAAATCAGAAGCGGCGTTGCTGTGGCTATTTTGGATGAGAACACTTGCTCTGCATGTGGAACAAGTTTGACATCAGCTGATGTGCAAAAAGTACGTGCACATGATTCAGATTATTTTTGCTCTTCTTGTAAAAGATTTTTGTTTAGTGGTTAAAGTATGCTGAATTGGTTTAAATATTTTCAATTAGAAAAAATATCATTTTTTATTGGTCTTTTCACAGGTACCATATTATGGTTTGTTTTACTATACGTAAAAAAATGGATACCTTCTATTGGTAACTTTATTAAAAGCTCAATACGGTTAATTCGCCAACAACAATTGTCTGGGATTTTGATATCTGTTAAAAAATATGCTCTCCAAAAAGCCCAAACAAATCACCTTGCATCTTCATTGTTTTCTCATGAAGAAATTGGAATTAAACCAAAGTTAATTGCCATCAAGCAAGATTTCCGTATTGATAAAGAAAATATATTTGTTAGTGAAATTGAAAATCTAATTCCTTTTACCCCTGATACCCCTTATCTGTCCAGGAACTATCAAGTTCCTGAAATATCATTAGCTGATGCCCTGCAAAAAAACGCAAGTTTAATCATTACTGGCATGGCAGGCATCGGAAAAACATTTACTTTGGCGGATCTGGTCATTTCTATTTGTTTGCAAAAACATGATGCAGGTTTGTTATTAAATAAAACACCTATATATTTTGATATCCAAGATGTAAATGAATCTTTAATTAACGATCTAGAGAATACCCAAAAAATTCATAAAATCCTCTTTGATGTCTTAATAAAAAAAATTTCCACGAACAATAAATCACGTCTTGAGAGATTTATTCAATCTGAATTAAATGATAACAATGCAATATTAATTATTGACGGATTTGATTTGTTATCAAAAAAAGAATTTGACATTTATAAATTATTTTTACAGCAAATAATTGAGGAATACAAAGATGTTCAAATTGTGATTACAGCCTCCACCTATTGGGCTGATCTTGAAGAACACCAGTTTATACCTTTAGCAGTAAAACCCTTTTCAAATGTTGATATTGAAAATTTATACCGAATCTGGACTAATAATTGGAATTCACTCATACTAAAATCCGAAAATGATCTCTCTCCTGAACAAGTTGTTTTATTGAATTGGGTATCAAAATACAAGCACCCATTAACAAAACTAGAATATACTTTACTTATTTGGGGAGCACTAGAAGGAAGTTTACGCGGAACGAATACCCTTTCTCTTTATGAGAATTTCTTTATAAAACTTTTGGGTAATAAGTTTAATAGAGAAAAAATTGGAGAACTTACTCATTCTTTCGTTGAAAAAGAAGCAAACCTAATTAAGTCACCTCCGCTAACAACAAATCCTATCTTAGAATCATTAATTAATGTTGGTATTATTGGTTCATCAGAATCCAACAATATCTACTTTAAACACCCCGACCTTCTTGGATATCTTGCCAGTTTTTATCCTTTTGAACCGGCAGTTCAAAAAACGATTACTGAGTTATTTTCTTGGAGTATATATGCCTCCTATTTCGGTTTTCGAATTTCGAGAGAAGCAAATAGTAGTTGGGCTGACCCCTGGATTATTGATGATTCACCTCCGCTTTATCAAAATATTTTATTAATTGGTACCTGGCTTCGCCATACATCATCAAAATCAACATTTCGTCTAAATTTGATTAAGAAATTAATATCCCTTATTCAAAACAACACAATTGCACCCCACATTCGATTAAGATTTCTCTCAATATTTGCATTTGCAAATGATTCTTCCGGTTCATTATTTTTAAAACAAATGTTGAACAATGTTAACGATCAAATGAAAATTCTTGCAGCACTTTCCGCTGCTGTTTTCTCACCAGATAACAAAATTATTCCTGACCTAATTAATGCACTTAATACAAATAACAATTATTTACAAAAATGCTTGTGTCTTGCACTTACCAGTTTTGATAATGAGTTGGCTCTACATACCCTTGGCAAAATGTTATTGTCAGGAGAGGAAAGCATTCGCAAATTAATCGCTGAAAATATGGCAGCGATACCAGGTGAAGGTCATGAGATATTAAAAGATGCAATGACAATGGATGATATTTTGGTGAGGCGTTCAGCCCTTTTTGGCCTTATTCGAATAAACGAACCTTGGGCATTTGAAATCATTGAAAAAACCTCTATAGAAGACAGTCAATGGGTTGTGAGAAATGTGGCTGCTCAAGCGCTCGAATCATTTCAAAAAGAAGAAAATAAACCGATTCCGGAAAAAAATCCTCCCTATTATGATGATCCTTGGTTGATTGAATATGCTAGCACGAAGAAACAAGGATTATCACCTGACTATCCGCCTAATTCTATTATTCTTGAGGCATTAAAGGATGAAAACATCACAAATAAATTAAATGCACTTACCTTTGTTTCAAGATATTTTGATGATTCTTATTTTCCAGAATTATTCCAGTCTGTTTTGTCAAAAAACAAGGAAGCCAGTGAATTAGCTGCCTCAACTTTATATCAATTAATATGTGCAGGGAAAAAGATTCCTTCCCCGCTTCAATATGGATTATTTTAGAGTCGATATTACTAAATCTACTTGATCCGAATTGACGCCCAAAATCGTAACAATCATTCGATCTTGTCGGCCAGAGAATATTTCAATTTGACCGGCTTTAATTTTTAACAGTTCCGAAAAGGCTTTGATAATTAATTCATCTCTCAAAGAGTCATTAATATCTTTTGGAACAAAAAATTCAATATTTCCTTCTTTATTAATTTTACCCCAACCTTGCTTTGTATTATCTCGAATACAGATCAATGTAACAGCCGCTCCACCTTTTGCGTTATTTAAATTAAAAATTTTTTTCATTTTTATTTACCGCAAACTTGAGAATAAAATCACTAAGATCGTTTCAACAATTTGAATCAAGATAATAAGTACAATTGGACTAAAATCAAACATGCCGGTTTTTGGCATAATCCTGCGAATTGGTCCAAGAAATGGTTCTAAAATTCTATCCATCGTTTCACGAACAGGATGATAGGGACTCATAACATAACTTAAAATAACATTGATAATTACCAAAAAAGAAAGAACATTTGCTGCTACACGAACTAAACTAACTAGAAATAAAGCCATAACTTTCCTCTCATTATTTATAAATTCTTTCACCCATGATTGCAGTACCAATCCTGATAATGGTTGCTCCGGCTTGAATGGCAGCTTCAAAATCATGGCTTGTCCCCATCGATAATTCACGTAATTCCAATCCATCTACATTTTTTTGAAAAAAATCACGCAGCTTTCGTAATTTATAAAAATTGGTTAATGCTGTTTCATTGTCTGTAGAATATGGTGGCATTGTCATTAAACCCATCACACATAACTGTGAAAGCCCTAAAATATCCAAGAACTCTGGTAGCAAAGAGTGCCAATTATTTTCATCACTCGCCTCCCAACCATATTTTTGTTCTTCACCACCCACATTATATTGAAGAAGAACAGGAATTTTTTTTCCTTCCTTTAGAAGTTGTTGGTTCAGCCTATTTGCGACTTTAAATCGGTCAATTGATTGAATATAATCATAAACGAAAGGTACTAAGTTCGTTTTACGACTTTGTATATGGCCAATCATATGCCAATCTACCTGGTTTGATAATTTGCCTAATTCTTCTTTTTTTCGGGCAGTTTCTTCAACATAGTTTTCTCCCAAATATTTTGCACCTGCTGAAATGACTTCACTGATATCTTCTGTGGAATGCCCTTTCGTTACTACAACTAACTTAACTGATTCGGGTTTTCGGTCAAATTTTTCACAAAGTTGGTATACACGCTCAACCACTTTTAAATATCGATTTTTAATTTGGCCGTGATAATCTTTTTCAATCATGATTAATCCAATGTAATTAACACTGCAAACCTTCCGGATTTTTCACCTTCAGCTCGATGAGAAAACCATTCTGCCGTATTTCCAGCAGTACAAAAGTCTGACATTTCAATTGTGGTTACACCTGCCTGCTCTAATAACAAGGCGTTGGTTTTCCACAGATCAAAATATGTCGAATTATTCCGATTATATATTATTTTATCCATAAATTCAGGTAATGAAGCACTTACGTTTTCAACAACATTTTTTCCAACTTCGTAGTGATCTCGACATATAGATGGTCCTATACCCGCAATAATATCATCAGGATTTACATCAAAATCGGTTTTCATTCTATTTATTGCTGCTTGAATGATTCTTTTTACTGTACCCTGCCAACCTGCATGCACCAAACCAATTATTTTCTTTTGAGGATCATATAAAAGAATCGGAACACAATCTGCAAATCGCATGAAGAGGGTTATCCCTTTCTGATTTGAGAGAATACCATCAGCCTTTTTATGGGGTTCATCCAATTTTCTGGGATTTGTTGTGGTAATAATCTCGTTTCCATGAACTTGCCACACATCAAAAATTGATTTGACCGGTAAATCCAAACAATCGAATATTTTTTTACGATTTAAGGCGACGTTCTTATCCGAATCCCCTGTTGTACTTCCCAAATTTAAACTCTTATATGGAAAGGGGCTTACTCCACCGAAACGGGTAAAAACCCCATGTTTTATTTTGTGTTGATTGAATATCTCAAACTGATAATACCTTAGGCCATTTTTATTGACTTGTATCATTTTTGTCTACGCAGATTATTAACTTTAATCTTTTCTTCCAAAACAAGTTTTGTTTCTCGCATACTTTCCTCAATCAAAGGAAAGAGATACCATGCCGTCATAAAACCAAATAAACTACCCGTAATGGTTCTAAGAAGAGGCGTGCTTTCTCGAATCGGAAGCCACACCGGGAGAGAATTAACTAACCCCGGTAGTTGTGAAGTACCGTCTAGCCCAATTGGAATAATCCCGAGAACCAACCAAATATACCAGGGAAGTGATTTTATTTTTCTCCCACTGATTATAAATATTAAGGCAAATAACAACATGGAAGCATAAATCGCTGTATCGCGCTGACATAATGCAACTTTATAGCCTAAAACTTCATTCCCGTTAAAATGCTGAGCGGCGCGTAAATCGATCTCATCTTCTCCCATGATCGATTCATATGTAACAACCCCTTCAACTCCTGCCAAAGAACGGGGATAAAAAGGTTGTTCCCCGTATATAAACCAGGAACGGAATGCCAGTTGATGACATAAAGGTCGGTATATGGTGTAAATAACATTTGCCGGCCCTTGAAAACCCGCCTTTAACAATACCGGAGCGAGAAACGGTAATCCTGCATATAACAATAGAAAAAAACTAATAAACCAGATATAAGCATCGGATAACCAAAAAGAAATACGATCTGTCCGAGTGACTGTATCTCCTCTTTTAATTCTCGCTTCAAATCGTTCATCACCCACATTTGTCAATTGTGTGCTGCGATCGATCGAAGCACCAAGAGTCATTTTTAATTTTTGAATATTTATTTCATCAGTTAATAAATATGGCCCTGTCTTCACAACGGGAACTTTATCAGCATAAATTTCTTTTAGTCTGGTTGTCGTAGTGACATCAACAATTTGAAGTTCGTGTGGATATTCATTTTTTAACTCAGTAAACATATCCTTTACTTCATCACAGGCGGTACAATCTGGTTTTACATACAAAACAACATTAATCAAGAGAAACCTCTAAATTCCAAAATTTATAAAAAACCCAAACTGGTTCAAACGTTCTAGCACACCAAAAAACAACATACCACCCACAATAATCAAAATTACCCCCATAACAACTTCAACATAATGCATCGCTTTTCCGTACTTTTGGATAATTGTAGTAACCCAACCAATTCCCAAAGCGGCAAATAAAAATGGGATTGCTAATCCAGCAGAGTAAGCGGATAATAATTTTACGCCTTCCGTTATCGATCCTCCATTGATCGCTAGTGTCAGAATAGTACTTAATACTGGCCCAACACAGGGTGACCAGCCTGCTGAAAAAAATACACCCATTAAGGCTGAAGATAAATAACTACGACTTTTTTCACTGCTGGATTGTGGTCGGATATCATATTCCAAAAATTGAAGTCGAAATATACCAGTTAGATGTAAACCAAAAATGATCACGACTAATCCACCAATTTTTGCCAACCAAAAACGAAGATCGTATAGAACACTGCCAATAGCAGAAAACGCTACCCCAAGTGCGATAAATACAATACTAAAACCTAAAACAAAAGCAATCCCGTGTGAAAATGTTTCCCATTTATTTGCCTTTGAAGGATCCAATCGTATTGATGCCAAAGACCTACCACTAAGATAACTAATATACGCTGGAACAAGTGAAAAAACACAAGGCGACAAAAAAGAAGCCAATCCAGCAAGAAACGCTAATCCAATCGTAACAGTCATATGTTTTTAACCTTCTCGTATATCAACAATGGTTCCTCCCGGCATGGATACTGAAATGTCACCAGGATACAATGAAACATGAGGGGCAGTCCATCGAAAGACCCATTTTGCGTCTTCAGGTCTCGCATTGATACAGCCATGCGAGCGTGGTGTACCATAATCATTATGCCAAAAAGTTGAATGAATTGCGACCCCTTCACCGGTAAACAAAGAAGTCCAGGCCACACCAGCCAAATCATAACCTCCACCAGTTGTCCCACCACTCATATGAAGTGAAATCAATTTTCGCCAAATCGGATGCGGCCCTAATGGTGTTCCCCATTCTTCAACTAACTCTCCGTAAGCATTCCACTTAGCTCCGGAAGAGATTTGGCAAAAATAAACTTCCGTATTTCCTTCGTAACATGACATAAATTGTCTACCGGGTGTGACATCGACGATAACGCGTTTTTCTTCCACATCTGGTGAGATCGGTTTTAATTCTTCTTCTGTCAATGGCCTAAATGCAGATCCTTCAGCCCAAAACATATCTCCATATCCAAATTTTTCATTCACGTGATAAAAGATGGTGCCGTCACTACCCACTTTTACGTCATCAATCCAAATCGTTTGGCTGTAATATAAACGAGGATAGAGGGTTTCTTTTAAAGATGGAGAGCGCACAGGTGGATTTTCTAAAATCAGATCAACATAGGGGACTGTAACTTCTGCCCAAAAACCAGCGCTTTCATTTGGTAAAGAAGTCAATGGGTCATTGATTTTTACACCAACAGGTTGAACAGAAGGTGCATATAAATAACCATCCGGGGTTTCAATCCATTTAGAATTCAGTACGCCAGCAGGAACCTCTCCAACCAATTCACGCAACCAATTAACTACTGCATCTTCATATAAAACCCCGACGGAAGCGGCATTTGCACTTGGGGCTGAGCGTAAATTGACCTTTCCAACACAGACTCTGCCTAATCGTTCTGCATCTGGCCAGATCAATCCTTGAGCATTCACGTTTTTATACCAGGGATAAACTGTAAGGGCGCCGCCAAAAGCAACCACACCTTTAAGAAAATCTCTTCGAGAATACTTTTTACTAAAAAAATTCATACCTGAAAGATAATCTTAACCATATTTTCTGTCAACTATTTTTTAAATCTAGGCTATAAATTAAATTTTTTATTAAGAATTAAAGTTTTAACTTTTTCAATTTCTGGTCCCCATAATGCATCCCCTGCTTGATAAGGAATTTCACTTCGAATCAAATCATAGGCTATTTGGGTACCATCTCCTAATTTTGCATTGGGCTGGATTTTAAATCGCAAATCAATTGCGCGTGCTGCGGTATAGAATTCAATAGCCAAAACATGGGTCGTATTTAATAAAATTTGTAAGGTGTGCCTGGCAGCCGTCATCGCGTTTGCATTGTGATCTTCCTGTTCCGCCGATGTTGGTAAGGAATGAACACTATCAGGATGGGCAAGTGATGTATTTTCTAAAACAAGACTGGCTGCAGTATATTGAGGCATCATTAAACCAGAATTTAAACCTGCCGCTTCCGGAGAATCCACTAACATTGGCGGTAAACCTGCATTTAAATTTGCGTCAGTCATCCGATTAACTCTGCGTTCGGAAATAGAGCCAATCTCTGATAAAACAATACCCAAAAAATCCATAGCCACACCTACAGGTTCACCATGGAAATTACCACCAGACAAAGCAACACCAGGATCAAAAATTAATGGGTTATCGGTTGCAGCGTTAATTTCTCTTTGCACGATTTGACCCACAAACGCTAAAGTGTCTCGAGCAACACCTTGAACTTGAGGTGCACAACGTAAAGAATAAGCATCTTGTACTCTGCCTGTAGAGTTAATGAGGGTGGAATTGTTTATTAGTTGACGAATATGGTTAGCAACATCTAACTGTCCCAATTGACCTCGCGCTGCATGAATTCGGTGATCAAAAGCATCTTCACAACCTAACATAGCTTCCAAACTTAATGCTAACGATAGTTCAGCTGCTTTTAATAAATAATTTGTGTCATAAATACACAAAGCCGCAATCCCTGCTGAAAAAGTAGCACCATTATTGATCGCTAGCCCTTCTTTTGGACCTAAAATTAATCGGTCGATCCCTGCTAATTGCATCGCTTTTTTTCCGCTATGAATCTTTCCATTAAACCAAGCAAAACCGGATTCTGCTTCTTCATCAGCTTCATCTTTCGTAAAAACCAATGCCATGTGTGATAAGGGACCTAAATCCCCTGAAGAACCCAAAGATCCTTGGGAAGGGACAACAGGAGTTAAGTTTTTATTCAACATTTCCACTAAGGTTTCTACAACTTGTAAACGTACACCAGAGAATCCTTTAGCTAAGGTATTAGCCCGTACCAACATCGCTGCCCGAACGATCTCTGTAGATAAAGGAGCACCTGTCCCAACAGCGTGACTGATAATTAAGTTTCTACTTAGTTTTGCAGAATCCTGATCTGCAATCCTTTTATCAGCGAATATGCCAAAACCTGTATTAATTCCATAAACAGGCAATCCACTATTAACGATTTTCATTTTATTTTCATAAGATCGTTGGATATTGTGAATTCCTTGTTCTGAGATTTTGACTTTTTCATTAAATCTGGAAACATTTACAACTTCATCTACGGTTAAATGGTGACCGTCAATTGATACCATGTTTGATCCTCTTTGCAAAAAAAATTAAAAAAGGGCTAACCCAGCCAACACAACAACAATTGGTACAGAAAGGTTATCAAAATCCTTTACTGGTACAGTTTCAATAATGGCCGCTAAAATGCTTAATAAAACAATTCTCCCAGTAATTGATTCAAAACTTAACGAAAAAATACCAGCACGAATAAATATCCAAAGAATTAAAATAGTCATTAAAAAACTTCCAAGAAACATCGCAATCGTGCCCGCTAACGTTTTTGTTTTTGACCATGGAATTGGCCTTGATTTAATTCTTCTGCCAACAATATCAGCCAAACCGTCCCCACCACATAAAACCATCAACCCAATGATACCAGCTGGATGATTTTTCCAAAACAAGATGGTTAACAAAACAAACATGATGCCATAAATTAATGGGCCTTTTAGGATCTCTTTAGGATCACCACTACGTGACATAGCTTCCACAGCAGCTTGATCTTTAATAATCCCTATCCCTATCAAAAAAAATTGAACTGTAATTAATAAGGGCACCACAGCAGCCACAAACCTTGAAGCAGGAACTTGAGGGAACATCAGCCAGCACAAAACAAATATTGGGCCTGTACCTATATGAATAATTTTTCGACTAAGTTGACTCGAAATAAAACCTTTTAAAGCCATAAAATCGACCAATCTAAGCCAAACCAATGCAGAAATGAGGGTTAGAACAAATGCTAAAAATAAACTCATTAATACCCTTTAATCGATCTTGCAGCTTCCCGTTCTTGATCTCTACGAGCTATATTTTCCCGTTTATCGTAGAGTTTTTTACCTTTGCCAATAGCTATTTCGATTTTTGCTAATCCATGCCTGAGATATATCTTGACTGGAACAATCGTTACACCTTTTTGACGAACAGCGTCCCACATTTTATTGATTTCTTTTTTGTGAAGTAAAAGCCTTCGTTTCCTTTTGGGATCATGGTTTAAATAACTGGCTGCTTCATAAGGCGCAATATGGGCATTCACCAGCCAGGCTTCACCATCTTCTACTTGAATATAGGCTTCAGAAATACTAACCTGATTTGCTCGGACAGATTTGATTTCACTTCCATGTAATGAGATACCTGCCTCGAAAGATTCTAGTAAAAAATATTCAAAACCGGCTTTTCTATTTTTTGCAATTATTTTTATATTGTCCATAGCCAAAATTTTAACACATCCTTCCAAGACATTAGCATATACAATCCATTTCGAAAAACAAAGTGAATATTATCATTAATATGGTGTCAAATAAACATAAAACAGGAGTATTTTCGTGGATCAATCCAACCCTCAATCATTTAATATTTTTGAAAACCCGATGATATTTCGAGTATTTCCACCTGTTGATCCTAAAAATAATAGAAACAACTTTTTATTACTTCATGGATGGACCGGGAACGAATCCTCGATGTCTGTGTTCTTAAAAGCCCTCCCAAAAAACCACTATTCAGTATCACCAAGGGGCCTTTTCCAAATATCTTCAGAAAGTTATGGGTGGTTAAATATTTCTGATTATCCAACCCCAAATTTTTCTGACTTTTATACTTCTGTTGATATTCTAATGGAAAAATTTGAGAGTTTGTTAAAAAAAATGGATATCCCAACGATGGATAAGTGGAATGTGATTGGATTTAGTCAAGGGGCTGCTGTTGCCTCTGTATTAGCTGTACGATATCCGGATTATTTTAAGAAAATCTGTCTTTTATCCGGATTTATCCCTGAAAATCCACCAAAAATAGAATCTCAACTATCCAATCTTGAAATTTTTATATCGCACGGTATAAATGACGATAAGGTGCCATTTAAACAGGCTGTAAAATCGGAAAAATTCTTTTTGTCAATCGGAGCATCCGTTGTTTTTTGCCAAGAAGAACAAAATCATAAAATTGGTGCAACTTGCAGCATCAATTTAAAAAAATTCCTCAACTCAGAATTATCTGCGTTGCAAAAAAGAGAAAGCGCTCAATAAAATTCCTATAATTCCCAAAACCATAATAATTAAGCCTACTGGAATACCTCCTGGAACTTGATTAAAAGCTTTTTCTTCAAATGTTGGAATTTGAATGGGTGCAGGCTCTGTATATGTCGGAAGTCTGGTTGCTTCTACCGTTATAACAAATTGAGCAGCTAATGTTGGATCAATTGTTGCAGTAAATTCTGGTGTGGGGCTTGGTGGTGGTTCAACAATCGGCAAAAAACCAGGATCCACATCAACATTAAATGCATAAACCCATGCTTTTCCACCTTCAACACCTGGATAAGCAATTTGAATCCACTCTCCACCTGCAGATTTTCCCAAAGCTGGTACTTCCTGACCTACTAACAATAACCCCACTTTTGGAAAGATTGTATTGGGGCCAGACCGAATATTAATAAATTCTTCACTACCAGCAGTATTCACCCTAACCATTGGCCCAGCAACGGTTCCGGTTACAGTTGGAATTGATCCTGTTGGAAGCTGTCCTTCGGGAACTGCTTGGGCTTGGGATACATTCAGAAAAACAAAAGCCAAAATGGCCAAAATTCCAAATAAAATTGCGAACATCTTTCTCATATCCAAAAAAACTCCTAATTACTTTATACTTCGCCTAATCCAAGATTATAATATATGTTATGGATCAGAAAACATATCATGGGAAATTATCACCACAGGATTTTTCTAGAGCTTTATTTGCTCATTTTCACCGTGGAAATCTTCAGGTTCAGCAACTTGGAGATGGCAATAAATTAATTGTGCAAATTGCCACTCGTAAAAACCCTGCTTCGGGTGGCCAAACAGCAATAGGTGTATCATTACAAGCTGTTGAAGATGGCGTCATGGTTCAAGTTGGAAAACAAGCCTGGGGTGGAGTCGCAGCCAGTCTTGGCTTTTCAGCACTGACGGCTTTCAGAAATCCGCTTTCCTTGTTGAGTCGTATAGATGATATCGCCCAAGATATCGAAAATATTCAAATCCGTGATGAGATTTGGGATATTATCGAAATTACGGCAAAAAATCTTGGCGCGGGTTTTGCACTTTCTGAAAGATTACGAAAATATGTCTGTGAATATTGTGACACACCCAATCCAACAGGTGAATCTCACTGCATCGCTTGTGGAGCACCTTTGGGGGGTATACAGCCGATTACATGCCGATCATGTGGATATATTGTCTTAAGAAATGAAAAACATTGCCCAAATTGTGCAAAACCACTTTATCCTTAATTTTCAGGATTTCTCCACCAACGATTATTTCCCTGAATAAATTGATCAGCCCCTAAGGGTCCCCACGTTCCAGCTTCATAAACAGGTAAATATTTTCTCTTACTGATCTCCCAACCTTTAAAAATCCGATCGGTAAAAGCCCATTGGGCAATAACTTCATCTGACCTTGTAAATAATGTGGCATCTCCA
Source organism: Anaerolineaceae bacterium (assembly GCA_002702705.1). GTDB lineage: Bacteria > Chloroflexota > Anaerolineae > Anaerolineales > Anaerolineaceae > UBA6170. Next base: position 178,347 of record PABH01000053.1, read on the forward strand.
TACAAAGCATCTTGAATCAACCGCACATAAGCTTCAGGTGCCTTGCTATGAAAGGATGTCTCATAATCAAAATCCATCTTCACCGGGGCAATCTGATTTACCGGCCCAGGCATTTTTGCGCCAAATGTAAGCGTGATCCCTTCATCGGGCTGCAGTCTTAATACTAAAACATTAGGGGCATCTCCAGCCGTGTTTTGCCAATTAAATAAGGGCAATGGAACTTGTTTATAATGAATCGCAATTTCTGTCATCCGTTTTGGTAAACGTTTTCCAGACCGAAGATAAAAAGGAACACCTGACCAACGCCAATTTTCAACATACAATTTTGCTGCTAAAAACGTCTCCGTTACTGATAATGGATCGACTCCATCCTCATCTTTATAAGCTTTCACCCGTTCATGATTAACATAACCAGAACCATACTGCGCTCTAAATGTGTTTTCAAGTACTTCTTCGGGTGAGTAAGGTTTTAAAGCCCTTAAAACCTTAACTTTTTCATCACGAACACAGTCCGCACTAAAAGCGACCGGCGCTTCCATTGCTGTTAAGGCTAACAACTGCATTAAATGATTCTGGAACATATCTCGAATTACGCCGGCAGATTCATAATACCCTGCTCTCGTTCCGACCCCAACAGTTTCTGCAACGGTTATTTGTACATGGTCAACATATCGGCGATTCCACAAAGGTTCAAAAATTCCATTTGCAAAACGTAACACCAAAATATTCTGAACCGTTTCTTTTCCAAGATAATGGTCAATTCGATAAATTTGGTTTTCTTCAAACACGGTATGCACTAAAGATTCTAATTTTTTTGCTGATTCCAAATCACTACCATAGGGCTTTTCAATCACAATTCTTGTCCACCCCGGTGCAACGTGATTATTATTATGATTACCCAGACTTTGAATAATGTCATCATAGGAATCTGGTGGCGTTGCCAGATAAAACAAAACATTTTTTATCTTCTTTTCGTTAATCAATTTGTTAATTTGATCGTAACCAGCTTGCTTTTCAAAAGTGGATTCGATATAGGTTGTATTTTTAAACAATTCGTTAACAGCAGTTTCCTGATAATCTTTATCAGAATAAGTTTTTACAGCATCAATAAACACCTCTCGTAAATGATCATCAGTCCATGATCTTCTGGCAAAACCAATTAAGTATAATTCTTTTGGAATTCGTCCTGCGAGGTAAAGCTCATAAATGGCTGGTATTAATTTTCTTTTTGTTAAATCCCCCGTCACACCAAATATGACAATTGCTGTTTGTTGTAATTTTGAAATTTTATCCACATTGTTCATTTTCATCAGTTTTTCCCAATTGTTTATTCAAAATTTTATCGAATAATTAAACAAATACAAGAATATATATTACTTTTGATATAATCAGAGTAAATAAATTAATTTTATTGGTATCTGGTAATAAATTTTTTTATTCTTTTAAAAGGATATATTATGGCCAGTCATCCTTTACATATTTTTTCAGGCTCATGTTATCCAGAATTGGCTCAAGAAATTGGAGACTACCTCCATCTACCCGTGGGAAAAGCCCAAACAACACACCTTCCGGATAGCGAAATACATGTTAAACTCGATGAAGTAGTCAGGGAACATGATGTTTTTTTTATCCAATCCATAAATCGACCCGTAAATGAGGGTTTGATGGAATTGTTGTTATTTGTTGATGCTTTCCGCAGAGCGAGTGTAAATAAATTAAACATTGTTATCCCATATTTTCCATATGCTCGCCAGGAAAGAATGGCAACCGGACGTGAAGCAATCAGTGCAAGAGTCGTTGCTGATCTGATAGAACGTCAAGGTGCATCACGGGTTATTTTTATCGATATTCACAATCCTGCGATTCAAGGTTTTTTTAACATTCCTGTTGATCCATTAAGTGCAGTTCCAACCATGTGTAATCATTTACAAAAATATGACCTAAGCGATTCTGTAATTGTTAGTCCCGACGTAGGCCGTGCATCATTGGCTGGTAAATATGCAGAATTATTAGGTTTACCGCTCGTTGTGATGCATAAAAGAAGAGAAAATTTTTCAAATACAAAAGTGACCCACTTGGTGGGTGACATTCGGGGAAAGAGACCAATACTCATAGATGATATGATTGCTGGGGGAAGTGTATTAAAACAAATTGATATTCTTTATGAACATGGTGCGAGTAAAAAATTATGGGCATCAATCACCCACCCAATTCTCTTACCTTCTGCTATTGAACAACTGAATAGAGATGATAGAATTGAAAAGTTAATCGTTACAAACACGTTAAAATTACCCGATGAGGCAAAAAACAATAAAAAGATAGAACAAATAACAATCGCACATTTATTAGCCAGCATAATTGAGAAAATTTATAAAGGCGAAAGCATTTCGAATCAACTTATTAAATCGTAATTAATATTCAACTAATTAAATTGATAATGGAGATTTATCATGGCAGTTATTTTTGCAGATACAACCTCAAGTATTCCCACCGAAGAAGCAAAACAGCTTGGTATTGAGTTTTTACCTCAGATAATCGTGTTTGGTGATGATACTTACCGGGATGATTATGAAATGGATTCAACAACTTTCATAAATCGGTTAAAAACTGAAAAAGATTTGCCAAAAACTGCAGCTCCTCCACCTGCTTTATATGGTCCACTTTTCGAAAAACATTTAAATGCAGGCAATACAATCATCGTTTTAACTCCTTCACAAAAAGTTAGCGGTACTTTTCGTAGTGCAGAGGTTGCTGCACAGGATTTTGCATCAGATAAAATTCATGTAATAGATACCCAAAGTATTGGTGCTAGCCTCGCAAGTATTGTTAAAAGCGCAAATGATTGGTGTAAAGCCGAATTGGAGGATCAAGAAATCATCCAAAATGTAGAAAACTTAATAAGTCGGGAACAGAACTTATTTGTAGTAGATACACTAGAATACTTACATAAAGGCGGCAGAATTGGCGGAGCAAAAATGTTAGTTGGTAGTCTGTTGCAAGTAAAGCCAATTTTAAGTCTCCGAAAGGGACAGGTTGAACCGGTAGAAAGTCAACGCACAAAAAAGAAGGCGCTTTCCAGATTAAAAGAGCTTGTTCTGGAAAATTGTCCCACTGATGCCAGTTCAAAACTTGCCATCCAACATGGTGGAGCATTGGAAGATGCTCAAATGTTAGCAAAAGATTTCGAACAAACATTAAACATACCGCATGTACCGATATACCATCTGCCCCCCGCTTTTCTTGTCCATGCAGGACCCGGTGTTATGGGTGTAAGCTATTTCATTAAAGATTAAATTGTTAATTATATTCTTCAATAATTTATGGGATTAATTTGATGGATCGAATGTTTTAATTTAAAAAAACTATGGATTTTAACCTTGATAAACAATTAATATATCTGGATAATCATTTGATTGTTCTTAATAAACCTGCAGGACTCCGTGTCATTCCAGATGGTTATGATCCTTCACTATCCAATTTAAAAAATCTTCTGCTCTATAATTTCAATAATATTTATATTGTCCATCGGTTAGATAAGGATACAAGCGGTGTTATGTTGTTTGCTTTGGATAAAGAAACCCATAAAAACCTTAACGAACAATTTACTAATCGTACAATTAATAAAAAATATATTTCGATTTGTGCAAATATCCCTGAATGGAAATATTTGTCATACCAATCAAAAATCAAAGTTAATGGAGATCGTAAACATAGAACGGTACATCATGAACAAGGAAAATTATCCAAAACAGATTTTATGGTCTATAAAACAAATAAATTAAAACAACGTTCCGTTATTTTATCTGCATTAAAAACCGGATATACACACCAAATTCGATCCCACCTTAGTTATCTTGGATTCCCAATTCTATGTGACCCCCTTTATAAGAACATTCACAATCACCAGATTGATGATACTCCTAGCCTCTTAAACCGACTTGCTCTGCATGCGTTAAAAATTGTTTTTTTTCATCCATTTTTAAACAAAAGAGTTTGTTACGAAGCTCCCATACCTGAAGATATTCAATCCATTATGTTTTAAAAAGAATGGCTGGTTTGAGCCAGCCATTCTTTTGCCTTTTTAACTATTTTTTATGACTGATTCTGATACGTCTGGTACTGGACGTTTACTTTGAATTAAAGCCCAACCTATCAGGCCAACCAAGAATGCAACAACGATCCAGCCCACCCAATTTAAAGGTTGATATTTAACAATAACCGGTGCCGCGAGCAAACTGACCAAATTCACAACTTTAATCATGGGGTTTAATGCTGGTCCGGCAGTATCTTTTAATGGATCACCTACGGTATCTCCAACAACCCCAGCTTTATGACGTTCCGATCCCTTGCCTGTGTTCGCATGTAAATCCCGTGGTTCGTCCTCAATTGCTTTTTTAGAATTATCCCAAGCACCACCAGTATTAGACATAAACACAGCCAATAATTGACCACTTAAGATAACCCCAGCCAAAAATCCGCCAAGCGCCTCCACTTGAAGCACCATACCCACAACTAGCGGTGTAATAATAGAAATTACTGCCAGCGGAATTAATTCCTTTTGTGAGGATCGGGTTGAGATTCCTACAACACGGGCATAATCTGGCTTCACAGTTCCTTCTAAAATTCCAGGAATCTTAAATTGTTTCCGAACTTCTTCTACCACCTGGCTAGCTGCACGGCTTACCGCACGAATGGACAAGGAACTAAACAACCAGGGGAGGGCACCGCCGATCAATAACCCAACAAAAACCTTGGTTTCTGATACACGAATATGTTCAATAACAGGTATACCAAGCTGTAATTGAACTCTGCCTACATCAGTAATAAATGAAGCAAAGAGTGATACTGCAGCGATCACTGCTGACGCAATTGCCACCCCTTTTGTAATAGCTTTCGTTGTATTACCAACAGCATCCAGATCAGCCATAATTTGGCGGGCATTTAATGTCTCTTCGTCCACAAGACCATGCCAAGCCATCTCTCCAATACCGTTGGCATTATCCGAAATTGGACCAAATGAATCCATCGCCACGTTATTTCCCGTCTGGCTTAACATTCCAATACCAATCATAGCTACAGCATACAAAACATAAATAGCCGGTTCATTTGCATATAAAATTAACGCCAGGATAAAACTGATCGCGATCACCACAGCCGCCCAAACGGTTGATTCCATACCCACAGACAAACCCGAAAGAATGGTTGTAGCTGTACCAGTTTTTGAAGATTGCACAATTTCCTGCACAGGAGGTTTTTTGGTCGCTGTAAAATATGAGGTTAGAGGATTAAACACAACCGCAAGACCTACGCCAATGGTAGTAATCATGCCGAGCCGCCAATCTCCTGCATAAAAAATGCCAATAATAAATGCCCAAAAGACAGTATTTATACTGGAAACTTCATAAGAACGGAACATGGCTTCTTCAGCATCACCCGCTCTCAGGAATTTGATGGGGAAATTTTTCCAAACCGGCACCAAAAAAGTACCTAAAATTGAGCTGATCACACCAACCCCACGGATAATTAAAGGATATACAATCCATTTTAATTCTCCGGTAATCTGAACGAGTGCAATACCCAAAATCAGACCTGAAACAATCGTTACTTCGTAACTTTCAAAAATATCAGCCGCCATGCCGGCACAATCACCCACGTTATCGCCTACAAGATCTGCAATAACAGCAGCGTTTCGAGGATCATCTTCTGGAATATCTTGCTCAACTTTTCCAACCAGATCTGCCCCAACATCAGCTGCTTTTGTATAAATTCCCCCACCAACCCGCATGAATAAAGCAATTAACGTACCGCCAAAACCGAATCCTAACAAAGCATCAGGAGCCGCCTTACCAAAAATCACAAAAATAATTGTCCCACCTAATAAACCCAAGCCATCCGTCAACATTCCGGTAATCGTACCGGCATAATATGCAATGGATAAAGCTTCGTTAAAATCCCGTCTCGCAGCAGAAGCGGAGCGAACAGATGCTTGAATCGCCATCCGCATGCCAATTTGACCAACCATTAATGAGAATGTGGCACCCAGCACAAACGCAATTGAACGGCCAATCGCAATAATCATTTGGACATTTTGTCCAACAAACTCTTCTTCAGCCTCCAGTGAAGGCGCAACCACGTATACACTTAAAAACAATGCGATGGTTAACAATAAAATTGCAGGTAAAATCGTCTTTAATTGCCGGTTTAGATAACTATCCGCTCCTATACGAATAGCATTCCAAACTTCTTGCATTTTTTCTGTACCTTTATCCTTTTGCAGTACACTCCTACGCAGCCAAACCGCATAAGAAAGACTGATTAACGCAATAAAGATTACGCCAAGCACAGCAATTTGTTCAAAATTGCTTAAACCATGCCTGGCGAGGCCAAGAATGTCCATCTTTTCCTCCGAAATGAATAATATTTGGTTGTAGATTGGGTATTTACAGTTTGTGTCTCTGACACTTTGGGTACGGTACGTCCTTCGAACTAAATTTTACTGATTTGAACCAATTTGTCAAATTAATCCAGAAAACATTAATAAATTATTAGAATGCCAAAAATGTATTGACTTCAATCTCTCGTTGTTGTATATTGTTAGTTGCTTAAAGCTTATATTAAATACTAACACGAGCGGATTATATCCGCTCGTTTGTATGCCTAGAGATTTAATCGTGAATAATTGCGCAATAAATTAAGATATATTAAAAATCTATGTTGCTTCAAAGTATTGAATTTATATATGAAAAAGTGTATGCTGATTTAGTGTGCCCCTAATATATTAGAAAGATTTCCTTTGAAGCACACATCTTAAAGAAAGAGGTTGTTTTTTAGCGTATGAACAATTTCATTAATGACGTTGATGAAAATATGGAATATTCAACAATCGCAAGATTGGTTGAGTTGGGTCGCCAGAAATCGTATGTGACAATTGATGATATTTTGCATTTCTTTCCGGATGCAGAACAAGATGTAGACCAACTTGAAGAAGCATTTGCAGCTTTAATGAGCGCAGGCATTCCTTATATTGAGGATGAAACACCACTAGACGGCCCATCCGATGATGATCTCGAACCTGATGCAAAAGACGAAGAGGAAGAAGAGAAGAAAACAACCTTAGATGACCTTGAAAATATCGACACGGACGACACAATTGGTCTTTATTTAAAAGAAGTCAGCCGCGTTCCTTTGTTAACTGCAGAAGAAGAAGTTGAACTTGCACAAAGAATAGAACGAGGTCGTATGGCACGAGAAGAACTGGCAAAAGGCCATGTTCTAAATGATCGTCGCTCCCAGCTCAGAAAACTTATCGAAGATGGATGGGATGGTCGAGAACATCTAATTACTGCAAATTCCCGTTTAGTGATTAGTGTCGCAAAAAAATATATGGGAAGGGGTGTCCCATTTTTAGATCTAATTCAAGAAGGTAATATTGGTTTAATTCGAGCCACAAAAAAGTTTGATTACCGTAGAGGCCATAAATTTTCTACTTATGCAACATGGTGGATTCGCCAGGCAGTAACCCGAGCAATAGCTGATCAGGGGCGTACAATTCGCGTACCGGTTCATATGGGCGATCAAATTAATAAGTTACTCCGAATTCAGCACCAATTAACCCAAAAATTGGGTAGAGAACCAAGTGTAGAAGAACTAGCGGAAACACTTGATGTTACCCCGAAAAAAGTAGAAAACATGATTCAAGTTGCCCGGCGTCCTCTATCATTAGAGACCCCAACAGATGATGAAGAAGACTCCGTATTAGGTGATTTTATTGAAGACGATGAAGCTCCACCTCCGGATGATACAGCAACTTATAATTTATTAAAGGAACACTTGGAAGAAGTTTTAAGTGATTTGCCGCCAAGGGAAGTCCGAATATTACAACTTCGTTATGGGTTGCTCGACGGTCAGGCTTATACATTAGAAGAAGTTGGTCGGAAAATGGGTGTAACGAGGGAACGCGTACGCCAGATTGAGGCGCAAGCCTTAAGTCGTTTACGACACCCGGTTATTCGTCGAAAATTAAGGGATTATTTAGGAGATTAAGCTTGATGAAGCGTGGTAAAACACGCTTCATTTTTTATTAGTATGTTAGCTATAATTAATCAATATCTTATAAAATCCCATCAGGAACAATGATTGCAACCAAAACAATTTGTGGATTCTAAAATACTTGCATAATCAATTAACTTATTGCATACTAAACGTTGGAGGTGGCAATGGCAAAAATATCTTTAAGAGAATATATCCGTGAAATTGAAAACCTGATTGACCGGGGCGAAACAGATCAAGCAATAAGTCACTGTAAACATATTCTAAAATATTATCCAAAACATATTGATTCTTATCGATTGTTAGGGAAAGCTTTTTTAGAAAAACAGAAATACGGTGATGCTGGTGACATTTTCCAGCGGGTTTTATCCTCCGTACCTGAAGATTTCATTTCTCACATTGGTATGAGTATCATCCGCGAAGATGAAAACAATCTGGATGCTGCCATCTGGCACATGGAAAGAGCCTTTGAAGTCCAACCCTCCAATAAAGCTGTTCAAGATGAATTAAGGCGTCTATATGCAAACCGAGATGGAATTGCACCTCCCAAAATCAGATTAACACGAGGCGCACTTGTACGGATGTACGCCAGAGGAGATTTATACACCCAGGCTATCGCGGAAATTCGTGCTGCTTTGGTAGAAGATCCAAATCGGACAGATCTGGAAGTGATTTTAGCTCGACTGTATTATTTACAAGGACAAGAAGTTGAGGCAACTGAAGTATGTTCGAAATTAATCATTAAACTTCCATATTGTTATGAAGCAAATCGCATTTTGTCAGAAGTATTACAAGGAACTTCACGTACAGAAGATGAAAAAATTTTCCGTCAACGGGTTATTGACCTCGACCCATATAACCAATTTTTAACTGACACGATAAAATCTCCTGCCGATGTTCCTGACAATGCAGTTATGATTGATTATTTAGAATGGGATCCAACTTTATTAGAAACTGATCAACCAGATTGGGCTCAGTCCATCGGTGTGAAAGTAAATGAAGATGAAGAACAGGCATATGAATGGGATGCTTTTGATAATTCTTTAGAAGATTACAATGAACAGGATAAGGAAGAGCAACAAAATCCACCTGAAATTGATCAACCTGATTTAGAAGAACCTGAAACACTGGAAAGACCCATTATTCCTTCTTTTGGTTCAGATGAAGAGGAAGAAATCCCCGAATGGATGAGAGAAGCTGGATGGGAAGTCTCTGAAAATGATAATGTTGAGGCTGAAAGAGGATTTAACATTGATATGCAGGATGTTGAAATCCCTCAAGCAGATGAAACTTCTGGACTAGAGCCAGCCGATATTCCTGAATGGCTTCAAGACATAGCACCTGAGATTTCTCCTTCAGAAGATGATAAAGTTGGTCTTGATGAAATTGTTGAAGATGAAGAAGAAATCGAAAAATTTGAAAGTTTATTTTCTGACTCTAAATCGTCCAACGAAGATGTAGATTTTTCACCACCACTAAATGAAGAAACATCTCCTATCTGGCTCCGTGACTTGGCAAATGCCTCTGAAACGGAATCAAGCGAACCTACCTCCGAGATACCTTCCAGTGAAACACCAGACTGGTTGGCCGATCTCACTGATGAGGAAGTAACAGAAGAAACACCTGAACCCATCGCTGAACCAGCCATCAGCGAAACACCAGACTGGTTGGCCGATCTCACTGGTGAGGATGATACAGAAGAAACGTCAGAACCCATCGCTGAACCAACGGCCAGCGAAACTCCAGACTGGTTGACCGATCTCACTGGTGATGACGATACAGAAGAAACACCTGAACCCATCGCTGAACCAACCGCCAGCGAAACACCAGACTGGTTGGCCGATCTCACTGGTGATGACGATACAGAAGAAACACCTGAACCCATCGCTGAACCAACCGCCAGTGAAACACCAGACTGGTTGGCCGATCTCACCGGTGAGGATGAAACTGAAGAAACGCCCGAACCCATCGCTGAACCAACTGCCAGCGAAACACCAGACTGGTTGTCCGATCTCACTGATGAGGACGTAACAGAAGAAACACCTGAACCCATCGCTGAACCAACTGCCAGCGAAACACCAGACTGGTTGTCCGATCTCACTGGTGAGGATGATACTGAAGAAACACCAGAACCCATCGCTGAACCAACCGGCAGCGAAACACCAGACTGGTTAACCGATCTCACTGGTGAGGATGATACAGAAGAAACTCCCGAACCCATTACTGATCCAGTTGACAATGAAATTCCAGCCTGGATAAAAGGTCTTTCTGAGGATGAAATTGAAGATGAAGCAATAGAATTTGAAGAAGAAGACACAATTTCAACCTCAATAATCACAGATGTGCCTTCTGAATCTGAAAGTATGGATTGGACTCCAGAATATCCGAAATCAGATAATTCGGAAGAGAAATCTGACGAAGATTTACCAGGTCGTTTTGAAGAAACCGACAAAACAGAGATAGATGAAGAAGATGCATTTGCTTGGTTGGAATCTTTGGCTGCCAAACAAGGAGCCCAAGATGGAACCCTGTTAACCTCAACTGAAGAACGAAAAGAAGAGACACCTGATTGGATAAAAGAAGCCCTGCAAGATGAAACAATGGACACGGTAATCTCAAAAAACGAAGAGGAAGTAGATGAAATTGATGAATTAGTAATTCAGGAATCAGAAATTTCTAGTTCAGAACTTTCTCAAAACGAGGAATATCTCGTTCAAGAAGAGAATCGATCCGAAACGCAAAAACAAGATTTTGACGTATCAGAAATTGAAGGGATGGATATTGAATCGGCAATGGCTTGGATGGAAGGGCTAGCTGCAAAACAAGGCGCAGAAGAAGAGACCTTGTCTTCCAAACCACAAGACCGAACAGAGGAACCCCCAGAATGGGTGTCAAAACAAGCTCAAGATATCATCGAACAGCAATTAAATTCCGATTTTATTGAGGAAGATTTGGTTAGTGAAGATCAAATAGAAGCCTTACAATGGCTGGATAAAAAAAGTGATTCCGCTTCAGATTTCGATGAAATAGAAGAAGAAATCCTCAGTGCCACAGCCCAAACAGATCGGTTACGCCCGCTTTCTGATGTCTCAACAGATTCAAGTGATGAGGAAGTGCCATTAACAGAGTTTGATCAGGAAGTCAGTACAGATCTCGAATCCAATGATTGGGAAATCTCCGAATCGCTATTTGAGCAGGAAGCTGATAAATCTGATAACAAGTTTATCAATGCTGAACTCGAGACAGCAGATGATGAAAATACAGACCAAGAAAACTTACATGGGATACAAAAGACAGTAGAAGAAGACAAAAGAACATTAGCTGACATATATGAATTAAAAACCGAACAGGAAACTCAATCAATTTCAGAATATTCACAGGAAGAACCGACTTCCTCAACAAACGAGATCATTGAAGAGATAACACCATCTTCAAAAGAAGATTTGGAAACTCAAGAGAAAGATACATCTGAGACGATCCAAGAAGAGGATCTCGTCAAATTTGATTACGATATAAAAACACCATTTGGCGACACGGATGTACCTATCACTACTGAGCCAGAAAACCTCCCTGAAATCGATCCTGATATCGAAAATGAAAAACAAACTGTATCAGAAGTTTACGAATTAAATTCTGACCAGGAATCTCAACTATCAACCGAAGAACCGGATGAAATAAATCCATTAAAAGAACAATTAATTGCTGCTAAAACCTCTTTACAAAAAGGAGAATTTGAAACAGCATTAAATACCTATAATGAATTGATTCAGGCTGAATTGATGTTAGATCAAGTCATTGATGATATAAAACAGGCTTTAGATTTCCAATATCCGATTGAAATCTCACTATGGCAAGCATTAGGGGATGCATACTTAAGAAATGAACAATTAGAAGAAGCATTAAAAGCTTATTCCAAGGCAGAAGAATTATTATAGTTATTAAACTGGAGGATTTTTGTGGAACGAACATTTGTACTTATAAAACCTGATGGAGTTCAGCGTGGGTTATCTGGTGAAATTATTAAAAGACTCGAACAACGCGGACTGAAATTAATTGCCTGTAAGTTTTTATCGGTTTCCCAAGAATTAGCTGAAAAACATTATGCTGCCCATGTCGGTAAACCATTTTATGCTGGATTAATAAAATATATCAGTTCTGCACCAGTCATGGCAATGATTTGGGAAGGGCCAGAGGCAATTGCTGCTGTTCGTCAAACTATGGGTGCAACTGATCCGGTGAAGGCTGATCCTGGCTCAATTCGCCACGATTACGGTATCCTTATCAGTAGAAATTTGACCCATGCTTCCGATTCTGTGGAATCTGCCTCTTTTGAAATCAATTTATGGTTTACACCGGAAGAAATTTTCCCGTGGGATCGATGCTCTGATCCATGGTTACTTGGAAAAAATTAATATAAATTTCAATCACCGTGAATTGACTATTTTTACATTTATGGTAATATTGAATGGCATTGGGGGCGTGGTGTAGTGGCTAACATGCGGCCCTGTCAAGGCCGAGATCGCGGGTTCGAACCCCGTCGCTCCCGCCACTCGTAAAAGACCTGTCGAAAGACGGGTCTTTTTTTGTCGAGGTCAGCTACCCACTTCTAAGGAATTTCTTCAAACCCCGTTCTTTACAGATGCTGCCTTGTTGCTCGCGCCAATCTTAAAAGATTTATAGAAAAATAAGCCTCTTCATAATAGTATTTACCACAATTTAATCGAATGATTTACTTATTAGTTCCGTTTGTTTGTTTCAATTGATGAATAACGCCTTACCGAGGATTCATCATCTTATTTTATCTTCAACAATTTTCAACCATTCCAACATACCTTGCATTTGAATAGTTCTATAATCCCCCATCAATTCTCCAAAATAAGAATCAACCCCTTGCATTTTTTCTTCATGATTGCTTAACCAATTAAAACATTCTTGTTTTTGATTCCGAGTAAGCATTAATGCTTTTTCTTTTGAGATCTTTAATGCAAAATATAATTTTGCTAAAAATTCTTGGCGCATTTCTCGACCATGGTTAACTGGAGATAAAACCCAGTTATGAAATTTTTCTTCACCTGCTGTGGTTAATCGATACTCTTTCCGGTCCGGGTAATTTCCACCATCTTGAAGTTGTATTTCAAGATAACCATCTTGATAAAAATGGTCTAGGATCGCGTAGAATTGACTTTGTTTTAAGTGCCAAATCAAATTAAATGATGAGTTTTGCATTAAAGAACGATACAAATCATACCCATAATTCGGTTTTTCGATAAAAAAACCAAGGATCGAGATGTGCAAAGAATTATCTACTTTTTTTCTTGGACTCATTAACCTATTATATCAATTCATGTTAAAAACCAATAAACGAATTTAATAAGGACCATAAAAAAATGATGAACAGAATCACCAGTATCAAAATCTCGATTAGCAATTCGATTATTATTTTTTTCTTTTTTGATTTAAAGCTCACGATATGATAAACGTTATTTTCTTTCGGGCCTGTTAATAAAAAGAAAATATTCTTGATAACAGCGATACTTGTTGGAAAAATAATAAAAAACAGGCATAAACTAATAACATAAACCATATCTTATTTTAACATTCAATTTATCTAGCACCTTATAGGAACGCATAAGGTATAATCAAAAATAAATCGCCGCAACTTTGGAGGTAAACCATTGAAATTCCCAAGCCCATTTTATCGATGGAGACCACATCCCTGGCATGGATTAGAAGTTGGTCCCAACCCACCTCAAATCATCCACGCTTATATTGAAATTACACCATTTGATTTGGTTAAATACGAGGTCGATAAAGAGACAGGATACCTTCGTGTTGATCGTCCACAACGTAGTTCTTCCCAACCACCAACATTATATGGGTTTATTCCACGAACCTTTTGTGGTGAAAGGGTCCGGAAATTATCCCCGCAGTCAGAACGGGGTGATAATGACCCTTTAGACATCTGTGTCATTAGTGAGAGACCTATTAATAAATCTGAAATCATATTAAATGTTCGCGTTGTTGGCGGCATTCAAATGATTGATGGCGGCGAGGCTGATGACAAAATTATTGCTGTACTGTCAAATGACAATTTTTGGGAGAAAGCCAATAACCTTTCAGATATCCCAAAAGCTTTAGTGGAACGATTAACCCACTATTTCAGCACCTATAAATTGACACCAGGTGAAGAAAGATCCACCTTTATTTCTGATGTATATGATGTAAACCATGCAATTAAAGTTATAAAAGCAAGTTTACTTGATTATGAAGAGACCTTTGGGGGATAAAAAGGCTCTTCATAATTATTCAATTTCTATATTATCGAGACCATCCTCAGGCAAGGGATATTCCATATTTAAAGACTCAAGTTTTTTAACCAGAATGGACGAAATTAGATAATTTCGATACCAATTTCTATTGGCAGGAATAATATACCAGGGTGCATAGTCTGTACTTGTCTTTTCCAAAACGTCTTCATAAGCTTTTTGGTATTCATCCCATAATGCACGTTCTTTCAAATCTCCACTAGAAAACTTCCAATTTTTTTCAGGCACATCCCATCGTTCTTGTAAACGCTCTTTTTGTTCATCCTTAGAGATATGCAAGAATATTTTAATAATAGTTGCACCTTCATCAGTCAGCATTTTTTCAAAGTTATTGATATGATCATATCTTTTTTTCCAAATGTCTTTATCTACCAGATTATGAACTCTCACCACCAATACATCTTCGTAATGGCTTCTGTTAAAAATTACAATTTCACCTTTTCCCGGTGTGTGCTGATGAATCCGCCATAAAAAATCATGATCACTTTCAATTGCTGTAGGAACTTTAAAACTCGCAACTTTTACTCCAGCCGGATTTACCCCTTCAAATACTGCCCGGATAGTCCCATCTTTCCCGCCGGTATCCAATGCTTGCAATACGACCAAAACTTTTTGTTTATGCTCTGCATACAATAGTTCTTGCAATGCTTCGAGTTTTTTATTTAATTTTTTCGTTTTATCTTTTGCTGCTTTTTTTCCTTCAGGAAATAAACTAATTTCATTCGCATCCCAATCTTCTAAATTTATCGTTTGCCCTTGTTTCACTCGATATTTGTCCATCCCACACCTCCACTAAAATAAAAAGAATGCAGTTGAATTATAGTACACCTGCATTCTTATTATCAAAAAAATTAATAATCTAATCCAAATCCATACTCCAAATCTTATTTTTTTGTTCTTTATTCATATCGAAACCTAACGTACCTCCGGGATTGAGGATGTTATTTGGGTCTAAGTAAGTTTTCACATGGTGCATCAAATCGAACTGAAATTGACCAATATTTTCTTCTAACCAAGGTGATGTTTGCTTACCAACACCGTGATGATGGCTTATGGCCGCCCCACTCTTTTGTATATGTTCTAAAATTCCATATTGCAAATCAAGATATTCTTTGATCGAATTCATTTTCTTAATAAAAATAAAATACAAATTCCCGCCTTGTTCATAGGAGTGAGATAAATGGGTCATACAAATTGTGTCTGTATGAGATTTTACAAAATCTCTAACATAAGCGTGAACTTTGGGCATTTGTTCCCAAGTCACTGCACATTCTAACGTGTCAATCACAATACCATAATCAACCAGATCTTCTCGAAGGTATGGGTCTCTAAATCGATCTTTTTCCCAACGTTGGGCCACGTTAAATAAACTAAGGTCAAACGATTTGTATTTCCGGCAAATCTTCCTTATTTGTCGATTTACCATTTTCGTATATGGTGCACTGCCGTCTGTTGTTCCCAATAATAAACATTTTTTATTTCTTGCAAAACCAAGCGATTGCAAAAGTTTATCTGCAGGACTTCCATCAACACCATATAATTTCATAGCCACATCCGTTTCTTCAGCATCGGAAAGCCGAAAGACCGAAGGTTTTCCAATCTCTCCCTGCATAACTTCACGACAGGCCATTAATGCGTCTTCCCAATTTCGGAACATATAACTATAATATCTGCGGTTTTGAGGTAAATAACGGAAAATTTTTAAAGTGACCTCAGTTAAAACACCGTAACTACCTTCTGAGCCAATCATTAATGCGTCTACACCGGGGCCTGTTGCTTTTCGTGGGAAGGGATTGGATTTAAATACACCTCTTGGGGTAATATATTCTTGTGCCAATACCATATCTTCAATTTTTCCGTAATAGGTAGAATTTTGCCCAGCACCGCGTGTTACCACCCACCCACCAACGCTCGAAAATTCAAAAGACTGGGGAAAATGACCACACGTATAATTATCTGACTTACCGAACTTTATTTTTGCATTATTTAATCCATCTTCCAATGCTGGACCTGAAATCCCCGCCTGCACAGTGACTGTTTGATTTATTTCATTTATATGTAAAATTTTGTTAAAGCGTTTACTTAAATCTAAACATACGCCCCCCTTAACAGCTTCAATACCGCGTGTAACAGTCGATCCACCGCCAAATATGTAAACGGGTAACTTGTGATCATCACAATAGGAAACAATGGATTGGATATGTTCTTTCTTTTCCGGCCATAAAACAACATCGGGTAAATTTTCCACGATTTTTTTTCTTAATCGCAATTGGTCTATCATGCCTTTTCCATAAGAAGCTTTTACTCGGGTAAATGTATCTGTTATTACATTTTCTTTACCAAGCAAATTAACAAAAAAGGAAAAGTGTTCATTTTTTATCTGTGTTGGAATCTCCAACTCGAATTTTTCCAAACCTAAATCAATTGGTTTTCCAAAATCAGTGTCTACCATGTGAAATGCTTCGCGCATTAATTCAAACAAACGCTGATTCGGATGCTTAAATGAGGAAAGATCTCCCCACTTAAACAATGCACGATAAGATTGGAGTGGTGCGGTTTCTTCATACCAATTGGGAACGAAACGTTTGGAATTCATGAAAAATATTCTCCTAAATTAGGTAATAAATTTAACTGGTTAGTGGTCTTACCAGTTAGTATAGCAATATTTATAATAAAAAACAATCAGAAAATTCTGATTGTTTTTTATATTTAAATTAATTTGACAAATCGGTTTTTTAAGGTCCCGTTACAACCTCATAACCTTGATTAGCCCATTCATTCATCCCTCCCCCCATACTCGTAACATCAGAAAAACCAGCATCTAATAAAATATCGCGCCCAGTTGCACTGCGGTTACCAGATCGACATACTACAACGATGGTTTCATCTTGCGGAATTTCACTAACCCGATTCTCCAATTCTCCTAATGGAATCAATGTTGCATCAGGAATATGTCCAGCTTCCCATTCTTCCGGTTGACGAACATCTAATATAAAAGCACCTTGTTCACGTAAAGAATAAGCTTCCTCAACGTCAACTTCTAACGCCAATCCAGTTGTTGTGGCGGGTGAACATGCAGCTAAAAACATGGCCATCATCATGAATAATGTGAATAACCAATAAAATTTTTTCGGTTTAATCGATTTCATACAATACTCCTGTACAGTATTTTTTTCTATTTTAACTAATCTTTTATAAAAAAAGAGAAAATAATATAACCTTTAAATTTTTTCAATGACGACTCTATTAGGGGTTACTTCAATTGCCCAGGTGCCATTATTCGCAAAATTATACACGGCTAACAAATGGTCATTTTCCCGTTTCATCGTCTCTAACTTAATCCCTTTTTTGAATTTAAAGGTTACAATTTCATCGTCCCATTCCCCTTGTTCGGTTTCATCATATCCCTCCGGCGGGGTTCGGGTAGAAACAATTTCAGTTTCATTCAATATCAATCTTAACATTGCTTCTGGAATATCAACGGATAACATCAAACTTGCGGCTGCTTGTGTTTCCAACTCCATAATTTGTTCTTCTTTTGTCTGTTCCCACTGAACGGGCGACCAAATCCCTGGCAAATCATCTACATGAAAGGTTAATGGATCAATAATTCCTGGCATTTATTCCTCCATGAAACAAAATTGTATTTTTAAAATTATAATAGGAAAATTTTGAGGTATTCATTGATTGGATTAATTAGCGCTCTTTTTGCAGCAATATTATGGGCTTTAGCATCAATATTATATAAAAACTCTGGAGAAGTTGAGCACCCGATAAAGTTGAATTTTCTTAAAGGAATTATCGCCTTATTTTTATTAACAGTTACTGCATTAATCAACAAAACCGATTTTTTAATATTAAGAAATGATTTTTTATTATTGGCATTAAGTGGACTTATCGGAATTGGAATCGGAGATACAGCCTATTTTTACGCATTAAAATTGATTGGTGCCCAACAAACACTTTTAATTGCAACTTTAGCTCCTGGGGTGACAATCATATTAGGTGGAATTTTTTTAAATGAAATACTGACAATCCAAACATTCTTTTCATTATTAATTTCCATAGTCGGCATCATCTTAGTCATTACTGCTGGCGAAAATAACAAAAATCTTCACTCAATTCGTGGTTACATCTGGTCATTATTAGCCATGTCGTCTCAAGCAATTGGTATTTTATTATCCAGGCTTACCATGCGGACATCCGCAATTCCTGCATTAAGCAGTGCAATGGTCAGGTTATTTTTTGGAGTAATTTTCCTTTTTATATTAATTCTTATCCAAAAAAGAAATATTTTCAAATATAAATTCGAGTCAAAGAACTTGTTTTTAACTTTTTTAATAGCTGTATTTTTCGGTACGTTTATTACAATGTGGTTACAACAAAACGCATTAAAATTTCTTGAAGCAGGAATTGCCCAAACGTTGTTATCAACAAGCCCAATATTTATTGCAATTTTTCATATTATCTCCGGAAAAAAAGTAAAGCCCCAAACTATCTTGGGAATTCTCCTTTCTCTGATTGGGGTTTTTGTGTTATTTTTATTATGATGAATATTAATTTTTCAGTTGTCACCAATCCAAATCAGACCAATATGTTTGATCACCTTCAATTAACAGTGCCAGGTGATTTATCAAACGAAGAAATCAAAGAAGTAATATACTTCGTAAAAAAGTACATGCAACAAAAATTTGGGGTCACAATACAGGAAAATCCTAAGCAAACACCTGCGGTTCAAAGAACAAAACAAATAACAATACATCATTTTTATAATTATTTATCACTCGTAAAGATCAGGAAAGGAGTTCGGGACCTTGAATTCAATTTTGATCTAAGTGAATTGAAGGGGCAGATACTTCTTTTTTTTCAAAATGAAGATGAAGAGCTGTATTACATAAAATGGACCAGGGAAAGTTTCTTAAAACTACCTGAAAATTATTTATTACAACTGAAAGATAATGAGCTTCCCTGGAGTGGAACGTTTATTGAAAGTAGCAATCTATTGCCAATTGAACTCACCTATCCGATCGAATCGTTAGACCTGATTTTAGTGGATAAATATCTACCCACATTATCTGAGTCGGCACGCACCTTTTGGGAAAACCAACTTCTTCCATTGATAAAAAAACACCAAAATGTTTTATTAGCTTGGGAAAATCATTTTTCATGTATTAATTCTCCCCAGCGGCTCTCTTACCGGATGGAAAACTCTGAAGAAAAAGAAATTGAATACTCAATCACCTGCACTCTATCTCCAGCGGGTTTTGATTCCATTTTTGGTTTATGGGTGCTTTTATGCGAAAAAAATGAGGAAATCATCATTCCGCTCTCTCAAATTATGAATTTTGAAAACCCCACTCTTGATCAAGTATTATCATTCTATAAAGATTGGATGCAAATCTTCTGCCCTGAAACATAAAAAGACCGGCTTTCGCCGGTCCTTTTTTTATAATGTTTTATTTATCCAAACGAGGTGCCAACCAGAAGATATTTGATGTAGTTTCACTTCGATTACTGATTCCTAAGATTAGCTGAACTTTTTTACCATTATAGGCTGACAGGTCTACATCAATCGATGTTATCTTTTTATCGTAACTCTCAGTCCATTTACCCAAGTTCTTAATACTTCCATCCACTTTGATATCCAAGCTGATTACAGCATCGCAGGATGAATTACCATTCACACAACCAATTATTGAAATGAAATGCTCTCCATTAATTTCAACCTCTGGATAAAATCCCTGTATCCAGCTATCTTTTTTACCATCAAGGTGCATAATAATTGATCGTTCGTCATCTTGATAATCATTTTCAAATTTTGGGCTCATATCCACTGCGACCCAAGAATTAGAATTAAATTTATCTGAGTCACATGGATAAGCGATTTTATCAAAACTACCGTCCCATGTTGCGGAACATATTTTTGCAGTAAAATCATAATCATATTTGACAGTGGGTACGTCATCGGTTTTGTAATCATCGACAACCACACTAACCCAGAAGGATTGATCCGCATTACTTCCTACGCCAAACAGTTTTCCGGAGTCAGATCGCAACATCCAATACCCTTTGTAACTTCCAGCTTTTTCTGGTGCTGTAAATTCAATCGACAAATCCACTGTCTCACCTGGGTTAACCGCTTTCGAAATATCAATAGCAGCTGGAGCACCCATAGCATTTCCACTTACAAATACCAAATCATATGATGTAGTCCAAACCGTTGAACCTGAATTTTTAAGCCGCCAAGTTTTCGTGAATTTGCTGCCACTCTCGACAATGGTTCCATCGGGAATAGTAACATCTTTTTCGAAATTAACTTTGTCATAAGATGATGGGGTTGGGGTCTTCGTTGGTAAAGCTTGAGTTGGAACCGGTGTATTGGTTACTGCAACAGAAGTCCGGGTAGGTTCTTCTACTACCGCGGTTGGTAAAATCGCTGTTTCTGTTGAATTCGGTGATGCATCGGTAGGTAAAGGAGCAATCTGTGTAGCTTCAGCCACCAAGGTAGAAAAAGCTTGTTCCGTCATCATTGCCTGTACTGTTTGCATTGCAATGGTACTAATCGTGTTTGGATCAGAAATATCCGGGGTCTGGGCTTGCCAGGAACATGCAGCCAGGATTAGGATAATAATTAATGATACTGGAAAGATAAAAATTTTTTTATTCATGATTAACCTCTTTTATTTGTATTTCTATATCGCTAAGACGATTTATCGCTGTAAAATGTTCCAATTGATAAGACAGCAAAAAATCGATTAAAATAACCAACAATGAATAACAATCAGAACGTAAAATTTTTTATCGGTGATATTCCAATCTATAACCCAGTTATGTTAGCTCCTATGGATGGTTTCACTGATTTACCATTTCGAACCATTGCAAAATCTTTCGGGGCAGGAATTGTTTTTTCGGAATTTATCAATGGGTTGGATGTATTAAACAACCACCCCCATTTACATCAGTTAACAAAATTTTCAGAATCGGAAAGGGTATTTGCATACCAAATCTTTGATGATTCTCCTCAGCGGATTCTGGATACTGCGCTTATCTTACAAGATAAAAAACCCGATTTCATTGATATTAATATGGGTTGTTCAGCAAAAAATGTATCCAGCCGAGGAGCTGGTGCGGGTTTATTAAAAACACCAGAAAAAATAAAAACCATTTTTCAATTATTAACAAGCAGTTTGCAGATTCCAATCACAGGAAAAATTCGTTTGGGATGGGATAACGATCACTTAAACTACCTCGAAGTAGCAAAAATCTTGGAAGATAACGGTGCTGCCATGATTACTGTACATGGACGCACCAAACAACAAGGTTATTCAGGTTTCGCCGATTGGAAAAAAATTACAGAAGTTAAACGGGCTGTTAAAATCCCTGTGATCGCAAATGGTGATGTCCTAAAAGTTGCTGACATTGAACGAATTATTTCTGAAACAGGCTGTGATGGGGTTATGATTGGTAGAGCTGCTCTAAAAAACCCTTGGATCTTTTCCTATAAGGACAAAAACCAGATTTCTAAAGAAGAAATCTGGCGTGTATTTAACCTTCACCTACACAGCATGATTGAGTTTTATGGAGTGAAAACTGGATTATTATTGTTTCGAAAACATATCCGCAGTTATATCGATGTGACAAATTTGACAAGGGAAGAACGAACCCATTTATTTAATCAAAAAAAGCCGGACCGCCTCATCTCAAAAGCAGCAGCCTACCTGTTTGAATGATTTATTGATTTTCTAGAGCCATATCAAGCGTTTCCACTGCATGACGAAGATGAGGTATAACTATACTCCCACCTACAACCAATGCAATATTAAAAATTTCATACAACTCATCTGGGGTTGCTCCTTCAGCCACACATTGCAAAATATGGTAATCAATACAATCATTACATCTTAAAACCATCGAAGCCACCAACCCCATCATTTCTTTCGTCTTTTGGTCCAAAACACCATTTTCATATGCTTTTGTATCCAAATTAAAAAATCTTTTGATACCCAAATGATCAATCTCAAAAATCCGTTCATTCATTTTTTTACGGTAAGTATTAAATTCATCAATTCTTGACATAATTTTTCATATTCCTTCTCACATGATAAAATTTACAAAACAATTTTTATAGTATATCAATGAGTAAAAATATGACACAAGCAAACTGGACTCCTCCACAAGATTTTATTGAAGTTCCCTCCGCTGATGACAAAATCCGTGTTTGGGCACCAATTCCCCAATCGGAACTATCAGAAACAAGCCACACATATAACTGTCCAAACTGCGGTGCACCAACAAAGTTTGATATAACAACAAGTGGACTGTCGTGTGTTCACTGTGGATATCAAGTAAAACCTGATTCAAAAAACATTGGAAAAGCTGCTCAAGAATTAGAGTTTCGAACAGAAACAATTAAAAAAGCCGATATGTCATGGTACGAAAACCGAAATCAGGTCCATTGTGAAAATTGTGGAGCAAACTTGTTGGTAGAAAAAAATGACGTTTCTGTAAAATGTCTATTTTGCGCTTCAAATAAAGTGATTCTCCAAAAGGCACCTTCACAGGAATTTTACCCTAGCGCAATTATTCCTTTTAAGACAAAACCTGCACAAGTTGAAAACTCAATTCTTACTTGGTTGGAAAAAGGTTGGTTTCATCCAAAAGAATTACAACAAAATGCAAAAATCAACAAATTATCACCAATTTATATTCCAGCATGGACTTTTGATACAGACATCGACGCACAGTGGAAAGCTTTAGTTGGGTATGAAAGACAAAAAAGATATTATGATTCCAGTTCAAAAACCTGGAAAACCAAAACCGTAATTGACTGGTGTTGGGAAGATGGACAAGTAAAAGAAACAATCGATGATTTCTTGATCTCAGGATCGGACAAAATCCAAGATCATTTATTTGTGAATATATCAAATTTTAACCTTTCCGACTTAATGGAATTTTCACCAGATTTTTTAGTCGGTATTAAAGCCCAGTTATATTCCAAACATTTACCAGAGGCATGGAATGAAGCCAAAGGCAAATTGCGTGAATACATGAAAGATGCTTGTTACCATGATATACCAACATCCCACGTCCGCAATTTTAGTCTTGTCGCAGATTTTCAAAATGAAACCTGGCGCATCATTTTTTTACCAATTTACATCATTACCTATATTTATCAACAAAACACATATCAAGTGGTTGTTAATGGACAAACCAACCAACTGGCAGGCCAAAAACCTGTTGACTGGAACAAGATTTGGTTGGCTTTCGCTGGGTTGTTCGCACCGGGTATTTTCGCAGCATTTATTTCATTAATTTTATTGGTTTTAGGAACTCCAGGACTAATCGGATTATTGATTAGTTTTTTCCTATTGGTCATTGGTGGAATTATTGCTGTATCAATCTATCAGAAAGCAAAAGCATCCGAAAAAGGTTCTTAATGAAAACAAATATTATTGAGTTTTTATCGATAACAAAAACATGGGGTTGTGAAAAATGCGGAAGTCTTTATCTTAAACATGATAAGTCCAGCTTCTGTCCGGTCTGTGGTGATAAACATGTTCAGGAAATTAATACCAATACACAATATCCCGAAATTGAATTAATACTAAATTTCCATAAAAACGTACAGGATTACGAAGACAAAATCCAAAATTTTATTCAACCTGTTAAATTTAAAACTGAACAACTTAATCTGAATACAATAAAAAAGAACGGAGAATGGGTATTTTTCCCATTTTGGTTAGTTGACAGCAAAGCCAATGGGTCTTGGAAAGCTGAGTTCGGCTTTAATTATTTAGTAGAAAGTTCAGTTGAACACTTACAACATGGAGAATGGATCAGCCAAAAAACAAATGAAACCCGAATTGATTGGAAGCCCCGACAAGGTACAGTAGAAAAAGAATATTCCAATATCTCTATCTCCGCGTTATCTTATTACAATCAGTTAGAAAGAATTTTCGGGTCTTATAATTTATCAAACGATAACAAATCCTTAACCGATTATCAATTTACCAATCAGATAACTTTAATTTATCCAAATATTGATAAAAATACCGGTTGGCAGTTTGCAAAAGAATCTTTAATAAAAAAAATAAATAGCGATTGTCAGAGCGCGGCAGGTGCCCAACATACAAAAACATTTTCACAGCAAGTTCAATTCAGTGACCAAAACTGGACTTTATTACTTCTGCCTTATTTTGTTTCTCATTACTCTGATGAGGCAGGAAATCCTTATTCCATTTGGATCAATGGTCAATCTCTTAGAATTCAAGGCGATCGTTATTCATCCCCCGCCAAAGGAAAACAGTTCGGTTTTGTATTTTTATTAATCTCTTTTGTACTTTTTTTGCTATTCCTCTTATTTGGATACTTATCAAGAATGTCGGATCTTGTGGCGATTTTGGCATTTTTTAGCTTATTAGCTAGTATTGGTTTTTTGATTGGTTCTATTTACTCCTTTTTTTACCCATCAAACTGGAACAAAAAAAATACCAATACTTTTAATAAAGCTGGGTAACTAAAGCAGCTAATCCTAAACCTATTCCCACACCTATAAGGGAAAAAATAAAACCACCAATTCCACCTAATAAAGGGCGTATTTTTTCATAGATGTTTTTTTGCCTTGGTTTCCGTATGTGTCCTCCGATAAAAACCGAAAAACTGCTGAACAAAAACACAACAAAAAGAATGATTGTTGGGCCAAGGCCTAAAACCGATAACAATATACCCACCACTGCACCAATAATAAAACCAATCGGAGTCCCAACCAATAACCATAAATAAGATTTAATAACAATCCCCACCAATATACCAAAGCTTATTCCTGCGATTATTCCCCAAACAGGTAAAGAAGTTGCCCCGCCAATAACACCCAATCCAAAACTGACGACTGCAATTGTGATCGCTTCCCCAATCGTACGCCAAAACAACCCATACAGGCCCCATACTTGTTTAGAAAGCTCATCAGCATCTTTGCCCACCTTTTTTGCAGTTTCCAAATATTCTTTTTCTGGTTTTGTTTTTATCTCCTCAAACGGAATAGATTTTCTCTCTATTTCCGAGTTAAAAGTTTGCTTTGTTGTTGTTAACGGTGCACCACAAGCAGCACATGATTCTTGGTCAGATGAATTTATCGTTTGACAATAAAGGCAAAGTTTTTTATTTATCATTATTAATTAAACGTCTTTTTTCCATCTTAAAAATTCTTCGAAGGATAGCTAAAGAAGCTGCATAAGTGGAATCCATACCCAGATAAGATAATGTTCCAGCACCCAAATTTTTACCTTTACTCAGTGGTGTATCTGATGCGTAATGTACCACGCCTAAATCAAAAGGAAGGCCATATAAATTAACAATTTCATTAACTGGATGTCGTGTTGGTCGGTACATTTCATATATAGCAGATAAAACAGGTCCAGCTTCCATCTCAATATCGGAATACCCCTCACGATAAAAGACTTCAGCCAATTTTCCATTTTGTAAAAATGTCCCCAGCACTGTAACTGCTTTTTGATTGTCCATTACCGTACCGTAAATTAAATCTTCAGATACGTCCTTGGCTGAAAAAGCATTCTTAAACATATATGTATTTTTTGAGTGCTCATCATGCACAACATTTGGAATCATAACATCACCCAAAACCCCATTCAGGGTAGCTGCCTTTCCCATAATATAAACACCCAAGACCGGTGAAACGTGTTCTGCAACTTTAGTTAGGATGTTATAGGCTGCCAGTCCCAAAGGATAATCGATATTTAATATCAAGGCATTACTATTTTTTAAGTAAGCTAAATCAGAATGATTTAATAAACGCGGATCTAGCTCTTCAACATTTATCCGATTAATCGGAATAACTTGTGCATCAACATCAAAATAATGTTTGCTGGCTATGCGAATTATCCCAAGCTCTTTTTCATATGCCCGTTGTTCTTTTTTTAAGTAAGTCCAACCGGGGGTTTGTTGTGCTTTTTTTAGAAGGTAATACAAAAAATTCTCTAAGTTTGTTTGGCTTTCACTGTTTTTAATTTGTTCCCATTCATCCTTTAATTTCTCATCGCCTTCTTTTTCTAAAAACGCCATTAGGATATCTTTTTTTCGAAACGCAAATCCGGTTAGAAGATTTGTGATAGAGTGTGTATTCGAGGAAACAAAATAAACGGGATTTTTTAATAGATCCGGGTAAGATCGTTCAATATTTTCCCACCAGGCGCGTGTCGCTCGCCAATATTCAGTTAAGGAACCAGTTAACAAATTAACCCGAAAAGCACATTTATGATCTTTAATTAACTTGAGGTAATCAATAAATTCGTCCTCCCATATGATACGGAGACGTAATAAATCCTCTTCTGCTAAATTTAAATGAGCAGCCAAGGATGAAAATGCTTCATTTGAGATTAAGATATCATCAATTTTAAAATCTGTAGGGATTTTTTGCATCAGCAAATGCAATTTATTCCACTCAATTTGGTAAGCAGTTAGGCTAGGTAATACATCTTCAATATCGGTTCTACTAGCAATAAAACAACCTAAACGGTCTTTACCATCAAAATAACATCTTCGCCGTCTGGCTTTTGCTGTTACAGGCTGCCAGCTCTCAACATCGCAAATACCATGCTGGTCAAAAACCGCACTGCTCTGACCTAAAATTATAAGGCGCACTTTGGACATACAATCGGGAAGCCTTAATATACTATATATAAAAGCAGCCGCATCCGGAGAATCATTCCGCGCATCAGGATGTAACAAAGAATTCATTCCCGCATGAACTTCTTCCAAAGTACGAATTTGTATTTCTGTTGTTGATCTTAACAAAGAGTAAACTGTTCTTAGATACAAATCGATTTCTTCAGTTGCTGTTTTTGGGACTGTTCTTTCCATTTTTCCTCCGGGTTGATTTGTTGTATTATAGCGGAAAATTAAATATTATTAAAATCGCTTAATTATTAATCCCTGTTTATAATTGTACTGTCTTTAATATAATAAAAATTTCACATTACCGTTTATCCCTTTTTATGAAAAAATTAATAGATTAAATCCACGGTTACAATAGGCGAAATTAATTAAATGACGAATAATATAAAGGTTATAGAAGCAAACAACATGGACAGATTCGACAGGTTTATCACAGAAATTTCTTCTGAATTTATCAATCTTGAATATCACGAAATTTCTGAAGCTATCATACTGGGTTTACAAAAAATATCTGAGTTATTAGATATTGAGCGAATTGTTATTTATGTCATTTCCAATGAATTTAATGAGTCAGTGTTTGAATGGAAAAATCATAAAAGCAAGTACCGCAACCTAACCACAAAAGAGAAAATTAAAATTCAATTTCCATGGTTAATTTGCCAGCTCGAGAAGAGTCCGCAAGTTTATATTTCTGATTTATCTCTGCTGCCTGAATCAGCCCATATAGAAAAAGGTTTGTTTTTATCAGAAAAAATACTTTCTTTGGTAGCAGTTCCTGTCTTTCACAAAAGCAATCTCGCTGCTTGGATGGAGCTTTCCTCCTCAAAAAAATCTTTTGAACTTGACCATGACGTTATTTCTAGGATTAAAAACTGTGCCAATATTTTTATGAGTGCTTTAACTCGAAAAAAGAACGAAGAAAAAATAATTCTCCTAAATAACGAACTTGAAAAGAAGATCCATGAAAAATCTATTGAATTAACAACTTTATTAAATATTCAAAAAGCCCTAACAACCGAATTACATGTTGATCATGTCATTCAATTAATTGCTGATGAAGCACGAAGATTAACCAACACAAAAATTGGCACGCTTTTCCTGCTTGAAGATGATATTTTAAAATTAAAGACTTTTTCTGGAGATCAGCGGTTTGGTTTGCCAATAGGTTATGAAATCTCTTTAAAACAGTCTATTCCCGGTGTTGCTTTAAAAACTGGTTCTCCTCTTTTGATAGAAGATGTAAACGATACGCCGGAAATTTTTCATGATTTTGTGAATACCATTAAAGTCAAATGCATTTTGTTGGTTCCCCTGTTATCAGGTCGAACCACAATTGGTGTTATTTCTGTTGCAGATAAAGAAACAGGGGTGTTAGGAAAAGATGATGAACGCTTATTAAAAATGTTTGCTAATGTTGCTACGATAGCATTAGGAAATGCACATATTTATCAACAAGAGCAAGATCGTAGAGAAGAGGCAGAGCGTGGACAAAAAATTGCTGAAGCATTAAGAGATATTTTAAGGATATTAAACTCGAAATTGGAATTACCAGAAGTTCTTTTTTATATTGCCAATCAGTCTAAAGATTTATTGAGCGCAACGTCCACCATGGTCAGAAAAATCAATTATGAAAAAAGCACTGTAATAACGGAGGCATCTGCCAATTTACCACAAGCTTTTGATGTTATTAAAGAAATTCCTTTTTATGAGGGTGGATCGGATCGCATTTTACGTGAAAACAAACCGGTCGCAGTATCTGATTTAAGTGAAAGTTTAGGTCGATATCTTGAAGATCCGCAAGAATTATCTGATCCACAAAAAGCATGGGTAGAGGTAATTTTAAGGTATTTTAAATCTCACCTGATTGTGCCCTTGATTATTAGCGAGGATCTCTATGGAACTTTAACATTCTATTATGAAAAACAACGTGAGTTTACCACAGAAGATATTCACCTCGCACTAACCTTAGCAACACAAGTATCACTTGCTATAGAAAATGCCCGTCTTCGAAATACAGAGAAAGAAATTGCTGTAGCAGCCGAAAGAAATCGTTTAGCAAGAGATTTACACGATGCCGTTACACAAACTTTATTTTCAGCAACCTTAATTGCAGAAGTATTACCAAAACTCTGGAAAAAAAATCCATCGGAAGCCGAACAGAGATTAGAAGAACTTCGTCAACTGACTCGTGGAGCTTTAGCAGAAATGCGAACCCTCTTGTTGGAATTAAGACCATCCGCATTGATGGATGCTTCACTTCCGGAATTAATGAAACAATTATGTGAAGCACTTAATGGGCGTTCTCGCTTACCGGTTGATTTGCAAATTCTCGGTGATGAAGAATTACCAGGTGAAGTCAAGGTGGCTGTATACCGGATCGCCCAAGAAGCTTTAAATAACATCGCCAAACATGCTGACCCGGAAGAGGTTTTTATCCAAATACAACTTCAAAAAGACCATTTTCGAATGATGATTCATGATGACGGCAAAGGCATGGTCATTAATAAGGAAGCACCATCTAACCACCTCGGTCTTAATATTATGCGAGAAAGAGCGCAATCGATTAATGCCAAATTATCCATTGAAAGTGAACCAAAAGAAGGCACAACCATTATTGTTGACTGGGAAAAACAAAAAAATTGATATTTTATCTGCTCTATTGATTTAATTTCTTTTTTTATTTTTTGGGACCAAGCATTGACATCATCGAAAGTCTGAATGTGATGTCAATATCATAATCTTGGAAAAATTCGTTTAAGCATACTTATCTAAAAGAAATGTAATAACCTGATCAGCCCCATTTATTTTATTTTGTACAGATCTGGCTTGGTTTTTCATAATTTTTTCAGCCTTATTAACCCATCCTCCAGATAATAAATCAGTTTCACTGAGTTCTCTCCCGATCATTGATCTGTGAATGAAATTCTCCAATTCTTGAGATTCGGGGAACATTAAACGAGGAATATACAATAGAGGTGTATCAGCATGGTAAGCTTCTGAAATAGTACTATAACCAACCTTTGCAATAATTAAATCCGCTGCTTGTACTAGATCTGGGTGGAAATAACGATGATTATGTGGAAGTAAATGAAAATTTTTATATATTTTTTCTTCAGTTATATTTCCAACAGGAAATATAATTTTAAAATTTGAAGGCACTTTACTTAACATTGCTTCTTCGAAGTTTATTGGAACACCACCCATTGTTATTAAAACCATTTTATCATCGGGTCGAACTTTCAATCTTTCTCTTATGATCTCTCTTGAATTCCTTGGAATACGTGAGATCGGCTCTATAGGAGAATAAGCAGATTGAAGTTTACAATATGGTTTTGTCACCAAATGATGTGTGGTTCGAGAAAAAACATCTGAAAAATATTTAATCCAATTTTCTAGTTCCGGATTTTTTGGAAGATAAGCTTCATAGATCCAATCCCATGTAAAATTCTCAATTAATATAGAATCACAACCAATAGCCTCGGCAGCAAGTATACCTAATGGTGAAATATCCGAAAAAACAAGTTCAATCATTTGTACCTTAAGTTGTTTTACTAACTTTTGGAAAGTTGTTGCTTCTGGGGGAAAGATACTTCGTAGTGACTGAATAGTTTGGGTAATATCTTCTTCAAATGGATTCTTTTGAATAAGCCCAACATCAGTGGACCATTGAATATAATCAAATTGATTTTCAGGTATAGAATTTGTAAAAAACCATTTCGGTGTATTAGTGTATATAAATACTCGATGCCCATTGGCGATAAGAAGATTAATAACAGCACTTGAGCGTGCTGCATGCCCAAATCCATGCGAAGAGATAAAATAAGCAATATTCATTTATCCTCAGTTATATAGGCAAAAATGAATCATAATAATCTGTTATAAAAACAGCTATCGCTGCCTTCTTACAAATCAAAATTGTAATCAGTCTGAACCGGTAAACGGATTCCCATTCTTCGAATATTATCCGTTTGTTTTGAAATCACTCTTAGTACAACAACACTCATATCATCATTTGGTTCATTTTGATCCAAACGTAATGCGTGGCCCAACAAAGAATCTGCTACATATTGAGCAGAAGGTTCTTGTTCATCCAGATAAGCTTGTGTCATGGAACATATATCCAATGAGTGTCCATATTTTGATCCAGCTTGCGATATACCGTCGGTATACATAACAATTGTTGTTCCAGCCCTCAATGGGACTTCCGTGATTGCTGGCCGAATATTTCGCATGTGTCCAACTCCAACACTTTCACTGGAAACACACTCCACGTGGTTACCTTGTGCAATAAACACTGGAGTTGGGTTATTTCGCGAAATGACAATCGTCTGCGTTTGCAAATCTGCGGACAATATGTTCATATATACAGAACTGGTACCGCCTCGTTCCATAAATAAATAATCAGAGGCTGCCCGAGCAGCTGCGCCATCACGTACACCATCTGCCAATAAGGATATTACTTTTCGAACAACCATTGAAGAAATGTTTTTTGCATTATGGCCAGAATCTCTTCCGTCCACAAGAACTACCGATACGCCACCCATTGGTCGTTCAACTACTTCCAAGGTATCTCCGCTCTCGGTAGAGGTGTATTTCACAGCTTTTGCAACCGATAATTGAATTTCCATAATAAGATTTTAATACAAAATCCAAAAAATGTAAGGTCATTTGTATTATTTTTCTGCAATAAGTATGATTAATTTATGGGTATTTAACTTTTTATCGACAAAACTCACATTTTTAAATCTGGAAAATTGATTCTGATCTAGTATTGCGCGAGCTATATTCGGATTTATTTGTTGCCCTGTTATAGAATAAATCATCCTGTAAATCTTATCTCTAATAGAATTTCCAGTAAATTCGACACCTAATAAAATTATAAAACATCCGTCTGGTTTTAATAATTTACATATTTCTTCTTGATAAACAGTAAGGAAAACATATTCACTTGGAAAAATTGCAATAATCCTGTCAAATTGATTTGATAAAAATGGTAAATTAAGTACATTTGCCCGAACTAATCTTGCATGCGAGTATGTTTTGAGCCTTCGACGAGAAATCTTAGCCATAGAAGAGCTTTCATCGATTCCTATAATATTAAAATCATTCTTTAGTAAATGCTCTTGAAAATGACCAGTACCGAACCCTAGTTCTAGTATTGTCAGATCATCCGAAACAAATTCAGATAAACTTTTTCCCCAATCAAACCAT
Organism: Anaerolineaceae bacterium; assembly: GCA_002702705.1. GTDB lineage: Bacteria > Chloroflexota > Anaerolineae > Anaerolineales > Anaerolineaceae > UBA6170. The sequence continues at coordinate 210,623 of PABH01000053.1, forward strand.
TTTCCGCTTGATACAACGTTGGCAACAATATCATAAGCCCAAGCAAAGTTATGATACAAATGAAAAAACAAAAATGACATCATTTTTTGAAATAATCTTCCCATACTACTCTATTGTAGTATAGTAAATAAAAATAAATAAAAACCATAGAATTTCCCGTTCAAACATTTTAGTTTTTCTTATTAATTCAATTAAATGAGCAAACAAAAAAAGCTTGGGAGTTCTTAAGGCAAACAACACATAATCAAAACAGCTAATTAAAATTTCCTTTCCAGATTAAATTTAAAAAACTTGAATCAACTTTTATTTTTTGTTACACTCATTAAGGTAAGACCTCTTACCACAACAAGGATATTTATTTATGAATTGGTATACCCCACTAAAACCTGCTGAAATCGCGGAGCAGCGTCTCGTTCAAGCGATTTTAGAAAATGTTTTTCCTATTAACTCATTTTTACCACCTGAAAGAGATTTGTCTGCAAAAATTGGTGTTACTCGTCCCACCTTACGAGAAGCACTACAACGTCTTGCACGTGATGGATGGTTAGAAATCCATCAAGGCAAACCTACCCGTGTCCGCGATTATTGGAGTGAAGGAAATTTATCTGTATTATCATCTATTGCCAAGTATGAGAAAGATATTTCTCCAAACTTTATTATTCAACTCCTGGAAATTCGGGTATTACTAAGCCCAACCTATACTCAACTTGCAATCCAAAAAAAGCCAAAACTAATCGCAGATTATTTATCCAACAGGCCTCAGAATAACGACCTGGCTGAGCATTTTGCAAAATTTGATTGGGAATTACAACAATTATTGGCACAAAATTCGGGAAATCCGATATTCACCCTTATTCTAAATGGCTTTGAAGAACTTTATAAACAAAAAGGGATACTTTATTTTTCAACACATGCAGCAAGGGAAAATTCAGAAAATTTTTATAAACAGTTATGGCAGGCAGCTTTGGAGAAAGACCATCAATTGGCTTTCCAAATTGCCCTTCAGACCATGCAAACAAGTATCCAACTTATGAAATCAATCCTATAATCCGGGAGTAACAATGTCAGAAGAGTATATTCTAGCCATCGATAATGGAACTCAAAGCATTCGCGCCATGATATTTGATGTAAATGGGAATTTATGCGAAAAAGCACAGGTGTCAATAACGGAATACAAAAACCCGGCTCCAGGATTAAATGAAATCGATCCCGATGTTTTTTGGAGAAATTTATGTGAGGTTTGCCATTTACTATGGTCAAAATCAAAAATTGAAAAAGAACAAATCGCCGGACTTTCCATTACAACGCAGCGTGGAACGCTTATTAACCTTGATAAACAGGGCAATCCACTCAGACCTGCAATCGTTTGGCTTGATCAACGCCGAACAGAAAATTTAAAGCCTGTCAGCGGTCTGTGGGGAGCTGCTTTTGCAATCGCCGGTATGAGAGAAACCGTTGCCTATTTACAAAGTGAAGCCGAATGTAATTGGATACGTATTCACCAACCGGAAATATGGAAAAATACCCATAAGTTTCTTTTCTTATCCGGATATCTTCACTTCAAACTAACCGGGAAATTTGTTGACTCAGTCGGGAATCAAGTTGGATATATCCCTTTTGACTATAAAAGTCAAAATTGGGCCAGCCCTTGGGATTGGAAGTGGCAGGCCGTCCCCATGGAAAAAAAATTGTTGCCAGATTTAATCCCTCCCACTCAAATCATCGGTTATATTACCACGCAAGCAAGCCAAGAAACCGGTATCCCTGAAAATCTCCCCATAGTTGCTGCTGCAGCAGATAAAGCTTGTGAAGTTATTGGAGCAGGATGCATTGACCCGAATGTTGCTTGCATCAGTTACGGGACTACAGCCACAATTAACACTACTCATACCAAATATACAGAAGTAATTCCATTAATTCCACCTTATCCATCAGCTATACCAAACGCCTACAGTCTTGAAATGCAAATTTACCGTGGCTTTTGGATGGTTAGTTGGTTTAAACGAGAATTTGGTCAAAATGAAGAACGGTTAGCAAAAAAACATGGTGTTTTACCTGAAACATTATTTGATGATTTGGTTAATTCAGTTCCACCCGGATCAATGGGGTTGATGTTACAACCATTTTGGTCCCCTGGTCTAAAAAATCCCGGTCCTGAAGCAAAGGGTGCTATCATTGGTTTTGGTGATGTACATACACGGGCGCATCTCTATCGCTCAATATTAGAAGGACTTGCATATGCATTACGTGAAGGGGCAGAAAGAACTGAAAAGCGTTCAAAAATACCCATCACTGAAATCAGAGTTGCAGGTGGAGGTAGCCAAAGTAATGCAGCAATGCAAATCACTGCTGATATATTTGGAAAACCCGTCTCCAGACCACACACTTATGAAGCATCCGGCTTGGGAGCTGCGATAGACGCTGCAGTTGGTTTGGGCTTTTATTCAAACTTTCATGATGCAGTAAAAAATATGACTCATGTCGGTGAAACTTTTGAACCAAATAAGCAGACCCATGAAATGTACAATCGTTTATATAATCGAGTGTATTTACCAATGTATAAACGACTAAAACCTTTATATGAAGAAATTCGAGAAATTACTGGCTATCCACCAAAAGATTAAGTTTTACTAAAAAGAAGAACCTTTTGTTATCTTGACTTTTTATTTTCACTTCAATAGAATGGTAAAGTAGTTTAATATAATAATGGCTAAGAGATCGAGGGAACTCGACACCGAAGGGGCAAGTTTTCACACCGCAATGTGAAGATGAAACTCTCAGGTAAAAGGAATCCATTATTGATAAATCCTGGACGCATTTGTCGAACAGGTAATAGCGCTCAGGCGCTATTTTTTTTCCAAAGAACTAAATAATCCCAAAAGAGAAAATAGGAGCAAAAAATGAACAATCCCACCAATTTAAAATACACAAAATCTGATGAATGGATAAAAGTTGATGGAAATATCGCTACAATTGGTATTTCAGATTATGCACAATCACAATTATCCGATATTGTTTACCTTGAGTATTTGGTCGATGTTGATGATGAAGTGTCCAAAGGGGACGCATGTGTCACACTTGAATCAGTGAAAGCCGCTGCGGATGTGAACTGTCCACTTTCCGGAAAGGTTACAGAAATTAATGAATCATTAAGTGATGAATTTGAAGCTGTTAACTCTGATCCATTTGGTAAAGCTTGGATGGTGAAAATCGAATTTACTGATGCATCCGAGTTGGATGAATATATGACAGCGGAAGAATACTCAAAATATAATGAAGAGCGAGAACACTAATGTTCATACCAAATAGTGATGCAGATCGTGAAGAAATGCTCCGCACGATTGGTATCAAAAAATTAGATGATTTATTTGCTGACGTGCCGGATCATTTAAAATATCCGGTTCTAAACATTCCAGATGGCAAAACAGAAATGGAAGCTATTCAGGATGTTAAAGATTTGGCAGCTGTTAATGATTCACTCGATGAATTAGTCTCATTTTTAGGTGCAGGGGCTTACCATCATTACATCCCTGCCGCTGTGGATGCGATTATAAGCCGCGGTGAATTCCTAACCGCTTATACTCCCTACCAACCTGAAGTATCACAGGGCACATTACAAGCTGTTTTTGAGTACCAAAGCCTGGTAGCAGCTTTAACAGGCATGGAAATCAGCAACGCATCGCATTATGATGGTGCGACAGCTGCTGCGGAAGCTTGTGTATTAGCTTACCACCATTTCCGGGGAAAAAAATCAAAATTTGTTCTTTCTGCCAATCTCAATCCACAATATCGAGAAACCATCCGAACTTACTTTTTGGGAACAGATAAAATTAAAATTGTTGGGGATGAAACCCAGTGCGGTCCACAAGATCCAAATGAGTTGTTAGCATTAATCGATTCATCAACCGCTCTTGTTTACATCCAATATCCCGATTTCTTCGGCTGCATTCGTGACTATACTGAATTCGCCAAAGAAGTGCATGCAAGAGGGGCACTTTTAGCTATTTCTGTAAATCCCATTGCTTTAGGCTTATTAAAACCACCTGGAGAATTTGATGCTGATATTGTCACTGGTGAGGGTCAACCTTTAGGGATACCTTTGTCTTTTGGCGGGCCATATTTAGGCTTATTTGCAGCGAAAAAAGAATTTGTTCGAAAATTAGCCGGAAGAATTGTAGGTGAAACTGTTGATAAGGATGGCAAAAAAGGATATGTGTTAACATTGACGGCTAGAGAACAACATATTCGCCGTGAACGGGCTACTTCCAATATATGCACCAATCAAGGTTTAATTGCTTTGGCTTCCACAATTTATATGTCGCTCTTAGGAAAGAATGGGTTACAACAAGTGGCAAAATTGTGTTATGACAAAGCTCATTACGCCGCAGAACAAATCAACAATATACCCGGTTTTGAAGTCGTTGCATGCGGAGACTTTTTTAATGAATTCATCGTCCATTGCCCAATTCCTGTAGAAGAACTCAACGAAAAATTGTTGGAACATGATGTTCTTGGTGGTTACGATCTATCAGCTGATTACGATGAGATGAATAATCATTTGTTGGTAGCCGTCACGGAATTAAATACCAAAGAAGAAATAGACTTTTTTGTTGAAACACTTAAGGAGGTGACCAATGACTGAACCAACTATTTTTGAATTATCATCTCCTGGTCGAAAAGGGGTTACTTTTCCAAAAAGTGACGTGCCAGAAACCAAAGTTCCTCAAAACCTGGCCAGAACTATTCTTCCTATGCCCGAAGTCTCGGAAATTGATGTAATCCGTCATTTTACCCGGCTTTCACAGTTAAATTATTGTATTGATACTGGTTTCTATCCGTTAGGATCATGCACCATGAAATACAATCCAAAGATTAACGAAGTTGCCGCCAGACTTCCAGGTATTGCAAATGTCCACCCTTTACAGCCGGAAGTCACGGTTCAAGGTAATTTGGCATTAATGTACGAACTGCAGCAGTGGTTATTGGAAATAAGTGGTTTCGCAGGTATAACCATGCAGCCAGCAGCAGGGGCGCATGGTGAATATGTTGGTATTTTGATTATTCGGGCGTACCACCTCTCACGAGGAGACAAACAACGAACAAAAATGCTCATTCCGGATTCAGCACATGGAACAAACCCTGCCAGCTCGTCTATGAGTGGATTTGATGTTGTTAAAGTCGCTACGGATGAAAATGGTAATGTGGACCTTGATTCCTTAAGATCAGTTTGTGATGATAAAGTAGCAGGCCTGATGCTGACCAATCCGAATACATTAGGACTTTTTGAACAACAGGTCCAAGAAGTTGCACAAATTGTTCATGAGGCAGGAGGTTTGGTCTATGGAGATGGTGCTAATTTAAATGCACTTTTGGGTATCGTTAGACCCGGCGATCTAGGTATAGATGTTATGCACTTCAACCTGCATAAAACCTTCTCTACACCACATGGTGGCGGGGGTCCGGGATCTGGCCCTGTTGGTGTCGTTGAGAAACTGATCGACTTTTTACCTTTCCCAGTTGTGGAAATGTTGGAACCAGCAACAGCAGAGCTTCCCCCATATTTCGGATTGGTTAAACCTCTTCATTCAATTGGCCGTATAAAATCCTTTAATGGGCATTTTGGAATGATGGTTAGGGCTTATACATATATCAATATGTATGGAGGGAATGGATTAAGAAGAATTGGCGAAAATGCCGTATTAAATGCCAATTATTTAATGAGCTTAGTGAAAGACACCTATAAATTAGCATATGATCGTTCCTGTATGCATGAATTTGTTGTGGAAGGTCACTGGGCAGATGCGCCAGACATTCACGCATTGGATATTGCCAAACGTCTGATGGATTACAACTTCCATCCACCCACAAATTACTTCCCATTAATTGTCCCGGAAGCATTGATGATTGAACCAACTGAAACGGAAAGCAAACAATCTCTGGATGATTTTGCAAACGCCCTTTTACAAATCGCCAAAGAAGCAAAAGAAAATCCACAATTATTAAAAGATGCACCGCATAATACGCCAATTGGAAGGCTGGACGAGGTAAAAGCAGCAAAGGATTTGGTTTTATGCTGTTGGATTCCTGAAAATTATCAATAAAGATTCAAAATACAAAAGAGCTTGGATTTCTCCAAGCTCTTTTGTTTTAATTTAACAAATTATTTATGGTCTTTTTAAAACAATTTCTGAAAATTCTTATAAAATCAATATATTCAATTTATTATCAAAATTATTTATTCATGAAAGGAGGTTTACATGTTATTGTCCAAAGAACAAGGACAAGGTTTACTTGAATATGCTTTAATAATTTCATTAGTTGTCGTAATCGTTATCGTCCTTGTTTATTTAATTGGCCCACAAGTTGGTAATATGTATAGTGATGTTATAGAAATAATTTAAGCAAGATCTATTTTAACAGAAAAAGCCGGAAAAAATTCCGGCTTTTTCTGTTAAAATAATACCTATTATCTTTTATGAAAACATCTTAGAAGGAATAACGCTATAAAAAACAACTCGTTCCGACTGTTAAATCATTTACAAAAAAAGAATTTCGATCACATCGATAAATTTCCTGGTGATACAGGGAATCCTTTTGATGTTATCTTGCATTTCTTTAACAAAATACAATTCATTCCATTAATTATATTCATATTAATTCTGTTTATCCTTACCGGAGTTGTGGCATTATTTACTTTCATGCGGTGGATACCACTTTTATTCTTTTGTCTGGTTGATTTGTTGATTTTGTATTTTATACCACAAATAAAAATTTCATTTGGTCCACCGAAACCACAGGCATTATTATTGATGTTTTTAAGAACACCGTTTATTTGGCTGCCTTTGCCGATAAACCTTGTTTTTCAAATTATTGGAACAGGTCTGGTAATTTGGGGTTTTATTTATGAACCGAGCAGAATCAACATTACACATAAAGAAATCAACACCCATCTCCATACCGATCAAACAACAAAGTTTATCCATATCGGGGACCTTCATTTAGAAAAAATCGGTCGTAGAGAAGAAGAACTACTGACCAAGCTCACAATTACAAAGCCAGACTTTATTCTCTTTACTGGTGATTTTTTAAACCTTTCCTACCGTTCTAATCCGGAAGCCATAAAAACGGTAGCTGAATATTTTAACAAAATCCAACAAATAGCACCAATCTATTGGGTAACAGGTAGTCCTGCAGTTGACCTAGAAAAGTCAATTACTGAAATAGATTCATTAACTCAAGCAACATGGATAAAAGATTCAGCGATCCTCATTAAGAACAATATCGAATTAATTGGGATAAATTGTACGCACCAACCTCAAAACGATATTTTAAAATTAGATATTGTAAAGCGAATCAATCAACCCGTTTTCACAATATTGATTTATCACTCACCTGATCTAATTTTAGAATTAGATTCACACAAAATTGACCTTATGTTATCTGGCCATACTCATGGAGGACAAGTTCGGTTTCCCTTGATTGGAGCACTTTTTACTGGTTCATTATATGGAAGAAATTTACAGGCGGGAGAATACTGGTTTCATAATACAATGCTTTATATCACCCGAGGAATTGGATTGGAAGGTCTGGGAGCACCACGAGTCAGGTTTTTATGCCCTCCAGAAATCATCGAATGGACAATTCGACATTAAACCAAGGAGTAAAAATGGAATTCACTCTAACAGAAAAAACAATACATTACTATGATACCAAACCAAATTATGTTACTTTAAAGATCTTGGAAGCAGGACAGCAAAACCAATCCGTTTATCAAGGATATTTAGAAATTGATTTTAATACAACCGATAATATTTTGGTTTGCCAAACTGGGAAATTCTCAGAGTTATCTGTCCAAAAAGCCCGTTTATTAGGCGGAACAATTTCAACTTGGTTAAAAAAACATGGAATTAATAACATTTGTTTACCTAACGAAGATGAAGATATTTTTTCCATAACCAACCATTTCTACCCTTTTTTTGAAGGCTTTTTTATAGGTGGTTATTCATTTGACAAATACAAACAAACTGACCGCAAAAATTGGTCAATCGCGGTTCATTTACCAAAGAAATATGCAGATAAAAATGAAGGGCTAATTAATATCCAAAAATATGCACTTGCGATGGATATTGCTCGCACTTTAGGAAATGAACCAGCAAATGTCATAAATCCTGTCAGTCTTGCAGAAACCTGTCGCCAATTAGGTGATCAATACGGATTTACCGTAAAAATAATGGATGAGATAGAGCTAACAAACATAGGTGCTGGGGGCGTTTTATCCGTTGGACAGGGAAGCGTAAATAAATCTCGGTTAATCGTATTAGAGCATAACGGGCTGCAGGATAATGAAAATCCAATCGTATTGGTTGGAAAGGCAATCACCTTTGATACAGGTGGGTATTCCTTAAAAAGCGTAGAAGGAATACAAGGCATGAAATATGACAAACTTGGCGGAATAACCGTAATCGGTCTTATGTTAGCAGCTGCTTTATTAAATCTCCCCCAGCGAATAGTGGGAATTATCGCCGCAGCAGAAAACATGGTTTCCGATTTCGCTTATCGTCCGGACGACATCATTAAAACACTTTCAGGAAAAACGGTGGAAATAATAACAACAGACGCGGAAGGAAGGCTTGTCCTTGCAGATGGCTTAACCTACGCGCAAAACAATTATTCCCCAAAATACTTAATAGATTTTGCCACCCTTACCGGAGGGATTGTCACTGCACTTGGAAATGTTCGTGCTGGTCTCTTTAGTAATAATGATGATCTCGCACAAAAACTTTTCACAGCGGGAGAAAACAGTGCTGAAAAACTGTGGCGTATGCCTTTGGATGATGAGTATTTTGATTTCATAAAAGGAGATTTTGCTGATCTTAAAAATTCTGGTGGTCGAAAAGGCCATCCGATTATGGGTGGGATTTTCTTAAAACAATTTATCCAAAACAACACACCTTGGGCACATATCGATATTGCAGGCACTTCCAAAAATGATAAGGCAGATGGTTTGAATCCGATCGGTGCAAATGGTTTTGGTATCCGATTAATGCTTGAATTTATAAAAAACCTCTAATAGTATAAAACAGGCTGCTCCTTGTTGGAGCAGCCTGTTCTTCTATTTAATCATTTCATTTAATAAATCTGGCACTTTATCTAAGGCAGCTTGTAATTTTTCAGGGTCCTTTCCCCCAGCCTGAGCTAAGGCTGGTTTTCCACCCCCACCTCCGCCAACCATCTGCGCTAAAGCCCGCACTAGATTTCCAGCGTGTGCTCCACGTTTGATTGCTCCAACGCTAGCCGCTGCAACAATCAAAGGTTTGTCATTGATCACACTAGCGACTACAATCACTCCAATATCATATTTTTCCCGGAATTTATCGGTAAGGGATCGAAGCACATCGTTATCCGCTTCTGGCAATACTTTTACAAATACTTTAATACCATTGATATCATCAACATCTGTAAATTGAGTATCAAATACTGCGGCGGCTGCTTCTTTTTTAATTCGTGTTATTTCTTTTCGCTCTGTTTCTAATTCGCTTCGTAAACCGTTTACCTTATCAACAATATTTTCCGGTGGTGCAGATAAAAGCGCTGAGAGTTGTTTTACCATTTTCGAGCGGTTTTTAATCACCTCATAAGCACGAACACCTGTAATCGCTTCAATTCTCCGAATGCCGGCAGCTGCACTTCCTTCATTTATTATGATGAATGTACCGATGTCTGCAGTTTCATCCACATGCGTACCACCGCATAATTCATATGATAATGTCTTATCATGGTCAATGATCTGCACCGTTCGCACATCTTCGGCGTATTTCTCACCAAATAACGCCATTGCACCTTCTTCTACCGCTTGAGAAAGTTTCTTTTCTTCTTTTCTCAGTGGATAGTTGCTTAAAATCTTTTGATTTACCCCGTCTTCCACCATTTCCAATTCTTTTTGAGTAAGACCTTCAGGATGAGTAAAATCAAAACGCAGACGATCTGGAGCCACCAAAGACCCTGCCTGCCTTGCATGTTCACCAAGTACTTTTCTCAATTCTGCATGTAAAAGATGTGTAGCTGTGTGATTTCGCATGATTGCTTTCCGGCGATCTAAATCAACTTTTGCTACACCGATCACCCCAGATTGTACAGTACCTTTTTCAACGGTTCCCAAATGGACAATAACCCCAGCCGCTGGACGACGCACATCATTAATTTTAACAATCCAAGAATTATCTTCCGCTTCAATTATGCCTGTATCGGAAACTTGCCCACCTGATTCAATGTAAAAATTCGTTTCAGGCAAGAGCAATTCCACATGATCACCTTCAAAAACCTGGTCAACAAACATACCATCTTTGAACAATGCTAAAATTGCAACTTTTTTCTCTTCAATTGAGTAAGGATTGTACCGAACACCTATCTGGTCAAGAATATTTTTTTCTTTTAACTGTTCAAAAACATCACGATATACATCAACATCATCCCCACCCATCAATCCAAATGCCTTACCTGCTCCAGACGCAACGCGGTGCATCTCCATAGCATCTTTAAACCCAGCCTCATCTACCTGGTACCCCTGTTCTCTTGCTATATCGCGGGTTAGTTCTAATGGTAAGCCATGGGTTGCATAAAGATCAAAAATCTTTTGACCATCCAAAATCGTTCCATTATTACTTTGCAATTCCTCAAACAGTTCATTTAAGTACACTAGACCGGCATCCAAAGTTTTTTGGAATCTTTCCTCCTCACGAGTGATGTTATCCAAAATGGTCTTTTTATTCTTTTGTAATTCAGGGTATGCATCACCATAATTTTGGATAACTACCTCTGCAACCTGCGCCATAAAAGGTTCACTTAATCCTATTTTGCCAGCAAACCGAGCGGCTCTTCGAATAATCATACGACATATGTAATTTCTTCCAGTGTTTCCTGGAATAACGCCATCTGCGATTAAAAATGTTGCTGCACGAGAATGGTCTGCAATCACACGATAAGCAGTATAGTTGGCAAAAACAGCTTCATCTGACATGCCGGTTAAACTTTGCACTTTGTTTATTAATGGTTTTAATAAATCCGTCTGATAATTTGAGTTTGTATTTTGTAATACCGACACAATCCGTTCAAAACCCATACCTGTATCAACATGTGTGGATGCCAATGAAACCAATCGGTTTTCATCCAATCGGTTGTATTGAATAAATACATTGTTCCAGATTTCTAAGTAACGCTGGCAAACTCCATTAACCTGGCATTTATGGTCCTTATCGTCCTTCCGGTCGCAAAAATCTGGTCCACGATCAATATGAATTTCAGAGCACGGTCCACAAGGTCCGGTTTCTGCCATTTCCCAAAAATTATCCTTGCGCCCAAAGTAGAGTACATGATCCTTTATTAATCCAGGTTGTTCTCGCCAGATACCAGCCGCTTCTTCGTCAGTAGGAATTTCTTCTTTCTCATCTTTAAAAACGGTCACCCAAAGTTTGGATTTATCAATTTGCCAAACATCCGTTAATAATTCCCATGCCCAAGAAATTGCTTCTTTTTTATAATAATCTCCAAAGGACCAATTACCTAACATCTCAAAAAAAGTATGGTGCCAATCATCTCGGCCAACATCATCAAGATCATTGTGTTTTCCTGCTACACGCATACATTTTTGAGAATTAACTGCCCGGGTATAAGGGCGTTGGTCGGTACCCAAAAATACGTCTTTAAACTGAACCATTCCGGCGTTTGTAAATAATAAAGTGGCATCACCACCCGGCACCAGTGAAGATGAAGGAACAAATGTGTGTCCTCGATCAACAAAAAATTGGATAAATGTTTTTCGAATCTGATTACCGGTTAAATCTTCTTTCATAATTGCTCCCTATCGTTAAAATTAAAATGGGCAAGGAAATTACCTTGCCCACCATTATAAGCTATCCAATAGAGCACCGCAATAACTTCAGATTATCGGGATACTACTGTCTTTAGTATTTTTCCTTTTGAATCTAAAGTAACACGTGCAATTTGGAAACTGGTTTGTTTATTGATATTAATTGGGTTTTGTAATGTAACTACTACCCGATCACGTACTGTTTTAATTGATCGAGATTGATCTCCTTTGGTAGATATTTCACCCATCTCACCGTAATGCAGTAAATTTGTCTTTAATTTTGCATGTTCAATTCCTGGCAAATACGGCATTAAAATTGACTTTACCTGCGCAATGGTTTCAGATGGAATACTTACCGTGTCTTCCTGTCCTTGCTGCAGGTCGGAGACTGTTTTAACTTGTGGCGTTTTTTCAAAAGGATTTACCCTTTTCTTTTGATAATCAGAACGCTCATATGCAAAAAAGGGATCACCATATAAAACGAATTGAATCAGTGTTTTCTGATCTTCCCCATCAAGATATCCTTGCCGTTTCATCATCTCTTGCACCAAGGATAGTTTTGCCTTTTGTAAGGCTTCCCCAGCCCATAAACCACCTCGAATATTTTGCCAAAATATCTTTGATAATAAGTCTGCTGCAATTAACGGTGTCGTTATGGATCCGTAAGAAGTACATGTTGAACCAACTACAATGGGCGTACCCACTGAAAGAAATTTTAATGCATTGCTTTCGGTTTCATTTTTCCCAAAAACATGTGCTCCGAAACAGGCTTCTGTAAATACAATTTTTGGTTGTTTTCCATTATTTTTGATATCTTCGGGAATTAATGCTACGGGATAATCGTCCCCTGGAGGATCAAGAAAATCTCTTTGCCCATACCATCCCGATTCTTTTTCCATTCCGTGCAGATTATAATAACCTAATTCTTTTTCGTTGATGAAATTAAAAGGCAGCTTTTTGGTTTTACCATTTGGTGAAATAAAAACGTTTTTTGAATCCCCCAAAGTTTTATATACCGCAATTGAGGACCTTTTCCATACCGAAGCTGTATAGCCAAAACTAGATGTGGTTTTTTGATTGATCATTCCAAGAATTGAACGCAACAAGTATTCCCAAAATCGTTTTACAGATTTAGGTTGCGCGTGGTATTGTTGAACACTACGAATTTGTTGAATTAACAACCCCGCATCCGATCCAACCTCTCCAACCAAACGACCTGTCGGCCAATCTGGCACAAAATAATTTCCATCCATTGCACTATAAGGATTATCTGAAAAGACTTCTTCGTCAGCGTCATCTGTAGGATTGGGTAATCGATGAAATGGCACAATTTCATCCCCACCAATAATCAATAACGCACCAATTCGCTCCCCTCGCTTAGATAACGCAGAATCTAATTCCTGAATAGATAACCTTAACGTACCTGCGTCGATCGTTTTAACTGGGGTTAAATTAAATTCTTTTCGATAAATTTCATCATCAGGAATGCATAATACAGAATCCCAACCTGGTTTACTTTTAATTAAAAGTTGAATTTGCCTGAGATGTTGAAGGATAACCTGATAGGTTTGTTCACCATATTCTTTAACCAATCCTGTTTTGGTAGTAAAAATTGTATAAGTTGGAAAACGCCCATCGAACATACTTCCTTTTTTGTTCTTTAATTTTTCATTAATCCGCTCAAACTCTTTTTCAACTTCTTTACCAACCGCTGATGAGATATATTTATTATTTTTTTCAATATTCCGATTTGAATTAATCGATTCACTCCCCTTTCCTAAATCAATTCGCTCGATTAACTCTGGTTCAGGAAGAACATTCCACCCTAAGTCAAAAATTACTTCTTTTGGAATTTGCAAATCGATGTTTATTTCAAATTGATCCGGCCAAAGTGGCAAGAAGTTATGTTGGTCACCCCACCACCGCCTTGCCACAATACCCACAGAATCCTTAGATACACAATCATGCAGCAATGCTACAGCTTCCTCTTCTTCACCAGTTTCTAATTTTTTCTCCGCTAAGATCATTTTTGTTGCAATTACTCGAGGCCATTTTTTATGGTACATTTCAGCTAGCTTGAGGATCGTATTCTCATCTTGTTGTAAATAAACTGTCTGCAAATGAAATAAACTAACTAAAGGGATTTCTTGTTGAATAGACAAAATTCGATAAACCAACTGTGCAGCATCATCAAATCGCTCAGTAGAAATTGCTTTGCCAACCGCATGTAATGCTGGGCTCCACATTGGTAAAGAGCGTTTTTCTTGTACGTTTCCTCCAAGCGCATGTATGGACGCAAAACACACATCTTTTTCTTTATTACTGATAGGGAGTTCTGCTTTCAATATATAGGCTTCTACATATTGCGGATCAACCGCCAATACCTCATTAATAATCTCAATAGCTTTTTCTGGATGCCCTTCCATTTGATAGGTTTTCGCTAAAAAATATTGCATTTCCAGGTCACCTGAAAACTTGCCCAACCAGGATAAAACCAATTCTCGGACGAAAATTATTTTTCCATGGTGTAAAGCTGAAACAATCATTTGAATCGCTGTCCCACGGCTTATTAACATTTTATGAGTGCTGTTATGGCTTTCCATTTATTTAACCTCCGCAGGTGTGTGAACAAAGTTTAAGGCTACAACACCAGCCAATTGGCGGCGAATATTTGTATCCTTTGGATTTAGTTCTGAAGCAATTCGCAGCATTTTTTCTGCGCCTTGATAATCTTTTATTTCACGCATAATAATTCCAGCTTCATAATAAGCCTGGGATTCGTCACCATCTCTTTTGATCGCTTCTTGATAAGAAATCAATGCTTGTTGAAAATCCTTCATTCGATAATAAATTTTTCCCATTTCAATACAAGGCGTTGAATTTTCTTTATCTATTGCTGCTGCCTCACCCAAATAATGTAATGCCTGATCATATTGACCTTGATCAGCCAAAATCTGAGCTAGCATTGTCCTCAATTCAGGAAAACCTTGCTCACTATTCCGAATTGCAGCTTTAGCGGCATGTTCAGCTGAATGATAATCGCCCATCCGCAAATAAAGATCAGCGACTTTTGCATTAAATTCGGGATGATCGTAAAAAGTTTCCTTTAACTCAGCAGAATACTTAGCCGCCTCATCATAACGACCCAGGTCAATCAAAACATCAAGCTTTTCTAACTTGAAAGCCATTTCAACGGGAATATGAACCAAAGCAAGATCAATCAAACGAATCGTATCATCTAATTTTCCTGCTCGTTTGTTAGAAGAAATCAACAATTTCGTAGCGTCAATATCTTCTGGATGAATATTGACAAAAGATTTTGCAAATTGAGCCGAATGCTCAAATTGCCCTAGTTTATAGTAAACCTTTGCTTTCCAGAAATTTAATTCTGGATTATTCTTATCAAAATGTTCAGCTCGCTTGCAAGCTTCTAATGCTTTTTCAAACTTACCAGATTTATAATAAATTTTAACCATCAGAAAATATGTCTCAAATTTTTCAGACAAATCATTTTGATATGATGCCAAAACCCTTTCTGCTTCAGATATCTGATTAGAATTGATAAGGAGGTTCAGATATGGGATTAAAATTTCATCTTTTTGATACGATGATTGTTCCAATAATTCTTGCCACAGCCCACAAGCCTCTTCTGCCTGTCCAGATTGAGTTAATAAATCAGCTAACTTTACCTTCCAGTTCAATTGGTCATCCCAAAGTAAGATTGCTTTTCTCAAATCAACAACTGCGACATTAATCAGTTCATTCTGGAAATTTACCAAACCTTTTAAGAACAAAAATACAGGATCGTCATAGTCAGGTAGGCGATCTAATACCAGTTTTGCTTCTAATGGATAATTATCAATAATATTCGCAGCATAAATCATAGAACCCAAAAAATCTGGTTGCTGGATTAACAACTTATCCACAAGAGCAATCTCTTCACGTTTCAATAATTCTAAAATCAGAATTCCTGCTAATTCTGGTATTTTTTCACCGTACAATAGTTCCAAATCTTTAGTTGGTTTGTCTTCAAGCCCAGATAAAATCTGTTCTAAAGCGTGACGAAGTTTAGAATTTGGAATCTCCTCCACCAGCGGCAACAATGACACCTCCAAAGCATTTTCCGTTGATAATGGGTATTGGATACTGTTGCGCTTTTTTTCTGCTCCTACTTTCTCAAATAGATATTCGTATCCTCGATAAGAAAAATTAGTTAGCACTTGATAATAAGGTAATTCATTTTCAAAAACTTCGCTCAATTTCATTTGATTAAAAAACATTTCCAAAGATTTGTAATCATTCATTTGATTGGCGCAAACCAACAATAACCGGAACAAAATCGCTGAAGTAAATTGGTGAATTCCGAATTTTTTTGGAATAAAAGAATCACCTTGTTTTTGTTTCATCTCATCTAAAACAACCTGATAGTGATTTGAGCCCACAGAAACCTGATGTTGATTGAGATAAACAAATGCGTTCATAGCTTGTGAAAGCACAAGGTTTTGATTTTGAATGTATTCCATTTCTGGGATTGGTCTTTTTAACATATAAGACAAAAACAACTCATATGAAAAACGAAGTTCTTTATCTTCTTCATTAAAAATTTGATTTTTCTTTGCTTCTGCTAATTTATGGAAAGCCATACCGAAATCATTTGTTCTTATGAATAACTCAATGATTTGAAAATAATTAAACCCACCAGCTGTATTTTCTGAAATTTGGTTTTCTAAAATTGAAATTGCTTTAATATATTCTTTTTCATCAACCCATAGATTAATTAAATTTTGATTGATTAATTGCTTGTTTTCAAAATCCCTAATCCAAGATTCAGGAATAAAAACTGGGGATTCGGTTTGTTCATAAAGCAAATCCCCTAACCCGTTTTTAAGTTCTAATGCTTGATTCAGCGAAGTAATGGAGGCCTGGCGTTGTTTAAGATTTTGATATGCATGGGCTTGAATCACATGATAAGCCATATAATCATATCCCTCAAAATCTTCCCTAGTTATGAGAGCTAAAACTTGGTCCCATTCGTTATTAAGGAAATACAAATAAATTAACTCTGTTTTTATTTCCAAATTAATTTTGCCAGATACTCGATCCAACCCAATTTTGTAGAAATTTAATGCGTCTTTTGTCTTATCGATTCGCAAATAAGTCGTAGCCGCTGTTCGGAAATCATAAAATGATGCTTCGTGGTCTTGAGTAATACCTTCTAAAACCCGCACAGCCTCATCTTCTTTTCCTTGAAGAATATATTCAACGGCTAATTGGTTATTAATTTTTGCATTATTTTTAGTGAATTGGAGAGCTTGTTCTAAAGCTTCAATTCTTTCCAAAGGCCGATTAATCTTTCTAGCTATATCCGCAAACCACAAGATACTGTTTAAATCATCACGGCGGAGATTAAAAATTTCGTATGCGATCTTTAGTGCTTCATCCGGTAAATTAGCCAAATAATATATGTCAGCCAATTTTCGTTTAAGTGCAATATTGGAAGGATTTGATTTTGATGCCTGCCCAATCAACACCAATGCTTCTTCATATTTTTTGTCAAAAGCACGAACCATTCCTAATCCGGCAAACACACGCCAACCAATGTCGATGTGATGAATATTCGATTTATTTTCTGAAAATATCTCTTCAAAAAGACTTTTTGCACGGCCGTGCTCCTCCAAAAGAAAGTAAACTTCCGCTAATAAAACCTTTACGACAAGTGAATTTTCCTTATCTTTCTGAGCTAGCAGACTCTGGAGCGTTTTTTGAGAAATTAATAGTTGTTCAGTTGTAATTTGGTTATGATCTGCAAGTAACCAGGTGTCTTTTTCTTCAAATAAGATAGTTTCTACTAACAACAAATACCACTCACTTGGTATTGTCTCTGGATTACCGTCTGTTGCAATTTTTAATACCGAAATGGCTTCCTTCTTTTTTCCCTCTTCCAATAATCGCTTTGCGTCTAAATAAGCAAACTTTTGTTCGGTTGGCCATTCTCTTCTTACAAATGACAAATATTTAAACGCCTCTTCCCATAAACCAACAACCTGTAATGTACTTATTAAAGGATAATAATATTCAGGATTATATTGATTTAACACAACTGCTTTTCGCAAGTGTTTTAAAGCCTCTGAATAGGATTCTGTACACAAAAAAAGGCGAGCAAGATTAAAATATAGATCAGCATGATCTGGAGTTGCAAATATTCCTGATTTCAGGCTGGATAATGCACTTTCATTATCGCCTTCTATTTCATATACTTTACTAAGATATACCCAAGAATCCGCTTCTTCAGGATAAAACTTAACCGCATCTTTTAAACACAATTTAGCTTCGGCGTAGTTTCCCTCTAAGAAAGCAATTTGCCCTCTTATTCCGGATAGTTTGGAAGAGTCATAATCAGATTCAAGCAAAGTATTCAACATCGTTCTTGCTGAAACCAAATCCATTGCCTTACAGGCTGTTTTGGCATAACTCAGCCATTCTTCTTGGTCCAGATCAAATGTTTCCGAATACAATTTCCATTCTGCCAAAGCTGAAGACCAAAACTGCCCAAGTGTTAATAGGTTTATTAATTTTTGGTGTTTTTCACGCTGATCCGGATTAAGAATTAAACTCTTTTTGGTATTCAGATAGATTTTTTCTTGATTCTGTTGTTCCTCAAAATAACAAACGATAAAATTCCGGATAACAGGCTGATCACCCATAAATTGATCCAAAATTTGGAGGTATCGATTAACTAAATTAAACAAATTTAGTTTTTCTAACAACGAAACCAAATAGTCATGATTTACATTCATTAAAAATACGGATGATTCAAAATCAATACCTTTATTAATTAAATTATTTATCCAATCACCAAATTCAATCGTAGCAAGTTCTGCAGCCCGTACTTTTTCTCCGGATAATGCTATTTCATTTAATGTCTCCAAACGCGATATAATCCCGTGCTCTTTTTCAGAATACTGAACGTATTGTTCGTGATTTTGAATTTTCATTGAGTTGGAGACAACAACATCATCGAAATATTCACCTATTCCAGATTGCTCATTCCAAATAAAAGGTAATTCATAAAACTCACTAACACCGATTTTAAGCATCTCAATATTTATTAATAACCTTTTTGAAATTTGTGCAGCCAGATCAAAATATTGTTTTGATTGTTGTTTGGATTCTAATAACAAAAAGCGGTAAGCATTCAACAGTGCTTCTACCAGACTGGAATTTGCACTTCGAATATCTTTAATTTCTTGAAAATTATATTGAGTATTATATTGATTCGATTTCTTTTGGTTTTCGACAACCCGTTTACCTATTTGTGGTGATTTAACTGATAATAACTGCAACCATTGTAATTTTTCTTCATCACTTGCCTGTTCATAGAATTGATAGATTAATTTAACTTTTTCTTCTGTGGATAAAAATTGAGTGATAATTAGCTGAAAAATCAGTTCAATAGCCCTTGAAATTTCCACCTCATTAAAAATCGTGTTTATCAACTCTAAATCATAATTTGATGCACAAAATAAAATTGACAAAACTGTTTGCCAACTTTGAAGATTAGAAAAGTTCTTTTTCTTATTATTAAAATCTATTTCTGTTAAGAGACCTTTCCAAGACTTTACTTTAACCCATCTCTCGTATAAAGCTAAAGATATTAAACTGGCTTCTTTAAATCCTTCAATCGGGTTCTCACTTTTCCGAAGTGCTTCAAACCGCCTGACAGCGAGTGGTAAATATTTTTTTTCATTTAATTCTTTTGTAAGAATATCGTCTGGCAGATCTAATGCAATAAAAGCGTAACTCAACAAGGATGTCTGATCATAACTTTTACCAAAATCAATATAATATTTGTTAAACCCCCCTTCCTGTAACCAAGTTGCTAACATTGGATCTCTATCAATAATTGAAATTAGCTGTGCTTGCTCTGTTTTTAAAAGACTTGATGAAAGAAGGTCATAAAATGTTATATTTTTCATGGAAATCACCTGATCAGGAATTATTGAAGTTGAATTAATACGTATAAAGAACCAGTCATAAACAAAATACCGATAATGATAAGAAAAACTCCCACTCCAGTGGCTGTTTTTATCAAATCATTTATTGAATTTAATAATATTGAAGCATTGCCAACCAAACCTGCTACTTCTTCAGCTATTCCCTTTTGCACAATTTTTTTTGTTTCCATTGCAATCTTTGCAATACTGTTTCCCATAATTTTGGATAAAATAACTATTAATCCCGAAAAAAAGGATACCGTTCCTATTCCTAAAAACAAAATCGATACAATAAGCAGCAAATCATTAATTTTCATAAAAAAACCTCCCGACAATACTTCAGGAGGTATGATGCAAGATCTATGCCAGCGTACTTATTCTTTGGCTATATTTAATGGCAAGTCATAACTGTCAATAACCCCAGTATCACAAAATAACATGGCACTTTCAATTGCATTGCTTAACTCACGGATATTACCCGGCCAGTTATACTCCATGAGAGCCTCCATTGCTCGTGGAGATATACTCTCAATGTTAACCCCCATTTTTGCATTTTTGTGTTTTATAAAAAATCCAACCAACTCTGGTATATCATTTTTGCGTTCCCGCAATGGAGGAATATGTAAATCCACAACTTTTAATCTGTAGTAAAGATCCTGTCTAAATTGTTCTTTTTCAATCATTTCTAATAAATTACGATTTGATGCAGCAATAACCTGAACATCGACGTTAATCAAATTATTTCCACCTACTCGACGAAATGCACGAGATTCTATCGCACGTAATAATTTTGCTTGCATATCTAACGGCATTGAAGAAATTTCATCTAAAAACAGAACACCGCCATCAGCTGTTTCCATTAGACCGTGTTTTCTTTTATCAGCACCTGTAAATGCACCCGATTCATGTCCGAAAAGCTCCGATTCCAACATCGTACTTTGGATTGCAGCACAATTGATCGGTACGTATGTTTTTGATTTACGAGTACCAATGGAGTAAATATATTGAGCTAAAACATCTTTACCAACACCAGTTTCACCGGTAATTAAAACAGAAACGGAAGCATACGCTGCTCTCTCAGCCTGCATTAAGACCCGCTGCATGGCTTTGCTATTACCTGCAACAAATTGAACACTATTTTTTTGAGAATCTCGAAACATTGATAGTTCACGATGCATCTTCACAATCTCAACAGCCCTATTTAATGACTGTTCTAATTGCTCAACTTTTATAGGTTTGATTAGAAAATCCTGCGCCCCATTTTTCATTGCCTCTACTGCGATTTCGATATCAGGATATCCTGTAATTTGAATTACAGGAGGACGGTGAGGTAACTGAGGAGTTTCATATAACAAGTTTGGGCCATAACCATCAGGAAGCTGCACATCTAACAATACAACATCACCAATCCCTTTGGCAAGAATCTCACGGGCTTCACTTAATGTCCCAACCCCAATTACTTCATACCCTAAAGGTGTTAAAATTCCTTCAAGATTTGTTCGAAAATTTTCTTCATCATCTACGATCAAAATGGTAATACCCATTAATTTCACTCTCCCTGTTTAATCGGTAAAAACACGGAAAACACAGTTCCACCTGGAAAAGAATTAACCGTAATATTGCCGCGGTGTGCTGTAATTATTCGTTTACAAATTGCTAACCCAAGACCTGTACCACTTTTTTTTGTAGTAACAAATGGTTCAAAAACCTGTCCTCGTACTTCTTCTGGAATACCTGGACCACTGTCAATAATTTTCACTACAACCTGGGGATGGTTCTTAATTTCATAAGATTCTTCAATATGGACAGCCAGTGTCCCCCCTTTATTTGTCTCCATCGCTTCGATCGCATTGCTAATTAAATTAGTAAAAACCTGATCCAAAGATCGACTGTCGGCCATAATCACAGGAATCTTTTCAGGTTTTTGAATAAATTCGGTAATACCATTCTTTAGGATTTTTTGTTTCAAACGACCAATTACCCTGTCCAACAAAAATCCCAAATTCGTCTCTTCAAACTGTGTGTTTAAAGGTTTTGAATAAGCTAAAACGGATTCCATCAAGGTAGTCAACCGATCACAATCTTGGAGCATTCGATACGATATATCTTTGGTTTGTTCATCGTTTGCGTATTTTCTCGCTAAAAGCTGAACGCCCATGGAAATATTATTAATAGGATTACGAACATCATGAGCAAAAACAGCTGTCACTTCACCTAATTTTGCATGTTTTTCCAATTGTTCTGCTCTGGCACGAACTTCTTCCAGTTCATTTAAGTCTTTTATAAAGATAATATAAGACAAAACTTGTTCATTATGTAAAGTGGGAACAAATTTTGCATCAACAAAACAAGTATCTCCATTTCTCATATGAACATTAATTCTTCCGAATTGGTATTCGTCTTTAATATCTAACAAGGTTTTTTTTAAGACAGCCAAATGGTCAGGAGTAACAAAAATATTTTCTAACGGCTGACCGATAGCATCATTCTGCGTGTAACCCAGCATCTGTTCTGCTTTGGGATTAATTGTAAGGATTTCAAGTTTTTCATTTATTAGAATCACGCCATCGAACGTATGATGAAGCATTTTTTCATATACTGCTTCATGTCCCTTATGTTGGATAATTTGTCTTCTAAGTGTTGAAACCAAAATGAAATATTGAAAAAGAGTAGACAAATTTGATCGGAATATTTCTAGAATTTCTTGAAAACTTCTTCCTGGCGGATTAATTCTTTGAGCTATTACCAAAAATGCCGATGCAGTATTTCCTGGGCCCAATGCTGTTGAAACGAGGTATGAAAACCCATTCGCTCTAGCAATTTTTTGCAATTCAGTTCGTACTGCCTGACCAGGCGTCCATAAATTTATGGGAGTATCAAGGATTATTTCACTTGAATTTAACTTTTCAGGAAAAATTGATTCTTTTAAATTAATATATTTTTTTTCTAAGATAGGTTTTTCACTCTTTACTTGATAAACCATAACATATTCTGTCTCAAAAAAGCGGGAAATTAACCGGACAGCCTTGGTTAATGCAATTGATAAATTTTCCTCTTCAATTAAACGGATCAATTGTTGAGTTGTGTGAAAAACCTTATCCTGCCAAATTTTTTGGTCTTCACGATAGACTTGCTCATGGGCTAAATATAAAACTACCAAATCACCTGATGAATCGATAATTTTTTTCTTTAAGTAGACCCCTATACTTTTTTGTTTATGACCAATTAACTCAAAATAAAATGGTGCATCAACTGGAATCTCTTGTATCTGAGAAATATTTATTAGTGAATTTAAAGATAAATTTAGTAATTCTTGTTGGGTATAAGCCGTTAATTTTGAAAACTCACTATTGCTTAGTAAGATTTTGTTTTGAGAAAGACTGGCTAAAATCGCTGGAAATTCGAGAATATTAATAATAGTACGATAAATTGATTCATCTAAATCTTGATTTTTCGTATTGAAAACGTTTTTTAACCAACTTGACCCAAAAGAGTTCATCATCTTATGTTGCATGCCTTAAGTGAGCAGGTAGGATTCCTTCCATCGATCGATATTTGGCAACTGTTCTTCGAGCAACTTTAATGCCTCGTTCTTCCAGTTTTTTTCTAATCTCTGTATCACTAAGTGGTCTTTTCTCAGTTGAGATAATCTCTCGAAGAATAGAACGAGCTGACAAGCTTCGATCAAAAAATGCAGCCATCGGAACAATTTTTCGATTTGGTAACTCTACTATTTTACCTGAAACTGCTCTGGAAATAGTAGATTCATGCACACCTAATTCAATTGCCAAACTGGCTCTGGTAATGGGTTTTAAGTATTTTTCACCTTTCGATAAATATGATCTTTGAATGACAACCAGCTTTTCCAATAATCGCTGCATCGTATGATTACGTTGCTGTAAACATTTTACAAATAATGAAGCTCGATCCATATCACTTTGCATTGCGTCCTTTGATTCACCTTCGCTTTCCTTGAGCGCTTTTTTATACATGGCATTAATGCTTAAAGTACCCCCAATTGGCATAATAATTTCAACAATTAACTGGGCGGATGGATCATCATTCAAGAATTTTATAATAACATCAGGTTGGTGATAAACCGATGTTTCGGGTGTACTTGGATTACGAACATTTCCCCAATGGGCTCTGGCAGGAAAAGGGTTTAAGTTTTCTCCAATGAAATTTGCAATTTTTTCAACGCGTTGTTGCCCTATACCTATTCGTTTTGCAATTTCTCCGTACTGTCTCTTGCTCAATAAATCCATAAACTGATCAATGATTTCTTCAGAATATTCCGGAATGGCCTTATTCTCAGCGATCACCTTCAACTGCACCAATAATGCCTCTCGTGGATTTGCAGAACCGACTCCGATCGGATCAGCAAGCTGAATAATTTGCTGTACTTCTTCGACATCTCTTAGCGAAACATGAAAATATCTCGCCACCTCAAACAATGTCACACTCAGGAAACCATCTTCATCCAAATTCGATAATAAATGTACTGCAATCAGTTGTTGCTTATGATCTAACTCAGGTGCAATTTGTTTAATCACGTATGTCGTCAAATTGTCAGTTGCTGCTGAAAGGGGTTCATCAGGGTACATATCATCAGAATACTCCCTGCTAGGGACAAAATCGTCTCTCGGAGAAACATACACTACTGGTTCTGTCACATCCATTGTTTTAGGTAACGAACATACCGGACAATTTCCATGTGCTGATAAAATCCGCTTACAATGGGGACAACGTCTTTCTTCAATCAATTCCAAAGCAGGATTAGACGCCAACTCGGATTCGATTTGTTGTTTTAATTCAAACGCTGATAAACTTAAGAGCGTCATGGTTTGAGCCAAATGAGCCGTTGTAAGTGGTTTTTGAACTTGATAATGTAGTTGAAACATGGGATTATCCTCATAAAAGTATATTGATCTTTTCACTATGTTGCAAGGTTTATGCCATGCCAATTTTTGAATATTATAGGATTCAATGATGAATAATCAAACAATCATTGTGGTCGGTGCCGGACTTGCAGGCAGTGAAGCGGCCTGGCAATTAGCCGAAAAAGGATTTCACGTCCAACTTTATGAAATGAGACCAAATAAACAAACCGGAGCACACATTTCCGATAAATTTGGCGAATTGGTTTGCTCTAATTCCTTAGGTTCAAACATGCCAGATCGAGCTGCTGGTGTATTAAAATCTGAATTACGGAAACTAAATTCATTATTAATGAAAATTGCTGATGAAACTGCACTCCCTGCCGGCGGTGCCTTAGCAGTTGATCGAGATCTATTCGCAGCTCGAATCACGGAACAATTATCCAATCATTCAAATATAGAAATCTTTCGAGAAGAAGTTACCAAAATCACTGAAAATCCAACGATTATCGCCAGTGGACCACTTACATCGAACACCTTAAATAAGGCTATTTCTGAAATTTCCAATCAAGATCATCTATATTTTTATGATGCGATTGCTCCAATTGTATATGCGGATTCAATCGATATGTCAATCGCATTCAGTGCTTCAAGATATGAGAGAGGTTTGAAAGAAGAGGGCGATTATATCAACTGCCCTTTTACAAAGGAACAATACCTTGCCTTCATCCATGAATTAATTAATGCGGAAAGAATACAATTAAGACCTTTTGAGAGAGAGATTGAAGACGGAGTTGATGCAGGCCCGAAAAAATTTTTTGAAGGGTGTTTACCAGTAGAAGTTTTGGCTAATCGAAATATTCAGGCTTTAGCCTATGGGCCTTTACGCCCTGTTGGTTTATTTGATCCTCGATCGGATCAAAAGCCCTATGCTGTACTTCAATTACGACAGGATAATTTAGCAGGTGATTTATATAATATTGTTGGATTCCAAACGAACTTAACTTTTAAAGAACAAAAAAGGGTCTTTCGTTTAATTCCTGGCCTTAATAATGCGAGGTTTGCCCGCTATGGTCAAATGCACAGAAACACCTTCATTAATTCACCAGTTTTGTTAGAACCTACATTAAAATTTAAAAATAAACCGCAACTTTTTTTTGCAGGACAAATTACCGGTGTAGAAGGTTACGTTGGAAATATTGCAACTGGACTAATAGCTGCTATTAATCTAGCCCGATTGATTAATGATGAACCTCTGCTTGAACTTCCACAAACCACCATGTTGGGTGCACTTTTACATTATATAACCCATGCTAATTCTCGAGATTTCCAACCAATGAAAGCCAATTTTGGTATTCTCCCACCTCTGGAGAAAAAAATCAGAAGTAAAAATGATCGATATGCGATGTATTCAAAAAGAGCAAACATCGATTTTGAAAATTTCACACAAATACATAGAATATAAAGTATGAAAAAATCTTTTTATTTAATCCTACTTTCAAACTTCATCTTGATATTATCGTCCTGTAGCCGTCAGCAGACAATTCCGTTTGATGGACAATCAGCTTTTTCATTTGTAGAAAAACAAATGGAATTTGGGCAGCGTTCACCTGGGACTGAGGGACATGCAGCTGTTGTGGAATGGATTTCATCCACCCTGATAGATTATGAGTGGGAAGTCGAACTTCAACAAGTCACAATTCAGAATAAACCTATAAACAATATCATAGCCAAACGGAAAACCACGGAGCAAAATAACCTGATAATTATCGGAGCACACTACGATACACGTTTTTTTGCTGATTATGATGAGTTTCCAGAAAACCATACTTTGCCAGTTCCAGGGGCAAATGATGGTGCTTCAGGTGTAGCGGTATTACTAGAACTTGCCAGAGTGCTTCCCAAAAATCTCGACAATGATGTCAGTTTGGTCTTTTTTGATGCAGAAGATCAGGGAAATATCGAAGACTGGGATTGGATAATGGGATCAAGAGCATTTGTTGCCGAATTAGATAAAAAACCTGATGCGGTTATTATTGTTGACATGATTGGCGATGCGGACCTCAATATTTATTATGAAAAAAACTCAGATCCCCAATTACAAAAAGAAATTTGGGATATCGCATCATCACTGGGTTACCAGGATATTTTTATTCCGGAATTTAAATACAGTATTTTAGATGACCATACACCATTTTTAGAAAATGGAATTAAAGCGATAGACATCATCGATTTTGACTATCCCTATTGGCATACAACAAACGATACATTAGATAAAATATCAGCAGAAAGTCTTCACGCTGTAGGTGATACACTTTATCATTGGTTAATCATGTCAGAAAACATTAGAAATTAATCAGATTTAAGATTAGACTACGATAAATGAATCCTTCAGAAACAATTAAAACCATCAAAGAAATCTGGCTTAAGCGATTGATTAAACAATTTGCTAAAGGTGATCATTTAAAAAGTGATCTTACGGATCAATTTTTATTATATTTTAATCTTATGGAGCAATCTTTAGAAACCGGGGAGGCTGGCTGGTTTGATTCTTTAATGGATACCTGGTCAACTTCGTTAACCCAAAGTGATTTGGAAGGAAATGATAACTCATTAACCGATTTTGTTAAACAAATTGTCTCTATCACTCATCAAGTATGTTTAGAACAACTAGATCCAGAAAGTGCCGTCATATTACTAACTGACCTTTTGCCAATCTCTTTGTATGTTCTCGAAAAAGCAGCCCATTATGAAACTGAAGCAAAAATTTCATATGTAACAAGACAGTTAGATCAAGTTAGGTTATCTTTAGAAAAGTTAGATCGTAGTAAAAGTGGATTTATTGCTGTTGCAGCCCACGAACTTAAAACTCCTTTAACTCTGGTTGATGGATATACATCTATGTTATCCGATACAGTATGTTTTGACGAAAACAATCTTCAACACCGTGCATATATCAATGGTATCCAAAAGGGTACTAAAAGGCTGCGTGCAATAATCGATGATATGATCGATGTTAGCTTAATTGACAATAATTTAATGTCTCTTAATTTTCAACCATTTTGGATCAATCGCCTGATGGATGTATTATTAATTGAAATGAAACCGTCGATTGATGAAAGAAATATAACAATTAAAATTCAAGATTTTGAGGGATATAAAGAATTAAATTTCGGTGATCCTGAAAGAATATTACAAGTCTTAAGAAATTTGTTGATGAATGCAATAAAGTACACTCCGGATGGCGGTGAAATTGAATTTTATGGACGAAAACTACCCGGATTTGTTGAAATTTGTGTTCACGATACGGGAATCGGAATAGATTCTGAAGATCAATCGCTGATTTTTGAAAAGTTTTCCAGAATCGGGAATGTATCTTTGCATTCTAGTGGTAAAACAAAATTCAAGGGTGGTGGTCCTGGATTGGGATTGCATATCGCAAAAGGAATTATTGAGGCCCACGGAGGAACAATTTGGGTTGAATCACCTGGATATGACGAAAATACTTGCCCGGGGTCCACTTTTCATTTGCTCTTGCCTTCACGTGAAACTCCCCCGGATGATAAAACTGCTAAATTATTTGAAGATTTAAAAGCGAAAGGTTAGTGCCATGACCGAGAATAACATTGTAATCGAACCAGCACATCGAATTGCTGCATTCAAACCCTATTTTTTCGCTTCACTTGCTAAAAATATTAGTGAACTTAAAGAAAAAGGTATTGATGTAATTCGAATAGATATGGGCTCGCCAGATTTACCCCCCGAAGATTTCATCATAGATAAACTAGCTTCTGCTGCAAAAAATAAAAATGCTCATGGATATACTGCCAACGGAGGAACACCTGCATTCCGCCTGGCAATTTCAAATTATTACAAGAGACGATTCAATGTAATTCTTGATCCAGCAACCGAAACACTTGGTCTGATTGGTTCAAAAGAGGGCTTGTTTCATCTGGCTCAGGTATTAATAAATCCTGGTGATTTAGTAATCATTCCTGATCCAGGATATCCAGTCTATTCAGCCAGCACAAAAATTGCAGGTGGAGAAATTTACACATTACCTTTGCGCGCGGAAAACAAATTCCTACCCGATTTGAATGAAATTCCTGAAAATATTGCAAAAAGAGCAAAGCTGATTTGGATAAATTACCCTAACAATCCCACCGGAGCAACCGCGGATTTGTCTTTTTTTGAAACCATCGTTGATTTTGCTTTAAAACATAACATTTTTATCGCCCATGATGCACCATACGTTGATATTTGTTTTAATGATTATATCGCTCCTAGTATTCTTCAGATACCAGAAGCAAAAAATATCTCGATTGAATTTAATTCATTATCAAAAACCTATAATATGGCAGGGTGGCGACTAGGTATGGCTGTAGGTAATAAAGATGTGATAAAACTCATCCATACCTATAAGAGTCAATTAGATTCATCTCACTTTGGCCCAATTATGGAAGCCGGAATTGTGGCCATGGAAGGAGACCAAACATGGTTATCCAAACGCAATCAAGTTTATGAAAAACGAAGGGATATTGTAGTTAAAGGATTAAGAGAAGTGGGTTTTGAACTTAACATCCCACCTGCTGCAATTTACGTGTGGGCAAAACTGCCTCAACCCTTCACTGATAGTTACAAATTTTGTGCTGATTTATTAAACGAAACCGGTGTCAGCACCACCCCAGGTGATGTATATGGAAATTTTGGAAAAGGTTATATCCGCATATCCTTGGGCACTGAAACCAGTAAAATTGAAGAAGCAATCAATAGATTAAGAACCTGGATAAAACAATAATTAAGGAAAAATATGGCTAAAAAATACCCAGAAGAAACCAGAATGTATAAAGAAAAAGCATTCTTGGTTGGTGTTAGCGTGTTTAATGATAAATCTTGGCTATCGATCGAAGACTCATTAGCTGAGTTAGAGCTTTTGGCTCAGACCGCCGGGTTAGATGTAGTCGGGGAAATTTCCCAGACTCTATCAAAACCGAATGCCCAAACATTTATTGGCTCTGGCAAAGTTGAGGAAGTTCAATTATTAGTCAATGAAACCAAGGCGGACGTACTCATTTTTGATAATGAACTAATTCCGCGACATCAACGTGAATTGGAAAAAATATTCGGAGAAAATGTTCGTGTTTTGGATCGAACCGCGTTAATCTTGGATATATTTGCCCAACATGCCAGCACGAGAGAAGGAATATTACAAGTCGAATTAGCTCAATATGAATACCGTTTACCTCGATTAACGAGAGCCTGGACCCATCTAGCCCGGCAAGCAGGGGGAGGAGGTGGTAGATCAGGTAGTGTTGGAGGCGTTGGTTTAAGAGGACCAGGTGAAACCCAATTGGAAGTTGACCGGCGTGAAATTAGAAAAAAAATTACTACCCTACGCACGGAATTAGAAAAAGTACGTGCTCATCGCAGCCGCCATCGAGAAAATCGGAAACGTTCACAAATTCCAACGGTTGCTCTTGTTGGATACACGAATGCAGGCAAATCTACATTATTAAATAAATTAGCTAACTCAGAAGTGTTTGTTGCTAACCAACTCTTTGCAACGCTAGATCCAACAACGAGAAGAGTAGAGCTTCCAGAAGGGAACACTGCTTTATTTACGGATACCGTTGGGTTTATTCAAAAATTACCAACCCAGTTGGTCGCTGCTTTTCGTGCAACATTGGAAGAAATAACAGAAGCAGATATCTTACTTCACGTGGTTGATATATCTCACCCAAATGCCTTGGCGCAATGGGAAAGTGTTAATGCAACATTGGAAGAGATTGGTGCAGAAGATTTACCGATAATCACTGTATTAAACAAAATAGATAAGATACAGGATCAGGAAATCATACGAGAGCTTAATAATGCTTTTTCAAATGCAGTATCAATTTCAGCACTATCAGGTGAAGGTATCCGCTCATTACTAAAAAAAATTGAGGAAGAACTTTATTTCAACTTAATTCCAATTACAGTGTTTTTGCCTTACAAACAAGGTAGATTGATTTCCGTTTTTCATGAAACGGGAAAAATCGATGAATTAAAAAATCTTGCTGATGGTGTATACATTGATGGCAGCATCCCTGGACGTTTTTTTTCAGAATTTGAACCATTTTTTCACTCTTCTGAACCCAATGAGCTTTTAGAAACCACTGGAGATGATCTTGATGGAACAGATTTCTAAGATTTTAGACAAAGCCTCAAATTTTTTTGCCCATCGCAAAGGTCTTTTACCTTTAATAGGGATTTTACTCGTTTTGATTAACTTTATCATTCAATTTTTTGTACCGGGATGGATAGCCGAAAGTAATCTCTTTTTACACATCGGGGTGATAATCTCAATTATTGGAATGATGCTTGCGTGGGCGTTATAAATCCCCTCTTTAAAAAAAAAGTCCCCTATAAAAAGGGGACTGATTTTTTTACGAAAAACTAGCTGCGTTTTTCTTTATCAACTTGCACTACTTCACGGCCTTGATATTGACCGCAGCTTGGACAAACAGTATGCGGAAGACGCATCTCACCACAATTGTTACATTGCACAAGATTTGCAGTTTTGATGCTGTCATGTGCTCGTCGTCGATCTCGTCGGCCTTTTGAAATTTTACGTTTTGGAAGCGGACCCATTGTATTAACTCCTATCTGAATTTTCCCAGTTATTTTTTCTGTTAAAGCCGTCAAATTATAACGGGTGGTATGAACTGCTGTCAAGGAATCCGTTTTTATAACACACTGTTATTCGCAAACAAGTATTGTAAGAAGATGTAGTGGGCAAAAATCAACATTCCTAAGATCATTATAATCCTCCCCTACTCATATTTTTTGTAAGGGAGTATAATTTTTCAGTTGTGCCAGCGGAAAGCTGGATTATGACAGGATTGGAGGCCAAATACACAATGAATCGACGCTATGTCAACCTGATCATCATCCTGGTGCTATTAGCAACAGTGATTTGGATTGATCTTCCCTCAACTACCAAAGTTCCCTTCACTGAAAAATCAATTGCTACAGTTCTAGGTCTTGATCTTCAAGGTGGTATGCAGGTTATTCTCAAAGCCGACATGCCCGAGGGACAAGAAGTCCCAGCAGATGCTTTACAAGTCGCCCGCCAAATTTTGGAAAACCGGTCTAATGGTTTAGGTGTTAGCGAAGTCGTGTTTCAAGTTGCCGGAAGTAACCGTATCGTTGGTGAATTTCCTGGTGCTTCAAATGCTGAATCTGTCGTTGAAACCATCAAAAAAGCTGGTGTTTTAGAATTTGTTGACCTCGGTGACAACGAATTCCGATTGGTCAGTGGTGATGAAATTTTAACTGACTTCAAATTAGATGACGCTAACAAAGTAACGGGTGTTCCCTCACTAGCAGATTTCCCTGCTGCAACTGGCAATGACGCTTTAGGAACAGATCAAAACCCAGCACCACAACCAGTTTTCCATACAATTATGACTGGTAGCGATCTGGTTTCAGTTGCTGTCGATGCTTCCGTGCCAGGCACCTATGGAGTCAACTTTGAATTAACCAAAGAAGGTGCGGAAATTTTCAAGAATTACACAACAGCGAATGTTGGAAAATTTCTTGCGATTGTACTGGACAATAAGATAGTCTCTGCACCAACCATATCCACCCCTATTACTGATGGGGCTGGAAGCATTTCTGGAAACTTCACAGTTGATGAGGCGAATGAACTGGCCATTCAGCTCCGTTATGGCTCTTTGCCCATTCCACTAGAAGTCGAACAGATCCGCGTCATTGGACCTACTTTGGGGCAAGATTCTTTAGATAAGTCTATGGTGGCTGGTTTAATCGGTTTTGCATTGGTTGCTTTATTTATGGCAATCTTCTACAAAATACCTGGTATTATGGCTGATCTATCAATCATTATCTACGCATTGATCACATTGGCAATTTTCCGATTAATTCCCGTAACGTTAACTTTGCCTGGTATAGCTGGTTTCTTATTAAGTACTGGTTCAGCATTGGATGCAAATATTCTGATTTTTGAAAGATTAAAAGAAGAATTACGTAATGGAAGAACCTTGGGTCAAGCGATTGACCTTGGTTGGAAACGTGCCTGGCCGTCTATTCGGGATTCAAACTTCGCCACGATTATTACCAGTGCCATTCTGTTTTGGTTTGGTTCAACCTTTGGCGCAAGTTTTGTAAAAGGCTTCGCAATAACATTAGCTTTGGGTGTTGCTGTCAGTTTGTTCACAGCTATTTTTGTGACCCGCACATTCCTGGGCGTTGCCCTGGATTTGATTAAACATCCCGAAAACCACCTAAAATGGTTTGGAATATAGAAAGGAGAAGTATATGTTGAATCTATTAGGAAAACGATACGTATTCTTCGCCGGTTCTTTGATCTTTATTTTGATAGGAATGATCATTCTTGCAACCAACGGGCTTCCCTTAGCGGTAGATTTCAAAGGTGGTTCGTTGTTGGAATTATCGTTTTCAACAACCGAATTACCGACGACAGAACAAATTAAATCAATTTACGATAAATACGAATTTAACGAAGTTACCGTACAAACCGCTTTAAATACGGATGGTGAAAGAACAATTCTTGTTATTCGCTCTCCGTTTATGAACGATACCCAAAAGACGGATATCATCAACGAAATTCAAACCCTAACAGCATCCGAAGCCACAATCAATCGATTTGATAGTGTAGGCCCAACTATCGCCGCACAGGTTGCCCGACGCGCTGCAATCGCTGTAGGTCTGGCCGCTTTGGCAGTTGTCATTTATATCACCTATGCTTTTCGAGGGATTGCCCACGCTTTCCGCTATGGAATTTGTGCGATTTTGGCAATGCTGCATGATGTGTTGATCGTCATCAGTTTGGCTGCTATTGGTGGCATTCTTTTTGGTTGGCAGGCTGATTCCATGTTTCTGACTGCCTTATTGACTGTGATTGGGTTCTCAGTACAAGACAAGATTGTTGTGTTTGACAGAATTCGGGAAAATAGTGTTATTTTCCGCAAACTCGAATTTGAAAAATTAGTTAACCATTCAATCGTCCAAACCTTACAACGTTCGATTAACACCCAGTTAATGACAGTTGAATTTATGTTGTTAGCACTTGCCTTATTTGGTGGTGTCACATTACGTGAATTTGCGGTTCTCCTTCTGGTTGGTTTGTTCAGTGGTACCTATTCTTCCATTTTTGTTGCAGCCCCAATTTTAGTTGTCTGGGAAAATAAAGAATGGAAAAATTGGTTTGGTAAAGGAAAACAATCTGTGGCATAAAACCTGTCATGGATAAAAGGTTATACTCATCACCTTTTTTTCTTATCATTGACAATTGGTCAAACGAACGAGTTCTGCCATAATACAGCAGAACTCGTTTTTTTATATAACAAACCTATAGGAGTATATTCAATGCGTAAAGAGGTTGTTTTAATTACCGGGGCAAATGGTGAAATTGGACATGATTTAATAACGCATCTAACAGAAAAAGAAAATACAAATATCCTTGCTTTAGATGTGATGCCTCTGGATGAGGAATTACGCCCTAAATGTGAACGATTTATCCAGGGAGATATTTTGGACAATATGCTGCTTGGTAGACTTGTGGCAGAATATGAAATACGCGCCATCTACCACCTAGCTTCAATATTAAGCACTAAAGCAGAATTTAATCCAGAAACAGCCCACAAAGTAAATGTTGAAGGAACCTTAAATTTGCTTCGTTTGGCAGTTGAACAAGCGGGCTGGCAAGGACGTCCGGTGAAATTTCTTTATCCAAGTTCCATTGCAGCTTATGGATTACCGTCGATAGAAGCGAAAGCAAAGGCTGGTAAGATCACTGAAGAAGAATGGTGTCGACCAATCACGATGTACGGATGTAATAAACTTTATTGTGAACACCTTGGTCGTTATTACACCACCAATTACAGACAATTAGCTGCAGATCAATCTCCTTCAGGTATTGATTTCCGCAGCATTCGTTTCCCTGGATTAATTAGCGCAGTAACTACTCCAACCGGCGGAACAAGCGATTACGGGCCGGAAATGATCCATCACGCCGCCGCAGGAAAACCATACAATTGTTTTGTCAGACCGGATACTAGATTACCTTTTATGGCAATGCCGGATGCAGTCAAAGCGCTTTTAGACCTTGAAAAAGCACCAAAAGAAAACCTCACAAAACTGGTGTACAACGTCACAAGTTTCAACCCGACTGCCCAGGAATTTTATGATATCGTGATGAAAGCCTTTCCAAAAGCTGTCATAAATTTTGTACCAGATGATGCCCGTCAAGGAATCGTTGATTCCTGGCCAGGCGATGTAGATGACAGCGCAGCTGCGCGTGATTGGGGTTGGAAGCCTGATTATAATCAGGCACGAGCTTTTGAGGAATATTTATTACCTGCAGTAGCAGCAAGATATCAGTCTTAAATAATCTCTGGAGTAAGTGGAAATCACTTACTCCTTTTTTATTTTTATAAAAATCTTATACTTCTAAATTATGATTACCTTATACACAACTATTAATAAGGGAGGTTGCTATGGCAAAAAATAGCACATCTGAACAACTTCAATTTAAAGCTGAAACCAAACAGTTATTAAACATCTTGATCCATTCTCTTTATACTGAAAGAGAAATATTTTTACGCGAAATCATATCCAATGCTTCGGATGCAATTGCAAGATTAAACTTTGAATTATTAACAAATAAAGAAGTCGTTGATGCTGGAACAGACCCAAAAATCACAATCACGACTGATAAAGAAAATCATATCCTAACCATTTCTGATACCGGTATTGGTATGAACAAAGAAGAACTGGTGAGTAATTTAGGCACAATCGCTCATTCCGGTGCAAAAGCCTTTTTAGAAGCCGCTGCGGCTTCTGGTGAAAATAATATTACCAATGTGATCGGTCAATTTGGAGTCGGTTTTTATTCGGCTTTCATGGTTGCAGATAAAATAGAAGTAAAGTCTCGATCGTATCGACCAGAAGATCAGGCGGTTGTGTGGACATCAGATGGTGGCGAAACATACGAAATCAGCCAAGGAAATAAGGAAAATCGAGGTACAGATATTGTTATTTACTTGAAAGAGGATGCCTACGAATTCGCTGAAGAATATCGTATCCGTCAAATAATAAAACGTCATTCAGATTATATTCCTTTCCCTATCATGTTAAATGACGAAGAAGAACAACTTAATCGTCAAACTGCGATCTGGCGCCAACAACCCCACCAGGTAAAACAAGAAGAATATGCTGACTTTTATAAACAATTCACCTATGATTTTAATGATCCGATTAGTCAATTACATTTATCAATTGACGCACCAATTCAGCTATACGCATTACTTTTCCTTCCTAACTCCCCTGAACATGCAATTTATTCAGACCGAAAAGACTTTGGATTAAAACTATACGCACGTAAAGTCTTGATCCAAGAATATACCCGCGACCTTCTACCGGACTTTTTCCGCTTTATTCAAGGTGTCGTTGATTCAGAAGATATTCCATTAAATGTATCGCGTGAATCTTTCCAATCTACAAAAGCCATCTCTCAAATAAAGAAAATTCTTACCTCAAAAGTAATTGATCATATCCAAAAATTGTCGGAAAACGAACCCGAAAAATTTAAAAAATTCTGGGAAACCTTTGGCTTTTTTATTAAAGAAGGCCTTGCAACAGATATGGAATATTTTGATCAGTTGGTTCCCTTGTTACGATTCAAAACCATTAATAATCCGGATCAATGGAATTCACTCGAAAACTATACAGAAAAAATGGTAACGGATCAAAAGAAAATTTATTATATCGTTGGTGAGGATTACAAGACCCTTATAAATTCCCCACATTTGGAAGCCCTTAAAAAACGAAATATTGACGTTATTGTCTTCCATGAACCAGTAGATCCATTTATGATTATGCGGTTAACAAAATTTAAAGATTTTGATTTTATAAATGTAACCAGCAAGGATCTGGATTTACCGGAAGATAGCAATAAAGAAAGTGAAAACAAGGAAGAAGAGGACAAGGCCCCGGAAAATATTAATGAGGTCTTAACTTTTTTCAAAACAACACTCGGAGACCGAATAAAAGAAGTTCGAACAACAGACCAGCTTGTGGAATCACCGGCTCGATTAGTTGATTCTGATGACAGCCCAAGTAAAGAATTACAAATGGCATACCAATATTTGCAAAAAGAAATGGAAGCACCTAAAAAGGTTTTGGAAATCAACCCGCGCCATCCCATAATTAAGCAATTAAGTCACTTACAAGGCCTCAATCCTGTTCGAGAACTAGTAATTGAACAAATTTATGAAAATACATTGTTGGTTGAAGGGATGCACGTAAATGCATCTGAAATGGTAAGCCGCATTAATAAGCTGTTGGTGGCGGCTATGAAAACAAACGGGGCAGAATGACAAATTACAGAACCTTAATCACCCGCGATATTGGCGAAAAAGCAATCGCAAGTATTCAGAAAATTTCCGAGGTCGATGTTTGGTTGGAATCCACACCACCATCAGCAGAACAAATTAAACAATCATTGAAAGATGTCGATGCACTAGTTTGTATGTTAACTGATCCGATCTCACGTGAAATTATTGAGAGCGCTCCAAAACTGAAAGTAATCAGTCAGATGGCCGTTGGAACCGATAACATTGATGTGGCGTTTGCAACCCAAAAGAAAATCCCCGTGGGACATACCCCGGATGTTTTATCGAACACAACAGCCGATTTTGCATTTGCATTACTTTTAGCCGTTGCACGGCGAGTCGTGGAATCACATAATGCAGTCCATCAAGGAAATTGGCAGCCATGGGGGCCCTACGTTTGGTCAGGACATGATGTAACCGGGAGTACGATCGGCATCATCGGCATGGGAAGAATAGGCCAGGCTATGGCCAGACGCGCTGCAGGCTTTGATATGAAAATTCTATATCACTCAAGAACTAGAAAACCGGAAATCGAAAACAAACTTGATGCAGAATTTTTATCGTTAGATGCTTTGTTGGAACGCTCAGACTTTATTTCATTGCACACTTTTTTATCTGAGGATACTCACCACCTGATTAACAAAAAAAGTTTTCAATTAATGAAAGAGAATGCCATCCTTATTAATACTGCCCGCGGAGCAGTAGTTGATCAAAAAGCCTTAATTGATGCTCTACAAAGCGGAAAAATTGCTGGTGCAGGATTAGATGTCTCTGACCCGGAGCCCATCCATCCAACAGACCCGTTACTTAATTTACCAAATGTAGTCATCACACCACACATAGGCAGTGCAAGTATTCAAACAAGAAAACGCATGGCAATGATGATGGCAGAAAACGTGACAGCAGCATTATCTGGCAAAGAAATTCCTTATTGTGCCAATCCGCAAGTTTATTCATGATCAAAAAACCTGGAAGCCTGATCTAAGTTCAGCTTCCAGGTTTTTTCAATAAAAGTAAGGATATTAATCATTACGATTAGGTACTTTTGTTTTGACAAAAAACCTTACAATAAATCATGACATGACATTCCTGTTTTAAGGTAAAATTACTGTATTATTGTCTGCTCGAATTAAGGTATCGGATGTCTTATATATTGATCTATTGTGATGTGAAGAATATTCTGCACCAAAAGAATTCCTCCCAGGGTGAAATGTACCGGGAGGTATTTTATTAGATTCAAGATAAGATATTCCATTACAAAAATCTTGAAACCGGATTGTAACTTTGTCAGTTAACATAATACTTGGTTAGGAATATTTATAAATTTATTAGGAGGATCAAACGTGGAAAGTGTAGTCTTAGATGGCCTTCTTCGGCCAAAATCAATTGCTGTTATTGGTGCTTCAACAGACCCATCAAAAATCGGGTACACGGTCGTAGATAATATTATTAAAAGTGGTTTTGAAGGACCAATTTACCCAATAAATCCCAGTGCTGATGAAATTTTAGGTTTAAAAGTTTACAGCTCAATTGGCGATTGCCCAGGTGAAGTTGATGCAGCAGTTATTACTGTCCCAGCTAAATTTGTTTTATCGGTAATTGAAGAAGCTGGAAAAAAAGGTGTGAAAGGTTTAATTATTATCACTTCTGGTTTTGGTGAAGTAGGTAATAAAGAATTAGAAGCTGAAGTTGTAGCCAAAGCCCATGAATATGGAATGCGTATTTTGGGGCCCAATATTGTTGGCACACTCTCAAATGCCGAAAAATTAAATGCATCCTTTGCTCCGGTGCTGCCACTTCCTGGAAAAGGCGCTCTTGTTTCGCAAAGTGGAGCACTATTGATCGCTATGGATATGGCTACTTTCACACGTAAGGTTGGTTTCGAAAAACTAATCTCGATTGGCAATATGTCAGATGTGGATTTTGCTGATCTAGTTGAGTGGCTTGACAACGACGATAACACATCTTGTATCTCTTTATATATTGAAGGGTTTAAAGATGGTAGAAAATTCTTAAATGCCGCTAAAAAAGCTAAAAAACCAGTTATCGCATTAAAATCTGGTGTATCCGCTCATGGAGCTGCAGCTGCAGCATCTCATACCGGATCTCTCGCAGGCGCAGCCAAAGTATACGGTGCTGCTTTCCAACAAGCAGGTGTTGTACAAGCTACGGATCTAGGCAATTTATTTGATCTTTCTTTAGCTCTCTCCCTTCAACCTGCCATGAAAGGTGATAATTTAATGGTTGTCACAAATGGTGGTGGTGTTGGTGTCTTGTCTGCAGATGCTGCTGAAAAATACAATCTCCCATTAAAATTTGCGCCAAAAGAATTACAAGAAGAACTAAAAAAACATATGCCCCCATTTGGTTCTGCAAAGACCCCTGCCGATTTAACCGGTATGGCCGGATATGATTGGTACCATGATTCAATTAAAGCTGCATTTTCCCACGAGTGGGTAGATGGGTTAACTGTTTTATACTGTGAAACAGCAATGACGAACCCAATGGATATCGCCAAGGGAATTAAGAAAGCGATAGATGAATCTGGTGTAACCGACAAACCGGTAACAGTTTCATTTGTTGGTGGTGAAAATTCAGAAAAAGCAATGCAGTGGTTAGTTGAAAACCATATTCCTGCTTATGCTGGTCCGGATGTAGCCATCCACGCTATTTCTGCCTTGCGTGAATATGCTCGTATGAAAGAAATTGTGAACGAGCCCGAAGAAAAAATCGAAAACGTCGATCGCGCAAAAGCAATGGAAATTATTAAAGCCGCTCGCGAAGACGGACGGAATGCCTTAACCGAAATCGAGGCGAAAGACGTTTTTCGTGCTTATGGTTTACCGGTTACCACGACAAAATTATCCAAAACCGAAGACCAGGCTGTTGAGTTAGCCAATGAAGTTGGTTATCCGATCGTTATGAAAATTGTTTCACCCGATATTCTCCATAAATCCGATGCAGGCGGTGTTAAAGTTAATATTAAGAACGATGAAGCTTGCCGCGAAGCATATCAAACCATTATGGCAAATGCTAAAGCTTATAAAGCAGATGCCAATATTCATGGTGTTGCAATTCAAGAAATGGCTCCATGGGGAACTGAAGTCATCCTCGGTTCTGTCAACGATTCAACCTTTGGTCCAACCATGATGTTTGGCCTGGGCGGCATCTTCGTTGAAGTTCTTAAGGATGTAACATTCCGAGTCGCACCTGTTTCGACCAAATCTGCAGCCCGGATGATCAGTGAAATTCGTGGTGCACCAATTTTAGCTGGTGTTCGTGGCGAAGCACCTCGTGATCAAGCCGTATTAGCCGAAACCATCAGTCGATATGCAAATATGATTGTTGACTTAGCTGATGAAGTCAGCGAATCCGATGCGAATCCAGTGTTGGTTTATGAAGAAGGCAAAGGGCTGAAAGTAGTAGATGCCCGTATCATCTTAAAGTAAATTTTGATATAAAAAACCGCAGCTTGGAACCAAGCTGCGGTTTTTTTCTTTAAACTTGTTTTTCTTTAAATTTTTTCCAAGCACCATGCCAGGGCTCACCAATTCTATTTTTGGGGCCAATTTTCACAGAAGGGAATTTTTGAGCTACTTTTGCTGAAATCATAGCAATCATAACCCAATCTTCTTTTAATAGGGCTTCTTTCATATCCTTTCCATAATACATGGACCATTCCCATTCCATCCGAAATCGATCTGCTTTTACCCAATAACCCCGTTTTTCCCAGGCATTTACCGAAACATCAACTGTTTCATATATCTGAAACAACGCAGAAGTGATAAACGCAGCTAGATCCCTCGTTGTTTCATTTGGCTCAGTTTGACTCATTAATTCACGAATTGCTTTAACAATCTCTCTCGATAATCGTGAACGTTCTTTTCCACTTCCATCCGGGTTAATTACACGAGACAAATTTTCCTCCAAAAGTAATATTTATTAATCACCGTATCATTATATCTAATTATTGACGCTCGCAAAGGTTGCGCTTATAATTCTTGGGTTGTGGGGAAGTGCTGGAATTGGCAGACAGGCATGACTTAGGATCATGTGCCGAAAGGCGTGCGGGTTCGACCCCCGCCTTCCCTACTAAGTAAAAAATTTATAAATTTGTTAAAAGAAGGATCGAGCCTTGAAAATAGAAACCCAACCAACTGAAAACCACCAGGTAAAAGTAACTGCTGAATTTGAAACAGAACTGTTTGAAGAATACAAACGCCGCGCAGCCAAAAAGATAGCCAAACAAGCAAAAGTTCCAGGTTTCCGACCAGGAAAAGCTCCCTATAATGTCATCGTCAGAATGTACGGTGAAGGCGCTGTACAGGAAGAAGCTGTTGAATTATTTATCGATGATCAATATCCAAAAGTATTATCTGAAGCAGCCATCGAACCAGGCGGTCTCGGAGCAGTGGAAGAAATTAAAAGCTTTGACCCTCCTACCTTCACCTTCCTCATCCCTTTACAACCTGAAATCGATTTAGGAAATTATAAGGATGTTCGTTTTGAATATGCACCAGAAGAAACAACAGAAGAGGATGTGAACGATTTCTTAACCAATCTGCAACGCAATTATGCCACCGCCGAACCTGTCGATCGCCCCAGTGAAGAAGGTGATTTGATTTATTACAAATTATCCGGGGTAGATACAAAAGCAGAAGAAGGCGATCCAAAACTTTTAGAAGAGACTCCAGCCCAAAAAATTATTGGTGAAGAAACATCACAAGATACTTGGCCTTTTGAAGGTTTCAGTAAGGAATTAATCGGCTTAACAGCTGGTGATGAAAAAAAGATCGTTCATAAATTCAAAAAAGAAGAAGGTGACGAAGAATTTAAAGGCAAAAAAGTTGAATTTACTGTTGTTGTAGACTCAGTTAAAGCAATGAACCTTCCCGAATTAAATGACGATTTTGCAAAAACATTGGGTGAATTTGAAGATTTTGAAACCTTGAAATCCGTTGTCCGTGAACAGCTCGAAAATCAAAAAACATCCGATTATGAAGAAAAATATTATACAGACTTATTGGAAAAGATCGCAGAACAAGCTACAGTTAAGTATCCGCCGCAAATGGTAGAGGAAGAAATTGAGCACGTCATCCACAATTTGGAACATGACCTGCAGCACCAAAACCTCGATTTCGACACATATTTAAAATTAATGAATTTAGAACGTGATAAATATATTGAGGAAACAATTCGTCCCGCAGCGGAAAAAAGGCTGATCAATTCTTTAATAATTGAAAGCATCGCCAAAGAAGAAAAAGTTGAAATTGCCAAAGAAGATGTTGAAGGCATCATGAACGACACCGTTCAAATGTTACAAAACATGCCTGAAAACAAAGGTAAAAAAGGAAAACTTTCTAACGAAACGGTGAATAATGTTGCATATAATGCAATGACACGATTATACAATCAGCGCACGTTGGAACGATTAAAAGCAATTGCAAATGGCGAACTGGATAAAAAAGAAGAAACAGCCGAAGAAACCACACAGCCGGAAGTCGAAGAATCCGAACCAGTTGAAGAAAAATCAAGTGAGGAAGCTTCA
Organism: Anaerolineaceae bacterium; assembly: GCA_002702705.1. Lineage (GTDB taxonomy): Bacteria > Chloroflexota > Anaerolineae > Anaerolineales > Anaerolineaceae > UBA6170. The sequence goes on from PABH01000053.1 coordinate 253,321, forward strand.
GAAAATCCGGCCAAAGAATAAGGAGTTCGGAGGGAGTATGAATAACATCCCAGATTTTTCTTCAGTAGTCCCTATGGTGATTGAATCATCAGGTCGCGGTGAAAGAGCGTATGATATCTATTCGCTTTTATTAAAGAACCGCATTGTATTTTTAGGCACACAAATAAACGATCAGGTTGCGAATGTTATTGTGGCGCAGTTATTGTTCCTCAGCCGAGAAGACCCGGATGCGGGCATTCAAATGTATATCAACAGCCCAGGTGGTCATATTTATGCTGGTATGGCAATTTATGACACGATGAAAATGATCCCCAACAAAATATCTACAGTTGCTGTAGGTATGGCTGCGTCTTTCGGAACAGTCATTCTGGCTGCCGGTGAAAAGGGGCAACGTTATGCTTTACCCCATGCCACAATTCACATGCATCAGCCACTGGGCGGCGCCCAAGGGCAGGCTTCGGATATCGAGATTCAAGCAAAGGAAATCCTCCGTTTGAAAGCTCGCTTAAACGAAATAATGGCTGAATCTACCGGACAAAGTCTGGATACAATCGAACATGATACAGAGCGCGATTATTATCTTGATGCCGAAACAGCCGTCAAGTACGGTTTGGTAGATAAAGTTTTAGAACCACCTTCAAAAAAATAATTTGAAGAAAATAAAAACACAATCAAACCGGATGCTTCACATCCGGTTTGTCACTTAAACAAGGAAGACCAATGAAGTTTAAATCAATCATTTTTGATATGGATGGTGTATTGTGGAAAGATCAAACACCTTTAACAAACTTAAAAAATATTTTTAAGAAACTAGATGCTGCATCGATTGAATATGCTTTTGCCACAAATAATAGTACAAAAACACCGGTTGAATATCAAAAAAAGATAGCCCTGTTTGGCGTACAAATTTCTCCGGAACAGGTGATAACTTCAGGTACAAATCTGGCATCTCTATTAAAGGAAAACTACCCCACGGGCGGTCCTCTCTATATCATTGGTGAAAATGGGTTAGTCGATATTTTAAAAGATTATGGATTTTATTATGAAGAATCATCTGTTTTGGCAGTAGCCGGTGGCTTAGATCGCTCAGTAACCTATGAACAGTTAAAAAAAGCTACCATACTTATTAATAATGGTTCACCTTTTTATTTTACAAACCCTGATCCCTCATACCCTTCTCCTGAAGGAAATATCCCAGGTGCAGGAGCAATAAAAATTGCGATTGAAGCAGCTACAGGAGTGAAAGCAATAACCCCGGGCAAACCAGAAGCATTTATGTTTTTAAATGCCTTGAAATACTTAAAAAGTACGCCACAAGAAACCTTGGTTATTGGTGACCGACTAGATACGGATATACTTGGTGGTGTAAGGACAGGTTGTAAAACTGCACTTGTCTTAACCGGTGTAACAACATCAATAGATCTGGAAGTAAGCGAAATCCAACCTGATTATGTTTTTCAAAATATTGATGAATTGATCACAACCCTGGAGGATTCAGACTGGGAGATAATTACATGAGCAAGAATTTATTTTATGATTTAAGTTATATTGATCTGGATAACTACCTCAAATCAATTCGCCAACCATCATTTCGAACAAAGCAAATCTGGCAAGGCGTTTATATTAATTTCTGGGATAAACCTGAGGATTTTACCAATATTCCGAAGGAATTGCGCACTCGATTGTTCGAAGATTTTTCTTTTTCCAGCATGAAACCAACTGTACAGTTAAATTCATCTGATCTTGAAACAACAAAAACCCTCTTTAGCTTGCAAGATCAAACTGGAATTGAGGCTGTCCTCATGAAATATGACCAACGCAGAACGCTGTGTATCTCAACACAAGTTGGTTGTGCTATGGGTTGTGTATTCTGTGCCACTGGCCAAATGGGTTTTACAAGACATCTTTCCGCTGGTGAAATTATTGAGCAGGTTTTGTTTTATGCGAAATTGTTAAATCAAACGGATGAAAAAGTAACAAATATCGTATTAATGGGCATGGGTGAACCCTTCCATAACTATGAAGCCACCATGCAGGCCATCAACACATTGAATGATCACTCAGGGTTTGATCTGGGAGCAAGACGCTTTACAGTTTCAACGGTCGGATTGGTCCCCATGATCAGACGATTTGCAGACGAAAATGTACAAGTTAACCTTGCAATTAGTCTGCATGCAGCAAATGACACTGAACGCAGCTTACTGCTGCCAATAAACAAAAAATATGATATTGTTCAAGTTATTGAAGCCTGCCAATACTACATTAATAAAACAAATCGTCGAATTACCTTCGAATGGGCATTAATAGCAGGTAAAAATGATGATGAAAAAACGGCTCGAGAACTAGCGGGATTATTAAAAGGACTTTTGTGTCATGTTAATGTAATTCCACTTAATCCAACTGGCCAAGATGAATATGCCCCTAGCACAAAAAATCAAACCTATGTTTTTAAAAACATCCTCGAAGAACAAGGTATTCCTTGTACAATTCGACTGCGACGAGGAATTGATATACAAGCAGGCTGTGGGCAATTGGCAGTAAAACATCAATCGAAAAAATGATGGCTATGATATAATTTTTTGCTATGGCAGATATATTTGATAAATGGATTAAAGGTCTTGAAAAGACTAGAAAAGTTGCATTTGGCCGATTGGCAACCTTATTTGGTGCTACGGAGATCTCTTGGGATACCTGGGAAGAATTAGAAGCGATATTGGTTCAGGCTGATCTCGGAATTGAGACAACTCAGGAAATCATCGCAAGTCTGATTCTTAAAGTTGAAAAATTTGGAATTACCAAATCGAATGAACTGCAAGAATTATTGGTGGAAGAACTAGTAAGCCGCTTGGATACTTCAGAAATACCAGATTTTTCAGATCACAAACCCGCTGTAATTATGGTCATTGGAGTCAATGGTTCGGGTAAAACGACCACCTTAGCGAAGCTTGGAAAAAAACTTACTGACCAAAACAAATCTGTTATCTTTGGAGCCGCCGACACTTTTCGTGCTGCTGCTGTGGAGCAGCTAAAAGTCTGGGGAGATAGACTCAATATACCAGTTATTTCAGGGCAGCCAGGGGCAGATCCCGGATCTGTTGCATTTGATACGGTTCAAGCTGGTTTATCTCGAAAAGCAGATTTTGTTTTTATCGATACCGCTGGGCGTTTGCACACCCGGTTTAATTTAATGGAAGAATTAAAAAAAATCAATCGCGTTACTGGTAAAGCCTTGCCTGGCGCGCCTCACGCCACCTGGTTGATCATGGATGCTACTACTGGACAAAATGCACTACATCAAGCTCGCGCTTTTAACGAAGCAGTCAAAATCAACGGTGTTATATTAACCAAATTGGATAGTTCAGCCCGCGGTGGAATGGCATTTGCAATTCAGAAGGAATTACATGTGCCAATTTTATACGCCGGTTTAGGCGAGAAACCAGAAGATTTACAGCCCTTCGACAAAACTGCATTTGTTAAAGGGATTATTTCATAAATGGAGTAAAAGTATGCAAGATCTAGTAGATCGCTTGGCAGAACAATCTGTCAAAATTCATGATCTCTTGGTGCACCTTTGACCTTAATAAGAAGGAAGAAGAATTAAGAGAACTGACGAAAAAATCTGAGGATCCCAATCTTTGGGATGATCGTGTTAATGCACAAAACATATTAAAATCCATCAACGATTTACGTGAAGAAATTGATAGTTGGAAATCATTAAGCAAAAAAATTGATGATGCGAAAGAGTTAGCGGAGATGGGTGACGAATCATTCCGCAGTGAACTCGAAGATGAAATTGATTATATTACACGCGAATTAGATCAGAAAGAACTCAGCACATACTTATCCGGCCGGTATGATCGCGGCAATGCGTTATTAAGTATTCACGCTGGTGCCGGTGGTACCGATTCACAAGATTGGGCTGAAATGTTAGAACGTATGTATCTTCGCTGGGCAGACCAAAACGGGTATAAAGCAGACATATTGGACCGTTCTGTCGGCGAAGAAGCAGGCATTAAAAGTGTTACAATCGCCATAAACGGTAAATACGCTTATGGATACTTGCGATCTGAAAAGGGCGTCCATCGCCTGGTACGTTTATCTCCTTTCGATTCTAATCATCGCAGGCATACCTCTTTTGCTCAGGTTGAAATTTTACCGGATATGGATACAGATTTGGAAGAAATTTCTATTCCGCCTGACGAAGTACGGATTGATATTTTTAAATCATCGGGGGCAGGAGGGCAAAATGTTCAAAAAACGTCTACAGCCATCCGCCTTTACCATATTCCAACAGGTTTAATTGTTACCTGTCAAAATGAGCGTTCTCAGCTTCAAAATCGGGAGAATGCCTTTCGGGTTTTGCGGGCAAAACTATTAGAGATTAAACGTCAGGAACAAGAAGAAGCCCTTGCTAAAATTCGGGGTGATTACCAAAAAAATGAATGGGGATCACAAATTCGATCGTACGTTCAACACCCTTACCAAATGGTAAAGGACCACCGCACAGAATTTGAAATGGGAAATGTGAGTGCAGTTTTAGATGGTAGTTTGAATGGTTTTATTCAAGAATTCTTAAAAACTCAACCTGCAAATTAAAAAATAAGCCATCTCATTTCTAAGGTGAGATGGCTGTTTTTTTATTAATCTAATATTTCAGCTAACTGTACCAAGTCTCGATCAATTTGTTTTTTGTTACTTACCACAACTTCGAGTGGAGTGGCGTCAAGTTTTGAATTGACCCAACCTACCAACACCCCTGTATTTCCTTTGTCAATCATTTCCACCGCTCCAGCACCTAACCGGCTAGCCAGGATTCGATCATATGCTGAAGGTGTGCCCCCACGTTGGATATGCCCAAGGATAGCTACGCGCAATGCAAAACCCAAACGCTCTTCATGCTCCTTAAAATAAGCGGACAATCTTTCCGCATTATATTTTGCACCTTCTGCCACAATTACTATGGCATGTGCTTTACCTTTATTGTAGGCCTCACTTATTCGATCAGCAACATCGTCAGGATCAATATCAACTTCAGGCAAAATAACTGCTTCTGCTCCGCCTGCCAATGCTGTCATTAAAGCCAAATAACCACAGTCTCTCCCCATCACTTCTAATAAAAATGCCCTCTGATGGGAACTGGCAGTTACCTTTAATCGATCAACAGCTTCTAGAGCTACATTTAAAGCAGTGTCAACACCAATTGTTATGTCGGATCCATACAAGTCATTATCAATCGTTGAAGCAACCCCTACTACCGGAAAACCTAATTGTGTCAATTTAAATGAGCCGGTTTGTGACCCATTACCACCGATCACAACCAGAGCTTCAATGCCATGAGAATTTAATTGGCGTATGGCTTTTCTTTGTCCCTCAATAGTTTTAAATTCTTCCGAACGGGCACTACCTAACATCGTTCCTCCCCGCTGCATAATTCCGCCCACATCACGAGCGCCGAGAGGTATTATATTTCCCGATATTAATCCAGCATACCCATTCTTGACACCGTAAACGGTCCAACCCTTGGCTATTCCAGTTCGAACAACAGCCCGGATAGCAGCGTTCATTCCCGGGGCATCCCCACCACTTGTTAACACACCGATTTTTTTCATGCAACCTCCCAAATAATACCCGAATAAATTGCTTCGATTCTACCACATCCATTTTACAAGGATGTCCAAAATAATAATATTCTAGTGACTTTACTTATTAAAATTATGCAGAAATTCAGTATTAATTTTACAACTATTTTTGTACCATATTTTTGAAAGATTGTCGTTTATTCCTTATCTAATCCCATTAAAAGCAACCCTAAAAGGAAAAAACATGTCAGATTTTCGAATTAAACAACACCCAATTCTTCCTATTCCCGAGGCAGAAATAATCGAATTTTATTGGCAAAATCAAAAAATAACAGCACATTCAGGTGAAACGATATCTGCTGCCTTGTTCGCCAATGGCATTCGTGTTTTTGGTCATCACCATAAAGATCAATCCCCACAAGGAATATTTTGTGCAAATGGACAATGTGCTCAGTGTATGGTTATTGCAAACGGTAAGCCTGTAAAATCTTGTATGGAAAAAATTAAAGCAGATATGCAAGTTTTTCCAGCAAATGGCCTCCCTGAATTACCACTTGTATCGAATCCCCCGAAGATGGAGGAAATTAAAAAACAGGAAGTGCCCGTATTGATCATTGGTGGAGGGCCTGCTGGTTTGTCTGCTGCAATAGAATTAGGAAAGCTCGGAGTTAAAGTACTATTAATTGATGATAAACATCGTCTCGGTGGCAAACTTGTTTTACAAACCCACCGTTTTTTTGGTTCATCGCAAGCAGTTTATGCGGGTACCAGAGGAATTGATATTGCCACGAAACTAGAAGAAGAATTATTAAAGTATAAAAATGTGGAGGTTTGGGTTAATACAACCGCTTTAGGTGTTTATTCGGATCAATATGTAGGTGTTTTACGCGATAATGAAAAATACATCCTCATTAAACCCAAAATAATGTTTGTTGCTTGTGGAGCCCGAGAAAAATTTTTAGCATTTTCTGGAAACACTTTACCCGGCGTATATGGTGCTGGAGCATTTCAAACCCTAGTTAATAGAGATTTGGTTCGACCAGCGGAAAAGCTCTTCATCGTAGGAGGTGGAAATGTCGGGTTGATCGCTGGATACCATGCTCTTCAAGCTGGAATCGGTGTAGTTGGTTTGGTAGAAGCCCTACCAGATTGCGGCGGGTATAAAGTACATAAAGACAAATTACATCGCATGGGTGTCCCAATTATGACTTCTCACACCATCCTTTCCGCCAATGGAAAAGACCAAGTGGAATCGGTTACTGTAGCAGAAGTAGATCAGAATTTTAAACCGATTCCCGGAACAGAAAAATCATTTGTTTGTGATAGTATCTTAATCGCGGTTGGCCTTGATCCGGTTGATGAGTTTTACAAAAAAGGTATCCAGTACGGTATACAAACTTTTGTTGGTGGAGATGCCGAGGAAATTGCTGAAGCTTCCGCTGCTATTTTTTCAGGCAAAATCCGTGGAAGGGAAATAGCCAATGCGCTCGGGCTGGACGTTGAAGCAGTTCCTCAATCCTGGTATCGCACCTCCGAAATATTAAAGTCTCGCCCCGGACAAAGTATTCCTGAAGAAGAGCTAGAGTATCAGGAAGGAGTTATGCCGGTTATTCATTGCACCCAGGAAATTCCATGTAATCCATGTTCGGAGCTTTGTCCGCATGGTTTGATTCACATTGAAAAAGATGACATTCGCAGCATTCCCACCTTTTTGGGTAATGGGTATTGCTGTGAAGTTTGTGAGCAATGTGTTGCGGGATGCCCCGGATTAGCAATCACCTTAGTGGACTACCGCAACGATATTAATGAACCCACAGTTTCTGTACCTTATGAGTTCATTCGGGAGCCCCTTCAAAAAAACGATACAGTTACTGCAATGGACACAGAAGGCAATTTATTAGGTAAGTTTGAAGTTGTCTCGGTTCACAGTATCCCGGAAAGTGATCGCACATTGATCGTTCATATCCAAGCTCCCCGCGAAATTGCTCCTCATATCGCTGGTATCCAGATCCAAGATAACCAAATCTCTCAACCGATGGATCATTATGTAAAAAATATTGAAGATGAGATGATTGTATGCCGCTGCGAAAGGGTTACCGCCGGAGAAATCAGATCGCTCATTCGACAGGGATACCGAGATTTTAATGAAATTAAGACAGTCACTCGTGCCGGCATGGGTTCATGTGGTGGAAAAACATGTACAACCATTATCAAAAGATTATTCCGGGAAGAAGGTATACCCGATGATGAGGTAACTGACCAAACCAAACGTCCTTTGTTTATGGAAGTTCCATTGGAAAAATTTGCTGGAGTAAATGGAGGTCAAGAATAATTTATGAATCAATCAAATAAACATTTTGATGTCATCATTATTGGTGCAGGCTCTATTGGTACACCAGCTGCATTTTTCTTGGCAAAAAATAAAATAAAAACTTTGGTATTGGATAAATATCCCAGCGTGGGGCAAGGTTCAAGCAAAAGAGCGATTGGAGGAATTCGAGCCACCCATTCAGATCCAGCAAAAATCAGATTATGTTTGCGTTCCATTGATATATTTTCTACTTGGAAAGAAACTTATGGAGATGACATAGACTGGTTTAAGGGCGGATATACTTTTGTTGCCTACCGGGATGAAGAAAAAAACAACCTGCAAAAGCTATTACAAACACAACAAAAATTTGGATTAAATATTTCTTGGTTAGATCAAAAAGAAATGCTCGAAGTCGTGCCTGATCTCAATCCTAATGGATTGTTGGGTGGAACTTTCTCGCCCGATGATGGTAGTGCTTCACCCCTCTTGGCAACACATGCTTTTTACCGACAAGCGAAACAATTGGGTGCAGAATTCCATTTTGGAGAAAGTGTACAAGAAATACTGATTGAAAATGATCGAGTTTGTGGCCTAAAAACCAATAAAGCCCAATATACCTGTGATGTAATTATCAATGCAGCTGGGCCTTGGGCAAAACAAATCGGAGAAATGGGGCGAATGGTACTTCCCGTTACCCCAGATAGTCATGAGGCTGCCATAACGGAATCGGTTTCACATTTCTTAAACCCGATGGTGGTTGATATTCGTCCAACACAAGGATCATCCAATTTTTATTTTTACCAACATCTTACAGGACAAATCATTTTTTGTATTACACCAAAACCCAATATTTGGGGATTCAATGTCGAAGAAACCAGCGAGTTTTTGCCATTGGTAGCCCAAAGAATGCTCGAAATCATGCCGAGGTTAAAAAATATCCGTGTGCGTCGAACCTGGCGGGGTCTTTATCCAATGACACCAGACGGTTTTCCAATTGTAGGTTGGTCAAAAGAAATATCAGGATTTTTACAAGCTGCTGGTACCTGCGGACAAGGATTTATGTTGGGACCGGGTTTAGGAGAATTATTATCCCGTTTTGTAAATAATCAATTAACAGCCTCAGATGAAGAGATATTGCCTTATCTTTCTCCCTACCGCGATTTTAGTGGACAAGAATTATTAAAGTAAAATTAGTCAATTCTTTAATAATGAAATAAAATTGAGTATCTTTGTATTCGACACTCAATTTTATTTGTATAGGGACCCATATGATTAAAGCTTTTATTTTTGATTTTGATGGTTTGATGATCGATACGGAATTTTCTTCTTATCAAACCTGGTTAGATATTTACAAAAATTATCAAGTTGATTTACCGATGAGTGAATGGATTAAATGCGTCGGAAGCTCAAATGATGATTTTGATCCGATTCGATACCTTAGAACTAAAACAAAAATTAAAATTGACGAAAAACAATTGAGAAAAGAACAATTAATTGCACATAAAAATATTTCCGAGACAATGCCCGTTTTACCCGGTGTTATAGAATTTATACAATTTGCAAAACAAAATCGAATAAAATTAGCCGTGGCATCATCTTCCAGTTATAACTGGGTTTCTACCCATCTGGAGAGAAAAAACATATTAGCACAATTTGATTTCATCGTAACTGCTGATGATGTAGAGCAAGTGAAGCCAGCTCCTGACTTGTTCATCAAAGTAAAAGAGCGTTTTGGACTTAAAAATTATGAGGGTATCGTTTTTGAGGACTCAGCTCATGGCGTAGAAGCAGCCAAAGTTGCAAACCTCTACACAGTCGCAGTTCCAAACCAAATCACAAAAAATCTGAAATTCGAAAAAGCTGACATCATTCTGGATAACTTAAGTTCCATTTCTCCCAATCAGTTGTTAGAACAATTTGCCGACTAACAAAACAAGGCTGTAAAATTTCCTAACGTTATTTTTTATTGTTCGTTATACTTAAACTATATGAAGATAGAAACCTTATTCGAACTTCTTCCTGAAAATTATTCATTTTTGGATCGAGAAATGGTTCAAAAAGCATATGATTTTGCTGAAAATGCACATAAAAATCAAAAACGTGCTTCCGGCGAACCATATATCACCCATTGTGTTGCAGTTGCAGCCATTTTAGCCGAATTAAAAGTACCACCTGCAGTCGTAATTGCAGGATTACTACACGACACGGTTGAAGATACTTTCGTTACGCTAAAAGATATTGAACAAAATTTTGGTGAAGAAATCTCCAAGCTTGTAGATGGGGTAACAAAACTAACCAATCTGCCTCGGGTTGCCCGGGGAGACCAACTTGAACATTTAATCAGCGAAGAAGAGGAGCAGGAAGAACAATTAGAAAAAGAGATTACCCCTTCTTCCAAAACCCGAAAAAAAGATTTAAGTAATGAAACTTTACGTAAAGTTTTCCTAGCAATGGGAGATGATATTCGGGTGGTTTTAATCAAATTATCTGACCGATTACATAATATGCGAACTTTGGGTTACATGCCCGAAAGTAAAAGAAAAAGAATCGCTAAAGAAACTTTAGATATTTTTGCCCCTCTTGCGAATCGACTAGGAATTTGGCAAATTAAGTGGGAATTAGAAGATTTAGCTTTTCGGTATGTAAACCCGGAAAAATATAAAGAAATCGCCAGCAGCCTTGCATTAAGACGAAAAGATCGAGAAGATGACATCAATGCAATCATTGAAAACCTCAAAAAGGCATTAACTGAAGCAAAAATTCAAGTTGAAGTCACTGGCAGATCAAAGCATATTTATTCCATTTACCGAAAAATGAAAGAAAAAGATAAACCATTTGAATTGGTAATGGATTTGCGTGCTGTGCGATTAATCGTTCCTGATATTCCCAGTTGTTATGCGGCCTTAGGGGTAATTCATACACATTGGCGACCAATTCCACATGAATTTGATGATTATATCGCCGCACCAAAAGACAATTTTTACCAAAGTATTCATACTGCTATTCTTTATGAAGATGGAAAACCACTGGAAGTTCAGATCCGAACTCAGGAAATGCACCAAAATGCTGAATACGGCATTGCAGCCCATTGGCGTTATAAAGAACGGGGACCGAGAGATAAAACCTACGAGCAGCGTATTAATTGGCTAAGACGTTTAATGGAGTGGCGTCAAGAAGTGGAAGACGCGCAAGAATTTGTCGATAGTATGAAAAGTGACGTTTTCCAAGACCGGGTATATGTATTTACACCGCGTGGTGACATAATTGATTTACCCGCTGGTGCAACACCAATCGATTTTGCGTATCATGTCCACACCGAGATTGGCAATCGCTGCCGTGGGTCAAAGATCAACGGCAAATTGGTTTCTTTAGATTACACCTTAAGAACCGGCGATCAAGTGGAGATATTAACCTCAAAACAAGGTGGCCCAAGCCGTGATTGGCTTAATCCAAATTTAGGATTGGTAAAAACCCAAAGGGCTCGATCAAAAATCCGAAATTGGTTTAAGAAACAAGATCATAACCAAAATGCGGTTCAAGGCAAATTAATGCTCGAAAAAGAAATTAAACGACTCGGGCTAAAACACATTGATTTTGCCGAATATGCAGCCAATCATGATTATAAAAGTATCGATGATATGTATGTTTCACTTGGCTGTGGGGACCTCTCTGTAAGTAAAATTATTCGCGATTTAGCCTCAGAAGAAGAATCACCAGAAGATCCGTTATTTATATCCAAACCAATCTCGGACCAAACCCTCAGCAGTGATTCCGTAACCGTATTAGGACTTAAAGGATTATTAACTGTCCTGGCCAGATGCTGCAAACCAGCACCGGGAGATGATATCGTCGGTTATATTACTCGTGGACGAGGCGCCACCATTCACCGCACGGATTGCCCAAATATGCTGCGTATGAATGATAGAGAGCGGATCGTAAAAGTGAGCTGGGGCGAATTAACAAAAACTTATCCCGTTGCAATTCAAATCAAAGCTTATGACCGTCAGGGATTAATGGGTGATATTTCCAATGTATTAAGTAATGAGGGTGGAAATTTGGTTGATATTCAGTTAAAAGTCACTCATAATTTAGCAACAATTAAAATTATCGTAGAGGTCAGCGATATAAACCAATTAAGTTTGTTATTAACCCGCATAGAAAACTTGCCCAATGTCATGGAAGCATATCGCTTAAGAACCTCTTAAAAAATACAAGGTGAAAAAATGCAAAATAAACCCCTCTTATCTGTTGCAGAGGCAAAATCAAAAATTTTGGAAACCATATCTGTTTCTAAAGATCTTTTTATTGAAACAATAAATGCAAATGGTTATGTTCTCGCATCAGATATTTTCTCTCAAATCGATTTACCACCTTTTCATAATTCAAGCATGGATGGTTATGCAGTACGTGCAGTTGACATCCAACATGCAGACAGTACAAACTGCGTTCGATTAAAAGTCATTGAAGACATACCTGCTGGATATCACCCTCATAAAAAAATTGAAAAAAATCAAGCCAGCCGTATCATGACCGGTGCAGAATTACCGGTAGGTGCTGATGCCGTTGTCCCTGTAGAATTTACGAATTATGCTGATAAATATGCATTGGTTGAATTACCCACTGAAATAGAGATTTTCAAAAAAGTAAACCCAGGGGACCATGTGCGCCCAAAAGGACAAGATATTCAAAAGGGAACAAAAATCTTCTCAAAAGGCCATTTTTTGCGCCCTCAAGACCTCGGATTGATCTCCGGAGTCGGAATAGCAAAAATTGCTGTATATGGAAAGCCCAGAATCGCATTAATTTCTTCCGGCGATGAAATCGTTCCAGCTGGCCAACCATTAGCAGCAGGCCAAATATACGATATTAATTCTATTTCAATTCAAACCTTACTTAATTCTTTTGGTGCAGATGTTGTCAATTTGGGAGTAGCAAAAGATACCCGCAAAAGTGTGGATGAGTTGCTAAAAAAAGCAGTTTCAATGGACATAGATTTGATTATTTCAACAGCTGGTGTGAGTGTAGGTGTGTTTGATCATATTCGTGATGCAATTATAGAAAATGGGAACATCAATTTTTGGCGTGTAAATATCCGGCCTGGTAAACCACTGGTTTATGGAAATTATCAATCCATACCCTTTTTTGGTGTTCCGGGAAATCCAGTATCTGCTTTTATAATTTCGTTAATCTTTTTAAAACCAGTTATTTCAAAAATGATTGGTTTAACGACTTCGGATCCCCATTATCAACAAGCATTATTACAAGAATCGATCGAATCCGATGGCCGGGAAAGTTATTTGCGTGGAATTGTTGAAAAACAAGGCTCAACATACACAGCAAAACTCACCGGACACCAGGGTTCAGGAAACATTTTTTCATTAGTTTCTGCAAATGCTTTACTTGTCATTCCACCTGGTGTAAAATCCCTGCCAAAAGGAAGTCAGGTAAATTTTATTGCTTTGTAGAAAATTATGTTAAATAAAATCCGGTTAGGCGTTAGTATTGTTGGCTCCATTGATGCTGTTTACTTAAGTATCATCAAATTAACCCATTCTGAAACCTTATGCATGCCAGGCATTGGTGATTGTTGGACGGTAAATAACAGCCGTTACTCAGAATGGAACGGGATCCCTATATCTTTTTTTGGGATCGCAGCTTACGTTTCCATTATTCTAATTGCCACGATATTACAAAAATATAGTCTTTTTGAAAAATACGGTAATTTTTTTATTTTTGGGATCTCGACTGTAGGTATAATTTTTTCGGCTTATTTAACCTACCTTCAAATTGCGGTTATTCGCGCGATTTGCCCTTTTTGTATATTTTCAGCAATAACAATGACAATTGTTTTTATAATTTCACTTGTAATAATTCTAAAGGAACTATAAAATTGCACTTTGATTATTTTTCCAACAGGAGGAAAATTTATGCCCAAAATTCAATGTCATTATGAGGACTGTGGTTTTCTGGATGAAGGATTTTGCTCAGCAGCATTAGTAGAGCTCGACCCGGATAAAGGATGTTTGACCTATGTGCCCACCGCAGATTCGATCCCTGAAGAACCTTGGGACGGTGAAGACGATGATGAAGTGGAAGAATGGGGTGACATCAGTAGTCTGGACGATGAAGATGCTGACGATTGGCTTGAAGAAGACGAGTATTAATCGCTTCAATTTCTTAAAATTGACATCAAGTCTAACGACAAAAAGCTGACACAAAAGAAAATTTTTTAGGGTCAAAAAAATAAGATGATAAAATAGCGGCGTAAAAACCGCTATTTTTGTTAAATTGTGGACAATTACAACCAAACTCATTCAATATCAACTTTTTCGATCCCTCTAAAATGGAATCTTCAGAAATTTTATTTTCTAATAATAGGGCTTAACACCGCTTCAAACTCTATCAAACATTCTGAAGACAACCGACTTTTATTTCAAAAGTCAATTTATCAAATAATTTCTTAAAGACATCAGATACACTTTCTGAACTTGGAGCTAAAATTTCACCCAAGATTTTTTCATATTCTTATATAGCAGCCTTGTGATTTTTAATCACATCATCAAAAGTTGATAATTGTATTACCTGCCTATTTTTATAGTTATATTAGTTAACTTACCTGCTTTAGCAGTATTTAATATATAATTTAGAAAATCCACTTTCACCGAAGGGGTTAATGATGGAAATACCAATTTTTGGAAATTCAGTTGATTTACTTGATGTCACTGACCGGGTTAGACTTTACCAGGCATAGTCGCCACATGTTTACCAGGGATAGTCGCCCGGTGTTTACCAGGCATAGTCGCCCGATGTTTACCACCCAGCGTCGCCCGGTGTTTACCACCCTGGTGGTAAAAGCTGTGGCAGAATCTC